>NZ_JAMZAS010000004.1:155452-335098 GCF_024181935.1 Vibrio sp. Y51_MX_L26
AAGTTCTCTCCTTCCGCACCATTATTTAAGTCTCTTTTATTAGAGCAATGTAGGGCTATCGCCAAGCGGTAAGGCAGCGGCTTTTGATGCCGCCATTCCCTGGTTCGAATCCAGGTAGCCCTGCCACATACAATGATATTGAGATTTTACCAATTATCTTAATATCTACAGAATAAGTTGCGGAAGTGGCGGAATTGGTAGACGCACCAGATTTAGGTTCTGGCGCCGCAAGGTGTGAGAGTTCAAGTCTCTCCTTCCGCACCATTATTTAAGTCTCTTTTATTAGAGCAATGTAGGGCTATCGCCAAGCGGTAAGGCAGCGGCTTTTGATGCCGCCATTCCCTGGTTCGAATCCAGGTAGCCCTGCCATATACAATGATATTGAGATTTTACCAATTATCTTGATATCTACAGATCAAGTTGCGGAAGTGGCGGAATTGGTAGACGCACCAGATTTAGGTTCTGGCGCCGCAAGGTGTGAGAGTTCAAGTCTCTCCTTCCGCACCATTCTTGATCAAAAATTTAAAATGGCTACGTAGCTCAGCTGGTTAGAGCACATCACTCATAATGATGGGGTCACAGGTTCGAATCCCGTCGTAGCCACCATAAACAACGTTATTTAGGTTTTTACCAATTACCTTGATAACTATAGAATAAGTTGCGGAAGTGGCGGAATTGGTAGACGCACCAGATTTAGGTTCTGGCGCCGCAAGGTGTGAGAGTTCAAGTCTCTCCTTCCGCACCATTCTTTCTCTCGATAAGAGAGGTTAAGTAGTCTTTGACTATTTACGCTGTAGGGCTATCGCCAAGCGGTAAGGCAGCGGCTTTTGATGCCGCCATTCCCTGGTTCGAATCCAGGTAGCCCTGCCATATACAACGATATTGAGATTTTACCAATTATCTTGATATCTACAGATCAAGTTGCGGAAGTGGCGGAATTGGTAGACGCACCAGATTTAGGTTCTGGCGCCGCAAGGTGTGAGAGTTCAAGTCTCTCCTTCCGCACCATTCTTGATCAAAAATTTAAAATGGCTACGTAGCTCAGCTGGTTAGAGCACATCACTCATAATGATGGGGTCACAGGTTCGAATCCCGTCGTAGCCACCATTGATTGGATTGCTAGCATAAGCTATCGGTCACGTAGATTTAAGATGCGGAAGTGGCGGAATTGGTAGACGCACCAGATTTAGGTTCTGGCGCCGTAAGGTGTGAGAGTTCAAGTCTCTCCTTCCGCACCATCTTAAATTAATCTACACTATCAGAATACGCGGAAGTGGCGGAATTGGTAGACGCACCAGATTTAGGTTCTGGCGCCGTAAGGTGTGAGAGTTCAAGTCTCTCCTTCCGCACCATTCTTTCTCTCGATAAGAGAGGTTAAGTAGTCTTTGACTATTTACGCTGTAGGGCTATCGCCAAGCGGTAAGGCAGCGGCTTTTGATGCCGCCATTCCCTGGTTCGAATCCAGGTAGCCCTGCCATATACAACGATATTGAGATTTTACCAATTATCTTGATATCTATAGATTAAGTTGCGGAAGTGGCGGAATTGGTAGACGCACCAGATTTAGGTTCTGGCGCCGCAAGGTGTGAGAGTTCAAGTCTCTCCTTCCGCACCATTATCGGAAAACCCAGCATGACTTTGCTGGGTTTTTTCTTTTTTTGGTTCTGGACTCGGGAAATCATTAGATTTGCCGAATTAAAAAAGCGAGCTCATGGCTCGCTTTTTTTCTATCTGTGATTTGAGTAGCTTACTACATACCTAACGCGTATTTCAGTACTTGAGCCTTAATTGGCCCTGAGTTTTCAGCAAGCTTCAATGCAGCATTACGTACGAACTTCAATGGCCCAAGATCGTTGCTAAAACCTTTATAGAAAAAGTCCATGCCCGTCTGCATGAGTAAGTTGTCAGGTCGACGTGCGCGTTCGTATTTCGCGAGTAAGGTATCTTCCAGCTTTTCTTGGTGTTCTGTTACCGAAAGGAGAACGTCTACATCTTTGAAGCCTAAGTTTACCCCTTGCCCTGCAAGCGGGTTAATCGTATGGGCAGAGTCACCCACTAACACGCAATTTTTGCTTGAGTAGCTTTGCGCATGACGACGAGTGAGTGGGAATGAGCCAAACTGTAAAACTTCAATATCGCCCAATTCAGCAGGGAAATGACGTAAGATTTCTTCCCTTAGTTGAGGTTTACCCATCGCACACAGTTGTTTAATGCGTTTTGGCGAGTCATACCAAACCAACGAACCTTGGCCTACTTCTTGACCGTCTTCATTAGTCAAAGAGCACAAAGGTAAAAATGAACGCGGGCCTGAAGGAGTAAATTGTTGCCAAGTGATATCTTGCTGTGGCAATTCTGTTTTCACGTTAATCAACATGCAGTGTTGTCGGTAATCCCACGCAGTCACACCAATTCCAGCCAATTGACGAACTTTAGAGTTTGCACCATCAGCACCAATTACCCAGTTAGCTTCAAACTGCACCCCACTTTCTAGTGTCACAAGGTTTACATCTGCAAACTCAATGTCTTTTAATCGCTCGGGACACATCACGGTTAGATTGTCATACTGAGAGAAGACTTGCCAAAGACCTAATTGGATTAGGCGGTTTTCAACGATATAACCTAGCTGCTCCAATGACAGTTCATCAGAGTGAAAACGAGTACGGCACTCCGGGTGCTCCCAAGTTTCTAAACGCCGATAAGGGCAAACTCGCATACTTTTAATTTCTGACCATGCGCCGAGTGAATCAAGTAACTCCACCGACTGGTGCGAAATCGCAGATACGCGAATATCCATCACCTGAGCGGCATCAAAAGCTTTGGGTTTTGCACCTTCAACCAAGACAACGCTTCTGCCCTGCTTGGCAAATCCAACAGCGACGGCTGCCCCAACCATACCGCCACCGATCACGGCGATGTCATACTTGTTCATTTTTCACTCTTCATCGTGCTGATTAATTGGCGTTTTTTATTGTACTTTCCATGGCTATTTTTACAAAATTGTTTAACAAAAAACCTTGTTCTGCATAGGGCGAAAAACTAGATTTCATCAGGCTTTGCAGAGAATTAGCCAGATCACTAGTCAGGTGCTTTTTAAAGCAGTACAATACGCCGCTTACCGCCGTGATGGCGGCTATAATTTGAGCAATAGCTCTCCAATTTAAGTACAACTGAACGAGCGAAAGTGAGATGAGTAAGAAACTGCTAATTAAAACCTGGGGCTGCCAGATGAACGAATACGATTCATCAAAAATGGCCGACCTGCTTAATGCTGCAAACGGCTACGAGCTGACGGAAGAGCCAGAGGAAGCAGACGTACTTCTACTTAACACCTGTTCGATCCGTGAAAAAGCGCAAGAGAAAGTTTTCCACCAGCTTGGCCGCTGGAAAACACTAAAAGATAAAAAACCTGGCGTAGTTATCGGTGTAGGTGGTTGTGTAGCAACGCAAGAAGGTGACCATATTCGTGAACGTGCACCATACGTCGACGTTATTTTTGGCCCACAAACTCTGCACCGCCTACCTGAGATGATCAAACAATCTCAGTCGGATGACGCACCAGTTATGGACATTTCGTTCCCAGAGATCGAAAAGTTCGACCGCCTACCAGAGCCTCGTGCAGAAGGCGCGACAGCATTCGTTTCTATTATGGAAGGCTGCTCGAAGTACTGTACTTACTGTGTCGTACCGTACACTCGTGGTGAAGAAGTAAGCCGTCCAATGGATGACGTGCTGTTCGAAATCGCACAGCTTGCTGAACAAGGCGTACGTGAAGTAAACCTACTGGGTCAAAACGTAAACGCGTACCGCGGTCCAACACACGACGGTGAAATCTGTTCATTTGCAGAACTGCTTCGTTTGGTTGCGTCTATCGATGGTATCGACCGTATTCGTTTCACAACGAGCCACCCGCTAGAATTCACTGACGACATCATCGCGGTTTACGAAGATACGCCTGAGCTTGTGAGCTTCCTGCACTTACCTGTGCAAAGTGGTAGTGACCGTATCCTAACTATGATGAAACGCCCTCACACCGCTATCGAGTACAAGTCGATCATCCGTAAACTGCGTAAAGCTCGTCCTGATATTCAAATCAGTTCAGACTTTATTGTTGGTTTCCCTGGTGAGACAGACAAAGACTTCCAAGACACAATGAAGCTAATCAAAGATGTAGACTTTGACATGAGCTTCAGCTTCATCTTCTCTCCACGTCCAGGTACGCCAGCAGCGGATTACCCTTGTGATGTATCAGAACAAGTGAAAAAAGAGCGCCTTTACGAACTACAGCAAACTATCAATGCTCAAGCGATGCGTTACTCTCGCTTAATGCTTGGCACAGAACAACGTGTTCTAGTTGAAGGTCCTTCGAAGAAAAACCTAATGGAACTACGCGCTCGTACAGAAAACAACCGTGTAGTAAACTTTGAAGGTAGTGCAGACCTAATTGGTCAGTTCGTTGATGTGAAGATCGTAGACGTATTTGCGAACTCACTGCGTGGTGAGCTAGTACGTACTGAAAAAGACATGGATCTTCGTAGTGTGATTTCCCCAACGCAGATGATGGCGAAAACACGTCGCGAAGATGAGCTGGGTGTAGCTACTTTTACGCCGTAAGCTCGTATAAATAGCCATGGAGAGCCTGGTCGTTATCAGGCTCTCACTAAGTGGCAAAAAATGAGAGGCAACATTGAGTAATAAAATCGTAACTCTAGAAATTAACCTAGAACCTTCCGACAACCGCCGACTTGCTAGCCTGTGCGGTCCATTCGATGACAACATCAAGCATTTAGAACGTCGTCTAGGCGTTGAAATTAACCACCGTAGTGACCATTTTACAATTGTCGGTAAACCTCATACCGCATCAGCTGCGCTGGATATCCTGAAAACTCTGTATGTTGATACCGCGCCTGTACGAGGTGAGATCCCAGACATTGAGCCTGAACAGATCCATTTAGCGATTAAAGAGTCTGGTGTTCTTGAGCAGAATACTGAGTCTAATATCGAGCATGGTAAAGAAGTCTTCGTCAAAACCAAGAAAGGTGTGATCAAACCACGTACGCCAAACCAAGCGCAGTACTTGGTTAATATGGTCACGCATGATATTTCTTTTGGTATTGGCCCAGCTGGTACAGGTAAAACTTATCTTGCCGTTGCTGCAGCAGTTGACGCACTAGAGCGCCAAGAGATCCGTCGTATTCTATTGACGCGCCCTGCGGTTGAAGCCGGTGAGAAACTGGGCTTCCTACCTGGTGACTTAAGCCAGAAAGTCGACCCATACCTACGTCCGCTATACGATGCCCTATTTGAAATGTTGGGCTTTGAGCGCGTAGAGAAGCTGATTGAACGTAACGTGATTGAGGTAGCCCCTCTTGCTTACATGCGTGGTCGTACTCTAAACGACGCTTTCATCATTCTTGATGAGAGTCAGAACACCACGGTTGAGCAGATGAAGATGTTCCTAACGCGTATTGGTTTTAACTCTCGCGCAGTTATCACTGGTGACGTCACGCAAATCGACTTACCTCGTGGTGCAAAATCAGGTCTTCGTCATGCTATTGAAGTATTAAGCGAAGTCGACGACATCAGCTTTAACTTCTTCTTAGCAGACGACGTTGTACGTCACCCAGTGGTTGCTCGTATCGTTAACGCGTATGAGAAGTGGGAAGCACAAGACCAGAAAGAGCGTAAAGAGTTCGAGAAGCGTCGTCGTGAAGAACGCGATGCGAAGTTACTAGAAGCAGCAAAAGCTGAACTGAATGCACAAGTTGCTTCCACTAAGGAATAATCATGGCGATTGAACTTGATCTGCAACTGGCAGTCGAAAATGAAGAAGGGCTGCCTTCGCAGCAAGATTTCCAATTGTGGCTAGATAAGACGATTCCTCTCTTCCAGCCACAAGCCGAAGTGACCATTCGCATTGTGGATGAACAAGAAAGTCACACGCTTAACCATGAGTATCGTGGTAAAGATAAACCGACTAATGTGCTGTCTTTTCCATTTGAAGCTCCTCCGGGTATGGAAATAGATTTACTTGGCGACTTAATTATTTGCCGCCAAGTCGTTGAAAAAGAGGCAATTGAACAGAACAAGCCTCTGTTAGCACATTGGGCGCATATGGTTGTACATGGCAGCTTGCATCTGCTAGGTTATGATCATATTGAGGATGACGAAGCCGAAGAGATGGAGTCCCTCGAAACCGAAATCATGCAAGGTATGGGCTATGAAGACCCTTACATTGCTGAAAAAGAGTAGCCATTGGCTATTCAGCAGGGAAAGGCGAACCACCAAAATGATTCTCGTGTTCGCCTCTCTATGTGTGCTATCACACTTCTGATAGCGTTACTTAATTGAGAAACAATGAACGAAGATAATTCTCCCTCTTCTAACGAAGATAAGAAAGAAAAGGCAGAAGGTCCGAGTAGAAAGTCCTTCTTTGAACGTCTAGGTCAATTATTTCAGGGCGAACCAAAAGATCGCCAAGAGCTTGTGGATGTTATCCGTGACTCTGAAGTCAATGACCTGATTGACCATGACACCCGCGATATGCTTGAAGGTGTTATGGAAATCTCCGAAATGCGCGTGCGTGACATTATGATCCCGCGTTCGCAAATGGTTACGGTTGAGCGTACTCACGACCTTGATACCTTGGTTGCCTTGATTACCGATGCTCAACACTCTCGCTACCCTGTGATCAGCGAAGATAAAGACCATGTGGAAGGCATTCTTCTTGCGAAGGACTTACTTAAATACTTAGGCTCAGGCAGTAATCCATTTGATATCGAAGAAGTTATTCGACCAGCCGTTGTGGTACCGGAAAGTAAACGCGTTGATCGACTGCTGAAAGAGTTCCGTGAAGAACGTTATCATATGGCCATTGTTGTCGATGAATTCGGTGGTGTTTCTGGTCTTGTGACCATTGAAGATATCCTTGAAGAAATCGTCGGGGATATCGAAGATGAATTCGATGAAAGCGAAGAGACAGACATTCGTAAGCTTAGCAAGCATACGTTTGCTGTCAGAGCGCTGACAACCATCGAAGAGTTTAATGAGACATTTGGAACTAACTTCAGCGATGAGGAAGTAGATACCGTTGGTGGCATGGTCATGACTGCCTTTGGTCACTTACCTTCTCGTGGTGAACTGGTTGAAATTGAAGGTTACAACTTCAAAGTCACCGCTGCCGATAACCGTCGTGTCATTCAACTCCAAGTGACGATCCCAGACGAAGAAACCCTGATTGAAGCCACTCAAGAGTAACGCGATACCCATTGGGAATCTCAGAAAATTATAATGATGAATGAACTCTTTCATCGCCTCAAGCGGCCCTTAGTGGCCGCTTTTGTTGGCGCCTCTACTACGCTCGCTTTTGCACCTTACCAGTTGTGGCCTGTTGCCATTCTTAGCCCAGCTATTCTACTGATTCTTCTTGCTAACCAAACACCGAAACGCGCACTGTGGATTGGCTATGCTTGGGGGTTAGGTCAATTTGCAACTGGCGTTAGCTGGGTGTACGTCAGTATCTCCGGCTTTGGTGGCATGCCACTGATTGCTAATTTATTTTTAATGGGCTTGCTTGTCGCCTACTTGGCTGTTTATTCAGGCTTATTTGCCTGGCTAAACAACAAACTCTTTCCTCAATTTACGCTCACAAAAGCGCTTCTCGCTGCGCCCGCTTTATGGCTAATCAGTGATTGGTTGCGTGGTTGGGTGATGACCGGCTTCCCGTGGCTATGGCTAGGCTACAGCCAGATTGATGCTCCACTAGCAAGCTTTGCGCCTATCGGTGGCGTGGAACTGCTCACTCTGTTTATCCTTATTAGTGCGGGGGCATTAGCCTATGCTTGGGTTCATAAACAGTGGCTGATGGTGATTATTCCTGCGGTATTACTCAGCACAGGCTTTGGGATTCGAAACTACGATTGGGTAACACCTCGACCAGAAGACACGACTAAGCTCGCGCTGATTCAAGGTAACGTTGACCAAAACCTTAAGTGGCTGCCAAGCCAACGTTGGCCAACCATCATGAAATACGCCGATCTCACTCGTGAAAACTGGGACGCTGATATTATCGTCTGGCCAGAAGCTGCAATTCCTGCTTTTGAAATTGAAGTGCCTTCATTTTTGAGCAATATCGACAGCGCAGCAAAAATGAATAACAGCGCAATCATTACCGGTGTCGTCAACCAAGCTGAAGATCGACAGTTCTACAACAGTATTCTGTCCCTTGGCATCACACCATACGGTGACTACAGTTTCGACTTGAGCGAACGCTACCATAAGCATCACTTGTTACCGTTTGGTGAGTTTGTTCCATTTGAAGATATTTTGCGCCCATTAGCGCCATTCTTTAACTTGCCGATGTCGTCGTTTAGCCGGGGAGCTTTTGTGCAGCCCAACATCGTTGCGAATGGCATGCACATGGCACCAGCGCTTTGCTATGAGATCATCTTTAATGAACAAGTGCGTCAAAATGTGACTGACGAAACGGACTTCATTCTAACGTTATCAAACGACGCATGGTTTGGTCACTCTATCGGCCCTCTTCAGCATATGGAGATCGCCCGTATGCGTGCCTTAGAATTAGGTAAACCGCTCATCCGCTCGACTAACAACGGATTAACAGCGGTAACCGATCACAAGGGAAAAATCGTTGAGCAAGTACCGCAGTTTGAAACTGCAGTGCTACGCGCGGAGCTCACCCCAACCAATCGGAAAACGCCATATCGAATCGTAGGTACTTGGCCATTGTATATTTGGGTGGGATTAAGTTTAGCGCTGGCTTTCGGTTTAAGAAGAAAACAGAGCTGATAACAGCTTGAAAGTAGAAAAGACAAAAAAGAGGCGACCAAGCCTCTTTTTTATTCATTGCATTATACAGTCGTTACGCGCCATTTATGGCTTTAATGACTGGCGAGTAAAGCCTTTGTGACCACATTTAATACACGGAATGATTACAGTTGGGTGGTTATACGTTGTCTTGTGACCACAATCATCACAGACCAAGGTACCTAAGCCTATCACCTCTCCTGCTTCATATAGCCCTTGATGCTCTAAGTCATCGAACAACTCAACCCACTCAACTTTAGTTCGGTCTGTAATCTCTAACAGCCCTTGCCATATCGAATCCGCAATCGTTAAGTAAAACGGACCACTTTTACTGTCCTCGTAACTCTCTGAAAACTCTTTTAAGTCTGCTTTAAGGTACGCTTTGATTAAAGCCAATTCATCTTTGGTCAAGTCATTAGCAGCATCCACCACTTTGCCCGACGTCTCAATCGCTTTGTTAACTTCTTCCGGACTGTGCTTCAAGGTTTCAATCACATCCTCGAGCATTTCCTCATAACCTGTTTTACGTTTAGGCATAACTGACCTCCATCTTTCTCCTACCTGCGTCACTTAAGGGCGCATGGGTACAGATTGGCTATTGTTGTGATCCCTAGCTTTAGGTATTCTATGACGATCTATTTAAGTCTGTTCTAACCGAACTCACAAATTCCAAGATAACGGATACCATCGATGCAAGAACAATACAACCCACAAGATATTGAACAAAAAGTTCAAAAGCACTGGGATGACAACAAAACCTTTGTTGTAAGTGAAGACCCAAATAAAGAAAAATTCTACTGTCTATCCATGTTCCCATACCCAAGTGGTCGACTGCACATGGGTCACGTGCGCAACTACACTATCGGTGATGTAGTATCTCGTTTCCAACGCCTACAAGGTAAAAACGTGATGCAACCAATCGGTTGGGACGCATTCGGTCTACCTGCAGAAAACGCAGCAGTAAAAAACAAAACTGCACCAGCACCTTGGACTTACGAAAACATCGAATACATGAAGAACCAACTTAAGCTTCTAGGCTTTGGTTACGATTGGAACCGTGAATTCGCAACATGTACGCCTGAGTACTACCGCTGGGAACAAGAGTTCTTCACTAAACTTTACGAGAAAGGTTTAGTTTACAAAAAGACGTCTTCTGTTAACTGGTGTCCTAACGACCAAACTGTTCTTGCAAACGAGCAGGTTGAAGACGGTTGTTGCTGGCGTTGTGATACGCCTGTAGAGCAAAAAGAAATCCCTCAATGGTTCATCAAAATCACTGAATATGCTCAAGAGCTACTAGACGACCTAGACAAGCTTGAAGGTTGGCCTGAAATGGTGAAAACCATGCAGCGCAACTGGATTGGCCGCTCTGAAGGCGTTGAGCTGAAGTTTGAAGTTAAGGGTCAACAAGACCTAGAAGTTTACACAACACGTCCAGATACGCTAATGGGTGTGACTTACGTGGGCATCGCAGCCGGCCACCCTCTTGCAGCTCTTGCTGCAGAGAACAACCCAGAGCTTGCAGCGTTTATCGACGAATGTAAGAACAACAAGGTTGCAGAAGCTGAGCTAGCGACAATGGAGAAGAAAGGTATGGCTACTGGCCTTACTGCTATTCATCCATTGAACGGCCGTGAAGTTCCTGTTTACGTAGCAAACTTCGTACTGATGGACTACGGTACAGGCGCGGTAATGGCAGTACCTGCACACGACCAACGTGACTACGAGTTCGCAACGAAGTACGGTCTAGACATCGTGCCAGTTATCAAGCCTGCTGATGGCAGCGAACTAGACATCTCTGAAGCAGCATACACTGAGAAAGGCGTACTGTTCGATTCAGGTGAGTTCGACGGCCTAGAATTCCAAGCGGCGTTCGATGCAATTGCAGCGAAGCTAGAAGCAGAAGGCAAAGGCACTAAGACTGTAAACTTCCGTCTACGCGACTGGGGCGTATCTCGTCAACGTTACTGGGGCGCACCAATCCCAATGGTAACGACTGAAGACGGTGAAGTTCACCCAGTACCTGCTGACCAACTACCAGTGATTCTTCCAGAAGACGTGGTAATGGACGGTGTAACCAGCCCAATCAAAGCAGATAAAGAATGGGCGAAGACCACATTCAACGGCGAACCTGCTCTACGTGAGACAGATACGTTCGATACGTTCATGGAATCTTCTTGGTACTACGCGCGTTACTGTTCACCGCAAGCAGACGACATCCTAGATCCAGAAAAAGCAAACTACTGGCTACCAGTAGACCAGTACATCGGCGGTATCGAGCACGCTTGTATGCACCTACTGTACTCACGCTTCTTCCACAAATTGCTACGTGACGCGGGCTACGTAACGTCTGACGAACCGTTCAAGCAGCTACTGTGTCAAGGCATGGTACTGGCAGACGCGTTCTACTTCGAGAACGAGAAAGGCGGTAAAGAGTGGGTAGCTCCAACAGACGTAGCCGTTGAACGTGATGGTAAAGGCCGCATTACTTCTGCTAAAGACACTGAAGGTCGTGATGTAACGCACTCAGGCATGATCAAGATGTCTAAGTCTAAGAACAACGGTATCGACCCTCAAGAAATGGTAGATAAGTACGGAGCTGACACAGTACGCCTATTCATGATGTTCGCGTCTCCAGCAGACATGACGCTTGAATGGCAAGAGTCTGGCGTAGAAGGTGCGAACCGCTTCCTAAAACGTGTTTGGAAACTAGTGAAAGAGCACACAGCGAAAGGCGCAGCAGAAGCAGTAGATACAGCCGCGCTTTCTGGTGATCAAAAAGCACTTCGCCGTGACGTTCACAAAACCATCGCGAAAGTGACGGACGATATCGCTCGTCGTCAAACATTCAACACCGCGATCGCAGCGATCATGGAGCTGATGAACAAACTAGCGAAAGCGCCTCAAGAATCTGCGCAAGATCGTGCAATCCTTGACGAAGCACTGAAAGCTATTGTTGTCATGCTTTACCCTATCACTCCGCATATCTCATACGAGCTATGGGCAGCACTAGGTGAAACAGACATTGATAACGCGGCATGGCCGACGTTTGACGAAAAAGCGCTAGTTGAAGACGAAAAAACTATCGTTGTTCAAGTTAACGGTAAGCTACGTGCGAAGCTAACAGTCCCAGCGGATATCTCTAAAGACGATATCGAACAGCTTGGTCTAAACGACGAAAACGTGGTTAAGTTCACTGATGGCCTGACTATTCGTAAAGTCATTTACGTTCCAGGTAAACTGCTGAACATCGTTGCAAACTAATCACAGCTTGCAATTTGTCTCTGTTTACGAACTTATTTGTTAACCAAGAGTCATTAAACAGGGTAGTTCGCTACCCTGTTTATTTACCTCAAACCATTCACATGAGTGGTTTAAGGTAAATAACCCCTTCAATTTAGGATGAATACAATCAATGCGCTTTTTCTCTTTGATTAAACTACCAGTGGTATTGGTATTAGCGGGGCTTCTTTCTGCCTGTGGTTTTCACCTTCGCGGCGAGTATTCCGTACCGGAAGAGCTGCACACTATGTCTTTCTCCAGCTACGATGAATACAGTGAATTAACTCGCTATGTTCGCTCTCAACTCGAACTGAACAAAGTTGAACTTGTTCAACCATCATCGACTGTACCCAACCTTCATTTGACGGAAGCGACTATCGATGAGCGTACACTGTCTCTGTATCAAAATAGCCGTGCAGCAGAAAAAGAGCTGACATACGTAGTAAAATACCGTGTGACGATTCCTGGCTATGGCTCTAAAAACTTTACGACAACAGTAAACCGCAACTACCTAGACAACCCGTTGACGGCACTTGCAAAATCTGTTGAACGTGACGTAATTGAAGACGAGATGCGCTTGCAAGCTGCAAAACAGATGATGCGCCAGCTGGGCCGTATTCGTGCCGAATATGAAGCACGACAAATCTCTGAGCCAGCGAACACAAACTCTTAATCACTATGCGAATTTATGCCGATAAATTAACGGATCATTTAACTAAACACGTTAAACAAGTTTACCTAATCTTTGGTAATGAGCCGTTACTGATTCAAGAGAGCCGCCAAGCAATCCAAAAGGCAGCGTTTCAACAAGGTGTTGAGGAAAAACACCGTTTTGCGGTAGACGCAAGCATCGACTGGAATCAAGTTTACGATTGCTTCCAAGCGATGAGCCTGTTCTCAAACCGTCAATTGATCGAGCTTGAAATTCCAGAAAGTGGCGTGACAACCGCCGTCAGCAAAGAGCTGCAAACACTGTGTGATATGCTGCATGATGACATCATGCTCGTCATTGTTGGTAGTAAACTGACCAAAGCCCAAGAAAATGCGAAATGGTTCAAAGCATTAAGCTCAAAAGGCGACTGGGTAAGCTGTTTGTCGCCAGATCTACAACGCTTACCTATGTTCATTCAGGCACGTTGCCGCACGTTGGGCCTAAAACCCGATCAACAATCACTGCAAATGTTGGCTCAATGGCATGAAGGTAACCTCTTTGCATTGACACAAAGCTTAGAGAAATTGGCCCTACTCTACCCGGATGGTGAGCTGACCATCATACGTTTAGAGGAAGCCCTAAGTCGCCATAATCACTTTACTACGTTTAACTGGATCGACGCCTTACTGGCAGGTAAAGCAAACCGTGCACAACGTATTCTTCGCCAACTTGAGGCGGAAGGGGTCGAGACCGTGATCTTGATTCGAAGTGTACAAAAAGAGTTGAGCCAACTTTTAAATATGCATCAAGACTTAACTCAAATGGGAATGAACCAGGTATTTGAGAAATATCGAGTTTGGCAAAACAAGCGTCCACTCTATAACGCAGCACTGACCCGCTTATCGGCGAGTCGTATTTGTGCATTGCTCTCCTTGTTGGCTCAAGCAGAGATAAAAGCCAAAACTCAATATGACGAGTCTGTATGGCCAACTATTCATCAGTTGAGCTTAGAAACCTGCTCTCCTGATATTAAGCTGGCAATTTAAAAATCAAAGCGTGATATAGTGCGCGACCTGTTTTGCAAGCAAGAATGTAAAACACTGTAGAGATAAGAGACAAACCGAGGAAAACCGAGTGCTTCGCGAAGAACTGAAAGACTTTTTAGCTGACAAAGCCGACGACATGAAAGCGGAAGACATTATCGTCCTAAATGTGGAAGATAAATCAAGCGTTACAGATTACATGATCATCTGTACTGGCACATCCAAACGCCACGTTTCATCCATCGCTGACCACGTTGCAACAGAAGTGAAAAAAGCCGGTCTCGAGCCACTAGGAATGGAAGGTGAAAACGAAGGTGAATGGGTAGTCCTAGATATGGGCGACGCCATGCTTCACGTGATGCAAGAAGAGCACCGCGAACTCTACCAGCTAGAAAAACTCTGGGGTTAATCTTTTGAAAATTCAACTAATTGCTGTTGGCACAAAAATGCCAAAATGGGTTGAGGAAGGCTTTCAAGAATATCGTCGCCGTTTCCCACATGATATGCCATTGGAGTTGATTGAAATCTCTGCTGGCAAACGTGGAAAAAATGCCGATATCGCTCGTATCCTGCAAAAAGAAGGGGAAGCGATGCTCGCTGCGGTACCAAAAGGCAACCGTATCGTCACGTTAGATATCCCAGGTAAAAAATGGGACACTCCTCAACTCGCTGAGCAGTTAGAAGCTTGGAAATTAGATGGCCGTGATGTATCAATCTTAATCGGCGGTCCTGAAGGACTCGCTCCTGCATGCAAAGCTGCAGCAGACCAAAGCTGGTCATTGTCTGCCTTAACGCTACCCCACCCTTTAGTGCGTATCGTAATGGCAGAAAGCTTGTACCGAGCGTGGAGCATCACCGCGAACCATCCTTACCACCGCGAATAATCGTTGTTTAACTTTAGAGCCAAGCGTTAATGATTCGTAAGCGCCGCAGTCAAATCCGAGATTATCAAGCCGAAGCGCGTCTGTTTGCCAGCCGCGCTATTGTCGCTTTTATCGGCATTGTTCTCTTGATGGGAGCTCTGGTCGCCAATATGTACAACATTCAGGTGAACCAGTTTCAAGATTATCAAACCCGCTCGAACGATAACCGTATCAAAGTGGTTCCTATCGCGCCTAACCGAGGTCTGATTTATGATCGAAATGGTGTTTTACTGGCAGAGAACCGTCCCGTCTTTAACTTAGAACTGACTCCAGAAAAAATTAAAGACATTGATGCAACCATCCAAGAACTACAAACCATTCTGGAAATTACCCCAGATCAGATTGAACGTTTCCACCAAGAGCGTAAACGGACTCGTCGATTTAAGTCGGTCCCACTGCTTACCCAACTGAACGAAAAACAAGTAGCGGTATTCTCCGTCAATCAGTACCGCTTTCCTGGTGTAGAAATAAGTGCGACCTTAAAGCGCTACTACCCTTTCAGCGAAGTATTAACCCACGTGATTGGTTACGTTTCTCGAATCAATGATCGCGACATGCAGCGCCTGATCCGAGAAGAAAAAGACGCAAACTATCAAGCAACTCGCGACATTGGTAAGCTGGGTATCGAAAAATACTACGAAGACCTCTTACACGGTACGGCCGGATATCAAGAAGTCGAGGTAAACAGTCGCGGCAGAGTAATTCGTACGTTAAAGTACGTTCCACCTGTACCCGGAAAAGACATCGTTTTAAACCTTGATATCAACTTGCAGCTGTACGTACACCAATTATTGGATGGCCGTCGAGGTAGTGCTGTAGTGATCGATCCTAGAGACAACGGCGTACTGGCTATGGTTTCAAGCCCTAGCTACGACCCTAACTCGTTCGTGCACGGAATCTCGGGGAAAGACTATCGCGCCCTTTTGAACGATAAAAACCGTCCTTTGGTCAACCGTACCACACTTGGCATTTACCCACCTGCGTCTACCATCAAACCATTTATGGCGGTAGCCGCACTACAAGAAGGTGTCGTCACACCGAACACTACGCGAAATGATCCAGGTTATTGGCGCATACCAAACTCCAACACTCGCCCATTCCGTGACTGGTTGCGTTGGGGACACGGACGCGTCGATATCATTAAGTCGATCGAAGAGTCTGTTGATACCTTCTACTATCAAATCGCTTATGACATGGGTATTGACCGTATTTCGAATTGGATGATGATGTTCGGTTTTGGTGATTACACTGGCATCGATATCTACGAAGAAAGTAAGGCGAATATGCCGACTCGTGACTGGAAAATGTCTCGCCATAAAACCCCGTGGTACAAAGGCGATACGATCCCTGTGGGTATCGGCCAAGGTTATTGGACAGCAACACCAATGCAAATCGCCAAAGCGACCTCCGTATTAGTAAATGAGGGAGAAGTTATCGCACCTCACTTGCTCAAAGCGACGATAGAGAACGGCAACGACTTCGAAGAACAACAAACAACAGAATACGTGACTTACCCGCCAATCAAGAATGTACCGAAAAAGTACTGGGATATGGCGAAAGA
This sequence comes from Vibrio sp. Y51_MX_L26, assembly GCF_024181935.1. Lineage (NCBI taxonomy): Bacteria > Pseudomonadati > Pseudomonadota > Gammaproteobacteria > Vibrionales > Vibrionaceae > Vibrio > Vibrio sp. Y51_MX_L26. Next base: position 171,737 of record NZ_JAMZAS010000004.1, read on the forward strand.
AGGCATGCGTCGGGTAAACCATGGCACGCGCGGAACAGCTCGCCGCTCATTCTACAAAATGAGTTATCAAACAGCGGGTAAATCAGGTACTGCACAGGTCTTCGGTCTGGGTGAAAACGAAGAGTACAACGCCGATGAGATCGCCGAGCACTTACGTGACCATGCGTTATTTACTGGCTTTGCACCATTTGATGATCCTAAAGTGGTCGTCACTGTAGTACTAGAAAACGCCGGCGGTGGTTCTAGCAACGGTGCCCCAGTAGTAAGGAAAATTTTTGACCGAGTCGTTCTAGGCCCAGAAGAAATTGAGCCTGAAAACAATGCGAAGAAAGAGGTAAAACAGTAATGAAGATGGATCCCTCTACAGGTAAAAATCGCGCCCTGTTTGAACGCTTCCATATCGACTTACCACTCCTACTTGGCATATTGGCCCTGATGGGGTTTGGCCTCGTGATCATGTACAGCGCTAGTGGCCAAAGTTTACTGATGATGGATCGCCAAGCTATGCGGATGGTGCTTTCACTCGTTGTGATGATCGTTCTTGCGCAGCTTTCTCCACGAACCTACGAGAGCCTGGCACCTTTGATGTTCGTCGGCGGCGTCATACTGCTCTTTGGCGTGCTGTTTTTCGGTGAAGCATCTAAAGGCGCACAGCGTTGGCTTAACCTCGGTTTTGTGCGCTTTCAACCTTCCGAGTTATTGAAGCTCGCGGTGCCATTAATGGTGGCACGCTATGTAGGTCGACAACCCCTTCCGCCAACGCTAAAAACACTCATCGTTGCACTGATTATGGTCTGCTTGCCAACCATCCTCATTGCAAAACAGCCTGACTTAGGGACCTCTATTCTAATCGCCGCTTCCGGTATTTTTGTTATCTTCCTCGCGGGCATTAGTTGGAAAATCATCGCTGGTGCTGCGATTGCACTGGGTGGTTTCATTCCGATTTTGTGGTTTTTCTTGATGCGTGAGTATCAAAAAGTACGAGTTCGTACTCTGTTTAATCCAGAGTCTGACCCGCTAGGTGCGGGCTACCACATTATTCAGAGTAAAATTGCGATTGGCTCCGGTGGTATTTCCGGCAAAGGTTGGTTGCAAGGTACGCAGTCACAACTGGAATTTCTTCCTGAACGACACACTGACTTTATCTTTGCAGTAATTGCTGAAGAATGGGGTATGATTGGCTTCCTTTGCCTTTTAGCCATCTATCTATTTATTATTGGACGAGGTTTATACCTCGCCAGCCAAGCGCAAACTGCATTTGGACGAATGATGGCAGGCAGTATTGTACTCAGCTTCTTCGTGTATATTTTTGTAAATATTGGCATGGTAAGTGGCATCCTACCTGTAGTAGGTGTACCGTTGCCACTCATTAGTTATGGCGGCACATCAATGGTAACCTTGATGGCTGGCTTTGGTATTCTGATGTCAATTCATACGCACCGAAAAGCATTCTCTAAGGCGACCTAGACATGCAAAAACGCGCTTTATATTCCTTGGTTTTCTCTGCTCTTATTTTGGCAGGCTGTTCATCAACTAGCCAAAAAGAACAAGAAGGCCGTTACGAACTCGAATCCGATGTTGCACCGGATACACCGCTTTCAGTCGAACACATCGAGGATGCGCACCCTAAATATGAACCGTACAGCCTAGGTGGGAACAAAGATTACCACTTGCGCGGAAAAGACTACAAGATAGTTCGCGATGCCAAAGGCTTTAAAGAAAAAGGCCGCGCATCTTGGTATGGGAAGAAGTTCCAAGGTCATTTGACTTCTAATGGCGAAATCTATGACATGTACTCAATGACGGCTGCGCATAAAACGCTACCGTTACCAAGTTACGTAAAAGTTACCAATACTGACAACGGCAAAACCACCGTAGTACGAGTTAATGACCGAGGTCCTTTTCACGATGGCCGTATTATCGATTTAAGCTATGCCGCCGCACATAAGTTAGATGTCATAAAAACAGGCACCGCGAACGTGGAAATTGAAGTGATCAGTATCAATCAGCCCACGGACAAAAAGTCATTAGAAGCGCACCCTAAGTACGTTATTCAGGTGGCATCATCAAAAAATGAAGAGCGCGCGCGAACTTTAGGCACCGAGCTTGGTCAAAAATTGGATACAGAAACTTTCCTAGAAAATGCGAAAGAGTCTTATCGCTTGTTGTTAGGGCCATTTACTGACTATTCCCTGACGCAAGCCACTCTAGATAAAGTAAAGTTGCTCGGCTATTCGTCTGCATTTATTAAAAAACACAACACTGCCAAATGACCTAGTGTCATGAATTTCTCCTCGATCCCCTCTTACATAGCTGGGGATTCTGATAAGATGTCCGCAGTTAACCCAAAAATTTGAATTACCATGAATAAAAATAAGTTTGTGAAATCTATTCTCGTTTCTTCGGTTGCCCTTTCTGCAACTTTCGCTCAATCTGCTCTTGCATCACCTATCGTTGTTCCAGATGCCCCTCAAATCGCGGCGAAGGGCTACGTACTGATGGATTACCATTCAGGTAAAGTACTGGCAGAGAAAGAGATGAACACAAAATTGTCTCCAGCCAGTCTGACTAAGATGATGACAAGCTACGTAATCGGCCAAGAACTAGCGCGTGGTAATATCTCAGAAGATGATGATGTCACCATCAGTAAAAATGCATGGGCGAAAAACTTCCCTGAATCATCAAAAATGTTCATTGAAGTGGGCACAACTGTAAAAGTACGTGACCTAAACCGCGGTATCATCGTCCAGTCTGGTAACGATGCCTGTGTAGCAATGGCTGAACACATTGCAGGCTCAGAAGATGCGTTTGTTGACCTAATGAACGCTTGGGCCAACACACTAGGTATGACGAACTCACACTTTGCCAACGTTCATGGCTTAGATAACGCCGAGCTGTACTCGACACCATACGACATGGCATTGCTAGGTAAAGCCCTGATCCGTGACGTACCAAATGAGTACCGCGTGTACTCAGAGAAGAAATTTACTTACAACGGCATCACCCAATACAACCGTAACGGTCTACTTTGGGATAAGAGCATGAACGTTGATGGCATCAAAACGGGTCACACAAGCAATGCGGGTTACAGCCTAGTAAGTTCAGCAACTGAAGGCCAAATGCGTTTGGTTGCGGTCGTTATGGGCACGAAAGATGCCAATGCTCGTAAGTCAGAAAGCAAAAAGCTACTAAGCTACGGCTTCCGTTTCTTCGAAACAGTAGCGCCGCACAAAGCGGGTGAAACGTTCGTAGAAGAAAAAGTGTGGATGGGCAACAAAGACACTGTAGCGCTAGGCCTTGACCAAGATACTTACGTAACACTACCACGTGGTGAAGCGAAAAACCTAAAAGCCAGCTTCGTCCTTGAAAAAGAGCTAGAAGCCCCAATTAATAAAGGTGATGTAGTTGGTAAGCTATACTATCAGATCGATGGTGAAGATATTGCCGAATACCCCCTAATGGCACTAGAAACCGTAGAGCAAGGTAGTCTATTTAGCCGCATGTGGGATTACATCGTATTGTTATTCAAGAGCTTCTTCTAAGAAGGACGTTAGAGTAGCAAACTTATTCGCAAAGCCGCCTGAAAGGGCGGCTTTTTAAGTTTGAGATCCTCGTCTTGAGTTCCCCCTAATTTGACTGTACTATTTCGCACCGCAACGAATATCTACTGGAGTTATCGATATGCTAACCATCAACTCTGATGCAAAATTAAAAGACCTGCTTGAGTTCCCTTGTTCATTTACTTACAAGGTAATGGGTCATGCAAAGCCTGAACTTCCAGAGCTTGTTCTTGAAGTTATTCAGCGCCATGCTCCAGGTGACTACAGCCCGACCGTTAAACCAAGTGCTAAGGGCAACTACCACTCGGTATCAATCAACATCACTGCAACGTCTATCGAGCAAGTTGAGACACTATACAAAGAGTTAGGTGAAATTGACATCGTGCGCATGGTTCTATAATTTTTTGATAGATTAAATTTTTTTTGAAAGCAGCTTCGGCTGCTTTCTTTTTATTTATCAACCAGATAACAAAACTTTACATCGCTTTCAGTTAAAAATCTGTTACTCAGCGGTAGAGCATCAGGGTTATCCGGTTTATAATCCAAAAACTTTATATATTAGCAACAGGAATTCCCATGCAATACCAACTTGTTGTAAAACGACTTGGCCGCCAAGACTATGAGCCTGTATGGAAGGCGATGCATGAGTTCACCGACCAACGCACAGAAGAAACCCCTGATGAAGTCTGGTTGGTAGAACATAACCCAGTATTTACGCAAGGTCAGGCAGGTAAAGCTGAGCACCTTATTAACACTGGTGACATTCCTGTTGTACAAAGTGATCGCGGAGGCCAGGTTACGTATCATGGCCCTGGTCAGTTGGTCGCCTATTTCTTGATCAACTTACGCCGCAAAAAATTAGGTGTACGAGATCTCGTTACCACTATCGAGAACCTCGTGATCAACACGCTAAAAGCATACAATATCGATTCGGCCGCGCGACCTGACGCACCAGGCGTTTACGTTGACGGTAAAAAAATATGCTCTCTCGGTTTACGCATTCGTAAAGGATGCTCGTTTCATGGCTTAGCCTTGAACGTAAATATGGATTTAACACCGTTTCTGCGTATTAACCCTTGTGGTTATGAAGGTATGGAAATGGTTCAGGTCAGCCAATTTGGCGGCCCAGACAATGTAGAAGCCGTAGAAAAACAATTAATAGAAGAACTCGTTACTTTGCTCGACTATGAGCAAGTAGAATTCAGCACAGAAGCACCTTCTCAAGGTAATAAAGCATGAGCAAACCAATCCAGATGGAAAAAGGCGTTAAATATCGTGACGCCGATAAAATGGCATTGATTCCCGTAAAGAACATGCCTACAGAGCAGAAAGAAGTGCTACGTAAGCCTGATTGGATGAAGATCAAGCTACCAGCCGACAGCCAACGAATTCAAGACATCAAGGCGGCGATGCGCAAGAATAAACTTCACTCCGTATGTGAAGAAGCATCTTGCCCTAACCTAGCGGAATGTTTTAACCACGGTACAGCTACCTTCATGATCCTAGGTGCTATTTGTACTCGTCGTTGTCCTTTCTGTGACGTTGCTCATGGCCGCCCATTACCACCGGAAGCAGAAGAGCCTCAAAAACTGGCGAAAACCATCGCCGATATGAAGCTGAAATACGTAGTAATCACTTCTGTAGACCGTGACGATCTGCGTGATGGTGGTGCACAGCACTTTGCCGACTGTAACCGCGAGATCCGTGCGTTGAACCCGCATATTAAGATTGAAACTCTGGTTCCTGACTTCCGTGGTCGTATGGACGTAGCGCTGGATCTAATGAAAGACAATCCGCCAGATGTCTTCAACCACAACCTAGAAACTGCACCACGTCTTTACCGTAAAGCTCGCCCAGGTGCGAACTACAAATGGTCGCTGGAGCTTCTTAAGAAGTTCAAAGAGCAGCATCCAGATGTACCGACCAAATCTGGTTTGATGATGGGTCTTGGTGAAACCAAAGAAGAAATCATCGAAGTACTGAAAGATCTACGCGCACACGGTGTAACGATGCTGACTCTAGGTCAGTACTTAGCGCCAAGCCGTCACCACTTGCCAGTAGAGCGTTACGTTCCGCCATCAGAGTTTGACGAGCTAAAAGAAGTTGCATTAGAGCTTGGCTTCACGCATGCAGCGTGTGGTCCATTTGTTCGCTCTTCTTACCATGCTGATATGCAGGCTCAAGGCATCGAGATTAAGTAAGCTCTCGTTTGTTTTCAAAAGAAAGGTTGGCTCAGTGCCAACCTTTTTTGTATCAGTCAAATGGTGATAAAAAGCCATTCTACCTCCGTCATTCTGAACAGCGAGGAACGAGCGTGATTGAGAATCAGTTTCCAACGTACTGATGATTTTTTGGGAAACGCTGAGTAAAAGAGTGTGCCTCAACAAGATTCCTGATCTCGCCTAGGCTCGTCGGAATGACGCGGTTTGGATATATTGAAAGGGACAAGTGTTGGTAGCCATCTCCTTATCACACACTCTTCGCTATATCTCATTCCAAACGCCAGACAAACAAAAAGGCCCTCAATTGAGGACCTTTAGTATATCAATGTTCAAAATAGACGAGTCGAGTTCTAGGAGAACACACGGAGTTTGCGCGAGCAAGTGAGTATGTTCGACACCGAAATTGACTCATTCTATGAAGAATAGTTAGGCGTAAACCGGTAGACGCTTACAAATTTCGAGCACTTTCTGTTTAGTCGCTTCGATAACTTCTTCGTTGCCGATGTTATCTAGAACGTCACACATCCAGTTTGCTAGCTCTTTTGCGTCTTCTTCAGTGAAGCCACGACGAGTGATCGCTGGCGTACCTACACGAATACCAGACGTTACGAATGGGCTGCGTGGGTCATTTGGTACTGAGTTTTTGTTCACTGTGATGTTTGCTGCACCTAGTGCCGCGTCTGCGTCTTTACCAGTGATGTCTTTGTCGATCAGGTCCACAAGGAACAAGTGGTTTTCTGTGCCGTTAGATACGATTTTGTAGCCACGCTCTTGGAATTGACCAACCATTGCTTTTGCGTTTTTCACTACGCGAGCTTGGTAAGCTTTGAACTCTGGCTCCATCGCTTCTTTGAACGCTACTGCTTTACCAGCGATAACGTGCATTAGAGGGCCACCTTGACCACCAGGGAACACTGCTGAGTTCAATTTCTTGTACATATCTTCGCCAGCATTTGACAAGATAAGACCACCGCGAGGACCTGCTAGTGTTTTGTGCGTCGTTGTTGTTACCACGTGAGCGTGTGGAACAGGTGTTGGGTATTCGCCTGCTGCGATAAGACCCGCTACGTGCGCCATATCAACGAAAAGGTAAGCATCTACTTTGTCAGCGATTTCACGCATGCGCTTCCAATCAACGATTTGCGAGTAAGCAGAGAAACCACCGATGATCATCTTAGGCTTGTGCTCAAGCGCTAGCTGTTCCATCTCGTCGTAGTTGATTTGACCCGCTTCATCGATACCGTAAGGGATAACGTTGTAGTGCTTACCAGAGAAGTTTACTGGAGAACCGTGAGTCAGGTGACCACCGTGTGCTAGGCTCATGCCTAGAACTGTATCGCCTGGGTTAAGAAGCGCCATGTAAACCGCGCTGTTTGCTTGAGAACCTGAGTGAGGCTGTACGTTCGCGTATTCACAACCGAACAGTTTGCATGCACGGTCGATAGCAAGTTGTTCCGCTTTATCTACGTACTCACAACCGCCGTAGTAACGCTTGCCTGGGTAGCCTTCAGCGTATTTGTTCGTTAGCTGAGAACCTTGCGCTTCCATTACACGTGGGCTTGTGTAGTTTTCAGAAGCGATAAGTTCAATGTGTTCTTCCTGGCGAAGAGTTTCTTCCTGGATAGCTGCGAACAGTTCCGCATCGTAATCTGCGATGTTCATATCACGCTTAAGCATCTGTATCTCCTGACTCAGATTAGTACTGAAAGTTGCAAAAAAACTGTTGAATGACCCTACGCAAACGTTTTCGTCACCCTAATGGCGCGCATTCTACATAATTTGATCTGGGTCATAAAGAGAAATTTACAATTTTTCTCATGCAGTTTTTTCATGATGGCAAGCAATCTGTATCACGCCCGCATTGCAATTGCATAACGACGATCTATTGCCTGTCAATTTTGTGCTTTACACCCTGTAAAACAGCAATTACATAGGTTTACCGTAAATTTTACCCTCTAGCTACCGAAAAGATCATCTTTTTACTACTATGCACGCCTTATTTATCACTAATGACTGCAACATTGATGGAAAAACACTCATTAAAAGAAGACTGGATAGCGATTCTCACGGGTACCTTTTTGGTAGCTCAAGGCGTTTTCTTTCTCCAATCCGCAAACCTCCTAACAGGGGGGACGACAGGATTGGCTCTGCTTATTAGCCAATTTACACCTTTTACGTTTGGTGTGCTGTACTTTTTAGCAAACAGTCCCTTTTACTTGCTAGCATGGAAACGCTTCGGCCGTCATTTCGCCATTAATAGTGCCATTTCTGGCGCTTTGGTTTCTATCTTTGCCGATCATCTTTATTTGCTAATCTCGCTCGAATCGGTAAATGAAGTTTATTGTGCCGTCGCAGGTGGGCTTTTAATGGGACTCGGTATGCTGATCTTGTTCCGACATCGCTCCAGCTTAGGTGGCTTTAACGTGCTGTGTTTATTTATTCAGGACAAATTTGGCATTTCAGTTGGCAAAAGCCAAATGGCAATCGATGCGTGCATCCTGTTTGCGTCATTCTTCTTTGTCACTCCAGAAGTAATTGGTCTTTCGATTTTGGGCGCGTTTGCACTGAATGTCGTGTTAGCGATGAACCACAAGCCTCATCGCTATTCCGTGACCTACGGTTCATAAACTTTTGATGATAATTGGAGCGCAATTTATAAGATTTCGCGCTCCAATCGCTATATAATATTTCGCCATTTCCAAATAACGCGGTGCGGTATGCGCGATTTTTTGCAACAAGCCAAACAAACTCACAGTTGTATTGCGATTGGCGAGTTGGTCTATAATCCGAAGACACAAACTCTTCATCAAGACACTGTCGCGATTGATCTCGAACCTCGTACCATTGAGTTATTAGAGCTGCTGCTAACAAGCGTGGGACATCCGCTCTCTGCCGATACCATTATCGAAACCATTTGGCAGAGCAAATTCATCTCTAAGAATGTACTCACTAACCGCATTAGCACCTTACGTGCGCTGCTACAACAGCATCTCCCCGAGTACGATGCGACTAAGCTCTTGGTCACCTACCCTCGCAAAGGTTACTTTCTAAACCCTGCGAATATCCGTTTAGTGCCACCAGCGAAAAACCATCGACGTGCTATTACATCTCAAGTTACGAACCGTAAGAACATCAAGCTGATTTTTGCTTATAGCTTATGTGCCGTACTTACGGTTTGCAGCGTGACGCTCGCAAGCTTGTTATGGCAACGCCAAGAGATTTCAACACAACAAACACGTCATCAGTTACTTATCCCCAAAGTCGAGTTGCTGCTCAACCGTGTCGATGCAATCGGCTCTCAGGCGCGAAAATACCGCATACTGGTCAAAGCCGTCTTACTGCAACAACAAGTCGAATATCCATACACCGACATCGCCAACCAAGACGCTCCCAGTTACTTTCTTGATCCTATCGGTCATACGCCGTATTTCCCTGGCGCGCGAAACATGCAGACCAGTGATTACGAACTCAACATAGAGTTAAAAGACGGCGCAGAGCAAGGCACCTTGAAAGCGCAGATGAACCTTATTTATCCTGCGACAGGAAAGCTGGCGTTTCGCAACGAATACACACTGCGCTTATCCGACCTACAATCGGATATCTTCCAAATTCACTCAGATGTCGCGCAATACTTCAACTTGCCTGCACCTTCGGCAAGCACATGGCAACTGTCAGACGTTCACCAAAAAATGCTGTTTGAGAATGTCTTTTCTAACCAACCTCTACAACAAGCTGATGAGTTTGCAGCTATCACAACCGCAAGGCATCTCGCTTTGTACGAGCAAGAACCTCAAAAGCTGGAGGCGTATTTGACGCAAGTGCAGTCGTCGTTCGATGTTTTGCCAGATGAGCTAAGCCTCTGGTTGGGCGTATTGCATTTCAAACTAGGCAACCTAGACCGAGCAAAAGTTCTGCTGACCACTCCAGATGGCGACTCTCGTATTCAAAACGCGCTGATTTATACGTTTGTGTCTCACATCGCTTATAAACAAAACAAACTCGAACAGTTCCGTCTCAACTACATGGAATCACTGGTGGCACTGCTGCGCGTTTTACCGTCCGAGACATTGTTTGAACGTCTTTCTCAATCTGAATCGAAAGAGACTTGCCTTCAACCATGGAAAACGTTGCATGTCAGTTTGACCGATCAAGAAATTATCAGCCGATGGAAAGCGCTCATCAACGAGTATTGCACCAACGTAGCTAACGAAATAAGCCCAAATAAAACAAAGACCTAAATATAAAATTAAGCTTTCGTTAAGCCCTATTAGCTTTTGTTTTTTGCCCTTTTTAGCTCACTAAACTTAGCATGCTCGCATTCAAGCAACGGCCCAACATGAAGCGGCCTAATCAATCAGGAATGTAAACCATGCTAAACAAAATGACGCTTATCGCAGCAGCAACTCTGGCTCTTTACGGCTGTGGCGGCGGTTCATCTTCTGGCAGTGCTAATCCAAACAAAGTGCCTCAAGAAAGTTTCGACATCGCGATTCAAAACTCAATCTTCGCTCCCACGCCAAGCACACAACTAAACTACGCGTTTAGCCTGGATGGCCAACCTGAAGGCGAGATGAAACTGAGCTTCCAAGCGATGGATAACGAGCAATTGTTGGCAGCGTTGGCACAAATCCCAAACAGTGAGGCAATGGTCCAGTTGGTTAATGACTTGGTGAACTACGGCGCCAAACAGTTCTACTATTCTGACGAACAGTACAACGACGATGAAGAGAGCAATACACTTTATTTTGCAGGCTCTGATGGCGCACTTCATGAAGTCACCGACGCTTATTCCATTAACCAGCAGTTTGTTGCCATGCTGATGCACAGCAGCCCTATTTTCCGTCTCAACGGTGACGACGTAAAAGAGAAAAGCCCGAACATTGATATCGGTGAAGAGACCATATCTCTGCAAACCACTCTAACAGGCTACGCAGTTCACAACCTACTAGACAGTTTTGAAGAGCATGAGTGGGTGCAAAACCTGCCAATGACAGCATCTTGCCAAGTGGTTTGGCAGCAGCAAATCCGAGAGACTGGCGTACGTAAAACGTTCTCAATTTCAAGCAAGAAAATTGAAGCGGCGTACCTGACGGAAGAGAATACTTACAACCTAAACTGCGATGATATGGACTCAATGGAGTTCGCCACTTCGGCAGAACGTTGGTTTAACCCGAGCTTAGGTCTGATTGAGCAAATCGAACTGCTAAAAGTACAACAAGTACAAATCAATGAAGAGAAAGTGCTGCTAACAGCAATTGAAGCAAAATAAGCCTGTACTCCACAAGTATCTCGCATCTCAATAAAAAAGGCTTTGGGGAGCACACCAAAGCCTTTATCTCGAACATCAATCTTAGGGGGTGACACCCGAGTTTATTCTTCTATCAATAAAATACGAGTTTCGTAAGGTCGTAATACTTGATGGTTTGACGCGACTGCACTCGCTGAGTTTTGATAGTTAGATAGCAAGTTTTTCGCTTTACTCATATCAAAACGTTCTGGCAGAACGCATTCCACCTCTTCAGCGTAGTAGTTATTGATACACAGCAGCGTTTGTTTGTCGTTCTGGCGAGCGTAAGCAAAAATGCGTTGATGATCTGGCAATAAATCTTCATAACGGCCATCGGTGATCACCGGAACCTGTTTACGTAGCTCAATCAAACGTTTGTAGAAGTAGAACACCGAGTTCAAATCAGCAACCGCTGCTTCTGCGTTGATTTCAGAGTAATTCTGCGCCACTTCAAGCCACGGTGTGCCTTCGGTAAAACCAGCGTGCTTTTGGCTATTCCATTGCATTGGCGTACGTGAGTTATCACGCGACTTCTGCGCCAAAATCGCCATCATCTCCTCGTGTGATACGCCATCGCGGTTGACCATGATGTCGTACATGTTGGTGCTTTCTACGTCGCGGTACTGGCTGATCTCAGTGTAACCTGGGTTGGTCATGCCAATCTCTTCCCCTTGGTAAACATAAGGTGTGCCTTGCATCATGTGTACAGACGCCGCCAGCATCTTGGCAGATTCGACGCGGTATTGTTTATCATCGCCTAAGCGGCTTACCACACGAGGTTGATCGTGGTTACACCAGAACAGCGCGCCCCACCCTTTGCCATTTAAGCCCGTTTGCCAATGGTTGAAGATCTGCTTTAACTGAATGAAATCAAATGGCGCTTTGGTCCATTTTTCACCATTCGGATAATCGACTTTCAGATGATGAAAGTTGAACACCATGGATAGCTCTTTGCCGTCTAGCGAAGAGTATTGCTGGCAGTGCTCTAGCGTGGTGGAAGACATTTCACCCACCGTCACGCTGCCGTACTTTTGGAACACGGCTTCGCTGATTTCTTGCAGATATTCGTGCACGCGAGGACCATCAGTATAGAAACGACGGCCATCGCCAATATCATCGCTTGGGAAATCTTGTTGTTTAGAAATCAGGTTGATGACATCAAGACGGAAACCATCCACGCCTTTGTCTGCCCAGAAGCTGATGACTTCTTTGACTTCTTCACGCACCACTGGGTTTTCCCAGTTTAAGTCCGCCTGCTCTTTAGCAAAAAGGTGCAAGTAGTACTGCCCTGTCGCTTCATCCAATTCCCAAGCATTGCCTCCAAACTTCGATTGCCAGTTGTTGGGCTCTACGCCATCAACCGGATCTTTCCAGATGTAGTAATCACGGTAAGGGCTGTTTTTATCACCTAACGCAGATTGGAACCACTTGTGTTCTGTCGAAGTATGGTTGACCACGATGTCCATGATGATTCGAATGCCCAACTGATGAGCCTCTGACAACAGGGTATCGAAATCTTGCATCGTGCCGAACTCGGGGTTGATCGAGTAGTAATCGGAGATGTCATAACCGTTGTCGATCATTGGCGATTGGTAAACCGGCGTCAGCCAAATCGCATCCACACCGAGATGTTTTAGATAATCCAGTTTAGAAATGATCCCTTTAATATCGCCCGTGCCTTTACTGCCGCTGTCACAAAAGCTTTTTGGGTAAATTTGATAGATGGTTGCGGTTTTCCACCAGCTCTCATCATGCTTGGTCATAGCCATTTCTAACACTCACTTACCAGTAATCGGAAACTTAAAATTTGAAAAGAAAAATAGGAGGAGGCAGCCAAGTCACTGCCTCAAATTGAATTACGCGTTTGCCGCCTCAAGCTCACCTTTGGCTTGTGCACGCTTATAAAGAATTAATGTTAATGCGGCAGGTACCACCATCGCGACTAACATCGCCAGAGCAAAGATGCCCCAGAACTGCGGCTGGATAGATAAGATACCCGGCAAGCCGCCCACACCGATACCGTTCGCCATGACGCCCGCACTACCACAGATAGCAGCAGCACATGCACTACCGATCATCGCACTCAACATTGGGAACTTGTATTTCAAGTTGATGCCGTACATCGCCGGCTCTGTTACGCCAAGGTAGGCAGAAATCGCTGCTGGCACTGAGATTTCACGCTCATCCTGCTTTTTACTGATGATAATGATGCCAACCACTGCCGATGCTTGAGCAATGTTCGATAGTGCAATCAAAGGCCAAATCGGCGTACCACCCAATTCTTGCATCAACTGCAAGTCAACGGCGTTAGTTGTGTGGTGGATACCTGTGATCACAAGTGGCGCGTATAAGAAGCCGAAGATGGTTGAGCCAATCATCGCGAAGTCACCCGTCATGGCTGCTTTTGCTGCGAAAGCAACGCCGTCACCCAACATACGACCGAATGGGCCAATGATAGAGTGCGCAAGAATCACAGACACAATGATAGAAACAAACGGTACTACTACTAGGTAAAGGTAAGATGGAATGATGCGTTTTAAGCGTGTTTCGATAAACGCTAGTGCGATACCTGCTAACATCGCGGGAATCACCTGCGCTTGGTAACCGACTTTCTCAATCGCAAACAACCCAAAGTCCCACACTTCAGGTACTTGCTTACCAATCAGGTAGGCGTTCATTAACTGAGGCGAAACCAATGTCACGCCAAGCGTGATACCCAGAATCGGTGTACCGCCGAGCTTTTTCACGGTCGACCAACACACACCAACGGGTAGGAAGAAGAAAATTGCTTCACCAATTAACCATAGGAATGAATGAACAGTCGCCCAAAACTGACTGATTTCCGTTAGGGTTTGACCATCAAACATCTTGATGTCGCCAATTACATTACGGAAACCAAGAATCAAACCACCAGTAATGATCGCAGGCAACAGTGGTACAAAGATTTCTGCAAGGTGGGAAATACCACGCTCAACGATATTCATGTTTTGGCGAGCAGCATTCTTGGATTCGTCTTTGCTCGCTTCACTTTTACCGCTAAGCTCGATCAGTACTTTGTAAACCTCATCAACTTCAGTGCCGATGACGACTTGGAATTGACCTGCGTTGGTAAAGCAGCCCTTCACCATCGGTAATGCTTCTAACTGTTTCGTGTCTGCTTTGTCCGTATCGTTTAGAACAAAACGCAAGCGAGTTAAACAATGGCTTACACTGGCAATATTGTCCGGCCCCCCGACCAGCTCAATAAGACGCTCCACGTCTTTACGCGCAATCTTACTCATAACTTTGTCCACCCTGTATTGGATACATTCGATTCATCATTTTATTTTTATAAATGGGAACATTCCCATTTCTTAATTTTAATATTGCCATTCAAAGACAAAAAACAAAATGGGAACAGTCCCATTAATTGAGAATGATCACAGTATAATTTTAGAGCAAACCGTTGTAGTGTGGATTAGCGGCAAATAGGTTGTTGAGTGAAGTGAACGACTTCTTCATCGCCATTTAATTGATTAATCAGCATTTTAGCGGACTTTTCACCCGCAAGGGTATAACCAGGATCGACACTAAATACTTTAGGGAAAAGGAAAGAAAGCAACTCGTTACCACCCACGCCTGTCACGACCACGTCTTCACGACCTAACTCTTGAAGACGCTTGATTACGCCCAATGCAATGGTATCGCTGGCACACACAATAGCTTGCGTGTCTGCATTGAGAACGTGGTCCACCAACTGATAAGCACTTTCATGGCTAAGCTTACCGGTTTGGAAGCAAGGCGTAAGTTGCTTGCGCTGACACCAAGCTTTGTAAGCATTTAAACGAGCCAAGCCTGTGGTTTTATCTTCGGGATCAACACCAATATAAGCAATGCGAGATAAAGATTGCTGCTCAAGGTGAGACAAAGCCATGTCTATCACGCCTTGGTTATCATAATTGATGGAAGAGACGTTATCGGTATCCATCGCAATCACCACAATGCGATTGCCCCACTCGGCTAAGGCTTGCTCATCGCATCCAGTAAACCCAAATACAATCACGCCATCCACATTGCGACGCTTAAGCACACTCAAGTGCTCATTGGTTTTGTCTCGGTCAAACTGACTCTCCATGATCACCGCATCATAACCAGCGGAATACAATGCATTGAGCATTGTACCAACGGCGCGATTTTCTGATGGTGAGTCTAGACGGGAGATGATAACACCAATAACTTTTTGGCTACCGCCACGCATTGATTGCGCAGATTTGGACGGTACATAACCAGATTCACGAATGATTTGCTCTACTTTCTCTCGCGTTTGAGGTTTCACTTTTGGATCGTTGGTAAGCACACGGCTTACTGTTGATTTGCCAACGCCTGCCAATTTCGCGATATCAAGAATGGTGAGTTTTTTGCTCATAAGTGATCAAACTAGAATGGATGAATGCTTAGGTGACTGAACTTTAACAGTAATAAGAGAAAAGGGAAGCAAACGCTTCCCTTAAATATGCGAATTGTGCAGATTATTTCTTTAAATATGCAGGCACGTCAGCAACACTATCAAGCACAACCGTTGCTAATGCTTCACCTTGCTCAGTAACAGGCTTACCTGTGCGCACCAAAATCTTGGTGCCAACGCCCGCGGCTTCTGCTGCCATCATGTCTTCGGCTTTATCACCAATCATCACAGATTTTTCCATGTCGATTTTCAAGAAGTCGCGAGCAGAGATAAACATACCAGGCTTAGGCTTGCGGCAATCACAATCCTGCTTGTAATCCCCAATGCCATGTTCAGGGTGATGTGGACAGTAGTAGATACCATCAAACTCAACACCATGATCAACAAAGTTCCAGTCCATCCATTGAGTCAGAGACAAGAAACGGTCTTCACTGAATTTACCACGTGCGATGCCCGATTGATTCGTCACTAGCACTAAGAGGTAACCTTGATCTTTCAGCGCTTTCGTCGCTTCAAACACACCATCAATGTACTCAAAATCATGTTCGTCATGAACGTAGCCGTGGTCAACGTTTATCACGCCATCACGATCGATAAAAACAGCAGGTTTTGCCAAAACATATTTCTCTATTAACTCGGTTTAATCAGATTATTACATACCTTATAAACTTCAACACTATCTAATTCATTCTAGGCCTCGACAAAACAGTTGATTTGTTGGGCAAGAATCGGTAATTCTGAGGGGGTTCTCCACTTATCTTCTCCTCGTAACTTACTCCTCATTCTCTTCAAAACAGAACATCCATACATTTAGACGTCTAGACGTAAAAATATCTATTGACTTCATTCTGGTTAACCCATAGCATCAACTGAGAAGTGAGATAAAGCTCAACATTAAGTTCTGTCAAAGGCCGTTTTTGACAGCGAAGTTCCCCGTATCTTTGGGCAGGTTGAAACATGATAGAAATAAAAAACGTCAATAAAGTGTTCTACCAAGGCAGTAAGGAAATCCTTGCCCTGAAAGACATTAACCTACACATCGCCAAGGGCACCATCTTCGGTGTTATCGGTTCATCTGGTGCTGGTAAAAGTACGCTGATCCGCTGCGTAAACATGTTAGAAGCACCAACATCTGGCTCCATCATCGTTGATGGCATTGATTTAACAAAACTCAGCAAAAAGCAGTTGGTCGAAACGCGCCGTAACATCGGCATGATCTTCCAGCATTTTAATCTGCTCTCGTCTCGTACTGTGTTTGATAACGTGGCGCTACCACTGGAACTGGCAGGCAAAGACAAATCGCAAATCACAACAAAAGTCACTGAGTTACTAAAACTTGTTGGCTTAGCCGACAAACACGAAAGCTATCCGTCCAACCTAAGTGGCGGTCAAAAACAACGTGTGGCGATTGCTCGCGCATTGGCATCCGATCCAAGCGTACTACTGTGTGACGAAGCCACTAGCGCACTGGATCCTGCAACAACTCAATCTATCCTTGAGCTATTGAAAGAGATCAACCGCACACTCAACATCACGATTCTACTGATCACCCACGAAATGGAAGTGGTAAAAAGCATCTGTCACGAAGTGGCGATCATCGGTGGTGGTGAATTGGTGGAGAAAGGCACCGTTGGCGATATTTTCGCGCACCCTAAAACGGAGCTGGCGCACCAATTCATTCGCTCAACGCTAGATCTATCCATTCCTGAAGATTACCAAGCACGTCTGCAAGCAGATCGTGTTGATGGCAGCTACCCATTAGTTCGCTTAGAGTTTACCGGTGCAACCGTCGATGCACCGCTAATGTCGCAAATCTCTCGTAAATACAATATTGATGTGAGTATTTTAAGCTCCGATCTCGATTACGCTGGCGGCGTGAAATTCGGCATGATGGTCGCAGAGCTATTTGGTAACGAAGAAGATGACAACGCAGCACTGGAATACCTACGTAAGCACAACGTAAAAGTAGAGGTACTTGGTTATGTCCTTTAATACAATTTCTGAATGGCTGAGTTTAAACAGCAAACTACTTTTAGGTGCAACGTGGGAAACGCTTTACATGGTTGCGGTTGCCGGATTAGTCGGCTTTGCCGTGGGTATTCCATTAGGCGTAATCCTCCACATTACTAAGAAAGGCGGCCTACTTGAAAACACCAAACTAAATAGCAGTCTAGGCGCTGTCGTTAACATTGGTCGTTCTGTGCCATTCCTCGTCCTGATGGTTGCGATTATTCCAGTGACAAAAATGCTAGTTGGAACCTTTATCGGTACAACCGCAGCAATCGTCCCACTGACTATTGGTGCCATTCCGTTTGTTGCCCGTCTTATTGAAGGTGCTTTGTTAGAGGTACCAACAGGCTTGGTGGAAGCGGCGCAGTCAATGGGGGCGACACCAACACAGATCATCACAAAAGTTCTACTACCTGAAGCAATGCCGACTATTGTTAACTCAGTAACGATCACCTTAGTCACTCTCGTTAGCTACTCGGCCATGGCGGGAACGGTAGGCGGCGGCGGCCTCGGCGACGTAGCCATCCGTTACGGCTTCCATCGCTACGATGTAACTATCATGGCCGTGACTGTCGTGATGTTGATTGTTCTAGTACAGATTATTCAGTCTATCGGTGACGCAGTGGTGCGCCGTGTAGACCACAGATAAGCATTGAAAATACAAATTATAAGGAGATAAAGATGAAATTTAGCCTTAAAGGTCTTTTGACTGTAGCAACAGCCGCTTCTGCTCTTGTTCTAGCGGGTTGTGGCGACAAAGAAGTAGACGTAAATAAAGTAAAAGTTGGCGTTATTGCTGGTGCTGAAGCACAAGTTGCCGAAGTGGCAGCTAAAGTAGCAAAAGAAAAGTACAACCTAGACGTTGAGTTAGTAACATTTACCGATTACGTAACGCCAAATGCCGCTCTGGATGATGGTTCAGTAGACGCGAATGCGTTCCAACATAAACCATACCTAGATCAACAAGTGAAAGACCGCGGCTACAAACTGGCTATCGCGGGTAACTCATTCGTTTACCCTATTGCTGGTTACTCTAAGCAAGTGAAGTCAATCGATGAAATCCAAGATGGCGCACGCATCGCAGTACCAAACGATCCAACGAACCTAGGTCGCTCACTACTGCTTCTTGAGCAACAAGGTTTGATTACGCTACGTGATGGCGTTGGTCTACTCGCTACAGTACGTGACATCGTAGGCAACCCTAAAAATATCGAAATCATTGAGTTAGAAGCGCCACAACTTCCACGTTCATTGGATGACGTAACGCTATCTATCATCAACACCACTTACGCAAGCTCTATCGACCTATCGCCAGAGCGTGACGGCGTGTTCGTTGAAGATAAAGACTCACCATACGTAAACCTAATTGTTGCTCGCGAAGAAAATGTTAATGCGCAAAACGTACAAAACTTCGTAAAAGCTTACCAAACGGAAGAAGTTTACGAAGCGGCAAAAGAGCTGTTCAAAGGCGGCGTAGTGAAAGGTTGGTAATCCCACTTTTCTAAACCGTACTGAAAATAATAGTCTGAACATAAAAAGGGCTGATGTGAAAACATCAGCCCTTTTTATTTCTCTATCTAACCATTTACGTAACCTCAATTAGTTACTTAAGGTGGTCCCAAGAGATGTTCGACACGATTCGGCACTCATCGCATTTAAAGTAAAATATGTCATGTAATGGCTCATCGAGTAGCCACTCTCCACCGCATTTGGGACACTTGCGCGCTTTCTCGCTCTCCAGCGACTGACCGCCCACGCGATACTGGTAATAGTAAGTTGGAACCTTGGTGATGTATTCGATACGACCTCGCAAATCCCAACCGCGGCGGAACAACACACTGTCCACATCGCAAATCTCGTGCAGCGCCGCATGCTCTGCACGGCACCCGCCCGCCATTTGGATTTCATCGCACGCTTGCCATTCTGTCTGCCATTTGATGACGGCTTTATGGTCACCATTTAGCGTCGGCTCATTGCGATACAAAGGAATCGGCAACAGGGTTTCACCACTTCGCAAAGGCGAACACGTATGAACATAAGTCGTGTACAACACTTGCCAGCTAGGTGTCTCTTCTTCGGCTGCTTGTTCTGAATTCAAATCACGCCCCAGCATACGCATTTTCGGAGCAAGCAAAGACGCATCCGACAAACGGTTCATGCACACTTTGACGAAATCTGAGTGATAACGTGGATGCAAGCTGTCTTGTTCTGGGCAAACAACACGAACGAAAAATTCACCTTCTCCCATCACTATCGGGAATTCACGACCTAATACTTGGCCGTTGTAACGCAGAGCATCCATCAAGCCATTAATGGCTTTGTCTACCGCGCTGACGGTGGTGTTATCAAAACACTCAAACTGCAACTCAACAACATACATACTTAGACGGCAGCCTCTAACTTATTCAAGAACTCAACCAATGAATCTGCCAATACATCACGTTTAGAGGTGCCCAAACGCTCTAGAATCACATTGCCAGTGAGGTTACAAATAGAAATCACATCCATTTCCTCATCTGTCGCTGCGATAAATACTGTTGGTTTAAGTTTCAAGCGGCGCTGCGTCACCAAATGACCAAGAATATTTTCTTGTAGGCGCACAAAATCATCATCGCTCCACACTTGCAGCAGCGTCAACGAATTACCTTGCCAAGTTGCCTCCATATCGGCGCAGTATTGAGAACCATAAAAGGCTTTAACATCATCTTGCAGTGACAACTCAATCGCATTTTCCACATTGGCGAAATCGGCCATTTCATCACGTGCGACCGCTTTCCAAAGCACCTTTCCATCACGCTTCTCTTCGACACAAGGAGAAACAAGATCTGCAAGCTCTTCACTGCTTGGCAACTCATTATATTTAGCTTGCCAAGCTTGTTGGTAGCGCAGGCTGAACTCTTGTAGCGCCTGAGTAACGTTTTGGGTCATGAAGGTCTCCTCATTCCTTATTTATCAGATAGCCGTGTTTGCCGGATGGCAATTGACCAGCGGATTCAGTAAAATTCTCGCCATTCTAATCGAAAACGACCACAAAGTATGAGCAAATATTCTGACGCTAAAGAGCTTGCTGGCCTAACACTAGGTAAAAAGACCGAGTATGCGAACCAATACGACCCAAGCTTGCTGCAACCAGTTCCTCGTAGCCTAAACCGAGATGACCTTCAGTTAGGCGACAGCCTTCCTTTTATGGGCCACGACATTTGGACGCTGTACGAGCTATCTTGGTTAAATAGTAAAGGCTTACCACAAGTGGCCGTTGGCGAAGTATACATTCCAGCCACCAGTGCAAACTTGATTGAGTCGAAGTCTTTCAAACTGTACTTAAACAGCTACAACCAAACCCGTTTTTCAAGCTGGGAAGAAGTTGAAGAGCGTTTAACGCAAGACCTATCTGAATGTGCAGGTGAAAAGGTGTTGGGCGAGGTGAACCCGGTTACTCACTACACCAATCAGCCTATTGTGACAATGGAAGGCGAATGCATTGATGACCAAGACATTGACATCACCAGTTACGATTTTGATGCCGATTTGCTTGAAGGCGCAGCAGGTGAAGAGCAAGTGGAAGAAATCCTACATAGCCATCTATTGAAGTCAAACTGTTTAATCACTAACCAGCCTGACTGGGGCAGTGTAGAAATTCGCTACCAAGGTGCGAAAATAGATCGCGAGAAATTACTGCGTTACTTGGTATCTTTCCGCGAGCACAACGAATTTCACGAACAGTGTGTTGAGCGTATTTTTACTGATCTAATGAAATACTGCCAACCAAGCAAACTGACCGTATTCGCCCGCTACACGCGCCGTGGTGGCTTGGACATCAACCCGTACCGCTCAACGGAACAAGACAAGCCAGATCACAACCACCGCATGGCTCGTCAGTAATCGCGTTAGTGACAGAAATAAGTTCGGTAATCTAAAGGGTTACCGGACGTTTTTATTGTCCAAGCATGTTACTATATCAAATGGCTTCAACCTGCATTTAAGAGGCTTGTTGAGGTCTTTTACCGTTATCCGCCATATCTAAAAACAGTTCGAGGGAACGAAAGGATGTTTTGGGACAGTTCGCGTCTATTCAAGTTGATTGGCTTTCTTTGCTTGCTGTTTGTACAGCCGCTTCACGCGACCATTTTATCGTCCGCGTTACTCAACGAAGCACAACAATTGGCGGAAATAGAGCCATCACAAGCAAAACAAGCGGCAACCAACTACTTGTCACAACGTGAGCTAACGGAACGCAAAGAGAGTGACAGCCCTTCTGCTATGTCTCGTGACGAGACCGATCGTAGCGTTCGCACACCAAGCAGCACCATCGAAGCACACAAGATTATCGCTCAGGCAGACTACGCCATGGGTAACGTTCGTTCGGCTATCGAACACCTAAACAAAGCCGAGCGCTTAGCGCAAGAATATCAATTGCCGTACATGGACTTAGATCTCCAGCTGATGCGCAACCAAATGATTTGGATGTACGACAAAAACTATTCAAAAGCGGAAGATACGCTTAACCAAATTGAGCAGCAACTCGATGAAGCCGATGCGGTATTGCAACGTACCGACAGCGTCCGCTATCGATTAGTGATGCAAAGAGCGCTCCTCGCTTCACATAGTGGCGATCTGATTAAAGCGGAAAGTTTGTATTCTCAAGCCAAAACTATGCTTGAAGACAGCCGATCTGACTTAGCCTTGATCGACTATTACACAGCCGTCGGCGAGTTTTATCTGAATAGCAAGAAATACAATTTGGCTTTGTCGGAACTGCTTTACGGTTATTGGCAATCTATTGAGAGTGACAGTGGCGCAAGGTTAGCAAAAGTTAATCGCCTGTTGGCGAGACTCTTCCAAGAGCGTCGAGTTTACGACAAAGCGATCGAATACTTATCTCAAGCCGCAGACTTCTATGACTCCTACCCTAGCTCTCCCATCCTAGCGGATGTCCTTGAGCAAATGGGTGACATTTATTTTTACCAAGGCAAGTTTAACCTTGCCTTAGTGCACTACTTCAACGTGCTGGACCATGAAAGCACCAGTAAGAACATTAATCGGATCATTAAGATTCGCTTAAGCTTAGCGGCTACCTATCTGCAACTCTACAACTACGCGCTAGCTGAACAATACCTAGACCGTTCTAAAGAGCTTTTAGAATACACTGACATTCCTAAGCTTGAAGCAAAGGCAGCGTTGCTTCAGTCAGGCCTGGCTTATCATCAAAACGACAGTAAAAACGTCATTACCAATGCAAAGCTGGCGTTAGCACTTGCTGAAAAGTCACCTGAAAATAACAACTTCATTAAGCAGCAGTCTTACCGCTTACTCGGGCTTGGTTACGAGCAGGCAGGCGAATACCAACTTTCTCTGCAGGCTTATAAGAAATACACCAACCTTGTGCGTTTAGAGCAAAAACAGCTCAACCAAATCAGTGAGGATGCATTCCGCCAGCAAAAAGAGTTTGCTGAACAAACCATCCACTATATCGGCCAATCGGAACGCCTTGAGCAAGTGGAAAGGGAACACCGCAAATTCCAGAAAATCTCATTCGCATTGTTTATTACTGTGTTGGTGATGTTTTTGTTCATTATGCGCCGCGGCGTGATCATGCAGCGCCAAGCAAGTGAAATCGAAAAACTGCGTAATGATCTCTTCACTCACTCTCGTTCCCGTTTGCGTAACTTGCGTATGCTGAACGTTAAGCTGTCTCGCTCATTGAAAAAGTCGAGCGAAACTTTCGAGCAATGGCAAATGGGCGAATTGATCCACGAGCCACTTAACGATCGCCTGCGCTTTGTCATGATCGACTTGCCATTCCTACGAAGCATGTACGTCCATAACGGCTATAAGGCTGGTCTAGAACTAGAACGTGCATTTGGCGACTTCCTTGCGGAAAAAATAGAAAAACCGTCGCGTCTTTACCATTTCTCAGATGCAAACCTACTCTATATCGAGCCGAACGCTGACCGTGATGCTTCTGCCGAAGTCATGTTCGAGAAATTCCAGACTTGGGTGGATGAGTTCGCTCAGCAGCACAACGTCAACCGTATTATTCGCATGGGTATCAGCGATTATCCGTTCTTACCACGCGCCTACACTGCAATTAACGACGAGGAATTACTCGATCTGTTGCTGCTTGCGACTCACATTGCGCGAGAAGTCAGCTTGAAGGATAAGCAAAGCCACTGGGTTTTCTTGAAAGCCATCGATAACGCACCCGCCGCGAGCTTTGCAACGGGTAACATAAGAACCGCCTGTCAGCATGCCATTAGCCAAGGCCTGATTAAGATCCATTCGTCCTACAAGAATGAGGACGACATCAAGAAAATATTAAAAAATGGATAATTAAACGCCTGTTAGACATAATAACTAATGACGCTATAACGTTTTTTGTTATTATCGGATAATTGTCAGTAGTACATGGACTTAACCGTAGTCACTTCATGGGAATCTTGGAATCCGATATTCAGTCGCAGCTTCATCAGCTGAGTTGTCAACTTGACCAACTCAGACTGACACATCGTGATACTTCACTCAAATTCAAACGTGAACAACAAGTTCTTAAACGCGTTGTGGCATCATTGTCTTCAGCTTGCCAGGGTTCGAATACCCAGGTATCCAATTACCTGTTTGAAATCCAACAAGAGCTGCAACATCAAAAAGATATCAGTACTCTTATCCCACGTTTAGCGGTATTAGAGAGAATGCTCAAACAGCAGTCGAAGACGATGGACAAACAGAACGGCTACTTAGACGAACAAATCAAACACAGTGGTGAAACACTCCAACGTGTCACAGGTTTACCTGCGCAGTTAAAACGTGAACTACGGAACTTAATGAGTTTCTCAGAAGCTCATGCCAGCAATAAAGCCGATCAAGCCACTAAGCTACTGAGCATTTACGAACGCGCTCTGAAAATCATCACTTCCAACTCGCGTTTGCATCTCAGTGAGTTTGAGAATAATCCTGATAAGTCTCAACTTGAGTGCTTAGCCAGCGATCTACAACATACCATCACCGAGCTGGATTTTGAGGGAGAAACGGGAGATAGGTTGCTCGATATTCGGGCTAAGCTGCTTCTTGGCGTGAGTGCAGAGTCTCTCATTGAGCTTACGCTCTCAACGCTGAAATTGGTTGTCGAAGCAACAAAGTTCGAGCGCGAAGCATCTAGCCAATTTCTCGATCAGTTAAACTCAGCGCTGGCGAGTAACCTCAAAACCGTCCATCAAAACGTCGATCAACACCATACTTATTTTGAGCATCGCCAAGAGCTGAATGCGGAAATGAATGGTTTGGTTGAACTCAGCCAACAATCTCTCGACCAAGCACAGGATTTAGCAGAACTCAAACAAGAAGTCGCTCCATTGCTGGCCCAAATGGCCTCGTTAACCGAGCGCCTCAAGATGACGGAAGAGAGAGAACAGGCCCTGCAAGAGCGTTTAAGCTACAGCAAAAACCAGCTTGAAGCGGTGTTTGAAACCACACAAGATTACCGTCGCCGCTTAGACGACCAGACACAGCGAATGTTGCTTGATCCACTCACGAAGGTTTACAACCGAACAGCATTTAACGATCGTCTTGAGCTCGAATACCGCCGTTGGATTCGCTCTCAACAAAATCTACGAGTGGTACTGTTTGATGTCGATAACTTCAAAGCCGTAAACGACAGTTATGGTTATACCGCTGGTGATAAAGCGCTGAAGATCATCGCTCGCACCATTAATAAACGCGTATCAGAAACTGAAACGGTAGCTCGCTTTGGTGGCGAAGAGTTTATTTTACTCGTTCCAGAACAATCTGAAGAATACACACTGGATCTCATTAAACATATCCAGCGTGATATTAGCCAATTACCATTTAAGTTCCGTGAGCAAAATATCATGATCACCCTAGCGGCTGTGTCGACCTCTTTTAAAGAGTCCGATACGCCAGAGTATGTACTCGATCGACTCGGCAAGATGCTT
Organism: Vibrio sp. Y51_MX_L26; assembly: GCF_024181935.1. Lineage (NCBI taxonomy): Bacteria > Pseudomonadati > Pseudomonadota > Gammaproteobacteria > Vibrionales > Vibrionaceae > Vibrio > Vibrio sp. Y51_MX_L26. Next base: position 197,209 of record NZ_JAMZAS010000004.1, read on the forward strand.
GCGGACGCTAAAAAACGTGGAACAAATCAGCTTAACTGGAGCTAGACTTCGTACAAAAATCGAACAAACAAACCAGAATTGGCGCAATTTACGCTTTATAACCACCCATTTTCAACGAGTTATCACATTTCTTCCCTTTCAGTCTGCTAAGCTGTAAAAACCCAAGTCACTTCAAGATGATGCATTTACAGAACGCGAATGTACCATCTTGAGGTTGCTTGGGAGTCAATAACCATAAAACCAAATCGGCCAACTGCCTTTCATCAAACCATACGTATAACCCAAAAAGGTGAGTTGGTACTTTCCCTCAAAATAATGCAACACAAGGAGGCGTTATGATTACCCATATAAGCCCCGCTGGTAGCATGGACTTGCTATCTCAATTAGAAGTAGAGCGCTTAAAGAACACGGCCTCGAGTGAACTTTATCAACTGTACCGCAACTGCACGTTAGCGGTGTTGAACTCCGGCAGTCATACCGATAACTCGAAAGAGCTACTCGATAAACACCAGTCGTTTGATGTCAACGTAGTGCGCCGCGAGCGTGGTATTAAGCTTGAGCTGACTAACCCGCCTGAACACGCCTTTGTCGATGGCGAGATAATTAAAGGTATCCAAGAGCATCTGTTCTCCGTGTTACGCGATATCGTTTATGTCAATATGCATTTAGCAGACGCACAACGACTCAACCTGACGAACCCAATTCACATCACTAACCTCGTGTTCGGTATTCTGCGTAATGCCAGAGCACTCACACCAGGTATCGAGCCAAACCTCGTCGTGTGTTGGGGTGGTCACTCTATCAATGGCGTGGAATATCAATACACACGTGAAGTCGGTAACGAGCTTGGCTTGCGTGAGCTTAATATCTGCACGGGTTGTGGCCCTGGTGCGATGGAAGGGCCAATGAAAGGTGCCGCTATCGGACATGCGAAGCAGCGTTATACTCAGCAACGTTATCTTGGTTTAACCGAGCCTTCGATTATTGCAGCCGAGCCACCAAACCCAATCGTGAATGAGCTGGTTATCATGCCAGACATCGAAAAGCGTTTGGAAGCCTTTGTGCGTATGGCGCATGGCATTGTAATTTTCCCTGGTGGTCCGGGTACTGCAGAAGAGTTGCTGTATATTCTTGGCATTATGATGCATCCAGACAACGCCGATCAGCCAATGCCTATCGTGTTAACTGGACCAAAAGAGAGTGAAGAGTACTTCCGCTCTATCGACGAGTTTGTTCGCGATACACTTGGCGAAGAAGGTCAAAAGCATTACGAGATCGTCATTGACGATCCGGCAGAAGTGGCACGCATCATGAAGCGCTCCATGGACTCTGTACGCCTTCACCGAAAAGAAAAAGGCGATGCTTATAGCTTTAACTGGTCATTAAAAATCGAGCCTAACTTCCAGTTACCATTCGATCCAACTCATGAGTCGATGGAGCAATTGGATTTAAGCTTAGATCAAGAACCTCAAGTCTTAGCGGCCAACCTGCGTCAAGCTTTCTCCGGTATCGTGGCTGGTAACGTCAAAGCCGAAGGCATTCGAGAAATCGAACGTCGAGGCCCTTTCACCATTCACGGTGATCCTGTGCTAATGAAAAAGCTCGATAAGTTACTACAAGACTTTGTCGAACAACACCGAATGAAATTACCTGGCGGTTCGGACTACGAACCGTGTTATCGCATCGCTCACCCAGAAATTGGTGGTCGATAGTCAGGCTAGCATTCGTTACACTAGGGGCATTACGCCCCTTTTTTATTGCTAAGTCATTATGTCTATTCATCTTGTTATTATTGATGCCCTAAACCTGATCCGCCGAGTGCACTCTGCACAACCGGATCCAACCGACATAGCAAGAACCATCACCACGACACAAAGAACCCTCACTCGCATTCTGTCAGAAGCCAACCCGACACACATCATCGCGGTTTTCGATCACCATGAACAAGACAGAGGATGGCGAGCTGAGATTCTCCCAGACTATAAGCAAAATCGAAAACCAATGCCGGAACCACTGGTGCTAGGTCTAGATGCGATTCAGCAAGCATGGTGGGAACAAGGTATTGATTCATTGCTTTCTGAAGGCGATGAAGCGGACGACTTGGTTGCGACTCTCGCGACGAAAGTGGCCAGTCATGATGAAAAAGTCACCATCGTTTCTACGGATAAAGGCTACTGTCAGCTGCTTTCTCCTACCCTACAGATCCGTGATTACTTCCAACATCGTTGGTTAGATGAACCGTTTATCGAAAAAGAGTTCGGCGTAAAACCGAGCCAACTGGCCGATTATTGGGGGTTAACGGGGATCAGCTCTAGCCAAGTGCCGGGGGTTCCGGGCATTGGACCAAAAGCGGCGAAAGAGATTCTTACTCAGTTTGAGAATATTGAAGCAGCCTACGCCAGTGAAGACCTCGCACCGAAATACCGTAAAAAATTAGACGAGCACATTGAGTCTGCACGCTTATGTAAACGCGTCGCGGCTTTAAAGTGCGACATTGAACTCGGCTTTAACTTACAGGACATTCGCTTTACAGGACCAAATAAAGCGGAATAGTGTCTGATGATGGTTTCAAACCATAAAGCTCTCAGACAATAAAAAAGCGCCATTTGAAGGCGCTTTTTTCTATTCTCGGGACTATCCCCAAATGACTCGGAGATAGAATTAGTACGGCGAAATGTTCGATAGACACTGGATATGAATCGTGATCTCTTCACGATCATGATACAAATGCTTAGCTTGTAGCCTGAACTTTACCTTATTATCAATCAGGAACTGCTTCAGGTTTTCAAGGTCTTGCAGCACCTCGTCATAGCGGCCTTTCATTGGCAGCTTAAGGTTAAAGATTGCCTCTTTCGCCCAACCTTTTAACAGCCACTGGCCCATAAGGTGAGCAACACGAGCTGGCTTTTCTACCATGTCACAAACAATCCATGTTACGTTCTTACGGTCTGGTTCGAATTTAAAACCATCCACCATATGATGCTTGATCTGGCCAGTTTCCATCAAGCTGTCTGCCATCATGCCGTTATCGACACAGTGAACGAACATCGAGCGCTTCACCAGTTGGTACGTCCAACCGCCTGGACATGCCCCTAAATCAACTCCCCACATTCCTGGTGCCAAACGCTCATCCCACTCTTCACGTGGAATAAATACGTGAAATGCTTCTTCCAGTTTAAGCGTTGAACGACTTGGGGCATCTGCTGGGAACTTAAGGCGAGGAATACCCATGAAGAACTGAGAGTTATTGTCAGTGTAAGAATAACCGACATAACAGTGGCCAGGCTCCACAAAACAAATGTGCAGTACTGGCTTCTTCGCGTTGTCTTTGTTCAACATTAGACCTTTACCGCGCAACGCTTGACGCATTGGGACAGTAAATTTACGGCAGAATTTCAGTAGTTCTTTCGCTTCATTCGTATCCGGGGTTTCAATTCTCAAATCCCCACAGCGAGGAAACGCTTCAATGTCTGCTAGCTCGTTCAAAATTGGGCTAATGCGGTCATCACTTGGCAGCGATTGAAACTCAGCCGCTACCGCAAACATTTGGCGAGCGAAGATTAACGACTTGAAGTCCAAACCTCTCGCAAGTTTGTCCGCATCTCCATCTTGGTAACACTCGAAGACAACATAACCTGAGTTTCTCTTCACACGAGGGAAGCCATACACTTCCAACTGTGTCGCTTTGTCCTGAATTTCACCAGCACACTCTTTCTCAAAGCCTGAACGGCAATAGAGCATTAGTTGTTTCACTTGGAGACCTCTTTGATATTGAACGCAGCAAAAAAGAACAGACACCAACCAATCATGAACAGTAATCCTCCCATTGGAGTAATCGGCCCAAACCACTTAATGCCTGTCAGCGCCAGCGCGTAAAGACTGCCGCTAAAACAAAAGATGCCGATGATAAAGCAAATCGCTGCAATGAAAAAATATTTTTGTGCTTTTTGTCCCAAATTCAATAGCAATAAAACCGCACAAAACACAATCGCCAGCGTGTGAATAAATTGGTACAACACTCCAGTCTCAAATACGCCAAGTAAATACGGAGCCAGCTGAGCTTTTAGCCCATGTGCAGCAAAGGCACCTAGAGCGACAGAAACCAGCCCAGATAGACCAGAAAATGAGAGTAACCACTTACTTTTCACGGTACACCTCTTTGATAAACGCCACTAACTGCTCTACCGCGAGCTCGATGTTACCCGCCTCGGTATGGCCTGAGCTCTTGCGCGGTTTAAAGCTGTGGTCACCATCGGGTAAAAAACTCACCTTGACTTGTGATGAAAGGACAAAGTCATCGAACTCCTCACGATTACCAAAGGTGTCTCGCTCCCCTTGTAGAATCAGCGTAGGTTTCTCAATAGTTGCTAAGTGCTCGCCTTTGTATTTCTCTGGCTTTCCCGGTGGGTGAAATGGAAACCCTAAACAGGCAATGCCCGCCACCAGCTCATTTTCAGCCAGTAAACTCGACATGCGACCACCCATTGACTTGCCACCAATGACAATAGGTTGAGAGGTAAAGTGAGCAATCACTTCTTCATAGGCTTCCAGCAGTTTTGGCGCACGCTCTGGTGGGCGCTTTTTCCCATCTTCCGCTCGCTTAATCATATACGGGAAGTTAAATCGCACCACGCGAATTCCTTGCTCAACTAATCCTTTGGCAACGGCGGTCATGAAATCATGTTCCATCCCCGCTCCAGCGCCATGGGCAAAGATAAATAGAGGACCGCTCTCAGGTCCCTCAACTATCCATTGGCTCATCTAATACTTCCTCTTGCTCTTTTCTCGCGGTCGCTAACATCCAGTCTCTAAACGTTGCGATTCGGCCCATATCTGCCTGCTGTTCATGACACACCACGTAGAATGCATTCTTGGAGATCAACACCTCGTCGAATGGCGCAATGAGTCGTCCAGCTTCCATTTCTGGCTTGGCGAGTACGTTGTTACCAAGCGCGACCCCCTGACCATGCGCAGCAGCCTGTAGCACCATCGTCGAGTGGCTGAAGATAGGACCGTGGTTTACATTGATACCTTCGATGTTGTAATGACGCGCAAACTGCTTCCAGTCTTTACGCGAAGTATCATGTAACAAAGTGTGTAATTTGAGGTCACTTAGAGATTCTAATGGTTTGTTGCCTAAAAGTAACGAAGGTGAACAAAGTGGGATCAGAAACTCTTGGTACAATTTATCCGCTCGCAAACCCGGCCAATTCCCACGGCCATAGTAGATAGCCACATCTACATCATCAGTCAGTGAACCTTCATCCATATCCACAGCTTTAATACGTACATCGATATCTGGCTCTTGAGCATTAAAATCGGCCAAACGAGGCACCAACCATTGGATAGCAAAACTCGGCGGTAGACTGATCGTCAATGCCCCTTTTTCACTACGTTGCAATACCTTATCTGTCGCCTCGGCAATCGAGGTGAAAATATCTTTGATGTCGAGAAAGTAACTTTGTCCTTCTTCTGTCAACAATAGCGAACGATTACGGCGACGAAAAAGCTTCAACGATAAGAACTCTTCGAGTGCTTTAATCTGGTGACTGACCGCGGCTTGAGTAACAAACAACTCTTCTGCCGCTCGCGTAAAACTGAGATGGCGAGCAGCCGCTTCGAAGACTCGAAGCGAATTTAATGGAGGCAATCTGCGAGACATATGGGACCTCAAATAGGATTAGTTTTTTTAATCTGAAACATTATAAAATGTCCGTTGTCGAACAGCCAGATAAATTCTATATTTCACCCCGCAACACGAGCCTGAACGGCTTGATTTCTTTGGAAATCAATTGGCTTGTTGTTGCGATGTTGTGTTTGCAAACTCGTATTTCGAGTTAGGTAGATTTCTACCATAATGTTTTGTCCACACTCCCTGTGACAAAACATATACTTCCTGTATTTATTTTTGACCTGTCTGTCAAATTTGTTACACCGCCTAAATTAGGCGGTGTTTTTTTATCTATCGAAAATCTCATCCGCATATCTGGAAGCAACATCACTTTATTACTCTTCTTTCGGATTAATTATCGTTATATCAACATAAAGTGTATGGCTTTGCGATAAGCCTCAACATTATGCTAAGTAATGGTTAGCTGTAACGCGATCAAAAACAAAAAAGGCGCAAATTGATGTCTCAATTTGCGCCTTTTAACGTCTTTTTATCAGTCAACTATGGGCGGTAAACTTTTACGTTATTGAAGCCTTGCTCTTGCAAGTAAAGTGCTTGCAGACGGCTCATCACCCCACGGTCACAGTACAATAGATATGTCTTAGATTGGTCTAAATCACCAAACTGTGTACCCAACTTGTAGAATGGGATATGTTTCACATCCACACCTTCGATTTCGAGCGGGTTATCGTCTTCCTCTTCAGGACTACGAATATCTAGCACAACCGCGTGCTCTTCTACCGCTTCAACCTGCTCGACTTCTGGTGCTGCTTGCTCAGACTCTTTCGCGATATCACGAATGTCCATCATGCGTGCATCACGAACTACTTGCTCAAGAATGCTAAAGTCAAACTTCTCTTCTTCCGCTTCTAGCTTCGCTTTAATCGCTTTTACTGTCGGCTTCTTAGAAATAACACCACAATACTCTGGCATAGTCTTCGCAAAGTCTTCTGTGCCGATTTCGCGTGCTAGGTTAATGATGTCTTCTTTATCCCAGTTGATAAGTGGGCGCAGAATCAACGTGTCCGTTACGTTATCGATATGGCGGAGGTTAGTTAGCGTTTGGCTCGATACCTGACCGAGCGCTTCGCCAGTCACCAATGCTTCGATCTTCATCTTCTGAGCGATCATGCCTGCTGCACGCATGAACATACGCTTCAAGATAACCCCCATTTGACCGTCATCGACTTTCTCTAGGATTTCCGCAACCACAGGTTCGAAATCAACTGAAATGAAACGTACTTTTGCAGAAGAACCGTATTTGTTCCATAGGTAGTGAGAAACCTGCTTAACGCCGATTTCGTGTGCTGGACCACCTAAGTTAAAGAAGCAGTAATGTACTTTTGAGCCACGCTTGATATGCAGATAGCTAGAAACACCAGAGTCAAAACCACCAGAGATCAAGCTCAACACGTCTTCTTGCGTGCCCAGTGGGAAGCCGCCTAAACCTTTATGACGAGCCAGCACTTGGTTTAGCTTATCGTTCGAGACTTCCACCTTGATCGTCACGTCTGGGTTTTGCAGCTTAACTCTTGCGCTCTCAATCGCTTGGTTTAAACCACCGCCGACATAACGCTCTAGTTCGATAGAGGTAAAGTCGTGCTTACCGCGACGCTTCGCACGTACAACAAAGGTTTTATTTTCGAGTGCAGAGCGATTTAGCTCCAGTACTTGTTCGAAGATATCGTGCAAATCTTTAAATTCGGTCTGCTTCACTTCCAGTACGTGGTGAATGCCTGGTGTATGAGTCAAAACCTCAAGAACTTCAGCGTGGAATTCGTTACTCTCAGAGGTCACTTCAATGTGATCACGACGGTTGAATACCGCGACAGATTCCGTGCGGCTCTTAATGATGTTACGAATGTTGCACTCTAAAATCTTTGTGAAGCGCTTACGCACAGATTCACTTTTTACAAAAATTTCTGGATGGGGCTTTACAATAAATTTCATAGTCTAATTCGCAGGTTAGTTTCGCAATCAACAAAGAGTGACACTCAACTTCAATGCTTCATACGCAGTAAAACCGCGTTTCAGTCACAAAAAGTAGTCTGAGCTCACTTTTAAGGCGCAAGATTATACACCCAAGCGGATTGGAAAAACAAAAAAAGCGAGCAATCTGCTCGCTTTCTTATCTCTCTACTGACTTGAAACTAAAGTCTAGTTATTGAATTACAGGCACTTCTTCACTGTATAGTGGCTCGCCTTGCATGATGCTGATTTCAACCCGTCGGTTAAGCGCGCGATTTTCATCAGAATCATTCGGCAACAATGGTTCAGTATCTGCCATGCCTCGCACTCTCAAACGTTGATGAGAGAAGCCTCTCACCTTCTCCATCTCTTGTGCAACCGATACGGCGCGCTGAGAAGAGAGATCCCAGTTAGAACGATAAAGCTCTGAGTCCAACGGTCGGTTGTCCGTATGACCTGATACTCGCACAATGCCTGGCACGTCTTTTACTAACTCTGCAATTTGTCGAACTAAAGGGCGGAATTTAGGCTGCAAGAAGGCCGAACCTTCAGGGAATGCACCTTTTTCACGCATGCGTATAACAATCTGTTGGCCAAGATTTTCAACTTCAATGGCACCTTGTTCAATCTCTCGCTCTAAAGCTTTCTTGATGCTTTCCATCAAGGTTTCCATCTCTTGCGACATCTCTTCAGATTGCTGCTGTTGCATGTCCGCTTCTGCAGATTGATTGTTTTGCGTTGACGTTTCTGGCGATTGACCACCGGTTAACTTGCCTTCATCACGCTTTGTGCCACCAGCTCGGTCAGACTCCCCTTCATGAAATTCGAGCGTCTGCTGAGTGATGTCCATAGTTTGCTGCATGATGACATCAATCGGCGTTGGTTCCGGTCGGCCCGGTCGAAACTCTTGAGCAATGATGCTAGTACCTTTGGGAATGTCTTTCACTTCAAGTTGATTTTGTACACCGAAGGCAAATTTCATTGATCCCGCAATCTGTTTGAACTTCAGCACGTCCATCTCAGAAAACGAGAGCAGAAGAACAAAGAAACACATCAGTAGCGACATTAAGTCCGCGAATGTCCCCATCCATAACGGGAGACCGGGTGGCGGACAATCGCATTTGTTATCTTCATCATCCATCACTACTCTCCAAGTTACTCGTCAATCTCAAGGGCACGTTTACCTTCGTTGAGGTAGTTCTTCAAGTAGCTATCAATCACTCGCGGGTTTTGACCATCTTGAATCGCTAATACGCCATCCATGATCAAACGGCGGTTTAGCGTTTCTTGGTCACGGCGCAGAGAAAGCTTATCCGCAATAGGGAAAAACACCATGTTGGACAGGATCGCGCCATACAATGTGGTTAAGAGCGCAACCGCCATTGCTGGTCCAATCGCTTTTGGATCATCCATATTCGAAAGCATCGCGACTAAGCCAACCAAGGTACCAATCATCCCCATTGCAGGGGCAACGTCACCAAAGGCGCGAAATACGCCAGTGCCTTGAGTATGTCGTTCATCCGTAAGCGCGATGTCTTTTTTTAAGGCTGCTCTTACCACGTCGGCATCATGGCCATCAACAAGCAAATCAATGCCTTTTTGCATAAAAGTGTTATTAATTTCCATCTCTTCAAGAGCAAGAAAACCACCTTTACGTGCCGCATCGGCCATTTCCACAATTTTTGCGATCAAGTCTTCCGGTTCATCCGCTTTAAACATGAAGGCTTTGCCTGCGATCTTTGTTGCACCAAAGAACTGTCCCATTGTGAACTTCATCAGTACTACAAATATTGAGCCACCAACGACAATAAGGATCGACGTGACATCGACAAACATGCCGATGCTGCCACCAAGCACCATCGCCATAATGACGAATGCAAAACCACCAATCAAACCTAATAGGGTTGCTAAATCCACAAAGCACTCCTCACGCTATACTCAAATACTGCCATTGGGCGGATTATTACCTGTATCGACAACTCGCGCAGAATTTTTAGAAAAATCTTAGCTAATGGATCACAAATTAGACTTAACAACCTTAACCAAAATATGGGGTTTCAGCGCTTAGGCTCGTTTAACGCTAATTTTGTGACAATTATATAAGGTTAAATTTGACCAAGTTACTAGGCTAAGGTAACTTTCGTGCATCTTCTCCAAGGCTTGATTAAGGCAGAAAAAAGATGGCGGTCAAGAAACCAGAAAACATGACCTTCGAAGCAACCATTGAAGAGCTTGATAGCTTGGTTGATCAATTAGAAAATGGCGATCTTGCCCTAGATGATGCTCTACGTAAGTTTGAACGAGGCATTGCCTTAGCTCGTGCTGGCCAAACTAAACTTAGCGACGCCGAACAGCGCGTAAGTATTCTTCTCAGCGAAGATGATGAAGCACCACTGAGTGACTTCAAACCAGATTCAGAATAACCATCAGTAGTGAGCAATGTGATGCAACAGACATTGACGTCTTTTCAACAAAGAAACAATCAGCAATTGAACTTGTGGCTCGATCAGCTTCCATATCAAGAGCAGCCATTGATTCAAGCAATGAAATACGGCCTTTTGCTAGGTGGAAAACGCGTTCGCCCTTTTCTTGTTTACATCACAGGTCAAATGCTCGGCTGTAAACCAGAAGACTTAGACACTCCTGCCGCTGCTATCGAATGTATACATGCCTACTCACTCATTCATGATGATCTGCCAGCCATGGACGATGATGAACTGCGTCGAGGTCAACCAACTTGTCATATTAAGTTTGATGAAGCAACCGCAATACTGACAGGTGATGCACTACAAACTCTCGCCTTCACCATTATTGCCGATGGTCAATTAAACCCGGCAGCCGAGACTCAACGCATCAATATGATCAAAGCGCTGGCGCATTCTTCTGGCGCCAACGGCATGTGTGTTGGACAAGCTTTAGATTTAGGCGCAGAAAATCGCCAAGTTTCTCTTGAAGAAATGGAAGAGATACACCGTAAAAAAACCGGAGCTCTGATTGATTGTGCGGTAAAATTAGGTGCATTAGCTGCTGGTGAGAAAGGTATCGAGGTTCTACCTCACTTGGAGCGCTACTCAAAAGCAATTGGTTTGGCGTTTCAGGTTCAAGACGATATTCTTGATATCATCAGTGACACAGAAACACTGGGTAAGCCTCAAGGTTCCGACCAAGGTCTGAATAAGAGCACTTATCCTTCCCTGCTGGGTTTAGAGGGAGCCATAGAGAAAGCTCACACTCTGTTACAGGAAGCACTTCAAGCATTGGAAGCTATCCCATACAATACTCAGTTACTCGAAGAGTTCGCCCGATATGTCATCGAGCGCAAAAATTAACACTATAAGCGCGCATTTATATGACTCTTGATATTTCAAAGTACCCAACACTGGCGTTAGCAAATACACCGGAAGAATTACGTCTCCTTCCGAAAGAAACATTACCAAATCTGTGTGATGAACTGCGAACGTATCTGCTAAATTCAGTGAGCCAATCTAGCGGACACTTAGCGTCTGGCTTAGGCACCGTGGAGCTAACTGTCGCTCTGCATTATGTTTACAACACCCCTATCGACAAACTGATCTGGGATGTTGGTCATCAGGCTTACCCGCATAAAATCCTAACCGGACGTCGCGATAAAATGCCAACAATTCGCCAAAAGGATGGTCTACACCCTTTCCCTTGGCGTGAAGAAAGTGAATATGACACCTTATCTGTCGGTCACTCTTCGACATCGATTAGTGCTGGTCTTGGCATGGCCATCAGCGCACAAAAAGAAGGCAAAGGTCGTAAAATTGTCAGTGTGATTGGCGATGGCGCAATTACAGCCGGCATGGCATTCGAAGCTATGAACCACGCTGGCGACGTTCATCCTGATATGTTGGTGATTTTGAACGACAACGAAATGTCTATTTCAGAAAACGTCGGCGCCCTGAATAACCACCTTGCGAAAGTACTTTCTGGCAGCTTGTACACTTCTATCCGTGAAGGCGGTAAAAAAGTGTTGTCTGGTGTTCCACCTATTAAAGAGTTGGTTCGCCGTACGGAAGAGCACCTAAAAGGCATGGTAGTGCCTGGTACTCTGTTCGAAGAGTTCGGCTTTAATTACATTGGTCCGATTGATGGGCACGACGTCAATGAACTCGTCAAAACGCTAAAAAACATGCGTGAGCTCAAAGGTCCTCAGTTCCTACACATCATGACCAAGAAAGGCAAAGGTTATGAGCCTGCCGAGAAAGATCCTATCGGCTACCATGGTGTTCCTAAATTCGATCCAACGCATAACTGTCTACCGAAAAGCAGTGGCGGTAAGCCAACTTACTCAAAGATCTTTGGTGACTTTTTATGTGACATGGCGGCCCAAGATCCTAAGCTAATGGCAATTACGCCAGCAATGCGCGAAGGCTCTGGTATGGTACGTTTCTCAAAAGAATATCCAGACCAATACTTTGACGTGGCGATTGCTGAGCAACACGCTGTGACACTTGCAACAGGCATGGCAATTGCGGGCGATCATCCAATCGTTGCTATCTATTCGACTTTCTTGCAACGTGGTTATGACCAACTGATCCACGATATCGCGATCATGGATTTACCAGTAATGTTCGCTATCGACCGTGCAGGTCTCGTTGGTGCAGATGGCCAAACTCACCAAGGCGCATTCGATCTAAGCTTTATGCGCTGTATTCCGAACATGGTGATCATGGCGCCAAGTGACGAAAACGAATGTCGACAAATGCTTTACACTGGCCATAAACATACTGGCCCTAGTGCGGTTCGATACCCTCGCGGTAGCGGGATGGGCGTAGAAATCGAAACTGAGTTTACGGCTTTAGAAATCGGTAAAGGACGCATGGTTCGCCAAGGTGAAAAAGTTGCTATTCTGAACTTTGGTACTTTCTTGGGTAACGCGCTAGAAGCGGCAGAATACCTTAACGCCACTGTTGCTGATATGCGCTTTGTGAAGCCGCTCGATGAAGCATTAATTCGTCAATTAGCCGCAGATCATGACGTGCTCGTGACGTTAGAAGAAAATGTTATCGCGGGTGGTGCTGGTGCTGGTGTTGTTGAGTTCATGATGAAAGATAAAATCATTAAACCTGTGTTGAACCTAGGTTTACCAGATGAGTTTATTCATCAAGGAACACAAGATGAACTGCATGAAGAGCTTGGTCTCGATGCAAAAGGGATTGAAAAATCCATCTTGGATTATTTAGCAAAATAGCATGTAAAAAGGGATGCTCATGGCATCCCTTTTTTACGTCCAACGTTTAATTCATCCAGCCGGCGTATTTTGCGACTAGAAACAGGGCAACACCAGCCATAATTCCCGCCACGATATCATCAACCATAATACCCAGCCCACCGTGAACTCGCTTATCTAGCCACCCAATTGGCCACGGTTTTACCATGTCGAAAAAACGGAACAAGATGAAGCCAGTGAGCAACCACTTCCACTCGGTCAACGGAATATTTAACGCAGGGACGATACCCATCGTAATCCAAAAACCCGCAAATTCATCCCATACGATTGAACCATGATCATGTACTTTCATGTCTGCAGACGTCACTTGGCAGATTTGAATGCCGATCACACACGAAATCAGAACAACAATGACATACGCCGTAAATGGCAATTGCGCCAACAACAAAAAGAAGGGCACGGCCGCCAGTGTCCCCATTGTTCCTGGAATAAACGGGGATAATCCACTGCCAAAACCCGTCGCCAATAGATGCCACGGGTTCTTTAATGAAATCAGAGAAAGAGGGTTGGTCATATCCTTAAACCTATACTGCTAGTTTGGTTTCAATCGTCATGCCTGTGAGTTGCTCAATAGTAACAGGCTCTTGGCTAGAGCTTAGCTCAGATCATTTAAAGTGGTCGAAGCCACTTAAGTCCCAATCAAGTGGTTGATTGTTATCATGCAGCTCGAAGGTTCCATTTGGTCGGATTTGACCAATACATGTGACCTTACAGCCAGTATGAGATAAAGCGCTTTGTAACGAGCCTCGATTTTGCTCCGGCACGGTAAAACACAACTCGTATTCTTCGCCACTTGCTAAAGCATACTGCTGCGCGCTGATCTTATCATCTAAAAACTGGACTAATTCTGAAGAGATCGGTAGCTGAGAGACATCAATACTCACCCCAACCTGAGATCGCTGTAAAATGTGCTTAATATCAGAGATTAAACCATCTGAAATATCTATCGCCGACGAGGCTAAGCCAACAAGAGCCTGACCAGCGAGCACACGAGGCGAACTAAGGTAATGAGCTCGCTCTAGTGCTTCCGCGCCAGCTCTGCTGCGTAGAGAGCCATCTAGAATCACATCTAAGCCAGCTTTTGCATCGCCAAGGTTCCCCGTTACGTACACCCAGTCCCCTGGCTTTGCTCCGGAACGTGTGAGCGCTTTGTCTTCAGGTACAAAACCTTGCACCGTTAGTGTCAGACACAATGGCCCTTTGGTGGTGTCACCGCCTATTAACTGGATACCATAGTAATCAGCCAGTTCGAAAAATGCATCACAGAAAGGTGCAAGCCATTCTTCATCTGGCTCGGGCATCGTTAATGCAAAGCTCACCCATGCAGGCGTTGCTCCCATCGCTGCCAAATCACTGATGTTAGAAGCCAATGCTTTGTGCGCCACCCACGCCGGATTTGCGTCGGCTAAGAAATGCGTTCCCGCCACCAATGTATCCGTGCTAATCGCAATCTGAACATTAGTCGGCGCCTTAACGAGTGCGCAATCATCACCAGCCGCTAGATGGACATCTTTACGTTGGCTCTGACGACCGACGAAGTATTTGTCTATCAGATTAAATTCACCAGACATAATTCACTTACTTTTTGATGTAAAAGCTTTTGATACAAAAAAGGTCAGCATGTGCTGACCTTTTCATTGAAGAAATCGTTATTTCTTACGAATGTGAGGTGCTGCTTTATCAAGTACACCGTTCACAAACTTGTGGCTATCTTCTGCTGCGAAGACTTTTGCAAGTTCAATCGCTTCATTGATAACAACTTTGTAAGGAACATCTTCGCGACGAGTCATCTCGTACATAGCAAGGCGAAGAAGAGCAAGTTCCATCATATCTAAATCCTGCATAGGACGAGAGATGTATGGACGAATTTTGCTATCTAGCTCAGCGTGGCTAAGTACAACACCGCTTAGTAGTTCACGGAAGTAAGCTACGTCTGTTTCTGGAGCAGCAAGCGCTGGCTCAGATGCATGAAGTTCTTCTTCATCGTATTTGTCGCCAGACAAAAACTGTTCTTCAATCTTGGCAACATTCTCTTTAGTAATTTGCCATGAGTAGATCGCCTGTAGAGCGAATTGACGTGCGTTACGACGTGCGGCTGGTTTCACACTGGCCCCCATTAGGAATCAATTTCAGATAGTACATTAATCATTTCAAGTGCGCTTAGTGCAGCCTCTGCACCTTTATTACCAGCCTTGGTTCCTGCGCGTTCAATCGCTTGATCGATCGTATCAACAGTCAAAACACCAAATGCTACTGGAATGCTGAATTCCATAGACACTTGTGCTAGACCTTTGTTCATTTCACTACAAACATAGTCAAAGTGAGGCGTTCCACCGCGAATAACAGACCCTAGAGAAACAATAGCGTCGAATTTGCCAGTTTTAGCAACACGCTGAGCTACTAGAGGTAGTTCTACGGCACCTGGACAACGCACAACCGTGATGTTGTCTTCGCTTACTTGTCCGTGACGCTTTAGTGTATCGATCGCACCAGAAAGTAGGCTTTCGTTAATAAAACTGTTGAAACGAGAAATAACGATAGCAATTTTTGCATTTGGCGCTGGGAAGCCACCCTCGATCACTTTCATAAGCTTTCCTTTAACTCTATTTATAAGTGAAATATGTTCATCAAGTGAGAATCGCCGGATTCTAGCACAAATTTGTGAGCAATATCTAATGGAAATTGGAGGCAAATCACCGGTTCCTAGCCATTGACGAGTTGAGTGCGTAAAAGACTAGGAACTTATTGTTCGGTTGTTACTCGCAGACGTACTCAACCACGTTCAGACCAAAACCACCTAATGCGTGGTACTTTTTGTTGGTCGATGACAGAAGGCGCATATCATGTACACCGAGATCCGCAAGAATCTGTGACCCCACACCAACACGGCGAGACGTGCCTTGTTTTTTAGCAAGCGTTGGTGCTTCACCTTTGTCTTGCGCTTCAAACATCTTCACGCGATGAATAAGTAGATCAGTCGATTCTTCATGGCCAAGAACAACCAGCACACCGCCTTCTTCACCAATGCGTTTCATTGCCTTATCTAGTGTCCAGCTGCGCTCTGCATTACGGTCGCTACGTAGTAAGTCGGTAAAAACGTCTTGAAGATGTACGCGAACCAGTGGCGCTTTTTCTTTCAAATCGCCCTTGCACATTGCGTAGTGCACTTGGTTATCAATGGTGTCCTTGTACGTGACTAACGTGAACTCGCCAAACTCTGTCGGTAACTTGCACTCTGCCACACGTTCAATCGTTGTCTCAGTGTTATTGCGGTACTCAATTAGGTCGGCAATAGTGCCCAATTTAATACCGTGCTTCTCTGCAAAGACCTCTAGATCAGGGCGACGAGCCATGGTGCCGTCGTCATTTAAGATCTCAACAATCACCGATGCAGGCTCTAAACCAGCAAGGCGAGCCAAATCACAGCCAGCTTCAGTGTGACCAGCGCGAGTCAGTACGCCGCCATCTTGGGCCGCGAGCGGGAAGATATGACCAGGCTGCACCAAATCCGCAGCTTTGGCGTTTGGCGCGACTGCCGCTTGAACCGTACGTGCGCGATCCGCGGCTGAAATACCCGTCGTTACTCCTTCTGCCGCCTCAATAGAAACGGTAAAGTTGGTTGTGTATTGCGCATTATTGTCTTGCACCATTGGTGGCAGACCTAGGCTTTCGCAACGATCTTTGGTCATGGTTAAACAAATCAGGCCACGGCCATAGGTTGCCATAAAGTTGATGGCTTCCGGCGTAATATGCTCGGCAGCCATGATCAAGTCACCTTCATTCTCGCGGTCTTCATCATCCATTAGGATGACCATTTTGCCTGCGCGAATATCATCAATAATTTCTTGTGGCGTACTGATTGGCATAGTCTGTTTTCCCGTTATTCTAAATTTGTTATTGCGGCAGCAATGAAAAAATCATGTTGCAGTGAATGCTGGTGAGGTCAATAGTTTGAGCTTTGCACCAAGCAAGTCAATGAATCTCGCGGTGTTCTGTGAGTCTGCTCTTTATCGCACGCCTCACGCAGCCACTCCCAAGACTTATGCAAAACCGTTTTGCTGTAAAAAGTCCATCGAAATACGAGACTCGGCCTTATCTTCTTGCTGCCCTTGCAGTAAACGCTCCATATAACGCGCAAGTACATCAACTTCTAAGTTGACTTTGCGCCCCACTTGAAACTGGTCAATCGTAGTTTCTTCACTCGTATGAGGAACGATCGTCAGCTTAAAAGCATTTTTACGTAAGTCGTTGACGGTTAGGCTAATACCATCAACAGTAATCGAGCCTTTCTCTGCAACGTACTTGCTAATTTCCGCTGGCATTGCAACCCAAAACTCTATCGCACGGCCAACTGAATTGCGTTCGACAATTTCACCAACCCCATCGACATGGCCAGAAACGATATGTCCACCCAATCGCGTTGTTGGTAACATGGCTTTTTCTAGATTCACCTTATCGCCCACTTGGTACTCGGCAAACCCAGTTTTCTTCAAGGTTTCTAATGACAGATCAGCACTGTAATAGTGGCTTCCGAAGTCAACTACCGTTAAGCAAACACCATTGGTCGCAATGCTATCGCCTAACTTAACGTCTGACATATCAAGCGTACCCGTTTCAATCGTGACAGTGATATCTTCGCCCTTCGGCGTAATCGCAGCTAACTTGCCAACTGCTTCTACTATTCCTGTAAACATACTATTTCTTATCTAAGTTCATTACGTTTTATGGTGGCGGTGATGCGAATGTCTACCCCAACCATACGAACGTCTGTAATGTTTAAATCTATGACGTCAGCCATAGCGCTTAACCCTAAAGCACCGATAAGCCCCCGACCATCGCTGCCCATGAGTTTTGGCGCAAGGTAAACAATGAGCTCATCTACAAGGTTAGCCTTTATCATCGCACTCGCTAGCGTAGCTCCAGCTTCAACCCATAAGTGATTGATGTGGTGCTCATCCGAGATACGCTTTAATGTTGTTGATAAGTCAATCTGGTCAGCGCTGTCCAATAGAGGGATACAGTCTCCATCTGGGCTAACAATAACTCGCTCTCCATCGGTATGGAACAGCTTGAGCGCATCCGTTAAATGGTTCTGACGGTCTAAGATTACACGTACTGGTTGACGAAGTTCTTCTCGTAAATACTGCGCTTGAACACTGGTAGGTAAGTCATCCCAACGCACATTGAGTGACGCATTATCATCAATCACCGTTTTGCTGGTAGAGAGAATGCCACCACTCATCGCTCGATAATGCTGCACATCTTGGCGGGCCGCTGGGGAGGTGATCCATTGGCTCTGCCCATTGCTGAGCGCGCTTTGCCCATCCAAACTGGCAGCCATTTTTAATTGAACAAACGGCATGCCTGTACGCATGTACTTTATAAACCCTGGATTAAGGGCAAGAGCATCTCGCTCTAACAAGCCGATTTGTACTTCAACTCCGGCATCACGCAACATCTGGATGCCCCGCCCCGCAACTTTAGGGTTTGGGTCTACCATTGCGCAAACCACACGTGCCACTTTGGCTTTGATTAGCCCTTCAGCACATGGCGGTGTACGGCCGTAATGAGAGCAAGGTTCGAGCGTCACATAAGCGGTTGCACCAACTGCTTTTTCACCCGCCATGCGCATCGCGTGCACTTCCGCATGCGGCTCACCAGCGCGGTGGTGATAGCCCTCACCAACAATTTCTTCATCACGAACGATGACGCACCCCACATTTGGATTTGGGGCGGTGGTATAAATGCCACATCTCGCTAACTTAATAGCTCGTGACATCATGGCGAAATCTAAATCAGAAAACGCTCTTTCAGGAGTGTGTTGAGTCATGAGCTACTCAGTCTTCTAGGCGGGCAATCTCTTCGCCAAACTCGCGAATGTCTTCAAAGCTGCGGTAAACTGAGGCGAAACGGATATAAGCGACCTTGTCGAGCTCTTTGAGTTGGTCCATGACTAAATTACCAATCATTTCACTCGGAACCTCTCGTTCACCCGTCGCACGCAGTTGTGATTTGATCATACTGATCGCTAACTCTATAGAATCGGCACTCACTGGGCGTTTCTCTAATGCGCGCTGAATACCGCCAACCATTTTATCTTCATCAAATGGTTCACGGTTGCCATTCGATTTGATCACTTTAGGCATCACTAACTCTGCGCTTTCAAACGTAGTAAAACGCTCGCTACACGCCAAGCACTGACGACGACGTCGAACTTGATGGCCATCAGCCACTAAGCGGGAATCAATAACTTTGGTATCGTTCTCGGAACAAAAAGGACAATGCATATCACCTCCATATCTATACCAAAATAACCTCATGAGCAATCACGAATAACCACGCGTTCATGGTTATACGGACTCTATTAAAGCTATTTGGGTATAACGCTTTCAAACCGAAATAAAAGCTCATGTAGTGTAGCGGAATTGGTATGTTAGACAAAACAAAAAGGGGCCCAAAGGCCCCTTTTTCACTCAAGATCTCGTCGAATGTGTTAACTGCGTGCTAAGTAGTTCGCTTTACCAACCCACTTGTAGCTAGTTAGCTCTTCTAAGCCCATTGGACCACGGGCATGTAGCTTTTGCGTGGATACTGCGACTTCTGCGCCAAGGCCAAATTGCGCACCGTCTGTAAAGCGCGTTGAAGCATTCACATAAACCGCCGCGGAACCAGCAGAATTGATGAACAGTTCTGAGTTTTCCAAACTATTGGTCATGATCGCATCTGAGTGGCTCGCGTTATGAACACGCATATGATCAATTGCATCTTTCACATCAGACACGACTTTTACACCAAGGGTGTAGCTCAACCATTCCGTATCAAAGTCACCTTCAACAGCATCGCGAACTTGTTTCGCTTGCTCCATGAGTTCTTTTGCTTTTGGCTCTGCCACGAACGTCACTTTTTCGTCCATACGCTCAACGATCATTGGCAGAAACTGTGCTGCAATTTTTTCATGCACGAGCAGCGTATCTAGTGAGTTACACGCAGATGGACGTTGAACTTTAGAGTTCTCAACCACATTCAGAGCTTTCTCTAGATCAGCGGATTCGTCGACAAAGATATGGCTGATACCAAAGCCGCCAATAATCACCGGAATCGTGCTGTTTTCTTTACACATTTTGTGTAGGCCAGCACCACCGCGTGGAATGATCATGTCGACGTAATCGTCCAGTTTAAGCAGTTGAGAGACTAGCTCACGATCTGGCTTTTCAATGTACTGAACCGAAGCGGCAGGAAGGTTCGCCTTTGCTAGCGCAGACTGAATAACCTTTACCAATTCCATATTCGAGAAAAATGTCTCTTTGCCGCCACGCAAAATGCTTGCGTTGCCGGTTTTCAAGCACAGCGCCGCAATATCAATAGTCACGTTAGGACGCGCTTCATAAATTACGCCTACAACACCCAGTGGTACGCGGCGACGGGACAGTGACATCCCATTTTCCAGTACCTTACTGTCGATTTCGCTGCCTACAGGATCGTTCAAGCTAATAACGTTGCGGACATCATTCGCAATTGCAGTCAATCGTTCTTCATTCAGCAAAAGGCGATCAAGCAGTGCATCGGTTAAACCCGCTTCACGGCCAAGTTCGATGTCTTTAGCGTTTGCCGCCAAAATAGCAACGGAGTTTGCTTCTAGCTCATCAGCAATGAGCGCTAAAGCTTGGTTCTTTTGCGCAGTTGACGCTGTCGCTAATTCGAAAGCTGCATCTTTAGCAGCTTTACCCATATTCGTTAAATCCACTTTGCTTCCCTCTAATTCTATTCCTGAATGACAACCAAATCATCGCGATGAATCACCTCAGAGCCATAATCATGCCCCAAAATAGAGATGATATCTTTACTGTGCTTACCAGTAATTTTAGTTAGGTCATCACTTGAGTAGGCGCTGATGCCACGAGCCACCAACTTACCGTGAGAATTTGTTACACGCGCCACTTCGCCTCGAGCAAAGTCACCACTTACTTTGATTACCCCTTTAGCAAGTAGGCTACTGCCCTTACCGACCACAGCATTTACCGCACCGTCATCAATAATGATGTCGCCCGATGCCGCAGGTCCCGCCAGAATCCAGCGTTTACGGTTTTCTAAAGCTTCAGCGCAAGGTAGGAAGCGTGTGCCTTGTGGCTCTGCACTCAAAGAGTCAAAGATAACATTCGGTGCACTACCGGCAGCAATAATAACCTCGATACCAGCGCGGCGAGCGATGTCTGCGGCTTGCAGCTTCGTTGCCATACCGCCTGTACCCAATGTTGTACCACTTCCTCCTGCGATTTTACGCAGCGTATCGTCGATGGTTTTTACTTCCTTGATCAGCTCTGCGTTCGGGTCTTTACGAGGGTCAGCAGTAAACAGACCTTTTTGGTCAGTTAAAAGCAAGAGCTTATCTGCGCCACACAAAATGCCCACCAAAGCGGAAAGGTTGTCGTTATCGCCCACTTTAATCTCACTGGTCGCAACGGCATCATTTTCGTTTACGATAGGAATAATATCGTTCGCAACGAGCGCATTGATGGTGTCACGTGCGTTTAGGAATCGCTCGCGATCTTCTAAATCAGCACGAGTTAGTAGCATTTGGCCGATCTTGATACCGTAAATACCAAACAAAGACTCCCATGTTTGAATCAAGCGACTTTGCCCCACCGCCGCAAGTAATTGTTTACTCGCCATCTCGTTGGGCAATGCGGGGTAACCAAGATGCTCACGGCCTGCTGCAATAGCACCAGACGAAACCATTACCACTGAATGGCCTTGTTTTTTAAGCTCAGCACACTGGCGCGCTAACTCAACCATGTGAGCACGGTCGAGTGCCAGAGTGCCGCCTGTCAGCACACTTGTACCCAGTTTCACAACGACAGTTTGTGGTTGTGAAACAACTGCATTTTGTTGATTCGTTGTCATGATGTCTTCTGAAGTGAAAAACAAATAAAGAGAGGATGTTTTAACAATCAAAGAGGGAATTAACAAGAGAAAAGGTGCGTTTTCGCACCTTTTTGTTTGGTATTAAATGAAAACAACCAAATTAAGCGAAATCGAAAGACTCCGTGTGATATTCGACTTCTAATTTGAAGTGTTCTTCTAAAGTATCAACCAGCTTTTGATGGAATGTGCTCTGCGTCAGATACACTTCCTCTACCGCTTTTTTAGGCAGGGCTTCAGATACCCATTGCCCTTCTTTGTTGTACTTGCCGATATGATATTTGGCAGTAAAGCCTCCTTCGATGGATTCTAAATCCATCCACCAGCCCCAAAATTCACGCTTCTCAGGCGATTTTTTGTCGTCTACACAAACAGATAGACAATCAAAATAATAGCGCCCTTCTTGCGATTGTGGTTCGCGCAGGTAAGGCCCTATCGCCTTCAACTTTGACATCAAGCGAAAGTGAGTCGGGCCCTGAGTCGTCTCTGACATATGAATCTCCGTTTTCATAGTTAAAAGTAAACACCCAAGAATGATTATTATTTTTAATTATCATGAGCTTATTTTTTTGCTCAGATATATCACTTTTAACTAATTTAGGAGAATTGTCACCCTAATAATTCATCTTCTAGCCACTTTATGGCTAAATCGAGGGATTGCTCATATCCTTTTGTAATCGTTTTGGAACTGATTTTTTTCGCTCTGCCATACTGGCTAAACAGCGCGACGAGTTGGTTATCACTGTGTGGAGACACCGGATCGCCTTCAAGGCTCAAAGCTAAAATAGGTACTTTGGTTTTTCTACTGCTCAAGAAGCCCTGAACCTTCAATGACCAGGCCATCATCTGGCCCGCCATGCTATTAATATCAACCGCGCTTTTCCCTAAGCGAGAAGCCAAAAGATCTAAGTACATCTTCGGCATTTTTTGCAGCTTCTCAGGGGAAGTAAAAATATCATGTACGGGTGCGCCGAGGGCTACACAAGCTTTGATCTTCTCTTGCTCAACAAAAGAGAGTCGGATCATGGCATTACCACCAAAACGAAATCCAACTAACCCCACTTTGTGATGATCCACCCAAGGCAATGAATACAGCTCATTTAGTACCGCTTGGTGCAGACAGCTTGAGTTCTCAGTCAAAGGCCAGTGAGAACTGTGCCCCACCGAAGGCATGTCGACCGTCAACATTGCAATATCTCGTGGTGCAAGATGATTGCGGAACAAACGCCACATGTCGGTTTGTAACGTATCGAGACCAGCGCTCACCATCACCACAGGCAGTTGTTTGTCGGTTCTTGGCAAATGAAGGTTCGCGATGATTTTGCGATTTTGGTAAGGCACTTCAATTTGCTTGATAGTGTACTTGGTCTTCTCTGCGCCGTCAGAGTACGCTTTGTTTGCCAGCACTTGAGCCTGCAAGGCCAAATTATCATTCTTCAGATGTGGGTAGCCTGCGATACTAAAACATAGAGATGCAGTGAAGAGTTCATCGGCGGCCTCCTCACCTTGCATTTCATTTGAACGCTTCTGATGCTCCATGCCGAGCTTAATCCACTCAAATGTCCAGTTGCCGTTGTGGTATCCCATTACGGTGTCTAACCAATCATCATTGGTTCGAGAGTGGGAAGAAGAAGCGATTTTAGAAAGCACACCTTCCATCTCTATCGGAGACAACCCTTGCCAAGCCCATTGCAAGCGGCGCAAATGACGATACCAAGCACGATCACCCTGCGCTTCTCGCTCATCAAGTATTTTTTGACTGGTCGGCATGTACTGGGTAAGCGCAGAGGTTTCTTTTGCTTGCTTATGTTTCACGAACAAAGTTTCGGAAAGATTTTTACTGACGTCTTCAGACATAGGAAGAACCTTAGGCTATTAGCATGAGTTGTTATGATAATAAAAAAAATGCCCCTATACAGGGGCATTTCTCAATATTCTTTAATAGCGTTTATTTTTGCTTGCGGTTTACAGGCTCAGCGTACTGGATTGACATATCCCAAGGTTGTTCAATCCAAGTGTCTTGCGCGATATCTACCACATAATCATCTAGCAACGCTTTGCCTGAAGGTTTTGCACACACAGCGATCATCTTCGCTTTTGGATACATCTCACGTAGTTTGCGCGCCGTATCACCACTGTCTACTAGGTCTTCAACGATTAGGTAACCTTCACCATCGCCTTCAGGTGCTTTTAGTACCGTCATATCGCGCTGATGATCATGGTCGTAGCTTGAAATACAGATTGTATCAACGTAACGAATACCCAGTTCACGAGCCAAGATAGCGCCGGGAACTAAACCACCGCGGCTTACCGCCCAAATTCCTTTCCATTGCTCAGCTGGCATTTGTTTTTCAGCCAGTTCACGGCAGTAAGTCTGCATTGCATCCCAAGTGATAATGAATTTTTTACTCATTGTAATAACCTAATAATTTGAAAATATGCATCCTCAAAATCTAGCGAACTCACTCAAAAGCGGAATGCTCACTGACCTCTCCAAAACGTATGGAGATGAGGATTTCAAGCTGCGCAAACGATTATTCTACCGAAACACACCGCTAATACCAACGGTGATATCAAAATTCTCTGCCTATTCCGCAGAAAAACCGTCTGAAGTGAACAACGTGAAAAAAGAAAAAGCCAGCGTGAATAAATCCACACTGGCTTTTTGCTCGAGAAATTAACCGACGAGGTATTTGACGATGAAGATGGCAGACATCACCCACACACTCATCGACACTTCACGGCCCTTGCCGCTGAATAATTTGATCGCCGCGTACGCGATAAAGCCTAACGTAATACCCTCTGCAATCGAGAACGTTAATGGCATCACCAAACAAGTCACAACAACTGGTGATGCTTCCGTTAGGTCACGCCAATCAATGCTTACCAGTCCAGACAGCATCAAAATCGCGACATAGAACAGAGCGCCCGATGTTGCGTAAGCTGGGATCATTCCTGCTAGTGGTGAGAACAACAGAGCAAGTAGGAAGAGCACGCCAACAACCACTGCTGTTAGACCAGTACGACCACCAGCCGCCACACCAGAAACACTCTCAATGTAAGATGTGGTGTTTGAGGTACCAAGTAATGCACCTACTGACGTTGCCGTTGAGTCTGCAAGTAACGCTTTGTTTAGACGCGGGATGTTGCCATTCTCATCCGTGAGGCCTGCTTTTTGAGAAACACCAACTAGCGTACCTGCGGTATCAAACAAATCGACAAATAGGAAAGCGAACACAACGGAAATCATGCCAACTTCAAACAAACCAGAGAAATCCAGTTGCATGAAAGTGGGTGCAATGCTTGGTGGCGTTGACATAATACCGCTCCACTGTACATCACCAAATAGAAGGCCAAGCGCTGTAACACCAAGAATGGCGATCATCACCGCACCTTTCACACCACGGTGAACAAGCGCGATAGTAAGGAAGAAACCAATCGCAGCCAATACAGATGGCAATGATGTGATCTCTCCCATAGAAACTAATGTCGCAGGGTTATCAACGACGATGCCTGCATTTTTTAATGCGATAAATGCTAAGAAAAGACCGATACCGGCTGAAATACCAGTTCGAAGAGAATGCGGGATCGAGTTAATAATCCACTCACGGATCTTAAATATACTCAAAAGAATAAACAGCAGGCCTGAAACAAACACCGCCGCTAACGCAACTTGCCACGTATAGCCCATTCCCAACACAACAGAGTAAGTGAAAAATGCGTTCAGCCCCATTCCTGGTGCTTGTGCAATTGGGTAGTTGGCAACAAATCCCATGATGAAACAGCCGATAGCGGCCGCAAGACAAGTTGCAACAAAAATGGCACCACGGTCCATACCGGTATCCGACAGGATCGCTGGGTTTACAAAAATAATGTAAGCCATGGTTAGGAAGGTGGTAACACCTGCAATGATCTCAGTGCGCACATTTGTGCCATTGTCACTGAGCTTAAAAAGCCTCTCGAGCATGATCGAATCCTGTAAAGGTAAAAAGTAAACGGTTGCGTAATCGATTGGCGGGAATTATAAAGTTATCAAATAGCAAATTCTAGATAGAATCTTCACTCTAATGCGATTTTTTTCTTTGGATATGAAACCCATTCGCTAATTCTTAAAAGCAAAACAGGAAATATATTATTATAAAACAACAATTAATAATTATCGTTCAGAACCCAACAACAGAATAAAAACTGAACAATGTACTAAACTTTCAAATAGAAACTAGGCGTTTTAAGCGTCATATCTAGGTGGATTTGACGGGGAAGTCGATAAAACTGAAGAACGGAGAATAGAATCCAGCCTTGATGGCAGAAAATGTGTCAGAAAGAGAAAGTGGAGATAAAAAAACGCCACCCAATTTGGGTGGCGGTGAATCATGTCAGCAATATCACTGAAAAAAAATTCCAATTTATAGGGGTGAACAAACTGTTCGAGTCACATGCGTTGACTTCACTTAGTAGCCAAAGCTTGTTGGGTATACAAAGTTGCCGGTGTAAACAGACTTGCTATTCCAGAACATTGTACTTGGTAAACCTTTCATAACTATCACCTTTTAAATCAATTAAACATTCGTTGATTTCTCGGTTCCTTGGAGGCGATAAAACGGACTCATCCTTTGAGCATTTCATTCTTCTCTCAGAAGCTGGTTACAAATATACCACCAAGAAATTTAATTACAAGCATTTTAGTGACTGGAATCACAAAAAATATATAAATTGATCTTCATCAAAGTTTAACTGTAATTAAATTACAGTTTTATGAGTTAAAAAATAAAGCCACTTTCAGAAAGTATGACAAAGAACGCATAGTGCCTGTCATTGTGTTCACAAAGTGTGACAGTTCTGAGAGAAATCCTTGTGCACGCGACTACTCGTACTCTTTATCTGGTGGTATGCTAAACGGCAATTTGAAGGCCAAATCGTCTAGCATTTAATGCTATTTCGACAATATTTTTACGGTATATATTTGGCAAAGCACATCAAAAGGAGTCCTCCGTGTCTGAGTTCCATTCTGAGATCAGTACCTTATCACCTGCTCCACTTTGGCAGTTTTTCGATAAGATTTGTTCTATCCCTCACCCATCTAAACATGAAGAAGCATTAGCACAGTACATTATCAACTGGGCAACAGAGCAAGGCTTTGACGTTCGCCGTGATCCAACCGGTAACGTGTTCATCAAAAAGCCCGCGACACCTGGAATGGAAAATAAGAAGGCTGTTGTACTTCAAGCACACATCGACATGGTGCCGCAGAAAAACGAAGACACCGAACACGACTTCACCAAAGATCCAATCCAACCTTACATCGATGGCGAATGGGTAACGGCGAAAGGCACGACGCTTGGTGCAGATAACGGGATTGGTATGGCTTCTTGCCTTGCTGTATTGGCATCTAAAGACATTAAGCACGGTCCACTCGAAGTTCTGCTTACGATTGATGAAGAAGCAGGCATGACTGGCGCATTTGGCCTTGAAGCTGGTTGGTTAGAAGGTGAGATCCTTCTAAACACAGACTCTGAACAAGAAGGCGAAGTCTACATGGGTTGCGCCGGTGGTGTTGATGGCACCATGACTTTCGATATTTCTCGAGAAGCAACACCTGCAGGTTTCGTAACACGCCAACTGACGCTGAAAGGCCTAAAAGGTGGTCACTCAGGTTGTGACATTCACACAGGTCGCGGTAATGCCAACAAATTACTTGGTCGTTTCCTCGCGGGTCATGCGCAAGAGCTTGATTTACGTTTGGTAGAATTCCGTGGTGGTAGCTTACGTAATGCAATCCCTCGCGAAGCGTTTGTCACTGTCGCTCTTCCTGCTGAAAACCAAGACAAACTTTCAGAGTTGTTCGATCACTACACTGATCTGCTTAAAACTGAGCTGGGTAAAATCGAAACAGGTATCGTAACCTTTAATGAATTGCTTGCTAGTGACGCACAAGTATTTTCAATCGCCGATCAGCAACGCTTCATTGCCGCACTTAACGCTTGTCCAAATGGTGTCATGCGCATGAGCGACGAAATTGAAGGTGTGGTCGAAACGTCACTGAACGTTGGCGTGATCACTACTGAAGAAAATAAAGTGACAGTTTTGTGTCTGATTCGCTCTTTGATTGACTCTGGCCGCAGCCAAGTTGAGAGTATGCTACGTTCAATTGCTGAATTAGCAGGCGCACAAATTCAGTTCTCAGGTGCTTACCCTGGCTGGAAGCCAGATGCAGATTCCGAGATCATGGCAATTTTCCGTGATATGTATGAAGGCATTTACGGTCATAAACCGAACATCATGGTCATCCATGCTGGTCTTGAGTGTGGCCTGTTTAAAGAACCATACCCACACATGGATATGGTGTCTTTCGGTCCAACAATTAAATTCCCTCACTCACCAGATGAGAAAGTGAAGATTGATACCGTTCAGCTGTACTGGGACCAAATGGTCGCGCTTCTAGAGGCAATTCCAGAGAAAGCGTAATTCAAGCACGAAAAACGACAAAGGGTGCTTTACGGCACCCTTTTTTGTTTGGCTGGACCAAATTACACGCGATTTTGCGTATAAGCGGCTAATTCATCCATTGAGGTTTGTGCAACGACCTCGCCATCAATGTAGTAAGTGACAAGCTCACCATCGCGCACACCCATGAGTGTCGCCTTCTCGCCGTTATTGTAAGTAATATCCATTTGAACAGTATTCTCATCGATTTGCTGCATTCGACCCTGATCAATAACACGGTTATTCGCTAACGGTGCAATTGGCGCCGTCGTTAACGATTTATCTAACTGGTGGTTTACATCGATGTAAGTATCCATCTTTGTATCGAAGATATGTGGCTTACCATTTAAAGGGTTCTTACCCGTCCAAAACTCTAGAGAGTTAAACACGATGTAGTCCGCTGCGATTGCGACACCATAAACAGGTGCTAAAAGCATGTTTAGACCACCTCGAGCGTAACGGTTATCTACAGCTTTCAAGTTAAACCCCATGACATAACCTGTCACGGCATTACTGCCAACGCAACCTGAAAGTGAAACTGCTACAGCAGTCAATGCACCAATTTTAGCAATTGCCTTTTTCATCAAAACCTCTAGTTAGAAATGTTAGACCTCAAATTCGGCGCGGATATTATCGGATAAAAAGTAGGGTTAAAAGTCCGTTTTTTTGTCCCTCATTATCAGTATTATTTTTAATACAGTCACATTTTTTAAGCCTATGATTGCTCTTCCTTCTGTACCTCTCGTTATGTATTAAACTGATATAAAAGATCATATTGAAAACAAAAACTTCACACATGCTGAGATTTCGCGCATGACGATTAAAGTAATTTGTCGTGTCCTTAATGAGAATGATTAGTGCGATTTTGCAGCAATTGTTACATTGCTGATAACGCATTTGACAGAGATGGTTTATGGCCAGAAGTAAAAAAAGCAAAGTGTTTGAGCTCTTAGGGCATCAAATACAACCAGGACAACGATTAGAGATCGAATTTGAAGCAGCGAAGCTATACACACATTCGCCTTTATCTATTCCTGTGGAAATCATCCATGGGAAACAAGAAGGGCCTGTGTTAATGGTCAATGCTGCTATCCATGGTGATGAGCTTAATGGTGTAGAAATCGTTCGTCAGATCATTAACCAACTGGATCCACAAAAGCTGAAAGGCACTGTCATTGCGGTACCTATTGTTAACGTGTTTGGTTTCATCCATAAATCTCGTTACTTGCCCGACCGACGAGATCTCAACCGTTGCTTTCCTGGCAGTGAAAAAGGCGCGCTTGCATCTCGAATGGCACACGGGTTCTTTAACAACATTGCCAAGCGTTGTGACTACATTTTGGATCTGCACACTGGGGCCATTCACCGCACGAACCTGCCACAGATTCGCGCAAACTTAAGCAACCCAGAAACTCTGCGTATTGCTCAGGCGTTTGCGACGCCAGTGATTGTTGATTCAGCATTGCGTGATGGCTCTTTACGCAGTGAGGCAGAAAAATGTGATATCCCCGTGCTCACCTACGAGGCTGGCGAAGCATTGCGTTTTGATCCAC
The DNA here is from genome assembly GCF_024181935.1 of Vibrio sp. Y51_MX_L26. Taxonomy (NCBI): domain Bacteria; kingdom Pseudomonadati; phylum Pseudomonadota; class Gammaproteobacteria; order Vibrionales; family Vibrionaceae; genus Vibrio; species Vibrio sp. Y51_MX_L26. Next base: position 227,057 of record NZ_JAMZAS010000004.1, read on the forward strand.
TGTCAATCAGCGCTGGTGTACTAGGGGTTCGGCGTGTAATGCAAGCCATTGGCATGCTGCGCGCTAGCCGAAAAAAGCTGCCTGAGCCTATCATAGCGAAGTCCACCAGCTGGGTTCGTGCGTCAGGTAACGGTATTTTGCGTACTGTCGTTAATCTGGGAGACAAAGTAGAACAAGGTGAAACGCTCGCCTATATCAGCTCTCCTCTTGGACATGATGAGGTAGAGCTCAAAGCGCCTAAGCGTGGCTTGGTGATCGGTCAACAAACTTTGCCACTGGTTAATGAAGGCGATGCGATCTTCCACCTTGCTTACTTCAACCAAGGTGATGATTCGGTAGAACAAGCCGTTGAAAGTTACATTGAAGGACTAACCGAGTTCGATGTCGAGCCACTGACTACCGGACAGATCCCGTTAGAAACTCAGTAACTCCTACCAAGTACGCACTTGATTAGCTAACAGTGCTCGCACCATCTTGTTTAAAAGCCAATGAGCTCAGCGTCCATGATGCTGGGCTTTTTGTTTTCTGTAAGCTACAGATACTCATCGTAGTTTCCACGAATGGATAAAAAACTTTACAAGCCATCGCAAAAACACACTTGATAATTAATCTCATTATCATTTATTAATCGTAATAATGTTCTTATAATCCGAGCTTCATAAAAACACTATAAATCATCAATATGAAACGATTAAAAAGTCATCCATTCAAAGTAAATCTCATTTCACTAACTTTGCTCTTCCCTCTTTATTCATATGCCGAGACAACGCCAAATGAAGAGCTTGAAGTCATCGGTGTGCGTTATGCCAAACCTATTACCATTGCAGAGCCTGCGCAAACCACCATTAATTGGTCAGAGATTGAAGAGCAACAGTACTCCAATTTTGCCTCAATGATCGATGCTGTTCCGGGCGCATCATTAGATGGCGGCGGCCGTTCCGGCGGCGAACGTATTAATATTCGTGGTTTTGATGATCCAAGCGATATCGCCGTATTTGTCGATGGCGCTCCAATTGGCTTTCAACAATACCGCTACGGAACTTTCTTTTTTGATCCGTTCTTGATTGGTGAAGCAGAAATTATCAAGGGCGCGCACGACTATCGAGCACTCAACGGAAAGTTTGGTGGCTCCATTCGCATTAAAACCAAGAGTGTCGATGATCTCCTTTACGGCGACAGAAACTTTGGTGCTCGCATCTCAAGTGCATACAACACCAACGGCAATGAGAATGCCTACACGCTAACACTCTATGGTAAAAACGATACTGGTTTTTATTTTCTAGCGAATGGCTCGGTAAAAGATTCTGATGACATTAAAGTCGGTGGTGGTGAAACGCTGGATTACTCAGGTTATGAGCAAGAAAACATGCTCGTAAAAGTCGGTTATGAAAACAACGATCACGAGTTTGAAATTAGCCACACTCGCTACAAAGATGAAGGTCGTAAACCTTGGGCTAACCGCCGCGGAAAAATGCCTAACATCACTGAGTACAACATCAAGAAATACGGATCATTAGAAAAAGCCAAATACGCATACACCGTCGATAATAAATACACGGATAACACCACGACCATCTCTTACCACTACATGCCGACTAACCCGTATATTGATTTCAATATCAAAATGGCACGTTCTGAAAACGATCGTCACTGGGTTCGCCCTGACGTGGCATTCGAGAAAATCTTCGTTTCTGTTGGCAGTTACGGTCACGAGTCTTGGTTAAGTTACGAGCGTGACTATGCTGATGTGTTTAACCAAGCGCAGTTCGGAGACCACACTCTAGTCACAGGGCTTCAATATCAAAAAACCGATAGAGACTCGTTAGTATTCAACGCATCATACGACAGTAATGAAGCCAAAAACTTCGGTTGGTATACCCCTTACTACGAACCATCTGGCACGCAGTCAATTTATGCGGCTTACATTGCTGATCACTATCAAGCAACAGACCGTCTAACCATCACACCTTCTCTGCGTTACGAATACATCAAGAGTGAAGGAAAAGGGAACGCCGCGCCGGATTATAATGACCCAGCCGCCGGACATGACTACGGTGAAACGACGCATAAAGGCTTTAGCCCACGTTTGGATATCGACTTTGATGCGACCAAAAATACGCGTTTAAACGCCTCCTACGCCTACGCTTTAAAAGCACCAACCGTTGATAACATCTACTCAGTGCAATATGCACGAGCTACCGCTACGGCTACGGCTACTGCTTTGAATCTGGACGTGTCTCGTATCCATGCTTATCAAGCAAGCGTTATCAACTTAACGGAAGGGCTGGTGAATACTCGCGATAACCTCGCAACAGAGTTAACTTTATTCTATAACGATGTTAGCGACACGGTTGATATACGAACGGGCGAAAACCTCGACAAAAATACTACTGAGTTACAAAGCTGGAATACAAACCTAGATGGCTTTAAAAACTACGGCTTTGAGCTAATTTCACAATACCGGATTGAAGATTTCTACAGTAATTTCTCAGCAAGTTACATTCGCGGCAAAAACAAAGGTAGCCTATCTGACTCGACAGGTTCAGATGATGATCACCCTGATGTGCCACCATTAAACATTAATCTGGGTTTAGGTTACGAATGGATTCCTGGTTTACGTACGGGCTGGGAAGTCCGTTGGTATGATGCGCAAACCAAAACCAAGGCAAGCGGTAACAATTTAAAAGTGAAATCACCAAGTGAGCAATACACGCTACAAAACGCTTACGTGGTTTGGGAAATACAACAAGTCGAAGGCATGAGTGTTGGCGCTGTTGTGAAAAACTTAACCGATCGTTACTACGAAGCATACCTATCTAATGGCGTGCCTTCGCCTGGTCGCGAAGTCAAACTGCACCTCACTTATCAATACTAACTATACCCAAAAGATTCAGGGCAGATATTAACTGCCCTGCTGTTTTTTTACGAACAACCATAATTGCACACCGTTTTATTTGTCAGTACTATCATTTCTTTTTGCTTGCATACACACTATGAACAACTTAAAAACACTGTTTCTTCTTGCTTGCTTCGTTCTAGCAAGTCAAAGCCTGGCACAGCCTTATGAGAGCATTGCTGACTACTTACAAGAGCAGAGTCAGCACCAAGTTATTGAGGATCATTACGCACAACCAACAACAAATAATCTGAATCTAGACTCCAAAACAAACGCGTTAACTTGGCATGAAGATGGAAAGCCGGATCACTGTCGTTATGCCAAGCAGCCTAAAGACGTCGCAACGCATTTCGACTACGGTGAAGCAAACGATCTATCTGACGGATTGCAACACTTTGATTTACCAGAGAGGCACTCGGCAAAGGGCAAGTCAACACATCGCACTTATGCTAATAACCCTCACCTTCTTCCTGGCAATAAACAATTTGCAGCCCCTGAAGACGGTACGTTTAGCCTGTCCGTATCTTCGGATTGTTTTTAAGTCGATACAATAAAAAATGCCCTGAGACAAAGCTCAGGGCATTTTCACTTTTTGTTTGATGGGTGACGTCACCATCTAACCGACTTGAATCTATTCTTCGTCAGCGTCTACTTCAGCGTCACGTGCTTTGCGGGCTTCTTCTTTACGAACTTTTGCCGCTAGTTGTTCTGCTTCACGCTCTTGACGTTGCGCTGCTTTACGCTCGTTACGAACCACTTGGTTTTGGATAAAACCAGCCAGTTCTTGTTCAGCCCAAGCTTGTGCTTTCTCTTCGCTGTCAAAGCCAGTTTCACGCTTTGATACTACAGTCTTACGAGATGTCACTTGGCGAGTGATTTCTGCGCTCCAGCCGTTACGTTTTTCAGTGACGCGGATAGCAAATTTTGGATTCTTAGACATTTCTTTCATTTCCTAAGGGATTTAGGGATCAATCAGGGATTCGGTCAACTTGATAACTCCATCTAAGCTGAGCTGTTTAACACCATCCCTTGGTAAGCGCGGTATTAGAGCATAAAAGTAATCTAAACGCTGCAAGTTTTTTACGCGAGATAATAGATGACAAAGAAGAGGCAGAACAAAGCAACGTTTAGCCTAGTCACGAGAAAGAGCGACGAAGAAAAAGAGCAATAAGAAAAAAGAAAGCGCTGGTCTCTCAACCAACGCTTTACTTAAGCTAGATTAACCTTTGGTTAATTAACCGATATTCTTACGTGCATTTTGGAACATACGCATCCAAGCACCATTTTCACCCCAACCTTCCGGAGCCCAAGAGTTTGCAACTGTGCGGAATACACGCTCTGGGTGAGGCATCATGATTGTCACGCGACCGTCTGCTGTTGTTAAGCCAGTAATCGCGTTTGGCGAACCGTTCGGGTTGTTCGGATATTGTTGCGTCGGGTTACCGAGGTTATCCACGTAACGAACCGCAACCGTACCTGATGCTTCAATCGCTGCTAGGTGCTCAGCATCACGTACTTCTACACGCCCTTCTCCGTGGGAAACCGCGATTGGCATGCGCGAACCTGCCATACCGTCGAAGAATACAGAATCAGATTTCTGAACTTCAACTAGGCTAAAGCGCGCTTCAAAACGCTCAGATTCGTTACGAACAAAACGTGGCCACAAGTCTGCACCCGGGATCAGCTCTTTCAGGTTAGAAAGCATCTGACAACCGTTACATACACCTAAAGAGAACGTCTCTTTACGGTTAAAGAAGGCTTGGAACTGTTCACGAGCTTGTGCGTTAAACAGGATAGACTTAGCCCAACCCTCACCCGCACCTAGTACGTCGCCGTAAGAGAAGCCACCACAAGCTACTAGGCCATGGTATTCATCCAGTACCGCTTGACCCGTTAGGATATCGCTCATATGGATGTCGGTTGCTTCAAAACCTGCGCGGTCAAACGCTGCAGCCATTTCAACGTGGGAGTTAACACCCTGCTCACGTAGAATCGCCATCTTAGGTTTAGCACCTTTCGCAATGTACGGTGCTGCAACGTCTTCATTTACGTCGAAGCTGAGCTTAACGTTTAGACCCGGGTCAGAGTTGTCTTTCTTAGCTTCGTGCTCTTGGTCAGCACACGCTGGGTTATCACGTAGACCTTGCATCTTATGCGTTGTTTCAGCCCAGATAACGCGTAGTTCGGTACGTGAACGTTCAAGCACAACTGCATCACCAGAAGAGATAATAAAGTCGTCTGAAGCGTTAACTGAACCAATCACATGTGAACATGCCTCTAAGCCGTTTGCCGCCAGAGTAGATAGAACTGAATCCAGATCATCATTCTTAACTTGAACAACCGCACCTAGCTCTTCGTTAAATAGAACGGCTAGCGCATCATCACCCAGCTCTGCGATGTTCGCTTTTACGCCACAGTGACCCGCGAACGCCATCTCAGCCAGTGTAACAAATAGACCGCCGTCGCCCTTATCGTGGTAAGCCACTAGCTTGTCATCACGTACTAACGCTTGCATTGCATCAAAGAAGCCTTTTAGCTGCTCAGCGTTATCTACGTCAGCAGGTTTGTCACCCAGCTGCTTGTATACTTGTGCCAATGCTGTCGCACCTAAGCGGTTTTTGCCGTTACCCAAGTCAACAAGAACTAGAGAAGTATCGCCTTTGTCAGTGCGTAGTTGTGGAGTCACGGTCTTACGTACGTCTTCCACACGACCAAATGCCGTGATAACTAGCGACAGTGGAGAAGTGACTTCTTTACTCTCGCCGTTCTCCTCCCACTTGGTTTTCATCGACATGGAGTCTTTACCAACTGGGATCGTCAAACCTAATGCAGGACAGAGCTCTTCACCCACCGCTTTGACTGCTTCATAAAGACCGGCATCTTCACCTGGGTGACCCGCTGGCGACATCCAGTTCGCAGACAGTTTAATGTGTTTAATATCACCGATTTCTGTTGCCGCAATGTTCGTTAGTGACTCACCAACCGCTAGGCGAGCCGATGCACCAAAGTCTAGTAATGCCACTGGCGTGCGCTCACCCATCGACATTGCTTCGCCGTGGTAAGTGTCATAGCTTGCCGCTGTTACTGCACAGTTTGCTACTGGTACCTGCCAAGGGCCAACCATTTGATCACGAGCAACCAGACCCGTTACTGTTCGGTCACCGATAGTAATTAGGAATGTTTTTTCTGCAACCGCTGGAAGACGAAGTACGCGATCCACCGCTTCATTAAGCTCAATACCTTCACGAACAATGGCAGGGCTTTCCACTTTTAGTGTGGTTGCGTCACGGTGCATCTTCGGTGGCTTACCAAGCAGGATATCCATTGGCATATCGATTGGTGTATTGTCGAAGTGAGAATCTTCTAGCGTTAGATGACGCTCTTCTGTCGCCACACCCACCACTGCATATGGTGCACGTTCACGCTTACAGATTGCGTCGAATGCTTCCATGTTTTCTGGCGCTACCGCAAGAACGTAACGTTCCTGTGATTCATTACACCAGATTTCCAGTGGGCTCATGCCCGGCTCATCGTTTGGTACATCGCGTAATTGGAACTTACCGCCACGCTCACCGTCGTCGACAAGTTCAGGCAATGCGTTAGAGATACCGCCCGCACCCACATCGTGGATAAATGCAATTGGATTGTCGTCGCCTAGCTGCCAACAACGGTCGATCACTTCCTGACAGCGACGCTCCATCTCTGGGTTTTCACGCTGTACTGACGCGAAGTCCAGATCTGCTGCTGACTGACCAGACGCCATTGAAGACGCCGCGCCACCACCAAGACCGATGTTCATTGCAGGACCACCAAGTACGATTAAGCTCGCACCCACTGGAATTTCTTTCTTCTGCACGTGTTTGTCACGAATGTTACCCATACCACCAGCAATCATGATTGGTTTGTGGTAACCACGGATTTCTTCACCCGCGTGAGAGGTCACTTTTTCTTCGTAAGTACGGAAGTAACCCAATAGATTTGGACGACCAAATTCATTGTTGAATGCCGCGCCGCCTAGAGGACCTTCAAGCATGATGTCTAGCGCGTTAACAATACGACCTGGCTTGCCAAAGTCGGTTTCCCATGGCTGTTCAAAACCAGGAATACGTAAGTTAGAGGTTGTAAAACCAACCAGACCCGCTTTTGGCTTACCACCGATACCCGTCGCGCCTTCGTCACGGATCTCACCGCCTGAACCAGTCGATGCGCCCGGCCATGGAGAGATTGCCGTTGGGTGGTTGTGCGTCTCTACCTTCATTAAGATGTGCGCATCTTCATGGTGGTAAGTGTATTGACGAGATTTAGGGTCTGGGAAGAAACGACCCGCTTTAGAGCCCGTCATAACGGCCGCGTTGTCTTTGTATGCAGACAGCACATAGTCAGGTGTCGTTTCGAACGTGTTTTTGATCATTTTGAACAAAGACTTAGGTTGATCTACCCCGTCGATAGTCCAATCTGCGTTAAAAATTTTGTGGCGACAGTGCTCTGAGTTCGCCTGAGCAAACATCATCAATTCAATGTCGTTTGGGTTACGCCCAAGCTTAGTAAAGTTCTCTACCAAGTAATCAATTTCATCTTCTGCGAGTGCCAAGCCAAGGGAAACGTTTGCTTCTTCAAGCGCAAGACGACCGCCCGCTAAGATATCAACATGCGCCACAGGCTTAGGCTCTGCGACTGTAAACAGCGCTGACGCAGCTTCAAATTCTGTAAATACCGTTTCCATCATGCGGTCATGAATTAACGCTTTGACAGCGTCAACTTGAGCTTCTGATAGAACAACTGAAGATTCGACATAATAAGCCGTACCGCGCTCTAGACGTTTCACTTTATCCAAGCCACAGTTAACAGCGATATCGGTAGATTTAGAAGACCAAGGCGAGATAGTGCCTGGACGAGGCGTAACAAGAAGTAGAAGACCTTCTGGCTCATGCTCTTCGATGGTTGGGCCGTAAGTTAGTAACTTTTCAAGTTTTTCTAACTCTTGGTCATCAAGGTCAGACTTTAGATCGGCAAAGTGCATAAACTCGGCATAAATGCCAGTTACAGGCAGATCTTGTTCACGACAAAGTTCCAGTAGTTTATTAACACGAAACTCAGAAAGAGCTGGGGAGCCACGCAAAATTCTCATGTGCTTAGGTCTCTTATGCAATTGATTAAGGTGATATTGGAATAAATTCAGACACTTAAAATAAGCCCTGTCGAACCTATGCCGATTCCACCTCGTCATTGCGAGCGCATTATATAGCAATTGTTTTTGTGATGTAACACCAAAAGCAACCGTTTGCGTCATTTTTTTTGCCAAATTTGAATTACGACTAAAATGTCGATAAAACACACAATGTCACGCTATAAGTGTGTGATTCACTTTGCCCCATGAGCTCGCTTTGATATAAAGGCAAATAGAAATTTCCTAAGATGTACCTATTAATGCAAATAAGCCAGCTCAACCGACTCAAGCGCAGCGCCCTAATTTTTGTTTCTGTGCTACTGCTCTCTGCCTGCCAGATTGAGTCGGAACCCAAAAGTGAATTCGAAAAAATTCAGGAACGTGGCGTGCTTCGTGTTGGCACGCTAAACAATCAGCTTTCCTATTATATTGGTCCCGATGGTCCCGCTGGGTTGGATTACGAATTGGCGCGTCAGTTTGCGGAGCAGCTCGGCGTCAAGCTCGAGATTAAACCTGCCTTTCGCCAAGCTGAGCTTTTTCCTGCTCTTAAGAAAGGAGATATTGATCTCATCGCTACGGGCTTAAATCAAACGTCACAAGCGGTAAAACGCTTTAGACCTGGCCCTGCTTATTATTATGTAAGCCAACAAGTTGTGTATAAAAAGGGGCAACTTCGACCACGTGATATCGAACAGCTGATTGAATACCAAGCATCGAAAGACAGCGAATCTGACGAAGATACAAATGCAGGCGCGCAAACATTAAAGATCGTCGAACAATCGCAATATGTTCCGACCCTAACCGCATTAAAGAAGCAATACCCAGAGCTGCAGTTTGAAATTGTTGGCGATGCTGACACGAGAGACTTACTTAAATATGTATCCACTGGTGAGTTGCGTTTTACTGTGACTGACTCTGTGGAACTTTCCCTAGCTCAGCGCCTTTACCCCGATCTTGCGCTCGCGTTTGAACTTACAGAAGATCAACCAGTATCGTGGTTTACTCGACGCTCTGAAGACGAAAGTTTGTATGCGATGCTGATAGAGTTTTTCGGTAACATCAAACAATCAGGAGAACTGTCCACTCTCGAAGAAAAGTACATTGGTCATATTGAAGCATTTGACTACGTTGATACTCGCGCATTCATTCGAGCTCTGGATGACAAATTGCCTAAATGGGCACCTTTATTCCAAAAATACAGCGAAGAGTTCGACTGGCGATTAATTGCAGCATTGGCTTATCAAGAGTCACACTGGAAACCAACAGCAAAATCGCCAACGGGTGTTAGGGGAATGATGATGCTGACTCTGCCAACGGCGAAAAGCGTCGGGGTGACTAACCGTTTGGACCCTGAGCAATCTGTTCGTGGTGGTGTCGAGTACTTACGTCGAATTGTAAGTCGCGTGCCTGATAGCATTAACGAGCATGAAAAAATATGGTTTGCGTTAGCTTCATACAATATTGGTTACGGCCACATGATGGACGCACGCCGACTCACCAAAGCACAAGGTGGCGATCCGAACGCTTGGGCGGATGTAAAAGACAGGCTGCCTTTACTGCGTCAGAAGCGCTATTACAGTCAAACTCGCTATGGATACGCCAGAGGCGATGAAGCGCGTAATTACGTAGAAAATATTCGACGTTACTACCAATCCATCATTGGTCATGTCAGCCAACAGCCAGCGATTGATGAGAATAGCGATGATTTGCAAGTGATTCCGCCGCTCAACCCCGACATTTTGATATCGGGCGCAGTAGAGACCGTCGTAGAACAAGTCTCTGGCGCTTCTGACGTCACGGTTGAAGAAGACACCAAACAAGAAAGCATTGAAGAATAAACCCGCGGTAAACTAAAAAATGACGAGCCCATGAGCTCGTCATTTTTATTGAGTCCTAGCGAAAACTTATCTAGAATCCAAGACTCTGAGTGACACCAACCACACTCAACCATTCCTTTGGTTGGTCGCCTTTTTCACCGTTAGTTAAACTGATTGCTTTGTAACAGATTACTTCGCAACCACATGGTTTAGCTCAGTTGATGAAGCGGCGCTATCGGCTACCTCTGCCGAAATAACGTCACTCATATTATTAAGCACCGTATTGAAATTGTTTGCTGGCTCTGTGCAATGCAGAAGTCAAATGAAGAACGTTTAAACCATACAATGTTTAGTGCGATTATCGAGCCTATTGCCAAGCATCGATGAGCCGCGCTTTAGGTATAAGTCTTGTCTGCAGGAGGTTTTGAATATGAGAAGACGTAGAGTGCAGTCAAAGCGTTTAAATAACACAGTAGCTGCTATCCGACGTAAACGTAAACTGACATGTATGAAAAAGAAAGTAAGTTCACGTAATCGTGTTTTTGTACATTTAGTCAATCACTAGTGCGTCCAAGCAAACATCTACCACGTTGTAGGTGTTTGCTAGCCCTCACTACTCCCACTACCTTGTTCGCTCTCTCCATTTTCTAATGCTTTTTGTGCTTGTTTCTTTGCTTTAATTTCCTTTCGGCGACGCTTAAAAAACGCTTGTAGCTGAGTGCGGCACTCATCTTCTAGCAGCCCCTTTTCAACTAAGGCGTAATGGTAAGCAGCTTGGCTTTCAAACAAATTAAGCACTGTTCCTGCTGCTCCCGCTTTTAAATCTGGCGCTCCAAAAACGACCCGCTTAACGCGGCTATGCAGTAAGGCTCCGGCACACATTGGACATGGCTCAAGTGTTACATACAAAGTCGTATCCAGAAGGCGGTAATTTTCTATCTTTTGGCCTGCTTTACGCAGTGTTTGAATCTCAGCATGTGCGGTAGCGTCATTAGTACCAATAGAGCGATTCCACCCCTCAGCGATAATTTCACCATCTTTGACAAGCACTGCGCCGACAGGTACTTCCCCCTCAGCTTCTGCTTGCTCAGCAAGCACCATCGCTCTGCGCATAAACAATTCATCTTGAGGGGTAAACGGATGGTTAGACAAAGGAGGCTCCAAAGAAACAAAAAACGATTGAATTCAGGAATTTTAGCACCAACTTCGGTTTCACTACAGCAACACATCACGGGACAAAGTTTGCAACTCCAAAAAACCTAGTTACAAGACCTATCGATGTTCGTTTTGCGAGAACAAAAAAGCGCAGATCGAAGACCTGCGCTTTTTGGCTGCCAATTAGCGGCTTTCACACCCTACACGTTTTTACATTGTGTAAGTGTAAGGAGCTTGAATGCCTAGCGGGATACCTACCATCCAATAAGCAACTAGGAAGATAGACCAACCGATCAGCATTGCGATCGAGAATGGCATCATTAGTGACGCAAGCGTACCGATACCAGCCGACTTCACATAACGCTGACAGTAAACCACTACAAGAGGGAAAAATACCATTAGAGGCGAAATGATGTTCGATACAGAGTCACCCACACGGTAAGCCGCTTGAGATAGCTCAGGCGAGATACCAACCGCCATTAGCATTGGCACTAGGATTGGACCAATTAAAGCCCATTTTGCCGATGCCGAACCAATAAGTAGGTTTACAGACGCGGTTAGAAGGATCATACCGATGATAGTCACTTCACCTGGTAGGTTCATCGCTTTTAAGCCTTCTGCGCCATACAACGCTAGCATCGTACCGATGTTTGACTGAGCAAATGCAGATAGGAACTGAGCACAGAAGAACGACATTACAATGTATGCGCCCATGGTCGACATAGTATCAGCCATCGCTTTGATAATGTCGTTGCTGGTCTTGAACGTTCCAGACACTTTACCGTAAACGTAACCAGGAATGATAAACAGAATAAAGATCAACGGCACGATAGACTTCATGATCGGTGCTGAGAAGGCAGTAATTTCACCTTCAGGCGAGCGAAGTGCTGATGTTTCTGGAATTAACGCTGTAACAAGTAAAGCAATACCCGCCATCATTGCCCAACCTGCATAACGGAATGCTTTTGATTCCAGTTCAGTAAATGAACCTAGGTTTGGCGCGGTTTCCGCATCGTCATCAATTGGCATTTTTGACAAACGAGGCTCGATGATTTTCTCTGTCACGTACCAACCAATCGCTACAATAATGATGGAAGATAGGCCAGTAAAGAAGATGTTTGCTAATGGGTTAACCACGTATTCAGGATCAAGAACCTGCGCCGCGGTTTGCGTAAAGCCTGCAAGTAGTGGATCGATACCAGAAGGGATAAAGTTTGCAGAGAAGCCACCAGATACACCTGCAAATGCTGCCGCAATACCCGCTAGAGGGTGACGACCTGCCGCATGGAAGATAATACCGCCCAGAGGAATAACCAGAACATAGCCTGCATCTGCCGCAGTATGCGACACAATAGCAACCAAAATAAGCATTGGAGTAAGAAGCTTAGCTGGCGTGAAGTTCAGCATCTTCTTAAGGCCCGTCGTAATAAAGCCCGAAGAGTCTGCAACGCCCACACCTAGCATCGCGACAAGTACGATACCCAGTGGCGCAAAACCAGTAAACGTCGTCACCATGTTCGCAAGGAAACTTGCTAGCGCTTCGCCCGTAAGTAAATTAGTGATGGTAAGAGCTTCGCCCGTTCGAGGGTTTGGAAGATCGAATGATACATTCGACAAAAGTGCTGACGCCGCCCAAGTAATGATCAATGCCCAGAAGAACAAAATCGCAGGATCAGGAATTTTGTTACCTGTCCTCTCGATAAAGTTTAAAAAGCGCTCCATCCCGCTCGGCTTCGATGATGGTGCCTTATTTACAGCTTGGTTACTCATGGTAACTCCATAGTGAATGATGTTGGTGCCAAGGCCTATTTGAGTAATTATGACGGCCTACTATCCAACGAGTATTCTAGTAAACACTAATGGAGAAAGCACAAGGTTCTATATTTTTTTTCATAATTGGAGACATATTTTGCAAAAAAACAAAACCAAAGATACAAGCCTGAAACATTATGGAAAAATCAACATATACATTTAGTAAACGAGCTGGCAAAAACAGAGGTTGCATAGAGCGATGAGATGAATAGATAGTTTTAAGAAAAGAAACTATACGTGATGAGAAGCAAGAAATAATTCTCTTCAATATAAAAAGGGCAACGCGGACAGTGAACACCTTATCCAAAGAACTCCAATCGGTTTTGATTGAATCGGCGTAAAACAGGAACCTAGACTATTTAATCAAATTCGCTATGTTTAGAGATCATGGTTTTCAGCTCTACCGATTGTATTTTACCGTGGCGATCTTGCCATAGAGCTTCCATATGTATCGTTTTAAGTGCGCCCGACAGAGTTGCCGTTGGCACAGACCAAGATAAAGTATACAAGGGGTGCGTAGTATCTTCCCCAGAGACAATATTTGTATCAAAATTAGCGGCGGGCATCGAGGGGACTGCAGAAAGAGCCCCACGCGTACGAAACCACTCTAATTTCTGCTCAGCAAGATTTAGCGCTTCAATGCTATGCATCGCGTAATCTGCCCGCAGCTCAATGTAAGCTTGCAACTTAACCAATCCAAGAGCACCGACACCAATTAAAATAAAAGAAATCATTATTTCAATTAAACTAAAACCATGTTGTTTACTTGGCATTCCAACTTCCCTCTTGCCAACGAACATCATTTCTCCTTGTTGTAGGTCTTTTGCTGGAATCAAATAGTAACTCCATTGAGCCCGCAATTGAGGTTTTTAACCCATCAGTATCAAAACCATAACCACCCGTTGCGTGAAATGCCCCTGCATCAACATAAACAGTTTGTGTAAGATCAGTATATTGTTTACCAATGGTAAAATTAGTCGGTGAGCCATCAGCATTCGAGAACAAACTTTCCCAATAGCTTTTTAACTCATCAGGAGCAAACTGTGGTTTAGTTTTATCGACTAAATGAAAAAGCGAACCCTGAAATGTTGTTGAACCAGTATTGATAAAAATACCATCTTGAATAACTAACGTATATTTCTCATGGTTGCCTTGAAGTGCTAAATTCCCGTGAATGGCGCAGTCACCAGTAATCCAAACCTTATCTACTTCCTTAAAAGCATTTTCGATAGCTGATTTACACTGTGTCGCATTTGACAAATTGATTTTCCCAGCTTTCGGAAATGAAGCTTTGACTTTATCAATATTTTCCGGTGTTTTTTTGTAATCAAAAAAGGTTTGGAATGGATCGACTTCCGAGTCATAAACAAAGTCGCCTTTTAGCTGCGGATCAGAAGTTTCAGGTTTATTAGTTTTCGTAATTGCATTCCCAGCTTTTACTGTAACACTGGTTGTCGTTGCAGCGGTACACCCTCCAGCAGGAGAACCATCATATAAGCTATTCGCTCTTATTGATGCAGTGTTATATTTTGATCCTGTGCTTCCGCCTTCCATGGTATAACTATACCGATAAGTCAGTGATATGCATTCATACAAATTGTCAGAATTAAGATCACCTTTCGCATCTGGATGAACCTTTAAATCACCATAAGTAGTTAACTTGGATGTGGTTTGTATCGCTCCTTTTCCACGATTACTTAGTGTACTGAAAGTTTTATTGAGCTGGGCCCAACCATTGTGAGATATAGAATTAATACGATAGACTCCTGCCCCTATATCAGTAACGTTCAGCTGGCTAAGGTTTAATTCCCTCTTACATAAGGTATTTAAATTATTGTGATTAATTGGGATGAGCTCGTTTACTATGGATACATCATCTGTGACATAAGCAAATAGACACTCAAGCCCTCCTTCCGCTTCCCAGTGCTGTTGCCGAGAACTAACTTCATTCTGCGCACGCTTAATTTGATAAAATAGATTCTTATATGAGCCTAACGTCACAACCAAAGCGACAGAGAGCAGTATGGAAGTAATAAGTAACGTGGCCACTCCTTGTTGATGCTTACGTATCATTGCCAATTCCTTTGCTGAACTTGTAATAAAATGGCGTGAGAAATTGCCGGATCATTTTTTAATTCAGCGGCCATTGAAATAGAAATAAACGCACTATCTATTGACGAACCTGATAGTAATATTCGACTAACATCAAATTGAGTTACTTTAATTTGCTTTGGATCAAAAAGATCAAAACATCCACTAGCAGCAGACACGACACTTAAAGGTGATGGTGAATCATCCTGGCAATATTCCAACATATTATCCTTTAACCGATATATCGTATTACTCACAGAGCTTGCTGTATTTCGATAAACATAACCGATTTTTTCGGATTGTTGATATAGAACGCTAGGAGAACCGGAAAGCATCATTGATTTTGTCGTAATACCATCAAATCCTGCTCGCTGAATATCCTCTTTCACTTGTTGAATTACACTACTCATCTGCTGAAGTAGCATTATTTCCTTGCTTCGCTGCACAGCTGTTTTTTGGTTAGAAAGAAACACTGCGCCAACAATGCCCAAAGCGACAACTCCTAACAACGCAGCAATCATAAACTCAACAAGTG
This sequence comes from Vibrio sp. Y51_MX_L26, assembly GCF_024181935.1. Taxonomy (NCBI): domain Bacteria; kingdom Pseudomonadati; phylum Pseudomonadota; class Gammaproteobacteria; order Vibrionales; family Vibrionaceae; genus Vibrio; species Vibrio sp. Y51_MX_L26. The sequence goes on from NZ_JAMZAS010000004.1 coordinate 242,530, forward strand.
TACTACCTTGCTGTTTAGCATTGTTCAAAGCCATATTTTGCCTCATTCATAGCGCACACTTTTACTCGCCCTGCTCCGTTATGAACAGTTACTTTTATCGGACTGGTATCCGCTTGAGATTTCTTTAGGTGAATACTTCCCGCATTTTTGGGATTCCCCATAACACGATCAAACTTGACGCTAGTTATATTACTCGACACCACCAGACCCCGATATAGATGACCTTGCAGCTCAGCAACAGTATTCATTGAAGTAATGTCAGTGACATTCGATACACTCGAGAGTGTGAGCTTCCAGCTTCCAGTGGATGAAGGTAAGTCTTGAATATGAACCCACAAATCTTGATTTCTCATCACCGATTCCGATTTCGCTTGGATCAAAAAACCCTGTAATTCGTTGGCTAAATTCACTATTTTCATGTGTTGGCTAACTTTTGAAAAACTTGGGGCGACAAAAAGTAGTAGTACTGACAAGACAGCCACAGTAATAAGAAGCTCCAACAACGTAAACCCGCGAGGCATTTCCCAAATTCCTATGTAAACGGCAAAAGGGCCGTAATTCATCTTGCACAGATGCTATCACCTGCCAAAAATAGGCGGAAAAGTGAAAAGGAAACTACTCGTGATGATTCGAATTTCTCGCTGTAACAGCTACAAAAAAAGATTGGGAGGGATGACATTGATCGAATTACTGATAGCCGTAGTGATTGTCGGGATCATTGCGGCTGTCGCCTACCCTTCTTACACCAATCATGTAATCAAGTCTCATAGGACGGTTGCCTTGAGCGATCTTAGTCGAATTCAGCTAGAGCTAGAGACATCTTATGATGGTGGGTACGACTGGAGTCATATTATCTCTGGAGGCACATGCACTCTATGTGATTCAGACACAGATAGATTTTCTTTCAATATTGCGAGCTCTGCAAGTACGGCCTATACCATTACAGCAACAGCAAAATCGGCTCTTGGACAAGACGACGACGAGTGCTTGACTGGCGCTAAAACGATTACTTTAACGTCAACAAATGTCGAAGAACCAAGTGATTGCTGGAATTAGAAAGAACACCGAGATGCAAAAAGGCCTGCATTTTAGCAGGCCTTTGTATTTGTGCTTTTCACTAACGTCTTAGCTGGTTAAATCATCAAAGAACTTTTTCACACCGTTGAAAAAGCCTTCTGATTTAGGCTTGTGCTTTGTCGCCGCTTCACCACCACAAGACTCTTCAAACTCTTTGAGCAGTTCTTTTTGGCGTGAGCTTAGGTTTACTGGTGTTTCAACAACCAACTTAACAATCAAGTCACCGATACCGCCACCGCGAACGCCTTTCACACCTTTACCACGCATGCGGAACATACGACCTGTTTGCGTTTCTGAAGGCACTTTTAGGCTTACGCGACCATCTAGAGTTGGCACTTCAACTTCACCACCTAGAGCCGCCATCGCAAAGCTTACAGGCACTTCACAGTATAGGTTGTTACCATCACGTTCGAAGATATGGTGCTCTTTCACGTGCACTTGTACATACAAGTCACCCGCTGGAGCTCCCATTTCTCCCGCTTCACCTTCGCCAGATAGACGAATACGGTCGCCAGTATCAACACCTGCTGGGATCTTAACGTTAAGTGTTTTAGTTTTCTGCTTACGACCTTGACCATGACACTCATTACAAGGGTCTTTAATGATCTTGCCTTTACCGTGACAGGTTGGGCAGGTTTGTTGCACTGCGAAGAAGCCTTGGCGCATCTGTACTTGACCATGACCATGACAGGTACCACATGTTTCAGCAGATGAGCCTTTCTTCGCGCCACTACCATCGCAGGTATCACAGTGTACGAGTGTTGGTACTTCGATCTCTTTCGTTACACCACGAACCGCTTCTTCTAGCGTCAATTCCATGTTGTAACGTAGGTCTGCGCCTCGCTGGGCACGGTGGCCACCACCGCCACGACGACCACCACCAAAGATGTCACCGAATACATCGCCAAAGATGTCGCCGAAATCAGCACCGCCGCCGCCAAAGCCGCCGCCACCGAAACCACCGCCGCCTTGTTCAAAAGCAGCATGACCGTATTGGTCGTACGCCGCTTTCTTTTGAGGGTCGGTCAGAACTTCGTACGCTTCTTTTACTTCTTTAAACTTGTCCGCCGCAGAATCATCACCCTGGTTTCGGTCTGGGTGGAATTTCATCGCTAGACGCTTATACGCCTTTTTGATATCGCGCTCTGAGGCATCACGGCTTACGCCTAATACTTCGTAAAAATCACGTTTTGACATGTTCTTCGTCACCAGTTAATTACTACAAACGGCATCGATTCACCGCTTGGTGTTTGTATCGTTCTAGGTAAGTGCACTTGTCTGCAACATACTTAACTAGAAAGACAGCGTTTACAAACAGACGGGCGTAAGAGTTGCCCCAAACGCCCGCACACGAAGTCTTATCGACCCCAGATGGCTATGCAGCCATCTGGTTAAGAAATATTATTTCTTGTCGTCTTTAACTTCTTCGAACTCAGCATCTACAACGTCGTCTTCTTTAGACTGTGCACCTGCGTCAGCACCTTGTGCTTGCTGCGCTTGAGCTTGTTGTTGAGCGATTTCCATCAGCTTTTGAGAAGCAGTCATTAGTGCTTGAACTTTAGCATCGATAGCTTCTTTGTCTTCGCCTTTACGTGCTGTTTCTAGCTCAGAAATTGCTGCTTCAATCTTCTCTTTCTCTTCTGCAGGTAGCGCTTCACCAGCTTCTTCTACTTGCTTACGAGTACCGTGAATCATTTGGTCAGCTTGGTTACGTGCAGTCGCTAGCTCTTCGAACTTCTTGTCCGCTTCTTTGTTAGCTTCTGCTTCTTGAACCATTTTCTCGATGTCTTCATCGCTTAGACCGCCAGAAGCTTGGATAGTGATCTTCTGCTCTTTACCAGTCTGCTTGTCTTTCGCAGATACGTGTAGGATACCATCCGCATCAAGGTCAAAAGTAACCTCGATTTGTGGCATACCACGTGGTGCAGGCTGGATGCCTTCTAGGTTAAATTGGCCTAGAGACTTGTTGTACATCGCTTGCTTACGCTCACCTTGTAGAACGTGGATAGTTACCGCGCTCTGGTTGTCTTCCGCTGTAGAGAAAACTTGGTTCGCTTTAGTTGGGATAGTTGTGTTCTTCTCAACTAACTTAGTCATCACGCCACCCATTGTCTCGATACCTAGAGACAGTGGAGTTACGTCTAGTAGTAGTACGTCTTTAACGTCACCAGCAAGTACACCACCTTGAACTGCAGCACCCATTGCTACTGCTTCGTCAGGGTTTACGTCACGGCGCGCTTCTTTACCAAAGAACTCAGCAACTTTCGCTTGAACCATTGGCATACGAGTCTGACCACCAACTAGGATTACGTCAGTGATGTCGTTTACTGATAGATCAGCGTCAGCTAGAGCTACTTTTAGTGGCTCAAGAGAGCGTTGTACTAGGTCTTCAACTAGAGATTCTAGTTTTGCACGAGTCACTTTAATGTTCATGTGCTTAGGACCAGTTGCATCTGCAGTAACGTAAGGTAGGTTTACGTCAGTTTGAGAAGTAGAAGAAAGCTCGATTTTCGCTTTTTCTGCTGCTTCTTTAACACGCTGCATTGCTAGTGGATCGTTCTTAAGATCGATACCTTGCTCTTTCTTAAACTCGTCTACTAAGTAGTTGATTAGGCGGTTATCAAAGTCTTCACCACCAAGGTGAGTATCACCGTTAGTCGCTAGAACTTCGAATGTTTTCTCGCCTTCAACTTCATCGATTTCGATGATAGAGATATCGAATGTACCACCACCAAGGTCGTATACCGCGATAGTGCGATCGCCGCCTTTCTTATCAAGACCGTAAGCTAGCGCTGCTGCTGTTGGCTCGTTGATGATACGTTTAACTTCTAGACCTGCGATACGACCAGCATCTTTTGTAGCTTGACGCTGAGCATCGTTAAAGTAAGCAGGTACTGTGATAACTGCGCCAGTTACTTCCTCACCAAGGAAATCTTCAGCAGTTTTCTTCATTTTCTTAAGAACTTCAGCAGAAACCTGAGGAGCCGCCATTTTTTGGCCTTTTGCTTCTACCCAAGCGTCACCGTTGTCAGCCTTAACAATTTTGTAAGGCATGATTTGGATGTCACGCTGAACTTCTTCGTCTTCAAAACGACGACCGATTAGACGCTTAATTGCAAATAGCGTGTTTTCTGGGTTAGTTACTGCTTGACGTTTCGCAGGTTGACCTACTAGCGTCTCACCGTCAGTGTAAGCAATAACCGATGCAGTAGTACGTTCGCCCTCTGCGTTTTCAATTACACGTGGTTTGTCGCCGTCTAATACAGCAACACATGAGTTAGTAGTACCTAAGTCAATACCAATGATTTTACCCATCTGGCTATCTCCGAATAAATTCTATTTTCGTTTGGTTATAACCCCAATGTGGGGGGAGGAGAATCGGGTTTCAACCCTTGCTCACAAACAAAAATAATCAATGTTTGCTTCTCTATGCCACATAGATAAGGGCGGCAAAATGCTTTTCAAGGGCAGAATTAAAAAAAAGCGTCTTTTTTCGAAATTTATGTGTTTCTTTCTGATTAGTTGGGAACTCGTCACACTGCTGTAGCGCAACAAAACGCCATTTCCCAGATGAATTTATTTATGCCCGACTCTTCCTAAACAAAAAACGAGCTCATAAGAGCTCGCTTCAATATTAGGGTTAAAATAAATGATTCAAGACATTATGCGTTCGCTTGAGCAGGCTCAGCGTCAACGCCTTCTTCTTTACCAATCTCACCTTCTGTTTTTGCAACAATGGTGTTTACCGCCGTGTCGCCCACAACATTTGAAGACGTACAGAACATGTCATTAATACGGTCAACCGCAGCAATAATTGCCAAGCCTTCAGGTGGTAAGCCTAGTTGGTGAAGCAAAACGCCTACCATTACCACGCCGCCTCCAGGAACGCCACCAGCACCAATAGATAATAGAAGAATAGTTAAACCAAGCGTGAAGATGTCTGCGGTGTTAATTGGCTGGCCAAAAGCGTTCGCAACAAACATCGTTGCTAGAGCAATATAGATAGACACACCAGACATGTTCATCGTTGCGCCCAGTGGTACACCGAAGCCAGCAACCGATTTAGAGACCTGAAGCTTTTCTGTCAGTGTTCGCATCGTTACCGGGATAGTCGCGTTTGAGCTCGCGGTAGATAGAGAGAACAGAATCTGCTCACGAGTTGCACGTAGGAAAGTCTTTGGAGAGGTCCCTGTCGCAAGACTTACTGCCATTGGATAGAAGAAGAAGATCCAGAACACCAACATCGCAACCACCAAGGCCACATAACCAGCCACGGACATCAATGTATTGGCGTTTAGTGTTGCACCCAATTGAATCATTAGCGCGAACACACCATATGGCGCAAGACTCATCACTAACCCAACCAGTTTCATCATGATTTCATTTGCCATTTTGAACGTGCGGATGGCAGGACCACCACGAGAATCCAAAGCTTGAATTGCAAGACCTGTCAGAATTGCCATGAAGATGATTTGCAGCATGTCGCCGTTAGCAAACGCTTGTACTGGGTTGCTAGGAACAATGTTAACAACTAGAGAGAAAATGTCCGGCGTTTCTGTCGTCGTCAGCTGTACGGCCTCAGATACCGTTCCTGCCAGATTAGCACCAGCTCCTGGCTGGAAAACCAAACCAACAGTCAAAGCCGCCGTAATCGCAATGATGGTGTTAAGAATGTAGAGGGTAAAAGTTTTTCCACCAAGACGACCAAATGCACTGATGTCTTTCAAGTCAACAATGCCGCATACGATTGAAACGTAAACTAAAGGAACAACAAGCAATTTGATCAGCGAGACAAACATGCCGCCAACGCCTTCTGCTGCTCCAAGTAGGTATGTATCAAAAATTGCAATACCGCTAAATAAGTACTGAATTGCTGTTCCGAGCACAAGGCCGGCAAACAAGCCTATAAAAATCTTACTAGAAAGCGATTTATCCATTATAAATCTCCGATATGTTGTGTTTGCTATTTACATCTTTGTAGTTATATATGCTTACTTTTAAAGCATTAGTCGCAAATCATACACACAAAGGTTACAAAATAAAGTGATAATTTACATTTTTGTTAACGGAATTGTTGTGGAAAAAATGACTATCTTTACATTCCTATGCAGGACAAATATTCACACAACGAATGATTACAATTACTTATAGCCCTCTTCGTTCATAAACACGCAGTGAGATGAGAAGAAATCTCCTATAGGAAAATAATTAACCAATAAGAAAAAATATGAAGGGGATCAAACTTCCATTTTATCGATATACAATGAAGCTCATTACAACAACTTACGTTTAAAACAAAAAAGCGCCCATCAAAAAATGATGGGCGCTTTATATTTGAAAACAGGCAGTTAAGGTTATTTAGCAACCATTACCATTGCCGGACGAATCACACGGCCGTTTAGTTCGTAGCCTTTTTGCATAACAAACATAACTGTGTTTGATTCATGATCTGGGCTTTCCTGAATCGACATCGCTTGATGGAACTCTGGGTTAAATGCTTCACCTTCAGGGTTGATTGCTTTCAAGCCAAATTTCGCCACAACGTCGACAAACGTTTTGTGTGTTAACTCAACACCTTCTAGGAACGGCTTAACCGTTTCATTCTCTGTATCTGCCGCTTGAATTGCACGCTCTAGGTTATCAATAACAGGAAGCAACTCTTCGGCAAACTTGTTCAACGCAAACTTACGTGCTTTATCGATTTCTTGCTCAGTACGACGACGCATGTTTTCTACTTCAGCTTTAGAACGCAACACCGCATCTTGCTGCTCTTTTACTTTTGCCTCGCTAGACAATAGTGCCGCTTCTAGTTGAGCAATCTTAGCGTCTGTCTCATCACCAATTTCTTCAAGCTCAGCTTCAACTTCTTGTGCTTCAGCTTCTACTTTTTCAGCCTCTTCGATGATTTGATCAAGCTCTTCTTCTGTAACTTTGTTTTCTTCGTTGCTCATGATATCTCCAGAATTCAACATAATGCCCTTAAAGCCATGCGCGTTTTTGCGGGCTTTAACCACATAAAAATTCGCATATTTAGGTGACTTGCCATTATTATGGGGATGAAGATTCCTGATTCAAGCCTCTTTAATGCGGAAATGCTATGAAAAATCCATGTAACGTGATCGCGATTATCGGAAAACCAAGAGATCAACAAGCAATTCAAACTCATAAAGAGTTGTACCAATGGCTGACCTCTGAAGGCTATAAAGTATTTATTGACGATCGCCTTGCCGCAATACTGGATGATATCCCGCAGAGTCAATTTGCCAGTTTAGTTGAACTGGGAAAAAATGCCGATCTAGCCATTGTGGTTGGTGGGGATGGCAACATGCTAGGTGCAGCAAGAATTTTATCCCGATTTGATGTTCCAGTCATAGGGGTGAACCGTGGAAACCTGGGCTTCTTAACTGACTTAAACCCAGACGAGTTCCAAGCGTCTCTGCAAGCGGTACTCGACGGTGAGTATATTGAAGAAGAGCGCTTTCTCTTAGAAGCGGAAGTACACCGTCACGGGCAAATTAAAAGCCACAACGCTGCGCTAAATGAAGCTGTACTTCACCCAGGGCAAATTGCCCATATGATTGAATTTGAAGTGTACATAGATGAAAGCTTCGCCTTCTCTTTACGAGCCGATGGTTTGATTGTTTCCACACCAACGGGCTCGACCGCATATTCGCTTTCTGGCGGCGGTCCAATTCTTTCTCCTAGCTTGAATGCCATTTCACTCGTGCCAATGTTCCCTCATACCTTGTCGAGTCGACCTTTGGTGGTTGATGGAAAGCGTCGAATTAAATTGGTGGTGTCACCAGAAAACCGAGGAACACAAGAAGTTAGCTGTGATGGACAAGTGTCTCTCCCTGTTTCTCCAGGCGACGAAATCCACATCTATCAAAGTCCAAATGTGCTCAAACTCATCCATCCCAAAGACTACAGCTACTATCACGTTTTACGTAACAAGCTTGGTTGGTCTAGTAAATTGTTCTAACACTTGTTACTCAGGGAAATGACTTCAATAAAAAAGCCAGTAGCTTAATTGCCACTGGCTTTTGGCTTTCTTAGACAAGAAATAGACACAAAGTAGTGAGGCGACACGATATTTGCTGTCATTAAAGAGAAGTTTATAAATTTTGATCCTGTGGGCAAAGTTTACACAAAAGATAGAAAAGCAAATTCAATGATCTATGTCCGGTGATATTCTCACCATGAATAGAGTATTAACTCTATTTCATAAAATCAATAAAGGACATATTATGAAGAAAACCATCATTCTGTCTGTTCTCAGTACATTAGCACTTATTGGCTGCCAATCAGAGGAAACGCAAGTCAACAGTGTATCCAACGCAAAAGCGGAAGATATCACTAAGACGAAGCGTGCCCTCGCTCAACAATTGAGTGAGAACTATGCTGCCATTGAACCCATGTTGAGAAGAGATATTACTCCACAACAGACTAGCGTCTCTGTATCAGCATTTGTTCAACAAACCCCCAACTCCGAGTTTAGCCGTCAGCTTGTACAAGCTGACACTCAAATTCGTAGCTGGAAAGGTATTTCTGAATACTCAGATCAGTTGCTGGAAGTTCGTTTAGCGAATGAGAGCATGATATCAGCATGGCAAAGTGGCGAGGTCGAGCCATTATTTGCATTTGAACCAAGTGGTGATGATGAGAATTGGCAATACATCGAAGCATTTGATGTTTATGGCAACATCCATCAACTCGATGTTTACCAGCTCCCTGATGTACCTGTACTTGTCGTTGATAACAACAGCTCTGCAGAGCTAAAGGCTGGCTTGCAAGCTATGCAAGCTGAGATGAAAAAACTCGGTCAGCCAGCTTTAGTTCAACCATATATTGCTGATGAACAACGCCAAAATGCACCGCTATTGTCAAGTAGCACTGTGGGCGAAGCGACTCCAATTCAAACCACGCAGTTGAAAAAGATCCGTCTAGCCGATGACAAAGAACCTTGGATCTCAGGCAAGGCAGAAATCTACGCTATCGTAACGGGCGTCAATCCAAGTCGTGATGAACCTACTCTCGATTTAGTAGAGCTTCCATACTTAGACTACGATAACCAAGATTACTACCCAAATCAGATCATTATTCACTGGTCTCGTTACCGTTGGGGCGCTGCGGACATCGTGCTCATGGAACAAGATGATGGTACAGACTATAAACAGTTGGCAAAACTCCTTGTTCAAGTTGCTGGAGAAGTGCTGAAAGCGATTCCAGATCCAGAAGTTCAGGCTTACGCGATTATTCCGCAAATCACGAATAAGATCATCGACACGATCCCTGACGGCGTCCTAACGAATGATGATGACTTCGTCGACGTTTACTACACACTAATGCAAGACACATCATACGTGGATCATCCAGGTGCTGGTGTGAATGCAGTAGTCACATTAGAGCCGCTCACGATTAACCCAACTCGTCCGTAACCTGTTCAATTTTAATGAGTCGTTGTAATCACTTCGGCTCATTTTTCCCACTTCATCACAAAAAAGCACCCCACACAGAAATTTTTTCCCACCTGTCTTTACTGTATAAAGAAACAGTATATACTGTTCTCTTATACAGTATTGTTCAGTTATACAGGTAAATAAAAAATGCTGGCTCATCTAAGTGTTAATAATTTTGCGATTGTTAAGTCTTTACAACTCGAGCTGTCTAAGGGCATGACCACCATCACAGGTGAAACAGGCGCGGGTAAATCCATTGCTATCGATGCTTTAGGGCTCTGCTTAGGCGGACGAGCCGATGCTGGCATGGTTCGACAAGGTGAAGAAAAAACCGAAGTTAGTGCCGCTTTTTTACTGGACAACAACATACATGCAACGCGTTGGCTAGAAGATAACGATCTGCTTGATGGCAGTGAATGTATTTTGCGTCGCATCATCACAAAAGAAGGTCGCTCAAGAGCCTTCATTAATGGCAGTCCTGTCCCACTATCACAACTCAAATCTCTAGGGCAACTGCTGATCAATATCCATGGGCAACACGCTCATCATCAATTGATGAAAAGCGAACACCAAATGGCTATGCTCGACCAATATGCAGGTCATCTAAACCTACTAAAAAGCACACGAAGTGCTTACCAGCATTGGCGTCAGGCAGACAATAACCTCAAGCAACTAAAAGAAAATAGCCAGCAAAACCAGGCGCAAAAACAGTTGCTTGAATACCAAATCAAAGAACTAAATGAGTTATCGCTAGGTGAAGAAGAATTTGCAGAGCTCGAGCAAGAGCACAAACGACTATCCAATAGTGGTGAACTCGCCACTACCTGTCAGCAAGCCATCGAACTTATTTACGAAGGTGAAGAAGTCAATGCGCTTGGTATTTTGCAATCGGCCAATCACTCCCTAATTCAACTAGCTGAGTTAGATGAAAAGCTATCTGAGCTACCCAACATGTTGTCAGAAGCGATGATTCAACTGGAAGAAACGAAGAACGAATTACGCAGTTATCTAGATGGCGTCGATGTGGATCCTGCTCGTATGGCTTATGTAGAAGAACGTTTTTCTAAAGTGATGTCTGTTGCTCGCAAACACCACGTAATGCCAGAGGAACTATATCAACATCACCAAGATCTTCTGGCCCAAGTAGAAGCGTTAGATTGCTCTGATGAACGTTTAGATGAACTCGCGCAAGAAGTGGAACAAAAGTACCAAAGCTTCCTAAACCAAGCAGAAAAACTACACAAATCACGCAGCCGTTACGCAAAAGAACTGAACAAACTGATCACACAAAGCATGCACGAATTGAGCATGGAAAAAGCGGTATTCAATATCGATGTAAGCAATGAAAACACGCACCCATCACCACTTGGCATGGACAGTGTGTGCTTCTTAGTATCGACTAACCCAGGGCAACCATTGCAACCTATAGCAAAAGTTGCGTCAGGCGGTGAGCTATCACGCATCTCATTAGCTATCCAAGTGATTACCGCTCAGAAAGTGGATACACCAAGCTTGATCTTCGATGAGGTGGATGTCGGTATTAGTGGTCCAACAGCAGCTGTAGTCGGCAAAATGCTACGCAAGCTTGGCGAGTCTACTCAGGTATTGTGTGTCACTCACCTCCCTCAAGTTGCAGGTTGTGGCCATCAACAAATGTTCGTGGCTAAACAAACAAAAGCTGGCCAAACCGAAACACAAATGCACGCATTAGATGAACAACAACGTGTGGCAGAATTAGCTCGCCTACTTGGAGGTAGCCAAATTACAGATTCTACCCTTGCAAACGCCAAAGAGCTCCTCATCGCCGCTTAGCCATGCTCTTTCAAAGATAGAGTCACGAACACTACTCCGTGACTCTACCTCCCCCATCACCATATCAAAGTGCTTGGGTTCTGATTCCCTTTCGAAATAATGGTCAGTGCCACCCCATAGCTCAATAACTTGGCTATTTGTCATTAGTTACCGCTTAAACTGGATAGAAAATCGCTCATCGACATAAACATACATGTGAGAGAATCAATAAATGCAACTCAACTCAAAATTCGTTGTCAGATTTCCTATCATACGACGCATAGCTTTTTACATCTGCGTCGAGCTTGTTTATTATCAGCGCAGTATTTTAAAGGTTACTAAGAAATTATTATGCAATTAAAGAAGTGGTTAGTTGCCGTACCATTAGCAATGACATTGCTGACAGGATGTTCGGTATTGGAAAAACTGGTTTATCGCATTGATATCAACCAAGGCAACTATGTAGAACAAAGTGCGGTAGATAAATTAAAGTTTGGGATGACTAAAGCACAGGTTCGCTTCGTACTAGGGTCGCCAATGCTTATTGAGAACGGCTACCCAAACACTTGGTACTACATTTATCATCATACTCCTGGTCACGGTGATCCAGTGCAAAAAGACCTGATCGTTAACTTTAACGACCAAGGCACACTCGCAGATATCAGTGGTGACTTCCCAAAAAGTGACGCTTTTTACGAACAGATTCAGTAAACGACTTTTGCAAAAAAACCTCTCACATGAGAGGTTTTTTATTATCTAGATATCGCGCAATCACACTTTGAATCAATGACGCCATCCATTGAGACTGATATTAAGTCTACTTATTCTTACGTACAGAGCTAGGCTTACCACCGGTGACTGGGTCTGCATTCCCCTCGGCTTTAGCCTGCTCCGCCCGTTTACGACGAATCTCTTTCGGGTCTGCGAGTAACGGACGATATATCTCTATTCGATCTCGATCTCGAACGGTCGCATCTAACTTCACATTACGACTAAACACACCCACTTTATTCTTAGATAAATCAATTTCAGGGTATAACTCTAACACGCCAGATTGTCGAATGATCTCTTCTACCGTTGCGTGATTATTCACCACTAAATTAAATACACGCTGTTCATGAGGAAGAGCATAGACAACCTCTACGTGAATCATATCTGACTCAATACTCATAGCACTCGTAGACCTGTTTTGCGCGTTTAGTGAATGCTTTTACCATGTTACTGGTAAGCTCGTTAAAAACCTTACCGAAGGCCATCTCAATCATTTTACTTGAGAATTCAAACTCAAGCTTTAGCTCAACCTTGCAAGCTTGCTCATCTAGCGCGGTAAAAATCCAACCACCACGCAACGTCTTAAACGGGCCATCCACCAAGTTCATCATAATTGCTTGGCCTGGGATCAGCTCATTTGCAGTAGTAAACGTTTTGCTGATACCAGCCTTCGCCACATCGACAGAAGCCACCATACCATTACCCGAAGACTCAATGATTCTAGAGCCCGAGCAACCAGGCAGAAACTCAGGGTATTTAGCAACATCGTTAACCAGATTGAACATCTGTTCAGCACTAAAAGACACAAGCGCAGAACGGCTGACTTGCTTCATACATACTCCTATCGATACATGTACAGATTTAAAGCTCCTGCCAATTTTACTTTTATTCCACGATTGCGCAAATAAAAGGATTTCCTATCCGATATCCAACCCGTATAATGTCGCTATTATGGCAAAGAAAAAAACGAAACAAAAAGCGGGTAGCAATACTATCGCGCTGAATAAAAAAGCTCGCCACGAGTATTTCATCGATGATGAAATCGAAGCTGGCTTGGAGCTCCAAGGTTGGGAAGTGAAAGCCCTTCGCCAAGGTAAAGCCAATATTTCTGAAAGTTACGTATTTATGCGTGACGGTGAAGCCTTTGTGAGTGGCATGACAATCACTCCTTTAAATCAGGCATCGACACACGTTGTGGCGAACCCCACACGTGTGCGTAAACTACTAATGAGTCGTCGTGAACTAGACAACCTATTCGGACGTGTGAACCGTGAAGGTATGACATTAACGGCGCTCTCTCTGTACTGGTCTCGCTCTTGGGTGAAACTAAAAATTGGCGTAGCAAAAGGTAAAAAGCTGCACGATAAACGTACGGATTTAAAAGAAAAAGACTGGGCAAGAGAGAAAGCACGCGTAATGAAGAGTACACTGCGTTAATCTTGACCACTTAAACGCATAGTACTGGACAGCCAATGCTTTTCTGTTACTATGCGAATATTACCTGGGGCTGATTTAGGATTCGACGGGAATTCAGAAGTCTGAGGTGCATGCCGAGGTGCGGTAGGCCTCGTTAACAAACCGCAAAAAAATAGTCGCAAACGACGAAAACTACGCACTAGCAGCTTAATAACCTGCTCAGAGCTCTCTCGCCCTAGCTTCCGCACGTAAGACGGGGAATAACGAGGGATCAAACCCAAACGCGCTAGCCCGGATTCTCCCGCCTGAGAGATGAACGGCGAATTTTAATTCAGGCTAGTCATTCATTAGCGTGTCGGTTCGCAGGTGGGTGGCGAAATTAAAGATCGACTAAGCATGTAGTACCAATGATGAACGGTTTTCGGACGCGGGTTCAACTCCCGCCAGCTCCACCAAACGTTTGGAAAAGGCCCCCTTCGGGTGGCCTTTTTTGTATCTGCTATCCGTACTTATGTTGCAACAGTACACGATCTACTTTTACGATGTTACTTGCTATTAGTGCACGGCTTCTTTTATAGCCTATAGAAAAATAAGCAGACGATCTCTAATAATCAACACTTCCAACTTTATAAATATTTTATTCATTAGTAATTTTATGCAGGTAATTAAATCTCTTAAAAAATAAAAATGCGAAGCCATTTAGCTTCGCAATTTTATTGCGTTAAACATGATTAACAATATTAAAATCTATATTCCACACCTAGCGATGCTTGGTTAAAATCAGTTTTTGTGCTTGCACCATTCGCGACGTTCTCTGCATTCAGTTCTACGTCGTACCACATATATTCTGCGTTAACTAAGAAGTTATCAGTAACTTTAAAACCAACACCGGCACCAGCGAATACACCTTCGTCATCTTTGTTGCCTTGGAAGCCCGCAACGTTGTAATCCGTCGAGTACCACATTTGACCGCCTTTTGCGTAAAGATCGACACGATCAGCAATAGGGGCTGTAACTTTTAGTGCTGCGGTGTAACCGTCCGTTTCGGCATTTGCTAGGTTATTACCATAGCTACCAAAATCAATGTAACCGCCCTCTAACGCTAAGTAAGGGTTAAAACGGTAACCAACCAAGCCTTGAATAGCATCGCTGTCATCATCAAAGTCATCTTGTCCATCAACTTTTAAGTAACCATAATTGGCGCCGACATAAACACCATGATCTTTGGAGTCCGCTGCGTGAGATAAAGTACTAAACGTTGCTAAAGAAAAAAGGCCAATCAAAGTAACAACATTGCTTTTCATTTCGTTCTCCTCATATAAGTGCCATTGAAAGTTCGAATTATACAAAGCAAATGCAATGCCAATTTTAATTTAATAAAAAACACTTTCTACTTTATAAAAAATTGACATTATTTTGAAATTAGAACAACAAAACTAAAAGTTATACTGTTTTATTTACCTTGAGAAAACAATATTAGATTTCTGTAAATACTAATGATGTAAAACATTCTATTTTATTTGTAGTTTTTTCAAAAGATAGGAGAAATCAATAAACAAACCCCAATCATCAATTATTTACATACCCATTATATTTAGGATTCTTAATTTTTGGTCTGGATTCTTTATGAACGAGTAAGGAAGGTAATCACACATCGGCTTTTTCTCTCTTTGCTTCAATAGGTAAATCTCCTACTCTGTGAAGAGGCTATCTCTCCATGGGACTGAAGTATGTTAAAAGGCAGTGAGTACCCTTCTATCCGAGCATTAAGGACGTTTGTCGCGGTTGCAAATTACCTCAGCTTCTCTAAAGCGGCGGATGCCCTATGCATTACACAAAGCGCAGTAAGCAAACAAATCGCCGCGCTTGAACAACTAGTGGGCTTACCTTTAATACAAAGAGGGACGAGTGGTATTGAGTTAACTGAGGAAGGAAAACGCTACCTACCGCAAGTCACAGAAGCACTAGAACTTATTCAGAATGCAACCGCCAACTTAATCCAATCAGATTCAAAGCAAGAATTGCTCACCGTGGATGTTACTCCTTCTTTCGCTAGCCTTTGGTTGGTGCCTCATATTGATGACTTCCACCAACGACATCCCAATATCCGTGTAAGAATCTGTACCGGAGATGGGAACGTCAAAGGTTCAAGCGGTGAAAGCGACTTGCATATTCGTTGTCTTCCATTGTCCACGCATTATGAATACAGCCACTTACTATGCCAAGAAATACTGCTATTGGTCGGTTGCACTAATACTCCTGCACTCAAGAGTGTGCACGCTGTTAGCGACTATCCGTTGATACCTCAAATCACTCGTCCTCAGTTGTGGGAGCAATTTAAGGCGGCACATGCAGTAGAATCAACCGTTACCTATCACTCTGTAGGCTTTGAACATTTTTACCTAGCTTACGAAGCCGTCAAAATGGGAAAAGGACTCGCCTTACTTCCTGATTTTATGGCGCAGAATTCTATTTTAAGAGGGGATATCCAACGTATTCTCAACCTATCTTTACAGAGTGGTTATGGTTATTACGTGATGATCCCGAATTATCGCCTATCGGCTAAGAAAGTGGCGGCGTTTTACGAATGGTTGAAGAGCAAACTAAGCTAATATTGTTTTCTTGAAATGCTTTTGGTAAACCAAAACAACTCAAAGACTTCAGTATCTGTCTGCTCCAAATTGTGGCATTCTCATTAACACTGTTTCAAAAGGATAAATGGATTGAAAGATATGGACAGCAATTCGCCCAAACTCTCATTACGTACCATTGAGCCAACGGATTACCCTGAGCTTGCAGAACTAATGGACTTAGTGTTTCCTGATGTTGGCGGCTCATGGCCACGGCTAACTATTATGGATCTCATTCATCAGTTTCCTGATGGCCAAATCTGTATTGAAGATAACGGCAAAATAGTCGGTGCAGCATTAACCATTAAAGTGGACTACAACCGCTTTTCTCTTCCTCACCTGTATACCGACATCATTACCGAAAACAACGTCATACAGAATCAAGTAACCGGTGATGCAATGTATGGTCTCGATGTATTTGTCCACCCAGACTATCGAGGGCTACGTTTAGGTCGACGTTTATATGATGCACGTAAAGAGCTTTGCCGTAGTAAAAACTTCAAAGCCATTTTAGCCGGTGGTCGCATTCCTAATTACCACCAATACGCAGATGAACTGAGCGTTGCAGAGTACATCGACAAAGTAAAACGCCGTGAGCTTCATGACCCTATTTTGTCTTTTCAGCTTGCTAACGACTTCGATGTAAAACGTATCATGCGTGGATACTTGCCAGAGGACAGTGCTTCTAAAGGTTACGCGACACTGCTGGAGTGGGATAACTTTTTCTACGAAGAGGATATTCAATCCGTACACGATGTAGAAAAGACTCTGATTCGAATTGGTGTTGTACAGTGGCAAATGCGCGCGATGAATGACCTGGAGGATTTGCTCGATCAAGCTGAGTTCTTCATTTCTTCTCTTGCGAATTACAAGGCCGATTTCGCCCTATTCCCTGAGTTCTTTAACGCACCGCTGATGGGCTTGCAAAACGACAAAAATTCCGTTGAAGCAATCCGCTTTTTGGCTAGCTTTACAGAAGAGATCAAAAACCGTTTCTCGCAGATGGCAGTCACCTACAACATCAACATTATTGCAGGCAGTATGCCCGTTATCGAAGATGGCAAACTGTATAATGTGGCCTACTTGCTGCAACGAGATGGTGAAATTAACGCTCAATATAAAATCCACATCACGCCTCATGAACAAAGAGACTGGGTGATCGACGGTGGTGACAATGTTCAAGTGTTCGAAACCGATGCGGGCAAAGTCGGCATACTGATTTGTTATGACAGCGAATTCCCTGAATTGGGAAGAATGTTAGCAGAACAAGGCGCACAAATTGTATTCGTTCCTTTCTGGACGGACACAAAAAATGGCTATCAACGAGTACGAATTTGTTCCCAATCGCGTGCCATTGAAAACGAATGCTATGTTGCAATTGGTGGTAGTGTTGGTAACTTACCTCGTGTTGATAACGTGGACATCCAGTACGCGCAATCTGCCGTATTCTCTCCGTCGGATATCTACTTCCCGCACGATGCGACCTTGACAGAAGCAAGCGCCAACACCGAAATGATGATCTTCGCCGATGTTGATTTGACTAAGTTGAAGCAACTTAATACCGAGGGTTCAGTAACCAACTTACGTCACCGACGTCTTGATTTGTATGGCGCATTTACTAAAGCTAAAGAGTCATAATGGTGTGCCTTATTCGCCGCCACACGGGAGCGTGGCGGCGAATAAAACAAGCAGCAGATTGATTCCGCACAATAATCAGAGGCATGTCAGTTTTTCTCAGCGGTGAGAAACAAGAATTGACCCAGTAGGACATTCGGAGTATCACTCCAACTTCGTTCCGCTTTTATTAGGGGAAAGCTTTTGGAACACATTAACGAACTTCTCATGTCAATGAAGCCTTTGCTCGAGCAATACGGCTACTTGGCGCTGATTGTCAGTATATTTCTAGAAGGGATAGGTGTACCGATGCCTGGTCAATCGCTGATGATCGCGGCATCTTTGCTCTCTTCAGAACAAGTCATGAACCTAAGTATGGTTATGATGGTATCGTGGCTAAGCTGCTTTTTTGGGAATACCTGTGGTTACCTAATCGGGTATTACTTTGAAGGCTGGTTGGATAAAAAAGGCTATATCTCTGGCCCGAAGATGCAAACACTTCAACTGACTATCCAGAAATACGGCCCTACGTGCTTGGTCGTCAGTCGCTTTATTGAAGGAATGAAGCAATTTATGCCTCTTGCGTGCGGTATCGCGAAAATGCCACGTAGAGAGTTTTTGCTCGGTAACGCCCTCGCGGCGACGGTTTGGGTATTGGTATTCAGCTTGTTAACTCACTTTGCATTTGAACATTTAAGCGTGTTGAGCAACCTGTACACCGAATACAAATATCTGGTATGGGCATTTGCTGCTGTCTTATTTACGTGGATGGTTTTAGGTATTGTTAAACGCAAAAAAGCCAAATCAATGCAATAACGACAGCCTCTTCATTGGCGCATAACTAAAGCTCGTGGTATCAGTGAGATACGTAATACGAGCTTTTATTTTTTTCTTTACGCGCAAAATTTAAACAGCCATTTAGACGTCTAGACGTTGACAATGCGTAAATGTGATATTAGTCTGCTCTTCTCTCTTATTATTAACATTGTCGTTTACATGTCCGGTTCCCAACAAACAACTAAAACAGTTGCACCTTCTGCGGTCGCACTGATCCCATTGATTGTATTCCTTGCGCTGTTTATTGGCGTAGGCACTTACTTATCTTTGCAAGGCGTTGAATTTGCCTTCTACCAGCTGCCTGCACCCATCGCGGTATTACCAGCCATCATCATTGCGTTTCTTTTAAGTAAAGAGAAACTTAACCGCTCAATCGAACACTTCATGCGTGGTGTTGGCCACCCAGACATCATCGCAATGTGTATGATCTATCTGCTTGCTGGTGCCTTTGCTGCGGTAGCAAAAGCCTCTGGCGGTGTTGATGCAACGGTGAACCTTGGTTTATCCGCAATTCCAACCAGTATGATTTTACCGGGCATTTTCCTGATTTCTGCTTTTATCGCAACAGCAATGGGCACTTCGATGGGTACCATCGCAGCCGTTGCACCCGTAGCGTTAGGCATTGCTGAATCAGCAGGAATGAGCTTACCGTTAACCGCAGGCGTTGTGCTGAGCGGCGCTATGTTTGGTGATAACCTTTCTATCATCTCTGACACCACCATCGCGGCGACACGCTCTCAAGGTTGTGAGATGAAAGACAAGTTTAAAGAGAACATTCGTATTGCTTTGCCTGCGGCGTTGATCGCGATTGCAGTGTTCGCTTTCAACAGTACAGCGACTCAAGTGCCTGCAACTGGCGATATTGAGTGGCTAAAAGTCTTGCCGTACATCACTATTTTGATCCTAGCGGTATCTGGTGTGAATGTGTTTGTGGTTCTGTCGATTGGTATCCTTTTGGCTGGCGGCGTGAGCTTGGCATCGATTGACAATTACGGACTGACTAATCTAGCCCAAGACGTATACAAAGGCTTTGGCAACATGCAAGAGATCTTCTTGTTGTCCATGCTAATTGGAGGTTTGAGTGAACTGATGCGTCGTCAAGGCGGTCTTGCTTTCCTAACCAATTTCGTTAGCAGCCTTATCCACGCGTTTGGCTCTAGCCATTCAAAACACGCGAACAGCCGCGCAAGTGAGCTAGGTATCGCGGGCTTGGTTTCTATGGTGAATGGTTGCACGGCAAATAATACGGTCGCCATCATCGTATCGGGTAGCGTGGCGCGCCAGTTGGCGGAAGAGAACAATGTCTCTCCTCGTCGCTCAGCAAGCTTGTTGGATATTTTCTCGTGCGTGGTACAAGGCATTTTGCCCTACGGCGCGCAAGTATTGTTGCTAGGCTCAGTATTTAACCTTTCTCCATTAGAAGTGGTTGCCAACTCTTACTACTGTTTCGCGCTGGCAATTGCAGCCGTTGTGGCGGTGTTTATCAAACACCCAGCACGCCAACCCGCAGTGCAAACCGAAAACTAACGACAAATACCGAAAAGGCTCCGATGGAGCCTTTTTACTTTCTTCTTTATTTCCCTTGCCGCGAACAGATTTACTTCAAAACTGAACGCAAACTTTGCGCACTGTGTAAAGGAATCGCAAAGTGTCTAGCCACATCGCGTAGAGCTTCCACCTGAGCCGCATTACTGATTGCTAATTCGCCTGCCACATCGACGTGGTTGTTCTCAAACCCCACTCTCACATCGAATCCAAGTAACATCGCACTCGCTAAACAGTCTTGCTCTCGCGCGCCAAAAGCACAAATGGCACATCGAATTTCTTCCTCGACAAAACGCGCCAAATTCAAGCCTCGTAAATCCCATGGCGAAGACTGTTGAGCTTGGTGATAACGCCCTAACACCACTAATGCATGCTGATGCGTTTTAGGTAACACACCCGCATCACGCAGTTGGAAATAACGTTCAATGTCGTTTGCATCGTAGAGAATAATTTGGCTCACGATGTTGTTTTCAGCCACCCAATGGAAAAAGGCATGCCCTTCTTTCTCACTTGCTCGATCAGGGATTAACTCCCTCAATGCGAAAGAAGCCGCTTCAGGTTTCACAGCTTTGACTAACGCCCTCTGTTGTGGCGGAGAATATAAACCCACCGCTTCTGTGGTGAGCTGAACCATCATGGTTTCTCCCACCGCTTCTTTCACGGCATGGTAAATTTCCATGTTGTCATCGATGTCTAATGAATGACGTCCCTTGGCGTCTCTAGCATGCAAATGGATCATGGCAGACCCTGCTGTTTGACAAGCGATACCCTCTGCAACCAGTTCGTCCGTTGTCATGGGTAAGTTGGCGTGATCATGCTTGGTTTTTCTTGCGCCGTTTGGAGCCACGATAATGGCGATAGATTCTCGCAAATATTGGTTTGCTACTTCCATGTCTCCGCCACCTCTTTTAACGTCAGTGAGAGTTTGCCGACTAGTTCATCAATATGGTGAGGCTGAACAATGAAAGGCGGTGCGAGCAAAATATGGTGCCCATTAACGCCATCAATCGTTCCGCCCATTGGGTAGCACATTAAGCCATTTTCCATTGCTCGCTGTTTGATACGTTTGTCTGCCAATGTGGCTTTACTCAGAGGCGACTTGCTTTCTTTATCCGCCACCAGCTCAATACCAAAAAACAAGCCTTTACCACGAATGTCGCCAATGTATGGTAAATGGGCCAATACAGAAGTAAGCTCATTACGCAGCAAAGCACTTTGCTGATTCACCGCCGTTAATAAATCATCTTGGAAGATGGTTTCAATGGTTGCCACGGCGGCAGCGCACGCCACAGGGTGCGCCATAAAAGTATGACCATGTTGGAAAAAACCGCTTCCATCAGCAATAGCTTGATAGACTCGATCATTCGCAACCACCGCGCCAATAGGTTGATAACCCGCACCAAGCCCTTTAGCCATACAAACCAGATCGGGCTCTGCCTCTTCTTGCTCAAACGCAAAAAAACTGCCACTGCGTCCAACGCCACACATGACTTCATCCAAGATCAATAACACATCGTATTGGTCGCATATTTCGCGAATACGCTTGAAATAGCCTTGCGTTGCAGGCACAGCTCCAGCGGTGGCACCCACAATGGGCTCGGCGACAAAAGCCATGACATTATCAGCCCCCAACTCAAGAATTTTTGCCTCTAGCTCATTCGCCGCTCGCAATGAGTAATCCAATTCCGACTCATGACTCTGCTGATAACGATAAGCATAGCAAGGGGCGATATGATGGCTCGGGTGTAAGATGGGTTTGAACGGTTCACGTCGCCATTCATTACCTCCGACAGCCAAAGCCCCCAAGGTATTGCCGTGATAACTTTGCTGACGCGCGATGAATTGCTTTTTCTCTGGCTTACCTGATTCCACGAAATACTGCCGCGCCATTTTTAGTGCCGACTCCACCGCTTCTGATCCGCCACTGACTAAATACACATGGTTGAACTGTTCAGGCATGTGCTGACAAATCAATTCTGCTAGGCGCTCACTGTTGTCACTAGTAAAAAATCCAGTATGAGCAAATGGCACTCGCTCGATCTGTTCCAACATGGCTTTTTTAACGGCGTGATGACTGTGGCCAAGGTTTGATACCGCAGCACCACCACAAGCATCGAGATACTGCTTTCCATGCTTATCGAATAGATAAACACCTTCACCTCTATCGATGATTGGTAGCGTGGCATGGCAATGACGGTGAAATACGTAAGACATTTGAGTCCCTTCCAATGTGTAATACTTGCACACATCATCAGGAACAAACCCAAACGTGACAAGAGAATAAACCTCACCCTCTATGAGCTTTTGGAATACCACAAACCAAAAACACCAAAACCCTTGATATTTAAACAATAAAATAAAAATAGGCCAGCTTTTTTAAAGGCTGGCCTATGGGTAACCCAAAGCTAAAAACAGAATCGTTTTACGCGTTTAGTGCCTGTTCTAAATCGGCTAGAATATCGTCAATATGTTCAATACCCACCGATAAACGAATCATCTCTGGAGACACACCAGCTTGTTTTTGTTCTGCTTCGCTCAATTGACGATGAGTCGTCGATGCAGGATGGCAAGCCAATGATTTTGCATCGCCAATGTTCACCAAACGCTTAAAGATTTTCAAAGCATCATAAAAACGCACACCAGCGTCATAACCGTCTTTTAAACCAAACGACAAAATCGCAGAAGGCTTACCTTTCATGTATTTTTCGGCGAGATGGAAGTGTTCAGAACTTGGTAATCCGGCATAACTTACCCAACTGACTTTGTCATTCTGTTCCAAGAATTCAGCCACTTTGAGTGTGTTCTCGGTATGGCGCTCCATACGCAGCGGTAACGTTTCTAGCCCTTGAATAAGCATAAATGCATTCATCGGTGATAATGCCGAACCGGTATTACGCAATGGTACGGTACGCGCGCGCCCGATAAATACCGCCTCACCAAACGCTTCGGTATACACCACGCCGTGGTAAGAAGGTTCTGGTTGGTTGAAAACTGGAAAGCGGCCTTTGTGCTGCGCCCAAGGGAATTTACCGGAATCTACAATCACGCCACCCAATGTGGTGCCATGCCCACCAACGTATTTAGTGAGGGAGTGAACGACGATATCCGCACCGAACTCGATGGGTTTGCACAGCACTGGTGTCGCGACGGTGTTATCCACAATCACAGGTACGCCTTGTGCGTGAGCAAGCTCTGCTACGCGTTCTAAATCAATGATATTACCGGCTGGATTACCAATGCTCTCGCAGTACACCGCTTTGGTATTTTCATCAATTAACTCAGCCAAACTTTCTGGTTTGTCATCTTTGGCAAACTTCACCTGAATCCCCTGATTTGGCAACATGTGCGCAAACAAGGTGTAAGTACCGCCATAAAGTTGCGGCGTAGAGACGATGTTATCGCCCGCTTGTGCTAACGTCAGAATCGCATAGTTAATCGCTGCACTCCCCGCACTCACGACCAACCCGGCAATGCCGCCTTCTAACGCCGCCATGCGCTTTTCCAGAACGTCGTTAGTCGGATTCATGATGCGAGTGTAGATATTCCCCGGTACTTCCAAGTTAAACAGATCAGCGCCGTGCTGCGCGTTATCAAACTCGTACGCGACCGTTTGATAAATCGGTGTCGCGACAGATTTAGTGGTAGGGTCAGTTTCGTAACCAAAATGGATGGATAGCGTTTCGTCTTTCATGTTCTTCCTTGAGCGTCATCGAGATAAATCGTGGACTTATCATGCCGACTTTTTAACCACAGAACCTCGTTATGGGTCACATTGCCCAAGTCCTGAAACGTTTATGAAATGGGAAAAGGTAACATTTTTGATATTCATCGATAGGTATAACTTGCGCTTGATTGAAAGTCTTTAATCTTGTTGATAATCATCCTTCAATATGAACTAAAGTGAATGTGACCTATTGAGTTCTCAAACTCATTGAGATGGGGGCAATAGGCAAAAACCTTACTCTGTATGGAGATGACCGATGAACAAAAACTGGATCCCTATTGCCCTCTCTGGGCTTGCTTTAACGGGGTGTTTTTCTGAAGAAGCGAAAGAAGTAGAAGCCGTCGCCGAGCCGCTAAAAGTAACCGCCGCAGACAAAATTTATTATGGTGGCGACATCCTAACCATGGCAGGCGATAAGCCAGAGTACGCCGAAGCCGTCGCCACATTAGGCGAGAAAATCATTTATGTCGGCAGCAAAGATGGAGCGATGGAACACAAGTTCGGTAAAACACAGTTGATCGACTTAAAAGGCAGAACTATGTTGCCTGGCTTTGTTGATCCGCACAGTCATGTGTATGGTGTTGGTCTGCAAGCCATGGTCGCAAACGTGCTGCCATCTCCTGATGGCGAAGCCGATACCGTGGCGAGAATCATCGAAACTCTGAAAAATGCCGCGAACAATGATACGCAACGCCTATTCATTGAGAAAACGGGTTGGATTTTAGGTTTTGGTTACGACGACGCCCAACTGGATTACTACCCTACCAAAGCGGATCTCGATAAAGTCAGCACAGATAAGCCTGTATTAATCATCCATACTTCGGGGCATTTGAGTGTCGCGAACAGTAAAGCGTTAGAGCTAGCAGGTATCACATCAGAATCGGAAGATCCAAAAGGTGGCATTATCCGCCGAATGGAAAACAGCCAAGAACCAAATGGTGTTCTAGAAGAAAACGCGCACTTTGCAATGCTGTTCAACCTCAATAAGTTGATTGATTCTGAACTTCAAGATCGCATGTTAGAAGCCTCGCAAGGTATGTACGCGAAATATGGCTATACCACGGCTCAAGAAGGACGAGCAACATCGGAAGGTTATGAAGCGATGAAACGCGCGTCGAAAAACGACAAACTGATGATCGACTTGGTTGCGTACGCCGATATGGTATCGAGCAGTGATTTTATGGACTCGGAATACAACACGCCAGAGTACACCAACCATTTCCGCATCGGTGGCGTAAAGCTGAACTTTGATGGCTCTCCACAAGGTAAAACGGCATGGCTAAGTCAGCCTTACTTCCACCCACCACATGGACAAGATAAAGACTACGCTGGCTACCCAACTTTCGAAGATCAACAAGCTTACGATTACGTAGAAACAGCCTTTAAAAATGAATGGCAAGTGCTGACGCATGCCAATGGTGACGCGGCGATCGAGCAATTTATCAACGCAGTGACCAAAGCAAATGAAAAGCTAGGAAAGCAAGACCGCCGACCTGTACTCATTCACGGCCAAACCATGCGCCAAGACCAAGTGGATCGCTTAGCGGCGCAAGGCATCTTCCCTTCCTTGTTCCCAATGCATACTTTCTATTGGGGTGACTGGCATGTGGACTCGGTACTCGGCCATCCTCGTGCCGATTTCATTTCACCAACTCAAGCGGTGAGAAAAGCGGGGTTAAAATTCAGTACACACCATGACGCACCTGTGGCGCTGCCAAGCTCATTCCGAGTATTGGATGCGACCGTCAATCGCACCACCAGAACCGATAAAGTACTGGGGCCAGATCAGCGCGTTGACACGTATACCGCACTGCAAGCCATGACGATTTGGCCGGCTTACCAACACTTTGAGGAGTCGTATAAAGGTTCTATCGAGGTGGGTAAGAATGCGGATTTAATCATCCTCGATAACAACCCGATGAAGATTGAACCTAAGGCGCTAAAAGACCTAAACGTGGAAGAAACCATCAGCCGAGGCGAATCGGTTTATCAACGACAGTAATCCAAAATAAAACACCGCCGTTATCGAGGCGGTGTTTTCTATCTGACTCACCAAGCACTTTATCTATTTGTTCGCCACTTGCTGTAATAACCAAGTACGAAACTTGTTTGTGGACTGGCTTCGTGTGTTCATGATCAAGTAGTACCCTGCATTGGCTGGAACCGGCTGAAAGGGAGAAACTAAACGCTCTGTCGTCAATTCATCCTCAATCAGTGCCATTCGTGCCATCGCAATCCCAACTCCTGCTTCCGCCGCAGACATCGCCATATCCGTTCTATTGAAAAAGTGTCCAACATCGGTTTTAAAGTCTAATCCCATTGCTGACGCCCAATATAGCCACTCATAGTCACGCGTCGCTTTTTCCCATGGCATCGCATCGTGTAGTAGCGTCGCCTCCTGCCATTTCTTCACTGACATTGAGGACTCTTGTTCATCAAAAGGCACTTTTAGCCAACCATGATCCTCAAGGTACTTCGGACTCATTACGGGCAGCAGTTGCTCATCCAAAATCAACTCCGCGTTAGCATTTCGGTAAGGATGAAGACCATAGTCTATCGCGACGTCATAATCTTTTATCTCACTATTCACTAACGCCCCTTCCGCGAAGATTTGCACTTGGATATCCGGGTTCTCGTGATGAAAACTTTCCAGCTTTGGGACTAACCATTTAAAAGCAAAAGAAGGCGTTAATTTTAAGCGAATCTCATTGGTGTGCTTTTCTACTTTGAGCTCATCAAGCAGTTTGCTCAGCTCGGAAAAGTGAAACTGCGTCGCTTGGTGTAACTGAGTGCCTTTAGCGGTTAAACGAATACCGCGGGAATGGCGTTCAAATAAAGTAAAACCTAATAACGCTTCCAAATGAATAATTTGTTGGCTCACGGCTCCCGTAGTGAGGTGCAAAAACTTAGCCGCGCCAGTAAAGCTGCTGTGCTCCGCGACTTGGCTAAACAGACACAAGCCACTTATTAAATTACTTCTCATCCTTGAGCCTATAGTTTTTCTAAACGCTGTATGTAATTTATATCGATTGTTAACAAAAGGTAAAGAAAAGAAACTAACCACTCAGATAAATGTGTGGAGTACATCAATGGAAGTCATCGTATTAGGCAGCGGCGTCATCGGCTTAACCTCTGCTTGGTATTTATCTCAAGCAGGCTATCAAGTTACCGTTATTGACCGTCAACCAAGCAGTGCAATGGAAACAAGTTTCGCCAATGCTGGGCAGATCTCGTATGGCTATTCTTCGCCTTGGGCTGCGCCTGGTGTTCCTGTTAAAGCCATAAAGTGGTTAATGGAAGAGCATGCTCCACTCAAAATCAAACCAACCCTCAATGCCGATATGATCAGTTGGGCAAGTAAGATGGTGGCCAATTGCACCCTGTCTCGCTATCAAGTCAACAAAGCTCGCATGCTTTCTATTGCTAACCACAGCCGCATGTGTCTGGAACAATTACGTCAAGAACATGCCATTGAATATCAAGGTCGCCAGTTCGGCACCTTGCAAGTATTTCGAACGCCTCAACAGCTGCAAGCCATTGAAAAGGATATGCAGCTTCTAGAGCAAAGCGGGACTCGGTTTGAGTTGATGGACGTAGAACGCTGCATTGAACAAGAACCTGGACTGGATCTTGTGAAAGATAAGCTGGTTGGTGGCTTGCACCTGCCAGATGACGAAACAGGCGATTGCTATCAGTTTTGCCAACAACTCACAGAGCTCGCTAAGGCCCATGGCGTCAGGTTCGAGTTCGATACCGAAGTAAGCAATTGGGTTACAGTAGGTAAAAAGATCATGGGTGTCCAAACGAACCGAGGACAGTTTAAAGCGGACCAATATGTAGTTGCCTCTGGCAGCTATTCTACAGCGCTACTCAAGCAAATCGACATTGAGATTCCTGTCTATCCAGTAAAAGGCTATTCGCTCACCATCCCAATGGAAGATGAGCACTTCTCTCCTCGCTCTACTGTGATGGATGAAACCTATAAAGTCGCCATGACTCGGTTTGATGACAGAATTCGCGTAGCGGGCACCGCAGAATTAGCAGGGTTTGATGCCTCCCTTCCGCAAAAACGAAAAAATACCATCGAAATGGTCATCCGTGATCTTTTCCCTCGCTGCGGCGACTTTAACCAAGCCGAGTTTTGGAGTGGCTTTAGACCAATGACGCCTGATGGCACACCGATTATTGGCGCAACTAAATACGATAACCTTTTTACTAACACCGGACACGGCACTCTGGGTTGGACTATGGCTTGTGGTTCTGGCCAATTGCTAGCGAGCATTATGGCTGGCGAAAAAGCGAAAGTGATGGATGACACAGAGCTTAACCTTTGCCGTTATGCATAAGGACATATCTGCATAAAAAAAACAAACAGGCCTTTACTCTACAAAATGCATAACATTTGGCATTTTTAACTCATCAAATATGCAGCACATTTTAATAACAATATGCTGCATATTTAATCATCAGACAAATCTTCTACCCCAAAGGAGCAAATAAGCAACAAGAACTAAATTTTAACAATCACTCTCCATTCTGTGTTCACCATCACGCTACAAAGGATTTATAGCCAAAAAAGTTAACAATTGCATTACATAAAGGGTAATGTATTGTGTGAAAAACAACCACAAACACAACTAACAGGGAAAATACTCATGCAGTCATTAGTTGATTTTCTGAATGGAATTATTTGGAGCCCGGTACTGATCTATTTGTGCCTTGGTGCAGGTTTGTTCTATTCAATCATGACGCGTTTTGTACAAATTCGTCACTTCTTTGAGATGTGGCGCTTATTACTTTCAGGGAAGAGTTCAACAAAAGGGATATCATCATTTCAGGCACTTGCCGTTTCACTATCTGGCCGTGTAGGTACAGGTAACATTGCTGGTGTTGCTGCCGCTATCGGTTTTGGTGGACCAGGCGCCATATTCTGGATGTGGGTCGTTGCCTTCTTTGGTGCAGCAACCGCATACGCAGAGTCGACACTTGCACAAATCTATAAAGAAGAAGACGAAGGTGAATTCCGTGGTGGTCCTGCTTACTACATTGAAAAAGCAATGGGACAAAAATGGTACGCTTGGATCTTCGCTATCGCAACCATCTTTGCATGTGGTGTTCTACTTCCAGGCGTTCAATCGAACAGCATCGGTAACGCAGTAGAAGCAGCATTTGGCTCAGGTGACATGATTGAAACCGCTATTGGTACCTTCAGTTTTGCTAAAATTTTCACTGGTACGGTTGTCTGTGTCATTCTGGCCTTCATCATCTTCGGTGGCGTAAAACGTATTGCGAACTTTACCCAAATCGTTGTGCCATTTATGGCGCTGGCTTACATCATCACTGCATTTGTCATCATCCTTCTAAACATTGGTGAGGTTCCACGCATTTTCGGCATGATCATTGGTGACGCGTTCACACCAATGGCAGGTGTTGGTGCGGCAATCGGTTGGGGTGTAAAACGTGGCGTTTACTCCAACGAAGCAGGTCAAGGTACAGGTCCTCACGCTGCAGCTGCAGCGAGTGTTGATCACCCAGCTCAGCAAGGTCTTGTTCAATCTTTCTCTATTTACATCGATACACTACTTGTGTGTTCAGCAACCGCGTTTATGATTCTTATCACTGGCGCGTACAACGTAAATGGTGCAGTTGAAGGTACGTTCCTAATTCAAAACCTACCAGCTGATATTGGTGCGAATGGTCCTGTATTTACGCAAATGGCGATCGAAAGTGCACTACCTGGCGTGGGTAAGCCATTCATCGCAATCGCACTCTTCTTCTTTGCGTTTACGACCATTCTGGCTTACTACTACATTGCAGAAACGAACATTGCTTACATTCGTCGTACATTCAAAGTAAATGGGCTGATGTTTATTCTGAAAGTCATCATTATTTCATCCGTGTTCTACGGAACCGTGAAAACCGCCAACTTAGCCTGGGCGATGGGTGATGTAGGTGTAGGTCTAATGGCATGGCTTAACATCGTCGGTATTTTGATCATCTTCTTTATGTCAAAACCAGCTCTCAAAGCATTGAACGATTACGAGGAACAACAAAAACGTGGTGTGACCGACTTTACATTCAACCCTGTAGCGCTAGGCATTAAAGGCGCAGATTACTGGGAAGATAAGTACAAGCGTAAAACGGGTAAGGCACCAACGGCAGACAACAGTACTACAGAAACTGTAGAACAACCATCAACATAGCCTTAACGCATAAACAAGAAAAAGCAGTGGTCCGTTTAAGGGCATAAAAAAGGGGATTAACCATTGGTTAATCCCCTTTTCTGCATTATGTGTAAAGGATTAAGCAGCGACAGCTTCAACTTTACGAGCGATTTTTGCTTTACCTACAGGTAGAACTTCACGACCAAATTCGTTGTTTAGTACCTGCGCCATTGCGAAGTAAATTGCACTTGCGCCACAGAAGATACCTTCGAAGCCAGCGATAGCACCGATCACTTCGCTACCAGTGAAATCACGAGCAGCAAGCAAGAAGAACAGGATAGTTAGAGAACCAAATACAACTTGCTTCGCTGTTGGGTAGCATAGAGAACCAATGAACATGAAACCAGTGAAGATGCCCCAAAGCGCTAGGTACCAACCCATAAAGCTTGCAGGGCTTGCAGGGAGACCCATGTGAGGCATTACGATTAGACCAACCAATGTTAGCCAAAATAGACCGTAAGAAGTAAACGCAGTTGTGCCGAACGTGTCACCGCGTTTAAAGCACATGATGCCAACGATTACTTGGCTAAGGCCACCGTAAAAGATGCCCATCGCTAGAATCATAGAGTCAATTGGGAAAAATCCTGCATTATGAATATTAAGCAGAATAGTGGTCATACCGAAACCCATTAGACCTAGCGGTGCTGGGTTAGCCAGTTTTGTCGACATGTACAAATACCTTTTTTCAAAAATGTTGATAAAAAATGCGCGCGAATTTTAATGGGCGCCAGAACAAAAGAGAAAAACTGTTATTGAAAACTTAGATTCCATAAATAAGCAACCACTCAAATAAAAAAAGACCCCGCTAAAAAGCAGAGTCTTTATAGATGGTTAGACTATTTTTCAATCAACTACAGGCAAAAGATCTCGTCCCAGAACCAGTTACTTTGCGTTGGGCTTTCCCACACACCTGGACCATTTTTCGCAACAAAACATTTGTTTTGGTACGTCACTTTATCGCCGTTAGCGACTTGCGTTACGCCCGGCTCCCACTGAATAAAATTACCTGTCACTGGTGGTTCTGGCTCGGTTACTGGTGGCTCAGGTTCTGTGACGGGCGGTTCTGGCTCAGTCACCGGCGGTTCAGGTTCCGTTGTTGGCGGCTCTGTCGGAGTGCCTGAGACCAACTTCCACGGGTCACCTTGCGTGGGTTCATTACCTTGTGACCACCATTTCGCTTCATAAACAGCACCTTGGTAAGAGACTTGATCACCTGTGTTATACACTTTACCTGCATCCCAAGCCGCCACGCCACCTACAGGTGGATCGACCGGATCAACAGGGTCTAGTTTTTCAACCACACGAACTTCTGGCCACCCCGCATGAGATTGGTAAAAGTTAGTTACACACTTCTCATAATCACCCGCAACTAGCGCAGAGTAAGCAGTTTGGAAACCAACCAGCTCACATTCAAATGAGTGACCTCCCGGACGATCTGAGTAGTATTTCCAGTTACCATCCCAGTTGGTGTAAAGCACGTCTGTCGCACCATTTAGGTTCAGACTGCCGTAAGGCGTCTGCTGCCAACAAGTGTTTGTTTCATCAGCTTCAATTGGAATTTGATAATGGGCGGCAAGACCTTCCCAATAACGAATACGGTTAACAGGTTGACCTTTATCCTTGTTTTGCTCACCACACTCAATACCACCATTGATCACGT
Source organism: Vibrio sp. Y51_MX_L26 (assembly GCF_024181935.1). Lineage (NCBI taxonomy): Bacteria > Pseudomonadati > Pseudomonadota > Gammaproteobacteria > Vibrionales > Vibrionaceae > Vibrio > Vibrio sp. Y51_MX_L26. The sequence continues at coordinate 274,278 of NZ_JAMZAS010000004.1, forward strand.
TGATGGTGGTACCAAAGCCGTAACCAATGCCAGCATCAAGCTCACGCTGTGAAGGCACCCAAGTACGGTCAATCACATGCAGCATTGCAGGTTTCGGTGCTTGTGGAGTTAGGAAGAACCAGATAGCCGATGCCAAGTTCAGCCATGAATCCGCAACCAAGCCTGGATTTTTTAGCAATACAGATGCATCACCATCAAACATCACTTCAGAGAACGCGCCATAGTTAAAATGGTAAGAAAGCTGTTTAGCACCACGTCCAAAGTAACCTTGTCCTGGTTCACATGGCCAACGCTTATTTTGCCAGTCATTCTGACCACAACCTGTCGTGTAACCTTCTTGACCTTCTGACCAGCCCATTTCACGCACATGAACCAAAGCTTGCTGCCACTCTTCCAATCCAAGAGGGTTATCCGATACGTTATCAATCGAAATATGACCACCAGTTTCCTGCGCAAAGTGAGCAAAGGCTGTCACGATCGATTTTTTACAAATCGCATCCGAATCTCGACCATCCGTGTACTCACCACAGAATGCTGGGAACTTACCAATTGCACGTAGGAAACGCGTGTAAGTATATTCAGGTGCCGCCATTTGAGTCAGGAAGTCCCACTCACTTTCAGGGAACACACGCTCTACACGCTTCACGTTTTCTGGATTGGTTGCCGCTCCAGGAACAATCGCCTCCACCACTGAGTTCGGGCGCGTCTCTAATGCTTGTGACCAAATGGCATACATAGGGTCAGAGGTTTTGCTTTGCTCTACGGCTTGAACGTCACCACGAGCAATGACATAACCGTTTGGATTCTGCGGATCGGGCTGGATATTCATACTCGCATTCGCTTGTGCAGCTAGGACACAACTCAATGCAAGAGGAAGATGTTTGAGTGCAAACATGTCTAGTCTCCGGATTTTAACAATACAATATACAAGGAATAACTAGACATATAGTGGATCATATATACAAAACGCCGAGCTAAGTGCTTTGATTCTGCGAGACAAAATGAATAAATAAGTCCTCGCACACATTTTGTCACAAGAAAAATGTTACCTTGACTCAAAAGAAAAGCGGAGACCCAATGAGCCTCCGCTTTATGATATTTCTATCTTTATTGTTCTGCCGAAACCACGTCTAGCTGCGCGGTTGATTTTTGTTTAGACAACACAAAATAAACCACACACTGAGCAACAATAGCGGCAAGCACAATCACTGGCGAGGCGTTGATTCCAGCTAAAAGGAAACACCCTAATGCAATCATTCCATTGAGTAATGCGTAAGGCAACTGTGTACGGAAGTGCTCATACTGCTCACACCCAGCTCCTGTTGACGACAAAATCGTAGTTTCAGAGATTGGCGAGCAGTGATCGCCAAACAGGCCACCAGATAACACTGCACCAATACAAACTAACAAAGGAGCATCAATCGCGACGGCCGTTGGGATCACCAATGGCATCATGATGGCAAATGTCCCCCAAGATGATCCCGTCGCAAACGAAATAATACCAGCAAGCAAAAAGGCGACTGCTGGCAATAGCCAATACGGGAAACCGGCTTGAGCTTGTTCAGCAATGTATGCAGCTGCACCTAATTCTTTCCCAACCGAGCTAAGTGCCCAAGCCAATACCAAAATCACGGCTACAGACATCATGTTCGACATCCCTTTTAGGTAAACCTGAATGCCATCAGAGAGTTTTCTTACGCCATAAAACGCCATCAGCGCAATTAAAGTGAAGGCGGCGAAGAAGTATGCAGAAGACAGCGCAGCCCTAAACGTTGAGCCCGCCACTTTTTGAAAAGGAAAACCGTGTGGTACGAGGATGGTACATAGGACCACCAGCATAACGAGCAAAGGCGCCCAGACAAAACTGGATTTTGCATTTTTATGCGTAAATACATTCATCGATTCCTGAACTTTCCCAAAGTCGGAGCCCTGTTCTACTAGTTGTTCAGCCTTCGCCATCGGTCCGAAATCTAATTTGAAGAAAGAGACAATCGGCACAATCGCGATCGCAAGAAAGGCGTAAAACTGATACGGGATCGCGCCAATGAAAGCATCCCAGTCACTCATACTGACATTCAGGGCAGTAAACTCTTTTTGAATCAACCCCATGATGTAAACGCCCCATCCGATAAAAGGAATCAAGATTGCGACGGGAGAGGAAGTAGAATCGATAATAAAAGCTAATTTTTGGCGTGATACTTTTAACTTATCAAATAAAGGGCGAAAAACAGGACCAACAATCAACGGTGTACCAAGGTCAGAGAAGAAAATAACCACACCACCAAACCATGCGGACAGTTGAGCTTGGCATTTACTCGCCACCCATTGAGTAACCTTTTTAGCAAAAGCAACACCACCACCAGACTTTTCCATCAGCGCAACGAAACCACCAATGAACACTAATAACAAAATCACACCAGCGTTGTAGCTATCGGTAAGTTGCGGCAGTAGATAGCTTTTCATCAACGCACTAAACGAGTCTAGTGGTCCTTTTTCGACAAATGTCCCTTCAAGCATAGCGACGCCACTGACCACACCAGCGAATAAACCAACGACGACATTTCTCGTCGTCAGAGCGAGGAAAAGAGTAATAAGGATGGGAATGAGAGAGGTAACATCAGCCTGTTCCATAGCAATACCATTTATAATATTTAAACAATTAAAATGAATATATATTTAATTTTACCGCATGTATATATCTCCTATAAAAAAGTTGAGTCCCCTCTTCACAAATTTGAAGCACAAAAAAACCAGCCCGGAGGCTGGTTCTTATAAACTCAACAGTCTAGAGGAAAATTATTCCCACTCGATAGTCGCTGGTGGCTTACCTGAAATATCGTAAACAACACGTGAGATGCCATCAACTTCGTTGATAATACGGTTAGATACCTTACCTAGGAAGTCGTATGGTAGATGCGCCCAGTGTGCCGTCATAAAGTCGATGGTTTCTACTGCACGCAGTGATACAACCCAGTCGTATTTACGGCCATCGCCCATTACACCTACAGAGCGAACTGGTAGGAATACCGTGAACGCTTGAGATACTTTGTCATATAGGTCTGCAGCGTGAAGCTCTTCAATGAAGATAGCATCAGCACGACGTAGCAAGTCACAGTATTCTTTCTTGATTTCACCAAGAACACGAACACCTAGACCTGGACCTGGGAATGGGTGGCGGTAAAGCATGTTATAAGGCAGGCCTAGCTCTAGACCAATCTTACGTACTTCATCTTTGAACAGCTCACGTAGTGGCTCAACAAGACCCATTTCCATTTCATCTGGTAGACCGCCCACATTGTGGTGTGATTTGATCACGTGCGCTTTACCAGTCTTAGATGCCGCAGACTCGATTACGTCTGGGTAGATGGTACCTTGCGCTAGCCATTTTGCATTTTTTAGCTTTTTCGACTCTTCATCGAATACATCTACGAATACGTGGCCGATTGTCTTACGCTTCTCTTCTGGGTCAGACTTGCCTTTCAGTGCTTCAAGGAAACGATCTTCTGCATCAACTTTGATGATGTTTAGGCCGAACTTATCGCCAAACATATCCATCACTTGTTGACCTTCGTTTAAACGAAGTAGACCGTTATCGACAAATACACACGTTAGCTTGTCGCCAATTGCGCGGTGCACCAGCATCGCAACAACAGATGAATCCACACCACCAGATAAGCCTAGGATAACTTCGTCGTCACCCACTTGCTCTTTAATGCGAGCAACCGCGTCTTCGATGATAGATTCCGATGTCCATAGACGCTCACAGCCACATACGCCAAGAACAAAGTTCTCAAGCATTTGTAGGCCACCTTTTGTGTGTGTCACTTCTGGGTGGAACTGAACGCCGTAGTATTTCTTCTCTTCGTTCGCCATCGCAGCGTAAGGACAAGTGTCTGTCTCACCAACTTTTACGAAATCGGCTGGGATCTCTACTACTTTGTCGCCGTGGCTCATCCAAACGTCTTGAGTTGCTTCAAGATCTTTAAATAAGGCACATTCACCAGAAACTTTAACCTGAGCGTAGCCAAACTCACGTTCGTTAGAGCCTGCTACTTTGCCACCTAGTTGTTCCGCCATAGTTTGCATGCCGTAACATACGCCAAGTAAAGGAACACCAGAATCAAACACATATTGAGGCGCGCGTGGAGAGTTCTCTTCCGTTACGCTTTCTGGACCGCCAGATAGGATAATGCCATCTGGGTTGAATTCGCGAATATCCGCTTCTTCTACATCCCAGCTCCATAGTTCACAGTAAACGCCGATTTCACGTACGCGGCGTGCTACTAATTGAGTGTACTGAGAACCGAAGTCCAAGATCAGAATACGTTGGTCATGGATATTTTTAGTCATTTTGAGCAGTCTTTTTAAGGCTAAGTGATTAAAACCGAGGCGAGTGTACTCGCCTCTTCTTAATGCTTCAAGGAAAAAGCAAACGTTTCCGTTAGGTAATTAGTTCCCTAGACGGTAGTTCGGTGCTTCCTTAGTAATTTGAACATCGTGTACATGAGACTCTTGCATACCAGCACCAGAGATACGTACAAATTCAGCTTTCGTACGCATATCTTCGATAGTTGCAGAACCAGTTAGACCCATGCTTGAACGTAGACCACCCATTTGTTGGTGTACGATCTCTTTTAGACGGCCTTTGTATGCGATACGACCTTCGATACCTTCTGGTACTAGCTTGTCCGCTGCGTTGTCAGACTGGAAGTAACGGTCAGAAGAACCTTGAGACATTGCACCAAGAGAACCCATGCCACGGTAAGACTTGTAAGAACGGCCGTTATATAGAATCACTTCACCTGGCGCTTCTTCAGTACCAGCAAACATAGAACCAACCATCACACATGATGCGCCCGCTACGATTGCTTTACAGATATCACCTGAGAAACGGATACCACCGTCAGCGATAACTGGAATACCATAATCATTAGCCACTTCTGCAGCATCTGCGATTGCAGTGATTTGTGGAACCCCCACACCCGTTACAATACGAGTTGTACAGATAGAACCAGGGCCGATACCAACTTTCACTGCGCTTACGCCAGCTTCGATTAGTGCTTTAGCACCAGCACCTGTTGCTACGTTACCACCGATGATGTCTAGATCTGGGTAAGCTGCACGTGTTTCACGAATGCGGCTTAGAACACCTTCAGAATGACCGTGTGAAGAGTCGATAAGTAGAACGTCAACGCCAGCTTCAACTAGTGCAGCAACTCGCTCTTCGTTACCAGCACCAGCACCAACTGCTGCGCCAACACGTAGGCGACCACGCTCATCTTTACATGCGTTTGGTTTACGTTCTGCTTTGTGGAAGTCTTTCGCAGTAATCATACCGGTTAGTTGGAACTCATCATTCACAACCAATACTTTCTCTACGCGAGCTTCGTGCATTTTCTCTTGCACTTCTTCTCGTGTAGCACCTTCTTTAACCGCTGCCAACTTCTCTTTTGGCGTCATTACTGAAGATACTTTCTTAGAAAGGTCCGTCACAAAACGAACGTCACGACCAGTGATAATACCAACAAGCTCATTGCTCTCAGTGACAACAGGGAAACCTGCAAAACCATGCTTTTCAGTGAGCGCAACAACATCAGCGATGGTCGCGTCAGGGTTTACAGTAACCGCGTCAGTTACCATACCAGCTTCGAACTTCTTAACTTTACGAACTTCGGCTGCCTGCTGCTCAATAGACATGTTCTTGTGGATAAAGCCAATGCCACCCTCTTGCGCTAGCGCGATCGCTAGACGAGCTTCAGTAACAGTGTCCATAGACGCTGAAATCATTGGGATGTTTAGGGTGATGTTCTTAGTTAGCTGAGTGCGAAGATCAGCTGTGTTTGGGAGAACGGTGGAGTGTGCTGGCACAAGTAGTACGTCATCGAATGTCAGCGCTTCTTTGGCAATTCTTAGCATTTGCAATATCTCACAATTAGAGGAGTAAAAAGAACAATCCAATCTCATCGTTTCGCATAATGAGGGTAACCTGTGTTAGCAACAAGCTACATTTGGATTAGATATTGCGGAGGGATTATACGGTTAACGCAATCGCTTGACCACAAATTTTTTAATTTTTTTCTTGCAATTACCCCCTTGCTATGTATTATATTGCCGCTAATTTCCATACTCACGTCTAAGAGATTAGCTGTGCTCTCCAAGACCAATCAAAACATCTTTACTGTTTCTCGTCTCAACGCAGAAGTTCGTTTACTCCTTGAAAACGAAATGGGGATCGTTTGGCTCGTCGGAGAGATATCCAACTTTTCAGCTCCTGTCTCTGGTCACTGGTACCTCACTCTTAAAGACTCTCGCGCTCAAGTTAAATGTGCCATGTTTCGTGGTAACAATCGCCGCGTTACTTTCAAGCCCGCTAACGGTAATCAAGTCCTAGTAAAAGCTCGTCTTTCTCTTTATGAGCCTCGCGGTGACTACCAATTGATCATCGAAAGCATGCAGCCGGAAGGTGACGGCCGTCTTCAGCAAGAGTTTGAAGAGCTGAAAATGAAGCTTGCCGCAGAAGGGTTGTTCGCTCAAACCAATAAGCAACCTTTGCCTGAACACCCAAAACGTGTTGGCGTCATCACATCGAAAACTGGTGCCGCGCTTTACGATATCTTAGACGTATTGAAACGTCGTGATCCTTCCCTACCCGTTGTGATTTATCCGACAGTGGTACAAGGTGAAGATGCAGCCATTCAAATCGCACAAGCCATTGGTCGCGCTAACAGCCGTGATGAATGTGATGTGCTAATTGTGGGCCGAGGTGGTGGTTCATTGGAAGACTTATGGTGCTTTAACAACGAGATATTAGCTCGCACGATTGCAGCAAGCCAAATTCCTATTATTAGCGCCGTTGGACATGAAGTCGACGTGACAATAGCTGATTTTGTCGCCGACGTACGCGCGCCTACTCCATCAGCAGCAGCTGAGCTAGTAAGCCGTGATAACAGCCACAAAGATCAAGCTTTAGTTACCCGCCAGCATAAGTTAGCGAGCGCGATGCGTTACTACCTAGCACAACAAAAGCAGCAATCTGCGCAATTAGTGCACCGTCTAGAGAGACAGCACCCAAGCTATCGCTTGCTGCGTCAGACGCAACAGTTAGATGAGTTGGACATGCGCTTACAGCGAGCGATGAGTCGTTTTATTGCCTTGCGTCAACAGCGAATCGAGCGTCAACATTATCGGCTGCAATTAAATTCTCCTGTAACACGCCTTGCCGAGCAGAAGTCGAAGCTAGAACGTGTTGAGCAAAAGCTCATGGATGCAATGGATCGCAAGTTACTGACTATGCGCCATCAACTCGCGATTGCTGCAGAGAAGTTAGACACCGTCAGCCCGCTAGCGACATTGAAACGAGGTTACTCAATTACTCAAACTGAGCAAGGTAAAGTGATTACTCAATCTTCAGATGTAAAATCGGGAGATGTATTGATTACTCGATTAGCCGAAGGCGACGTTCGTTCTACCGTTAACTGAATACAAACTCTGGTTAACTGATTTTCTGGAACTCAAATCGGACACGTGATTTTGATTTGAGTTCATTACACACATTACAAAAGTAGCTCGCAGCACCGCATGCTTGCAGCTTCTCCAGCTCCGCCTCACAATCAGGGCAAAAACCTACTTTTTTAAAATCCGATTCACACTGTGCACAATGGTATTGTCCTGTCCATTCCAGTTCGACATTGCAAGTCGGGCAAATGTTCTGCTGCATATCCCGTTCCTCTCTCTAAACTAAGCAATTTCGAGTAACGCATGCTACTCAAAATAACGAACAAGTATGTTGATCTTCATCACCGCCCCAACAAGTTTCACGAGACGCTAACCATACTTGATACATAGGATCTTATACTGATCGTCTGATATTTACTCCTTGATCAGCGATCACCCCTTAAAAGAATATTTATATAACCACACACCGAAAGCATAAGTTACATATTCTGCATTCCAATTTAAGGCAGCATAAAAACCCTTAAGTTAATTTAATTAGACGTAAAATTAGAGTTTAATAAAAAGATCTTATTCAGAAAGCCGCGTTTACATTGGTGTGCATTTCGATAGTTTGAGCGTCGAGCTCAACGAGTTTAACTTGGATAAAAGCAAACTCATTAAAATGGCTAGCATGCGTTCCACCACAAGGGATTACCGCTAATTGACCTTCCCCTAAATCGCACTTCCAATAGCGAGAATCCGTTAATCTGTCGCCATGGCATTCCATGGTGATCATCACATCTCTTTGAAGCCATTCACCCAGTTGGCCATTCACTTTTTCTGCAATCGCCTGGAGGTCATTCAGCATATCTGCACTGTTTAATCCTCTTTTACGAAGTGTTTTGCCTAAACGGTACGTATCGAGGCACTTGTCTGGAGTGACATAACTCGTAACTTGCGCATAGCTATTAAAGTCATAATAACCATGCGGGTCTTTGCGGTCTGCGTCTTTTCGCCAGTAGCCTTCCGCTAGCACTTTATTCAACGCCAAATACGCTAAGTGTCCTGCACTATGGCCTCGGCTCAAAGCATTTTGATAGTCTTTATCTACCACTAATGTCACCAAGTCATTAATTGCAAGTGATTCCGTACGTGATAAAACATGCACGACGACAAACACCCAACCTTCAGCATCACGCTTTACAGGAATGTCACTACCCACATACAGAGCACCACTTTCCTGCTCCACTGCTCCAACTTGGCAATCTACCACGTCATGTTCAGCCCCATTCACCTTCAACGTTCCTTTGTCTGCAGGGTGATCCGGCCATATGTGACTAACGGGATGGAACGGCGTGACATCTGTAATAACGTAAGTCACTTCTTCCGTAGATTGAACGAGCTGTATTTGTGCTTCTAATTGCCATGTTTGATGACAAAAACGAGTCTTTGTTGCTGTGATAGTCATTTTTACGATTACTTTTGATAAAAAAATACCCAAGTAGAAACTTGGGTATTCGAATTTCATTATTTATTGCGGTTTTTCACCATCGACATCATACGCTTACGTTTACGCTCTTGTGATAGCGTAAGCTTATTCGTACGGTTCTCGTATGGGTTATCACTGTTGTGGAAGTTAATGCGAATCGGTGTTCCCATAATTTCCAGAGACTTACGGAAGTAGTTCATCAGATAACGTTTATACGAATCTGGCAATTCACGAACCATGTTACCGTGGATAACAACGATCGGTGGATTGTAACCACCTGCGTGTGCGTATTTGAGTTTGATACGACGACCACGAACCATTGGCGGCTGGTGATCATCCACTGCCATCTTCATGATACGCGTCAGTACTGACGTACCCACGCGCGTTGTCGCCGAGTTATATGCTTCTTGGATAGATTCAAACAAGTGACCAACGCCAGTACCGTGCAGCGCAGAGATAAAGTGGATACGCGCGAAATCGACGAATCCTAGACGGCGGTCCAGTTCTTTCTTCACGCTTTCTTTCACATCACTGTCTAGACCATCCCACTTGTTAACGGCGATGACAATTGAGCGGCCAGCATTCAGTGCAAAACCAAGCAAGCTTAGGTCTTGGTCTGAAATATTTTCACGTGCATCAATCACCAGTAGAACGACGTTTGCATCTTCTACCGCTTTCAGCGTCTTAACAACAGAGAACTTTTCAACCGTTTCATTGATACGACCACGACGACGAACACCTGCGGTATCAATTAGTACGTATTCGCGTCCATCACGCTCCATCGGGATGTAGATAGAATCACGCGTCGTACCAGGCATATCGTATACAACTACACGTTCTTCACCCAGAATACGGTTAGTCAGTGTCGATTTACCTACGTTAGGACGACCGATGATCGCCAACTTAATCGGCTGCTCTTGAAGGCGCTTGAATTCAGCTTCTGCGTCTTCTTCAGTGTAATCTTCAACAAGAGGCTCTTCGTCTTCGAATCCAGTCAGGTCTTCAATCTCACCTTCTTCAGATTCACTTGTTAATAGATCATCAAAGAATGGAGATAAAGCACGCTCAAGCAGAGCAGTCACACCACGGCCATGAGCGGCGGCAATCTGATACATATCATCCACGCCGAGCTGCCAAAAATCAGCACACGCCGCATCGGCATCAATACCATCTATTTTGTTTACCACCAGCATCGCTGGCTTTTCAATTTTACGCAGATGCGCAGCAATTGCTGCATCTGAAGGAGTCAGACCAGCACGACCGTCAACAAGGAACAATACAACATCAGCCTCATCAATCGCGGCTAATGACTGTTCTGCCATCTTTGTTTCCACGCCTTCTTCTGTGCCATCAATACCGCCGGTATCAATCACAATGAATTCGTGCTCTTCACCAAGTCTCGCCTGGCCATACTTACGGTCTCGCGTTAGGCCTGGAAAGTCCGCAACCAACGCGTCACGAGTGCGAGTCAATCGGTTAAATAGTGTAGATTTACCTACGTTCGGACGCCCTACTAGAGCTACAACAGGTACCATAACAACCTCTACAATAATCTTTCTTCTGTAGTTATAGGTAACGACTTGCTCGATGCCAAATCAAACCAGCTTTTTACCTATAACCACGTCAGGGTTAATAAATTCAAACAACAAAACGGCTCCTAGCTGTCACCAGCCAGGAGCCGAATGTGAATTATATCACGATATTATTCGTTAATGGTTAGTTTCTTTACATCGCCGTTGCGAGTTGTAATCACATAACCATCCGACAATAAAGTCGGGCCAACGGCCAAGCCGCTATCATCGATAAACTGCTGCGCAACAAATTCGCCTGTTGAACGATCCATCCAGTGAAGGTAACCAAGCGTGTCACCGACAACGAGATAATTGCCGACAATAACTGGCGCTGTAAGTTGTCGGTGCTCAAGCAAGCTGTTTTCCCACAACTCAGTCCCACTTCGTGAATCAACGGCAACAACATGATCTTTTTCCGTTATCACAAAGATGCGGCTACCATCTGTAGAAATATCTGTTGCAGATGAGTAATTACGCTTCCAAATCGGGTTCGCTGAACGCAAGTCAATGGCGATAAGTTGACCATTGTATCCAATGGTGAAAAGAGTACCGCCTAGCACAATTGGCGATGAATCAACATCAACCAAACGATCAATTTCTGTCGCGCCTTTTGGCGTACCAACAGGCTGTTGCCAAATCAGCTGACCACGCTCAACGATAGCAGCTGCGAGTCGGCCATTTGCCGTTCCCCAAAATACACCGCCGCCAATTGCAGTCGGAGTACTGTCGCCACGTAAAGTTAGGTTCGGCACTTCTGTACTCAATGCCCAGCGTTGCTCACCTGTACTCTCATTAAGTGCAATCAACATGCCTCGGCTAGTATTGATGATAATAAGGCCTGAATCTGCAACTGGCTTCGCCAGTACCTCACCACCAACTTTCACACGCCAAACAACTTCACCTGTTTCTTGGTTAAGAGAGATGACTTCACCATTCTCAGAGCCAATGTAAAGGTTTCCGTATGCTGCTGTGATACCACCAGAGAGACGAGCAATTACATCTTCTTCTAGGTCCGTTTGCCAACGTTGTTTACCGTTTTCAGGATCCAGCGCTTTTACTAAGCCATCGCGACTTGCCACGAACAATGTATCATTCGCAAATACAGGGGATAGCTTTGAAAAGTAATGACCAACACCATCGCCAACCGATGTGCTCCACTCACTACTGGTTGTAAATTCACTGTCTACCTGAGGTAGTGGCGCCATTACAATGGTATCCTTCTCACCAGCACAACCGGCAAGCACTCCCATTGTTAACACCCCTAACAAGGCTTTGTTAAAGACTCTTTTCATCCAATGCGGTCCTTATTTCGCCAGATCGTCCAATTTCATTTGTAGCGTCGGGCTTGCGTCTGCCGCTTGCTGAGCTTCAGTATACGCAGCGTATGCGGCATCTTTGTCACCTTGGCGAATCGCAATATCGCCACGAAGTTCAGCAATACGCCCTGTCCATGCTGCATCAGTGACGTTACTTAGCTCTGCCGTTGCAGCGTCAAAGTTACCCATTTCCGTTTCAATGCGCGCAATGCGGTAACTAATCAATGGTAACAGCGCAGCATCTTGGGTGTTGCTTTGCGCCCACTTCAATTGCTCTAATGCAGCAGAAAGATCTTGAGCTTCAACTTGTGCTTTAGCAAGTTGTAGCGCAGCCAATACTGAATATTCTTTTACTTCATTTGACTCAATGAAAGCTTTCACGTCAGCTTGAGCATCAGTACCTTTATCTTGCAAAGCATTCATTGCTGTCGTGTAGCTTTGAGAAGCTGCTTCACTCGCCTGAATCACAGAATCCTGGTAGTAACGCCAGCCAAATAGACCACCTAAGCCAACAACCGCACCGATGATGACGGCTTTGCCGTTTTCCTTCCACCAGTCTTTAATGGCTTCAACTTGTTGTTCTTCAGTATCGTAAAGTTCCACTTCCTGTCCTCTTAAAACATGTAAATGGCAGCTTAGCTGCCATTGTTCCTATTTCGTTTAAAGGCTCCACATTTGGGAGCCTTAGCTTACGAACTAGGATGTAATTTTGTTAGATTACTAAAAGACTTAAATCAGTGCTGCGATCTTTTCTGCAACTTCTGCTTGGTTGCAAGTCTCTTGCTCACCACCGGCCAAGTCTTTCAGTACTACGGTGTTATCCGCAACTTCGTTTTCACCCAGAACTAATGCTATAACAGCACCAACTTTGTCTGCACGTTTAAACTGTTTCTTGAAGTTACCGCCACCGAAGTGATTCATCACACGAACGCCAGGGATAGACTCACGAAGCTGCTCTGCTAGCTTCATTCCTGCCATCATGGTGCCTTCGCCTGCTGTTACTACGTAAACATCCACACTGCGACGAACGTCTGTTAGTTCTAGTGTTTCTAGCATCAGAACAAGACGCTCTAGGCCCATTGCAAAGCCAACTGCTGGTGTTGGTTTACCTCCTAATTGCTCTACAAGACCATCGTAGCGACCACCGCCACAAACGGTGCCTTGAGCACCTAGGCTTTCAGTGATCCATTCAAATACCGTGCGGTTGTAGTAATCCAGACCACGAACTAGACGTTCGTTAACTGTGTATTCGATACCTGCGGCGTCTAAAAGTTCACATAGACCTGCGAAGTGTGCTTTAGATTCTTCACCTAAGTAATCTGAAAGGCGAGGTGCGTCACCTAAAATAGCTTGAACGTCTGGGTTCTTCGTATCCAGAACACGCAGTGGGTTCGTGTGCATGCGACGCTTACAATCTTCGTCTAGCACATCAATATGTTGCTCAAGGAACGCAACCAGTGCAGTACGGTAGTCTGCGCGGTCTTCTTGAGAACCGATAGAGTTCAGCTCAAGACGAACATGTTCATTGATACCTAGCTCACGCCATAGACGCGCCGTCATCATGATAAGCTCTGCATCAACATCTGGACCATTTAGACCAAACACCTCAACACCACACTGGTGGAATTGACGGTAACGACCTTTCTGCGGACGCTCATGACGGAACATAGGCCCCATGTACCACAGACGCTGTTCGTCACGGTTGATCAGGCTGTTTTGAATACATGAACGTACACAACCCGCCGTACCTTCAGGGCGAAGTGTTAGGCTGTCTCCGTTACGATCATCAAAGGTGTACATTTCTTTTGAAACGACGTCTGTCTCTTCACCAACAGCGCGGCTGAATAGGTTTGTTTCTTCAACGATTGGCATGCGCACTTCGTTATAACCGTATGCGCTAATTACATTTTTCACTGTGTTTTCTAGTTTCTGCCACAGTGGAGACTGAGTTGGGAGGCAATCGTTCATGCCTCGAATTGCTTGAATTGTTTTTGCCACAATACTTACCGTAATTCTCGTTGAGATTAATCTTGTACTTTAACTTCGATGCGGTTTTCGCCATTCATCATGGCGGCTTTCGCACGGATCTTAGCTTCTAGCTGATTCACAAGGTCATCGTTATCAAAGCGTTCTTTCTGGCGTTTACCATCTTCGTAGAATGCGCTCTTCTTGTTACTGCCAGCTAGACCTAAGTGAGAAACTTCTGCTTCACCAGGGCCGTTTACCACACAACCGATGATAGACACATCCATTGGCGTGATGATGTCTTCTAAACGCTGCTCAAGTGCGTTCACCGTGCCAATTACATCAAATTCTTGGCGCGAGCAACTTGGGCAAGCAATAAAGTTGATGCCTCGAGAGCGAATGCGCAGAGATTTAAGAATGTCGAAACCGACTTTGATTTCTTCAACTGGATCGGCAGCCAAAGAGATACGCAGCGTATCGCCGATCCCTTCAGACAACAGCATACCTAAGCCAACAGATGACTTAACAGCGCCAGCGCGAGCACCGCCCGCTTCTGTAATCCCCAAGTGAAGAGGCTGATCGATTTTCTTCGCTAGCAGACGGTATGAATCCACCGCAAGGAAGACGTCTGAAGCTTTCACGCTAACTTTAAATTGGTCAAAGTTAAGACGATCGAGATGATCTACGTGACGCATCGCCGATTCAACCAAAGCTTCTGGCGTTGGTTCACCGTATTTCATCTGTAAATCTTTTTCCAAAGATCCACCGTTGACACCAATACGGATTGGGATGTTTTTATCGCGAGCACAGTCAACAACAGCGCGAATGCGCTCTTCATTGCCAATATTACCTGGGTTGATGCGTAAACAGTCAACACCGTACTCCGCCACTTTCAGCGCGATACGATAGTCGAAATGAATATCAGCCACTAATGGTACAGAAACTTGCTGTTTAATCAGTTTGAAAGCTTCTGCTGCGTCCATGGTAGGTACAGAAACTCGAACGATATCTGCACCGACTTTTTCTAGTGCTCGGATTTGAGCGACTGTCGTTTCTACGTCAGTCGTGCGAGTGTTAGTCATTGACTGTACGGCAATTGGCGCACCATCACCAATTGGCACATCACCCACATAAATACGCGTCGATTTACGACGAATAATTGGAGATTCGTGTTGCATAATTTTTTATAACGGTAGAGTGAATCTAGCTACTTTGCCTGAAGTATACCCAGAAAGGTCGACAGGTTCACTTGCAAATGTCATTGTAACCCCTTCCGGTGCGCCTAATATCACTTTAAACGGCGCTTTTCCGGTAAGTTCTACATCTTGTCCTGGTTTATGAGTACCACTTAACAGCGTTTTACCATTGGTGTCTTTTACTTGAATCCAACAGTCCGCTTTAAACTTCATAGTAAGAAGTGTCATGCCTTCAGGTACGACTGGCGCAGGCTGTTCCTCTTCCGCAGTTTCAATCACGGCAACAGGTTCTTCAGAATCTACGCTTGTTGTATTTTCAGTTTCAGCAAGCAGAGGATCGCTACCCTGCTCGACTGGTACTTCACTCGTTTCAACAACATCATTACTTGTTGAAACAACTTCTTCAGGAGTACTTGCGATTAACTCCTCAGCCGTCATTAAATCGATATCAGCTAACTCTTGCGCTGTGGGCTTCGGCGCTTCAACACTTGAATCCGTAACTTCCTTCGTTAGGCTATTCTCTTGCTGGTTTTGCCACCACCAAGCTGCAGAAATACCAATAATGACCAACCCGATAACCCAAGTCAGGAGCATGATACGGCTATTGTGCTTCTCATCTTTTGTTTTGCGAGAGAAGCTCTGCATTTCAATTTCTTGCTCTTGTGGCTGTACATCTGCTGTCTGCTCTAACGCAGTCAAAACCATCTTCTCATCAAGGCCTACGAACTTCGCGTAAGAACGCAAGTAACCACGCGTAAATGTCGCAACTTGTTGAGACTCAAATCGGTTATTTTCAATATCTTCAATAACAGAAACGCGAAGCCTCAGGCGATCAGCAACTTGCTTTTGACTCATCCCAAGAGATTCGCGTTTGTTTTTCAGTAATGTGCCAGCTTCAATAGAAAGTGGCACTTCATTCGTATTTTCGTGTTCTGTCATAATGGTGGTATTTAATCTGTTTTAGTGGCTAACGTGGTTATGTATTTTCGTTATTGTTCTTAAGCCTCTTTAAAAGATAGCTAGCCTAAACGCGTTAACCAAAATAATAATTTTAAGAAACTCTCAGCGATTTGAGTGTGAATACCCGTTTTGCAAAAATCAGCAAAGCGTATGTGAGAAAATGCTGAGAATTATCGGTGTCATCGTTAATGTCACATATCATGATAAGCGAATGTGTAACGAAGACAAAAACTCTTTACACTCAAACTAACAGATAGCTCAAGCTTTTGTCCAAACTTTGACAAAGGAATTCGAAATTATACCCAAATAACCTCGAGTTGGAGAGTTGTCGTCATAAATCTTGGCAGAAATGCCCTTATCGCTAAACAAAATAGCCAGAGCAAATGGCTCTGGCTATTTTTGAATTCCGGTCGTTTATACCGCTTTTACTTCAATGGTATCAGCACCGCGCGACGCTTTTAACATTGCAGTACGTTTAGTTCGGTCAATCACATCACCGACTAACTGACCACACGCCGCATCAATGTCATCGCCACGAGTCTTACGAACAGTTACTGTATGCTCATATTGCATCAATGTTTTTTGGAAGCGATCGATACGTGAGTTACTTGGTTTCTTGTAAGGTGAACCTGGGTACGGGTTAAACGGAATCAAGTTAATCTTACATGGTGTGTCTTTCATCAGCTCAGCCAGTTCACGAGCATGGTCCATGTCATCATTCACATGATCAAGAAGTACGTACTCAACCGTTACCTTACCGCGGTTTGCATTCGATGAAGCGATGTAACGACGAACTGATGCTAGGAAATCTTGAATATCCCAACGATCGTTAATTGGCATGATTTCACTACGCAGCTTGTCGTTTGGCGCATGAAGGGAAATTGCCAACGCGACGTCGATTTTGCCTGTCATCTGATCAAGACCAGAAACCACACCTGATGTAGATACAGTCACACGACGTTTTGACAAACCAAAGCCAAGGTCGTCCAGCATTAGCTCTAATGCCGGGATCAAGTTCTTCATGTTTAGAAGCGGTTCACCCATCCCCATCATCACGACGTTAGTAATTGGGCGGCGACCTGTTTCTTTCTCAAGACCAATTTCACGTGCAGCGCGCCACACCTGACCGATGATCTCTGAAACTTTCAAGTTACGGTTAAAACCTTGCTGTGCGGTTGAGCAGAACTTACATTCCAACGCACAACCTACTTGAGAAGACACACAAAGCGTTGCACGGTCATCTTCTGGAATGTAAACCGTTTCCACATCCTGATCACCAACGTTCATCGCCCACTTGATTGTACCATCAGAAGAGTGCTGAGCTTCTGCGACTGTTGGTGCCTTGATTTCGCACTTGTGTAAAAGCTTTTCGCGCAGCTTCTTGTTAATGTTTGTCATTCTTTCGAAGTCATCTACACCGAAATGGTAGATCCACTTCATAACCTGATCGGCACGAAACGCTTTCTCGCCGAGTTCTTCTGCGAAAAACTGACGCATGCCTTTGCGATCAAAGTCGAGTAGATTGATTTTTTCAGTGGTCATGTTGCCTCTCAATGACTGAAACAAGAATAAGGGCGCGAATTGTACAGCCTTTATGCAGCTACAACAAGGGGTGTAAAACCCTGAGTTTGCTAAGGCATTAAAATCAAAATGATTAAATTTTAAGCACCTCTTGCGCTATAAGTGGCTATTACACTACCAAAAGTAAAAGCGTAGAAATCGTAAAGGGAAAAGACTAAAAATAACTCACGTTACTGGGCTTTAAAGCCCATTATATAGTCAGACTAGTTAGCGTGTAAGAGATCACTTATGCAGTCAACATTGCCACTCACTTAGGTATATGAAATGAAAAAGCCTCGGAAAGTTCCGAGGCTTTTCTGTATCAGAGCATCACTAACAAGTGAAGTATCACGCCTAATTAGCGAGAGAAAACCTCTGACTCCGGGAAGAAAAACTCAATTTCACGTGCTGCAGATTCAGGGCTATCGGAACCATGAACTGAATTGTGACGCATGCTAAGTGCGTAATCAGCACGAAGCGTACCGCATGCCGCTTCCTCTGGGTTAGTTTTCCCCATCAGTTCACGGTAACGTGCAATCGCATTTTCACCTTCCAGTACCTGAACCATAATAGGACCAGATGTCATAAACTCTTTTAGTGGAGGGAAAAACTCTTTGCCTTCATGCTCTGCATAAAAACCGCTTGCCTGATCTTCAGTCAGGTGAACCATTTTAGCAGCGACAATACGTAGGCCAGCCTTTTCAATACGGTTATAGATTTCACCAATTAGGTTTCGCTCTACCGCATCCGGCTTAATGATTGAAAATGTTCTTTCTAGAGCCATAAAGTTTCCTTTCTGTACTTGTAATAATAGTTGTGTTTTTAAAGTGACTTACTGGGTAAGAGCAGCACTCAAGCAAGAGAGTGCCGCAATCAATCTTATTTACCAGCTTGCTCATTGAGGAAACGAGCAAGTGTACGAACGCCCATACCCGTAGCTCCCGCAGCCCATTTGTCAGACGCAGCTTTACGGTATGTACCCGCACAGTCGAAGTGCAACCAGCCTTTTTTGTAGTCTTCTACGAAGTAAGACAAGAATGCTGCTGCTGTGCTTGCACCCGGAGAGTAGTCGCCAGAACTGATATTCGATAGGTCAGCAAAGTTTGACGGCAGCATTCCACGGTGGAAGTCAGCAAGTGGTAGCGGCCATAAACCTTCTTTTTCTTGGTTTGCCGCAGTGAGCGCTTGATGCGATAACTCGTCATCGAAACTCATTAGTGCGTGGTAATCATTACCCAACGCATTCTTCGCCGCACCTGTTAGTGTTGCACAATCAATGATTAACTCAGGTTTTTGCTCACTAGCGTAGATAAGGCCATCAGCAAGCACTAAACGACCTTCTGCATCGGTGTTCATGATTTCAACGGTTTTACCGTTTTTGTAGGTGATGATGTCGCCAAGCTTGAGTGCGCGACCAGAAACCATGTTCTCTGCACAACAAAGGATCAGTTTTACACGCTTGTTCAAACCACGAAGAATCGCCAGTGCAAGACCACCGGTGATGGTGCCTGAGCCACCCATGTCTGCTTTCATTGCGCTCATGAAGTTAGAAGGCTTCAAGCTGTAACCACCCGAATCAAAGGTGATACCTTTACCGACAAGACACGCGAATATTGGTGCGTTCTCGTCACCTGTCGGGTTGTAGTCTAGCTGGAGCATCGCAGAAGTACGCTCCGAACCACGGCCTACGGCGTAAATGCCTTCCCAACCTTCTGCCAACAAGTCTTTGTCTTTGACGATACGAGCTGTCACTGTGCCTTTAGGCGCAACAGATTTGATGAATTCAGCGGCCATTGTCGCTAGCTGACGAGGGGCAACTTCTTCTGCGGTTTTATTGATGATATCGCGGGTAAAATCAGTCGCGGTAATACGCGCTTGAAGCTCTGCTTGATCTTCTTCAGACAATGCAGACCACTCAACTGAGCCATGTTTTTTTGGGTTACGGTAACCTTGGTGGAAAGCCCAAACGCTCTCTAAATCCCAGTTATCACCGGAAAGAAAAATAGAACGAATTCCTTGGCCATCTAGCTGACGAGCTGCACGTTGAATTGCACCAAGATCGTGACCTTCACCTAAATGAATGGTTGCGCCGTTTTCAGCGAATGAAAGCAGTGCTTTTTCACCCCAATGTGGTGCTGCCGACTCTTGACTTAAAAATACAGACATCTGTGTAGACATGGTTTCTCCTTGTCTTATAGCAGCGTTGCCTACGCTGCTTCTTTTTAATAACTCACGGATGTTAGCATTATGTAGGGCAAAAATGTCAATTGGATAAAAAAACGGACCTAAAGGTCCGCTTTTTTTAGTAAGAATTGTTAACTAGGCTGTGTTTTACAGACTTAGTCTGCTTCATCCATCCAGCACATGATAACGGCTTCCAGAATCTTTTCGTTACAATGGTTTGGGTCATCTTCAAACTCATCTAACTCCATGATCCATTGATGAAGATCGGTAAAACGCACCGTTTGCGGATCAACATCTGGAAACTTGTCACAAAGTTCAATCGCGATATCGCGAGAATCTGTCCATTTCATTGCTCATCTTCCTTTTGCTTCTTCCCTATATTGGGAAGATAGTTTTAGTGATCTTCTGAAGCGTGGTTCAGCGTGTACTTAGGAATTTCTACCACTAAGTCTTCATCCGCAATTTTCGCCTGACACCCTAGACGAGATTCAGGCTCTAGACCCCACGCTTTATCCAGCATGTCGTCTTCCAGCTCTTCACTTTCTTCTAGCGAATCAAAACCTTCACGGATGATCACGTGGCAGGTGGTACAAGCACATGATTTTTCACACGCATGTTCAATACCGATACCATTTTTTAGCGCTACGTCCAGAACGGTTTCACCAGTGTTTGCTTCCAACACTGCGCCTTCTGGGCACAAATCGTCGTGTGGTAATACAATAATCTTAGGCATAACTACTTATCTCTTATATATCGTCTACTGATTGACCTGACAGCGCAGCTCGAATCGATTTATCCATACGGCGCGATGCGAAATCTTGGCTCGCTTTATCGGTATCTTTAATGCCTTGCTCAATCGCATCTGCATCATCACCATTACGCAGCTCAATCAAGGCTTCGATGGCTTTTATCAGGTCTTGTTTCTCTTGTTCTGATAGCAGTTCGTCACCATCAGCTTGCATGGCTGCAATCAAGCCTTCTATCACACGGTCGGCCTCAACACGCTGCTCAGCTAGCGCACGAGCTTGCATGTCTTCTTTAGCGTGCGTCATTGAATCACGCAGCATATCCGCCACTTCATTATCGCTTAACCCGTAAGAAGGTTTTACTTGAATCTCTGACTGAACACCGGTGCTCTTTTCCATTGCCGTAACAGAAAGAAGACCGTCAGCGTCAACTTGGTAAGTCACACGAATATGTGCCGCACCCGCCGCCATCGGTGGAATGCCTTTCAATGAGAAACGAGCCAGTGAACGACAATCATCAACCATTTCACGCTCACCTTGTACCACATGGACACTCATGGCCGTTTGGCCATCTTTGAATGTGGTAAATTCTTGCGCACGCGCAACAGGAATTGTGGTATTGCGAGGAATGATCTTCTCAACCAAACCACCCATGGTTTCAATACCAAGCGACAGTGGGATCACGTCAAGAAGTAACATTTCTGAATCAGGCTTGTTACCCGCTAGAATGTCGGCTTGGATACCCGCGCCGATTGCGACAACTTCATCAGGATTAATGCTTGTTAGCGGTGTGCGGCCAAAAAACTCGCCTACCATTTCACGAACCAGCAATGTGCGTGTTGAACCACCAACCATGACAACTTCGAGTACTTCGTCTGCGTTAACATCAGCATCTTTTAATGCACGACGACAAGACATTAGTGTTTTCTTCACTAATGGGCGAATCAGATCTTCGAACTGCTCACGAGTAACGGTGCCCTTCCAGCCAAACACGTCAACATCAACGCTGTCTTGCTCAGAGAAAGCAATCTTAGTCGCAGTAGCAATGTTCAGTAGCGTACGGTTTTTTTCAGCAGAAAGTGGGGCTTCGAGACCCGCTTGCTCCATTAGGTAATCCGCTAACAGATGGTCAAAGTCATCACCGCCTAACGCAGAGTCACCACCTGTTGCTAATACTTCAAATACGCCTTTCGACAAACGTAGAATAGAGATATCAAATGTACCGCCACCTAGATCGTAAACCGCAATCACACCTTCTTGGCCTGAGTCTAGGCCGTAAGCAATTGCCGCGGCGGTTGGTTCGTTAAGCAGACGGAGAACATGAAGACCTGCTAATTTCGCGGCGTCTTTCGTACCTGCACGCTGAGCATCATCAAAGTAAGCAGGAACAGTGATCACAACACCCGCTAACTCACCACCTAACGTTTCTTCTGCTCGCTTACCTAGCGCTTTTAGAATGTCCGCAGATACTTCAATCGGGTTTTTGTCACCTTGAGGCGTTTGCAGGATCGGAAGACCATTTTCACTCTCTTTAAAACGATAAGGAAGTGAAGAGTAACGGGACTGAATGTCCTTTAATGAACGACCGATCAAACGTTTTACAGAGATAATCGTGTTCTCTGGTTCAAACTCTGCTTTAGCTTTGGCTTCGTGGCCGACCGTTAACGTTTCCTCAGCGTAATTAACGACTGAAGGTAAAATAGTACGGCCCTGCTCGTCCGCAAGTGGAGTTGCATCGCCGCTACGTACAGAAGCAACCAAAGAGTTGGTAGTACCTAAGTCGATACCCGCTGCTAACTTATGCTCATGAGGTGCCGAGCTTTGGCCCGGTTCTGCGATTTGAAGTAGTGCCATGATAGGTCCTTGTCACGCTAACTAGCCGAGGAGTTTGTCTTCGACTAGTTCAATTTCGTTCTTTAGTTTGGCAATGAATTTTAGCTTACGAACTCGGTCTGCGGCTTCAGCCCAAAGACCATCATCAAGCTCTTGCTCGACGCTTGCCAGATGCTGTTTGTACATTTTGCTGACCTTAGAATCGAAGTCAAAAAGCGCCGATTCAGGATCGGTGCTGTCAGCAATTTCTTCCAGTTCTTCGCGCAGCTCCATTTGCTCCATTAAGAACATTGGATCTTGCATTGTCTGCTGTTCACCTCGGATCTCAACTCCCTGCTCTGCGAGGATGTACTCGGCACGGGAGATAGGATTTTTCAGAACTTGATAGGCATCGTTGATTTGCGCTGCCTTTTGCACCGCCATCAAACGGTCACGTTCAGATCCCGTTGCAAAGTTATCCGGGTGGAAGCGTTTTTGTAGTTCTCGGAACTGAGAAGAAAGAAGGCTACCATCCAGCTTAAACTGACTTGGTAGCCCAAATAATTCAAAGTGATTCATTAAGTTCGGGTCCTAGTAAAGCCTTCCGGACTCGCTTGCCCAGAAGGACAATCAATTAGACGTTGAAGCTTTCACCACAACCACATTCACTTTTCGCGTTAGGGTTGTTGAATTCAAAACCTTCATTCAACCCTTCTTTCACGTAATCCAATTCGGTACCGTCTAGGTACACTAAGCTTTTTTTGTCGATGATAATTTTCACTCCAGAGAGTTCAAAAACTTCATCTTCTTCGTTAAGCTCATCAACAAACTCAAGTACATATGCCATGCCTGAACAACCAGTCGTCTTCACTCCAAGACGTAAACCGATACCTTTGCCTCGGTTATCTAGGAATGCTCTTACGCGACTTGCCGCTGATTCTGTCATTGTGATGGCCATACTGCACCTTAGTCTGTCTAAATTTCGATTGGAATGGGAGCGTCAAAGCTCCCATTATATTACGGAATAATTATTCTTGGTGTTTTTTCTTGTAGTCTGCAACCGCTGCTTTGATTGCATCTTCAGCAAGAATTGAACAGTGAACTTTCACTGGTGGAAGCTCTAGCTCTTCAGCAATTTCAGAGTTTTTAATTGCTGCTGCTTCATCAACTGACTTGCCTTTTACCCACTCAGTTACTAGTGAGCTTGATGCGATTGCACTACCACAACCGTATGTTTTGAACTTCGCATCTTCGATGATACCTTCCGGTGTCACTTTGATTTGAAGCTTCATTACGTCACCACAAGCTGGAGCGCCAACCATGCCGCTACCTACTGATGGGTCTTCTTTATCGAATGAACCAACGTTACGTGGGTTCTCGTAGTGATCAATTACTTTTTCGCTGTATGCCATGATAAATTACCTCGAATCCTCTATTTCAATCCCTGAGATTAATGGTGAGCCCATTCAACAGTGCTCAAATCAATCCCTTCTTTGTACATATCCCATAGAGGAGACATGTCGCGTAGCTTAGTCACTGCAACGCGGATTTGTTCAATTGCGTAATCAATTTCTTCTTCAGTCGTGAAACGACCAAACGAGAAACGAACCGAGCTGTGAGCCAATTCATCATCCATGCCTAAGGCACGAAGAACGTAAGAAGGCTCAAGACTTGCAGACGTACAAGCACTACCAGAAGATACCGCTAGATCTTTAAGCGACATTAGTAGTGATTCACCTTCTACGAATGCGAAGCTGATGTTTAGGTTGTGTGGTACACGTTGCTCAAGGTCACCGTTTACCGTCACTGCTTCTAAGTCTTTCACGCCATCAAAAAGACGGTTACGAAGCGCTAAAGCGTGATCGTAATCTTTTTGCATGTCTTCTTTTGCAATGCGGAATGCTTCACCCATACCAACGATTTGGTGGGTAGGAAGTGTACCAGAGCGGAAACCACGCTCATGGCCGCCACCGTGCATTTGCGCTTCAAGACGAATACGAGGCTTACGACGAACGTAAAGTGCACCGATGCCTTTAGGGCCATAAACTTTGTGAGCAGAAAGCGAAATTAGGTCAACTTTCATCTCTTGAACGTCGATTGGTAATTTACCTGCAGATTGCGCTGCATCCACGTGGAAAACAATTTTACGCTCACGACACAATTCGCCGATCGCAGTAATGTCTTGAACCACTCCAATCTCGTTGTTTACGTGCATAATAGACACAAGCACTGTGTCATCACGCATTGCCGCTTTAAGCTTCTCTAGATCGATCAAGCCATTTGATTCTGGCTCAAGGTAGGTCACTTCAAAGCCTTCACGCTCAAGTTGACGACATGGGTCAAGAACGGCTTTGTGCTCTGTTTTACAAGTGATTACGTGCTTGCCTTTCTTCGAGTAAAAGTGCGCTGCACCTTTAATCGCAAGGTTGTCTGATTCTGTCGCACCAGATGTAAATACGATTTCGCGAGGATCTGCATTTAGAAGGTCAGCAATTTGCTCACGAGCAGTATCGACCGCTTCTTCTGCCTGCCAGCCGTAACGGTGCGAACGCGACGCTGGGTTGCCAAATGTGCCATCCATTGTCATGTACTGAACCATTTTTTCAGCAACACGTGGATCAACTGGACATGTAGCGGAATAATCAAGATAAATCGGCAGTTTCATTCTCTACTCCAATGTAAAAAGCTGACCGCTAAGAGCGGACGTTTACACCGATGGGCGCGGCGGTTGTATTTTTGTTTGATAGCCCATGGGTTACCGCCAGATCAATGTCCTGACGATCAGAAATTTCGAGGA
Source organism: Vibrio sp. Y51_MX_L26 (assembly GCF_024181935.1). NCBI lineage: Bacteria > Pseudomonadati > Pseudomonadota > Gammaproteobacteria > Vibrionales > Vibrionaceae > Vibrio > Vibrio sp. Y51_MX_L26. The sequence goes on from NZ_JAMZAS010000004.1 coordinate 299,308, forward strand.
CTTCATTGTCTGTCATCAACTCACCAAGAGTGATGTTATTCAAGAAGTCACTAATACGAGAGCTTAAGTCGCGCCATAGCGTGTGAGTAAGGCAACGTGTTCCACCTTGGCAATCTCCTTTGCCCTGGCATTTGGTTGCATCGACTGACTCATCAACGGCTGCAATCACGGTACCAATAGCGATACTGTGTGCGTCGGCACCAAGTCGGTAACCACCACCAGGACCACGAACGCTGGCAACGAGACCTGCTTTACGCAATTTTGAAAATAGCTGCTCTAAGTAAGAGAGCGAGATCCCCTGACGCTCTGAGATGTCAGCAAGAGGTACAGGGTTTTGTTGCGAATGCAGTGCCACATCCAGCATGGCTGTCACCGCATATCTTCCTTTAGATGTAAGTTTCATACCACACCGTATCCACATGGTTTGTAATGGTTAAGATTTTTCCATACCTGAGTAATTTGGTCAAGTATTTATTTGACCATTTTACTCAGGTATTCATCCTTACACCTAAAGTGGTTATTCTCTATTCAGAACTTCTTTTCTATCGAGGTCAAAATACCGCGTAGAATATTGAGCTCCTGGGTTTCTGGCCGAGCACGAGAGAACAAGCGACGCAATTTATTCATCACCTGCCCTGGTTGCTCTTTATTGATAAACTGGGTCTCAACCATCACCTTTTCAAGATGCTCGAAGAACATTTCGAGCTCTCTATGACGTGGGTACTCTTCCGGCTCATTTGGGGCAAACTGGCTTTGCTCTAAGTTCAAATGCGCAACTCGTACTTCGTAACTCAGAGTTTGTACAGCCATCGCTAGGTTAAGCGAGCTATATTCAGGGTTAGCAGGAATGCAAACATGGTAGTGACACCTTTGCAGCTCTTCGTTTGTTAGACCAGTTCTTTCACGACCAAACACGAGCGCGACAGGGTGTTTTCTACCCTCAACCGCAAATTTCTCACCACATTCACGTGGCTCAAGCATTGGCCATTCTAATGTACGAGAGCGAGCACTGGAGCCCACCACTAGGCTGCAATCTTCAACCGCTTCCTCTAATGTGCCGACAATCTTTGCATTTTGAGCAATATCACCAGCACCCGCAGCCAAAGCAAGAGTTTGTTCATCCACTTCACATTGTGGATCGACTAATACTAGTTGGCTTAAACCCATCACTTTCATAGCTCGAGCTGCTGAGCCAATATTGCCTGAATGAGAGGTACCTACGAGTACAATTTTTACTTGATCCAACATCTGTGTTTGCTACCTAAATTAAAACCGCAGAATGTTACCATAGTTTTTTAACACACCCTAGGGCGAAGCAGGCCTCTCTTCTCATTCTTGGTCATTGTTCTCGTTCGCCTCAAGCTAAATACAATAAAACCACTGACTTTAGAACAAAAAATAACCACTTCCCTTTTTACTGATCTCTGGTATACTCGCCGCCGCTTTCATTTGTTCTTTAACATCCGTTGGGAAATTCGTATGCATCCAATGCTAAACATTGCTATTCGCGCTGCGCGAAAGGCAGGCAATCATATTGCTAAATCATTAGAAAACACTGATAAAGTAGAATCTACTCTTAAAGGCACTAATGACTTTGTCACTAATGTAGATAAAGAAGCAGAATACATCATCATCGATACTATCAAGCAGTCTTACCCTGAGCACTGTATCGTTGCTGAAGAACAAGGTCTTATCGAAGGTAAAGATAAAGACGTACAATGGATCATCGACCCACTGGATGGCACCACTAACTTTGTAAAAGGTTACCCACACTTCGCGGTTTCTATCGCTGTTCGTATCAAAGGCAAAACTGAAGTTGCTTGTGTTTACGATCCAATGCAAAACGAGCTATTCACTGCACAACGTGGTGCAGGCGCTCAACTAAACAGTGCGCGTATCCGTGTTGCTCAACTAAAAGACCTTCAAGGTACTGTTCTAGCTACTGGTTTCCCATTCAAACAGAAACAACACGCTGAGTCTTACATCAAGATCGTTGGTGCGCTATTCACTGAATGTGCTGATTTCCGTCGTAGCGGCTCTGCTGCTCTTGACCTATGTTACGTGGCTGCTGGCCGTGTTGATGGTTACTTCGAGCTAGGTCTAAAACCTTGGGATATGGCAGCAGGTGAGCTTATTGCTCGTGAAGCTGGCGCAATCCTAACTGACTTTGCTGGCGGCACTGAGTACATGAAGTCTGGTAACATTGTTGCTTCAAGCGCTCGTGGCGTAAAATCTATCCTTAAGCACATCCGCGAAAACGGTAACAGCGCGATCCTTAAGTAAGATTTGAAAGTCATATTTAGCCCGTCACGCTGATGACTTTAGAAAGCCCCACTCAATGAGCGGGGCTTTTTTGTATCTACTGAACCGTATCTACTTAGCTGTAATGTAAGGCTCTCCATACCGTGAGGTTCTGCAAGCATACGGCTCGATTCAGATACAAAAAAACCGCTGATTGCTCAGCGGTTTTTGTTTTCGATTCTCAACCTGCCTTATGGCATTTCGTCGAACTCTGCGCCTTCTTTTTCTACTTGAGGTGGCATCAAGTGCTCTTTCTGGATGCCCAGTTTTAGCGCTAGTGCTGATGCTACGTAGATAGAAGAGTAAGTACCTACAGTGATACCAAGTAGAAGTGCGGTTGCGAAGCCGTGAATCATCGCACCACCCTGCATGAACAGTGCAATTACCACGAACAATGTTGTACCCGAGGTAATCAACGTACGGCTCAACGTTTGGGTGATTGAAGCGTCCATGATATCGGCTGGCTCACCTTTACGCATCTTGCGGAAGTTTTCACGGATACGGTCAAACACAACGATGGTATCGTTGAGCGAGTAACCGACTACCGTTAATAGTGCTGCGACGATGGTTAGGTCAACTTCTATTTGTAGGAATGAGAAAACACCTAACGTGATAATGATATCGTGAGCCAATGCCATAACCGCACCAGCCGCTAGACGCCATTCAAATCGCATCGAGACATAAAGCAGGATACAGATCAGCGACACGAGGATCGCTAGACCGCCAGCTTCTGTTAGCTCATCACCAACGTTAGGACCTACGAATTCAATACGACGCATTTCTACGCTTTCGCCAGTACCATCTTTGATAGCACCAATGATTTGGTTGCCCAGCGTTTCACCAGAAACGTCGTCACGTGGACGAAGACGAACCATTACTTCACGAGCACTACCGAAGTTTTGTACTGTCGCATCACCAAAACCTTTCGCATCTAAAGCGGTTCGGATTTTTTCAAGGTTCGCAGGTTTTTCAAAGCCAACTTCAATTAGCGTACCGCCAGTGAAGTCTAGGCCCCAATTTAGCCACTTAGTTGACAAAGTGAAGATAGAAGCAGCAATCATAAAGATTGAAAAAACGAATGCTACTTTCGACCAACGCATAAAGCCGATCGTCTTCTCTGCTTTTAGAATTTGAAACATATTAATTCCCAGCCTTAGATCGACAATTTATCAACGCGTTTGCCACCGTAAATCAGGTTCACGATACAACGTGTACCAATAATGGCGGTGAACATTGAAGTTAAGATACCGATAGATAGAGTAACCGCGAAACCTTTCACTGCACCAGTACCGACTGCAAATAGGATAATTGCAGTAATCAGTGTCGTGATGTTCGCATCGGCAATCGTACTGAATGCATTCGCGTAACCTTGGTGAATAGCTTGTTGTGGACTACGCCCATCACGAAGCTCTTCACGGATACGCTCGAAGATCAGTACGTTCGCATCAACCGCCATACCGACCGTTAACACGATACCGGCGATCCCCGGAAGCGTCATGGTAGCGCCTGGAATCATCGACATCACACCAATGATCAACACTAAGTTAGCCATTAGAGCGATGTTGGCAATCAAGCCAAAGCCACGGTAGTAAAGCAGCGTAAACAGCATTACGGCAACCATGCCCCAGATACACGCTTGGATACCCATATCGATGTTTTGCTGGCCCATTGATGGACCAATAGTACGCTCTTCAACGATAGAGATAGGTGCGATCAGTGCACCAGCACGTAATAGAAGTGCAAGGTTGTGCGCTTCAGCTGCGGAGTCTATACCCGTGATACGGAAGTTACGTCCAAGAGCCGATTGAATCGTCGCTTGGTTGATGACTTCTTCATGCTTATCCAGGATGACTTTGCCTTCTGGCGTACGACGACCACTGTCTTTGTACTCAGCAAACACGGTAGCCATTAGCTTACCGATGTTCTTCTTAGAGAACGCTGACATCTTGTTACCACCTTCGCTGTCTAGCGAGATGTTAACTTGTGGACGACCGTATTCATCGACACTTGAGCTTGCATCCGTAATGCTTTGACCACCAAGAATAACACGCTTCTTAAGCACAACCGGACGACCGTCTCGGTCCATTTTGATTTCACTGCCTGCTGGCGCACGACCATTTGCCGCCGCTGATAGGTCAGCTTTATCGTCAACTTCACGGAATTCTAGCGTTGCAGTCGCACCTAGAATCTCTTTTGCACGAGCAGTATCTTGAACACCAGGAAGCTCAACAACAATTCGACTTGCACCTTGACGTTGAACGAGAGGCTCTGCAACACCTAGCTCGTTTACACGGTTACGTAAAATCGTAATGTTTTGCTCAACAGCGTAGTTACGGATCTCTTGTAAACGTTGCTCGGTAAAGGTCGCAGTAAGAGCGTAACGGCCATTTGAATCAGATTCGACAAAGAGCATGTCCGGGTGATTCTTTTCTAGCATTGCTTTCGCTTCTGCTAATTGCTCTTCGTTACGTAGCAGAACCTCTACCGCTTCTTTGCCAGAAGGGCGGATAGCACGATAACGAATTTTTGCCTCACGAAGTTCGCTACGGAAAGCTTCTTCTTGCTGACCAACGAGCTTTTCCATCGCAGCGTCCATGTCTACTTCCATTAAGAAGTGGACACCACCACGAAGGTCAAGACCCAGCTTCAATGGTGACGCGCCAATCGCTTCTAGCCAATCGGGTGTAGAAGGAGCAAGGTTAAGTGCAACAATTGTGTCTTTGCCAAGCGCTTCGCTGATGACATCACGAGCACTGATTTGCGTGTCAGTGTCGTTAAAACGAACAAGAATTGATCCATTCTCGAGAGCAATGGATTTATGAGAGAGTTGCTCTTTATCAAGAGCAGTAGTGACAGCATCCAGCGTTGACATATCTACAGAGGCGCCACGCGCCCCTGTAACTTGAATAGCCGGATCTTCACCGTAGATATTTGGAAGTGCGTATAACGCAGCGGTGATGATGGCAAAAAATACCATCAAGTACTTCCATAATGGATAACGGTTTAGCACAGCGAGGATCCTTTAGCTGTTTTATAGAGACTTAAGCGTACCTTTTGGCAACACTGCAGTGATGAAGTCTTTCTTGATTACCACTTCATTGTTCGCGTTAAGCTCGATTGAAATGTAGTCATTGTCTTCAGCAATCTTAGTGATTTTACCCACTAGGCCACCGCTAGTTAGAACTTCGTCGCCTTTGCCCATAGAAGCCATTAGGTTCTTGTGCTCTTTTACACGTTTCGCTTGTGGGCGGTAAATCATGAAGTAAAAGATCACTGCGAACATGCCAAGCATGATTAGCATTTCAAAACCACCGCCTGCTGGCGCGCCTTCTGCTGCTGCGTGAGCCTGAGAAATAAACATTAAAACATCCTCATTATATTTTATTGATAATCCAACAAGTTGGGCTTTCGCATTTTAGATTCAAGTCTGAGAGTAACTAATAGCGATCACTCTCTCAAAAATAACGTGCGTTAGCCTACTTTATTAGCAAAAGCCTCTGGCGACATGCCAAAGGCTTTAATTCTTTTTAGTCCGTCAATGACTGTTCTTTTGCTAGTGGTGGCACTTCACGGCCACGACGCTCATAGAACTCAGTAACAAACTCATCGAAACGATCTTCATCAATCGCTTTACGAATACTTTCCATCAGACGCTGGTAGTAGCGTAGGTTGTGGATCGTATTCAGACGAGCACCTAGAATTTCATTACAACGCTCTAAGTGATGAAGGTACGATTTACTGTAGTTTTGACAAGTGTAACAGTCACAGTGCGGATCCAGCGGGGTTGTATCCGTTTTATGTTTCGCATTACGGATCTTGATCACACCACCAGTCACAAACAGGTGACCATTACGCGCGTTACGCGTTGGCATTACACAGTCAAACATGTCGATACCGCGGCGAACACCTTCAACCAAGTCTTCTGGTTTACCCACGCCCATTAGGTAGCGAGGTTTGTCTTCTGGAAGCTGCGGACAAGTGTGCTCAAGAATACGGTGCATATCTTCTTTAGGCTCGCCTACTGCCAGGCCACCAACCGCGTAACCGTCAAAACCGATTTCCGTTAGACCTTTTACCGACACATCACGTAGATCTTCGTAAACACCACCTTGAACAATACCAAACAGGTTGTTCGGGTTTTCTAGCTTCTCGAAGTGATCACGTGAGCGCTGTGCCCAACGTAGTGACATTTCCATCGATTTCTTCGCTTCATCGTGTGTCGCTGGGTATGGCGTACACTCGTCAAAAATCATGACGATGTCAGAACCTAGGTCTTTTTGAATTTCCATCGACTTTTCTGCGTCCATGAAAATCTTGTCACCATTAACTGGGTTACGGAAGTGCACACCCTCTTCGGTAATAGTACGCATCTTGCCAAGGCTGAATACTTGGAAGCCGCCTGAATCAGTAAGAATAGGACCGTGCCAGTTCATAAAATCATGCAAGTCGCCGTGCATTTTCATGACTTCTTGACCTGGACGCAGCCAAAGGTGGAAGGTGTTACCTAGTAGGATTTCTGCGCCCGTACCTTTCACTTCTTCTGGCGTCATGCCTTTAACCGTACCGTAAGTACCAACTGGCATAAACGCTGGGGTTTGAACAGTGCCACGTTCGAAAGTCAGTTGACCACGACGCGCATTGCCGTTTTTCTTCTTAAGATCGAATTTTAATTTCACGATGCCTCCGGGTGTCAGAGAAACAGTCTGACTGAGTGTTTAGGGCTCTACCCTACTTTAAGGAGCGGTCGCTTTTCCTTGCGAGAGATAAAGCAGAGGTTCTGCTCTATTTCCTAGCTTACTGCTAGCACTCGTAAATCTTATTTTTTACTAAATCGTTTTCTTCTTGATGAACATTGAATCACCATATGAGAAAAAGCGATATTTGTTTTCTACCGCATGCTTGTAAGCATTCATGGTGTTCTCATAACCTGCAAATGCACTCACCAACATGATCAGTGTGGATTCTGGCAGGTGGAAATTGGTAATCAAGCAATCCACAAGCTGATATTCGTAGCCAGGGAAAATAAAGATTTCTGTATCACCAAAGAATGGGACCAACTCAGTCCCTTTTTTCAATGCGTCTTGCGCAGCGCTTTCAAGTGAGCGCACCGATGTTGTACCAACAGCAATAATTCGTCCACCTCGCGCTTTCGTCGCTTTAATTGCTTCGACGACTTCTTGCGGTACTTCTACGTACTCAGCGTGCATATGGTGATCGTTGATGTTTTCTACTTTTACTGGCTGGAATGTACCTGCCCCAACGTGCAAAGTGACGTAAGCAAACTCTGCGCCTTTCGCTTTGATTTTCTCTAGTAGAACATCATCAAAATGAAGACCCGCTGTCGGCGCCGCTACTGCGCCTGGCTTCTGGTTATATACGGTTTGGTAACGCTCTTTATCTGCATCTTCATCTGGGCGGTCAATGTAAGGAGGAAGTGGCATGTGGCCGATTTCTTCCAAAATTTCTAATACCGTCTTATCAGCGTTAAATTTCAGTTCAAATAGAGCGTCATGACGCGCCACCATTTCTGCTGAGTATTCATCATTCTCGCCAACAATGATGGTTGTACCTGGTTTTGGAGATTTAGAGCAGCGAACGTGCGCGAGGATGCTTTTCTCGTCAAGCATGCGCTCCACCAGCACCTCTAGCTTACCACCCGACTCTTTACGACCAAAAAGACGAGCAGGTATAACACGAGTATTATTAAACACCACGAGATCACCGGGTTGAACTTGGCCCAATACATCAGTAAATGTGCCATCAATTAGCTCTCCGGTATTGCCGTCCATTTGTAATAGTCGGCTAGCGGTACGCTCTGGCTGAGGGTAACGAGCGATAAGTTCATCTGGAAGGTCGAAATGGAAATCTGATACTTGCATGTTACTTGTCTTATATATTGGTCAAATCACGTCTAGGACGACGATAAAATTGCGACGAGTTTTTCGCAGCAGACTAGTATATGTTTACATGCTGCAATAGCAAGCAAATCCCCAGAATATCACTGTAAAAGCCATGATGAAGAGTGTAATAAAACGTGAAAAACCGCGATCACTTGGCATTGTTTTTCAGTTTAAGCCGACAGAAATGGAACATTAAAAAGCAAAGCAGCGCATAACGCTGCTTACTCGTTTGGTATTCAAATCGCCCTATCAAACCTCACGCCTTCGCCACCACGCCAAGGGTACGAATAGACCCAATAGCCACAGACCCAAACTGCCACCATCATCATCTGACCCTTTGAAATCACAGTTATTGGTTGCAATACCGTCGTGACACTCTTTATCTCCGCCGACTTCGTTATTAGCCTCTTTAATAAAGTTCGGTGCAATGATGTAGCTACTTGGTGGCGCATCGGCAGTAATGTAAGACTGTACCCAGTCGTAATATTGGCTCACCTTGGTGTAGAAACTTGGAATCGTCAAAGAGCCACAAGTCGGAAGAATGAGAGGTCCACCGCTAACAATACCAATCTGTTTTCCCGTAGCCACATCGACCAGCGGCCCCCCACTGTCACCTTTACATGCAGAGTTACCATATTGGGTGTGGCTATCCGGCTCTAATACTCGGTTTTTCGTTGGTAGCGTACAAATTTTGGTTTGGTTTTCTCTTGAGTCGATGATCCCCGGAAAACTGCTGCCAATTTCTAAACGCTCATAACATTTGTCGATGGGTAAAAATGTACTAATGGTGGTTTTGAGCGTATTGGAAGGTTCAGAAGCATCCGGCTGAGTGGTCCCCCACCCAAACACTTGCACATTTTCGACACGTTGATTGGTCAGGTAATTATCGTTCCAATCCGCTGCCAAACGCGCTTCGATACTCTCCATATCGGCTTTGTTTGCTAAATCAGCAAAGCTCGCATTTGCCACTGGGCGCGTGAGATACAGCAACGCGATGTCTGAGTCTAAACCGGTTTGGATAGGTTTCACGTTACCATTACTGTCGGTCTCAGCTTTTGAAATCCGCGTGTAATCAGGGTGAACCACAACGTGAGACACCGGATAGAAGTTATCAAGCCCTGCTGAATTAAGTTCATGCACATTCGCATTCACCGACAACTCGCCCGGCGGGGTCACATAGTAGCTGGCTTCGTTCGTTCCCTGCCCCATTACCACGCAGTGTGCCGCAGTCAACACCCACTGCTCCGTCAGCATGGTGCCGCCACACAGTGGGAACTCTGCCATATTACTTGCTCGTAAAGTAACGCGGTCAACAGAGTCGGTTAGTTCATCTCCTAACACAATCGCCTGTGCTGATTGCACACTGAATGCCGCCACTGCCAGCGCAATGAGTTTGTTACACGTTGTTCTTTTCATTTAGGTTGCTGTCTTCAATTTGGTAAGCCTGAGCGTATCTTCTTCGAGAGACGAATCTTGGAAAATCCAACGAATAAAAATGTGCGATTCAATTCATTGGATTACCTTGGGTACACATTCAATATCAATCAAAAATGCCAACTGACTCGCACGCAAACCGACTTATTCAAATTAATAAAAACGTCGATAAGACACAGATTACGCAGACAAAAAGAAGCGCAAGTGTATTGTGCTATTTAATTGATGAAAAACGAGTTAGCTCCCAGATATACAGAAAAATATTCTCTATATTTAAGAGAAGGACAATGCCGCTGGAGGTCTCTATGATCAAGGTTGAAGACATGATGACTCGTAATCCTCATACCTTACTGCGCACGCACACCTTGCGTGATGCAAAAAGCATGATGGATGCGCTTGATATTCGACATATTCCGGTTGTTGATGCCAATAACCACTTACAAGGCTTGGTGACTCAACGCGACATTCTTGCTGCTCAAGAATCGAGCTTGCACCCAGATGAGGCTGAACAATCTTTTACTCTAGATACACCGCTCTACGAAATGATGCACACTAACATCATGACGGCCGAACCCATCGCGGGGCTTAAAGAGAGCGCTATCTACATGCAAAAGCACAAAGTTGGCTGTTTACCTGTTGTCACCAAGGGTCGATTGGTAGGCATCATTACTGACAGTGACTTTGTGACCATTGCGATTAACTTATTGGAACTGCAAGAAGAAGTGGAACCCGAAGAAATAGAGCCAGAAGAATAATACGCAAACGCGTTATCTTGGGTGTAAATTTCGTTTCTTAAACGTTTTAAACGAAAAAAGAGCGGCAGGGTTGCCGCTCAAAATGCCATTACTGACGCTGATTAAGGAAGTGTTTCTCTGCCAATTAGAATTGGTCTTCTTCGGTCGAACCGGTCAATGCGGTCACTGAAGAGTTACCACCTTGGATAGTATTGGTCATTCTATCGAAGTAACCTGTACCTACTTCTTGTTGGTGTGCAACAAATGTATAGCCTTTTTCTGCCGCCTGGAATTCAGGACGCTGAACTTTCTCAACATAATGACGCATACCTTCACCTTGAGCATAAGCGTGCGCCAGTTCGAACATGTTGAACCACATGTTGTGAATACCTGCTAGCGTGATGAATTGATACTTGTAGCCCATGTCTGCCAGCTCTTGTTGGAACTTAGCAATAGTTTCTGCATCTAGGTTCTTCTCCCAGTTGAAGGACGGCGAACAGTTGTATGCCAACAGTTGATCTGGGTATTCAGCGTGAATCGCTTCTGCAAACTTACGTGCCTCTTCCAAACATGGCGTCGCTGTTTCACACCAGATCAAATCTGCATACGGTGCGTAAGCTAGGCCACGAGAGATGGCTTGGTCAATACCAGCACGAACGCGGTAGAAACCTTCTTGAGTACGCTCTCCTTCAATAAAGTCTTTATCGTATGGGTCGCAATCTGAAGTAATGAGGTCTGCCGCATTCGCATCAGTACGAGCAATAACCAAGGTTGTTGTACCCGCTACATCAGCAGCTAAACGAGCAGCAACCAGTTTTTGCACCGCTTCTTGCGTTGGAACTAATACCTTGCCGCCCATGTGGCCACACTTTTTCACCGATGCTAGCTGGTCTTCAAAGTGAACGCCCGCTGCGCCTGCTTCGATCATCGACTTCATGAGTTCGTAAGCGTTAAGCACACCACCAAAGCCTGCTTCAGCATCCGCTACGATTGGTAGGAAGTAATCAATACCACCTTCATCTTCAGGCGTCTTACCAGCAGCCCACTGAATTTGGTCTGCACGACGGAATGAATTGTTGATGCGTTTTACTACCGACGGTACAGAATCTACTGGGTAAAGAGATTGGTCTGGATACATCGTCGAAGCGGTGTTGTTGTCCGCTGCTACCTGCCAACCAGATAGGTAAATCGCTTCAATACCAGCTTTAGCTTGTTGAACAGCTTGGCCGCCAGTTAACGCACCAAGACAGTTTACGTAACCTTTTTTCGCACTACCGTTGACCAGTGACCAAAGCTTGTCTGCACCACGTTGTGCAATTGTGTTGGCTGGTACCATAGAACCACGCAGTTCCACCACTTCCTCGGCAGTATATGTACGTTTTACATTTTTCCAGCGTGGGTTAGTTGCCCAGTCTTTTTCCAGAGCTTCAATTTGTTGGCGGCGAGTTAAGTTAGTCATTGGTCTATCCCTCTTTATAATTTGCACTTTATGCGTGTGCGTTGAGTTTCCGTTCTCAGGCAGTACTTCCCTATCTGCCTTGAAAATCCTTCACGTTATTGGTGTTACAGTTATTCTTTATTAATCTAGGTAGTCATAACCAGGAACTGTCAAAAAGTTGGTCAGTTCATCGCTCGTAGTGAGCCTTGCCATCAAGCCTGCCGCTTCTTCAAATCGACCCGCTTGGTAACGCTGATCGCCAATTTCTTGTTTCACTACTTCAATCTCTTCTTTTAGATAGAGCTCGAACAGATCCTTAGTGACCTTCAATCCGTTATCTAGCGACTTGCCGTGTTGAATCCATTGCCAGATAGAAGCGCGAGAGATTTCAGCTGTCGCCGCATCTTCCATCAAGCCATAAATCGGTACACAACCATTACCAGAAATCCAAGCTTCGATGTATTGCAGCGCAACACGAATATTGTGGCGCATTCCGGCTTCTGTACGCTCGCCTTCACAAGGCTCGAGTAGTTCAGCCGCTGTAATAGGTGCATCCTCTGAACGACTCACATCCAATTGGTTGGTGCGCTCGCCCAGTACAGCACTAAAAACTTCCATCGCGGTGTCCGCCAAACCTGGATGAGCTACCCAAGTACCGTCGTGACCATTGTTGGCTTCTAGCGATTTGTCAGTCTGGATCTTGTCTAATACTTTTTGATTCTCTTGCGGGTCTTTCGCTGGGATAAAGGCAGCCATGCCGCCCATCGCGAAAGCACCTCGTTTATGACAAGTACGCACCAATAATCGCGAGTAAGCGTTCAAGAATGGCTTGTCCATAGTGACCACTTGGCGATCTGGCAGTACGCGTTCAGGGTGCTTCCTCAAGGTTTTGATGTAGCTAAAGATGTAATCCCAGCGACCACAGTTCAAACCAACGATGTGTTCTTTAAGTGAGAACAGAATCTCATCCATTTCGAATACGGCTGGTAAAGTTTCAATCAGCACAGTCGCTTTGATGGTGCCTGTATCAAGACCGAAATAGTCTTCCGTGAAATGGAACACTTCGCTCCACCACTTCGCTTCGTGATGCGATTGCAGTTTTGGAATGTAGAAATAAGGGCCGCTGCCTTTTTGAAGTAACGCTTTGTAGTTGTTATAGAAGTACAGAGCGAAATCGAATAGCGCACCTGGAATGATCTGACCGTGCCACGTAACGTGTTTTTCTTTTAAATGAAGGCCGCGAACACGGCAGATCAACACCGCTGGGTCATCTTCCAGCTGATAATGCTTGCCATTGCCAGGGTTGGTGTAACTGATGGTGCCATTCACGGCATCGCGTAAATTCACTTGCCCATCCAGCACTTTACTCCATGCTGGAGACATTGAATCTTCGAAGTCTGCCATAAACACTTTTACATTCGCATTCAGTGCGTTAATCACCATCTTGCGATCAGTTGGTCCGGTAATCTCCACTCGGCGATCTTGCAGATCTTGTGGGATTCCTAGGATCTTCCAACTTCCTTCACGGATGTCTTGTGTCTCTGGTAGAAAATCTGGTAGCTCACCAGCATCAATACGTGCTTGCTTCTCTTCTCGTGCTTCCAGCAACTGTTCAACACGTCCGGCAAATTTTTCACACAGTAGAGATAAAAAGGTTTGGGCTTCAACAGGGAAAATTGCTTGATGTTCTGGAGCAACGACTCCATTCACCTCAAGCATGCCTTGGGTTTGCTTTAGTTGTTGTGTTTTTTGTTCTGTCTGAGCAAGCATAATCATTCATCCTTAACGTGCTTTATCCATCTTGGGCAGTCAGCGTAAAGCTACATTTGTAAGTTATGAACAACAAATTACATCCTTTAACTTTGTGTTCAACTCGTCTAGCCATGTCGATAGATTGCGTAATGTTATGTGTATTTTCAATCTAGACATAAGTCTTATCGGCCTTTAAATAAGCTATCTCAACAAAGGGTTTAACGAAACCCCCAAGATAAACAAAACAGAAAATTCGAAGTTTTATTCGGCAGGGTAAAAACCGCCTATCGAACACCTATTTTTGTAAGTTATTACGTAATTAAATTACATTAACTTTAAGGTCGATTTATCATTTCAAACGAGTGTATGAATATAGACTGGCAAACAAACGCCTTGTATTCACAAGGGCTGGCAAGGTGGATTCAAACAAGGGTCAAACAAGACATACAAGGTTTTGTGTAAAATTAACATTGTGAAATTTCACTATTTTATGAAAGCTTCATCAAAGAAGAGCTGTAAAATTTTACAAGTCAAAGTTCACCAACAGAATAAAATACTAGAAAGCGCACTGTTTTCAGTGCGCTTTTAGATAAATAATGGAGATGTAGAGGCTAATACTAATAGCTAAAGCAGCTCGGAAACGACTTCTGCAAGCTGATTAAATGTTTTCGTTCTTGATGAACTCGGACGCCAAACTAAGCCAATTTCGCGATAGGCTTGCTTTCCTGGGGGATCGATCACGACTAAATTCTGGTTATGCAGCAGGCCGTGGTCGATAGCCATTTGAGGAATGAACGTTGTTCCCAAACCATTCGCAACCATTTGCACCAAAGTATGAAGACTGGTTGCTGTAAACGGATTAATTTTTTCTTTATCTGTTAATTTACACGCAGATACCGCGTGTTCCGTTAAGCAATGCTCTTTCTCTAATAAAAAGACGGATTCGTCAGGTAAATCTGCGTAACGAATCGGCACAGGCACCGATTGGGCTTGATTCGCACTAATAACCATTCGAAACGGATCCTTACCCACCACTCGACTTTCCATACCGTCAATTTCAACTGGCAACGCTAAAATGAGTACATCCAACTCACCGTGTCTAAGCGCTTGAAGTAAGTTTGTTGTCGTGTCTTCTCTTAATAAAAGATTCAGTTGTGGGAAACGATAGTTAACCTCTTGCACCAAATCACACAGTAAAAACGGAGCAATTGTTGGTATGCATCCCACTTTTAGCTGGCCTTGCATATCGTCGCCTTGGCACATACGTCCAAGCTCGACCAAATCTTGCCCTTTTGCTAACAGCTCTCGCCCCTGCTTTACTACCATTTCTCCTGTTTGGGTAAAAACCAGTGGACTTTTCTTGTCTTTCTTTTCATATAATGGACAACCAATCAATTCCTCTAAGTTTTGAATACCTTTACTTAAAGTCGACTGACTGACAAAACAACGCTCTGCAGCGTCACTAAAATGTCTTGTTTCATGCAGTGTGACTAAGTAGTGCAACTGCTTCAAACTGGGCCATTTATTCATAATTGTATTTGTATCTACCGCCGTTCCAGTGATCGAGTTAAGAGTTTTGCTATTATCGTTTTTTTCGATTAACTCAATCTATTTATTTCGCTTTTTTCAATACTACAATCTGTACTATAGTTTGTCTCGTACAAACACGGACCAAACCGACACAACTGAATTCGGTTTGGAACTAACCATACTTTTTAGGAGCAAAAAAATGGTACTAGTAGGTCGTCAAGCCCCTGATTTTACTGCAGCAGCTGTTCTAGGTAACGGTGAAATCGTTGAAAACTTCAACTTTGCAGAGTTCACTAAAGGTAAGAAAGCAGTAGTATTCTTCTACCCACTAGATTTCACTTTCGTTTGCCCATCTGAGCTAATCGCATTCGACAACCGTCTAGCTGATTTCCAAGCTAAAGGTGTTGAAGTAATCGGTGTTTCTATCGATTCTCAGTTCTCTCACAACGCATGGCGTAACACTGCTATCGAAGATGGCGGTATCGGTCAAGTTAAGTACCCACTAGTTGCTGACGTTAAGCACGAAATCTGTAAAGCTTACGACGTTGAGCACCCAGAAGCAGGCGTTGCTTTCCGTGGTTCTTTCCTAATCGACGAAGAAGGCGTTGTACGTCACCAAGTAGTTAACGACCTACCACTAGGCCGTAACATCGACGAAATGCTACGCATGGTTGACGCTCTTAACTTCCACCAGAAGCACGGCGAAGTATGTCCTGCACAATGGGAAGAAGGTAAAGCAGGTATGGACGCATCTCCAAAAGGTGTTGCAGCGTTCCTATCTGAGCACGCAGCTGACCTAGGCAAAAAATAATAGACCTTCACCCTAGCTCAACGGGTGTGATGGTTGGATGTATATAAAGCAAAAAGCTAATGCGGAAAACCGCAAACGCCAATCAGTCTAAGTAAAGTCCTATCAAAGCCCAGAGCAAATGCTCTGGGCTTTCTTTTACCTTCAGATAAACCGCCAAAATGAGGTAACGCTGCAGCGTAAACTTTACCTCTATTTCTCATGCCCTCCATACAGATTCTGCTTACTGGCCCTGTTAATATCTTAGCCACAACACTTATTTGTAACGTTAGCAGGATGAATGAACGTGGTTACTCACCTAGAAGTCTGTATCGATAATATTGAATCTCTGCACTACGCCATTGCTGGCGGCGCCACTCGGATTGAGCTTTGCTCCTCTTTGGCTTTAGGCGGGCTAACACCCAGCTATGGCTTTATGCAGCAAGCGGCTAAGCTTTCTAGTGTTCCAGTTTATGCCATGATCCGCCCACGCCAAGGTGACTTCTTCTACAATGAAGAAGAGATCGAAATGATGCGGTGGGATATTGAAGCTGCTCACCAATCGGGCTTGGATGGTGTGGTTTTAGGTGTACTCACTCAAGAGGGGGATATTCACATGCCCTTTGCAACAGCACTGTGCGAATTCGCACAGGAATTAGGGCTGGGCATAACGTTCCATCGTGCTTTTGATCAATGTAGAAACGCTCAATCAGCATTGGAAGAGGTCATCAGTTTGGGCTGCGAACGCATTCTCACTTCAGGGCTCGCACCTTCTGCGCCAGCAGGCCAGAAAGTACTTAAATCTCTTGTTGAACAAGCCCAAGGACGCATTGCAATCATGGCGGGTGCTGGCGTTAATGCGAGTAACGTACGTGCATTAGTAGAAGACACTCAGGTTCCTGAAATCCATTTGTCAGGGAAAACGACTCGACCGAGTAAAATGACCTTTATTGCTGAACAAAGCAAAATGGGCGCAACTGATGTCGATGATTTCTTAATCCCCATCACAAGTACACAAGCCATTACCGATGTCGTAGCAACTCTCAAATAGACCACCGCAACCTCACACGCATAGCTTTTGAGTGCTAACATATTGTTTATCAAGGAGTGAGGAAAGATGTATGTCTAAATTGAAGAAAAAGGAATACGAAAAGGAGCTCAAAAACCTTCAAGTTGAGCTCGTAAAACTTCAAGAGTGGGTCAAACACAAAGGGTTAAAAGTGGTGATTCTGTTTGAAGGCCGTGATGCTGCGGGCAAAGGCGGGGTGATAAAGCGAATTACAGAAAAGCTAAACCCGCGTGTTTGTCGCGTAGTGGCTCTGCCTGCACCGACAGAAAAAGAAAAAACGCAATGGTACTTCCAACGTTACGTCGCTCATTTGCCATCTGCTGGTGAAATCGTTTTATTTGACCGAAGTTGGTATAACCGAGCGGGTGTCGAAAAAGTCATGGGGTTCTGTACTCCAGACGAATACGAGGAGTTTTTACGCTCTTGCCCTGAATTCGAGAGAATGTTGCAACGCTCTGGGATTATTCTGATTAAGTATTGGTTTTCGGTTTCAGACGAAGAGCAGGAAAAACGTTTTCTAGGTCGAATTAATACGCCGATCAAACGTTGGAAATTCAGCCCAATGGATTTAGAGTCACGTCATCGCTGGGCGGAGTATTCGGAAGCAAAAGATAAGATGTTTGCCTATACAGACACGAAAAACTGCCCTTGGTGGGTCGTCCCTTCTGATGACAAAAAGAAAGCGCGCTTGAACTGTATCAGTCATTTACTAAGCCAGATTGATTACAAAGCACTTGAGTACTCACCCATCGAATTACCTGAACTCAATAAAGAAGGTTATGTCAGAGCGCCCATTGATGATCAGACCTTCGTGCCCGATAAATATTGACGTGCTTTCCCTTTCCCTAATAAATAGACCAGCCTAAAAGCTGGTCTCTTTATTGAAATCAGTTACTTCAGTACGTCATCAATGCTTTGATCACCTAGATGGCGTACATCTTTCCCTTTCACGAAGTAAATAATGTATTCACAAATGTTCTGGCAACGGTCCCCCACGCGTTCAATGGCACGTGCAGACCACATCACTTGCAGAATGTTGGGAATATTTTTTGGGTCTTCCATCATGTAGGTCATCAACTGACGAATTACCGCTTCATATTCGGCGTCTAGCTTGTCATCTTGTTTGTGCACCTCTGCTGCCGCTTCCACATCCATGCGGGCGAACGCATCTAAAACCTGATGCAGCATATTAATAGCCTGACGGCAGAGAGGCTCTAACGACACTTGGAACTGTCGTTCTTTTGATGATGGGCTTTCAATGGCAACGTAAGCAATGCGTGTCGCCACGTCACCGATACGTTCTAAATCAGTGATCGTTTTGATGATAGCCATGATTAAGCGCAAGTCTTTTGCCGTTGGCTGACGCTTAGCAATAATGCGTGTGCAGGCGTCATCGATCGAAACTTCCATCGCATTCACTTTATGATCGTCACGCACAACCTTACGCGCCAGTTCGATGTCTTCTTTATGCAAGGCTTGAATAGCATACGAAAGCTGCTGTTCTACCAAGCCACCCATGGTCAATACATGAGTACGAATCGATTCTAGCTCTACGTTAAACTGCCCTGAAATATGACGTCCAAAGTGCATGATGTTCCTTATTCCGTATAGAGTCGCGACTTAACCGTATCGACCCGTAATGTAATCTTCGGTCTGTTTCTTCATTGGCGAGGTGAAGATCGAGTCCGCGTCAGAGTATTCAATTAACTTACCCATATGAATGAATGCGGTGTGATCACTCACTCGCGCCGCTTGCTGCATGTTATGGGTAACGATAACGACAGTATATTGAGTCTTAAGCTCATTGATAAGCTCTTCAATAGTTAAAGTTGAGATTGGATCCAACGCTGATGTCGGCTCATCCAATAACAGGACTTCCGGCTCAATCGCCACCGCGCGCGCAATGACCAAGCGCTGTTGCTGACCACCAGATAAACCAAATGCGTTCTCATGCAAGCGGTCTTTTACCTCATCCCACAACGCCGCCGAGCGCAAGGATCGCTCCACTGCGTCATCTAAACTGCGGCTGTTTTTTACACCTTGTAAGCGTAAGCCATAAACTACATTTTCATAAATAGACTTAGGAAATGGATTGGGTCTTTGAAACACCATCCCCACTCGGCGTCGAAGTGTCGCAACATCGACATTGGGATGATAAACATTCTTGCCATGTAGACGTACTTTACCTGTGACTCGACACCCTTCCACTAAGTCGTTCATGCGATTGATGCAACGTAATAACGTCGACTTTCCACACCCTGAAGGACCGATAAAAGCAGTGACTCGCCCTTTGGGAATTCGCATCGAAATATCATGCAGCGCCTGAGTTTGACCATAGAACAGATTAAGGTTCTCGATTGAGATTGCTGTTTGTTCATCCGTTAAATTATGAACGTCCAATGGTGGCTCATAACCTAATGTACTATCAAAATTAAACATACTTAATCTTGTCCTAACGTTCTGTATTTTTCTCGTAAATTATTGCGAATACTGATTGCTGTTAAGTTTAGCCCGACAATCACTGTCACGAGTAAGAAAGAGGTGGCATAAACTAATGGTCGCGCAGCTTCGATGTTGGAGGTTTGAAAGCCAACATCGTAAATGTGAAAACCTAAATGCATGAACTTTCTATCCAAATGCACATAAGGGAATTGCCCGTCAACCGGTAAACTGGATGCCAATTTCACGACCCCCACCAGCATCAGTGGCGCTACTTCTCCAGCTGCACGCGCAATCGCAAGGATCAACCCTGTGATAATAGCTGGCGTCGCCATAGGCAAAACCACACGCCATAGTGTTTCGAACTGAGTTGCACCAAGCGCCAGAGAGCCATGTCGTACTGAACTCGGAATACGAGTTAAACCTTCTTCTGTCGTCACAATCACAACTGGAAGCGTCAGCACGGCAAGAGTTAGTGCAGACCACAACAAACCCGGAGTACCAAAGGTTGGTGCCGGTAGCTTCTCCGCATAGAATACGTTGTCGATAGAGGCACCAATCGTATAAACAAAGAAGCCTAAACCAAACACGCCATAAACAATCGATGGAACACCCGCTAGGTTTATAACCGCAATACGAATAACCCTGGTTAGAGCGTTATTCTTAGCGTATTCATGCAGATAGATAGCAGCGATCACCCCAAGTGGCATCACAATGATCGACATGATAATTACTAAGAAAACCGTACCAAATATCGCAGGGAACACGCCTCCCTCGGAGTTAGACTCTCTTGGATCTTCAGATAAAAACTTCCAAACCTGCTTCCCCCAGTGCATGACTTTATCAGGCAGTGACATTTGGTTTGGGTACCAGTAGTCCAAAATGTCTTCGAGCGGAATCGATACTTGTGAGCCCGTCATATCCTCGACAATCAGGGCATAGCCAGAAAGCTGTAATCGTAAGCCATCAAGCTGTAAATCTAACGTCGCCAGAGCTTTCTCTATCCGCTCTTTTTTCGTCTGGTTTTCCTTTAAGAAGCTTTCTGTCAGCGTGTCATTCAACTCATGCTTGCGCTTTTCTAATCGCAATTGCTCTAGCTTCCAACCAAGCTCTTTAAGCTGTTCGACAACCAAAGAATCAATCTCATGACGCAGAGTTTCTGCATCATCCAGTTTTTTGTTCAAGATTGATTGAATATCGTTGGTGTATAAGTTGTCTCCATCCTGAAACGCCACCAGCTTACCAAAAAAGTAACCGCCACTACTTCGCTCGATCACAGCCCACTCTTTTGGCGTCGTGGGCTCATCCAACTGCATTTGCAATACGGAGATAAAATCAGCGGGATACAACTCTCGGTTGGCGATTTTGATACTGAGTCGCGTAGCAAAGTCTTCATCGTCTTCTAATTGCTGCGCCGCGCTTTCAGGCAGATAACTCTTCGGTACAAAGCTGCGTTCATACACTTGACCAATCAGAATAGTATTTTCATGTAGCACTTCGCCTTGCACAGGGGTCAACGCTGCAACATTCCACTGATACAAGGGCGCTGGCCAAAAGTAAGTCAGGCCTTTCCAACCGATCAGAAGTAACAACCCTAATACCGACAACAAACTGATGCTGACTGCACCGCCTGTTAGCCATATCCACGGTGCGCCAGAACGAATCCAATTTAACACGTCATTACTCGCTCTTTATTCAAACCATTATTACAACGCACGGTACTTGTCTCTCAGTCTCTGACGAACCCACTCCGCAAGCGCGTTTACTGCAAACGTAAACACAAACAAAATCAATGCAGCTAGGAACAGCAGGCGATAATGCGAACTTCCAACTTCCGACTCTGGCAACTCAACGGCGATGGTCGCCGACAGGCTGCGCAATCCTTCCAAAATATTCCAATCCATTAATGGCGTATTGCCCGTTGCCATTAACACAATCATGGTTTCACCAACAGCGCGTCCCAGGCCCATCATAATGGCAGAAAAAATACCTGGGCTTGCGGTAAGCAAGACAACATAGATTAAAGTTTGCCAAGGCGTTGCCCCTAATGCCAAAGAGCCATCCGATAAATGCTTCGGTACAGAGAAAATGGCATCTTCGGCGATGGTAAAAATCGTCGGGATAACAGCAAACCCCATCGCTAACCCCACCACCAATGCATTGCGTTGATCGTAGCCAATACCATGCTCGGTTAAGAATAAGCGCATATCGCCACCAAAGAACGTCTGCTCAATCGTAGGCGAAATCCACACGCCAAGCCCAATCAGTACCAATATGACAGGCATGAGCACTAAAGCATGCCAACCATTAGGCAGACGATTCCGCAAAGGTTGCGGTATTAATGCCCATAGCCCGCCCATAATCATGGTGCTCAAGGGCAAAACAAACAGCATGACGACGATCGTAATCAGGTGATCTTCGACAATAGGCGCGAACCACAATCCCGCTAGGAAACCTATGATCACCGTCGGCAGTGCTTCCATTAGCTCAATCGACGGTTTTACGACACGACGCATACGTGGCGACATAAAGTAAGCCGTATAAATAGCACCTAGCACTGCGAGCGGTACTGAAAACAGCATCGCAAACATCGCCGCTTTTATCGTCCCGAACGCAATAGGTACTAGGCTGAACTTAGCCTCAAAGTTATCGCTCGCCGAAGTCGATTGCCACACAAATTCAGGCTCAGGATACCCTTCGTACCACACTTCTTGCCATAATGAAGACAATGAAATTTCCGGATAGGCATTGTCCACTTCCGCAACGTTTAACTCATTATTTTGCCAAGTGATTAAGTAGCGTTCATTGTTAGACATTGCTGCGATTGCGGGCGCTTGATTGTACGCACGCTTAAACAACACCAGTTTTTCACTGGTTGTATAATGGCTTTGCAACGTGCCGTTGGTGTAAAAGCTATAAAATCCTTTTCGATGAGAATCCGGCAACAAATACTTAAGCTCTGATGCCAATTTAAAATCACGAATATGCGTTAACGTGCGTCTCTCTTCTTGCAGCGTATCAAACCATTGCGACACTCGACCATCGTTGTGTGTCACCAAAAGCGAGTAAGCACCAGCCAATAAGTCTATCGTACGAACGGAGTGCTTCTTATCACCTTGAGTGAGGTCGACCACCTCTCGCACAGCAAATTTACGTGCGGTTTTCTTTAACACGATCAACTCAGAGCCATCGCGCAAATAAAGCGTCTCACCATCAGGTGTCAATAACATTTGCTGAGGTGCATCAAAGCCTGAAGAGAGCGTAAAATCGATCGTTGTCGGAGGCGTACCCAAAGACGAAGCCACTTGCCAACGAGCCTTCACTTCACCGCTTTGTGTCTGCCAAACAATTGTTGGTAAGGGCGTTGAAGCTGCAAACACAAACTGAGTCACAGGATCTTGAGGCGTACTCAGCGTCAGATCCATGCTGGTGTCTAGCTCAATCACTTCCGGAGGACGTGTATTCTCTCTCAACGTGGCATTAAATTCAGGCTTGAAAAGGTGTGCTTTACCCTGCACATCAACAACCCCATACCAACCTAGTCCAGGAGCAGATTGAGAGAAAGCGACGGGTTTCTGGACGATTTGCTGTTTATACACCGCAGGTTTCGTAGGATCGTCCATCGACAAATATTGAATCTCACCACTTTGGGTTAGAACGAACGCGAGCTGAGCGTAATCATCCACCGAAATCGCCAGTGGTGTTTCAATATGGGAGGCTCGAATGGCTTGGTTGGTTTTGATCGCCGCATCAGAAAAAAGCGGAATGATCACCATGGCGAGGTAGACAAAGATCAAAATAAGCGCCGCGAGTACGCCGACACCACCGGATGTCACTGCAAGTCGAACTAAACGATCTTTTATCAGTCGTTTCTTATCTTTTTCCTGCAATGAAAACTCGGCTTGTGCCATTTAAATCTCTACCTTTTTTGACTTAGTACTAGAATATGTCGTTAAGATGACAATTATATTACAGATCACATTAAACACCTGAAAAGAATACAACTCTTATGCAATGCGTGGTATGAAATAAATCTGTAATGAAAATCTCATAATGTTCTCACTCATCCATTTTTCCAAGATGAGTACGTATTACTTCACTTTTGGCTAGGTAAGGTTATGAGCGCAGAAAAACTATATATAGAAAAAGAACTTAGTTGGTTGTCTTTCAACGAACGAGTATTACAAGAAGCTGCCGATAAAACCGTCCCTTTGATCGAACGTATTCGCTTTCTTGGGATCTTTTCCAACAATTTAGATGAATTTTACAAAGTACGCTTTGCGGACGTGAAGCGCAGAATCCTAATCAGCCAAGAGCGTGGTGGCAGCGATAGCCCTAAACGACTGTTAACCAAAATGCAGTCGAAAGCACTCAAGCTTAACGAACAATTTGATGAACTTTACAGCGAATTGATTCGAGAAATGGCGCGACGTCGCATTTTCTTGGTCAACGAACAACAACTGGATGAATCGCAACAAAAGTGGATCGCGAAATACTTCCGTAGAGAGGTCATGCCGCATATCACTCCTCTGCTAATGAAAGACGAGATCGATGTTCTGCAATTTCTCAAAGACGAGTACGCTTACATCGCTGTAGAGCTACGTAAAGAAGAACATTACCAGTACGCTCTGATCGAAATTCCGACCGATCACCTTCCCCGCTTTGTGATGGTACCAGAACAGAAAGGAAAGCGTCGAAAAACCATCATCTTACTTGATAATATTATCCGCCACTGTTTGGATGAGCTGTTCAAAGGCTTTTTTGATTATGATGAGCTTAGCGGCTATGCGATGAAAATGACGCGTGACGCCGAATACGATTTACGCAACGAAATCGAATACAGCTTGCTCGAACAAATGTCGGAAGGTGTCAATCAGCGACTGACAGCAAAGCCCGTTCGATTCGTCTACGAACGTGATATGCCGCCCCAAATGCTAGAGTTTCTTTGTAACAAGCTCAATATCTCTAATTACGATAACCTTATCCCCGGCGGCCGCTATCACAATTTTAAAGACTTCATTGCGTTTCCAAATGTTGGGCGAGAGTACCTTGAAAATAAACCGCTTCCGCCAATGAAATGCGCCGATTTCGAAGGTTACGCTAACAGCTTTGACGCGATTAAAGCGAAAGATATTCTGCTCTATTACCCCTACCACACTTTTGACCACATTAGTGAGTTGGTACGCCAGGCCTCCTTCGATCCAAAAGTACTTAGTATCAAGATTAACATTTATCGCGTCGCGAAAGATTCTCGCTTGATGAACTCATTAATTGATGCGGTGCACAACGGCAAAAACGTCACCGTGGTCGTCGAGCTGCAGGCTCGCTTTGATGAAGAAGCCAATATCGAATGGTCAAAAGTGTTGACCGAGGCAGGTGTACACGTCATCTTCGGAGCGCCTGGCCTTAAGATTCATTCAAAGCTACTGATGATCAGTCGCCGTGAAGGTGAAGAGATTATTCGCTACGCGCACATCGGCACAGGCAACTTCCATGAGAAGACGGCACGAATTTATACCGACTTCTCTCTCCTTACCGCAGATCAAGAAATCACTAACGAAGTTCGTAATGTCTTCGGTTATATTGAGAATCCATACCGCCCAGTGAAGTTCAACCACCTCATGGTATCTCCACGTAATTCTCGAACCCAAATCTACCGCTTAATTGATAATGAAATTGCGAATGCCAAGCTAGGAAAGAAAGCCGCTCTTACGATCAAGGTCAATAACCTAGTCGATAAGGGCATCGTCAATAAGCTATATGGAGCAAGTACGGCGGGAGTGAAAATAAATATGATCATTCGCGGCATGTGCTCATTAGTACCGGGCATTGAGGGGATCAGCGACAATATTCGCATCATCAGTATTGTTGACCGCTTTTTGGAACACCCACGCGTGGTGATTACCCATAACGATGGCGATCCGCAAGTCTATATCTCTTCTGCTGACTGGATGACAAGAAATATCGATCACCGCATTGAGGTGGCGGCGCCAGTCCGTGATCCACGTTTGAAACAGAGAATTATTGATATAACGAATATCCATTTTACCGATACAGTAAAGGCTCGTTTTATAGATAAGGAAATGAGCAACGCTTACGTACCACGAGGTAATCGCAAAAAAGTTCGTTCTCAAATCGCTATCTATGACTATCTTAAAAATATAGAAAAGCAAACTAGAAAACAAAATTCAGATGCCTCAAATACTTGAACAAGATACTCGCTACATTGCCGCGATAGACCTCGGCTCAAACAGTTTCCACATGGTGGTGGCCAAAGTTGTAGGCAGTGACTTACAACTGGTTAGCCGTCATAAACAGCGTGTTCGCTTAGCATCAGGACTCGACAGTGAATTGAACTTAAGTCATTCCGCGATGGAACGTGCGTTAGAGTGCTTAGCCATGTTCGCTGAGAGGCTGCAAGGGCTTGATGAGTCGAATGTGCGTATCGCCGCGACACACACACTAAGACGCGCTAAAAATGCTCATCTATTCATTGAGCGTGCGAAAGAAGTGATGCCCTTCCCAATAGAAATCATCCCAGGGGAAGAAGAAGCCCGCTTGATTTACTTAGGTGTCGCTCACACTCAAGTAGAGTCAAACTCCAAGTTGGTCGTTGATATTGGCGGCGGCAGTACCGAAATGATCATTGGACAAGAGTTTGAACCTGAGCTTCTCAACAGTAAACAGATGGGATGCGTCAGCTTTACAGAGCAATATTTTAAAAACGGCAAACTGTCTGGGAAAAACTTCAATAAAGCGATGTTAGCCGCCGAGCAAAAACTCGAGTCCATCGCTTCAGCATACCGTAAAAAAGGCTGGGATATCGCGCTCGGCTCGTCAGGAACTATCAAAGCGATTCAAGAAGTACTTGTAGGGTTGGGTTTTGAAGATGGCCTGATCACCGCGAAGAGACTGGACACGCTTATTGAAACTCTGTGTAATTTTGATTCAATTGAAGAGATTGAACTGACAGGTTTAACAGAAGAACGTAAGCCCGTATTCGCGGCAGGCGTGGCGATTTTGTCCGCAATTTTCAAAGCACTCCGCATTGAGCAGATGTTTTTCTCCGATGGTGCTCTGCGCGAAGGTCTGTTGTACGAAATGGAAGAGCGTTTTGCGCGCTCCGATATACGTATGCGCACAACTGAAAATTTAGCCAACAAACACCGGGTTGACTTAGAGCATGCTGCTCGTGTTAAAGGCCATGCACGTGAGATGTTATGTCAGGTGCGCTCTGAACTAGGTATTAAGAAAAAGAGTGAGTTATTTGACTTACTAGAATGGGCAGCATTGCTTCATGAAGTCGGATTAAGTATCAACTTACGTAGCTTCCATCGCCACTCTTTCTATATTCTGTTGCATTCCACTCTACAAGGTTTCAACCGTGAACAGCAATTAGTGCTCGCAACATTAGCCCGCTTCCAACGCAAAGCACTTAAACTGCAAGAACTGCCAGTTTTCAACCTCTACAAACAAAGTGACGTGATAAGCCTCATCAAAATATTACGACTTTCTATCGTATTAAATGGACAGCGTAACGAAGATCCATTGCCTGACATCACTTTATCCATCAAAAATGATGAATGGATTCTTACGTGCACAGATAAAGCATGGCTAGAAAACAACAAATTGCTTCATGCTGATTTGCAGGAAGAACAAGAACGTTGGGACAGTGCGAAGTGGACACTCACTTTCTGATCTCGTGCTGTTCATACCTAAACAAAAAGTCGGCTTACAGGCCGACTTTTTTTAACTCTTCTTCTGCAAAATCTGCCGTAATGGGCACATAACCATCTTTCTCAACCAACGCTTGCCCCTGAGCGGAGAAAATAAAGCGAATAAACTCGGCTTCAATTGGTGTTAATGGGTAATCCGGGTGCTTATTCACGTAAACATATAAGTAACGTGATAGTGGGTACTTACCACTAACAATATGTTCTCGCGTTGGCGTCACGTAGTCATTCCCCGTTTTTGCCACCGGAACTAAGCGTACGCCTGCCACTCGATAACCGACACCGGAATAACCGATTCCACTGATGGTTGACGCTACAGCTTGCACAACTGACGCGGAGCCTGGCTGCTCGTTAACTCGGGTCTTGAAATCTCCGCCACACAAAGCATTGCTTTTGAAGTAACCATAAGTTCCAGAAACGGAGTTACGACCAAACAACTGCACGTTTCGCTTTGCCCACTGTGATTCAAGACCTAGTTGCTGCCAGTTTGTGACGAATTGACTTTCACCACAGCGTAGCGTGGCAGAAAACAAAGCATCTAATTGACTAAAGTTAAGCCCTTGAATTGGATTGTCTTGATGAACAAAAATACCTATTGCATCGATCGCAACTCTAAGCGCCGTTGGCTTGTAGCCATGTTCACGTTCAAACGCTTCAACCTCTCTTAAACGCATCGGGCGACTCATGGGACCAAACTGAGCTGTTTGTTCGGTCAATGCTGGGGGAGCAGTGGAAGAGCCAGACGCTTGGACTTGCGCATTAATATTCGGGTAAATGGATTTAAACTCTTCAACCCAAAGTGTCGTCATGCCCGCAAGCGTATCGGAGCCGACAGAAAGCAAGTTCCCAACAATCCCAGTCGTTTTATGATAATTCGGCAATGGCTTATCTTGAGCGACAGCCATACCGGAACAAGCAAGAGCCAGTAGACTGAACACTTTTGCAACTCTTAATACCATTATTTAACCACCAAACGTTCAGGCAATACAAAAGAAAACTTGCTGCCCACGCCCACTTCACTGTGAATTTCCAAATGAGAATCATGGTGGCTCAGCGCATGTTTCACAATAGCCAACCCTAACCCACTCCCTCCGGTATCGCGTGATCTTGCTTTATCGACGCGATAAAAACGCTCAGTAAGTCGATGGAGGTGCTGAGGCTCTATACCATCACCACTATCCTCCACCTCTAAGCATGCGCCTTGAGATGTCTGGAACCAACGAACATTAATGTTCGCGCCAGGCGGTGTGTATTTGACAGCATTATAAACGAGGTTAGAGATAGCACTACGTAACTGGTCATCATCGCCCAGTACGCGTAGGCTAGCATCAACATCAAATTTCAATTTATGTTGGTTGTCCCCGCTAAGGCTGACCGCCTCTTTTTCTAGTACTTCGAGCATCGCAGGTACATTCACGACTTCTTCAAGCTCATGCATAGGTGCCGCTTCAATTTTAGATAGCGTCAGTAGTTGGTTCACCAAACTGTTCATGCGGTTAAGCTGCTCCGTCATAACACCATGCGCTTTGCTCCACATTGGGCCCACAACCATGTCAGGGTCTTCTGTCATCTCCAAATAACCTTGTAGCACCGTCATTGGTGTACGCAGTTCATGAGAAACGTTAGCAAAGAAATTACGGCGCATTCCCTCAAGTTGTTTTAACTGGCTAACATCACGCACCACCATCAAATGTTCACCTTCGGTATACGGTACGATACGTAGTTCTAGCATGCGTTCGACATTGAGTGGTGAACGCATTTCCAATGGCTCAGAGAAGTCTTTCTTGTTGAGGTACTTGATAAAGTCAGGCGTACGAATGAGGTTGGAGATAGGTTGACCAGAGTCTTCCGGCCAATGGAAACCCAATAAGTGTTGAGCCAGTTTGTTACACCAAACGATATTGCCTTCAGCACGGAACACCACGACGGCATCGGGTAACGATTCCGCACCATTTCTGAATCGACGAATGAGATTAGTAAGCTCTTTGCGTTTACGGCGTTGGCGCTGCTGTAAGCGATACAAGCCATTGAACAAAGATTCCCAGTTACCGCTACCAGACGGTGGCGTGAGGCGCTTTTCATCCCATAACCAAGAAGATAAACGTACTTGGTTATGCAAATGCCACACAAGCTGCAATGCCGTAGCTGCCAAAAGCAACCACGGCATATAACCGAATATCCAACCTACTATCACCCATGGGGTGTAAAAAAAAGCCAGCTCCCAGGCCAGCTTTTTCCACGTTAATCTTTCAACCACTCATAACTCCAGAAATGGTACCGATAAGCTGCGTGTTAATTTATGCCTTTGTCGAGAAGCGGTATCCAGCACCACGAACAGTTTGGATCAGCTTATCATGACCTGCGGCTTCCAATGCTTTACGCAGGCGGCGAATATGAACATCGACCGTACGATCTTCGACATACACGTTAGTACCCCAAACATTGTTTAATAGCTGCTCACGGCTGTACACACGCTCTTGATGCGTCATGAAAAAATGCAGCATTTTAAATTCTGTTGGACCCATATCTAATGGTGCATCATTAGCCGTGACACGGTGTGATACAGGATCAAGCTTCAATCCCTGCACATCAATTACGTCTTCCAGTGCGGTCGGGGTTACGCGACGAATCACCGCTTTTAAGCGCGCAACCAACTCTTTAGGAGAGAATGGCTTAGTAATGTAGTCATCCGCACCGACTTCTAAACCGCGCACTTTATCTTCTTCTTCACCACGAGCGGTAAGCATCACAACTGGAATGTTGCGCGTTAATTCCTCTCGCTTCATATGCTTGATGAAGTTAATGCCGCTGCCGCCTGGTAACATCCAATCCAGTAAAACTAAATCAGGGAAGGGTTCAGCCAGTTTGGTTACTGCAGTATCGTAATCTTCCGCTTCTACCGCTTGGTAACCTTTCTGCTCAAGTACGAAGCACAGCATTTCGCGAATAGGAGCTTCGTCTTCAACAACCAGAATCCTTCTAGACATAATTGAGTAACCTTATGTTCGTTGAGCTAATGAATTTAAGAGACAAAGCGCCCCTCTATGCATAAGCATTATCACTACCAATTATGACACTTTTGTGACCTTTGAAAACAAATTTTCATATAACTTTCTTTTGAGGTTCATTCGGATATTTTTCATTTCTATTAAGACATCAGCACAAAAATTCCCTATGATTAGTCCCTTGTCATCAAGCCTAGAGAAGATTTATGTGGTTTAAAAACTGTCTGGTATACCGCGTTAACCGCGAGGTTACTTTCAACGCCGAACAACTAGAAACTCAACTGTCTGAATTCCGATTCACCCCATGTGGCAGTCAAGATAAACAGAAATTTGGCTGGGTCAGTGCAATGGGTAGACATGGCGACATGATGACTCACGTGTCAGAAAACCGCATTCTGATTTGCGCCAAGAAAGAAGAGAAAATGCTACCTGCCTCAGTGATCAAAGAGTCATTGAATGCAAAAGTAGAAGCAATGGAAGCGCAAGAAGGTCGTCCTCTGAAGAAGAAAGAGAAAGACAATCTGAAAGATGACATCGTAATGGATTTACTGCCTCGCGCATTTAGCCGTAGCAGCCACACTCACGTGCTCATCATGCCAAAAGAAGGGTTCATCCTTGTTGACGCAAGCAGCTACAAAAAAGCGGAAGACGTATTAGCACTACTTCGTAAAACCATGGGTAGTTTACCTGTTGTTCCTGCCATTCCAGAAGTAGCGATTGAAACAACGCTAACCGAGTGGGTGAAAACGGGCGACACACCTCAAGGTATCACCATGATGGACGAAGCAGAGCTAAAATCCGTGCTTGAAGAAGGTGGCGTGATTCGTTGTAAGAAGCAAGAGCTGACCACAGATGAAATCCGCAACCACATCGCAGCAGATAAAGTCGTAACGAAGCTTGCACTTAATTGGCAAGATCGTATTGAATTCATCATGACAGAAGATGCGGGTATTAAGCGTCTAAAATTCTCTGATGAATTGAAAGATCAAAATGACGATATTCCACGTGAAGATCAAGCGGCTCGATTTGATGCAGACTTCTCTCTGATGTGTGGGGAGTTCAGTGCTTTCCTACCCAACCTATATGATGCGCTAGGCGGCTTACCAAATCCTAACGCTTAACATTGTATAAAGGTTAACCATAACGCCCTCACTTTTTTTGAGGGCGTTTTTCTATCTGAAGCACAATTACCCTAGTCACAGTTCACATTTTAACGTAAAATTTGCGCCCCATTTCCATTAGGTGGAATTGGCCTGACTTGTGATCAGATAAAAGAGAATTGAGCAATGACAACTGAGAAAGCATTCGTACCTGAGCTACTGTCTCCTGCGGGAAGCCTGAAAAACATGCGTTACGCATTCGCCTACGGCGCAGATGCAGTTTACGCTGGCCAACCTCGCTACAGCCTTCGCGTGCGTAACAATGAGTTTAACCACGAAAACCTAAAAATCGGTATCGATGAAGCGCATGCTCTAGGCAAAAAGCTTTATGTGGTATGTAACATTCAACCACACAACTCGAAGCTAAAAACGTTCATCCGTGATCTTAAGCCAATCGTAGAGATGGGTCCTGACGCATTGATCATGTCAGATCCAGGCCTAATCATGATGGTTCGTGAAGCTTTCCCAGAAATGCCAATTCACCTTTCTGTACAAGCAAACGCTGTAAACTGGGCGACTGTTAAGTTCTGGGCAGCGAATGGCGTGGAGCGTGTGATCGTTTCTCGCGAACTATCTCTAGAAGAAATCGAAGAAATTCGTGAGCATTGTCCTGAAACTGAACTTGAAGTATTCGTTCACGGTGCATTATGCATGGCTTATTCTGGTCGTTGCCTACTTTCTGGTTACATCAACAAACGTGATCCTAACCAAGGCACTTGCACCAACGCGTGCCGTTGGGAATACAAAGTGGAAGAAGGCAAAGAAAACGACGCTGGTGATATCGTAGAGAAATTTGACCCATCTGAAGCACAGCCTGTCGAAGTACAAGACGAGCGCCCTGAAACCACAATTGGTCGTGGTAAACCAACGGATGAAGTCGTTCTACTTTCTGAAGCGCACCGTCCAGAAGAAAAAATGGCAGCGTACGAAGATGAACATGGTACTTACATCATGAACTCTAAAGACCTGCGAGCAGTGCAGCATGTTGAGCGCCTAACCAAGATGGGTGTGCACTCGCTGAAAATCGAAGGTCGTACTAAATCATTTTATTACTGTGCTCGTACTGCACAGGTTTACCGCAAAGCAATTGATGACGCTGTAGCAGGCCGACCATTTGATGAAAGCCTAATGGGTACACTAGAGAGCCTAGCTCACCGTGGCTATACCGAAGGCTTCCTACGTCGTCATACTCACGACACCTACCAGAATTACGATTACGGCTACTCAGTCTCTGATGCTCAACAGTTTGTCGGTGAGTTCACTGGTAAACGTCGTGGCGATATGGCTGAAGTAGAAGTGAAAAATAAATTCCTTGTCGGTGATAGTCTTGAGCTAATGACGCCAAAAGGTAATGTTGTTTTCACGCTAGAAGCGATGGAAAACCGTAAGTCAGAGTCTATTGAGGATGCCAAAGGGAATGGTCACTTCGTCTTCATTCCAGTACCAGCAGATCTAGATTTAGAATACGGTCTATTGATGCGTAACTTAAACTCAGGGCAGGACACCCGTAACCCGACTGGTAAGTAATCATGGCTTTGCTCATTACTGACAAATGCATCAACTGCGACATGTGCGATCCCGAATGCCCCAATGGGGCAATCAGCATGGGAGAAAGCATTTTCGAAATTGACCCAGCTCTATGTACAGAGTGTAAGGGACATTACGAAAAGCCGACCTGTCAGTCAGTGTGCCCGATTACAAAATGCATTATCACAGACCCGGAGCATATAGAAACAGAAGAGCAGTTACTGGAGAAATTCGTGATTATTCAAGGGTTAGCATAAGAACAAGTAGGTTCAACTTTGGAGACAAAGTTGAACCTTTTTTTAACCCGACTTTTCAATAGGATAGATATTACAAAACAACTCTTTTTCAAAATGAGACTCTAACCGAGCTCGCCAATTTTCAGCTTGGGAAACCGGCACAAGATAAAAGTTTTCTCGGCTCGTGTCCGTAACGAAAGCCATTCCATATTGCATCAGCTCGTAATGCACATCATTAACAAATCCGGGATCAAGACGCTGACGTCCTGTCAGGTGGTTTACATCAACCCGAGTCAATAAGACCCCTTTCGTTTCACTGCTAAATCTGTGTCTTAACCACTCTGCAAATTCTTTTGCACAAATCATAGTCATGGTTTTATCCTTGATTTACTCTTCTAGCAGGAGAAATATCCATTCCTGCCTCACACACTTGTCTGCCTTGTTATTGCTTCGCTAGCCAACTGACAGACATATTGCTAAGAAACCAAAGTATCGTGACGAAAGATCTTTCTAAACAGAGAAGTTACGACTTATCTATACTACAACTCTTTGTTTAATTTAGATTTCTATATTATGTCACCAAAACTAATTAGGTTAGTTTTTGTATTGGTATTATTCACTGTAGACAAAAGTATGATGTTTCTCCAGTTTCATAAAAGAGATACGTAAGGGAATATAAACCTGTAGAGTCACTCTAGTTAGTAGAGATAAGTGATTGGCATTGCGGTGGAATCGCTTTTTTTCGCTTGGGCTTAGTAATAACTTTCGCAGACGGAGGCTTATCGATAGGCTTAACTTTCGGTCCCCAACTAGCAAGCTCTACCCCGCAACCATCACCAGCGGGAGGCAGAGCTTGTTCAACACAGTAGCCACTCGACTCAGGACAAGATAACCTGACGTGGAAGTGGTAATGATGCCCCCACCAAGGGCGAACTTTACGTAACCAAGAACGTTCTTTGCCTTCTTCTTGCGAGCAAAGCTGCTCCTTAATGACAGGATGTACAAAAATTCGTGCAACACCCTCACTCTGTGCAGCATATCGAATCAGCCTAAAGTGCCTATCTTCCCAGCGATGGTTAAGTATGGAATAGCCTTTTAAGTCCACCACACTCATTGGCTTAGGGAGTTGTAATTCGTTATAAGAAAGCGGTTGGTCAGCGAGTCTTAACCAGATATCAATATCTAACCCAGTTTGGTGACTAGAATGGCCAGAAGAAAACCTTCCTCCTCGTGGTAAAGACAGATCACCTATAAGCAGCGTTGTGTTGAGATTTTGATGAGCTTGAAGCGCTAGGTTTTCAATAAATTCTATCGTTTTAGGGTGCCCATAGTAGCGTTTCGTTTTACTACGTAAAACTTGATAACCAACGCCATCAAGAGGCAAAGGTAATGCGCCATCCAAACAACCGTTGGCATAACTACCAATAGAGGAAGAAGAGTTTCGGGTAGGGTTAGCAACAGACTCCCAAGGAGTAGAGTATACAGAAGCTGAGAAACATAAACCCAAAGATACAATGAAACTCAGCTTCATAGCTTTTAGCCTTTAGTAGTGTTCGCCATTATCGTAATAAGCTTTAGGGGATAAAGCTGAAAAGATAACTGCAACATCAATATCCGCACCAGCAATACCACAAACTTGCTGTGTAATAAGCTTAGCAACTTTATCTTGTACTTCCTGACCACGATCAAACCAAAGCACTTCGACAAAAGGATATGCAGCACTCACCTCGCCCTCATTGAAAAACGTAGTGTAGATATACTCAAAAGTAAAATCCTCACGCGGACAGTCCATAAGAGGCTGAAGTTCATCCGTCAGAGGCTTTGATAGTGCCTGAACAGCTTGCGGCTCTACAGCACGGAATCGAAAATGTGGCATAAACTTACTTCCTAATTATTAGCATTAACTCATGATAATAACAGGAACCAAGTCAGTAATCATCCAAGCCAATGTAACCACTAACCTTTTCTATACACGTCATATAGATCAAGTAGTAAATCAACTAGCTCACTAACGAAGAATAATGGGAGTATGAACAGAGGTAAGAAGGGGTAAAACGATACACCGAAGCTTAGTGACGCAATCTATTGCAAGGGAAAATAGAATGGCTTAAGTCATCGATGTAATATGTTCTTAAGATCAATATGTATCAGATATCGACAACTATTCGTTAGAAACGAAAAAGGCTCCGACCTAAGTCAGAGCCTTGATATATGGCAGGGGTGGAGAGATTCGAACTCCCAACACGCGGATTTGGAATCCGCTGCTCTGCCAATTGGAGCTACACCCCTGCAGTTCGTGTTTAATGAGACGACTCTCAAATAAGTGGCGGAGTGGACGGGACTCGAACCCGCGACCCCCGGCGTGACAGGCCGGTATTCTAACCAACTGAACTACCACTCCGCAGTGGTATCACCCGCTTGTAATTAGCAAGTGTCCAAAATTTAAAGCCTGGCGATGACCTACTCTCACATGGGGAAGCCCCACACTACCATCGGCGCTATTTCGTTTCACTTCTGAGTTCGGCATGGAAATCAGGTGGGTCCAAAACGCTATGGTCGCCAAGCAAATTCTTTAATTCGGAAAGCTGTTTTCGTTCTTACACATTCAATGTTCTTTCATTGAGTCCATCAAAACCCCTTGGGTGTTGTATGGTTAAGCCTCACGGGCAATTAGTACAGGTTAGCTCAACGCCTCACAACGCTTACACACCCTGCCTATCAACGTCGTAGTCTACGACAACCCTTT
>NZ_JAMZAS010000005.1:0-312897 GCF_024181935.1 Vibrio sp. Y51_MX_L26
ACTGCTGATAATTCATGGTAGTACTGCTTGTTTCTTTGGCGAGAAGAGCGTACCACTTTCAGCAGTTGGCTTCCTCTTCTACACCTTTCCATGAATGTCGCACTTATTATCTGAAATCGGGTCTAATAGTAGATCTTGAGCTTCTTTAGCAGAAGGAACTAATTTTATGTTTTCACGAGGAATACCAAAATCAACCATCTTTCCAATTAAGGATTTATATCTTAAAATTTGATCATCAGCTATAAGTATTTTCATTTTTTATTAAATAGCCCTAATGTTTTTAATGTAGCAGATATTTTATTTTTCCATTCTGAATATGCGGAGTTATAATAAAGAACATCTATTAAAAATGTCCCAAACTCACTTTTTAATTCATCCGAAATTTGAGATAACTCAACTAAACCTTCTTCTCTCATAAAGGCTTCATAACCAGTTAACACGAGAGTAGGACAGGAAGATCCAGACATTTTAAGGTGCCGCAGTATCTCCAACCCTCCGAATCCTTGTGGTCTTCCCCCCCCTTCAATATCTGATATGTCATACGTAGGTAGAGACATATCTAAAATTATTAATTCAGGCTCGTTGTTATCTAGATAGTCTAAAGAGGAAGACACAGAATGAAAGAAGATAACCTCCAAGGAAGCACTATCTAAATGAGATTTAATGTGTTCCTCAATGTGTTTTCTTTTCGGGTCTTCGTCTTCTATGATCAATATGCTTCTTCTAGCCATGGACTTCCTCCATTGATATAGATGTCATAAATAATCTAGATGTTACATTCAATGTGAATGAGTCATCTATGACTCCGAAATCGATACTACCTAGCGGATCTTGTAATGCAGCCGCAGCGATTTTTAATAAACCACTACCACCCTCTTTTCTAGTTCTTCTTTCAAATTTCCTTTCATCTATTAACTTTTTAATCTCATCTAGCTTTTCATTAGTATTTTTAAGATTTTTACTAGAAAAATCACTCTTAATACTGATTGAATATGATTTTTCCTTCACTCTCGTTTCAATCGCAATGTTTGGCTCTTTAACACCAGAATGGCGACAAACATTACCTAACGCAACAAACATTACATCGTGAGCAAACATCAACGCTGTAGTATCAAGTAATAAATCCTCTTCATTAAATATAGATTTTCTTATTTTAGGATGGAAAGATTGATGGCACTTTAAGGTTGAGTCTATCGCGATGTCTACAATCTGTTCCGCATCAAAAGTGCTTTGAGCAATGTCATCTGTACCACTTCTAGAAAACCATTGTGCCGCTAAGTCTAATTGTCTTTGAACTTTAATGGAGCAATTTTTTATGTCATGTATAAGACTATGTAGTGCCATGTTCTGACATGGTACAATTTTCTTCAAGTTGATTGTAAGTTCATCGAACAATGCTACTATTGCTTGCTTCAAATTGTGTGATATGTATTGTCTGACTTTAGACAATGAGCTAGATAAAGATGTCCAGAAAACTTGAATGGCAATATCTACGAAGTCGCTAAACTCCGTTACTTTATGTGTCATCATTTGGAGAAGAAAAATCGCTTGTTCTTGAATTTCTAGCTGAATAAGCCCTTTAGGATTATCTGCACCATTTATTTGAAAATAGGCATTCTTTGTATTTTCTAGTAGATCATCAAACTTCTTATAAAATTTTCTTAACTCTTTATCAATGGCATTGATTCTATCTTCGGAATAATCGCTAAGTTTAGATAGTATATGCTGATTCTTATCATATTCTCCTGAACTTTCTTTCGTCGTAATAAGGTCATCAAACTCTAATGGCCCTCTAATTAAGCCGATAAAAGACTGATGTCTAACTCGTTTACTAAGATAAAAGTCTAGTCCATACTCAGGACTGTTGAGGAACTCATCGCTAAGTTTTGCTAATAGACTGATAAAAACCATATCGGCTTCTGTATCTTTATTCAGTGACCTCCATTTAGTAGTATTTCCTCCCTTTTTCAACAGCTCTGAAAATATCTCATTAAATTCATTTTCGAAGCTATCCTTGA
This sequence comes from Vibrio sp. Y51_MX_L26, assembly GCF_024181935.1. Taxonomy (NCBI): domain Bacteria; kingdom Pseudomonadati; phylum Pseudomonadota; class Gammaproteobacteria; order Vibrionales; family Vibrionaceae; genus Vibrio; species Vibrio sp. Y51_MX_L26. The sequence continues at coordinate 2,019 of NZ_JAMZAS010000005.1, forward strand.
CCTTGACATCTAAAAGGTCATGATAGCGTCTATAGTCTTCAATTAACTCTTTTTCTGCCCATCGACCTAACGCATCAACATCTACGTGGATCCTAGTTCTATCAATGAACCTTTTTCCATTATCGATTGCTAAAGATTTTGCGATACCTGCCAACTCATCTTCATAAAAATCTGTAAATTCATAATCAATATTTGACATATGCGCACAAATTGCTTGCCTTTCGAGTAGTAATTCATTAGACCCTTGTACCAACTGATCTATAAACTGGTTTTTACAAACCTCTCTAAAAAAATATTTCCATACTCTTAACGGCGTGTTTCTTCTTAGTTTAAGCAACTCAGAAGGACGTCTTACTTTATTTTTTCTAACGCACTGCCTAATTGAAAATCTCAACATAGAAGCTGTTTCTGCATTACTATTTTGTTTCCATAGTAGATGTATGGCAACACTTACCAGTATAGGATCGTTCACATTCTTATACTTAGACCAATCATCACAGCTTAAAAATTTTTGTATATTAGATAAAGGATATGATTTATATTCCTTAACCCCTTCAGTCGCAATAAGTCTTGTTATATTATTTACGTCAGATATATTAAAATACGAGGATAATAGTAAATCCAAATTAATTGGCCATAAATTTCTGTAATTAGAACGACCTAAATCTATGATTGTATCAATTGCCGACTCATAATCTTCACTATTTATCATCGATATAGCAACGAGTGTTTTTCTGATACTTTCAGGAATGTCAAAATAATTATTATCAATGCCACGTATCAGATTCCAAGCATAGCTAGTTGCATTAGTGAAATTCTTTGAATTATTACTTCTAGGTGAATTCTCATGCCCTATAAACTTACAGTTAATACCGATATTACTAAAATTGTATTTACGTATAGGAACATTGCATAACATTAGTTCAGCGAAAGTATAAATATCTTTTATGAAATGCAGACCAGAATAATTTAAATAAATTTTCCTGATTTTATCTAGGTATATTTTACCATTAACATTACTTGGTAGGATTATTTCCCTCAATAAAAAAGGTATACTTGAAGGTGATGGTTCTAATTTCCTATCTCTTAACTCTTTTATGCTTGATAAAGCAAAGCCATAGTATATAAACTGCCAAGGATCGCATTTATCCTTTGCTGGCATTTTATTCCATCTTATAAGTGATTTTTTTATATTGCCGACAAATAAATTATCAGAAAGTTCATTGTTTCTAGTTGGTAAGGAATGAGGAGGTGTCTTAATACTACATATTATTTTTTTAATCCTATAATCATCAATATCAGTTAAATTATTACAGCATGATATGATAACTTTATTTAAGCTACTAAAATTATCACTTTGACTAATCTTCTGTAATATATCTAAATATGTATTATACAAATCAAACAGATGATGAGATTGCTCAATAAATAAAACGTCATTAAAACTCTCCAAGTCGCAAGTAAGCTCACCAGATAGTTTATACTTCAAGTAACGTTTAACGCTATCATCATAATACTTATGGTTTTCTAGCCTAGTATTCAAGTCTTCATTAAATTTAGTTATTGTTGTTTTATCTTCATTTCTAATACTTGTATAGTAGCTAATGAATCCCAGAAGACCACCTTTAACTTTACTTCTTACTTCAGCTACATATTCTTTTTGTTTCTCTAATCCGCCATTTGAATTTTCAAGTGCTATACGATTCTCATGTGTATAAAAGGATGTTCCGTGCTTACTCTCAAACTCTTCAATTAGAGAGATGGCTTCTGAAATCAAACCAGATATTATGAAGCACTCTAGTTTTTCATTGAATAAGATAAACTCATTTAGCAGTACGGAGTTTATCTTTAGTATGGTTGAAACCCATATGAGTTCATCTTCTAAGTCACTTCTAGAGACGCCCGTAGAGATAACACCTGCTAAGTCGACATACAGTGCATTTGACTTAGATAAGTCTGATGCGACAGTCTGATTTTGTTCTTGAACCCATAGAAGAAAAGGCTCAAACTCGTGCGGAAACAGTTTTGTTCTTGAATCCAGATAAATTTCTTTAAGCCCTCGACAATAAATATACGAAGGCTCCAAATTCAAACCTTTTTGAAAGGCAGTTGACCTAGCTTTAGATATTAGGCCTCTAAGTTTATTTTTTTGTTTATTTAGCGTTTTGGATTTTAGAGTTTTTCCCACACAGAGTTCCTCAGAGAAGCCAAAGTGATAGACTAACCTAGGATGCTATCTCAAATGACTGTACGATGAAACTAGTATCACAGATGATAGTGGATGTTGTGATTGGTTTTAAATTGCAATCAATTAATTATTGCAGTTGCGCTGTAGGAATGAATTAGTACCAATAATCATACTCTTTAGTGACACCATCATGTCTGTGGTGTGCTATTGGAAAGAACATTATGACCCCGTCTGAGAGAGAGCGCTTTTACGCCTTATATCAACAACACCTCACTCAACTCAAGCCTCAAGGTAAACGGAAAAAACAATTCCAGTATACTCTCTTGCTGTACGACGTATCACTGCCCCTCATGACTCCAAACAGGTTAAAAATACACAAAAAAATTAACCTATCCCGTAAGGCAGTTAACTAGCTAGCTTTCACCCTTGTTCGGCTCTCGACGCTGGGGACACGATAATATCGTGCGATACTTACTAGCGTTCAGCCAGTCTTCATCATATTGGAAGCTATGAGCATTGCTACGCTCTTCAGCGAACAAGCCTACCAACTCACTATGAATTAAAACGTGCAATTGCCTTACCACTTCTCATCGCTCCCATTATTCACTTGGTCTATGCTTTTGCCTTTCGGCACAATATGCATATCCAAATTTAGCGATGATAAGATACGAAATAGCGTCTGAATGCGGGTGGCTTCTGGATTAACCTCAAACTTAGAAACGGTGTCCTGTTTAAGACCCACTGGATCGGCAACTTTAGTTTGAGACAGATTCTTGTTTTTTCTTTCATCACGAAGATGTATTGCTAACTGCTTGGCCGATGTTATCAACATAACAATTCCTCATTTACCCTCGATAGAGGGTAGTTTTAGTTTTACCCCTGAAAGGGGGTAAGAATCACTTCAATTGGCGCTGATGGCATCTCCTTCTTACTAGCACATTATTGGGTGTGGTATCTGCACTAGGCTACTAGAAGAGCTTTTGTTGTCATAGTTTCAATTCAACTTATCGCTCCAATCCGTCTTGCTCATGCGGTTGTGGCTTCGTTAGTTTTTTAAGAACCCGCCTCAAACCGTCTTTCTTCATGCGTGGTATTTTACGTGTTTCATTTCCAATCAAGCGCGATTTCAGCTCACCCTTCAATTTCGGTTCGGAAGCTATAGCGTCAAAAGCTCGACTAAGTTCGAGATAGCTGTCCCGCTGTCTTTCTGCCAGCTTTCCAGCATGTTCAAGCGGCGTTTCAATTGCTCGATTTGCTGTCTCGTGGATACGGATACTTCGTTTGAGGCTTTCGATAGCCCCTGTAACGCTTCGACTGAGGCTTGGTATTCTTGTATCATGAGCTGATTGGTCTGAATAATGTCGTTCAGGATTGTTTTGCGTTCGTGTTGATACTGTTCTTGAATTTCTTTTATCGTGTTCAGGTAAAACTCGTTCTGTGTCTCGACCATAGCGAGTAAATGCTCGTTTGAAATCTGCTGATTCTTCGTCAATGACGTAATTTGTGAAGCTAATTGTTTCTCGATGTCGCTCATATTCTATTTTTCCAGCCAGTAGAAAACTCATCCATTCTTGGATAAACCTTTTTTGTTGCTCGTGATACTGCTCTAGCGCTAACTTTGCATTTCGTTCAGCTAATGCTTTTCTTTCTTCAATTTGCTTAACCATCTCAAACCCTTTTAGGGATGGGTTGAACTCAGGCATGTGTGCAAAATTAACCTGAGGTTGAGGTATGTAAAAAGATGGCGTAGCTGTCCAACGAGAGTTCAAAGGTAAGTAATGCGCTTTGCTCACATTGAATTCGGGCTTACTTTTGTGTAATCCGTAACGTCTGTTGTTGTAGCTAGCTCGTTTAATAATCGCTTTATCGAGTTGGTCTTTTAACTCCTCCAGTCGACTTTGTTTGTTTTGTAATGGCTCGCTGGACTGGGTTAAGGAGTCTCTAGAATGAAACTGCTCAGTAAACACAAAACCATAGAGACGCACGTTCTTTTTATCTTTAAAGTGCAAACGGACGAAGTTGCTCGATTCACTAACATGGGTAACCCCGACTTTTTCTTTAAACTTATCGCTACTTAGTGCTTGTATAATGTCATTGCGATTGTTTACTCGATTGCTAGTAATCATGTCTTTAATCCAGACATTGATTGCTTTCTTTAGCTTGTGCCGCTTGTCAAAGCCGTTACCGTCTTGAGTAAGTCGTTTATGAAGAGAATCGAGAGGACTCACTAAATCATGCTTAAGATTTAAGTAATCCCGCAGTAGATTGAAGTCTTGTTCATGCCCAGGTGGAGCAGGGTTGAATGACAATCCTGTTGCAAGGTGGATCCTAGGTATCAAGAAGTGGTTTTCAATATTAATTTGGTGCGTGTGACGCACCCAGTCGATTAGTCGCTCATCTTTAGGGAAACCAGCAAAGCACAACTCTTCAAACAATTCCCGCCACTCTGCTTCAATCTCTGGATTGGCTTGCAACTTCTCTGTATCTTCAAACGCATGAGCAATAACACCGCTGACGTATTTGTGTTTATGTGGGTTATGCTCAATTGCATATTCCACAGCTTTTCGGTTCCCGTTAATTGATTCTGGGGGTGGATCTCTGCGTCTCCCTTTTTGTTGCTGGAGTACGTAGTCGCATTCCCACTCTGTCTGTATGTCGTTCGTTTCTCTGGCAGATTTACGCATTTGATAAGCATCGCTGTAAATTTGTTTTTGCTCGTCACTGAGACTGCACAAAGGACCATATAGATAGTTAGTAGCAACTTGTGGGTCAGTCTGACCTATTCCGCTTGTTCGAAAGAATGAAATTACTGCCATGCTTCCACCGATAACGGGTCTACTTTAGCTACGCGGTAATAGTGATCCACATGTGGTTTCGCTAGAATATTCATTACTCGAAGATCGTGCTGCTCAAATGCTTTATTTAGCTGGTTAAGCTCAAGCAAGACTTGAACGGCTTCCGCTCCAGATTTATGAGTGTTACACCACTTGACGGTCTGATTAAGCAGAGAATTGAAACGTACGCGTTCATGGATTACGCCTAACATCTCTTTTCTAGTCTGCTCTGCAAAAGGTACTATGATTTGAGTTTTATATAAGGATTCTGACAAAATCTGTGACACGGTTTTGTTAGCTTGCTTAGCTTTGTTCTTCCAGATTTTTTTATCCAGCAGAGTGCAATTCATTTCCATTCGAGTATTTTTTGCTTCGCAGTAGTGATGGTAAAGCGCATCTACTTCAGCGGATTTTAAACCAGTCTCTTTCTTCAAACGGTTTTTGCTGATTTTAATGTTGTTCTCAACACAGTTATCAAGTGATTTTTCGAACAATTCGGAAAGCTTTGGATCGTTAAGATAGTGCTCTGTTATCTGCTTTTTCTTGTATTTTCTAGTCATATTAGTGCCTAATTCTTTAGGTCTGATTATTGTTTGGGGTAGTTAATTAAGGGGTTTGGGCGCAGCCCAAGCGTTCCTAAGCAGCCGCTTAGACTCCCAACCCGATGAAATTTTTCATACGGGGTTGGGGTAACCTTGCTCTTTACTCTTTAGCTTTTACATCAATTTTCCACACTGTCGTCGACATGGAATTCTTTGGATAAGCTGGGATCTGCATCACTCAAATCGCCAAAATACCAATCGGGATGACTGGAAGTGAGACTTTCAATGAGTTTTGTGTTGTGTTCTTGTAGGCGTTCTTTATCGCGAGTTAATGAAGCGATATGCTCATCTAACATTTTCGCGCGAGCGCGTTCAACAACAAGCTCTTGGTTTACCAACAGTAACGTGTCGAGCTTTTGCTGTTGGTGGTCAATTCGAGACCGATAGTCAGAAGCAACTTGCTCTGATTGAGCAAGTTTATTTTCTAACTCATTGCACTTTTGACTCTGTGAATCAGTTTGCCGTATCTGCTTTTGCAATTCGTCAATGAACTCAACAAGCTCTTTGTTTTCTTTTTCTAATTCATCAATTTGCTTAAGAGATTCTTGGGTATGGGCGCTAACGAGCTGTTGAACCTCACCATCGAAAGCCTGCCAAACGATAGACATTTCGGCTTGAAGCGCAGAAATCAGTCGCTGCTCTGAATCTACAAACCACAGCGCTTTGTTACGAACTATAGGAGTTGGTTTTGTAGCTTTCCTTAGTATTTTGAAAGCGATGGACACTCTTCCAAAATCACCGCCAACAAGTTTTTGCAGTGCTTTTGGTGAAGCTGGTGCGATATTTAAATCGCTAAATGCTGATGCATACTCGTCAATGGTTTTACCTTTTTCTGTTGAGTAGCCTTGTTTTTCCAGTTCAGTGGAAAATCTTTCACGTAGCAATACAAGGCTTTCTTCCTGACCGAGGAAGGCAGGAAGACAGGGAGGTGGGATAGCATCCATAATTACTGTCCTTCCTTAAGCGTATCTTCGATAATTTTGTAGATTTGCTCTCTGTGTTTGTCACTCTTTGAAGCACGAGCAAATTGAAGCAAGTTTTGAATAAAGAGTTTGTCATCATTAACAACAGACTCTGCTTCATCTTTAACCTGGGCGATTTCTGTCGGCACAACAATGCTATTTTCATCTGTCGTTTTAAATAGTTCTGCAACTGTTTTATCTGCTTTGACTTGCTCTTTCTTCAAACTCACTTTATTACGTTTCGCATAGTGCTTTTCTACAATGCTGACGTCTCGATGCCCGAGTAACTCCGCTATCCAAGCTACACTAACTCCGTTATTAAAATGGATCGATGCGGCGGTGTGTCGCAATTGATTTGGACCTCGATGTGCTACACCAGCCTCTTTCAAGAAACCAGTAAAGAACTGCTTCGCAAACTGTTTAGGATTCAGCCACGGATGCCCCGTTTGCTCATTAAAAAAAACAAATCTGCGTTTCTCTCGTTTAACTGTGATGTTATCTCGTTGTACAACGTTAATAACTGTTGGTGCTTTGTCACCCGTTAAACGTTCGAGTTTGCGGAGTAATTGAGCGGCTTCTGCTGATAACTCAATTGTTCGTTCAGACTCTTCTGTTTTAGTTACTTTGTATTTGTTTAATGGTTTAGCTAAATCAACGTATAGTCGACACTTTTCAATCCCTTGCTCGGTATAAAACTCGATATTTTCCCAGCAAGTACAAATAAGTTCGCTGATACGTAATGCCGTTAGAATGGCAAAAGAAGCCATGTCTTTTGCCATCTCATTGTCGGTATCAGTCAACAGTAATTGACGTACTTCATCTTCAGTGAATGGGAATGGATCATCATTGACAACTTTCAGGTTTTTGATTTTTTCCATTAGGTCGTTTTTCTGCTGTTCAGAGGAACAAGCTTTAGCGCAGACGGCTCGTAAGATAGTGTAACAACCGTTAATGACCTTGCCTTTTTTGCCTTGTGTGAGAAGTGTGATTTTGAGTTCATCAATATCTTCGATTGTAAGTTCAGATATTGGTTTATCACCTAAGTTTAGGATGATATGTCGACCGTGAGTCTTCATTCCGTTCAGTGTTGATTCAGCAACAACAAGCGCTTTAGTATTTAGCTCATGACAAACAGCTTGGGCGACTGAGCTTAGCGAGTAATCATCTTTGTTTAATGAAATGTCAGACTTGCGAGTGCCTTTCCGAGCTTTTTGAATTCGAGATTTCAGGCGAGGGGATTTTTCATTTTTCTTCGTAGGGTTCATTTCTAGACCTATAGAGTGATAGGCCATTAAGGGCGGCTCTTCTGGCGGAGCCTTATTATGTATAATGGTCTGGTTTATTTGTTTATTATCAAACCACAACGTTTCTTTTTACACAATAGTTACGCATAATTAACTTTAATGTAAGTCTATGTATAATAAAGAAAAATATACATATCTGGAATATTTTTTATAGCGTAACTTATTGATATTTATAAGTGTAAGTGCTGACTAACTTATCGCATTTTCTGAACTTGCAAGATGCCAACGTTTACCTTTAAATGCAATAAATGTGATTGCAATCACAAAAAAAAGACATAGTGCAAATAACTACACTACGTCTTATGGGGTTCATAGAAGAATAAATATTAGGGTTACAGTGCCGTTCTCACCAAGCAACACGGAGGCTACACACTTTTGTCGGAGTGCTTTCTACGTAATTTCGAGTGCCAGCGTTGGTGAGCAATCTTTATTCGTCATCATTTTTCGCCTCTCCAAGAAAATCTAGCATGCCCAAAAGTTCACCATTGAAGTTATTTTGATGACGAATCGCTAACTCTTCGATTAAAGCGATGGGTTTACTGTTTCGACGTTTATGCTCTACAGGCAGATCGTCTATTAACGATATTGCATGTATAGCCTTGCCAGAAACGGAGGATGTATACAAACGAACCTCTATATCTACTGATTCACATTGATTTGTAAGCGTTAATATCGAATCAGCAAAGTTTATTTTGAATCCCGTGTATCGCCCATACCTAGAAATCAAAATCAGCATCATCAACTCAAATTCGTCGGCAGGGATACGCATAGTAGTCCCGCATCTGAACCTTAAGTGCGATACTTGCTTAGCCCCTAACTGCACTTGTAAATTTTCAACAAGAAGAGCACCGTCCATAAAATCACGACGAATTTCATCATAGAAATATTGATACACCATATAGGGTAGACAAAGAGGCTCATCTTCACTTAATCCGTTGGTTTTTAACCAATCTCGGTAAGTATATTCGTTTAAATTGAGCAGTTTTTTGAAATTATCTACGCTGCCAATAGTAAGCTGTACTTTTTGTACACCGTGCTTTGATTCGAAATCATCTTGACTCAAGTAAGGATGAAGTCGCAAGAGATACATAGCTGTATCAATTAGGTGTATCTGCTCTACAGTTACCCCCATTTGTATAAAGCGGGATAGATCGAGTTGGTCTCGATATGAAGCAGCTTCTTCTAGTGCTAGAACAATAGCTTTTCGTAGCGATTGACTGAGTTCTTGCATAATTACCCCTCCAGATCCATTTGGAACGTGCTAACGATTTCAAGCAATTTCTCTAATTTATGTTTCTTCCCATATCGCCCGAAGGTCATGTTCGGATTATTATGACCAACCACCTCGGCTACGCTATGTTCTGGAACATCCTGCTCTTTAAGAACATCAATGAATGTGTGGCGTAGTCCATAAGCGGTAGGACGCTTGCCAGCAAGCATACCCAACTTGGTTTGTAGCTTCCCGAATTGCGTTCGATACGTTTTAGTCCAATCTTTATCTGGTCCGAGCGGTGAGTAATCGAATAGAGGGGCATTGCCTTTATGACGGCGGCTTTCGCAAAATATGACGAAATCATCACGAATCGCAGGGTGAAGAGGGACATTTCGAACTGCATGCTCGTTTTTCAAGTGCTGATCTTTGGATTGGTCGGTGACTCGAAAGTATGGGATCTCATCATCTACAACAATATCTTGGATATATGGCTGACAAGCTTCGCCAGTGCGTAACCCATGAAAGAGCTGTAGTTTAGTGATCCACTGAAAGTCCAACGATTGCTGAGTAAACGCTGGACTTTTAATTAGTAATGTCAGTTCATCAGTTGTCCAACGCTCACGTTGTTCAGAGACATGCTTTTTACTTTTGAACTGGGGATTTAAGTCTTGAGCAGGGTTATTAGGAATATATTTCTTTGATTTTAGCCATTTGAAGAACTGCTTACTTGCTGAGAAATAGTCCTTGTTGGTTTTGGTAGAACGTCCTTCAGAGTAGAGCAGATCTATATAACTATCTAGGTCAGAGCTACTGACTGTATTCCGATTTATGCCCTCCTTTTCAAGGAAATTGATACAGTGACTTATGCGTTGCTCAAGTTGATGGATCGTAAGCTGTCGAACATTACGCTTCTTCTTACTTTCTAGAAATCGCTCAAGCAACTGAGTAAAAGGTACTACTTCGGCAGAGATGCTCTTTACGCTCGGTTCAGTCTCTTCAAGGTTAGTTAGATCGATATTACTTGGAATGTCTGAAACAATGTCATCTTCAAAATACGCAACGGTTTTAGGGGTTAGTTTATAGGCTGTTGGCGAGCTGAAAGATTCTCGCAGCGTCTCCATCTGTTGGTGAAGGACAACCTTAAATTTTGGGAATAATACGGGATTGGTTAAATCAATTTGGCTAATAGCAATCTTAATGCAAGAAGCCATTTTAAAATTGCGCTCTATTGCTTCTGAGCGCTCTTTAGTTAAAAGACTAACTTTGATATCGAAAGGATAACCAAACTCACGTAGTTGTTTAGGGATGCAAATGCGAGTTTGATATACGCCATTAGGCGCTTTTTGTAAGTACATTGTCTCACCTCATTGTCATGAAAGTGATTTGCAGTACTGTAGATACGAAAAAGCCCTTGAAAATCAAGGGCTTAATGCGTAAGAAAAATGGCGGAGAGATAGGGATTTGAACCCTAGATACGCTATTAACGTATGCCGGTTTTCAAGACCGGTGCTTTCAACCACTCAGCCATCTCTCCGTTGTTGAGGCGCATAATATAAGGCTTTGAAAATGTTGTAAACCCCTAGTTGAACTGATTGGATGTTTACTGCGCAAATTTGTGGTTTGTGTTGTTTAAATAAACAAAAACTCCCCAAAAAGGGGAGTTTGAATAGTGTATGGATTGCTAGGTATTAATCGTTTTTAGAATAAAAACGCTGTAACTCAGTTAAACCTTGCATCAAAACTGGCAACTTCGGTGCATCATCTCGAAGTCGTTTGTAATTTTTGTCATACAACTTGTAGTTGCCAAACTTATCGATCACTGTGGTTTGTGAGCTAGTAATTAAGGCAAGCTCACGAGTGTCACCCGCTAGGATCCAACGGCGACGACTTTCGTCAAATAGGTTACGACCACTACTGTAATCATATGGGTTGGAAGATACACCGAGCATATCCTGCAACAACGTGACCGAAAGGTCCAAGTGGCTTGTGCTGTGATTAAATTCACCAGCCAACATTCCTGGCCATTGGATTACCATAGGAACTTGTAACTGATAACGGCTGTAGTTGCTGTTTGCGCCCCAGCTGTTCGTATTGGTTTCGTTAAACTCACTACCGTGATTAGAAGTGATAATCACGATGGTGTTTGTCAATAATCCATTTTTTTCAAGCTCATCAATAATACTAGCGACGGTTTTATCCGCTGATTTCACCGCATATTCATAAGCTTTTTTGAAGCGATCACTTGCGGACATTTCTTCGTCATTATTTGAAGGGATCGATTCAAAATTATCAACGGTGGTGACTTCGATGTAACTAAACCATGGTTGACTCGCTTTCTCTGTTAACCATATATTCCAGTTCGCGATAGATTGCTTATCGGTATGAGCTTGTGTGCCATCGAGGTCTTCCGCTAGTTTTAAGTCGCGGAAAATAATCTCTGAGTAGAGATCATCTTCAAACCCGCTGCCACTGAATAGGCCGAAGTTGTAACCCTGATCTTTCAGTACATCGAGTAACACTGGCGAAGCACCTTGCGCCTTGATGCTTGAGGCGTAACTGGTTGGTAAGCCGTAGAACAAACCAAAAGCCCCGTAAGTATCATTACTTGAACTGTAATGATTACGGAAGTTCTGATTGTTTTCGGCAAACTCATAGAGGTTAGGCATCTCTTCTGGATTCAGCGCGTCTGCACGCAGGTTATTTACGCTGATCATCAACACGTTGAGCTTATTGACTCGACGGTTAAACTCTAGCTTTTCTAGAGGGTAATTGACTAACTCTACGTTGCCTTCATTTTCCGCTAAGCGTTTTAGGTATTCCTCACGGTCAAGTAGACCATGTTTTTCCATAAAGCTCTTCGCCGTCATCGGATAAGACAATGGGAAGTTTGAACGCTGACTGGTAATTGGATTGTAGAAGTATGCATCTGCCCAAATATAAACCAAATGGCTGGTCATAAAGCTGAGGAAAAATACAGCTGCTAGAGGACGTCCTACGTGCTTATGAGATAGTTTGCGCTGTTTTCGCCATACCCATTCGGATAGAGCGAGCTGAATAAGGAAGATCAGCGGCATTACAACAAACAGATGTTGTAGATCAGTGCTGAGTGCACTTTTATCTTCGCTGAATAGTAACTCCCAAACGACAGGAGTTAAGTGCAAATTGATCGACTGATACGCTTGGGTATCAATCAATAATATGGTTTGCCCAACGGTCGCGAAAATCACTGCCACCAAACGGAACAATTTCCGCGATGGCAGGATAAACGTTAACGGGAATAGAACGAGCAAGTAAAGCGCGAAAACTAGAAAGCCAAAGTGACCAACCCAAGAAACCGCCAGATAAAACTGACCAAGTAACGTCTCGGGCCAAGGAGACTGAACAATGTAGCGTGTGCCTATCAACATCGATGCAACGATATTGAAGAATGCAAACCAGTGACCCCAACCAACCAGTCGAGATACACGTTCGCCGTATGAGTTTCCGCTGTCTACCATGTATGTGTTCTATTGTCCGTTATTAGTGTGTTTTTGGTGTTTCTAAAGAAGACATCAGCGCCTGAGCAAATTTTTCAGCAATCGCTTTGCGTTGTGAAGCAGCAACACGTTGATTTAAGACATTGGTTGCGATATTTCCGGCAATCATTAGCGTCAACTCAGGAGAAGCAGCGTGTTTTTCAAGAACTGTTGCTACTTCAGCAAGAATTTTCTCTACTTGCTCGTCAGTATATTTAGATGTAATCGGCATAAAGACTCTAATAATGATAGTAAAAGCGGCTTATGATAACCTACAATGCCCATCAACTAAAACCTTGTAGCAAGATAAAATCACTATGAGCCTTCATCTTTCAAACGTTATTCTGCATCAACTGTGCAAAAACGATCAGGACGAGCTAGTTGTAAACTTTCGTCCAGCATCATTAGAGAACGATGCATCTACTGAAAACTTAGTCGCTGAGCTTCACCGAGTATTCCATTCTAAAGCTGGTAAAGGTTTTGGCTCTTTCCAGTCAGACAGCGAATTTCAATTTTGGCTTCAAGAAATGCGCAAAGGAGAGCGAGATTTTTACGACTTCTCACAAATTAGTGCAAATCGCTTGAAAGAAGAGTTGATTAAGTACCCATTTGCGGATGAAGGTATTTTGGTTTTCGCTGAGTATCAGAGTTTAGCAACGGACTACTTGTTCATCGGTATCTTACCAATGAACCAAAGTTTAAAAGTGACCGAAGGTTTGGACATCAGTGCGACGGATTACCTAGATATCACCAAAATGGATATTGCGGCACGCATTGACTTGTCGAGCTACGACACTGACAAGGAATCTAATCGTTACTTGCAATACATCAAGGGACGCGTCGGCCGTAAAGTGGCGGATTTCTTCCTAGATTTCCTGCAAGCGGACATCGGCTTAGATACTAAACAACAAAACTTAGTGTTGATGCAGGCAGTGGATGATTTTTGTGCTGACTCGAAGCTAGAAAAGCAAGAAGTGAACGAGTACAAGAAACAAGTTTACGATTACTGCAATGAGCAAATTAAATCCGGTGATGAGGTTCAAATCTCAGAGCTTTCTGGAGAGCTTCCTCCAAGCCAAGATGGCACAAGCTTTATGGATTTCACCAAAGAGCAAGGGTACGAACTTGAAGAATCTTTCCCTGGTGACCGTGCGACGGTTCGCAAACTGACTAAATTTGTTGGCGCTGGTGGTGGCTTGAATATTAGCTTTGATAGCCTATTGCTTGGCGAGCGTATTTTTTATGACCCAGAGACGGATACCTTAACGATTAAAGGTACGCCTCCAAATCTAAAAGATCAGCTGAGTCGCAACTAAAACCGTATCGTCAAATTAAGAGAGCCAATGGCTCTCTTTTTTATGTGAATAAGAAACATCCATAGTATATGCTTGTAATTAATGGAGATATGTGAGGGGCGAGTGTTGCTGAAACTAAAAGAAGGAATTAGGCGGTTTGTTTGGTTCTGGTTCGTTTTATGGTGTGTTTTAGTGCTAGGGATTTGGTTGCAAGCCAAACAAACGATTCAAACCATTTCAACGGTGAATGAGCTAGGAAGCAAAGTTGAAGAAGTCAGACATTTTTTTAACTTTGATCTGCCTTATCGTGTTAAGCACGTCGACCAGGTTTCACTAAAACTTCAGTTAGCCTATGCAGTTCGCTTACAGCTTGAAAGTGAGTTTTCTGAAGGAAAAATCACACCAGATATTACTCAATTGCTTTATGCGACCGATCGATTTTTAGAAAGTGCTCGAGCCTTTGTAGGGAGTGACAGTGAGCTTGTATCATTGGCTGAACAGTTGCGAAGGAGCCGTGCCCGAGCTGAAAACTCTGAGCAAATTCAATCAATGTACTATCGCTTAGGCGCACTTGTTTTGGAGTCTATTTTTAGTGACTCAGCAACGAATAGCGATACTTATCGTGATTTAGACCGACTCTTTATCGAGTCGGACACGCTTTCTCCTCAAGAGCGAAGTGCTTTTCAGCGTCAACTTGCCCAGACTTCAAGCGCGCTATCTGCCAAGGCGCAAGGCAGCTATCTAGTTAATCAACTGCTTAATCCTGATTTCCCGAACCAGTTAACTTCGATAAATGACCAGTTGGAACAAAAGTTGATGACCTTTGTTACTTGGTTGTCAGTAATCAGTGGTTTATTTCTTTCTCTTATTTCATGGGGGCTTTTCTCCCAAAGAACCGTTCAGCCGCTAATACCATCAAGAGCAGAAGATAAAGAGTCTGAGCAAGTTGGTGGGTCTTACGTTGTTTTCTCTGCTCAGTCCGAAATCTCTCAAAGCAGCCAAGTTAACGAACAGAGCCCTAATGAGCCGAACACATCGCAAGTGGAAGTCGTGGAACGTGAGCCGTATATAGATATCAATAAGATGCTGGACTCGCTATCGGGAGATGAAAGCGCGGTGCGAATGTTACTTGAAGTCTTTATTCAGGATCACTCTGGCGATGGTTCAAAAATGTATCGGCTATTAGAAGAGGATAAAGAGCAAGCGCAAAGAGCGGCTCATAGTCTTAAAGGGGTCTCGGGAAGTTTAGGGGCAATGCCATTGCACTGCATTTCGGGTGATATTGAACTGTTGATTAAACAAGGGCAAAAAGTGCCGGAAGAGAAACTGACACGTTTAGATGATGTCCTAAAGCAAACCATACTTTTCGCTAACCACGTTCTTAATAGTGAAAAGATACAAGAAGCGCTAACAGATTGATATTGCTCTGACTTACAATCATCAGAGTTGGGGTATTAAAGGCCCGAACTATATGACTTAGTTCGCTTTATTCCTGTTCCATACAATTTGTTAAGGGTACTTTCATGTCCGTTCGTCGATTGTCTTCAATGATGTTGATAGGGTTGGTTGTAATGCTTTCAGGGTGCTCCCTGTTAGAAGTGAAAATCGAGAGTCAAACCGTCCCTCTTACCAAACAAGAGCTTAATATGCGTCTCCTGACTCGTGAGTATGCGCAACAGTTTTTTGCTCAGGTAGAGCAAGCTGCTGATGCATTGCACGATCAATATGAGCCGCATGATAAAGTCCATCAATCTTATATTTTGCTTTGGAAGATAAATGCTGAAGAAGGTCTTCAAGCCGCAGCATACCAAGTCTCGCCAATGGCAGCACTGATTGATACTTGGACTTTTACGCTACAGATGGATCAATTCTTTACGACTGGCCCTGGTAATGAACTATTTGGGACAGATGAGGCAAAGTTAGTTTCTGCTCACTTAGCGAAAGAGGTGGATAAACTGGCTCAATCTCTGTTGAAACAAGAAGCGTACATCAAGACACAAGCGTTTGTTGCAGAGTTCGTTAAGCAACGTCCATTCGCGGACTTAAGTATGATCAGGACGCCAGCTTACCGTGGGTGGTTAGATGCGAATCAAATTAGCGAGGAAGAGGCAGTGACTACGCTAGGTACAATGCCAGAAGCATTAGGGGATGTCTCGGATCGTCTAAGCCTTGTATCAGAACAGACCCCAAAAATTATGACTTGGAAGGCGCAGTTATTAGCATTAAATAGCTCTGCCAGCATCGAAAAAGTTAATGCTGCGCTAAATAGCCTACAAGTTACGGCTGATTCGATGAAGGACTTTATTGATAACAATCCAGAGTACATGCGCTATTTGGCAGAGCAAATGGCGGTAGAGTTACAACCTTTGGTTGACGATATTGACCAAAAAACGCAAGCGCGTTTATCTCAATTGGGTGAGGAGCGCCAAGCTTTAGAGCTGATGGTAGCCAGAGAGCGCCAAGAAATCGCGCAGATCATTACCCATGAGCGTGAGAAGTTTGCTCAAGATATGGACCGAGTCTCGCAGGAAGTGGTCAGTTTAGCGATGACCAAGCTGATTGATCTCGTTAAAAGTACCATTATCTACTTCATCTTGTTCATTGCCGTTATATTCTTTGCACCACTTGGCTTGGGCTATTGGTTTGGTAAGCGTGCAGCAGTGAAAACGCAAGCCAAACAAAGTTAACGTTTGGTTGAGATATAAAAAAGAGCGCTCACGCGCTCTTTTTCTTTGTCTTTCACTCGGAAAGAGAGATTCTTCCTACCTATGCGAACTTAAGCGGTTTGCTGCTTCAATTCGCCTTCTGCTTGTTCAACTGCTTCCGCCGTTGGTTCGCATTTATCAACAAACCAACCCATGTAGGAGCTGATGATGGTCACAATGATACATACAAAGCTTAGCCACATGAACGGTGCATAAGATAGTGTCGCAACACCCAGAATACTTGCCATGTAGATACCATTGTCACTCCATGGAACCATACCAGATGTTAATGTGCCGCCGAACTCTGCGTTACGAGACAAGTTCTTACGTTTGTAGCCTAGGCGATCGTAGTTCTTCGCACAGATTTTTGGTGTCAGGATAAGTGAAACGTACATCGCTGAACCAAATACGTTCCCCATAAAGGCTGTACCGATTGTACTTGTTGCCAGTGAACCTGCACTTTGAACGCGTTTTTCAAACAGCTTAGCGATAGTTTCTAACACACCCACTTTATCTAGTAGACCACCAAAACCAAGGCCGAATACGATAACTGCTACCGAGCCAAGCATTGAAGACATGCCGCCACGGTTAAGAATGGAGTCAATGAAATCTACGCCTGAAGAAATCGCAAACGGAGCCCAAGCGGTGTTGAACGCGGTTAGGAAGTCCACATCTTGAATCATTACTGCCCAAATAATACCGAGCAGAGAGCCAAAACTGATCACTGGGAATGAAGGCATACGCATTGCTAGAAGTGACAATACGATGATCACAGGAACAAATGAGTAAGGGGTGATGTAGAATTGCTGCTCCATCGCTTTAATTACAGAGTCTACCTGGCTCATGTCAACTTGACCTGCGTAGTGGAAGCCAAATGCAGTAAACATAATGCCTGTAATAATGTAGCTAATGAGTGCGATCGGCAGCATGCCTTTAATATGTTCCATCACTTCAACGTTAGACATCGATGAAGCAAGAATCACAGAATCTGATAGAGGCGACATTTTGTCACCAAAGTAACAACCTGAAAGCACCGCACCAGCTGTAATTGGTGCAGGAACGCCAAGGCCTTGGCCAATACCCATCATCGCAATACCAGCAGTACCAGCAGCGCCCCAAGAGGTGCCAGTCGCTAGCGCAGTCAATGAACAGATGATCATGGTTGCGAGCAAAAAGATAGAAGGGTGAATTGCTTTAAGTCCGTAGTAAATAATGGTTGGAACAATACCACCAGAGATCCACGTACCAACAAGCGCGCCAACGGCAAGAAGAATTAAGACGGCTCCAAGTCCATTGGAAATGCCATTTAGTGCAGCTTTTTCCAGATCTTTGTACTGATGACCAAGCTTAATGCCTAATATCATGATAATGAACCAACCGATGTACAGCGCTAGCTGGATCGGTAGGTCTAGCTTGGCAGTGAACGAAAATGCCAGCAGTAGAAATAAACCGAGCGAGATAAATACCTGTATCAAGCTTGGTAGGCGTGGTGTAACTTGCTTCATATGTGCCTCTGTCAATCTTGGAGCAATAGAGGAAGGCGCTCCTTGTTGTAATCGCGCATAACATACATTAACAAAAATTATATTTCGAATATTTGGTGTTTTATCTTGATGTTCGTCGGCAAAAACGTTTGCTTGTGAAATTAACTGTTAGTTTGTTTTAACTTTTTTGGTTTTAAATGTTGTGTAATGTGAAATTATTGTGCTTCATGTGTTATTTTATCACTGAGTGGTAAGACCAATTTGGAGTAACAGGGCTTTCCCTACTTGAAAAATGGCCGAAATCGCAAACCAAACACTAAAAAATCTCGTTTAACACGAATTTTCATAGGAAAAGGTTAAAAAATAGGCTTATTTACAAAATAGGGGTTGAGATTTTGATGCGAAAAATTAACTATGGGGTAGGTTTTTTAATACATGGAGAGTTAATACGATGAGAGTTGGTTTAGTTGGTTGGCGCGGTATGGTTGGTTCAGTCCTTATGCAGCGTATGGTTGAAGAGAAAGACTTCGACCTAATCGAACCAGTATTCTACAGTACTTCTCAAGTTGGTATTCCTGCTCCTAACTTAGGAAAAGACGCAGGCTTACTGCAAGACGCGTATGATATTGAAAGCTTAAAACAGCTTGATGCGGTAATTACATGTCAAGGTGGTAGCTACACAGAAAAAGTTTACCCAGCACTTCGACAAGCCGGTTGGAAAGGCTACTGGATTGACGCCGCATCTACGTTACGTATGGCGGAAGATTCCATCATCACGCTTGATCCTGTGAACTTAAAGCAAATCCAACAAGGCATCCACGGTGGCACGAACACATTTGTTGGTGGTAACTGTACGGTTAGTTTAATGCTAATGGGTCTAGGTGGCTTATTCGAAAAAGGCCTTGTTGAGTGGACAAGCGCAATGACATACCAAGCCGCTTCTGGTGCTGGCGCGCAAAACATGCGTGAACTGATATCGCAAATGGGCGTTATCAATGACTCTGTAAGTTCCGAACTTGCAAACCCATCAAGCTCTATCCTAGATATTGATAAAAAAGTTGCAGACACAATGCGCAGCGGTTCTTTCCCTACCGATAAATTCGGTGTACCACTAGCTGGCTCGCTTATTCCGTGGATCGATGTGAAACGTGATAACGGTCAGAGTAAAGAAGAGTGGAAAGCGGGCGCAGAGGCAAACAAAATTTTGGGCTCACAAAGCTCGCCTGTGCCAATCGATGGTACTTGTGTCCGTATTGGTGCGATGCGCTGTCACTCTCAAGCACTCACTATCAAGCTTAAGCAAAATGTCCCAATGGATGAAATCGAAGAAATCATCGCCACTCATAATGACTGGGTTAAAGTGATTCCTAACGATCGTGACATTACTGCGCAAGAACTTACACCTGCAAAAGTAACAGGCACTATGTCCGTACCAGTAGGTCGTCTACGTAAGATGGCAATGGGTGATGACTTCCTAAATGCTTTCACTGTTGGTGACCAACTACTTTGGGGCGCAGCAGAACCATTGCGTCGTACGTTACGCATTATTCTTTCTGAGAAAGCATAATCACATCAACCTTTGTTTGATGACAAAATAAAAGAGCTCCCTAGGGAGCTCTTTTTTATGCTTCGTCTTCTCCACGAACAACGCGTTTGTCAGGATCGGCCAGTTCACTACCACAGTGTTTACAGTAAGTCGCATCAGAGTCGTGCCCGGCGTGAGAACAGTTCGGACACTTCACTAATACTTTGTGCGATTGCATTTCTTGGTGAAGCTCTGCTGTGAAAATACCAGTAGGGACCGCCAAAATTGAATAACCCAACAACATGGTGAGTGAGGCAAGCCCTTTTCCGAGATCTGTTTGAGGTACCAAGTCACCATATCCAACCGTTGTGATGGTCACAATAGCCCAATAAATACTTTTCGGAATGCTAGTAAATCCGTTTTCAGGCCCCTCAATGACGAAAATCAGCGACCCAAAGATCGTGACCATAATGGCGACAGAGCTAAAGAAGATAAAAATCTTTCTGCGCGCCATCAGTAGAGAGCGTAAGAGGATGTTGGACTCTTGAAGATAGCGGACCAACTTGAGTATGCGGAATATTCGCATGACTCGCAGTGCTCTTATTACGCCCATAAAGGAGGCAGAAGGGAAAAACAGTGCTAAGTAAGTAGGTAAAATCGCGAGTAAATCAACGACGCCATAAAAGCTCTTCGCATAGGCCGCTGGTTTTGGAGAGCAGTAAAGTCGGAGAAAATACTCAATAGTGAATAAACCGGTAAAAGTGTACTCCAAGTATTTTAGCTCTTTTGCCCATTCGGCGCGCACGGATGGTATTGAGTCTAAGACCAGTACGATTAGAGAACTGATAATCGCGATAATGAGTGCAATATCGAAGGTTCGACCAGCTTTGGTATGAGTACCAAAAATGGTGACATATAGAGTATGTTTGAGAGAGTCAGTCGTCATGACAAAGCGATCCATTGTTGAATCGCTCTATCATACAATTTTATAGAAACTCAGGCTAATCCTGGAAATAAGTTGCGTAAACCATTGGCGATAAACTCAATACCCAATGCGCCTAATATCAAACCCATGATACGGGTAATGACGTTGATACCAGTTTGGCCCAAAAATCGCACGATCAGTGGGGCAGAGCGGAACAACAGCCACGAGCATAGACAGAACAAGCCAATTGTAATGCTGATGCCTACCGTATCAAACATGCTTGGGTAGCGTGCACCGTAAACAATAGTCGAACTGATTGCACCTGGCCCTGCCATTAGCGGCATCGCAAGAGGAACAACACCAATCTGCTCGCGACTCACGTATTCTGATTTTTCCTGTTTGTTTTGTTTATCTTCCCCCAGTTTACCGCTCATCATCGAGAACGCGATGCTAAGCAGCAGTAGCCCACCTGCAACACGAAACGAATCCAGAGAAATGCTGAACATATCTAATAGTAACTGGCCAGCAAAGAGCGAAATGATCAGGATGATCGCAACAGCCACGTTCGCTGTGGTTGCCGTATTGCGCTTTTCGTCTGGTGTCATATGTCCGGTTAGTGACACAAACACAGGCATGATACCAACAGGGTTTACTGCGGCGACCAAACCAAGAAAAAACTGCAAGAAGATAGCAAGTTCAAAAGTTTGCATGTTGCGTACTCATTAAAGTTCACATTAGTGAAAAGGCGAAGGGGTAATTTGGGCGTAATGTAAGGCAAAAGTTGAGTTGGAAGAAATGAAAAAAACTAACGCATTTCCTACTGTTTTAGTGAGAAAAACTAATTCTTTAATAAACTGTATCTAATCTGGGAAAGAATTGTTGCGTATAAAGTTGCTGTCAAAGCGTGCTGTTTTACATAAACGTTAACATTCGCACACTTTTGATAAAAACTAAGGTGGTTTGTAGAGAGATGTATTCGGTTCGATATACTCTCAGTAGCACAAGGAATTGGGCCTACATGTAATTTTGTTGGCTAAAAATGAAACTTTTTTACAGGTTGTTGTAGTTTCTTTTATTTATTTGTCTATTTGCTTCTTTTTTGTTCAATAAAAATTGAAGGTTAATTTATTTGTTTATCAGTGGGTTACGTCGTTTTGGTGTGATGGGGCACCACTTTGGTGGTATTTAGGTCGTGAGAACTGATCCAAGTCAATTTTTTTCACACTCTGAAATATTATACTCAGTCCTGAAAGCAATTTACTAAGACGTTTGTTTTCTAAGTGACTGATAAACAGTAAAAACGATAAGTAATAGCCTTAGTAAAAAGTTTTTAATATTTGTTAATTTTAGGAGATTCCCTATGCCTGTAACTAATATGGCTGAACTAGATGCAATGGTCGCTCGCGTTAAGAAAGCGCAAGAAGAGTTCGCTACTTACTCTCAAGAGCAAGTAGACAAAATCTTCCGTGCAGCGTCTCTTGCAGCTAACCAAGCCCGTATCCCGCTAGCTCAACAAGCGGTTGAAGAATCTGGTATGGGTATTGTTGAAGATAAAGTAATCAAGAACCACTTCGCTTCTGAGTTTATCTACAACAAATACAAAGACGAACAAACGTGTGGCATCCTAGAAGAGGATGACAACCTAGGTACTATGACTATCGCTGAACCTGTAGGTATCATCTGCGGTATCGTACCAACGACTAACCCTACATCTACAGCGATCTTCAAATCTCTAATCTCTCTGAAGACTCGTAACGGTATCATCTTCTCACCACACCCACGTGCGAAAAACTCGACTAACGACGCAGCGAAACTGGTTCTAGACGCAGCAGTAGCAGCGGGTGCACCAAAAGACATCATCGGTTGGATCGACCAACCTTCTGTTGAGCTTTCTAACGCTCTTATGAAACACGATGATATTGCTCTTATCCTTGCAACTGGTGGCCCAGGCATGGTTAAAGCAGCTTACTCTTCTGGTAAACCAGCAATCGGTGTAGGTGCAGGTAACGTTCCTGTTGTTATCGACGAAACTGCTGACATCAAACGTGCAGTGGCTTCTATCCTGATGTCTAAGACTTTCGACAACGGCGTAGTATGTGCTTCTGAGCAGGCTGCAATCGTCGTTGACAAAGTGTACGACGAAGTAAAAGAGCGTTTTGCTTCTCACAAAGCTTACGTACTAAGCAAAGCAGAAGCAGAAAAAGTTCGTAAAGTTCTTCTTATCGATGGCGCGCTAAACGCGAAAATCGTAGGTCAGCCAGCAGCGGCAATCGCTGAAATGGCAGGCGTTAAAGTTCCAGCAGATACTAAAGTTCTTGTTGGTGAAGGTCTGGGTAAAGTTTCTTACGATGACGCATTTGCTCACGAGAAACTATCTCCAACTCTAGGTCTATTCCGTGCTGACAACTTCGAAGACGCGGTTGCTCAAGCGGTAACTATGGTTGAGATTGGTGGTATCGGCCACACATCTGGTCTTTACACTAACCAAGATACTAACGCTGACCGTATCCGTTACTTCGGTGACAAGATGAAGACAGCTCGTATCCTAATCAACATCCCGACTACTCACGGTGGTATCGGTGACTTGTACAACTTCAACGTTGCGCCTTCTCTAACTCTAGGTTGTGGTTCATGGGGTGGTAACTCTATCTCTGAGAACGTAGGTCCTAAACACCTAATCAACAAGAAAACTGTAGCGAAGCGAGCTGAAAACATGTTGTGGCATAAACTACCTAAGTCAATCTACTTCCGTCGTGGTAGCCTTCCAATTGCTCTAGGCGACCTAGAAGGTAAGAAACGCGCATTCTTAGTAACTGACCGTTTCCTATTCAACAACGGTTACGCAGATGACGTAGTAAGCCTACTTAAAGCTCAAGGCATGGAAGTTCAAACATTCTTCGATGTTGAAGCTGACCCAACGCTTTCTGTTGTAGAGAAAGGTGCGGCTCAAATGGCTAGCTACCAACCAGATGTTATCCTAGCGTTAGGTGGTGGTTCACCAATGGATGCTGCGAAGATCATGTGGGTAATGTATGAGCACCCAGAAACTCACTTCGAAGAACTAGCAATGCGCTTTATGGACATCCGTAAACGTATTTACAAGTTCCCTAAAATGGGTCAAAAAGCTGAGCTTGTATGTATCACTACAACTTCAGGTACTGGTTCAGAAGTTACACCATTTGCGGTTGTTACTGACGACAAGACTGGCGCTAAATACCCACTAGCTGACTACGAAATCACGCCAAACATGGCTATCGTTGATGCTAACCTAGTGATGAACATGCCTAAGTCTCTAACAGCATTTGGTGGTTACGATGCAGTAACTCACGCTCTAGAAGCTTACGTATCTGTTCTTGCGAACGAATACTCAGATGGTCAGGCCCTACAAGCACTTAAGATGCTAAAAGAATACCTACCTTCAAGCTACGCGAACGGCGCTAACGACCCAATCGCTCGTGAGAAAGTACACAACGCAGCAACTATCGCTGGTGTGGCATTTGCTAACGCATTCCTAGGTGTTTGTCACTCAATGGCGCACAAACTAGGTGCTGAGTTCCACATTCCACATGGCCTAGCAAACGCATTACTTATCTCTAACGTTGTACGTTACAACGCGAACGATAACCCAACTAAACAAACAGCGTTCTCTCAATACGACCGCCCACAAGCACGTCGTCGTTACGCTGAAGTTGCTGACCACTTAGGTCTAAGCCAAGCTGGTGACCGTACTGCTCAGAAAATTGAACGTCTACTAGCATGGTTGGATGAGCTAAAAGTGAACCTAGACATCCCAATGTCTATCCAAGCGGCAGGCGTAGCTGAAGCAGACTTTATCGCGAAACTTGATGAGCTAGCAGTTGAAGCGTTCGATGACCAATGTACTGGTGCGAACCCTCGCTACCCACTAATTAGCGAACTTAAAGATGTGTTAATGGCTTCTTACTACGGTAAAGCATTCGTTGAAGGTGAAACTTTCGAAGGTACAACAGTTATCAAGAAGAAAGCAGACCAAGAAGCAGCGAAAGCGGCGCCTAAAGCAAAGAAAGAAAAAGCTGACGCGTAATCAAGAGTCGTGTGAGTAAGGTTTTCGCTAGCACGAAACCTTAACCGGGAAAAAGTAAAAGCCCCAGTCATTTGACTGGGGCTTTTTTGTTGAGAAAGTTGAGTAATAGCGATCCATTGACGCAACAAACACGTTGTCCATTCATACTTCTGTAGCAACCACTCTGCCACTAAAATACTCATTTGATACGATATATGCGGTATTGCGAACCAATTCATCTTGGATCTCGGCCCAGTGTCTTTCGTTAAGTTCTTCTCTTGTATGGTTTACCGAAGGAATGACGCCACCCACCCGAATATTAAATGGAGTGAGCTCTTTTGCCCAACTGTGAGTAAAACCTGACACCAAAGCAGCCATGCTTTCGACTCCCGTTAAATCTTCATGGCTGTCATGGGAAATGACGTTAACAATTACCCCTTTCTTATTTCTAGCGCGAAATCGTTCGGCTCCCACCTGGCCATAGGTGTAGAGGAAACGTGCTGCAGAAGACAAGTGATCAATGTAAGTACTCATAGGTTCGGGAGCCATCAAGCCTGGCATGGGAGAGCTCGTCCAGCAATTGACTATCACGTCTGGTGTCGCACGCAGCTGCGATTCTATCTGATCAAACAGTAAGTTAATGGACGTTGTGTTATCACTGCACACATTCATCGCATAGACTTTATCTGTGAAGGCACTAATCTGCTCATAGCTCGATTTTAGAGCGCTAGAGTTTTGGTCACAAAGAATCAACGTCGCTCCAAGGTGAGCAAAGTGACTAGCACAAGTCCTTCCTATAACAGAACCTGCAGACGTGACGAGAATAATTGATTCTTTAATATCCATAACACCTTCACTGTATCCCTGTGTGAAAAAAATACACCAGTGGTTTGTGCTATTAGCATGGTTGAAATTAGAAAGGCTCAGTGTGAAAGACTTCAAACTAACGCTTTTGGATGAGGACTATTGTGCGGTAATTTGTAAGGCGTCACATTTCTGACTGTGGATACTGCAAGCTGTTGGTTGAACAATGATCTCTATACTTGCAGTTGAATTTGATACTGACGTTGAGCCGTCACTAGTTGATTGTATAGCCCTGCATCTGGGATGAGGTTTTTGTTGCGCTCGCCCAATTTGCGTCGCTCATGACCGGATAGGTTGTGATAAACGTCTTCAGGAAGGTTAAACGTATCTTCCGGCAAGTAGGTCAGGGCGTCTGGTTTCAAGTAGTGACTCAGTTTCGCTGAGGGTAGACCTGCACCGTGGAATTGTTTTGCTTGCTGCGCTGCTAGCTCATAGCTGCTGCTATCAGAACGAAGAGCTTGAGGCGTTGACAATTCAAGTTGTTGACGGAGTATATCTTCGCTAGTGGCTACTTCTTTGATTTCCTCTACAGGTACAACGTCGCGTACATCGTTAGAAAACATCGACAAAATCAGTGCAAAATCAGCACGACGTCCTTCGTGGACAGCATGGTTGATACCATTGCCGAACTGAAGTTCGTTAATAATTGCCGCTTTGTCTAAAGTATGAATTTGCATGATGTTCCTCGCTCGATGCCATTTTAACGGCGTGTCTGAGAAGAACTTTAGGAAAAAGAAGAGATTAAATTGGAGTTTTTAAGCGAAAAATAAAAAGCTCGCTGGTTCAGCGAGCTTTTAAAATAAGACTAAATTGAACTTAGGGGGAAGTAAAATTACTTCGCTAGGTTCTCAGCTACGAAGTCCCAGTTTACAAGTGCCCAGAAGCCGTTCATGTAATCAGGACGTACGTTGCGGTAATCTATGTAGTATGCGTGTTCCCACAGGTCAACAGTTAGAAGTGGTGTTGTACCTTCTTCTGTTAGAGGAGTAGCAGCGTTAGAAGTGTTAACGATCTCTAGAGAGCCGTCAGCTTTCTTAACAAGCCAAGTCCATGAAGAACCGAAGTTGTTGATTGCTGAATCAGTAAACTTCGCTTTGAATTCTTCGAAAGAACCGAATGCTGCGTTGATTGCGTCAGCAACTGCGCCAGTTGGTTCGCCGCCCGCGTTTGGAGCAAGACAGTGCCAGTAGAACGTGTGGTTCCAGATTTGCGCTGCGTTGTTGAATACGCCACCAGTAGAAGTCTTGATGATCTCTTCTAGAGTTTTGCCTTCGAACTCAGTGCCAGGGATAAGACCATTTAGCTTAACAACGTAAGTGTTGTGGTGCTTACCGTGGTGGTAGTCTAGAGTCTCTGCTGAGATGTGTGGTTCTAGTGCGTCTTTCGCGTAAGGAAGAGCTGGTAGTTCAAATGCCATTACTCGATTCTCCATTGATTTGAAAGGATGACCTTTCGATTGCTTCCAGTGTTTTTTATAGCTATGTAGCCTTTAAGGCTGACTTGCTAAGTATTTTAGCAAGTTTTTACTTTATTAAAACCCCGATATGAAAATATTTTAAGGGGTTAGCGGCTGTGAAGTGCTGAATTGTTCGCCATCAAGCAACCTGAATTTAAGACTTATTAATTATATGGTTTTTATTCTGTCGTTATTGAGTAGAATGTGGCAAATAAACAAAGTTCAAACCCATGAATGAGGAAGCGATGGAAACTATCGACAAAATCAAACAGCAGATCTCTGAAAACTCAATCCTGCTGTACATGAAAGGATCACCGAAACTGCCAAGCTGTGGTTTCTCTTCTCAAGCGTCACAGGCTCTAATGGCATGTGGTGAGAAGTTCGCTTACGTAGACATTCTGCAAAACCCAGATATCCGTGCTGAGCTACCAAAGTACGCACAATGGCCAACATTCCCTCAACTATGGGTTGAAGGCGAGCTTATCGGCGGTTGCGACATCATTCTAGAAATGTTCCAAAAAGGTGAACTTCAGCCTCTAATCAAAGAAGCTGCAGCGCGCGCTGAAGATCAAGCTGAGTAATTCGTAAATACTCACATTTAGCGATAGAATACGAAGGAGCCGTACTGGCTCCTTTTTCTTTTTAGGTTAGTGGAATGAACATAAAGCTTTACTACGTGCATGAC
This sequence comes from Vibrio sp. Y51_MX_L26, assembly GCF_024181935.1. NCBI lineage: Bacteria > Pseudomonadati > Pseudomonadota > Gammaproteobacteria > Vibrionales > Vibrionaceae > Vibrio > Vibrio sp. Y51_MX_L26. The sequence continues at coordinate 29,618 of NZ_JAMZAS010000005.1, forward strand.
CCAATGTGCAGTTGGTGTTGGGGTTACAAACCGACGCTTGATAAATTGAAACAGCAACTGCCAGGCGTTATTCAGTTTGAGTATGTGGTGGGTGGTCTTGCGCCAGATACTAGTTTGCCGATGCCACCAGAGATGCAACAAAAACTCGAAGGTATTTGGAAGCAGATTGAGTGTCAGTTGGGTACCAAGTTTAACTACGATTTCTGGAAGCTTTGTACGCCAGTAAGAAGCACTTACCAATCTTGTCGCGCAGTTATCGCAGCGGGCTTTCAAGATTCTTATGAGCAGATGCTAGAAGCGATTCAACATGCGTATTACTTACGTGCGATGCCTCCCCATGAAGAAGCAACTCACTTGCAGCTAGCTAAAGAAATTGGTTTGAATGTTCAGCAGTTCAAGAACGATATGGACGGCTCTTTCTTAGAAGGTGTGTTCCAAGATCAACTGAGTCTTGCAAAGAGCCTAGGCGTGGATTCTTACCCTAGCTTGGTTCTTCAAATTAACGACGCTTATTTCCCGATTGCCGTGGATTATCTGTCAACAGAGCCTACCTTGAAACTGATACGTGAACGTATTATTGACAATATGCCAGCGCAATAATCGCGATTTCAAATAACAAAAAGCCGCTCAATGAGCGGCTTTTTCGTAACTAAGTATATCCATCAAACAACGGTACTAAAGCACCATTGCAGCAATCCAACCAAAGATGATCAATGGAATGTTGTAGTGGATAAAGGTTGGAACAACCGTTTCCCAAATGTGCTCATGCTGACCGTCGGCATTTAGACCAGATGTAGGGCCTAACGTCGAGTCGGACGCTGGAGAACCAGCATCACCCAAAGCAGCAGCAGTACCAACTAGCGCGATTGTTGCCATTGGCGAAAAACCAAATGCCAACGCGAGTGGAACGTAGATTGTCGCCAAGATTGGAATGGTTGAAAACGATGAACCGATACCCATTGTTACCAACAGACCAACAATTAGCATTAATAGCGCAGCAAGCGGCTTATTATCACCAATGCGGGTAGAGAGAGACTGTACTAATGTCTCAACGCCACCTGTTTGCTTCATTACCGCAGCAAAACCTGCGGCAGCGATCATGATGAAACCAATCATAGCCATCATATGCACGCCTTTTGTGAAGACATCGTGCGTTTCTTTCCAGGCAATCACACCGCCAAAAGTAAACACCATAAAGCCAGCTAGAGCACCAATAATCATTGAGCCGGTGTAAAGCTGAACACCCAATGCGGCGACAATACCAAGAGCGGCCACCAAGATGTGCTTTTTATTGATAGCATGATCTGTCTCGTGAACGACAGTCAACTCCGTTTCTTCGTAGATGCGTGGTTTACGGTAGCTAACAAAGATTGCCAGCAATAGACCAAACAACATACCAGCACCTGGCAGTAACATTGCAGTTGGAACTTGGCTTGCAACCACGTTTTCCAAACCGTTGTCATGTAGGTTCTTTAATAGAATGTTGTTTAAGAAAATACCGCCGAAACCAACAGGTAAGATCATGTAAGGTGTGATCAAACCAAAGGTAAGAACACACGCAACCAAACGTCGATCGAGCTTAAGTTTCGCAAATACGCCCAAAAGAGGTGGAATCAAAATTGGAATAAAGGCGATATGGACCGGAATTACATTCTGAGATGACATAGTGACAAGAACGAGCGCGACTAACACCGCGTACTTTAACCCGGTAGTTGACGCCGAGTTTTCTTTACCATTTAAGCGCTTGATAACACTTTTTGCCAGTAGGTCCGTGATGCCAGATTTAGAGATGGCAACGGCGAAAGTACCTAACATTGCGTAGCTTAGAGCGATAGTCGCACCGCCACCTAAACCACTTTCGAACGCGGCAACTGTGTCTCCAAGGCTCATGCCTGCGACAAGGCCACCAACGATGGCACTAAACGTGAGGGCAACCACCACGTTTACGCGCATCAATGCTAACACGAGCATGACGCACACTGATATAACGACAGGATTCATACTTTTCCTAATATGTTGTGTTTACTTATTATTCTTCGTCAGCAAGCGGCCAACCGCCGAGGGCCTTCCATTTGTTGACAATACCGCAGAATAATTCTGCTGTTTTTTGTGTATCGTAAAGCGCTGAGTGTGCTTCACGATTATCGAATTCCATCCCGGCCGTTTTGCATGCTTTCGCGAGAACCGTTTGACCATAAGCAAGGCCACTCAATGTTGCCGTGTCAAAAGTAGCAAAGGGATGAAAAGGGACTCTTTTTAGTTTACAGCGCTCATTGGCTGCATTTACAAAACCTAAGTCGAATGCTGCGTTATGGGCAACCATAATTGCGCGCGAGCAATCTGCGGCTTTTTGTTCTTTGCGAATAAGTTTATAAATCTCTTTTAACGCTTCTTGCTCAGAAACTGCACCACGAAGAGGGCTATATGGGTCACGAATACCATTGAATTCTAGCGCTTCTTTTTCTAAGTTAGCGCCCTCAAATGGCTCAACATGAAAATGAATGGTGGAGGCCGGATGCAACACGCCATCTTCGTCCATTTTTAACGTAACGGCGCAAATTTCTAAAAGTGCATCAGTTTGAGCATTGAAACCTGCGGTCTCAACGTCTACTACCACAGGGAAATAACCACGAAAGCGTTTTTTCAAGGTCAGAGCTTCATTTTCTATTGTCATGTCGGCTTATTTTTGTGTGACGAAGGCTGCATTATTGCAGATTATACCGACGAGAAAAACCGCAATTTAGGAGAAAAACGGAATTCTATTTTGCATCTCATCAATACGCTCGATCGCATTTCGGGTGATTGAGTTACCATGATTAACGTTAATTGTAATATCACGATATTTCGCACGTTGGCGAGGTTTTTGCATGCCAGGTGAAGTGGTTTTATTGATTCAAATTGACGGCAACAGACTGCCGTTTAAGAGACAGTACTTAGATGAAGAAATGGCTGATTACTAGTGGCGTTGTATTTTCGTTGTTTAGCACAAGCAGTTTTGCTGTGATGGGCAAACGTTATGTTGCCACTCCACAGCAATCTCAATGGGAAATGGTGGTCAACACACCGTTAGAATGCCAACTTGTTCACCCTATTCCAAGTTTTGGAGATGCGGTATTTTCATCTCGTGCGAATAAAAAAATCAATTTAGACTTTGAGTTAAAAATGCGTCGTCCGATGGGAGAAACACGTAACGTCAGTCTCATCTCTATGCCGCCACCTTGGCGACCAGGTGAACACGCCGATCGAATTACAAACCTAAAGTTTTTTAAACAGTTTGATGGTTATGTCGGAGGGCAAACAGCATGGGGCATTTTGTCTGAGCTGGAAAAAGGGCGTTATCCGACCTTTAGTTATCAGGATTGGCAGAGCCGAGATCAGAGAATTGAAGTCGCATTGTCATCCGTGCTGTTTCAAAATAAGTACAACGCGTTTAGCGACTGTATTTCCAATTTATTGAAATACAGTTTTGAAGACATTGCCTTTACGATTTTGCACTACGAAAGACAAGGCGATCAGTTAACCAAGGCTTCCAAAAAGCGTTTATCACAAATTGCAGATTATATCCGACATAATCAAGATATCGATCTCGTGTTGGTGGCGACGTACACCGATTCAACCGATGGCAAAAGTGCGAGTCAAAGTTTATCTGAGCGACGAGCAGAGTCACTTCGTGATTATTTTCAGTCTCTAGGGCTACCGGAAGATCGAATTCAAGTGCAAGGGTACGGCAAGCGTCGTCCTATTGCTGATAACGGTTCGCCAATAGGAAAAGACAAAAACCGCCGAGTCGTAATATCTCTAGGGCGAACCCAAGTGTAACGAATATAAAAACGCCGAAGCTCAAAGCTTCGGCGTTTTTAATTTACTGACGTTGTTAATAATATTTTAATGGGATTTTGCTAAGTACCTTTCGGTGATTCCGGCTGTATAATTTGAATGTTAGTTTAAGCGGAATTTGGCAATGACTTCGCAATTTGTTGCGGTATCGATTTTTTCAACCTGTTTGGCAATAGCCGGATTAGGGTGACGTTTCATGAAGTCTATTAATGCTTTAGTGCAACATCCTATTGAGTCGATAAAGCTTGCACATTCTTTATTTGGGCATTGTGGGATGAGTGTTAAGACTTTCTCTGAAGCCAGCTGAAGGTATTTGAGTTCATAGTCAGTGTCTCCGGCCCAACGCCAGAACTGAGCTAAGTTATGACAAGAAATCACAGAAATTAATAATCGCTCGTCTGCTTCAATTTCCACACATTCGCTAATATCTTCACTCAGGCTTAGGGCTTGCTGGTAATGAAGAATGCTGCGAACAGGGTCATCTAGTTGAAGTGCCGTATCGGCTAGAAGTGTGTGTTTTTCCCATTCACTGATCATTATCGTAATCCCGCATATCGAAGTTGCGAACAAATCTAAACGATAATTATTATCAAGTAAAGTGTTTTGTTTATAAAAGGACAGGCAGATCGCAGACCTGCCTGTAATCGATTTTCAACTTGCAGTACAAGTGATTATTAGAAGTACCGCTTAGCCTTCCAGACCTGCTGAAGCTTGCTTGTTTTGGATAAGCTCAATCATATAGCCATCTGGGTCTTTTACGAATGCAATGTGCGTGCTTCCGCCTTTTACTGGACCTGGTTCACGCGTCACATTACCGCCCGCCGCTTTGATAGCGTCGCAAGTTGTGTAGATATCATCAACACCAATGGCGATATGACCAAAAGCAGTACCTAGGTCATATTCAGTTTTACCCCAGTTGTAAGTTAGCTCGATCACAGCACCTTGGGATTCGTCACCGTAGCCAAGAAACGCCAGTGTGTATTCGTACTCTTTATTCTCGTTCGTACGAAGCAACTGCATGCCCATAACTTCAGTGTAAAACTTGATGGATTTGTCTAGATCACCTACGCGAAGCATAGTGTGGAGAATTCGACCATTTGACATTTTTTGCTCCTAGCTTTGATTTTCAAATAGCGTTAGCTATCTGGATATACTTTCTCTTTATATTCGCACAAATCTTCAATAATGCAGCTACCGCAGCGAGGCTTTCTCGCCAAGCACGTGTAGCGGCCATGGAGAATGAGCCAGTGGTGCACATCGAGTTTGAACTCTTTTGGCACAACTTTTAATAGCTTTTGCTCGACATCATCAACCGTTTTGCCCATTGCAAACTTAGTACGATTCGACACGCGATAAATGTGCGTATCGACGGCAATGGTTGGCCAACCAAAAGCGGTGTTGAGCACGACGTTTGCGGTCTTGCGACCTACGCCTGGTAGCGCTTCTAACGCTGCACGATCTTCAGGAACTTCACCATTGTGTTTTTCCAACAAGATCTTACAAGTCTTGATAGTGTTTTCTGCTTTTGAGTTAAATAAACCGATGGTCTTTATGTATTTTTTTAAGCCATCAACTCCCAAATCGAGAATACTTTGCGGTGTATTAGCGACAGGGAAAAGCTTGTCGGTGGCTTTATTGACACTTACATCGGTTGCTTGCGCTGATAATAATACCGCGATTAGCAGTTCAAAAGGGGAGCTCCAGTTAAGCTCAGTTTGAGGATTCGGATTGTTTTCTCGTAATCGCTCAAGAATTTCGATTCTTTTTATTTTGTTCATTGCTGACTTCCAATACCGTCTCTGCGGTTTATGAAAAAGGCTCCTATGACAGAGCCTTATCTTGTTATGCGTTAGTGACGCGAGCACGTTCTATGGTTGGTTTTTCTTCTTTTGGTTGACGTGCCTGGACTGAATTATCGATGACATTTTTAAGCGCTATCAACAGACCAACACCGATAAATGCACCGGGTGGAAGAAGCGCTAGCAGAAAGCTGTTGTCAAATTGGAAAACTTGAATGCGGAGAGCGGATGCCCAGTCTCCTAATAGCAGATCTGCCCCGTCGAATAGTGTGCCATTACCAATTAACTCACGCATGGCACCTAGCACGACCAAAACGCTTGTCATACCAAGACCCATCCATAAACCGTCTAATGCTGCAGGCGCAACATCATTTTTTGAAGCGTATGCTTCAGCTCGACCAATAATGATGCAGTTCGTTACAATCAGAGGAATAAAGATACCAAGAGACAGGTATAAACCATACGCATAGGCATTCATCAATAACTGAACGCAGGTAACAAGTGAGGCAATAATCATCACGAATACAGGAATGCGGATCTCTTTTGGTACGTAATTACGAATAAGAGAAACCGTGACGTTGGAGCCGACCAGCACTAATAAGGTTGCAATACCAAGACCTAAGGCATTGGTTATTGTGGAAGAAACCGCTAGTAGTGGACACAGACCCAGCAGCTGTACGAGAGCAGGGTTATTGCTCCACATACCGTTTTTCATCAGCAATTTATTTTCACTCATTACTGCTCTCCTTCACAGCCTAACGGTTGGCTAAGAATGTCTTCACGAGATTGGTTTACGTAGTTAACGGTATTTCGCACCACTTTTACGACGGCTCTAGGTGTGATCGTTGCACCAGTAAATTGATCGAAATCACCACCATCTTTACGAACTTTCCATGAGTTCCAGTTACTTTCCGTGACTTGTTTGCCCGTAAAGCTCAGGATCCAGTCGGTGACACGAAGATCAATTTTGTCGCCCAGGCCAGGGGTTTCTTGATGGCTTAAGACGCGTGTCCCCAAAATATTGCCCTGATTGTCAATCCCAGTAATAACTTTTATCTCACCATTGTAGCCATCTGGCGCGATGGATTCTATTGCGATTGCTGTCGGTTCACCATTCTTCGTGGCGAGGTAGGCTGGCATTGCACGCAATGTCCCCAGTTCTGGTGACGTGACCATAGTGCAGGCTTGCGTGAGTGCGTTGTCATGCATGTTTTCTGGAATGACTTGATTCAAAACAGAAAGCAATTGTTGTTGTTCTTGTATCTTGATTTGGTCTTTTGTTAGGTACTGAGTAAAGGCGACTAATCCGGTTGTTGCACAGGCAAAGATCGCAAGTGTCAGACCATTTTTTCTAATAGCGGTTAACATGTTTACCTCAGTGACCGTAAGTTCTAGGTTTGGTGTAGTAATCGATCAGTGGCACACACATATTTGCAAGTAACACTGCGAATGCAACACCATCAGGGAAGCCGCCCCAACTGCGAATGATAAAGACCAAAGCACCAATAAGCGCGCCAAAGATCAAACGTCCTTTAACGGTGGTAGACGCCGACACGGGATCGGTTGCAATAAAGAATGCGCCAAGCATGGTTGCACCTGATAACAAGTGGAAGATTGGCGACGCAGTTTCCCCTGGGGTCAGCAAGCTGAACACGACGCTAAATAGCGTCAGGCTCGCTAGGAAACCTACGGGGATATACCATTGGATGATGCGTTTTTTGATCATCACTAAACCACCAAGTAAGTAGGCAAGATTTACCCATTGCCAACCAATGCCAGCTAAGCCATCGAATATTGGCTGCGACAGTACTTCGCTTGGGGTTGCACCTGTATGAATGCCGGTCTTAAATGCATCAAGTGGCGTCGCCATTGTCACACCGTCAACCCCCGTTCGAACTTGCTGAAGCGATAAGCCGTCGTAATCATAGCCCGTAAAAATTAAAGAGAGTGTATCTGCAAAATTTACGTGATCAGGTATGAGTGACGTCGGGGCACTCCAACTCGTCATTTGCACTGGGAATGAGATCAACAAGACCACATAAGCGACCATGGCAGGATTGAATAAGTTTTGACCAAGGCCACCATATAGGTGTTTAGCGATTACGATCGCGAAAATAAGTCCGATCACCATAATCCACCACGGAGACCATGGTGGGATAGCCACGGCTAATAACCAAGCGGTAACGATCGCACTGTTATCACGTAGTGCTCGCATCGGCGAACGTTTACGGAAGACCATAACTAAGGCTTCAAGTGATACAGCGACTGCGATGGCAAAAATCAGCTGAATAAGAGTTCCCCACCCAAAGAAGTAGGTCTGAGCCGCTAAACCTGGGAGAGCACAAAGTGCCACCCATTTCATTAAGTCAGGTGTACTACGACGGCTGTGGGTATGCGGTGAACTGGCAATAAAAAACGACACTACTCGTTCTCCTCAGTATTATTTTTATTAGCTTCTTGCTGCGCTTTGCGAGCCTTCGCGCGCGCAATAGCAGCAGCGACAGCCGCTTTTTTCGGATCTTCAGTTTGTTCAGCAGGCGTTTCAGCTTCTACCGTTTCGGCTGGTTCTTCTTGCTTAGCTTTACGCGCTTTGGCACGCGCAATAGCCGCAGCGACAGCCGCTTTTTTCGGATCTTCGGTTTGCTCGGCAGGGGCTTCAGCTTCTTTCGCTTCAGTTGAGTCTGCTTGTTGCGCTTTACGAGCCTTCGCGCGCGCAATTGCTGCGGCAACCGCGGCTTTCTTCGGATCCACTTCTGGTTCTTCGGAAGTTGCTTCTTCAACAGGCTCTGTTTGCGTTTCTTGCTTAGCTTTACGCGCTTTGGCACGTGCAATGGCAGCAGCCACGGCGGCTTTTTTCGGATCTTCGGTTTGCTCGGCAGGTGCTTCAGCTTTTTCAGCTTCAGCTTTTTCCGCTTCAGTTGAGTCTGCTTGTTTCGCTTTACGAGCCTTAGCGCGTGCAATTGCAGCGGCAACTGCGGCTTTTTTCGGATCGTCGGTTTGCTCAGCAGGTGCTTCAGCTTCTTCCGCTTCAGTTGAGTCTGCTTGCTTCGCTTTACGCGCTTTGGCACGTGCAATCGCAGCAGCCACGGCGGCTTTTTTCGGATCGTCGGTTTGCTCGGCAGGTGCTTCAGCTTCTTCCGCTTCAGTTGAGTCTGCTTGTTTCGCTTTACGTGCTTTGGCACGTGCAATGGCAGCAGCAACCGCGGCTTTCTTCGGATCGTCGGTTTGCTCAGCAGACGCTTGAGCTTCTAACGTTTCGGTTGGTTCTTCTTGTTGAGTTTTTTTCGCTTTAGCTCGGGCGATGGCTGCTGCAACTGCCGATTTCTTATCATCAGCGTTGTTGTCTGGCGTTTCGCCTTGTTCTTTTTGTGCTTTACGTTCGCGGGCTAGACGTTTGCGTTCTTCGCGCAGTTTTGCCATTTCTGAGTTATCAGGTTCACTAGAGCCTGCTTTAGCGGCTGCGGCCTGTTTTGCCTTCGCTTTGGCAATGGCTGCAGCGACGGCAGGTTTCACGGCTGGCTCTGCTTTTTCTGTTGTTTCTGTCTTCTGAGCTTTCACTCGTGCGATCGCTGCTGCAATCGCATCATCACCACCAGAAGATTTCATGTCTTTACGGCGCTGATCGGCTGCTTTCTTAAAGCGATTTTCACGTTCTGCTTTTTCGCGCTCCATACGCGCTTTCTTCTCTTCAAAACGCAGCTTCGCTCGCTCCGCAGCTTCCGCTTCTTGTGCTCTGGTGCGAATTTCCGCTTTTGCTTGGCGGTAGTACTGTACGAGAGGAATTTCACTTGGACACACAAACGCACAAGCACCGCACTCGATACAATCCTTTAAGTTTAGTTCTTCGAGTTTCTCATACTCTTCAGCTTTTGCATGCCATTGCAGTTGCTGAGGTAGCAGTGAAGCCGGGCAAGCTTCAGCACATTGGCTACAGCGAATACATTCCATCTCATGTTGGTGCGGAGAGATCTCACGACGAGTCGGGGCAAGGATACAGTTTGCTGTCTTGGTAATCGGCACTTGAGAGTGGGGAAGGGTGAAGCCCATCATTGGTCCACCCATGATTAAACGTTGTAACTTCTTATCGGCTTTATAGCCAAACTCATCCAATAACGCCTGTACTGGTGTACCTAATAATGCCCAAACATTACGTGGTTGTTTGAATGTTTTACCAGTGAGGGTCACGACGCGTTTTATCATCGGTTCACCATCGATGATTGCGCGTTTGATTGAGTATAGAGAACCGACATTTTGAACCAAAATACCAATATCGGCTGGAATTGCGCCGCTTGGTACTTCTTTATTGGTCAAAATTTTGATCAGCTGTTTTTCACCACCAGAAGGGTATTTAGTCGGGATAACGCGAATGACGATATCTTTGTTTAGAGCCGCAGCTTCTAACGCTTTGATTGCCTCTGGTTTGTTATCTTCAATACCAATAATCGTGAGCTTTGGTGTCAGGATATGTTCGACAATCTCGATACCTTGGATGAGCTCTTCGGCATGCTCTTGCATGAGCTTGTCATCAGATGTGATGTACGGCTCACACTCAGCCGCGTTGACGATAAGAATCTCTGTGCGAGCAAAGCCAGATTGGATTTTTTTTGCGGTAGGGAAACCTGCGCCACCCATACCAGAAATGCCTGCGAGACGAATAATATCTATCAGTGCGTCAGGTGTTTCTTGTTTGTAATCCACGACGGGTTTTCTGTCACACCATGTATCGTTACCATCAGGTGTAATGACCGCACAGAGTTCACTCAGACCTGAAGGGTGAGCAACGGTTCTAGGCTCAATTGCGGTGATCGTACCCGATGTAGGAGCATGCACTGGAACGGTAAAACCAGTTTCGGATTGCGTTAATGGCTGACCTTTTAATACGTGGTCACCTTCGGCAACCAATAAGTTACCAGCCTTACCAATGTGCTGTTTTAGCGGTAATACAATTTCTGATGGGATAGCCGCGTGAACGAGCTCAGTTTTATTGGACTGCTTTTTGTTTTCTGCCGGATGCACACCACCAGGGAAATCCCAAAGCGAGCCTGTACGAATTTGTTCAATCAAAGACAACATGCGAAACCTTACTTAATTGAATCTTTCACGTTCGCTGCATCGTCGGCAGCATCCGTAATGTTGAGTACTGGAATGGAGTTAAGTTGCCACTTCCAGCTTTCCGTGGTGGTTGCCACAGGAATCATTTCAATACAATCAGTTGGACATGGTGCAACACATAAGTCACACCCCGTACATTCGTCTTTAATTACGGTATGGACCGCTTTTGTACCGCCTACAATTGCATCCACTGGACACGCTTGAATACACTTAGTACAGCCAATGCACATATCTTCGTGGATAAACGCAACGGTTGGAATTTTGCTGTCGAGATCGTGCGCAGATTCCTCTGGCTCAACACCCATTAAGTCGGCGAGCTTTTCGATTGTTGCCTGACCGCCAGGTGGACATTTGTTGATGTGGTCGCCATTTGCAATCGCTTCAGCATAAGGGCGGCAACCAGGGTAGCCACATTGACCGCATTGAGTTTGAGGTAAGATTGCGTCGATTTGATCCACAATTGGGTCTGCCTCGACTTTGAAGCGAATAGAAGCAAAACCAAGTATCGCGCCGAAAATCGCAGCAAGAACCGCTAACGCGATGATCGCAATTAAAATCGTACTCATTGTTTACTTCACCAAACCTGTAAAGCCCATAAAGGCTAGTGACATTAAACCCGCTGTAATCATTGCAATCGATGCACCTTTAAAAGGCACTGGTACGTCGGCGGCAGCTATGCGCTCACGCATGGATGCAAAAAGTATCAACACCAATGAGAAACCAACAGCGGCGCCGAAGCCGTAGATAATCGATTCGATAAAGTTATGGTTCTCATTAATATTAAGAAGCGCGACACCTAATACCGCGCAGTTTGTAGTGATCAGCGGTAAGAAAATACCAAGCAAGCGATAAAGTGTTGGACTTGTTTTGTGCACAACCATTTCGGTGAACTGCACCACAACGGCTATCACCAAAATAAAACTCATGGTTCGAAGGTACTCAATACCCAGTGGACGAAGAATGTAGCTTTCCACTAAATACGCACACACTGACGCGAGCGTTAGCACAAAAGTTGTCGCTAAGCCCATACCTATTGCTGTTTCCAGTTTTTTGGACACACCCATAAAAGGACAGAGGCCCAAAAACTTCACCAGTACAAAGTTGTTCACCAGCACAGTGCCGACCAACAACAAAACATATTCGGTCATAGTTATTACGTTCTTAAAATCCGATCTTGATATTATCGTGTTTTGTGACACCAATAACAACCAGTGAACGATGTGGTTTTACATACACGATGGAAAAATAGTCGTCTATGTGAGGTATTTTGATGAATCAATAAGAAATTGAACAGCTTGCTGAATGGATTTTACAAAGACGCTGGTGCTGTCTTTCTTCAAAGAATCTTTTGCTCAGAAGGCGGGAATTACATTTAGCGAGTAATTTTAAGTCGTCACTTGAGATATTGATGGTGAAAGAAGTTTTTTATTTCAAAACGAAAAAAGCCGTGTCTTGCGACACGACTTTTCTGGAATTTGGCTCCTCCTGCTGGGCTCGAACCAGCGACCTGCGGATTAACAGTCCGTCGCTCTACCAACTGAGCTAAGGAGGAATTGCTTTGCTTGAAAGCGGAACGAATCTTACCGAGCAGCCAAACTACTGTCAACAGTAAAAAAATACATTTTTAGCAAAAAATATTGGGGGAAGGGCTTTACTTTTCTGTACTGCTTGTCAGTAAAGGGGTGAGGTTACTTATCCACTAATTTTGTGGATAACTATGTTGATGAGATCTGAGTAAAGATCTTTTATATGCAACCTGGTTTTTGTTTAGTGAATTTTTAATCAGAGTTATACAGGGAATATGCAATTAAAACATAGATTTATTGATGTTAAGCAAAATGTATTCAAGGTGGATAAAAATCTAGCTTTTGGGGATAAAGAGTGTTTAGACCAATTTTTGGGGAAAAGTTGTGGAAATTGCAATGTGAAGAATGGGTGTGGCTCTTCAGCTAGGGCGAAGTACTATATCAGAGTAGGTTTTGTATGGCTACAGCATTCTAGACAAACAAGAAAATTTATTAACAATGGTGGGTAAATTTTCGATAGACGTAGATTTCATTGGCTAAGGTGTATATATATACAGCCAAAGCGCAGTGAATTTGAGGAAGGGTATGAGTAAAGTCTATGAATTGGTCTCCGATTATCAGCCATCGGGTGACCAGCCGGGAGCGATCAAGCAGCTGCTTGAGGGGCTCGATGCTGGACTGGCACATCAAACACTATTGGGGGTAACGGGATCGGGTAAAACGTTCACACTAGCGAATGTTATCGCTCAAGCCCAGCGACCTGCAATATTACTTGCTCCAAACAAAACGCTCGCAGCGCAATTATATGGCGAGATGAAATCATTCTTTCCTAATAATGCGGTGGAGTACTTTGTTTCCTACTACGATTACTACCAGCCTGAAGCTTATGTCCCGACGACGGATACTTTCATTGAAAAAGACGCATCGGTTAACGCTCACATAGAGCAAATGCGCCTTTCCGCAACGAAAGCACTATTGGAACGTAAAGACGCGATTATCGTTGCGTCTGTTTCTGCTATCTATGGTTTGGGAGACCCAGAATCTTACTTGCAAATGATGTTGCATTTACGTCGTGGTGACGTGATTGATCAACGGGACATGCTACGACGTTTGGCAGAGCTACAATATTCAAGAAATGACGTGGCATTTGAGCGAGGACAGTTCCGGGTTCGTGGCGAAGTGATTGATATCTTTCCAGCGGAATCTGACCAAGACGCAGTTCGTGTCGAAATGTTTGATGATGAAATTGACTGCATCAGTGTTTTTGATCCATTGACTGGTGTGGTGAAACAGCGAGATTTACCACGCTACACCATTTATCCTAAGACGCACTACGTGACACCAAGAGATCGTATTCTTGAAGCGATTGAAAATATTAAGGTTGAATTAGAAGTACGCAAAAAACAGCTTCTAGACAACAACAAGCTACTGGAAGAACAGCGTATTAGCCAGCGGACTCAATTCGATATCGAGATGATGAATGAGTTAGGTTTTTGCTCAGGTATCGAAAACTATTCTCGCTATCTCAGCGGACGATCGGAAGGCGAGCCGCCACCGACATTGTTTGATTATTTGCCTCATGACGGTTTGTTGATCATCGATGAATCCCACGTGACGGTGCCGCAGATTGGTGCCATGTATAAAGGTGACCGCTCTCGTAAAGAAACGCTGGTAGAGTTTGGTTTTCGCTTACCTTCTGCGTTAGATAATCGTCCCCTCAAGTTTGAAGAGTTTGAAGCGTTAGCACCGCAGACGATTTTTGTCTCTGCGACGCCAGGAAATTATGAACTAGAAAAATCGGCTGGTGATGTAGCGGATCAAGTTGTTCGTCCAACAGGCTTGCTTGACCCAGAATTGGAAGTTCGCCCAGTGGCGACCCAAGTAGACGACTTGTTGTCTGAAATTCGCCTCCGTTCTGCTAAAGATGAGCGAGTTCTAGTGACAACATTGACCAAACGAATGGCCGAAGATCTCACCGAGTACTTGCACGAACATGATGTTAGGGTACGTTACTTACACTCAGATATTGATACCGTAGAACGTGTGGAGATCATCCGTGATCTTCGTCTTGGCGAGTTTGACGTGCTGGTGGGAATTAACTTGCTACGAGAAGGCTTGGACATGCCTGAAGTTTCGCTGGTTGCAATATTGGATGCAGATAAAGAGGGCTTCTTGCGCTCCGAGCGTTCACTGATTCAGACCATTGGTCGTGCTGCGCGAAATCTTGAAGGTAAGGCGATCTTGTATGCTGACCGAATCACCAACTCCATGAAAAAGGCGATGGATGAAACCAACCGCCGCCGCGAGAAGCAGAAAGCGTACAACGAAGAAATGGGCATTTCGCCGCAAGCGCTCAAACGAAATATCAAAGATATTATGGAATTGGGCGATATTACCAAGTCTAAACGTCAGCGTAATACTAAACAGGTACCGTTGTCGAAAGTGGCGGAGCCTTCGCAAACATACGAGGTCATGTCTCCTCAACAGTTGGAAAAAGAAATCAGTCGACTTGAGGCGGCAATGTATCAGCACGCGCAAGATTTAGAGTTTGAATTGGCGGCGCAAAAGCGTGACGAGATTGAAAAACTAAGAGCGCAGTTCATCGCAAATAGTTAAAAATAAGCTTAATGATCTAGCTTAGCCAAGTGTTTTAGATTGCTTGCAGAAAAAAAGAAGCCAATAGGCAGTCGGGTCTATTGGCTTGTTTTGTGAACATCTCGTTCACTAACAACGTCAGTTGGCTAGGTGACCCGAGGGGTCACTAAACTATCAGCATGGTTTATGCCATTTTTTAAATAATTGATATTATTTTTGAATCCTTTCTCTTACCCATAATTTAGCTAATGTTATTTGCAAAATGCAAAGCGTAATGCGATTATTGTTTAAAACACAACAAAATATTAGCTAGGTTATGCAACAAAAATCTGAAGGTCCTAAATCTCGTTACCTTTTAATGGTTGAGGATACCGCATCTGTTGCGGCACTGTACCGCTCATACCTGACACCGCTTGGTATAGATATCAATATTGTCGGTACAGGTAGGGATGCCATTGAAAGTCTCAACCATAGAATTCCAGATCTTATTCTGCTCGATCTTCGTCTGCCAGATATGACGGGGATGGACGTTTTACACGCTGTAAAAAAGAGTCATCCAGACGTACCTATTATTTTTATGACCGCTCACGGTTCTATCGATACCGCGGTAGAAGCAATGCGTCATGGCTCTCAAGACTTTTTGATCAAACCGTGTGAAGCAGACCGTTTACGTGTCACGGTTAACAATGCGATTCGTAAAGCGACTAAGCTAAAAAACGAGGCTGATAACCCGGGAAATCAAAGTTATCAAGGCTTTATTGGCAGTAGTCAAACAATGCAACAGGTTTACCGCACGATTGATTCAGCAGCGAGCAGCAAAGCGAGTATCTTCATCACTGGTGAAAGTGGTACGGGTAAAGAGGTATGTGCCGAGGCAATCCATGCGGCAAGCAAGCGTGGTGACAAGCCTTTTATTGCGATTAACTGTGCTGCAATTCCAAAAGATTTGATTGAGAGTGAGCTGTTTGGTCACGTGAAAGGTGCTTTTACCGGTGCAGCAAATGATCGTCAGGGTGCAGCGGAATTAGCGGATGGTGGCACACTTTTCCTTGATGAACTGTGTGAGATGGACTTAGATTTGCAAACCAAATTGCTGCGATTTATTCAAACCGGCACGTTCCAAAAAGTGGGCTCATCAAAAATGAAGAGCGTGGATGTTCGCTTTGTTTGTGCAACTAACCGTGATCCATGGAAAGAGGTACAAGAAGGTCGATTCCGTGAAGATTTGTACTATCGTTTGTATGTCATTCCTTTGCATTTGCCGCCTTTACGTGAACGAGGTGAAGATGTCATTGAAATTGCATATTCACTGTTAGGCTATATGTCGCACGAGGAAGGAAAAAGCTTCGTGCGTTTTGCGCCTGATGTAATCGACCGATTTAATAGCTATGAGTGGCCAGGCAACGTTCGTCAGTTACAAAACGTGCTGCGCAATATCGTTGTTCTAAACAACGGTAAAGAAATTACGTTGGATATGTTACCGCCACCGCTGAATCAACCGCTTGACCGTCCGTCTTCTGTGGCGAAATTTATTGAGCCGAAAGTGATGACTGCGTCTGAGATTATGCCGTTGTGGATGACAGAAAAAATGGCGATAGAGCAAGCGATTGAAGCGTGTGATGGCAATATCCCCCGAGCGGCGGGATACCTTGATGTCAGTCCGTCGACGATTTACCGCAAGTTACAGGCTTGGAATGGCAAGGAAGAGCGGCAAAAAGTATGAGTGTGAATGTATTAAATCAGCAAAAAATCGATGAACTGTCGATGGAGATTGGCAGTGACAATGTTCCTGTTTTACTCGATATTTTCTTGGGGGAGATGGATACCTACATCGAGAATTTATCTCAGTTTCAAGGGACAGAGCGATTACGTTACCTAAAAGAAATCAGTCACGCGTTAAAAAGCAGCGCAGCGAGCTTTGGAGCAGACCGTCTTTGTCAATTGGCGATGTCGATAGATAAAAAAGCCAAAGCAGGTGAGTTAGCTGAAGAGTCAGACGAGTTAAAAACGATGTTCGATCTTTTGCATGAAACACGCGACGCTTACCGTGATTGGCAGCAGTAATGCGCTGTTCTAATGAGGCTCTTACACAAAACCCTTCACTTGAGTGAAGGGTTTTTTCATTGCTGACAGCGAGTAAACTTGAAGCTATCCCCTAGCTTTAGAGGGCGTTTTTTAAATTGAAAGCCTTAGCTGGCTTTCAATAGCGAGCTTGAGTTTATCTCGGTCGTGACGCCAATCTCGGTTCGACGAAGCTAACGATTCCGTCACTACATTCCACTGGCTCAAGACTTCTTGCTCGGTTTCCTCTGCTAGAACCACGTCTATCTTCCTACCTTGGCAGGCACGCTCACACCATTCTAATTTTTGTGCCATGGTCATTCGTCCGGCTGGGCCGTACTCTGGACTCAAGTTGGCAACGAAAATGACTTTTGCTTTCTCATTGGCGGCAATGGCTTTGCCGAGCTCAGGCAACAGCAAAGGAGGCATGATGCTGGTTAAAAAGCTGCCAGGACCAAGAATAATAGCGTCTGCCTCTGCCAGTGCAGTTACTGCTTCTTTAGTTGCAGGAACTTCTGGTGATAGATCGAGACGGCGTAAATCGGTGTCCATCTCGTCTACATTCGTTTCTCCCGTGACCCACTTCCCATCCACGGATAACGCGGAAAGATCGGAAGGGTGTTCAGACATAGGAAGAATGTTAACGTCGACTTTTAACATGTTTCGAATCAGATTGATGGCATCTAACGGTCTGACCGATAAGTTATCGAGCGCCGTAAGCATCAAGTTACCGAGGTTATGACCATCAAGCTCGCCAGTACCTTTGAAGCGATATTCAAACATCATTGAACTGATCGACGGCTCTGTGATCAGCTGATTAATGCAGTTCCGTGTGTCGCCCCAGGCGATTCCACCTTGGCAGTGACGAATTCTTCCTGTTGAGCCACCATTGTCTGTTGTGGCGACAATGCCAGTTGCATTGCCGCCAAAATCCCGTAGTGCGGCCAACATTCGACCTAAGCCATGACCACCGCCAACAGCGACCACTTTTTTATCCGTGTAGATATTCATTACGTTCTTCTAATAATCTTGTAAAAAACGGCTACAATTTATCTCAAGGAGTGCTTGAAAGGTACTCACTTAGCGGTAAATTGTGTCTCTAGAGAGTTTTTTATCACTCAAGTCTGGATTCCAGTACAAATATTAAGTATTTTACACCGCAAAGCTATCAGAGGTTTCATATCTCTGGTTGCCATAACTCCGAGCTCACTATTGCTAAGTCCGAGGATAAGCGTTTTGAGCCAGTGGCGTACTGTCACAAGGGCATGATTGGAAATGGCCATGCCTCCCGTGTTTGGAAAGGTGTTCCGTGGCGCAACAATTCGAAGACAAATTTCATCGTAAGTTCTATTACTTGCGTCTGTCTGTGACCGACGTATGTAATTTCAAATGTACCTATTGCCTTCCTGATGGCTATAAGCCTTCGGGCAATAAAAACTCGTCTTTTTTATCTCTTCCTGAAATCAAACGGGTCGTAAAAGCGTTTGCTGATTGTGGCACGTCAAAAGTGCGCATTACTGGCGGTGAACCAAGTTTACGCAAAGATTTTACCGACATTATCCACTCAGTGGCGACGACGCCTGGTATCCAAAAAGTTGCAACGACGACCAATGGTTACCGCATGGCGAAGCAAGTCGCAGACTGGCGTGAAGCGGGCTTAACTCACATCAACGTCAGCGTGGACAGCCTTGATCCGCGCATGTTCCATCAAATCACGGGTGAAAATAAGTTCACTGAGGTGATGAATGGTATCGAGCGCGCGTTTGAAGTTGGTTATGAGCAAGTCAAAGTTAATGTGGTTTTGATGAAAGATCTTAACCATCAAGAGCTGCCAGCGTTTCTCAACTGGATAAAAGATCGTCCAATCCAACTGCGCTTCATCGAATTGATGCAAACGGGTGAGATGGATGATTTATTCAATAAGCATCATGTGTCTGGCGTAGCAATTCGTAATCAGTTGATTGCGAACGGTTGGCTGCTTAAAGTGCGCTCTCATAATGACGGCCCCGCGCAAGTGTTTGTTCATCCAGATTACAAGGGTGAAATTGGCCTGATCATGCCTTATGAAAAAGACTTTTGTGAGAGCTGCAACCGACTACGCGTCTCTGCGATGGGTAAGCTGCATCTGTGTTTGTTTGGAGACCACGGTGTAGAACTACGTGATCTATTGGAACGTGATGAGCAAGAAAGCGAGCTTATTGAACGCATCCAAGCGCAGTTACAAACTAAGTCGGTGAGCCACTTCTTGCACGATGGTAATACGGGTATGACGCCACATCTGGCGTCTATCGGCGGCTAAATCAACTCAAATTTTGTAGGGAAAGCTTATTTATAGGCTAGCTTTCCCTCGCTTTTCTAGAATCGATACCAAACGTATCAAAGTTAAAAGAGAATAGGTGAACACATGGGTCACGCTGAAAGCAAATTTCAACCTGCAAATATTGCCGTTCTAACGGTATCTGACACTCGTACCGAAGAAAACGATACCTCTGGTCGCTACCTTGTTGAACACGCTCAAGAAGCGGGTCACAATGTTGTCGATAAGCAAATTGTTATTGATGACATGTACAAAATTCGCGCAATTGTTTCTCAGTGGATTGCGGACGACAATGTTCAAGCGATCATGATTACTGGTGGTACAGGGTTCACGTCACGTGACAGCACGCCAGAAGCGCTGAAGCCTCTGTTTGATAAAGAAGTAGAAGGTTTTGGTGAGTTATTCCGCATGGTGTCTTACGAAGAAATTGGTACGTCAACGATCCAATCGCGTGCAATTGCAGGTTTTGCTAACCATACAGTTATCTTCGCAATGCCTGGTTCAACAGGCGCGTGCCGCACTGGCTGGACGAAGATCATCAAGCAGCAGTTAGATGCAAGCCATCGCCCTTGTAACTTCATGCCGCACCTATCTGTATAACCTTTCCTAAAAGCGAAGGAAAAACAATGACTCAATTTACCCATATCAATGCGTCTGGCGAAGCTAACATGGTCGACGTGTCTGCAAAAGCTGAAACGGTTCGTGAAGCACGTGCAGAAGCATTTGTTCACATGGCCCCAGAAACCTTGCAACTGATTGTTTCCGGGCAGCATCACAAAGGTGATGTGTTCGCGACGGCTCGAATTGCTGGTATCCAAGCTGCAAAGAAAACGTGGGATTTGATTCCACTTTGTCATCCTCTGTTGCTTTCTAAAGTCGAAGTTCAGTTGGAGGCTATTGAGTCAGAAAACAAAGTTCGTATTGAATCTGTTTGTAAGCTTGCAGGTAAAACGGGCGTAGAAATGGAAGCGCTCACGGCGGCTTCTGTTGCTGCACTGACGATTTACGATATGTGTAAAGCGGTGCAAAAAGACATGGTTATCGGTCAAGTTCGTCTCCTAGAAAAGACGGGTGGAAAATCTGGACACTTCAAGGCGGAATCATGATTAAAGTACTTTTTTTTGCTCAGACTCGTGAGCTGATTGGTATCGACAGTGTCGAATTAGATGATCAATTTGAAACGGTTGAAGCGATTCGCGCACATCTCGTGGAAGAGGGCGCTGATAAAAATGGTAAGTGGGATTTGGCTTTAGAGCCAGGAAAGCTACTTGCTGCTGTTAATCAATCTATTGTCCCACTTGATACCGAAGTAAAAGCGGGGGATGAAGTTGCATTTTTCCCACCGGTAACCGGAGGTTAAGATGGACCCACGCGTCTCTGTACAAGTTGAAGACTTTTCCGTTGATCACGAATATCAACGTTTATCCGAAGGTACGGCTGCTGGTGCTGTCGTAACATTCATTGGTAAAGTTCGAGATATGAACCTTGGCGATAATGTTGTTGGTTTGCACTTGGAACACTACCCAGGCATGACTGAGAAGAGCTTGAGCGACATTTGCGATCAAGCTGAATCACGTTGGCCATTATTGGGCGTACGCGTGATTCATCGCGTTGGTGACATGGATAGCGGTGATCAAATCGTCTTTGTTGGTGTTTCAAGTGCACACCGCGGAGCAGCATTTGATGCTTGCGAGTTCATTATGGACTACTTGAAAACCAAAGCACCATTTTGGAAGAAAGAACGCACGACGAGTGAAGATCGTTGGATTGAGTCGCGCGATACTGATCACCAAGCTGCGCAGCGTTGGGAAAAATAGAACCCACTCCTCATTCTAGTGAAAAAAGCTAAGTGTCAATGGCACTTAGCTTTTTTTGTACTTATCTTCATAATTCTGCTCATTTGACTTCAACACAACCCGTACTCGCTCTGGTGATATTCTTCACAATAAAAGTTTTTAGCCCAATATATAAACAATTATTTGTTAGACTTCATTTGTCATAAATGTTAAATAATATGTAAATATCTAGCATAAGATGCTATCAAATGGTTTAAATGTAGATTAATCGAAAGTTTTGTCTGTGGAATGTCGCTTCTGGTCTCCATTTGGCTGGTGAATACTTTTTGATTAGAGTTTACTGCTAGATATGTGTGGTTTAGTCAGGATTATTGGTTTTTTTGCTACATTTTTATGGCAAATTACTTCAATGATTGCTAATGTGTGCCGCAGTCTTTGTAAGGTTTTAGGCTTTTGTGCTCAGAAAACGCACTAAAAAAATCTAAAACTCTGACCGTTCCAGGCCCTTACAAAGAAGTCATGGATGCTAACGAAAAAATTTGGAGTTTTACGCATGTATAAGAATAAAATCACGCGCGCTTTATTTATTGGTGCTGGTCTTTCTCTCGCTTTAGCTGGTTGTGGCGAAAAGCCTGCAGAGAAACAAGCTGCTGAGCCTGCTCCGGCTCCAGCCCCTGAAGCTAAATCTGATTCTAAAGAGCCAAAACTTGCTGCTGTTCAAGAATTGGTGCGTGGTAACGGTACAGAAGTTGCGACAATAGACCCTCATAAATCTCAAGGTGTTCCAGAATCCCACGTGATTCGCGATCTTCTTGAAGGCCTAGTAAACCAAGATGCGGATGGTAACACTATCCCTGGTGTTGCAGAATCTTGGGAAACTGAAGACAACAAAACATACACTTTCCACCTACGTGAAGACGCAAAATG
The DNA here is from genome assembly GCF_024181935.1 of Vibrio sp. Y51_MX_L26. Lineage (NCBI taxonomy): Bacteria > Pseudomonadati > Pseudomonadota > Gammaproteobacteria > Vibrionales > Vibrionaceae > Vibrio > Vibrio sp. Y51_MX_L26. Next base: position 51,588 of record NZ_JAMZAS010000005.1, read on the forward strand.
GTCTAACGGTGATCCTGTTACTGCAGGTGATTTTGTATACAGCTTCCAACGCGCAGTCGACCCAGCAACCGCTTCTCCATACGCTTGGTACATGGAATACACCAAGATGAAGAACGCAAAAGACATTGTTGCGGGTAAAAAAGACAAGAGTGAGTTGGGTGTTAAAGCGGTTGACGACCACACGTTAGTGGTTGAGCTAGACACTGCTGTACCATACTTTGTGATGATGATGGGCCACACAACAGTGAAACCTGTTCACCAAGCAACCGTTGAAAAGTTCGGCGATCAATGGACGAAGCCTGAAAACTTTGTAGGTAACGGTGCTTATGTTGTTGACAACTGGGTTGTAAACGAGCGTTTAGTTCTAAAACGTAACGAACAATACTGGGACAACGAAAACACGACGCTTGATCAAGTTACTTTCCTGCCAATCGAAAACCAAGTAGCGGAAATGAACCGCTTCCTAGCAGGTGAAATCGACTTCACGAATGAACTGCCTACAGAGCACTTCAAGCGTTTGAAGCAAGAGCATCCAGAAGACGTGTCTGTATCGGGTAACTTGTGTACTTACTACTACATCTTCAACACGAAGAAAAAGCCGTTTGATGATGTTCGCGTACGTAAAGCGATTTCTTATGCGATTGACCGTAATATCGTGACTGATGCGATCCTAGCACAAGGTCAAAAGCCAGCTTATTTCCTAACGCCTGAAATCACGGCGGGTTTCAACCCAGAAATCCCTGCATACGGCAAAATGACGCAAGAAGAGCGTAACGCAGAAGCGGCGCGTCTATTGGAAGAAGCGGGTTACGGCGCAGACAACCCTCTTGAATTTAACCTTCTATACAACACGTCAGAGAACCACAAGAAACTTGCGGTTGCACTGGGTTCAATGTGGAAGAAGACGCTTGGTCTAGACGTTACGCTAGAAAACCAAGAGTGGAAAACTTACCTATCTACCAAAGATTCTGGCAACTTTGAGGTTGCTCGTGCAGGTTGGTGTGGCGACTACAACGAAGCTTCATCTTTCCTAACGCTGATGATGAGTAATAACACTACTGGTGGTATTCACTACGACAGCAAAGAGTACGATGCAATCATGAACAAAGCATTTGCTTCAACTTCTGACGAAGAGCGTCAAGCGCTTTACCTAGAAGCAGAGAAGTTGATGGCAAAAGATATGCCAATCGCACCTATCTACCAGTACGTGAAATCACGTCTACTATCACCGAAAGTTGGTGGCTTCCCAGTAAATAACGCGGAAGACAAGATTTACTCTAAAGATCTCTACATCACAGAGTAATTCGTAACTCGATAGAACTATAAAAATGAGGCTCTACATGTGAGAAATTGCATGTAGCGCCTATCTTTAGTCCAAAAGAATTGGACGACTTCTTTAATTTAACTGTCACAGACTGAAAGAGTGAGTTTATGCTTAAATTCATCGCAAAAAGGATATTTGAGGCGATCCCAACAATGTTGGTTTTGATCACCGTATCTTTCTTTCTTATGCGCTTTGCACCGGGAAACCCTTTCTCGACAGAGCGTCCATTGCCACCCGAAGTAATGGCAAATATCGAAGCTAAATATGGCTTAGATAAACCTGTATTTGAACAATACACCACGTATTTGACCAATGTTATCCAAGGGGATTTCGGACCGTCATTTAAATACCTTGATTACTCGGTTAACGAGCTGATCGCGGTTGCCTTACCGGTTTCGGCTAAAGTGGGCTTCATCGCCTTTATCTTTACCCTGATTATGGGGGTTACCGTCGGTACCATTGCTGCGCTCAAGCAGAATACTTGGATTGATTACACCATCATGTCGACAGCGATGCTCGGCGTGGTAATGCCTTCTTTTGTATTGGCACCTGCGCTTATCTATCTATTCTCGCTTCACTGGAATATCTTCCCTGCGGGCGGTTGGCAAGATGGTAGCTGGCAGTATTTAGTGCTTCCTGTCATTGGTATGTCACTACTGTATGTTGCAACCTTCGCTCGTATTACGCGTGGCTCGATGATCGAGACACTGAACAGTAACTTTATTCGTACGGCTCGTGCTAAAGGTCTAAGCTACCGTTACATCATCATCAAGCACGCTCTTAAGCCGGCACTTCTCCCTGTTGTTTCTTACATGGGTCCTGCTTTCGTAGGTATCATCACTGGTTCTGTTGTTATCGAAACCATTTTTGGTCTACCAGGTATTGGTAAGCTATTCGTTAACGCTGCGTTTAACCGTGACTACTCGCTAGTAATGGGTGTAACCATCCTGATTGGTTTCCTATTCATTTTATTCAACGCGATTGTCGATATTCTACTTGCAATGATTGACCCGAAAATTCGCTACTAACAGGGACGTTTGGTTATGTTAACGAAAAAAGAAAACCTAGAAGCGATTGAGAAGTTCTCCGAAAACTTGGAGATTGAAGGTCGCAGTCTTTGGCAAGATGCTCGTATCCGTTTTATGCGCAACAAAGCGGCAATGGTGAGCTTATTCCTTCTTGTTCTAATGACGTTGGCGGTGATTATTCTGCCAATGATCGCACCGCACACCTTTGATGATACTGACTGGTACGCGATGCACGTTGCACCGAATGCTGACCATTGGTTTGGTACTGACAGCCTAGGCCGTGATTTATACGTGCGTACGCTAATTGGGGGTCGTATTTCGTTGATGGTGGGTGTTATGGGCGCATTTGTAGCGGTACTGATTGGTACGCTCTACGGCGCAGCATCTGGTTTTATCGGCGGTAAAGTTGACCGCGTAATGATGCGTATTCTAGAAATTTTATACGCGGTACCGTTTATGTTCCTGGTAATCGTACTGGTAACATTCTTCGGTCGTAACATCATGCTGATCTTCGTTGCGATTGGTGCTATCGCATGGCTAGATATGGCGCGTATCGTACGTGGTCAGACACTCAGCTTACGTAGCAAAGAGTTCATCGAAGCTGCACATGTGTGTGGTGTTAGCAACTGGAAAATTATCACTCGTCATATCGTGCCGAACGTACTGGGTATTGTAGCGGTTTACTCTACGCTGCTTATTCCGAGCATGATCCTGACGGAGTCATTCCTATCATTCCTTGGTCTTGGTGTTCAGGAACCGATGACAAGTTGGGGCGCGCTTCTACAAGAAGGTGCACAGACAATGGAAGTGGCAATCTGGCAGCTGGCATTCCCAGCCGTGTTCATGGTTGTGACGCTATTCTGCTTCAACTACGTTGGTGACGGCCTGCGCGATGCGCTGGATCCAAAAGACAGATAATTAAAAGATAAGATTAAGGAAGCAATGATGAGCTTATTAGATGTCAAAGATCTGCGCGTCGAATTCACCACGCAAGATGGTATCGTAACCGCAGTAAACGATTTGAACTTCTCTCTCAACCAAGGCGAAACCTTAGGCATCGTTGGAGAGTCGGGATCAGGTAAATCTCAAACCGTATTCGCAATCATGGGCCTTTTGGCTAAAAACGGTATTATCTCTGGTAGCGCAAAGTTTGAAGGCAAAGAAATCCTAAACTTACCAGAAAAAGAACTGAACAAAGTGCGTGCGGAACAGATCGCAATGATCTTCCAAGACCCAATGACATCACTGAACCCTTACATGAAAGTAAGTGATCAGTTGATGGAAGTGCTTATGCTGCACAAAGGAATGGGCAAAGCGGAAGCATTTGAAGAATCAGTACGCATGCTGGAAGCGGTGAAAATCCCTGAAGCGCGTAAGCGTATCACGATGTACCCGCATGAGTTTTCAGGCGGTATGCGTCAGCGTGTAATGATCGCGATGGCGTTGTTATGTCGTCCTAAGTTGCTTATTGCCGATGAGCCAACAACAGCACTTGATGTGACGGTTCAAGCACAGATAATGGACCTGCTTAATGAGCTTAAAGACGAGTTCAACACGGCGATCATCATGATCACGCACGACCTTGGTGTTGTTGCAGGTTCGTGTGATAAGGTGCTGGTGATGTATGCAGGTCGTACGATGGAGTACGGCAACGTAAACGAAATCTTCTATAATCCAAGTCACCCTTATGCAGAGGGTCTGTTGAAAGCGATTCCTCGCCTTGATACGGAAGGTGAAATTCTGCCAACCATTCCTGGTAATCCACCAAACTTGCTTCGTTTACCACCGGGCTGCCCTTATCAAGAGCGTTGCCATCGAGTGATGGATCGTTGTAAGCGTGAAGCGCCAATTCTGACTCCATTTGGTGATGGCCGTCAGCGCGCATGTTTTTCTGAATGGGAGGCTTGGAACAAATGAACGCAGTAGATAAAAAGCTAATTCTGGACATTTCAGAGCTGAAAGTTCACTTCAGCATTGCGTCAAAATCGGCATGGCCGTGGTCAAAGCCTTCAAGCCTAAAAGCGGTTGATGGGGTGAACGTTCGACTATACGAAGGGGAAACACTTGGTGTAGTAGGCGAGTCAGGTTGTGGTAAATCGACGTTTGCGCGCGCCATCATCGGTCTTGTTGAAGCGACGGATGGCGAAGTAGTTTGGTTGGGTCAAGATCTAACTAAGATGAAAGACGTCCAACGTCGTGAAACGCGTAAAGAAATCCAAATGATTTTCCAAGATCCTTTGGCTTCTCTTAACCCACGTATGACGGTTGGCGACATTATTGCTGAGCCTCTTGAAACGTTCTACCCAGAACTGTCTAAGCAGGAAGTGAAAGACCGCGTTAAAGAGATGATGGCGAAAGTGGGTCTACTACCAAATGTGATCAACCGTTATCCGCACGAGTTCTCGGGTGGTCAGTGCCAGCGTATCGGTATTGCGCGTGCGCTTATCCTTAAGCCTAAGATGATCATCTGTGATGAACCCGTATCGGCGCTTGATGTATCTATTCAAGCTCAGGTTGTTAACCTGCTTAAAGAGATTCAAAAAGAACTAGGCCTTTCTCTGGTATTCATTGCGCATGACTTGTCAGTGGTTAAACATATCTCAGATCGTGTTTTGGTCATGTACTTGGGTAATGCTGTCGAGCTCGGTGAGGCGGAGGCGCTGTTTGCTGATCCTAAGCACCCATATACACGCGCATTGATGTCAGCGGTTCCGATTCCGGACCCGAACATTGAACGCAGTAAGAAAATCCAGATGCTGGAAGGCGACCTTCCTTCGCCGATCAGTCCACCATCGGGTTGTGTGTTCCGCACTCGTTGCCCACAAGCAACCGAAGAGTGTGCGAAGACGAAGCCAACGATTCAAGGTAACGACGTTCACGCGGTATCTTGTTTACACGTTAGTGTATAAATTCAGCCTGTGACGGGCTTAAGCGCGACACCTTTATCGGGTCGCGCTTTTTTTATGCATCTGATTTATACATTCGAATTTCTTGAACATGATGTCCTAAGTTCAGTGATTTTCTGTTTGATAGGAAACGCTAATATAGACATAAACAGAATGAGAGGAGCGCAATCATGGGTAAGTTGGTCGAAGGTGTTTGGCATGACGTCTGGTATGACACAAAATCAAATGGTGGCAAATTTGTGCGTGAAGATGCCGGATTCCGTAACTGGGTTAAAAACGAACCTGATGCGGAGTTTAAACCAGAGTCTGGTCGATACCATTTGTATGTCTCTCTTGCTTGTCCTTGGGCACACCGAACGCTCATCTTCCGCAAGCTGAAAGGCTTAGAACCACATATTGATGTCACGGTTGTTTGCCCTGATATGTTAAGCCAAGGCTGGCAAATGGGGCTTCCTGAGCCACTATTTGGTCACACTCGTATGCACCAAATCTACACGCAGGCCAAACCAGATTATACAGGCCGTGTAACTGTGCCTGTGCTTTGGGATAAAAAGACCAATACGATCGTGTCGAATGAGTCGTCAGAAATTATTCGTATGTTTAACTCGGAGTTCAATGAGTTAACAGGAAACCACGATGACTATTATCCAGAACAGCTAAAGCATGTTATTGACGAATGGAACGATTTTGTTTATCCAAACGTCAACAATGGAGTGTATCGCTGTGGTTTTGCGACCACGCAAGAGGCATATGAAGAAGCATTCGATTCTTTATTCGCTGCGCTAGATAAAATCGATTCGCACCTAGCGACGCATCGTTATTTAGCGGGGAATACTATTACTGAGGCTGATTGGCGTTTGTTTACGACTCTGATCCGTTTCGATGCCGTGTATGTAGGTCACTTCAAATGTAACAAGCAGCGCATCGCAGACTACGAGAATATTCAAGGATACTTAAAAGAGTTGTATCAAGTCGAAGGCGTCGAAGAAACCACGGATTTCTACCATATTAAACGTCACTACTATTTCAGCCACACTGGTATTAACCCGACGCAAGTTGTACCCAAAGGGCCTGATTTAGACTTAAACTCTCCTCATGGAAGAGAAATAATTAGCTAGTTTGCTGCCTCCATCAGAAATGAAAAAGTACTTAACGGTTAGCAATGTCGTTAAGTACTTTTATGCTAACTAAATACTAGGAGTAGGAGAGTGACTTTTAAGTGTGCGCTCGTCTTACTTAGCGCGTACGACGTCCATCACTAGTTTTCCGTCGACTTTTACAGGGCCATCTTCTTTGGCTCCGAGTGTATATTCAAATACGCCAGTCTTCATTCCCCCTTTTTCTCCGTGGACCATTAGCATCAGCATGTCGCCAGACTCAACCGGTTCCATCAAAATTGCATTCACGTTCTCATTCTGTCCCATCTTTAATGGGGCATAGCCGATAACAGGGCCAGGCTTCATTGATTCGTCTGTTCGGTGGACTACCATCCATCCGTTGTCGTCAGCATGAGCCATTTTTGCGGTTACCGTTCCTCCGGACATATCTTGATCAACGCCTTTAATGCTTGGGGCAGAAAAGCTGAATGAAGAAAAACTGAACAGAATTGCAGCTAAACCAAGCTTTAGCAGTGAGTTGTTGATGGAGTTGTTCATATGTATTCCTTACTTATGTGTGAGTTTGCTTAATAGCAGTCCATCTTCGTTACGTAGTTCGAGTAAGAAAGTTCAGTTGAAATGTAAATAATGCTGATAAATTGAACAGGGAGGGCCGCTTCGTTCTATTACGTTTTGGTGGTAGATAAAAGAATAATGAAATTATAAGACGCAATGGTAAGCAGGGAACCGGGGCCATTTTCTGATTATCCTCTCATCGTCACAGCTTCTTACCCATATTCAAATAAACTAATGATATAACAACCGCTTTTTAACGGGGTGATGCATGGATATCAATGAGTTTGTCAGTGGCGAGCATCTAATTTGGAATCTGCTTATTGCTCTATTACTAGGGGCAATTGTTGGCATCCAACGTGGCTGGGTGATGCGCAATAGCGCAGAAGGCAGTCGTGTAGCAGGCATTCGTACTTTTTCTTTAGTCGGTTTACTCGGTGGTTTAGTTGGCATTCTCGCCAACATCTATACACCTTTACTCATTGGTTTTGCGCTTATCGCTTTAGTCATCCTCACTTGCATCGCTTTTGTTATACAGCAGAAAAAGAGCGGAGATGTGAGCATCACTGGCGTGGTTAGTATCATGGTGGTGTTTGTTCTGGGTAACCTTGCCGTGTCGGGTGAGGCTGTTTTGGCAGCAGCAGCGGCCGTCATAACCGCGGTAGTGCTCGATAACAAAAGAGAGCTACATCAAGCGCTACAAAAACTGCAAGAGTATGAGTTAGACGCAGCACTGCGTTTATTACTTATCTCGATAGTCATGTTACCACTGTTACCAAATCAATCTTACGGCCCTTGGAATGCACTTAACCCGTATGAGATTTGGTGGATGGTTGTGCTGATCGCTAGTATCTCGTTTGTCGGTTATTTTGCGATAAAGATCGGCGGGGCGAAGCGAGGTATTTTGTTTACGTCTGTATTTGCGGGGCTTAGCTCTTCGACAGCATTAACGTTGCAGTTTTCCCATCTTTCTCGTGAGCAAGCGAGCATCAGCCCGTTACTCGCTAGTGGTATTCTTTTGAGCTGCGGAACCATGTTCCCTCGTTTACTTATCGTACTGTCCGTTATCAATCCACAATTAGTGAAACTGCTTTGGCCAATTGTGATGGCGATGATGGTTGCGCTGTACATTCCGGCATGGTGGATTTGGCGCAGAAGTGAAGTTGAGCAGATTGAGCAATCAAATAAGCAAACGAACCCTCTTGCTTTGCAGTCGGCACTGTTCTTTGGCCTCGTGTTGGCGGTGATTATGCTGCTTGCTCATGCTTTGTCTGACTGGTTCGGCAACGCGGGTGTGTTGATCCTTTCTGCTTTATCAGGGATTACTGACGTTGATGCGATCTCGTTAACCCTCGGGCGTCAAAGTACGCAAACATTGAGCGTGACCACTGCTGCGTTAGGCATTTTGATTGCCGCTTCGGTTAATACCATTGTGAAAATGGGGATGGTCATCGCGATAGGGGATAAGAAGCTTTGGCACCGAATCGCACCAGTGATGACAGGTTGTGTTGTGGTTGGGGCTGGGGTATTTATGGCGCTATATTGATAAGAGCGTATTAGTGCTATTGCTCATAGCCTCTTTGCTGTGTGGCCAACAATAGAAAAAGCCCTCGACGAATCGAGGGCTTTGGATAGTTGTCCAACTAGATGTCAGAAGCGATTATTTAGCTTCTTGGTCTGCTTGGATTGCTGTTAGAGCGATTGTGTACACGATATCGTCTACTAGCGCGCCACGAGACAAGTCGTTTACAGGCTTGCGCATACCTTGCAGCATTGGACCGATAGAAACTAGGTCAGCTGAACGTTGTACTGCTTTGTAAGTCGTGTTACCCGTGTTTAGGTCTGGGAATACGAATACTGTCGCTTTACCTGCTACTGGAGAGTTAGGCGCTTTAGACGCTGCCACGTTTTCCATGATAGCTGCGTCGTACTGCAGAGGACCGTCGATCACTAGATCAGGACGCTTCTCTTTCGCGATGCGAGTTGCTTCACGTACTTTATCAACGTCTGCACCCTTACCAGATTCACCAGTAGAGTAAGAAATCATCGCAACGCGAGGGTCGATACCGAATGCTGCTGCAGAGTCAGCAGATTGGATAGCGATTTCAGCAAGCTGTTCAGCGGTTGGATCTGGGTTGATCGCACAGTCACCGTAAACCAGTACTTGATCAGGCAGAAGCATGAAGAATACTGAAGATACGATAGACGCATTTGGTGCAGTCTTGATGATTTGGAACGGAGGAACGATAGTGTTCGCCGTAGTATGAACAGCACCAGAAACTAGGCCGTCAACTTCGTCGTTCTCAAGCATCATTGTGCCTAGGAATACTGAATCTTGTAGCTTCTCACGAGCCACAACTTCAGTCATGCCTTTCGCACCGCGTAGCTCAACTAGACGAGCAACGTAGTTTTCACGAACAGCATCGGCATCGATGATGGTTACGCCAGTACCTAGCTCAACGCCTTGTTGAGCTGCTACGCGACGGATTTCATCTGGGTTACCTAGAAGCACACAGTCTGCAATACCGCGTTCAGCACAGATTGCTGCCGCTTTAACAGTACGTGGTTCGTCACCTTCTGGAAGAACGATACGCTTGCCTGCTTTACGAGCAAGTTCAGTTAGCTGGTAACGGAACGCTGGTGGGCTTAGACGACGAGACTTCTGAGTACCTTCAGTCATTGACTCGATCCAGTTACCGTCGATGTGACCAGCAACGTGCTCGTTGATGAACTCGATACGCTCTTTATCGTCTGCAGGTACTTCGATGCTGAAGCTCTGTAGGTTTAGAGATGTCTGCCAAGTGTTACCTTGTGCTTTGAAGATAGGTAGACCAGTGTCGAACGCTGGTTTACATAGACCTTCGATTTCGCGAGGGATGTCGTAACCGCCAGTTAGCAGTACAGCACCAATATCCACACCGTTCATTGCAGCAAGAGAAGCAGCAACGATAACATCAGGACGGTCTGCAGAAGTAACAAGTAGAGAGCCAGGCTTGAAATGCTCAATCATGTTTGGCAGAGAACGTGCACAGAAAGTGATGCTCTTGATGCGACGAGTGTTGATGTCACCTTCGTTGATGATATCTGCTTTCAGGTGCTTAGCCATGTCGATTGCACGAGTCGCAATCAGATCAATGCTCCATGGCACGCAACCTAGTACACGAATTGGAGAAGTGTTGAAGATTTCCATCACTTTCAATTCGTTTTGTTTCGCGCTATCTGCATCGTCAAAGATTTCAGATAGGTCAGGGCGAGTACGGCCAGCTTCGTCAACAGGAGCGTTTAGCTTGTTGATGATAACGCCAGAGATGTTTTTGTTCTTAGTGCCGCCGAAGTTAGAACATGCTACTTCGATACGCTCTTTCAGTTGCGCTGGGTTATCAGTACCTGGAGTCGCAACTAGCACGATTTCTGCACCAAGTGTTGCCGCGATTTCCGCGTTTACTTGGTTTGCAAATGGGTGCTTACGAGTAGGTACAAGACCTTCGATTAGCGTAACGTCTGCGTCTTTGTTGATTTGGTTGTAACGTTCAACAACGGTTTCTAGCAGCTCGTCCATGTTGTCGTTACCGATTAGGCTTTCAGCAACAGACATCGCCATTGGTTCACCGATCTTCATATCGCTGTTGTGGCCAACGATAGTTGAAGTCAGATCTGGCTGATCACCACCTGAACGTGGCTGACAGATTGGCTTGTAGAAAGAAACTTTAACGCCTTTACGCTCCATAGCGCGAAGAACACCCATGCTAACGCTTGTTAGGCCAACGCCTGCGCTAGTAGGGATAAGCATAATAGTACGAGACATTCGTAGAGTACCTTTAGCTATTTGGGGGATAAAAGCTCAACTCTTATTCCATGAAGCTCGAAGAATAGGAGTTGAGCCCCTAAGAAATTCGTTTGAATGAAAATCTGGCTAGCCGAGTGGCTAGCCAGTAATTCAATTAAAGACCTGTCAGGCGTGCAGTGTCTTCAGCGATGACTAGCTCTTCGTTAGTAGAGATAACCATTGCAGGGATACGGCTGTTTTCAGTCGTGATAACGCCTTCGCCGCCGAAGCGAGCTTTAAGGTTAGCTTCGCTATCTACTTCGATACCGAAGATGCCAAGACGGTTTAGAACCATTTCACGGATAGGGCCAGAGTTCTCGCCGATACCGCCAGTGAAAGTGATTGCGTCTAGACGACCGTCCATTGAAGCAGTGTAGCCAGCTACGTACTTAGCTAGACGGTGGCAGAACACGTCCATTGCGCGTGTTGCTTCTTCTTTCTCACCGTAGTTGTCTTCAACGAAACGACAGTCAGAAGTCACTTCAGTTAGACCTTGAAGACCAGACTCTTTAGTTAGCATCGTGTTGATTTGATCAACAGAGTAACCTAGAGCGTCGTGTAGGTGGAAGATGATCGCAGGGTCGATGTCGCCACAGCGAGTACCCATTACTAGACCTTCAAGTGGAGTAAGACCCATAGAAGTGTCTACAGATTGACCGTTCTTGATTGCACATACAGACGCGCCGTTACCTAGGTGACAGTTGATGATGTTTACTTCTTCAACTGGTTTGTTTAGTAGGCCAGCAACTTCACGAGTGATGAACAAGTGAGAAGTACCGTGCATACCGTAACGACGGATACCGTGTTCTTTGTATAGGTTGTATGGAAGAGCGTATAGGTAAGACTCTTCAGGCATAGTTTGGTGGAACGCAGTGTCAAATACAGCAACGTTTTTCAGCTCTGGGAAGTTTTTCTTAGCCGCTTCGATACCGATGATGTGAGCAGGGTTATGAAGAGGTGCAAATGTTGCAGCGTCTTGAATACCTTTTAGAACTTCATCAGTGATTAGTGCAGATTGAGTGAACTGCTCGCCGCCGTGAACGATACGGTGACCGATTGCGCCTAGGTTAGCTTTAAGCTCTGGCTTAGAAGCAAGAATAGTTTCTACCATAAACGCTAGTGCTTCTTCGTGAGCTGCACCATTGCCTAGTTGAGCTTCGTGCTTGCCATCAAGTTTCCACTTGATGCGAGCTTCAGGAAGGTGAAGACACTCAGCAAGACCTGATAAGTGCTCGTCGCCGTTCTCGGCATCAACAACGGCAAATTTAAGAGAAGAACTACCGCAGTTTAAAACTAAAACTAGCTTAGACATGTATGACTACCTGTTATTCGTCTGATAAAAAATCAGTTAAAGAATGAAAAATTAATCACAAGAATAGCCGATACCCAGAAGGCTGCGTACTAATCCTGGTCAAAAATTGTTCTAATTCCATATAAAGAAATAGTGATGAACCCATCCATCACTATGATGCGATCCGTGCAGATAGATATCTCGGAGTTGCTTAAATTGTAAATAACAGCAACAATGAGATTGAGGGTCTGCAAAGGATAGCGATAATAAGCAATGATAACAAAAAAAATTTGAAAGAATATTAACTTTCATCAATTTTTTGTACCTTCAGTTGAAATGTTCAACTATTTTTTAGTGAGAGAGCGGTATGAGTAATAAAGTCGGATTGATCCATAGCCTGAAAGATGGCCAGAATTACATGGAGATCTGGCCGGTTCGTAAAGAGCTAAGCGCCATATTTCCGGAACAGCGTATCATTAAGGCGACTCGCTTTGGCATTAAAGTCATGCCAGCCGTTGCTGCGATCAGCGTACTCACTCAAATGGCATTCAACAATTACCACGCATTACCTCAGTCTATTGTTGTCGCCTTGTTTGCGATTAGCTTGCCACTCCAAGGGATTTGGTGGCTTGGTGCTCGATCCAACACGAAATTGCCGCCTTCTCTGGCGTCTTGGTATCGGGAGCTGCATCAAAAAATTGTGGAAACAGGTTTTGCACTAGAGCCTGTTAAAGCTCGCCCTCGTTATAAAGAGCTTGCGATAATACTGAACCGAGCGTTTCGCCAGCTCGATAAGTCGTCACTAGAGCGTTGGTTCTAATTTAAATTGTTTGAAATGGAGTGTGCACTAGCCGCTCCATTTTTGATCCTGCCTCTATTACCTACTTTGACGGTCGTTGATGAAGCGAGCGAAGCTTTGTTTACCAAAGATTCTTTCCGGATGAAGAAGTCCCCCGATCACAAATGTTGCTTTAGTGTTAAATCTTTCTTTTCTTTACTAAGACTTAGTAGTAATAATAAAAACAAGATGCGCAAGAAGTGCACAGTTATACGAACACAACATTACCCCCTTCAAACATTTGAATTCACGAGTCGATATTCATGTTGAATGCTCGCGAAACAAGGACGAAGTCACATCAAGGAGTTATGATGAAAACGAAACGTTTATTAGCCACTGCCGTTCTATCTGCTACTGCTATTTTCTCTTCTGCCAATGTACTGGCCGCCACTGCAACCGTTGCAGTTTCACAAATTGTCGAACACCCGGCGTTAGACGCGACGCGCCAAGGATTGCTTGATGGTTTGAAAGCGAAAGGCTACGAAGAAGGCAAAAATCTAGAATTTGATTATAAGACCGCACAGGGTAATCCAGCGATTGCGGTGCAAATTGCCCGTCAGTACGTCGGTGAAAATCCTGATGTGTTAGTTGGCATCGCGACACCTTCGGCACAAGCTTTGGTGTCGGCTACTCGCTCTATCCCTGTTGTCTTTACTGCGGTAACAGATCCGGTTGGTGCGAAATTGGTTAAGTCGATGGAACAACCAGGCAAAAACGTAACTGGCCTGTCTGATCTTTCACCCGTTGCTCAGCATGTCAATCTCATCCAAGAAATTCTTCCTCAGGTGAAAAGCATCGGGGTTGTATTTAATCCCGGTGAAGCTAATGCCGTGACTTTAGTTGAATTACTAAAAGAAAGCGCAAAAGCAAAAGGCATACAAGTGGTTGAAGCGACCGCACTAAAAAGTGCTGATGTTCAGTCTGCGACTCAAGCGATTGCAGCGAAATCAGACATTCTTTACGCCCCAACAGACAATACAGTTGCAAGTGCGATTGAAGGGATGATTGTGGCAGCGAATCAAGCAAAGAAACCTGTATTTGGTGGCGCGACGTCGTATGTCGAAAAGGGTGCAATTGCAGGCTTAGGTTTTGACTACTACCAGGTTGGTGTACAAACCGCGGATTACGTGGCGGCGATTCTTGATGGTCAAGAACCAGGCAAGCTGGATGTAAAAGTCGCGACGGGCTCTGACCTCGTAATTAATGAAAGCGCGGCATCTAAGCTCGGTATCAAGCTGCCAAGTTCTGTGGTTGAACGTGCGACAAGCATGCAATAAGTAACGCTCTTTTTTGGGGTTAGGGCCGTCACGTCTGTTGATAGAGGCTTGCCCCAAAATTGATACTCGCCGGACTTCTCGTGTAGAGCATTCTGCTAGAGAAGAATGGGAGTATACGTTAGAAGTCTTAAGTTCAGGTTGGTATTCGTCAGCCTGAACATGCAGAAAGGAGCAGTTATGTCTGCATTTGCTTTTTTTGGCGCACTCGAAATTGGCTTGATTTATGGCCTAGTCGCTCTGGGTGTGTATCTTACGTTTCGTGTTCTCGATTTCCCCGATTTGAGTGTGGATGGCAGCTTTCCAATGGGAGCGGCGGTGGCTGCAACGGCGATTGTCGCAGGTATTAATCCTTGGCTTGCGACAATAATGGCGATGATAGCTGGTAGTATGACGGGGTGGGTAACCGCTTTTCTGGCTGTTCGGTGTGGTATTTTGCACCTGTTAGCTTCCATTCTTACCATGATCGCGGCATTTTCAATCAATATTCGTATTATGGGCAAACCTAATATGGCGTTGCTTGGAGAGGATACGATTCTCACTCCGTTTGAAGCCTTGGGCGATCCGATGTTCATTCGTCCTCTGGTTGTTGGGGTCTTAGTTCTTTTGTCCGCTTTCTTTGTCATTCGCCTGCTGAACAGCGACTTTGGTCTTGGTTTACGGGCCACGGGCGTTAATGCGCGTATGGTTTCTGCGCAAGGGGCGAGCACTGGTTTTTATACCTACTTTGGGTTGGCTTTATCTAACGGTTTTGTCGGATTCGCAGGCGCGTTGTTTGCACAAACGAACAGCTTTGCAGATGTGACCTCTGGCGTGGGCACCATTGTGGTTGGTTTGGCTGCTGTGATTTTGGGCCAGACCCTCATTCCGGGGCGAAAAATTTGGGTTGCGGTATTTGCTGTCATCATCGGTTCGGTGCTTTATCGTCTTGCTGTAGCTTTCGCTTTGAGCTCTGGCATGTTTGGTTTGCAAGCATCAGACCTCAACCTTGTCACCGCAGTATTGGTGGCTGTCGCGCTTATTGCTCCAAAATTAAAACAGAGCATGAGAGCGAAACAACGCGTTACCGATGCTAAACAAGCGGCATCAAAAAATGGTTCGGGGGAGGCGTTATGATTGAACTTAATAACATTCAGGTCACGTTCAACCCAGGGACGATTTTAGAAAATCGTGCATTGAAAGGCGTCTCTTTAGAGGTTCCAGAGCATCAATTTCTTACCGTGATTGGTTCTAATGGCGCAGGAAAATCGACGTTGCTTGGTGCGGTGACAGGTGAGACGCCGATGATAGGTGGTCAGGTGATCATTGATGGCAAAGACGTCACCAAGCAGACGGTAGCCCAGCGTGCGACGCAATGCGCACGAGTGTTTCAAGATCCATTGGCCGGAACCTGTGGAGAGCTAACGATAGAAGAGAACATGGCTTTAGCGTACATGCGTGGTAAAAAACGCAGTTGGGGTTTGGCGCTTTCAGCTAAACGTCGCAAGCTGTTCCAAGAGCGAATTAGCATCCTAGGGCTTGGCTTAGAAGATCGTCTGGGCGATAGCATTGGCTTACTGTCCGGTGGACAACGACAAGCCGTTAGCCTTGTGATGGCGACGTTATCGGAGAGTAAGTTGTTACTGCTTGATGAACACACGGCTGCGCTTGATCCTCGTATGGCGGCGTTTGTTATCGACTTAACTAAACGTATTGTCGATGAGTTCGATTTAACCGTGATGATGGTGACGCATTCGATGAAAGACGCATTAGCATGTGGCGATAGGACCGTAATGCTTCACCAAGGTGAAATTGTGCTTGATGTGGCTGGAGAGCAGCGCGCTAACATGCAAGTACCAGACTTGTTGGATATGTTCTCCAAAGTGCGTGGTGAAGAGCTTGCAGATGACAGTCTCTTGTTGAACTAAGCAGTATCCTACCTGTCACTACGCCTACTAAGTGTGATCCTCCTTGGGAAAATTGGCTGATATGTCAACTCGCAAGGAGGATTTCTTGTCTCTCATTCTTTAATAACATAGTGGCATATCCGATGACGAGGAGTGCCCATAATGAACCTGCCATTTATCTTTCATAGTCAAACTATTGATGGTTTAGCTTTTAATCAAGAGCAAGTCACAGTCAGACTGAAAACCGAGACATTGGATTTTGATTCCGTATATGTGCGTCTTGAGCCGGACAATGAAGAATATCTGGTCGACATGACTCAAGTAGGAACTGCTGGAGAATTGTTACTATGGGAAGCATCGTTCCGACCAAATCGAGATCGAGATGTCACACATTATGTGTTTAAGCTCCTCAAAGACGGACAACAATACTGGCTCGATGCACGAGGCGTACAAAAGCGTATTCCACCCAAAGAGTTCCACTTTAAGTTGAATGTAAACCATCAACCACCAAGCTGGGTCCAAGAGCAAGTGTTCTATCAAATCTTTCCTGACCGTTTTTCTGCTAGTAAAAGTGAATCTGACATTCGTAAAGCTTATGCTCAGCATGATTCAGAAGCGATCATTAAATCGTGGGGAGAAGCGGTAGGCTCTCACCAAAATACCGGGGCAAGAGAGTTTTTTGGCGGCGACCTCAAAGGTGTGGAACAAAAGTTGGACTATCTTGAACAGCTCGGCGTTACTGCGCTTTATTTTAATCCGATCTTTTCTTCACCAAGTAATCATAAATACGACACCACCGATTATTTCACTGTTGACCTTATGTTCGGCACCAATGATCAGTTTGCTGAACTGTGTGAGAAAATCCGTGGTAAGAATATGAAGATTGTCTTAGACGCGGTGTTTAACCACACGTCAGTGCATCATCCTTGGTTTGATATCCAACAAAAAGGAGAAGGGGCGTATGGCAATCCGCAGTCAAAGTTCCGCGATTACTACTTTTTTGAAGGCGAAACCAATCACTATATTGGTTGGAAGGGCATTGGTAACTTACCGGTTCTGAACTTCGAAAATGAACAAGTGCGTGACTATATCTATCAAAGCGAAGCATCTGTCATTAAGCACTGGCTTAAGCCACCATACTCAGTCGATGGTTGGCGATTTGATGTTATTCATATGCTTGGCGAAGGAGAGGGAGCGAAAAACAATGCTCATTATGTTGAAGCGTTTCGCCATGCGACGAAGTCAGTCAATCCGAATGCCTATGTGCTAGGTGAGCACTTTTTTGAAGCAACACAGTGGCTGCAAGGTGATCAAGAGGATGGGGCGATGAACTACTACGGTTTTGCTCATCCAGTTCGAGCTTTTATCGCGCAGCAAGATATTATGTATGAACCAATCAACATTGATGGTTTGGAGTTTAAAGCATGGTTGGACGAAGCCAGAGCAAAAATTCCATTTTCGAATCAGCTATCGCAGCTAAATCAACTCGATAGTCATGATACTGCTCGTTTTATCACACTGGTTGATGGTGATAAGCGTAAAATGAACATCGCACTTGCTCTGCTCATGACATACGTCGGTACACCTTGTATTTACTATGGGAGTGAAGTCGGACTAGAGGGAGGGCTGGACCCGGATAATCGTCGCTGTTTCCCTTGGAATGAAATTGAAAACTCAGCATGGCTGTCGATTTACAAGCAATGGATTTCGATACGTAAACAGTACAAGTCTTTACAGTCTGGTAGTATTCAATGGCTGCATTGTGATACCAACGTGCTGGCTTATGCGCGCGTACTTGGAAGTGAAGCGATCGTTGTTGTGATGAATCTAAGTGGCGATGAGTGTTCAATTGACTTGCCTCTGTGGCAACTTGGTTTGGAGGCTACCCATCTTTCGTCACTTCTGGATGGACGCGAACTTATTGATTATAAGGGTCATCTTTCTGTCAATATACCTGCACAGAGCTTCAAATTGTGGCAACTGAAGTGACACTACATTCTATATTGATTAAACTTCTTTAATATATAAACAGTCTCCTACAATGCGTACACATTTGTTGGTTATCTGATTATCTGGCAATGCGCACTACGCATTGCCAGTTGATAAGACAGCGTAATCCCATTGTTTAATAAGAGACGAACTACCTTTCACATACATGGTACTCAATGGTTAACCAAAGGCGATTTAGTCTCTCATTTGTCATCTTTTTTCCCCTCGCATTATTTGTCGTGGTTTTGCTTGTTACGACAAAAAACTACTACGATGCGGTCAATCGCTATATTGATTCTGAGTATGCACGTATTGATCGTGCCATGTCCCGTGGTATTAAAGTCCTCACCGCCTTAGATTATAGTTTTACTAACTATACGAATTACGCTAACCCATTGTCTGAAGAGCACAATTCTTTAGTCAAAAAGGGGCTTTGTTATATTTGGCCGATAGACGTCTTGTTGCTGGAGAGTGTCTACAGTGAGGGGTTACCTGCGGTTGATCTTGATTACATGATTGTGGGCGATGAAAGCTTATGTCAGCAAGGTTCAACGATTAACCAATTAGCTGAACAAAAGGCGGGTTTTGCACCGTCATTGTCTTTTCTGCACGATATTGAATCCCATATCGTTGGTATTCATTACATCGATAAACGTGGTTACGTCATTTCGTCTCCTGACACGTACGCGAAAAACTTCACTAGAGAGCTTTGGTCAACGCTAAAAGCGCGCCCATTTTGGCAAAAAACCGCACAAGATAAAGTGAACATCACCTTGGCCGGACCTGGGCCGATGTTGGATTCGATGGAAGGTCAAATCATTAGTATGACGGTGCCTGTTTACGAAAAAGGGAGGCATCAAGGTGTGCTGTCCATTGATTTTGATGTCAATGCGTTGATGGCTTCGTCGCTAGGTCTTGTTGGTAAGTTTCATTTGGTTTCCAATTTACAATCCATTCCTTCAAACAGTACACGTATCAAACCAGTCGAGTTAGAGCGATTGAGTGCGAATCACAGCATGTATTACGAGTACAACCTTTGGGATGAAGCTAAGAACCTAGCGGTTTTCGAAAAATACAGCCTTATTGTTGCGATCTCTATTTACGTTTTGAGTACAGTCGTATTGTTCTATGTGAATATGCATAGTGAGCGACGTTATTTTAAAGATCTCGCCGCCAGAGATCCGATGACGAGCTTGTTGAACCGTCGAGGAATGCAAACCGTGTGGCGCAATAAGATGACGAAAAAACAGGTTGCATTAGCAGTGTTCGATATTGATAACTTCAAGAAGATCAATGATACCTATGGTCATGATGTCGGCGATTCTGCGATTCAGCTAGTTGCAAAATGTATACGTGAAAATATTCGCCACACAGATGTCGCCTCAAGATTTGGTGGCGAAGAGTTCGTGTTGGCGATTTACGACGAAGACTCGGAAGGCATTAAGCTAATTTTAGAGCGGGTAAAAAAAGCCATAGATGAACGCTCGACACGCGTGACTAAAGAAGGTTTTACGATCTCTGGCGGTGTGGTGTTCAGTAAAGAGAACCGAGAGGAAAGCTTTGATGAGTTATTTAAAGCGGCGGATGAAAAGTTATATCAAGCCAAGAGTACAGGCAAAAATAAGATTTGCTACGAAGATCTAAGCGCTTAAAGGGCGAGCAGTTCGCCCTTTGCAATGCTCAGGTTTTATGCAACCTGAGAATTTAACTCATCACGATAACGTTGAATATGCTCAACAATCGGCGCGGCTTTGTTAAACGTTCGGATTTCTCTGAATAGATCTTTTGCTTCAGGATAGGCCTGACGTAAGTAAGAGAACCATTGTTTTACGCGGTTTGGATAGTACAAGCCTTTGTCGCCTTTCATCTCAAACTTGGAGTAGTAGATCAGTAGCTCAACCACCTCGGGCCATGACATTGGCTGGTGGTTGTGTTTTACCATGTTGCCCAAGTTAGGGATATTGAAAGCGCCGCGGCACACCATCAAAGAGTCAACGCCAGTCGTTTCAATGCAACGTTGACCGTCCTGGTAATTCCAAATTTCGCCATTCGCAATAAGCGGAATATCAAAACGTTCGCGAATTTGGTTGATATAATCCCATTTTATCTCAGAAGCTTTGTAACCACCTTGTTTAGTACGTGCGTGTACTGTTAATTCATTTGCGCCAGCAGACTGAATGGCATCGACAATTTCAAAACAATCTTCAGGGTTCTCCCAGCCAAGACGAATTTTTGCGGTCACAGGAATGGTCTCAGGAACAGCTTCTCGACAAGCTTTAACCACACGGTGAATTAGCTCAGGATGCTGAAGTAGAGCAGCACCGCCCTTACTTTTATTGACCATTTTGGCTGGGCAACCAAAATTTATATCGATGCCTCTAGCGCCAAGGCTTGCCGCTTTAATTGCGTTCTCAGCCATCCAGTTTGGTTCTTGTCCTAACAATTGCACATGTACTGGCACACCTGATGCGGTTTGAGAACCTTGCAACAGCTCCGGGCATAAACGGTGAAATACATGATCGGGCAATAACTGGTCGATGACTCGAACAAATTCCGTAACACATAGGTCATAGTCGTTTATCTCGGTCAGGATTTGGCGCATCAAATGGTCTAAAACGCCTTCCATTGGGCCTAGTACAACTCGCATAGTTTGCCTAATACAGTTTGGTGATAAAAAGGAGGGCGATTGTAGCGATGTCAGCTAAGTTTGTCATTAAAAGACTCAAAGCACTCAATACAGTCAAACTCGCAACTCCCGGTTACGTGCTTTTATGCTCTGAGGTATAATGCCGCCAAATTTATGGGAAACCAGATGTCATGCAATACACATTGATTGAGAAAGGCGAAATTCACATCGATGAATCTTGCCTATTTATCGAAGGCGCAGTGCTCGCTGCTAATCTGACGACAAAACCACTCGCTCCTGAAAAGTGGTTAGAGCCGCTATTAGGTGAAGGATTCAAAGCGATTCAACCGGCAGTAGAAGAGCAAATTCACAAGCAGCACAACCGAATTCAACGAAACGAATATTCCGTGCTAGAGCTAACAGGCAAAGAACCTGAACAACTTGCTGATTTTGCCGAAGGCTTTATGTCTGTTTGGCCAATGATTGAAGAACAATGGCAAGACGTTGAGCTCAATGATGGATTGCAGCGTATGCTACAAGCATTACTGACCACTTTGATGCTGGCTATCGATGAGTCGGCAACGCAGCAACAGATGCGCGACGCCGGTATTGAAACGCCTCCAGCTCTTGCAGACTTGATCGACCAGCTTGATTTGATGGTCGGTGAAGTGGCGTTAGGTGCGGATGAGTTGATGGTAGGCAATAAGGCTCAAAGCCTAAACCCATTCAAAGGTATCGGGCGCAATGATCCTTGTCCTTGTGAGAGCGGCAAAAAGTTCAAGCAGTGTTGTGGTCAATCACGTGGTTGAGTTAACGTGGTTAAGTTAAATAGCCGCGATGTTTACTCAGTAAAAAGCCGACCATCTGGTCGGCTTTTTTCGTTATCATTTCTCTGAAGGATTAACGAATCGGATTAGTGCGTCTTGCTGGGAAGAATTGTGCGATCACAATTAATGCTAAAGCAATTAAATTGCCAGCGAAAATAACTACTAACCATTGTGGCATTGATAAATCGAGGAATTGCCAAACAATCTTCGAGCAATCGCCGTATGCTTCGAACATCCAAGGAACCCACTGATTAAGCGGAGCCCAACTAGGGAATGTTACGAATAAATCACAAGTCGCGAATGGTGATGGGTTAAACTGATAATCAACGTGCTGCTGAGCAAGCAACAGTCCTTTGTAAGAGCTTAATCCCCAGCCAATCAAACCTAGCCAACGGAAAACTGGGTTATTTGGTGCCATAAGACCAACGATTGCAGCGACACCCACTCCCATCATCGCGACTCGTTCGTAGATACACATGACACATGGTGCAAGCATCATGACGTGCTGAAAATAGAGGGCACATGCTTCAAAGAAAACGACGAATAGCAGAAGCAGCAGCCACGATAAGCGTCCCTTCGAAAACTGGTTAAGTGAATTTAAAATAGTCACGTTTTTGTTCCTGTCTGAAATAGAAAAAGCTCTGAATACTCAGAGCTTTTTAACGTGGATAAGTTTCCTAATCAACTCAAATTTTAGTGACCGCCGGAGACTACGGGAGTCAGATCACCACTATGAGGTAAAATCCAGCCTGCATCGTAGAAAGAAGCCGTTGCAGGCTCTAGGAAGAACATAATGCCCATTAGCCCGACAATCGCAAGAACGATGGTGTAAGGCAGCGCCATGATAACCATTCGACCGTAAGACAGACGAATTAATGGAGCGAGAGCCGAGGTGAGTAGGAATAGGAATGCCGCTTGACCGTTTGGCGTAGCAACAGATGGTAGGTTAGTACCAGTGTTGATAGCAACTGCCAGTAAGTCGAACTGCTCGCGAGTAATGAGACCTTCAATGAGTGCTGTTTTTACTTCATTGATGTAAACCGTACCGACGAATACGTTATCCGACACCATTGATAGTAAGCCATTCGCGACATAGAACAGAGCTAACTGAGTGCCTTTATCTTCAACGGCAAGCACCGCGTCGATAACTGGTTTAAACAACTCTTGGTCGATGATTACCGCAACGATCGAGAAAAATACCGCAAGTAGTGCAGTGAAAGGCAGAGCCTCTTCAAACGCTTTACCCATGGAATGCTCTTCAATGACGCCAGTGAAAGCCGTCGCTAAGATGATCACTGAAAGACCAATTAAGCCTACCGCCGCCAAGTGCAAGGCTAATGCCACGATCAACCAAACAGCAATAAGTCCTTGAACCCATAGTTTTGCAACGTCTTGATTGGTACGCGTTTTGCGCTCTTCATTGTCAAAGTCAACGAGGATTTGACGAACGTTGTTAGGAAGTTTTGCACCGTAGCCAAACACTTTAAGCTTTTCGACTAGAGCACAAGTGATGAGACCGCAGAAAAATACGGGTAGCGTCACTGGAGACATACGGATTAGGAATTCACCAAATAACCAACCCGCTTGGTCTGCAATAATTAAGTTCTGAGGTTCACCCACCATAGTGGTTACGCCACCTAACGCAGTACCTACACCAGCGTGCATCAACAATGAGCGTAAAAAGGCGCGGTAGTTTTCTAAGTCATCACGCGTTAGCTCAGTGATCGTGTCATCTTGTGTGTGGTCATGGTCACCAATCGGATTACCTGACGCCACTTTGTGGTAGATAGAGTAGAAACCGATCGCCACACTGATAACAACGGCGATAACCGTCAAAGCATCCAAAAACGCAGATAAAAATGCAGCGGCAAAGCAAAACGCAAGTGATAGAAGGGTTTTGGAGCGAATACCAAGTAAAATTTTGGTAAAAATGAACAGCAATAAATGCTTCATGAAGTAGATGCCCGCAACCATAAATACCAGAAGCAGTAATACTTCAATATTTGCCACCAACTCGTGCTTAACTTGCGCAGGGCTAGTCATGCCGATAGCGATGGCTTCAATAGCAAGTAAACCACCAGGTTGTAATGGGTAGCATTTTAATGCCATTGCAAGCGTGAAAATAAATTCAGCAACCAGCAACCACCCAGCAACAAATGGGTTTATTAGGAAGAATACAATCGGGTTAATTATTAAGAAGGCTATAATGGCAACTTTGTACCAATCAGGCGCTTTACCAAGAAAGTTCTTGATAAAAGCGTTTCCGAGCGATATCGGCATGATAATTCTCTTTATAACAAAATTATGAATAGACACTACAATAGTGCTTAAGTATCTGTTTGTTAGACTTATTAACTAGTCTTTTAAAACAATAACTTAGTAAAACAACAATCCTTTGTTTATTGCAGTCTTGCCAAGTTACTTCCCCTGAACTCAAGCACCGCTCACTTTCGACCGCAAACTCTACACTCAGGCATTTATTAGTCAATAACAAAACGTGATGCTACCGACTAAAATGACTTTTTAAATGTAATAACGCGATCAAAACGGCGTTACTATATCATGAAAGGCTCAAAAAAATCCTCTTGGATTTTAAATGACGGTCAGTGACGAGAAAAGGCAAATTAAGAAAGAATATTAACTGTGATATACAAAGTAATTTTTCATATTTTGAATATAAAATTGTGACGCAGTAGTCTTTATTTCTCCGCGATTTGTGAGCTGTTTAATTAAACGAAAATTCAGATTTTACCGCTTTCACTCGCACGTCAGACCATCCTAAATTGACACAATATATAGAGTATTAACTCTATATTGTAGAATCGTTTCAATTATTGATCGTAAATTTTCTCAAACCGTTAAGTAGTGGTATGATGAGTAGTATCGACCCTCAGAAATCAATATTGGATAAAAAGTAGAATGGTCATAAAGGCGAAAAGCCCTGCGGGATTCGCAGAAAAATATATTATCGAGAGCATTTGGAACGGCCGTTTTCCTCCTGGCTCTATTTTACCTGCTGAACGCGAGCTGTCTGAGCTAATTGGTGTTACTCGAACGACTTTACGAGAGGTTCTTCAACGACTAGCCCGTGATGGTTGGTTAACAATCCAACACGGTAAACCAACGAAGGTAAACCAATTTATGGAGACCTCTGGTCTGCATATTTTGGATACGTTGATGACGTTGGACGTAGATAACGCAACAAACATTGTAGAAGATTTGCTTGCAGCACGTACCAACATCAGCCCTATCTTTATGCGTTATGCATTTAAAGCAAATAAAGAGCATTCTGAGCGCACGATCAAGAATGTAATTGAATCTTGTGAAGCTTTAATGAATGCTGCTTCTTGGGACGATTTCATCGCTTCTTCACCTTATGCTGAGAAAGTCTTACAGAACGTGAAAGAAGACAACGAGAAAGATGAAGCGAAGCGTCAAGAAATCTTGATTGCTAAAACGTTCAACTTTTACGACTACATGTTGTTCCAACGCCTAGCATTCCATTCAGGGAATCAGATTTACGGTTTGATTTTTAATGGCTTGAAGAAGCTCTATGATCGCGTTGGTAGCTATTACTTCTCAAACCCAGCTTCTCGTGAGCTAGCGCTGAAGTTTTACCATCAGTTGCTAGAAACTTGTGAAAGTGGTCAGCGTGAACAACTGCCAGTTGTGATTCGTCACTATGGTATGGAAAGCGCGCTAATCTGGAACGAGATGAAAAAGCAATTACCAACGAACTTCACAGAAGATGACAGCTAAGCGCTGAGAAGTTAGATGAATGAAAAACCGCAGAACCTAAGGTCTGCGGTTTTTTTGTTTTTACCTATAGATACCAGTTACGTTCCTGTTGTGACAATTGGCACGGCATTGTATAGAGCTTATCTTGCTACAGAGAGTTTGGGCAACGGTAGATACAATGCTTCAACGATGTCTGAAAGAACGTGGTCGTAAGTATTGAAGATGGTCAACGATAAGTCTGATGTGACTCCATAAAGCTCTGCTTCTGTTAAATCGACATGACTTCCTGTCACATAGTTATTTAATGTCTGTATTGAGCGTGTGGAAGCAGGAGAAACGATACTAAGCGGAGCGATAACTGCTAATTGATTTAGCTTACGTGTCATAACCGATGCGTAATTTTTGAAACGCTCATTCCCCCCTTGCTCTCCCAAGTCTTGAATGCTAATTCTCAATTGAGTCAGGGTTTCTAAGCTATCCATGATGTTTTGCCAGTTCATGTGGTACTCATTATGTAGATCATCTCGTTGTTCTACCGCTAACCAAGCAATCGTGACTTCATCCATCAAAAACAAGCAATGACGAATTAACTTACCATGCTCCATCTGGTTTCTTGCAACACTATGGTCATTCCATTGTTCAAGTAGTTTCCCTACTTTAATCTGTAATACGCGATACATGGGTTTGTTTTCAAACCGTGAGGTTTCGACTAAAAGATGCAGCTTGTTGGTTAGATCGTTATGAAGGACTTCTAATTCTTGTTCGTTATTTTGTTGAAATTGAAGTGAGTAGTGCGTCGCAGCTCGATGGCGTCTCAGCAGATGAACAACATCTCGCAATAATGTTAACAGCTGATATTTACGCGCGTGTTGCTGCTCTCGTTTAGAAGATAAGTGATATATTCCGGCTAAAATAGCGATAGATAATAATGTGGAAATCAAAACAAACATAACCAACTCCTTGTTAGTGTTTGGACCTAGCAAGGAAGGTTTGCAGTTTTGATGCCAAACAAAAATTAAATTAAAACAACTGGTTATGTTAAATGTTCTTTTGGGGCGGTCGTTATTGGTGCATGGGTTCACCAAAGTTGTGAATATGATCAAAAAATCCCTGCCAAATTGGCAGGGATTTTATAGTGTTATATTTGGGATGCGACTTACATTACACGCATCCCTGGTTGAGCGCCTTCGTGTGGCTCAAGGATCCACAGGTCGCTACCACCAGGGCCAGCGGCTAGGATCATGCCTTCTGACATACCAAACTTCATCTTACGAGGTTTTAGGTTTGCTACCATTACCGTTAGTTTGCCTTCTAACTCTTCAGGTTTGTACGCTGACTTGATGCCAGAGAACACTTGACGAGTTTCACCACCGATGTCCAGTTGGAACTTAAGCAGTTTGTTTGCTTTTGGCACTTCTTCACAAGAGATGATACGAGCGATACGCATATCTACTGCTGCAAAAGCGTCGAACTCAATCTCTTCAGCGATTGGCTTTTTGTCTAGCTCAGTTTGGCTAGCCTTGTTCTTTTCCGCTTCTGCTTTCTCTTTCGCCGCCATTTCTGCCGCCGCATCTTCTTTAGATGCTTCGATCATCGCTTCAACATTCTTCGGATCGATACGGTTGAAGAGTGCTTTGAACTTAGTGATCTCGTGGCCTGTTAGTGGCGCAGCGATGTTTTCCCAAGTCAGCTCTTGGTTTAGGAATGCTTCAGTACGTGCAGCAAGTGCAGGCATCACTGGTTTCAGGTAAGTCATCAGTACACGGAACAGGTTGATACCGACAGAACAGATGTCTTGTAGCTCCTGATCTTTGTCTTCTTCTTTTGCTACAACCCACGGTGCTTTTTCATCAATGTATTGGTTAGCTTTGTCTGCCAGTGCAGTGATTTCACGGATTGCACGACCAAACTCACGCGTTTCGTAAAGTTCAGCGATACGGTCAGCAGCAGCAACAAATTCGTTGTAAAGTTCAGGCTCTGCAAAGTTGTCAGACAGTTTGCCTTCAAAACGTTTTGCGATGAAACCTGCGTTACGAGATGCCAGGTTAACGATCTTGTTAACAACGTCAGCGTTTACGCGCTGAGTGAAGTCTTCAAGGTTAAGATCTAGATCGTCGATACGGCTGTTTAGCTTCGCCGCGTAGTAGTAACGTAGACATTCAGGGTCTAGGTGCTCTAGGTAAGTGCTTGCTTTTACGAAAGTACCTTTAGACTTAGACATTTTCGCGCCGTTTACGGTTACGTAACCGTGTACGAATACGTTGTTAGGCTTGCGGAAGCCAGAACCTTCTAGCATTGCTGGCCAAAATAGGCTGTGGAAGTAAACGATGTCTTTACCTATGAAGTGGTACAGCTCTGCTGAGCTGTCTTTTTTCCAGTACTCGTCGAAATCTAGGTCGTCGCGCTTGTCACATAGGTTTTTGAAAGAGCCCATGTAGCCGATAGGTGCGTCTAGCCATACGTAGAAGAATTTGTTCTTCTCACCTGGGATCTCGAAGCCGAAGTATGGCGCGTCACGTGAGATATCCCATTGTTGTAGACCTGATTCAAACCACTCTTGCATCTTGTTCGCGGTTTCAGCTTGTAGCGAGCCAGAGCGAGTCCACTCTTTTAGCATGCTTTCAAACTGAGGCAGGTCGAAGAAGAAGTGCTCAGAATCTTTCATTACTGGCGTCGCACCAGAAACCGCAGATTTAGGATTGATCAGTTCTGTTGGGCTGTAAGTCTCACCACAGTTGTCACAGTTGTCACCGTACTGGTCTTCTGACTTACATTTTGGACACGTACCTTTTACGAAACGGTCCGGTAGGAACATCTCTTTTTCTGGGTCGAACAACTGAGAAATTGTGCGGCTAGAAATGAAACCGTTTTTCTTCAGCTCAAGATAAATGTGTGATGCTAGCTCACGGTTCTCATCTGAGTGTGTGCTGTGGTAGTTATCAAAGCTGATATCAAAGCCAGCAAAGTCTTTCTGGTGCTCTTCGCTAACTGCGGCAATCATTTCTTCAGGAGTAATACCCATCTGTTGCGCTTTAAGCATGATTGGCGTGCCATGAGCATCGTCAGCACAGATGAAGTTTACAGTGTTGCCGCGTAGGCGTTGGTAACGAACCCAAATGTCCGCTTGGATATGCTCAAGCATATGACCAAGGTGGATCGAACCGTTAGCGTACGGAAGGGCACAAGTTACCAGCATTTTCCTTGAAGGAAAGTTTCTTGGATCGTTTGCCATACTTAATATTCGCTTTTCTTGATAGGTATAAATAAATTTTGATGGATAATACTACCCCATGAACTCACTAACTCCAAGGTGTCAAACTGCGGAATGCCTTAGTTTTTTGGGGTTCTGGTTGAGGCAGGACGGTGTTAGCATGACATCTAAAAGGAGGACTTATGCATCAGTTCACTTCAAAACAAGATTTTTGTCACTGGTTTAACCAATTCCAGCATCCACAGTTGGTGGAAAATTGGGCAGATATTCATGGCGCAATTTCGATTACGGCACAAGGTTCTGTTGAGATAACGTTGCCATTCGCAAGTAATGAGCTTCAAATTATATTGCATGACTGGATTAAACAGCAACAAACCGCAGGTAAAGTGGCTGAATTCCCATTCAATATTCGCCTTGGAGTTAAAGCATTAGAAACTCAAGTGGCCAATCCGGTTAAAGGTGTTAAGAACATCATTGCCGTTAGTTCTGCGAAAGGTGGGGTCGGTAAATCAACGACTGCGGTTAACTTAGCGTTGGCGATTGCTCAATCTGGGGCGAAAGTGGGATTGTTGGATGCGGATATCTACGGACCTTCCGTCCCTATGATGTTAGGGCAAGAAGATGCAAAACCAGAAGTTCGTGATGGTAAGTGGATGGAGCCCATTTTCGCTCACGGCATCTATACTCACTCTATCGGCTATTTAGTGGACAAATCAGAAGCGGCAATATGGCGCGGTCCAATGGCTTCAAAAGCGTTGTCGCAGTTATTAACGGAAACAGACTGGCCCGATTTAGATTATTTGGTGATTGATATGCCGCCAGGCACGGGTGATATACAGTTGACGTTGTCACAACAGATTCCGGTGACAGGTAGTGTGTTAGTCACTACACCGCAAGACTTAGCGCTTGCCGATGCAAGAAAGGGAGCGGCAATGTTTAACAAAGTCCATGTCCCAGTTATTGGTGTTGTGGAAAACATGAGTTATCACATTTGTAGCCAATGTGGCGCGAAAGAGCATATTTTTGGCATGGGTGGTGCAGAAAAAATGTCGCAAGAGTTTGGCTTAGCACTGCTAGGACAAATTCCGCTTCATATCTCTATGCGAGAAGATATTGACGCTGGCGTGCCAACAGTAGCAAGGCGCCCAGAAAGTGAGCATGCAGGGTATTACAAGCAGCTTGCCGATCGTGTATGTAGCACGATGTTTTGGCAAGGCAAAGCAAAACCAGATGCGATTAGCTTTACAATGGTGAACTAAGTTTACTATGCCTGTTGGTTGATAATTGCACATTTTAACGTTTGCTCGGAGGTTAATCCTCTGAGCAGGCAGAAACTTATGACTAAACCCTAATTCCAGCTAGTAACTATGGGGTGAACTCCCTATAATCAGGCAGTTTATCTTTTTATGTGACTAGAAATCATCATCGGGTGCAAACTAATGTCTGATAATAATCAATGCGTCATCGTAGGTATTGCTGGCGCTTCTGCTTCTGGAAAAAGTCTGATCGCGAGCACTATTTATAATGAGCTTCGCGCGAAAGTAGGCGATCATCAAATCGGTGTCATCACGGAAGATTGCTACTACAACGACCAAAGCCACCTAAGCATGGAAGAGCGAGTAAAGACGAACTACGATCACCCGAGTGCGTTGGACCACGACCTACTGTGTGAGCACCTTGAAAAATTGGTACGTGGTGAAGCAGTAGAAGTACCTGAGTACAGCTACACTGAGCACACAAGAACAAGTAACACGACCACAATGACGCCTAAAAAGGTGATCATTCTAGAAGGCATCCTTCTTCTTACTGACCCTCGTCTTCGTGATTTGATGCACGCGACAGTATTTATGGATACACCGTTAGATATTTGTTTGCTTCGTCGTGTTAAGCGTGACGTGGAAGAACGAGGCCGAACTATGGAATCTGTTCTCAAGCAGTACCAACAAACAGTACGTCCGATGTTCATGCAGTTTATCGAACCTTCTAAGCAATATGCGGACATTATTGTTCCTCGCGGTGGTAAAAACCGTATCGCAATCGATGTATTAAAAGCTCACATTGCAAGACTTTTGAAAGCTTAAGTCTTTAGACGGCTATATCGCTTTATTTTTGAGAGAAGAAGTGGCACCTTAAGTGCCACTTCTTTTTTGTTTTTAAATTAGTCAGTTGCAGGTTAAAACCAGACATTTTTCACGCTTTTGTGGAACTGTCAGCGGTAAATGGAGTCTGCGCTTATAATTGTAAAAACACTCGAGCAAGGAAAAACAAATGAAGAAACTGCTCTTAATTCTAGCAATACCTATTGTGGTCATTTTGGTCGCAATTTTAGCGTTAACCATCTTCGTCAATCCTAACCAGTTTAAGCCCCTTATTGTTGAGCAAGCGCAAAAGCAAACCGGTTTAGAGCTAGTGATTGAAGGAGATATCAGTTGGCAATTTTTCCCATCGATCGGCTTTGAGTTGGGACATACAGAATTGCGAAACCCACAAGGCTTTAGTAAACCCAATTTATTCAAAGTTGATACCGTTGGTGTAGACATCTCTGTCATGCCACTTTTTAGTCAGCAGCTTGAAATTGGAAACGTCACGCTTGATGGGGCTGAGTTCTATATCGAAACCAAGAAAGATGGCAGCAAGAATATTGATGCATTGACGAAAGCCCAAACACAACAAGCAGAGCAAGCGAGCGATACTGCGCCTACGCAAAATGGTGAAACGCAGCCTTCTGGCTCTGATTGGAGCATTAATCTTGCTGGTGTTACGGTTTCTAATGGCTCATTAGAAATGCAGGATAAGCAAGCCGATAGTTACACCAAACTTTATGATATCTCATTAAACCTTTCCGAATTCGCTTTTGACAACTGGACAACGGCTGATTTTGGCGTGAAGGGCGAAATGAATGACCAAAAGTTCACAGCGAAAGGTCAGGCCGACTTTAAGCTAGAAAAAGGTTTGGCAAACTACGCGCTAAAGAACATCAACTTTGATGCGACATACTCTGACCCTGCCAATAAGATTGAATCGGCAACGATCGGTTTAGATACGTTTGAATTCGATAAAGTAAATAACCTGACTTATGCCATGAAAGGCGACGCTGGTGGTATGAAGTTAGATATGCAGGGTGCTGGTCAACTTAGCGTGGACAAGGCTATCAGCAAAGTGCAGTTGGATAAGTTAACTCTTAAATCGACTTTTGAGGGGGATGCTTTACCTCAGTCACCGATGAAAGTCGACATGGTGTCTGATCTGTCTTTCGACCTAACGAAAAACCACCTGAGTTTTGTCCTAGAGAAGTTAACAGCGAATGCTATCGCCTTAGATGGTAAGGCAGATGTGACACTTGGCGATATTCCTAAAGTACGATTTGCTCTCCACAGCCCAAATATCGATCTTGATGAATTCTTAGGATTAGATCAGCAAGATTCCGAAGGTAATAAGCCTGCTTCTGGTGGCGAGAGTGCTCCAGCTGGGTCTGAGGTTGAGCCTGATTTGTCTGCGTTGAAAACGTTAGATGTAAAGGGTGACATTACCATCGACAAATTCAAAGCGGCAAATGCGAAGATGGAAGCGGTAAAAACGAGCTTCACTGTAAATCGTGGCGTATTTGAGCTTACTTCATTTAGTTCGAAGCTGTACCAAGGCACAATCTCAGCGACAGCGAAGTTAGATGCACGCCAATCACCAGCGACTTACAGTGTGAAAAAGTCAATCAAAGGCGTGAAAGTTCAACCGCTACTTATTGATGTCGCTGATAACGACAAGCTTGAAGGGACGGGTAACATTGATGTGAATGTTACCGGTAAGAGTCTCACGCCTACCGGTATCAAGAAGAATCTTTCTGGTACGGTTGTTATCAATTTTGCTGACGGTGCGGTAAATGGCATCAACGTTGCTCAATTGATTCGTGAAAACTACGCGAAATTTAAAGGTCAAAAAGTCGAAGGCACCAATGAAGTTAAGAAAACAGATTTTAGTGCGATGACGGCGACATTGAAGCTCAATAAAGGTGTCGTATCAACGGATAATATGCAAGCTCAGTCTCCATTGCTCCGTGTTCGTGGTAAAGGCACCGCAAACTACATCAATGAAACTGTTAACTTTACTATCAGCACATCAGTCGTAGGTAGCCTAGAAGGCCAAGGCGGCAAAGATATAGATGAGTTGAAAGACATTACTATTCCGATCAATGTGTCTGGTAAGTGGGCGGATCCTAAATTCAAGCTCGTATTTGATGATGTTTTGAAACAGAAAGCTCAGAAAGAAATTGACCGTGGTGTAGAGAAGCTAACGGACAAGATCAAAGACGAAAAAACCAAAGAAGCAGTCGATGGTTTGATAAAGAATCTATTCAATTAGATTCGAGCCAAAGCAAAAAGGGTTGGCATTAGCCAACCCTTTTTTAATTCTGCTGGTGAGCTTTACCAGTCGACACCTTTCAGCGCTTTGACGCCTGACTCAAATGCATGCTTTACATTCTTCACTTCAGAAACGGTATCAGCCATTTCAATCAGAGTGCGATGAGCGCCACGACCAGTAATGACAACCGACTGCATTTTAGGGCGGTTGTTCAGCGCTTCAACGACCTCGTCTAAATCAATGTAGCCGTAGCTCACCATGTACGTCAGCTCGTCAAAAAGAACCACATCGATAGATTCATCTTTGAGCATGCGCTTACATTCTTGCCATATGCCTTGCGCTGCTTCGGTATCAGCGGCTTTGTTTTGAGTTTCCCATGTAAAGCCGGTCGCCATTACTTGGAATTCAACGCCGAGTTTCTCAAGTAGGTTGCGCTCACCATTGTCCCAAGTACCTTTAATAAACTGCGCGACAGCACAATTCAAACCATGACCCACTGCGCGTGCTATCGTACCGAATCCTGATGTCGATTTACCTTTACCATTTCCGGTAATGATCAGTAGCAGACCTTTTTCCTCTTGAGCAGCAGCAATTTTTGCGTCTACCTGTTCTTTGACTTTTTGTTGGCGAGCCTTATGGCGTGCTTCTTTATTTTCTTCGATAGACATAATACTTCCTCAATTCCTTTTTGTGCTTTGCCCAAGCTGATTTGGGTTCATTGATTTATCTCGCTATGATAGACCAACATATCGTGAAGAAAAACCACCGATAATTCAGGGAATAAAATGAAGAAAATACTTGTTGTTTGTATGGGAAACATTTGTCGGTCACCAACCGGAGAAGCAGTGTTAAGAGCGAAAGCTCAAAAGCTAGGCGTTGAAGTAGAGGTTGATTCGGCAGGTACAATTGGCTACCACGCAGGAAACCCACCGGATTCAAGAGCGATGGCAGCAGGAAAGCTGCGAGGTTATTCTTTTAAAGGAATGCAAGCGCGCCAAGTCACCATTGATGACTTTGACAAGTTTGACCTTATATTAGCCGCGGATAAAGCAAATTTGGCCGATTTATTGGATATTTGTCCGTTGAAGTATCGACACAAAGTATCGTTATTTTTAAGTCATTCTGGGTCAGGTTACGACGAAGTCCCTGATCCATATTATGGTGGAGAAGATGGCTTTGAACTGGTGCTTGATTTAATCGAAGAGGCATCAGACGCGATTTTGAAGAAGCTATAATCGCCGGGCTTGAAGACAATAGAAAAAGGGATGAGCTGAGCTCATCCCTTTTTATTCGTGTTAACCCGCGAGTATGTCGGTTGCGACTTTGTAGCTTGGGTCTTCCTTCACGTTAATTTCAACCAAGCTGCCAGCTTTGTCCAAAAGTTTACGACAATCTGGGCTTAGGTGACGAAGGTGCAGCGTTTTACCTTGAGCATTGTAACGCTCTGCTAGTGTTTCAATCGCTTCAATTGCAGAGTGATCAGTCACGCGAGAGTCTGCAAAATCGACAATCACATCTTTTGGATCTTCAGGCGCGTTAAACAACTCCAAGAAGTTAGCGGCAGAACCAAAGAAAATAGGACCGTGAATCTTGTACTCTTTTGAACCTTCCTCGTTTAAGCATGTGTCGGCATAGATGTGCTTAGCGTGTTGCCATGCAAACATTAATGCAGAAACGATAACACCAACTGCTACGGCAACAGCAAGGTCAGTAAGAACAGTAACAACGGTCACAAGAACAATAACGAAGAAGTCTTGCTTCGGTACGCGGCGCGCTAGCTTAAATGTTGCCCATTCGAATGTACCAATTACAACCATGAACATCACACCAACCAGAGCAGCGAGTGGGATCATTTCAATTAGCGAAGAAGCGAATAAGATAAACATCAATAGAGCGATAGCAGCAACGATACCAGATAGACGACCGCGACCACCTGAGTTTACGTTGATCATCGACTGACCAATCATTGCACAACCACCCATAGCCCCAAACACAGAACAAGTCATGTTTGCCATACCTTGACCGATACATTCGCGGTTAGATTGACCACGAGTGTTCGTCATCTCATCTAAAACTGTCAGCGTTAGCAGAGATTCAATTAGACCAATGGCCGCTAGAATGATCGCGTATGGAAGAATGATTTGTAGAGTTTCTAGCGTAAATGGCACCGCCGGAATAGAGAAGGTCGGCAGTGAACCTGCGAGTGTTGCCGCTTCATCACCAGACATTGTACGCAAGAAGTCAACAACAGTGCGAGTTTCCAGATCCAAACCAACCACTAAAGCAGTCACCGTTACGATTGCAACAAGTGAAGAGGGTACAGCCGTTGTGATTTTTGGTAGAAAGTGAATGATTGCCATAGTTAGCGCAACCAAACCAAGCATTAGTAGCATTTGGTCTTGTGGTAGCCAAGTAAGCATGCCGTTGATATCTGGCGCTTTAAACTGACCCAACTGAGCTAGGAAGATAACAATAGCCAGACCGTTCACAAAACCAATCATCACAGGGTGAGGCACGATACGGATGAACTTACCCAATTTAAACATACCAGCGGCAATTTGAAGTATACCAGCGAGCATGATGGCTGCGAATAGGTACTGGACACCGTGAGTCGCGACAAGCGAAACCATTACGACTGCCATGGCACCTGTTGCACCAGAGATCATGCCGGGGCGACCACCGAAAATGGAAGTAATAAGACCAACGATGAATGCAGCGTAAAGACCGACCATCGGATCTACGCCTGCGACGAACGCAAATGCGACAGCTTCAGGAACCAATGCTAGCGCAACGGTTAAGCCTGATAGCACATCATTTTTTACGGAGTGCTTAGAAAATTGGGGAAATTCGAACATGTTTGTTTTTAAGTTCTCTTTGCAATGAGTTAAACCCGACACATATTCGTATTTGCACAAGCCACTGAGTGGTTGATTTCTAATCAAACATTGCAGTGTAAACCGTAGTATCAAAAGAGCAGCATCAGAATGGTGTCGAAAACTTGAGTCGGCGCATGCTACCGAAAAGTGTGATTAAGTTCAAGAATGATACGAATAATGGCGTACAAATGTGATCACGAATTGGTATTTATATGAACAATTTATTGGGCAAATATGAAGATAAAAAAAGGCTACCATCTGGTAGCCTTTAATTTATTTATGCCGTTAAGCAGTTGAACGTAATGATTTAGCCTAGTTAAAGTTAGGCTTTGTCATCTCTGCCGATGCGCGGTTTTTAGCCACTTGGCTACCCGCACCTTTAGCTTGGTAACGTTCGGTTTTGAACGGCGCTGCTGCAACCGTGATTTCGCGTAGCTCTTGAGGGCCAGGTGCTTTCGTCATCGGTGCGCTAGCGTTTAGCTTAGCCGCAACTTTAATGGCTTCGACTTTAGGCTCTGGTTTAGCTACTGGCGCTTCGGCTGCAATCTCTTTTGCTGCTTCAACCACAGACTCTTCAGCTGGTGCCGTTTCTACAATGGCATCAACCGGTTCAGCATGTTCAGTTGCAGGAGTTTCAACGATAGGCTCTACAGAGGCTGTTTCTACTACTGCCGATTCAGTTTTTTCTGCGATTACTGCTTCCACAACAGGTGCTTCTACTGCTGGAGATTCAACTTTCGCTTCAACTGTTTCTTGAACCTTTGATTCAACAACTGGTGCTTCTGTTACAACAGGTTGCTCGCGTCGAATAATCACTTTACCCATAGCCATTTCTGGGCAAGCAAAACCACCTTGCATTGTAGGTACTGCTGCTACTTCTTCTTCCTTAACTTGCTCTTCTTTCTTAGGTGCTGGTTTCGGAATGTAGCGTGGCATTACTTTACCCATAGCCATCTCAGGAGAAGCTACACCACCTTTACGCAGGCGGAACGGGTTAGGACGGCGATCGCGACCACGGCGACGGCGCTGACCGCTTGCACGCAGGTGACGTGGCGAACGACGGTTACGACGTTGCTTAGACTCTGCTTGCTTGTTGTCTTGCTGTGCTTCTACCGCTGCTTCTGTTGGCTTCTCAACTTTGGTTTCAACTGTTTCTTGAGTCTTAACCGCCGTTTCTTCTGTTTTCTTCTCAACCGCTTCTTGGTCTTTAACGCGTACAGACTTGTTCAGTTTGCGACGTTGGCGACGCTCCTTCACTTTTTCTGCTTTCGTGTTTTGTTGCTTTGGTTTGCTCTCTTCTGGTTTTGTTTCAGTTCGAGCTTCCGCTGCTAGCTGCAGACCTTTTTCCGCTACTTTTGCATTTGCTTTTTGCTCTTGGGCTTTGTCTGCTTGTTGAGCTTTAGGCTTACGCTTTTGGTTGCGGTTTTGCTGTTTATTGGTTTGTTGTTGCGCTTCGTTTTGCTCATTCGCTTGCTCATCACGAGGCTTACGACGACGTCGGTTATCACGGTTATCACGATTGTCGCGGTTCTCACGATTATCGCGTTGGTTGTTATTGCGACGACGATCATTGCGATCACGTTTGTTGCGTCGATTATCGCGATTTGGCTTTTTCTCTTCCTGAGGTTTCGGTTCTTCTTTTACTTCTTCAGAACCGCCGAATAGGAAACTACCAAGTGCTTTAAACAAACGGCTGAACAGTCCAGGTTTTTCTTCTTGTTCAACTTTCTGTTCTTTCTTCTTCGCCTCAGGGGCAGGTTTAGCTGCTGGTGCAGGTGCCGTTTGAGAAGGAGCCGCAAAGCCTTTAAGAACAGGTTCTTCGATTCGTTTAGGTTTTACGTCAACTTCCGCTGGCTCTTTACCTTCCGCTTCTTTCATTGCTTCCAGTTTTTTAGGAAGTAGGTAAGAAATCAGATCGAACTCTTCACCTTCACGAACACGGATAACTTCGAAGTGCGGCGTTTCCATGTCAGAGTTTGGAACAACCGTAATCTTCACTTCTTGAATGCGTTCGATATGGTTAACTGAACGACGTTTTTCGTTCAACAAGTAAGAAGCGATTGGCACAGGTACAACTGCGAGAACTTGCGCTGTATTGTCTTTCAGTGCTTCCTCTTCGATTAAACGAAGTACAGAAAGTGCTAGAGATTCGTTGTCGCGAACGACTCCAGTACCGCTACAGCGAGGACAGATGTGGTGGCTTGCTTCTGCTAGAGAAGGGCTTAAACGTTGACGTGACATCTCCAACAAACCAAAGCGAGAAATACGACCGATTTGTACACGAGCGCGATCAAGACGAACGGCTTCACGTAGACGGTTTTCTACTTCTCGTTGGTGGCGAACAGGTGTCATATCGATAAAGTCGATAACCACTAAGCCACCCAAGTCACGTAGACGTAACTGGCGAGCAATTTCGTCGGCTGCTTCTAGGTTCGTGTTTAGAGCTGTTTCTTCAATATCGCCGCCCTTGGTTGCACGAGCAGAGTTGATATCGATAGACGTTAGTGCTTCGGTTGGGTCAATAACAATAGAACCACCAGATGGCAGACGCACTTCACGTTGGAACGCTGATTCAATTTGGCTTTCGATTTGGTAGTGGCTGAATAGTGGAACTTCGCCTTCATATTTCTTAACGCGGTTAAGGAAATCAGGGCGCACCAATTGAATGTGCTCTTTTGCACGCTCGTAGATGGTGTTGCTGTCAATTAAGATTTCGCCAATATCACGACGCAAATAGTCACGGATTGCACGAACGATAACGTTACTTTCTTGGTGGATTAAGAATGGAGCAGGGTTCGAGTCCGCTGCACCTTTGATTGCACCCCAGTGGTTAAGTAGTACATTCAAATCCCACTCAAGTTCTTCAGCACTCTTGCCAACGCCAGCAGTACGTACGATTAGGCCCATGCCCTGAGGCAGTTCCAAAGTACTTAATGCGGCTTTTAGTTGAGTACGCTCGTCACCTTCGATTCGACGAGAAATACCGCCAGCACGAGGGTTGTTAGGCATCAGAACAAGGTAACTACCAGCAAGAGAAATGAAAGTAGTAAGAGCTGCGCCCTTGCTTCCACGTTCTTCTTTTTCCACTTGAACGATAACTTCTTGGCCTTCCGTTAGCACTTCTTTGATGCTTGGACGACCTTGGTAGGTGTAACCTTCAGGAAAATATTCGCGGGCAATTTCTTTGAGAGGGAGGAAACCGTGACGCTCGGCGCCGTAATCAACAAATGCGGCTTCTAAGCTTGGTTCGATACGTGTGATACGTCCTTTGTAGATATTCGCTTTTTTAGATTCATGACCTGGACTCTCGATATCAAGATCGAAAAGTCGCTGGCCATCAACCAGAGCGACACGCAACTCTTCTTTTTGAGTTGCGTTAATTAACATTCTTTTCATTGAAAATTCTCGTTGTCTTTTCTTTTATATCTTTCTTGTCGACTTGCCACTGTTTTTTCGCTCTTTCACGGTGCCTGATCCCATGGCTTGTATTTTGCAGCCTCCCGGCTGGAAGGGGATGCTCTCGGGCACTTCAGTCATCACAAGCCTCTTGTGGTTTCTGTTGGAAACGTAGACTTGTGACCCGCTATTTGGGCGGTAGGTACTCAACGTGAATATGCGAGGAGTAGGGTGGCAAGAGTGTTGAATTCGATGTGTCTCACGCCAATGCTGCACTCGACCTTCAACGATCTACTCACATTGCTTGAGGATAAATGATTGGTAATGAATAAAATGTAACCAAACCTTCCTTAGCAGCTGTGAACTATAGCAGTGCGCGTGGCTATCAGCAATCTGCTTTCACGCAAACGATAGAAAATTTGCCGCTAAACTCAAAATTTCTAATTTATAACTGGCTGTTTCATAAGCAATTGAGATGTGTAAACTGATCAAGACAGAAAACAAATTGAGAACTCGATTGAGAGTTTTAATAATTTAAACAAAAGCTTGGCGAAATTTAGACCAGTTTGTACTATCAAGTGTTTCTTTTACGACAAGAATAATGTGAAGTCGCGCGAAATTGAGTTTACAATACGGCCCATGAGCGAAATAAGAACAAAAGTCCAGTTCGTCGACATTGACGAAGATATGGCGGGTCAGCGCATTGATAATTTTTTGCGCAACCAATTAAAAGACATCCCTAAAAGTATGATTTACCGAATCGTGCGTAAGGGCGAAGTACGTGTAAATAAAAAGCGTATAAAAGCAGAGTACAAGTTAAAAGCAGGCGATCTCGTTCGTATTCCACCGGTGACAGTCGAGAAAAAAGATGACGATGTCGCGCCAAGTACGAAACTAAACAAAGTCGCAGAGTTGGAAGATATGATCATCTTCGAAGATGATCATATGTTAATTCTAAACAAACCATCTGGTACCGCTGTGCATGGTGGCAGTGGCTTAAAGTTTGGCGCGATTGAAGCGCTTAGAGCTCTGCGTCCTCAAGCTCGCTTTCTTGAACTTGTGCATCGTATTGACCGTGATACTTCAGGTATCTTGCTGGTTGCTAAGAAGCGTTCTGCACTTCGTCACTTGCAAGCCCAGTTTCGTGAAAAGACAGTGAAGAAGTTTTACTTAGCTCTTGTCATGGGACAATGGAAAAGCAGTTGTAAGGTTGTGAACGCGCCACTGCTTAAAAACGAAGTGAACAGTATTGTTCGTGTTAACCCTAACGGTAAGCCGTCTGAAACGCGTTTTAAGATTTTGGAAAAGTTTGAACAAGCAACATTGATTCAAGCGAGTCCGATTACTGGCCGAACTCACCAAATCCGAGTTCATACACAATACACGGGCCACCCAATCGCTTGGGATGATCGCTACGGTGACCGCCGCTTTGATGCTTACACAGGTCAAGTTGGTTTAGATCGTTTGTTCCTACACGCGGCAAACATCAAGTTTCAGCACCCATCAAATGATGAGTGGATGGAAATCAACGCACCGATGGAACCGAAGTTAGAAAAAGTGTTGGCGGGTTTAAGAAACGCGTAACCATGTTTTCCTAGTGGACTATAAAAGGGAGCCTGTGGCTCCCTTTTATAGTCTTTGGATTAAATGACATCGAGTCCCTGAACATGCAACATATCAATCAAATCAATCAGTGGTAGCCCGACAAGTGTATTCGGATCTTTCCCCACTAATTTGTTAAACAAACAAATTCCCATTCCTTCGCTTTTAAAGCTGCCTGCGCAGTAAAAAGGTTCTTCCCTGTCGACGTATCGTTCGATTTGTTCAAGCGTCAAATCTCTAAAGTGTACTTCGAAAGAATCAAAGCCGACTTCTGTATGGTTTGTGACGGTGTTATGTACCGCAAGACCAGTATAGAAAGTGATGACTTTTCCACTTTGAGCCAAAAGTTGATTTATTGCGTTGTCTCTATTTAAAGGTTTGCCAACGATTTCACCATTAATGACACAAACCTGGTCACTGCCGATAACTAAACTTGCTTTATCCGTCTGGCAAGATGTTGCTTTCTCTTGGGCCAATCTTTGCACCAGTTCAAGAGGCGTTTCCTGGTCAAACGGTGTTTCATCGCAATCAGGTGATAAACAAATGAACGGTAGTGAAAGCTTTTCAAGCAGTTGTTTACGAAAAGGGGAGGTTGAAGCTAAAACCAGTTGGTAATTTTTCATTTTGAATTACAATTCGTGGGAGCATTTCCGATAGGATAATCGATCAAAAATGATTCTGGCTAATGCTCTGTATGTTAAGCGTAAAAAAGTACAACTTTTTTGCCTTTTTCTTTGACTAATTTTGATTTGGAAGATAATATTCGCGCCCTATGCAAAAGGTAAAAATACCGCGAACGGTTGACCCAGCGAAAGCTGCACAGAAACGATTAGATTACGATGGAATCATCCAAGCTAGTCTTTTCAAGCGCTTAGCGGAAACAACTGAAGGCGTAAAACGCGACGCAGAAGTCTCATTGTCATTTGGGATGGATGAACAGCGACTCGTTGTTATCTCTGGTAAAGCTAACATCGAAGTCGATTTAGAGTGTCAGCGTTGTAATGAGGTATTCGCACATGAGTGCGAAGTTGAATTCCTTTCTACTCCTTACTACGGTGAGAAAACGGAACAGGAAGCACCAGAAATTTATGATTTGGTAGATCTAAATGAATATGGTGAATTAGACCTTATACAACTGGTTGAAGACGAGTTCATCTTAGCATTACCTCAAATTGCGATGCACGATGAAGCGGATTGTAGCGTTGATTCAAATAACATGGTTTTTGGTGAGATTCCTGAAGAAATTGAGGAAGAAAAACCGAATCCATTCGACGTTTTGAAAAGTCTGAAAAAGTAATAGGTGTGGTAACCGATTCTTCTTCAGGTTTTTAACCCAATAGTATAGGAGTAGGGTCAATGGCCGTACAGAAAAACCGTAAAACTCGTTCTAAGCGCGGTATGCGTCGTTCACACGATGCGCTAACTACAGCTGCTCTATCTGTAGACGCGACTTCTGGTGAAACTCACCTACGCCACAACGTAACTGCTGAAGGTTACTACCGTGGTCAAAAGGTTAT
The DNA here is from genome assembly GCF_024181935.1 of Vibrio sp. Y51_MX_L26. Classification (NCBI taxonomy): domain Bacteria; kingdom Pseudomonadati; phylum Pseudomonadota; class Gammaproteobacteria; order Vibrionales; family Vibrionaceae; genus Vibrio; species Vibrio sp. Y51_MX_L26. The sequence goes on from NZ_JAMZAS010000005.1 coordinate 93,769, forward strand.
CAACAAGTAAGGTTGAACCTTTGCAAAGTATTACCGTTGCACTTGATGCAATGGGCGGGGATTTCGGTCCACGCGTAACAGTGCCTGCCGCCGTGCAGGCACTGTCTCATTTCCCAGAGCTAAAAGTGATTCTTATAGGTGATCAATCTCTGATCACGTCTCAATTATCTCAACTCGGTACCTCGACCAGTTCCCGCTTGACTATTCTTCATAGTGAGAAAGTTATCTCGAACTCAGAAAAACCTTCATTGGCACTACGTAATAGCCAAAATAGTTCCATGCGTATGGCTATCGATTTGGTTTCTGAGCAGGAGGCGGATGCTTGTGTTAGTGGTGGCAACACCGGTGCATTAATGGCACTATCGCGTTTCATTCTTAAGTTACTTCCTGGTATTGAACGTCCTGCTTTAGTTTCAGCTTTACCGACGATTACTGGAAAGCGTACTTGGATGCTAGATCTAGGTGCGAATGTATCGTGCGATGCTGATAGTTTGTTCCAATTTGCTGTAATGGGCAGTGCATTAGCAGAAGAACACTTAGGTTGTCCTCCTCGCGTTGCTGTACTCAATATTGGCGCAGAAGAGATTAAAGGTAACGATTTAGTCAAACGTTGCGCAGAAATGCTTTCTCAGACCGACGCGATTAACTTTGTTGGTTATATTGAAGGTAATCAAATTTTGCATGATGTTGCAGACGTCATTGTATGTGATGGGTTTGTCGGCAACGTATGCTTAAAAGCCAGTGAGGGAACAGCTCAACTTTTTATCGAAAAAATTAAAACCAGTATGATGGCGTCAACGATAAAGGGTTGGATTGCTAGAAAGTTGTTTTCTCGGCTATTTAATGAACTAAAAACACTGAACCCCGACCAGTATAACGGCGCAAGTTTGCTAGGATTGCGCGGCATTGTCATAAAAAGCCATGGAAGTGCGGATGTATCTGCGATTGTCAATGCACTTGGCGAGGCAGTACACGAGGTCAAACGACAAGTACCAAGCCGTATTAGCGATCGTTTGGAAGCGGTTTTACTCGAGAGGCATTATTAGTCTTCATGTATAGCAAAATTTTAGGTACTGGCAGCTACCTGCCATCTCAGGTGCGTACAAACGCAGATCTAGAGAAAATGGTAGATACAAGTGATGAGTGGATCGTTGCTCGCACGGGTATTAAAGAGCGTCGAATTGCTGCAGAAAATGAGACTGTAGCGGACATGGCATTCTACGCAGCTGAAAACGCTATCGATATGGCGGGTATTGATAAAAACGATATCGACCTGATTATCGTAGCCACAACGAGCAGTAGCCATACTTTCCCTTCATCTGCGTGTCAGGTGCAGGCAAAGCTTGGCATTAAAGGTTGTCCAGCTTTTGACTTAGCCGCTGCTTGTTCTGGTTTTGTGTATGCATTATCTGTTGCAGACCAACATATTAAATCGGGTATGTGTAAAAACGTACTTGTTATTGGTTCAGATGCTTTGTCTAAAACGTGTGATCCGACAGACCGTTCAACCATTATCCTATTTGGTGATGGTGCTGGAGCCGTTGTCGTAGGCGCTAGCCAAGAGCCAGGTATTATTTCTACCCACATATACTCGGATGGTCAATTCGGTGAGCTACTAAGCCTACCTGTACCTGAGCGTGGTCAAGATGCTGACAAATGGCTTCATATGGCAGGTAACGAAGTATTCAAAGTTGCTGTCACTCAGTTATCGAAACTAGTAAAAGATACGCTTGAAGCCAACAACATGCATAAGTCTGAACTCGACTGGCTAGTACCGCATCAAGCGAACTATCGAATTATTTCGGCAACAGCGAAAAAGCTTTCAATGTCTTTGGACCAAGTCGTAGTGACATTAGACCGACACGGGAACACTTCTGCGGCGACAGTACCGTCTGCGCTGGATGAAGCTGTGCGCGATGGTCGCATTAAACGTGGGCAGACTTTATTGCTAGAGGCGTTTGGTGGCGGTTTCACTTGGGGCTCCGCTCTGGTGAAGTTCTAAGTTTCACGAGAATTCAAAATTTAAGGTGCACTTGTTGCATCTTATTTCTTTTTACTTTGCTTAAAGGAAAACAACATGAGCAAGTTTGCTATCGTATTTCCAGGTCAAGGTTCTCAAGCTGTAGGTATGCTTGCAGAACTAGGCGAACAATATGACGTAGTAAAACAAACATTTGCAGAAGCATCTGACGCACTAGGTTACGATCTATGGGCGCTTGTTCAAAATGGACCTGCAGAAGATTTAAACGAGACTTTCCGCACTCAACCAGCTTTGCTAGCTTCATCTGTTGCAATCTGGCGTGTATGGCAGGAGCTCGGTTTAGAGCAACCAGCAAACCTAGCCGGTCACAGCCTAGGTGAGTACTCAGCACTTGTATGTGCGGGTGTGATTGACTTTAAAGAAGCAATCAAGCTGGTTGAATTACGCGGTAAGCTAATGCAAGAGGCGGTACCAGCAGGTACTGGCGCTATGTACGCGATTATCGGTTTGGCTGATGATGCGATTGCAAAAGCGTGTGAAGACGCAGCGCAAGGTGAAGTGGTCTCTCCAGTAAACTTTAACTCGCCTGGTCAGGTAGTTATCGCGGGTAGCAAAGACGCAGTAGAGCGTGCGGGAGCGCTATGTAAAGAAGCTGGTGCGAAACGTGCACTTCCTCTTCCTGTTTCAGTTCCATCACACTGTGCGCTTATGAAGCCAGCAGCGGAAAAACTTGCAGTAGCTCTTGAGTCTATCGAATTTAACTCACCACAGCTGCCAGTTATCAACAACGTTGATGTGGTTGCTGAGACAGATCCTGCAAAAATCAAAGATGCGCTTGTTCGTCAGCTACATAGCCCAGTTCGCTGGACTGAAACAGTCGAGCTTATGCACGAGCAAGGGGTAGAACAGCTTCTTGAGCTTGGTCCTGGTAAGGTTTTAACAGGTCTAACAAAACGTATCGTGAAAACGCTAACTGCAGCAGCAGTGAATGATGTTGCGTCGCTAGACGCGGCGAAGTAATCCATCAAGCGATAAAACTTGCGATAAGAAAAGGAAACACAACATGATGAATCTAGAAGGTAAGATCGCGCTAGTTACCGGCGCAAGCCGTGGTATTGGCCGCGCGATCGCGGAACTTCTTGTAGAGCGCGGTGCGACGGTTATCGGTACGGCTACTTCTGAAAGTGGCGCTGCTGCTATCAGCGAGTATCTTGGTGATAACGGTAAAGGTCTGGCACTGAACGTGACTGATGTCGAGTCTATCGAAGCGACACTAAAAACGATCAACGAAGAATTTGGTGTGATCGATATTCTGGTGAATAACGCTGGTATTACTCGTGACAACCTATTGATGCGTATGAAAGATGATGAGTGGAACGACATCATCGATACCAACCTAACGCCTATCTACCGCATGTCTAAAGCGGTTTTACGCGGCATGATGAAAAAACGTGCGGGTCGTATCATCAACGTAGGCTCGGTTGTTGGTACCATGGGTAACGCAGGTCAAACTAACTACGCAGCAGCGAAAGCGGGCGTGATTGGTTTTACTAAATCAATGGCTCGTGAAGTTGCGTCTCGTGGTGTAACAGTGAACACTGTTGCCCCTGGTTTCATCGAAACTGACATGACAAAGGCACTAAATGATGAGCAACGTGCGGCAACGTTGTCGAACGTGCCAGCTGGTCGTTTAGGTGACCCACGTGAAATTGCATCAGCAGTAGTTTTCCTTGCTTCTCCTGAAGCAGCGTACATTACTGGTGAAACTTTGCATGTAAATGGTGGCATGTACATGGTTTAATGAGACAGTTTGTGCAAAATAAGCTATTTTACATTGTGAAAAATAGCCTATAGTTGCAGTTAACTGTCATGAACTTGTCATGCTTATGCGCAAGATTTGTGCATGATTTAAGTCAAAAATGTATTGAAATTCGGTTAAATTCGCTAATTTTGTGGTTTGACCAGCAAGGACCCCCTTGCAACTTTCAATAGTTCGAATAAACTACGGAATCATCGCATTAGGCGAAATCTGTAAAGGAAAAGAAAAATGAGCAACATCGAAGAACGCGTAAAGAAAATCATTGTTGAACAGCTAGGTGTAGACGAAGCAGAAGTTAAAAACGAAGCTTCTTTCGTTGACGATCTAGGTGCTGATTCTCTAGACACTGTAGAACTAGTTATGGCTCTAGAAGAGGAATTCGACACTGAGATTCCTGACGAAGAAGCTGAGAAGATCACTACTGTTCAAGCTGCAATCGACTACGTAAACAGCGCTCAGTAATTAGCTCTCCTAGGCGGTCTCCTAGACCGCCTGTGTTCTTTCTAACTTCTTCTATCCTCTCATAGAAATATTCAATTCCCGGAGAATTATATCGTGTCCAAGCGTCGTGTAGTTGTCACTGGCATGGGTATGTTGTCACCGGTAGGCAACACAGTAGAATCATCTTGGAAAGCCCTGCTAGAAGGTCAAAGTGGTATCGTGAATATCGAGCACTTTGATGCTACGAACTTCTCAACTCGTTTTGCAGGTCTTGTTAAAGATTTCGATTGCACAGAGTACATGTCTAAAAAAGATGCTCGTAAGATGGATCTTTTCATCCAGTACGGCATTGCAGCGGGTATTCAAGCTCTTGATAACTCTGGCTTACAAATTACCGAAGAAAATGCGGCTCGAGTTGGTGTTGCTATCGGCTCAGGCATTGGCGGTCTAGATCTGATCGAAACAGGTCACACTGCATTAGTAGAAAAAGGCCCTCGCAAAGTTAGCCCATTTTTTGTTCCTTCGACCATCGTAAATATGGTTGCAGGTAACCTATCTATCATGCGTGGTCTTCGTGGTCCAAATATCGCGATTTCTACAGCATGTACTACTGGCCTACATAACATCGGTCATGCTGCACGAATGATTGCGTACGGCGATGCAGATGCGATGGTTGCTGGTGGCGCAGAAAAAGCGTCTACGCCTCTTGGCATGGCTGGCTTCGGTGCAGCTAAAGCGCTATCTACTCGTAATGACGAACCTCAAAAAGCGTCTCGTCCATGGGATAAAGGCCGTGATGGTTTTGTTCTAGGTGATGGTGCTGGCATGATGGTGCTTGAAGAGTACGAACACGCGAAAGCACGTGGCGCGAAGATTTACGCAGAACTGGTTGGTTTTGGTATGTCTGGTGATGCTTACCACATGACTTCTCCAAGCGAAGATGGCTCTGGTGGTGCACTTGCGATGGAAGCGGCAATGCGTGACGCGAACATCACAGGTACCCAAGTAGGTTATGTGAATGCTCACGGTACATCTACTCCTGCTGGCGACGTTGCAGAAATCAAGGGCGTGAAACGTGCTCTTGGTGAAGAAGGTGCGAAGCAAGTACTTGTATCATCAACTAAGTCTATGACTGGTCACCTATTAGGTGCAGCAGGCTCTGTTGAAGCAATTATCACGGTTATGTCTTTGGTTGACCAAATCGTTCCACCAACGATTAACCTTGATGATCCAGAAGAAGGTCTAGACATCGACCTTGTGCCGCACACTGCGCGCAAAGTTGAAGGTATGGAATACGCTATCTGTAACTCGTTTGGCTTTGGTGGTACAAACGGTTCTTTGATCTTCAAAAAGTTCGCTGAGTAACACTATCTAACCTTATTTAGATAAGCGAAACTTGTATTCTAACGGCTCGATGCTTAGCATTGAGCCGTTTTGTTTTATTTGTTGTCTGCTAATTTGAAGGTACGCGAATGTTTTGGGTAAATGGAGTTCCACAAACGCATGTAGAACTGGGTGATCGCTCATTCCAATACGGTGATGGAGGTTTTACCACCATCCTGACCCAAAACGGAGAGTTGGTTTACTGGCAAGAACACATTGAGCGTATGAAGTCCTGCCTTGACGCATTGAAGATCTCTTCCCCTGACTGGCAAGTTGTGCATGATTGGGCAAGCAAAGCGGCTTTATCTGACGCACAAGCGGGGGTGAAAATTCACGTTAGCCGTGGTATTGGTGGGCGAGGGTATAGTCCTAATGAGATTGAAGGCCCTATCGTGACGATCTCGAATTTTGCGTTTCCTTCTCATTACTCTTCTTGGCAAGAAAAAGGCGTGGATTTGGGCGTTTGTGAGACTCGTCTCGGGATTCAACCTTTACTTGCTGGACACAAGCACAACAACCGTTTAGAGCAGATTCTCGCCAAGGCTGAAATCGACGATACCGAGTTTGCAGATGCAATAACGTTAAATGTGCAAAACCATGTCATTGAAACTACAATGGCCAACCTTTTTTGGGTTAAAGGTAATAAAGCATTTACACCGGAGCTGACCTTATCTGGCGTTGCGGGCGTAATGCGTCGTAAGGTGCTTGAGTTACTAAAAGTAAGTCATATTGAAGTCATCGAGGGGCGTTTTATACTTCCAGATTTGCTGAGCGCAGACGAGGCTTTCATGTGTAACTCAATATTAGGTGTCGCACCAATTCGCAGCATAGTGGCATCTAACTCTAAGACTATATTTCCGATAGGAAAATTGACTCAACGACTGCAAGGGAATTTAACTACGTGATTAAAAAACTGTTGGCTTTTGTTGTGCTGATCGCAGTGATAGGCGCAGCAGCTGTTTTTTATATAATTTCACAGGCTAAACAATACGTTGAAAAGCCTATTCTATTGGAACAACCTCAGCTGTTTACTGTAGAAAGTGGTACAAGCTTTCATCATGTCATGCGCGCCTTAGTTGAAGATGAGGTAATTGAAACATCGGAGTACATCCGTTTAATACCTCACTTATATCCAGAACTGTTGCAAGTGCGAGCGGGTACTTATCAACTAGAGCCTGGTATGTCGCTTTCGCAAGCATTGGAGCACCTGAATACCGGAAAAGAATACCAGTTTGCGATCACTTTTGTTGAAGGCAGCCGCTTTTCTGAGTGGGTAGAGCAATTGAAAAGTGCTCCTTATTTAGAGCATGACTTAACCGATCTATCAGAAAAAGACATGGCAGCAAAGTTGGGTATAGAGCGAGAAAAGCTTGAAGGACTGTTTTTAGCAGAAACCTACCATTACACGGCGGGTGCAAGTGAAAGCCAGTTATTAAAACGAGCGCATCGAAAACTCAATAAGATTCTGGATGCTAACTGGGAAGCTCGTCAAGGAAAGCTGCCATTGCAAGACAAATATGAAGCCTTGATTCTGGCGTCTATCATCGAGAAAGAGACGGCCATTGACTCTGAGCGTGAGCGCGTCGCTTCTGTGTTTATCAACCGATTGAACAAACGCATGCGTTTACAAACGGATCCGACGGTTATTTATGGTATGGGTGAGGCTTACGACGGAAATATTCGTAAGAAAGATTTGCGCACGCCGACACCATATAACACCTATACCATCAATGGCTTACCTCCAACCCCAATCGCGATGGCAGGTGAAGCCTCTATTGAAGCGGCTTTGAATCCAGAAAGCAGCAACTATTTATATTTCGTAGCAAGTGGAAAGGGCGGACACGTATTTTCGAAATCCCTTGCAGAGCACAATCGTGCTGTTCGAGCCTATTTAAGAGAACTAAGAAAGAACAAATGATGAAAGCAAACTTTATTGTCGTTGAAGGCCTAGAAGGCGCGGGTAAAAGCACTGCGATTAAAACCGTTTTAGATACGCTAAAAGCGGCAGGTATTGAAAATATCGTAAATACTCGTGAGCCAGGAGGCACGCCGCTAGCAGAAAAGATGCGCGCTCTGGTGAAAGAAGAGCATGAAGGCGAAGAACTTAAAGACATGACGGAGTTGCTTCTTCTATATGCTGCACGTGTCCAGTTGGTTGAGAACGTGATCAAACCAGCTTTGGCGAACGGTCAGTGGGTGGTGGGTGACCGCCACGATATGTCGTCGCAGGCTTATCAAGGTGGTGGCCGTCAGATTGACGCGTCGCTAATGAAAAACCTTCGAGACACAACGCTTGGTGATTTTAAACCTGCTTTCACTCTCTATATGGATATCGACCCTCGCGTTGGGCTTGAGCGTGCGCGTGGGCGTGGTGAGCTCGATCGTATCGAGAAGATGGATATCAGCTTCTTTGAACGTACACGAGAGCGTTATTTGGAGATTGCTCATGCTGATCCTTCTATCATTATCATTAACGCTGAGCAGGCGATCGAAGACGTGTCGCGTGATATTCGGGACGCTCTTAACGAGTGGTTAGCTCGTCAATAATAAGTGAAACTTAAATTTAGGTGACTCATGTTAAATGATTATCCATGGTTGCAGCCAGTATGGGATAACCTCAAAGTAGGGCTAGAGTCGGACAGAATACCAGGTGCGCTTTTATTGCAAAGCGAGCAAGGCTTAGGCATCGAAAAGCTTATCGAGTTTTTTAGCCAAGCACTTCTTTGCCAAAATTACGCCAGTGAAGCGTGCGGTTTTTGTCATAGCTGTCAATTAAATCAATCACACAACCACCCAGATTTACACTGGATCAAACCAGAAAAAGAAGGAAAAGCGATAACGGTGGACCAAGTTCGAGCTTGCAACCGTCTTGCACAGGAATCATCACAGCTTAATGGTTATCGCCTATTTGTTATAGAGCCAGCGGACTCTATGAATGAATCGGCATCGAATGCATTGTTAAAAACGCTAGAAGAGCCCGGGGCAAAGTGCTTGTTTTTGCTCGTTACCCACAATCAGGAGCGCCTGCTTCCAACTATTCGTAGCCGTTGCCAACACTGGGTTGTTGCGCCGCCGTCAACGGAACAAGCGATGCAATGGATGCGCGAACAAGGGGCGCAGCAAGTTCCTGCTTACGCCTTAAAACTGAATATGGGCTCTCCGATAAAAACATTGGATGCGTTAAATAATGGCGATCTCGATGCTTACTTGGCTTTTGAGCGCACTTTTATTAAGGCGATGTCTTCTTCTACCTCAGACATTTCTGAGTGTGCTTCTTTAATGGCTAAACACTCGGAACAATCACTAGACTGGGCGTGGTATTTACTGACAGATGCTCAGAAAGCGCAGTTTGGTGTATCAGAAGCACAAATGCTTCCTGGCGCTATAAAGTTTCAGCCGAACAACTACAACGGTTTGTACTCATCAGCGAAGGCGCTGATGGACCTCAAAGCTCAGGTGCAAGCCTTTCCTGGTCTAAACCTTGAGCTACTATCAATGAACTGGTTAATTGAATCACGAGAGGCATTATGTTCGTAGATTCTCATTGTCATTTAGACAAATTGAATTACGACGATCTCCACATTAATGTGGAAGACGTTATTAACAAAGCTAAACAAGCAAAGGTAACCGAGCTGCTTTCTGTGGGAGTCACGCTGGATTCTTTCCCTAGAATGATGGAAATGATTGAGCCTTATGAGAATGTTTATGCTTCGTGCGGTGTACACCCACTTGATGTTGAAAGCGACTTTTCGATGGACGTGCTACGTCACCACGCATCGAATGAAAAAGTCGTTGCCATTGGTGAAACAGGCTTGGATTATCATTATAAGCCAGAAACGGCAGCGTTACAGAAAGAGCGTTTTGAGCAACACGTTGATCTTGCGGTGGAGCTTAACAAACCTTTAATTATCCATACCAGAAACGCACGTGCGGATACTCTAGATATTTTGCGTAAGGGTGGGGCGGAGAAATGTGGTGGTGTTATCCACTGTTTTACAGAAGATCTTCCATTTGCTGAAGCTGCACTTGAGCTGGGGTTTTATATTTCTATCTCGGGGATTGTCACTTTCCGTCAAGCTACAGAGTTGAAAGAAGTGGTGAAGACTCTACCTCTAGAGAAGCTTCTCATTGAGACAGATTCTCCTTACTTGGCTCCAGTCCCTCACCGAGGTAAAGAGAATCAACCTGCTTATGTTGTCGAGGTGGCTTCTTATATTGCGCAACTCAAATCGTGCTCTCTTTCTGAAGTGGCACAAAAAACCACCGAAAATTTCCGAAATCTTTTTTTGCGATGAAAAATCAATAAGAGCATAAAAAAGGAGCGTATGCTCCTTTTTTGTTGATAAAAACAACAGATATACTCATGAGTTTAATGTTTACTAAAAATGTTGATTTAATAACATTCAAAAATCACAAATGTAATTTTGTTACTAAAAATAACATTGGGGCGTATTTTATTTACGCCTTAAAATTAATTATATAAATAGTAAACTCTTTATAAAACAGTAATATAACTGCAATGCAAACCTTTTCATCAGCTGTTTTTGGGTGTGATCCAAGACTTGTTTTGAAACTAAATTTCGTAACTGTGTGGAAAGTTTGAGGGTCATCAATATATATTTAGAGCCGGAAAATATAATGCAGTTGTGGTTACATTTTCATTGGGTGCTAACCTTTAGGCTACGGGGGTGTGCCGTTAGTGCCCAAATAATACTTATAAATTTATCAGGAGCATAAACATGTTTAAGAACCTTTTTGCTAACCTGCAAAAAGTTGGTAAGGCGCTGATGCTTCCAGTATCAGTTTTACCAGTTGCAGGTATTTTATTAGGTGTGGGTGCTGCCCATCTAAGCTTTATTCCAGAGATCGTTTCTAATCTTATGGAACAAGCTGGTGGTTCAGTATTCGGCCAAATGGCACTTCTATTTGCAGTAGGTGTAGCTCTAGGCTTCACTAATAACGACGGTGTTGCTGGTCTTGCAGCAATCGTTGGTTACGGCATCATGACGGCAACGCTAGGTGTAATGGCGGGTGTTATGGGTGTTGAGAAAATCGATACAGGTGTACTAGGTGGTATCCTTGTCGGTGGTGTGGCTGCTTGGGCATTCAACCGTTTCTTCAAAATTCAACTTCCAGAGTATCTTGGCTTCTTCGCTGGTAAGCGTGCAGTGCCTATCATCACTGGTTTTGCAGCGATCATCCTTGGTGTTATCCTTTCTGTAATTTGGCCACCAATTGGCGGTGCAATCTCTGCATTCTCTGATTGGGCTGCGCACCAAAACCCACAACTAGCATTCGGTATCTACGGTGTCGTAGAGCGTTCTCTAATCCCATTCGGCCTACACCACGTATGGAACGTACCGTTCTTCTTCGAAGCAGGTTCTTGTGTTAACGCTGCTGGTGAAGCTCAAAACGGCGTACTAACTTGTTACCTAGTTGCTGATGAAGCATCTCGTGCTGCTGGTAATGGCTTCGGTCAGCTAGCGGGTGGTTACATGTTCAAGATGTTTGGTCTACCAGCTGCAGCAATCGCAATTGCTCACTGTGCTAAACCAGAAAACCGCGCAAAAGTAATGGGTATCATGGCGTCAGCTGCACTGACTTCATTCCTAACTGGTATTACTGAGCCTATCGAATTCTCATTCCTATTCGTTGCTCCACTACTATACGGTATCCACGCTCTACTAGCTGGTTCTGCATACATTGTTTCTAACACTCTAGGCTTTGTACACGGTACTTCTTTCTCTCACGGTCTGATCGACTTCCTAGTTCTATCTGGTAACGCTCAGAAGATGGGTCTAATGATTGCTGTTGGTCTAGTATACGCAGTGATTTACTACGTAGTGTTCCGTGGCGTAATCACAGCACTTGACCTAAAAACTCCTGGTCGTGAAGATGAAACAGAAAGTGCGGCAGCAACTTCTGGCTCTGACATGGGTGGTGAACTGGTTGCAGCGTTCGGTGGTAAAGCTAACATTACTGGTCTAGACGCATGTATCACTCGCCTACGTGTCGCGGTTGCAGATACAGCAGCTGTTGACCAAGACAAACTGAAACAACTTGGCGCTGCTGGTGTTGTAGTTGTTGCAGGTGGTGTACAGGCTATCTTCGGTACTAAGTCTGACAACCTAAAAACTGAAATGGATGAGTGGATCCGTAACCACGGCTAATCACCGTCATTCATAACAATGTATAAAAGGAGGCTTCGGCCTCCTTTTTTAGTTCCTCTCTCATTGCTAAAAGTGCTTTCTGAGTGTGATCCTAAACTCATCTTTACTTTTGCCAGTCTTTTCATACATCGCGCTTACTCATCGTTGACATATTGAAACACCACTATGTTTGAATAGCGCATGATGTTTTTTTAATAATTGATAACGTGTATGAAGAGCAAATTAATTTTATTAGCAGGACTAGTTTCTAGTACCGCAATGGCGGCAAATGAGCTAACGAACTTGTCTGTTGGTATGGCTGTCGATCAACAGTTGAGTGTTGTTGTTGAGTTAGATAATAAGTATCGCGGCATTATCGGTAACGATGGTATGGCGTTTGATTACATCGCTAAACGTGGAACATTCGATCAAAACATGCCTGTGACCTGGTATGTTGGCGTTGGTGGTTGGTATGAGTGGGATGATGAGTTTGGCGTGCGTGTACCTCTCGGTGTGAACTGGGATTTATCACGCGGCTGGGATCTTTATGGTCAAATACACCCAGAGCTAGATCTTTACAAAGGTGCTGACTTACAACTTGGTGGTGCCGTTGGCATCAAATACAGTTTCTAGAATAAAAGAAACATAAAAAAACGCCGGTAAATACCGGCGTTTTTTGTTTGGAATGCAATACTGCTATTGTTTATCCATGGCTCGCTTGATACAAACGGCAGCGCCGCCCCAAGTGATACCTAAACCAATAACCATCATAATAATTGCGCTGATTGTCATTTCGCTGTCTCCTTGCGATTCACTGCGTTAATCACTAGACCAAAGATAAATAGTGCGGCGATAAGTGCCCAGCCTACAGTTAGATCATAACCACCGTAGCCTTCAGTAAATAAAGCATAAAGCTTAGTCGCTAAGATAATGGCGAGCATAATCGGTGTTACGAAGCGTAAACAGATCTCAAACCATTGACCAATAGAGAAATCAGAGCGCTCATTTACGTAATTACGTACTTCAGGCACGCGTTTCAATAGCCACGCCATCAATACAATCTCAACCAAGCCGCCTACCATAATGCCAACGTTGTTTGCAAAGTGGTCTACTAGGTCTAGCAGCAATAGACCGCCATTTGTTGCGAACGCCATAGAAACCACAAAACCAGTTCCAATTACAACGTTTGCAGCTTTTTTTCGGCTCCACTTTAGCTTATCGATGATGGCGGATGTTACGGCTTCCATGATAGAAATGTGCGAACTTAGACCAGCAACCACCAGTGCAAAGAAGAACAGAGGACCAAGAATATATGGTGCGGGTAATAAGTTAATTGCCGCAGGTAAAGTAACAAAAGCAAGGCCAACGCCTGCAGATACCACTTCTGTTAGCGGTTTACCTTGTTCTTGAGCCATGTAACCCAAGACAGAGAAGATCATAATACCAGCTAGGATGGAGAAGCCACAGTTGATCAACACGGTCATAAACGCGTTATTCGTGATGTCTGATTTTTCTGGCAGATAACTAGAGTAAGCCAGCATGATCGCGAAGCCGATGCTTAGGGTAAAGAAGATCTGACCGTACGCAGCTGCCCATACTTTCACATCCCAAATTTTGCTGAAATCGGGTTCAAACATGTAGTTAACGCCATCCAAAGCTCCTGGCAAGAAAACCATACGTCCGATTAAAAAAATCACCATCAAGAATAGTATTGGCATCATGATTTTAGATGCGCGCTCAATCCCTGATTTCACGCCTTTGGCAATGGCGGTATAAGTAATGGCCCAAGCAATCACCATAGATAAGGCTATCTTCCATTGAATACTGCCTAAGTCTGTTGGTGAGTTGTCACCTAACTTTAGGTACTCGCTAAAGAAAAATGCGTTTGTATCGGTTCCCCAACCTTGAGTGAACGACAACCCAAAGTAAGAAATTGACCAACCGATAACTGCAACATAGTAAACGGCGATAACTGCTGCAACACCAACTTGGAACCAGCCAAGCCATTCAAATTTAGAATGAATTTTCGCTAGCGTTTTTGGTGCTGAGCCTCGGTACTTTTGTCCCATACTGAACTCAAGGATCATAAATGGAATACCGGCCGTGATCATGGCGAAAATGTAAGGAATAAAAAATGCGCCGCCACCGTTTTCATAGGCCATATATGGAAAACGCCAAATGTTTCCCAAACCGATAGCAGACCCGACTGCTGCTAAGATGAATCCCGCTCGGGATCCCCATTGTTCTCGCTTCATATTTGACTCCTATACGACTCCCTGAGGAATGAAGCTCTCTCCGTAACACAGTAATATTGGCGTAAACTGTTGGAAGAAAGGACCGCTGTTATCTATCAGCTTTTCTATCCTTAATTCTAGCTTATTATAATTTTCTAGAGCTATATTCTGGTTATTGTGAGAGAAAGTAGATTATTAATCTTAAAATTTTGATGTGTGTTTGATAAAACTGAAATATTTATCTGTTTTCACTAATCAGACTAACTTCTAATAATACTTAGCGCAATAGAATCTAAATGTTAACTCAGATGCGTTGTCTGGTTTTAATCTTGTTAAATTTGAGTTTGATTATAGTTTTGTGTGGGGGATTGGTTGGTTGTATGGAATAAATGACTAGAATCCAATAATCGACTTGGTGTTTAAAACTATTTTGATGAACTAGGGCGTACGGCTATCTTTTGCGCACCCCGCTAGAGAATGCTTCGTTACTTTTCTAAGCGATGATTTTTAGATGATATTTTCTATCTGCTTTGTGTAGGACTCGCCCAGCACTCTTTGCGGAGAGCCCTACGAAGTGAAGTGTACAAAAAATTAGAAACGGAAACTAAAACCAATATTTGATTGGAATTGATTCATCCAATCGGTATCGAATTTAATGATGCAGTTTGAGCCGTCATTAGGTAGGGTGCAGGCTCCAGAGGTATCGTTATCAACGACCGTTCCCAACCATCTCAATTGGGCTGTCAACGCAAAGTTCTTTGAAAACTCATATTCCAGCCCTGCAAAAGCGCTCGCCGAAAATCCGTATTTTTTGTCTACCCAATCAACATCGGTGTAAGAGGCTCCCAAGCCAACACCAATATAGGTTTGCCAGTTTTCTGCAACAGGGTAGTACATGCTGCTTTGAAATTGCAGGTAATGGATGTCTGCCGAATTTGATAACTTTTCAAGTTCTGTTGATTGGTTGGAGTAAAATAATCCAATTCTTCCTTTCTCAAAAGGCGTCTCGATTGAAAGTGCGTAGTTCACTGCGGGATCGAGGTCGTATGTATTGCCACTTTCGTCTTCTACTTGACCGCCACCTGTATAGCCTATGAATGGAGTAACGATAATATTGGCTTGTGCACTTACCGCGGTGCTGAGCAGTATGCTTCCTACCAGCCAGCTGAGTTTTTGGTTCATGTCCTATCTCCTTATTATGACTAAGCTAATTGTGATGGGTTAGTCAAAATTGCGCGACTAAATTAAGCAAATCTTGAACATATTTCACACTGGTGTTATTAATTTGTTACATATTAAGGAGGTGTTTATGGAACACGATCTAAAATCCGCATTAATCATCGTGGTGACTGTTTTTGCAGTACTTTTGTCGTTTGGCATCATTGCGATTACAACGGCTTAAGATAACTACTTTTACCAAGTGTTTTAACAAAATGGCGTGAGCCTATGATACGTAACAGCGGTATAATCACAGAAAGCCATACTGAGCTTGATGTCAAAGTTTATGAGCATTTCAGGCATGGAAAAACTGCTTTAGTCACGCAAGGTGGAGGGCAGAGAGGGATTTTTACCGCTGGCGTATTAGACGCATTTTTACTTTCCAACTTTGATCCTTTCGATGAATTCTACGGTACCTCTGCTGGGGCACTCAATTTATGCTCTTACTTATGTCGTCAGCACGGTATGGGCAAAGCTTTTATTACCGAACTGACAACGTCTCCTGAGTTTTTTAATCTGTTTCGTTATATTCGAAAGCAGCAGTACTTGGGTTTAGAGTGGGCGTTAGAGCGGATTCAAGATTTCCCTTACAAGCTTGATCTTGATTTAGGCCGCAGTGCACTAGGAGGACGAGGTGCGTTTGCAGCGGTAACAAATGTAGAGACGCTATCGGATCAATATTTACCAATCTTGGGTGACACGTGGTTTAACACCATGTTAGCAACATGCGCGATTCCTAAGTTGTACCACGGACCTGTCGACGTTAATGGCAATAAGTTTGTTGATGGTGGTGTGTCGGCTTCTATCCCTGTTCAAGAAGCGTGGCGTCAGAATGCTCGCAACATTATTGTCATCCGAACAGAACCGTTCTCGGAGATTGAAGCGAGAGCGCAAAGTGAAGTAGGGGATGTGCCTGTCGAGTGGTATCGAGAGTCTATCAATTCGGTGCAGCAATCATGGCAGCAAAAAGTGAATCGATGGAAGTTGGATTGGGCTTCGTTCTTCCAACAAAAAATTAATGCCGCCCATCAGTCGAAGCTTGCAGGAAAAATGCTATTGAATGGAGGCCGTTGGTTGTTCGGTGCTGATAATTTGTATCGTCTAAGCCATTTAATCGGTGAGAATTTTGACTCAGGTTTAGCCGACATGCTGATGATTCACTATCAAACATTTGAGCTCACTCAGGCCTTTATATCTGCTCCACCTGACGATACTTTCATTTTACAAATCGCGCCTAAAGAGGGGCTTCGTTCTTCTTCTTTGTTAAGTGACCAAGAATCACTAGAGCATGATTATCAACTCGGACTTCAGGCGGGGTTTAATCTGGTTCAACTCTATGACCAACTGAATATTGAAATTGATGGCAGAGAGAGTGCATAACCTTTTGTATTAACGACATACGCTAAATACAAAGTGAAGTGTAAATAAATGAGGCTCCGTTTTCGGAGCCTCATTAGTGTGCGTACCTAATCTCTGTGGTTAATAGGGTTAGGTATAAAGGTTATGCTTGCAGAATTCGCATGCAGTTGGTTGAACCAACGACATCCATTACATCGCCTTGAGTTATCATGACTAAATCACCCTTGTGCAAGAACCCTTGTTCTTTAAGGCTGGCAATCGCAGCTTGAGCTGTCGGTAAACCTGCATCACTTTTTGACTCGAAATATACCGGTGTCACGCCTCGGTATAGTGCAGCTCGATTGAGCGTGGATTCATTACGTGATAAGGCAAATATTGGTAAGCCAGAGCTTAAGCGAGACATCATCAACGCAGTCCTGCCAGATTCTGTTAACGAGATCATCGCTTTAATTCCTTCCATGTGATTCGCAGAGTACATGGTTGCCATTGCGATGGTTTCTTCAGCTGTTTCGAAGGTGCGATCTAAGCGATAAGTGGATAGGCTTGCCTCAGACATCTTTTCTGCGCCCACACACACCTCGGCCATGGATTTGACCGTTTCTACAGGGTATTTACCTGCTGCGGTCTCTCCAGACAGCATCACCGCGTCAGTGCCGTCTAGAACCGCATTGGCCACGTCCATCACTTCAGCACGCGTCGGCATCGGGCTAGTAATCATGGACTCCATCATTTGTGTCGCAGTAATTACGATGCGGTTTAAGCTGCGTGCGCGGCGAATCAGCTTTTTCTGGACGCCAATAAGTTCAGGATCGCCGATTTCTACACCCAGATCGCCACGCGCAACCATCACCACATCGGATGCGAGAATAATATCGTCAATAGACTCATTAGTCGCGACGGTTTCTGCTCGTTCGACTTTAGCCACCAACATGGCTTCGAGGCCTGCATCTCTGGCTAGGCGTCGAGCGTAATGCATGTCTTCGCCGTTACGTGGGAACGAAATAGCAAGGTAGTCCACTTGAATTTCTGCGGCGGTAAGAATGTCGGCTTTATCTTTCTCTGTGAGCGCATCGGCTGACAATCCGCCGCCTTTTTTGTTGATCCCTTTATTATTAGATAGTGGACCACCAACAATCACACGGGTATGAACTTTATTGCCTTCGACGCTGGTGACTTGCAGTTGAACGCGTCCATCATCGAGTAACAGAATGTCGTTTGGTGACACATCTTGCGGCAGTTCTTTATAATCTAGCCCTACGGACTCTTGGTTGCCTTCACCTTTTGGTAAATCACTGTCTAATGTGAATTTGTCGCCCACATTCAACATGACTTGGCCGTCTTTAAAGGTCGATACGCGGATTTTAGGGCCTTGCAAGTCGCCGAGGATAGCAACTTGACGCCCAAGCTTTGCCGCAATGGTACGGACTTTTTTGGCGCGTTGAATGTGGTCTTCACTGGTTCCATGTGAGAAATTCATACGGACAACGTTTGCACCGGCTTTGATGATCTCCTCAAGTACATTGTCCTTATCCGTTGAAGGACCAAGCGTGGTGACAATTTTTGTTCGTCTTAGTTTGGAAGTCATAGATTCTCCGATGAATGTATGTGTAAAGGTAACTTGAACTCTATCCTTACTTTCCTCAATCGCTCTCAAGGTCTGCCTCGTTGCTGAGCCCACACCTTAAAGCTGCTTGAGTATAAGTATATGCACAGAATGTTTACATTAAGAGTAATCCCGGTAAAACAGACAGATATTCCATAGGCTTCAGCCCCTATTGAAGAGAATGCGCTGTTGTAACAGGAGTTGCTTCATAATTTAGTGAATAAAAATAAGTTATTTTTCAAACAATTTAACAGGAGTAGATTCTTCGTTATTTGATTGAATACACAAACAAACAGGTTTATACGTGATGCTTGTCACGGGGATTTATTAATTCACTTCACAATTAGTTCGCAAAGTAAAAAAATTGTCTCGTTATAGAATTTCGGAGTGCAAGATGTACATGGCTCAACCGGGCCATATTGATCATATCAAACAGGTCAATGCTGGTCGTGTATATAAACTAATTGACCTAAAAGGTCCTATTTCTCGAATTGATTTGTCCAAGCAGAGTGAGCTTGCTCCTGCCAGTATCACCAAAATCACTCGAGAATTAATTGAAGCGCACTTGATTCATGAAACCACAGTACAAGAAGCGACGAGTCGTGGTCGACCTGCCGTCGGTTTGCAGGTCAACAACGAAGGGTGGCAATTTCTGTCAATGCGTTTGGGGCGAGGTTATTTAACTATTGCTCTGCATGAGCTAGGTGGTGATGTGTTGATCGATACTAAAATCGAGATACACGAACGTGACCAAGACGATGTGCTTGAGCGTCTGCTCTACGAAATTGATGAATTCTTCCAAACTTACGCGGATCAACTTGACCGTGTTACCAGTATTGCAATTACGCTGCCTGGCCTTGTGAATTCAGAGCAAGGTGTCGTGCTGCAAATGCCTCATTACAACGTCGAAAATCTTGCTCTTGGACCAGAGATATATAAAGCAACAGGCTTGCCAGTTTTCATTGCCAATGACACGCGAGCTTGGGCATTAGCAGAAAAGCTTTTCGGCCATTCTCAAGACAATGACAACTCTGTTCTTATCTCTATTCACCATGGTTTAGGTGCCGGCATCATTCTGGATGGGCGCGTTTTGCAAGGTCGTCACGGCAACATTGGTGAGCTTGGGCATATTCAAATCGATCCAAATGGAAAACGTTGTCATTGTGGCAACATTGGTTGTTTGGAAACCGTTGCCAGTTCTCAAGCCATTCGTGAAGAAGTCGTAAGACGAATTGCTGATGGCGAAGACTCTATTCTTGCTGAACAAGAAGAAATGAGTATTGAGAGCATTTGTGAAGCGGCAGCGAACGGTGATCCGTTGGCAGTTGATGTGATTGAAAAGCTTGGACGCTACTTAGGTTCCGCAATTGCTATTGTGATCAACTTATTTAACCCTGAGAAGATCTTGATCGGTGGTGTGATTAACCAAGCAAAAGATGTACTTTATCCTGCGGTGCGTCGCTGTATCGAAGAGCAGAGTTTACCGGTTTATCACCAAGATCTTGAGCTGGTGGAATCTCGTTTCTATAAGCAAGCAACAATGCCTGGTGCCGCGTTGATCAAGCAAGCGTTGTACGATGGTCAGTTATTGATGAAGGTTGTGGAAGGCTAATTGCTTCAAACATGATGAAGTGCTTAGGTGTCGAGCCTATACATTTTTAGATGATTTAGGGTGAGACTTAACGGCTCACCCTTTTTGATCGCCTATTATTAGAAGGTTAATTTGAGTTGTGCTGCATTGCTATATCTGCGCCATTCATGTAATTTCCTAAAAAGCTCAAGTAAATAAACCCAAATGGCTTTCAATGTGTAGAGTGACTTTGTGTCTGATACAAATAGAAGGGAAGTAATACGCTGAAACCGTTGTACTTTCAAGCCATGCTCGAAAAACAAATATCTTAAGGTTATTTGGGCTTAGAACCTTGATGTGTCTGTATTGATTTTGAGTAAAAATAAGAATTATCCATAATTTAGGTAGTAGTATGTCCGGAGTGTTAAATACGGTTGACCAGCGTACGAACTTGGTTGGTGAAAACCGACTAGAGCTTCTGCTGTTCACTTTAAATAGTCGCCAATTGTTTGCGATTAATGTGTTCAAAGTGAAAGAGGTCATCAAGCTGCCACCGTTAACCAAGCTTCCTGGCTCACACTACAACATTCGTGGGGTCGCTTCTTTACGAGGTGAAGCAGTGCCAGTGATTGATTTGCGTGGCGCGATAGGTTTCCCAGCTTTGCGTGGTGAAGCGGAAGAAGAAAACTTGATCGTGACAGAGTACAACCGCACGGTGCAGGGCTTCTTAGTCGGTCCGGTTAAAAACATTATTAATACGGCATGGACTGAAATTCAGCCGCCTCCTTCCACGTCTGGTCGCTCGAATTACCTCACAGCTATCACGCAAATCAAAGAGGGGGATGCCTCTCAAATTGTCGAAATTATTGACGTTGAAAAAGTTTTAGCAGAGATCGTGCATTACGACGTCACGATTTCAGTGGACATTCTGGATCAAGAACTTGCCCAAGCAATGGTCGGGCGTAATGTTCTGATTGTGGATGATTCATCTACAGCTCGTAATCAAGTTCGCGATACGCTTTCTCAATTGGGTATGAATATCATCGAGTGCCGTGACGGACTAGAAGCGCTAACAGTTTTAAAGCGCTGGTGTGATGAAGGGAAAGACGTAGAAAAAGAGCTGTTGATGATGATTACGGATGCTGAAATGCCTGAAATGGACGGTTATAAACTGACTCATGAAGTGCGCCAAGATCCACGTATGTCTAAGTTGTTTATTACGTTGAACACCTCTCTGAGCGGCAGCTTTAATGAAGCCATGGTACAAAAAGTAGGCTGTGATCGTTTTATCTCTAAATTCCAACCAGATCTGTTGGTTGAAGTTGCTCAAGACCGATTACGCCAGATGCTTTCAAAAGTGCATGATTAGATATAGTGAAATCAGAGGGAGAGCAGCTCTCTCTGATTTTTAACACCTCTCTCCTTAATACCTCTGCACTAATGAAAGTCGCGAGATTTACTTTGTAAATTATTCAAATAGTGCGTGCAATCAATCAACTTGCCAGCAATAACGTGCGTGACTTCTCCCTCTCTTTCAAGAATGCCTTTCACCATTAATACTTTAGCGCCTAAATACGCTTGCTTTTGGGCTCGTGCTGTCGCTTGCCAAACGACCACATTAATGTTGCCTGTGTCATCTTCTAACGTAAAAAATGTCACGCCAGCGGCGGTGCCTGGAGATTGTCTTCCCGTTACCACGCCTACCACTGTGACCAATGACCTATGCGGTTTCTCTGCTAATTGCCTCATGCGGGTAAAATGAGGGAGTTTGCCCGTTTCTTCTAATAATTTAATCGGGTGGCGGCTAAGAGATAGTCCTGTGCTCGCGTAATCCTCAATTAAATTTTCATATTCAGAGGGCTGAGTTTGGTAGCTAACACCGGGTTCTTTGACCTTGTGAAACAATGGTAGGTCAGATAAGGAATCCATTGCTGCCCAGCGTGCGTTATAACGATTCCCCGATAGGACCTGAAATGCATTAGCTGAAGCTAATAGTTCAATGTCACTTCGGCTTCTTAATATCTGCTTTACTTCTTGAATCGAGCGGTAACCATTAAGTGGTTTGCGCTCAATAAGCCTTTGCGCACTTTCTGCGTTAAAGCCTTTCACCAAGCGAAAACCAAGTTGCACGCCGAGCCTGCCATTCGGACGTGAGACGAGATGATGCTGATATTTTGAGTGATTGACGCACACCGGCAATACTTCGACGCCATGTCGGCGGGCATCTTGTACTAATTGCGATGGGCTATAAAACCCCATTGGTTGGCTGTTCAACAGTGCAGTGTAAAATTCTGCTGGGTAATAATATTTTAACCACGCAGAACAATATGCCAGCACTGCGAAAGACGCTGAATGGCTTTCAGGGAAGCCGTACTCACCAAAGCCGCAAATCTGATCGAAAATGCGCTCAGCAAACGCTAAGTCATAACCTCTCTCTTGCATACCATTGATCAGTTTTGGTCTGAATTTAGCGAGATCGCCATTCTTCTTCCATGATGCCATCGCTCTACGGAGTTGATCGGCCTCGCCACCGCTAAACCCTGCGGCTACCATGGCTAGCTTGATGACTTGCTCTTGGAAAATTGGGACGCCCATAGTCCGCTCAAGAACGCTTTTTACTTCTTCCGATGGATAACTGACAGGCTCTTTGTGATCACGCCGTTTTAAAAAAGGATGCACCATATCACCCTGAATAGGGCCTGGACGAACAATCGCAATTTGAATCACTAAATCGTAATAACAAGCGGGCTTTAAGCGAGGGAGCATGCTCATTTGTGCACGAGATTCAATTTGGAATACGCCTATCGTGTCGGCTTTTTGGATCATGCGGTACACGTGTGGATCATCTTGTCGGCGAGTGATCTCGGAAATAGAGAGGGATCGCTGGTGATGTTTCTCGACTAGTTGAAAGCACTTTCTGATGGCGTTTAACATGCCGAGTGCGAGCACATCGACTTTTAGTAGTTTCAAGCTTTCTAAATCGTCTTTATCCCATTGAATGATAGTGCGATCTTCCATCGAGGCATTTTCAACTGGTACCAACTCATATAAAGGGCCAGATGAAATTACAAAGCCACCTACGTGCTGAGATAAATGGCGTGGGAAGCCAATGATCTCGTTGACCAATTGGATAAACTGCTGCCCTTTGAGAGATTCTGGTTGTAAGCCAAGTTCAATAATTTGAGCTTGCCAGCCTTGGCTGCGATCTCGGCGATTAACGTTCTTAATGAAAAAATCTAATTGGGTCTCTTCAATCCCTAGTGCTTTACCGACTTCACGCACGGCGCTTTTAAAGCGGTAGCTGATCACTGTTGCAGCAAGTGCTGCACGCTCACGGCCATATTTTTTGTAAATATATTGGATAACTTCTTCACGGCGCTCGTGTTCAAAGTCCACATCAATATCCGGCGGTTCCTTACGTTCTTTACTGATGAATCGTTCGAATAAGACAGCGATTTGTCGAGGATCGACGGCGGTAATTTCCAGGCAATAACACACCACAGAGTTTGCAGCGGAACCTCGCCCTTGGTAAAGAATGCCTTGCTGTTTCGCGAACATTACAATGTCGTGAATAGTAAGGAAGTAGTAGTGGTATTTCAGCTCTTGAATAAGCGCCAGTTCATTCTCGATGGTTTGATTGACTTCTGCTGGCACGCCTTCAGGAAAACGCAGCTTTTTACCACGCTCGACCAACATACGTAAGTAAGAGTCGGGTGTATAACCATCTGGGATCAGCTCGGTAGGATATTCGTATTTTAAATCGGAGAGCTTAAACTCGCATAAATCGGCGATGTAAGTACTTTCTTCCAGCCATTCTGGTTTGTAAATCCGAACCAGTTTTTTAAAAGGACGAAGCGCTCGTTCTGTATTCGAAATACGATCAAAACCGAGTTTATCGACGCTACACCCATGCTTTATAGCGGTAAGTACATGCTGTAATGGCAAGCGTTCAACATCATGCATGAGAACGCCTCCGCAGGCAGTTATAGGTAATTGAAATTCATGTGCTAACTGCTCGCAGTGCGCAATGTACTCAGTATCGTTGTTACTCAAATGGCGCTGAATCGCTACCCACAAACGATTAGCGTGGTGTTGATTGAGCCAGCGTCCCCAATAGTGGTCACTCTCTTGATGTGTGGGCAGCCACAATACCAAGCAATGTCGAATCGACATCAAATCCCATTCGAACAGTTGATAGTTGCCTTTTTCACTTCGTCTTCTTGCGTTTGTGATGATACGACACAACTCGGCATAAGCCTTGCGACAAGGGCAAAGCAGTACGATTTGGCATTCATCATTTAACCAAAACATACTTCCAACGATTTGTTTGATATCGAGTTTATGTTGTTCGATGGTCGCATGGGCTTTGACAACGCCCGCGACCGAACATTCATCCGTTATAGCTAGAGCTTGATAGCGATAGAAAGCAGCTTGGAGTACCAGCTCTTCTGCATGAGAAGCCCCAGTCAAAAAAGAGAAGTTAGACTGACAAAATAGTTCCGCGTAACTCATAATGATCCAACAAAAATAACTGTCGATTTAACAAAAATAGCCATGAAGAAACCAGTGCTTGTGCTGATCGCGAAAGATCCATAACCAGCGGCCTTGCTTGGTGTGTGCAATGTAGTAATCACGCATGATCTCATCACCATCCCACCATCCAGAAACGATTCGCTCAGGTCCGTGGACCAAAGAGACTTGCTCTTGCAATGCAATGGGAGTGGGCAATTGCATTGCGGGGCGTAGTATGGATGGTATGGCGTGCTCCTTTTCATCTGGAGCATCAGCAGGGCGATATTGACTGGCCTTTTCTGGTCTAGGATCACAAGCGATGTTGGGTTTTAACACGGCACTTTTCCCCAATTTAGCTTGCAGTAAAGAGAGCAGTTCTAAAGCATTCATGTTCCCTTTTTGCCCAGCAAAGAGATCGCGTGATGCACTAAGAGGCTCACCTTGACGGACGATTTTTAACGTTATCCCTGTGACTGGGCCATTGAGCGAGAGTGACTCTAAGCTTAAACTCGCTAACTGCTGCCAACGCTGACATAGGTAATCACCTTGCGCAGAAGTGAGTTGAAGGTGTTGCTCTTGTTTCTCACGCTGGTGGAGTGTTAAACACAGCTCAAAAGCGACCTTATCTCTTAATTTAAGAAAGGTTTCGAGTTGACGAAGTAACTTGGCCAGCGGCTTTTCAATCCACTGAACGTTTTCGAACTCAAACAGCAGTTCTAAATAAACTTGGAAGGATTCGGTCGGGTGATAAAAGTCGACAGGATGCTTAAACTGCCCAGTCAGTCGACCAACGTAGTTCACCAAATCGATATCAAAGCGTCGAGCGATGTCTTGCAACGGCAGTTCAAGTAACCCTTTTAAGGAAGTAACGCTTACGCGGTGCAGCTTTTCAACCATAGAGCTCGATAAATCGGTTAGAGGCAGAGGTAATGGGAATAACATTTGTTCGATAAGAGATTTGTCGTCACTAAGAACATTTGCTCCTGCCAATGCCATTAACTTGGCTGACAGAGGTGAAAAACCACAACCAAATTGAAAGCTTAACTGCAGTTTAGTTAAGTGAGCACTGACTTTATTCCAGTAATTGTCCAACCCTTCATATAGGGTGAGCATCGGTGTGGCACGTAGCAAAATACCTTGGTTTGGCATCAACACAACGTCAGATGTGATCAAATACAACCACTGAGCTACCTCTTGTAATTTATTTAATTCGGTTTGTGGATGATAAGGATGCACTTGTAAATCTCGACACAAGGACGCAGCACTGCCTAAGCCCATACCAGGCTTAATACCTTGTTGCTCGGCAATGCCGTTGTATTGAATGATCTGACAACGTTGGCTTTCTACAATCACCACGGGGTGATTTTGGTTATCACCAAAGAGTGCGTCTAGCTGTAGGCGAGGGAAGTGCAAGTAAATCCACAAAGCCATATCACTAACCTTGGTTCGCCAGTGGGAAATTGACCACAGTCGAGTGCAGAGTTTTAGATGATGGTTTCACCAGTTGCGGGTAATGGTGTTGGAAGCCGATACTAACGCTACCTCTATTCCAGCCTCCTTTCCTTTTCAGCACTTCAACATTAATCCCTTGCTCGTCGCCTTTCAGTTTTAAACTGAGTGACACAGGCAAAGACAAGCGGTTGATAGTATCTGTTTTAAGCATAAAGAGAGGGCAAGTACCTTGTTCACTCGCTACCTGTAAGCGTTTCACTTGATGTATTTCAAGCTCTTCTTGCCATAACAAAACATTACTGCATACCCCACTTTTCAGACATTGCTCTGCAGCCCAAAGAGCATCTTTGGGGTGAGTTGGAGTAACAACCCACACTTGGTTTATATCCAACCCTATGTAGTGCAAAAACAGAGAATTCACTAACGCAGGTGGTTGAATAAATGCGGTCACACCATTGGTCTGAGTGGCTTTTAAATAGGGAGCGAGCAAACGCAATTCACCAATACTACCAATAGATTCCATCTCCACCACGCCATGAGGTGGAAAGCCTCCGCCGAGCAAATCATCTAATTCAGAAAAACCGGAACTAGTCTGCAACTGCTGAGGATCTGTTTTCGTTAAATTTGCTTGCCAAACAAGGTGCTGGCTTTTTAAGTGCTGAATAATATCGTGCATAATAAATACCTGTATATATGTACAGTATATTTCTATGACAGAAAGTCGCAAGATTTTTATGAAGAGAGAAATGAAAAAAGGCAGCGTTTGCTGCCTTTTCAATCGATTATGTGAGGTAACCTGAATTCGTTATTTACGCTTCGGTTGAGCGTCGATGCACTGACCATTCACATCGGTAACCGCTGGATCCATTAAGTGCAAATATAGCGGCATGATATCCAATGGCGTTTTGAGAGTATTCGCATCTTCACCCGGATATGCTTTTTCACGCATGCGAGTACGAGTGGCACCAGGGTTAATTGCATTAACGCGGATCGGTGTATCACTCAGCTCGTCAGCCAAAACTTGCATCATGCCTTCTACGGCAAATTTAGAGATAGCGTATGGCCCCCAGAAAGCGCGACCAGAGTGGCCGACGGTCGAAGAGGTAAAGATAATACGCCCAGCTTCTGATTTACGCATCACAGGCAGTAGTGCTTGAGTCATTAACATTTCTGCTTTCACGTTGATCTGCATGATATCGTCGAAGTCTTCCTCTTTGATTTGATCAAATGGACACAGCGAACTCAAGACACCTGCGTTGTGTAATAGGCCATCCAAACGACCAAACTGTCCTTCGATTGTCTCTGCCATATCAATGTAATTTTGCTTAGTTGCGCCCTTGAGATCCAGAGGAATGATAGCAGCTTGTGGGTAGCCAGCTGCTTCAATCTCATCATAGATAGATTCAAGGTTTTGCACATTTCTACCCAAAAGAATAACAGTTGCACCGTGCTCGGCATAAGAAAGTGCGGCTTGACGGCCGATGCCATTACCAGCGCCAGTAACAAGAATGACTTTACCTTTTAGAGCATCAGCTGAAACGGAGTAGTTCACGGCGATAAATCCTTATTATTGTAAGAGGGTCCATGATAGTTAATTGACGCTAAAAACGCCTGTTTCTCAATGGAAAATCTTGGTAATCGTGACAAGATGGTTACAATACACCAATTCATGTGTTATACCAATTCCAGAACTTTCGTTAGGTATGCTATCAATCAGAACAAGTGGTTACAAACCGCGCTGCCTTCTCGCTGATGTTTCTGCGTAACATACTAACGTCATCTGAAATGAGATAAAGGAGCTCTCGTTGGAATTTTTATTAGATTATGGTCTGTTTCTGGCCAAAATTATCACGGTGGTTGCTGCGATAATTGTTCTGCTCATTATTGCAAAATCGGCTGGTGGCAAATCGGGTGCGGCGAAAGGGGAGTTAGAGATTACCAACCTTTCAGAGCAACACAAACAATCTGTTGAGCAGTTAGAACATCATTTGCACGACGATGCTTTCATCAAAGCTCGAGATAAAGCGGTCAAGAAAGAAGAGAAAGAGAAAAACAAATCTCGTGAAAAAGAGATCAAACAAGCGAGCAAAGACGGTTCATTAGATAGCAAGCGTGAACCACACCTATTCGTTCTTGATTTCAACGGTAGTATAGATGCAAAAGAAGTTGCGTCTCTACGTGAAGAGATCACTGCTATTTTGGCTGTCGCACGTGAAGGTGATGAAGTATTACTTCGTTTAGAATCTGGCGGTGGTATGGTTCATGGTTACGGCCTTGCCTCTTCTCAACTGGACCGAATCAAAGCTGCGGGTCTTCCTTTGACCATCTCTGTTGACAAAGTTGCGGCAAGTGGCGGTTACATGATGGCATGTGTCGCAGATAAGATTGTTTCTGCACCGTTTGCAATTGTGGGCTCTATTGGCGTTATCGCGCAAATTCCTAACTTCAACAAACTGTTGAAGAAACATGACATTGAGTACGAACAACTAACCGCGGGTGAATATAAACGCACGCTAACGATGTTTGGTGAGAATACCGATAAAGCGCGCGATAAGTTTAAGCAAGAGCTTGAAGAAACACATGTCTTGTTTAAAGACTTCATTCGCGAGCGTCGTCCTAGTTTGGACCTAGACAAAGTAGCCACAGGTGAGCACTGGTTCGGTACACAAGCGAAAGAGCTTGGTTTGGTGGATGACATTAGTACATCTGATGATATCGTTGTTGCGGCATGCAAAGATAAGACCGTACTTTCTGTGCATTATGTGCAGAAGAAAAAGCTGGCAGACAAGCTAGCAGGTGTCGCGGGCAAAGTTGCTGACAGTGTGATCTTAAAGTTAGCTGAGCGTGGCCAAAAACCGATTGTTTAATCGAACCTAAGATCATGACATTTAAAACGGCGAGGGTGGAAGTTCTCGCCGTTTTTGTTGAACCTTATGTTTATTGATGAATCCAATTGCGCATTAGGTGTAATGCTTTACACGACATTTTTCCTCGCTCCAAAGGGCGATTACCCGTATAATGCGCGCCTCGAAAACCGAGCAAATTGCTGAAAAGAAACTATAGGTGGAGAAGAACATGTCCTCTCAAACTCCGGTTGTAACCGTAGATGGACCTAGTGGTGCAGGTAAAGGCACTTTATGTATGTTGCTGGCGAAAAAGTTGGGTTTCCAACTCTTAGATTCTGGCGCAATTTATCGTGTACTTGCACTCGCTGCGATTCACCACGGTGTCGACACAGAGTCAGAAGACGCACTTGTCCCACTGGCAACACACCTAGACGTTCAATTTATCGCAGAGGGTGACTTAGTTAAGGTCGTTCTAGAAGGCGAAGATGTGTCAGGGGAGCTTCGCAAAGAAGAAACGGGTATGGCAGCATCTAAAGTTGCGGCTCTGCCACGTGTTCGTGAAGCATTATTACGTCGTCAGCGTGCATTTGAGGCCGCTCCGGGCCTAGTGGCTGATGGTCGTGATATGGGCACAATTGTATTCCCAAGTGCACAAGCGAAAATCTTCCTTGATGCGAGCGCAGAAGAGCGTGCAAATCGACGCCTTAAACAGTTGCAAGAGAAAGGGTTAGATGTTAAATTTGCTGACCTTTTAAGCGAGATCCAAGAGCGTGACGACCGAGATCGTAACCGCCCAGTGGCGCCACTACGCCCTGCTGAGGATGCGCTTGTGCTAGATTCTACGTCGATGACTATCGACGAAGTAGTAGAAAAGGCACTACAATATATCGAATCGAAGCTAGCTGAGTAATGATACTCGGCTAGACTAAGAGCGTTGGTCGCAAGGATGATGACTGGCGAATTTAATAACCCCATGCGGTAGGATACCCGTGGAAGTTTAATTTATTGAAGATTAACTAAATGACTGAATCTTTTGCTCAACTCTTTGAAGAGTTTCTAAACGAAACAGAATTCCAACAAGGCAGCATCGTTAAAGGTACTGTAGTAGCTATCGAGAACGGTTTCGTTCTTGTTGACGCTGGTCTTAAGTCTGAATCTGCTATCCCTGCTGAACAGTTCAAGAACGCTGCTGGCGAACTTGAAGTTGAAGTTGGCGCTGAAGTAGACGTAGCTCTAGACGCTGTTGAAGATGGTTTCGGTGAAACTCAACTTTCTCGTGAGAAAGCTAAGCGTCACGAAGCTTGGATCGTACTTGAGAAAGCTTACGAAGAAGCTGAAACTGTTGTTGGTATCATCAACGGTAAAGTTAAAGGCGGTTTCACTGTTGAACTAAACGGTATCCGTGCTTTCCTTCCTGGCTCTCTAGTAGACGTACGTCCAATCCGCGACACTGCTCACCTAGAAAACAAAGAGCTAGAGTTCAAAGTTATCAAACTTGACCAAAAACGTAACAACGTAGTTGTTTCACGTCGTGCTGTTATCGAATCTGAAAACAGCGTTGAGCGTGACGAGCTTCTAGAAACTCTACAAGAAGGTTCTGAAGTTAAAGGTATCGTTAAGAACCTTACTGACTACGGTGCGTTCGTTGACCTAGGTGGCGTTGACGGTCTTCTACATATCACTGATATGGCTTGGAAGCGCGTTAAGCACCCATCTGAAATCGTTAACGTTGGTGACGAGATCCAAGTTAAAGTTCTTAAGTTCGACCGTGAGCGTACTCGCGTATCACTAGGTCTTAAGCAACTAGGCGAAGATCCATGGGTAGCAATCGCTAAGCGTTACCCAGAAGGTCACAAACTAACTGGTCGCGTAACTAACCTAACTGACTACGGCTGCTTCGTTGAAATCGAAGAAGGCGTTGAAGGTCTAGTTCACGTTTCAGAAATGGATTGGACTAACAAGAACATCCACCCTTCTAAAGTTGTTAATGTTGGCGACGAAGTTGAGGTTATGGTTCTTGAAATCGACGAAGAACGTCGTCGTATCTCTCTAGGTCTGAAACAGTGTAAAGCTAACCCATGGCAGTCATTCGCTGAAGCACAAGCTAAAGGCGACAAAGTTACTGGTAAGATCAAGTCTATCACTGACTTCGGTATCTTCATCGGTCTAGAAGGCGGCATCGACGGTCTAGTTCACCTATCTGACATTTCTTGGAATGTTGCTGGCGAAGAAGCTGTACGTGAGTACAAGAAAGGCGACGAGATCTCTGCAGTTGTTCTAGCAGTAGACGCTGAGCGTGAGCGCATCTCTCTAGGCATCAAGCAAATGGAAAACGACCCATTCAATGCTTACGTTGCTGACAACAAGAAAGGTGTTCTAGTTAACGCTACTGTAACTGCTGTTGACGCTAAAGGCGCTACTGTTGAAATCGCAGAAGGCGTTGAAGGTTACATCCGTGCTTCTGAAGTATCACGCGATCGCGTAGAAGATGCTTCTCTAATCCTAAGCGCTGGTGATGTTGTTGAAGCGAAGTTCACAGGTGTAGACCGTAAGAACCGCGTAATCAACCTATCTATCAAAGCTAAAGACGAAGCTGACGAGCAAGAAGCAATGGCATCTATCAACAAGCAAGATGACAATGCATTCGGTAACGCAATGGCTGACGCTTTCAAAGCTGCTAAAGGCGAATAATATACTCGCTTAAGCAAAAAAGGAGCCGCAAGGCTCCTTTTTTATATTTGAGCATATTTAAGTAGTAATACTAATGACGGTAAACTATCTTAATAAAAGGCATTTCTTCATTGCGCATTTTGCATAAAATTTGTCTAGAATTGTCAGCAAGTGTTTGTTGGAATTAGTATTACTTACTATAATAAGTGATAAAGATACTCAAAGAGGGCAACTATGACTAAGTCTGAACTGATTGAAAGACTCTGCGCTGAGCAAACACACTTATCAGCGAAAGAGGTAGAGGATGCTGTAAAAGATATTTTAGAGCACATGGCCTCTACGCTAGAGAGCGGTGACCGTATCGAGATCCGTGGCTTTGGTAGTTTTTCTCTTCATTACCGCGAGCCTCGCGTAGGTCGTAACCCTAAAACGGGCGATAAAGTGGAATTGGAAGGTAAATACGTTCCACATTTCAAACCTGGTAAAGAGCTTCGTGAGCGTGTAAATATTGGCTAACGCACTCTTATTAGTTTGAAAAAAGCGGCATACGTTTGTGTATGCCGCTTTTTTGTAATGTGTCCAAGCAGTTTACGAAGCGAGCTGTTGATTCTGGCTGTTTTCTTTGCAGCTTTCTACACCCAAGTAACTTTAACTTCTAGGCGTGTCTACAAACTAAGCATCTTGAGGTTACTTGGGTATAGATTATTGCTAATATACGTAGTCTGAAGAAGCATTTTCCTGCATAATCTTACCGACTTACTCCTAGAAGGGTGATGTAAATGAAAATTATAAAAATCGTTGCTGTTTTAGCTCTCTTTTTAATTGCATTGGCGTTAGGTTCTCAAAACCAAGAGCTAGTGACTTTTAACTATCTTCTAGCCAAAGGAGAGTTCCACTTATCTACACTATTAGGTGTGGTATTTGTGGTTGGCTTTGCTTTAGCGTGGGTTATCTTTGGTAGTATCCAGCTGAAAACTCAGCTACAAGTTCGTCGTTTAAAGAAAAAGCTGAAAAAGTACGAACCTACAGATGCAAACAAACCTGCTGATAAGCCAGCCATCGAAAAACAGGCATAAGGATAAGGCTTAACTTTAATGCTTGAACTACTCTTCTTGTTGTTGCCTATAGCTGCTGCGTATGGCTGGTATATGGGGCATCGCAGCGCTCAGCAAGACAAGCAGAAGCAATCTCATCAAATCTCTCGTCAGTATATGACGGGTCTTAATCTGCTGCTCTCTGACCAATCAGATAAGGCTGTCGATCACTTTATTGAATTGCTCCAAGTTGATAACGAGACCATCGATACTCACCTTGCGTTGGGTAACCTATTCCGGTCTCGTGGCGAAGTCGACCGCGCAATCCGAATTCACCAAAATCTCATTTCTCGCTCTGGCTTAACACTGGATCAAAAGAATCTTGCACTTCAACAGTTGGCGAAAGATTACATGGTCTCTGGTTTTCTCGATCGTGCAGAGAAAATCTTCGAACAGTTAGTCGAAGAGCCAGATTACAAAGAAGCGGCCCTTCAGCAATTGGTAACCATTTACCAACAAACACGTGAATGGGAAAAAGCAATTTATTACGCCAATCAATTGGCTAAGTTGGGTAATAAACGCTCCAGAATGCGTGCGAATATTGCTCATTTTTGGTGTGAAATTGCCATGCTCGACCAAGCCGATGGTAATACTAATAAGGCAATACAGCACTTTAAAAAAGCCCTAGCAGAAGACCCAAAGTGTGTTCGAGCGAGTATTGCTTTGGGACGAATTTATCTAGAGTCTGAAGATTATAAACACACGATAAAATACCTAACGGGTGTGCTTGAGCAAGACAAAGACTTTATCAGCGATGTCTTACCAACCATTGCAGAGTGCTACCATCATTTGGGCCAGGAAGATGAACTTGTAGAGTTTCTGCGAGCTTGTATTGATAAGAAAGCAGGCGTATCAGCCGAGTTAATGTTGGCTCAGTTGGTTGCTCACCACGAGAACGTAGGGGCTGCACAAGAGCTGCTGACCAAACAGCTGCTGAAAAATCCAACCATGAAGGGCTTTTATCGATTAATTGACTACCACATTGCTGAAGCAGAAGACGGTCGCGCGAAGGACAGTCTATCGACGCTACAAGCGATGGTGGGTGAACAGTTAAAAGTGAAACCACACTACCGATGCCGGAAGTGTGGGTTTTCTACTCATTCCCTTTATTGGCACTGCCCGTCCTGTAAAGGGTGGGGGACGATCAAGCCAATCCGCGGATTGGATGGTGAATAATTTTAATGCAGCTGGCAGAATTTCTGTCCGCTGCATTTTTTTAACTTTTTATTTAATAAGAACCAAAATAGTTAGGAGATGAAATGATCGACCAAAAAGTTATTGTCGCACTGGATTATGATAACCAAGCAGACGCACTTGCGTTTGTAGATAGAATTGATCCTGCGTCATGTCGCCTAAAAGTTGGCAAGGAAATGTTTACGCTATTTGGTCCTGATTTCGTACGTGAACTCCACAAACGTGGTTTCTCAGTCTTCCTGGATTTGAAATTTCACGATATTCCAAATACCTGTTCTAAGGCGGTCCGCGCAGCCGCGGAATTAGGGGTTTGGATGGTGAATGTGCATGCGAGCGGTGGTGAGCGTATGATGACGGCATCACGTGAAATTCTTGAGCCATACGGTAAAGAACGCCCATTTCTGATAGGAGTAACGGTACTAACCAGTATGGAACAAAGTGATTTAGCGGGTATTGGTTTGAACATTGCGCCTCAGGATCAAGTTATTCGTCTGGCGACATTGACCAAAAACGCTGGTTTAGATGGTGTCGTATGTTCAGCTCAAGAGTCTTCATTGCTTAAGAGCGAACTTGGTCAAGACTTTAAGTTAGTTACACCAGGAATCCGACCTGCTGGCTCTGAGCAAGGTGACCAGCGCCGTATCATGACACCAGTAGAGGCTATTCAGTCAGGCTCTGACTATCTTGTTATTGGGCGTCCAATTACTCAAGCTGTGGATCCTGCTGCAGTGTTAAAATCGATCAATGATAGCTTGTCTAGTATGTAAGCACAGTCTTGTATTGTATAAAGAAAGGTGAGGCTGTGATGCCTCACCTTTTTTGTATCTAATAAAAATACCAACCGTAGTAAGCAACTGCTCATTTTTACCAGTTGTATCTGCTCGCTTACTTGCTTGCTTTAATTGGTGTAGGGGGGATCTTATTCGGATAAAGGTTCTACGGTTTATTATGAGGAAAGTAGGGCTTGGTACTATATCGATCACACTTTTGTAACATAACTCACTGTGATGTATAGAAAATGCGACCATGTATTATTGATGACTTGCGTTACAAAAGCCTAAAGAATACTATGGCGAAGATGCATTCACTGCGTTGTAAGGTCTAGGATGACCTAGTGAAACTCTTTGAAATTAATATAGAAGCTGGCAGGAAGTCACTTCATATTACGCTCCTATTATTTCCTATCTGCGTATTTTCTATTTGCAGCTTTCACACTCCGTCTTCCTTGCTACGACCTTAATCGCAAACACAACAAGGAAGAAACATGACTAAAAAACTGCCATTTTCAGTACTTGCAACACTGACCGCTGCCAGTTTTCAACTGAGTGCGGCAGAGCTACCTGCTGATATAGAATGGATTTCAAATAACAATGAACCTCTGTTCGCCTCTGAAGAAGCGGTACGAGGTGGTACTTATCGTACTTACATTCAGAGCTTTCCTCAGACATTACGAAGTGTTGGTCCAGATGCGAACTCCGGCTTGCGCCAATATTTAATGGATGGTTCACCAAAGCTTGCTCAGCGTCATCCAAATACTGGTAAATGGATCCCCCAACTTGCTAAGTCATGGGCATTTGGAGAGGACAACAAAACCGTATTCTTTAAGCTTGATGAAACGGCCGAGTGGTCAGATGGTGAAAAAATTACGGCAGATGATTACGTCTTTATGATGAAGTACTACACGTCAAAAGACATTATCGACCCGTGGTACAACGACTTCTTCACGAACAGCGTTGTTGGTGTTGAAAAAATTGACGACTACACGATCAAAGTCAATCTTGCTGTAGCTCAAAGTCATGACTCGCTCATGGTTATGATTAACATGCCGAGTAATGGTTTTCAGCCTCGTCCGGAACACTTCTTTGAAGGAGAAAAGGACGCAAATAACGATGGCATGCCTGATAACTTCGTCAGGAAGTTCAACTTTAAATCTGAGCCAACTGCGGCGCCTTACTACATTGATAAAGTGAAGAAAGGTAAGAGCGTGACATTCAAACACGTGGGCGAAGATTGGTGGGGGTATAACAACCGCTACTATAAAAACCGTTACAACGTAGAAAAAGTCCGCATTAAGGTGATTCGCGATCCTGATATTGCCATGAAGCACTTTGAGAAAGGCAACTTGGACTACTTTGAGATGGTGCTACCAAGCTTTTGGCATGACAAAACCGATAGTGATGTGTACAAAAAAGGCTATATCCAAAAGTACTGGGGCTTTAACGAAGCACCACAAGGCGCTGGTGGCCTTTGGATGAACACCGCGATGCCGATGTTGGATAACCTAGAAGTGCGCAAAGGCGTTATGGCAGCCACTGACTATGACGGCATGATTGAAAATATCATGCGTGGAGATTATTCACGTAAACCACATGGACTCGGCTTTGGTCATGGCGAATACGATGATCCTAACAATACACCGCCTAAGTTTGATGCCGATGCGGCGGTTAAACATTTCGAAAAAGCGGGCTTTGACAAAGTTGGCGCAGATGGTATTCGTGTCAATGACAAGGGCCAACGCTTGAGCTTTGCTATCACCTACGGATACAACTCTTGGACACCGCGTATTGCGTACTTAAAAGAGCAAGCGAAACTTGCAGGTCTTGAGT
Source organism: Vibrio sp. Y51_MX_L26 (assembly GCF_024181935.1). Classification (NCBI taxonomy): domain Bacteria; kingdom Pseudomonadati; phylum Pseudomonadota; class Gammaproteobacteria; order Vibrionales; family Vibrionaceae; genus Vibrio; species Vibrio sp. Y51_MX_L26. The sequence goes on from NZ_JAMZAS010000005.1 coordinate 129,900, forward strand.
TCACGTTAAACTTGGTTGATGGTTCATCTGCGTTTAAATACATTCTTGAGAAAAAGCATCAGTTAGCGTTCTTGAATATGGGTTCTGGTGAGATTCCTGCGTATTGGGAATATCTACACTCGGATAATGCGAATCGACCACAAACGAATGCCCACACCAACTACAGCAGCCCTGAGCTGGACCAGTTGATTGAAGCTTATGACTCTGAGTTTGATCAGGAGAAGCGTTACGATTTATCGCATCAAATCCAAAACTATGTCAGCAAAGCGAATATCATCGTTCCTGGATACATGGTGCCTTATTCTCGAGTTGCACATTGGCGCTGGGTTAAAATTCCTAAAGATGGCATGACAAAAGCGACAGAATGGGTGCTTCATCCAATGGATATTGGTAATTTCTGGATCGATAGCAAAGTAAAAGAAGAGACTGAGGAAGCGATGGACGAGGGTAAAACCTTCCCAGAGACAACGGTTATTGATGATCGCTACAAGTTGTAACTCCACAACTTAGCGGCGATAAAAATGAAAGCCCCGGTAATTAAGTTACAGGGGCTTTTTTATTTTTACTTAACTAAGTAAGACGCTTCTAAAAGGTAGGTTTTCACATCACCAAGCAAAGAGAAGGCCTTGTCGATGGTTTTAAATCGCTCATCAAGTGAGTCACTAGATATAAGTTGGCTGAACGTTTTTACCGAGAAAGCTTCGTTTGCTTTAAAGAACTGATGCACATTTTCAAGCTGAACTTTATGAATATGCTCCACCTTATTTAGGGCGGTGGTTAAATCGGAAATGTTAATCGACATTGCTACTCAAGAACCTTATCAACAAGACCTCTACATAAGGTCATAGGATGGGGCTTTATATTTTGCCGTAGAGTAGCACCAAAGAACGGATTGCAGTCTGACTAAGATCAATTTGTCTCGCTTGATTATCTACATCTATTTCGATCGAAAAACTTCTCGCAGCACAAAAAGGGAAGCAACTTGCTTCCCTGTAATTAACATCGATCTTAGATTTTTTTGGCAATGTCCGAAGTCAGTTCTTCCAACCCGACGGACAGTGCGTCGACAAGTGCTCCATAGCCTTCGTCCTGTAGAGGCTGAGAGATTTGTATTGGTGCACTGTTTTCTACCTTACCTTCAGCATTGATGAGTAACCATTCCCCCTCAATTTCGATATTGCCTTTGTAGCTACCATTAAATTTATTTAACGTAAGCTGTAGTTTGGCTTCACCATTTTGATCCAACAGGTTGTTCATTTCAGTCGGCCAGTAATGAGTCTGTTTGTGGCGTAGTTCTGTGACGACTCTCTGAGTGATTTGCTCGGAAATACTATGCGCCCATTGATTGTTTCTTGCCTGGATAACTTGAGTCTCAGAGGTTCGGTAAACGATACCACTGTCGTTTAAATAACTTGCCAGTTTTACTGGACGAACAACTAAAGTAGGGCGCTGTGAGATATCAGAAGAGCTCAGAGTCACTGGTTCCGCCTTAGGTAGAAGGTACAAAGCCCCTTTAGTTTCTGGAGCGCTACTGCAACCCGTTAGACCGACAAATAGCGCGATAGACAAAAAGAATACTCGTTTCATTAGTTTTGGCCTTTAACTGGGATTGGGTCACTGATTTCATCTTCTCCAAACACGAGAGAGTTTGGCTTTTCGTTTAGCTGTTTAAGTACGGGTTTAAACTCTGTCATCACGCTTTCTAGTTCTTTGAGCGTGGCTTCCATTTCATTGTACATGGTTGAGTTTGGTCCATAACCATCGAGTGTTTTTTGCAACTGCTGCAAGCTTTGGCGAATATCTGTTGGGATCTCTTGAGTCTCTTTTTGATTTAAAAGTTTATCAATACTGTCCGCGACACGTTCTGCTGACGCCAACGTCTTTTCCGACGTTTTTAACGTTGAATTGAGAGAGTTAAGCGTTTCTTCCATTGGTAAGCTATTAATCTTATTTAGGAAGTCATTGACTTGGCGCTGGACTTGGGCAAAACCACCACGCATGGTTGGGAAAACATCTAAACCTTCAAATTCACTTGGAACGTACTGATCATCATTAGGGTAAAAGTCTGCATCAATATAAAGCGCGCCAGTTAACAAGTTACCAGTCTTTAAGGTGCCACGGAGACCGCGAGCAAACTCTTCCTTCAACTTCTCTTTGAACATAGATAAAGATTGGGATTCTAAATCTCCGTACACTCGACCGAGCTCAACGCGCACCAAAACAGGAATTTTTTTCGCAGAGAAGTTTTCTTCTGGTGTTGGTAAACGCATCGGTACTCTCGTTACGGTACCAATACGAAGACCGCGGTACTCAACAGGCGCATTCGCTTTTAAGCCACGTACCGATTCATCAAATAACATGACGAACTCAATGTAGTCATCGTACATGCCTTCTCTCAGCTGCTTAATATCATCGTACAAGCGGAAGTTAACCATGTCTTCTGTGAGTAGTTCGCCGGACTCAAGACCTGGAACGGTATCGAAGGTAACGCCACCCGTTAGCATGCTCTCTAGCGAGCCAAACTTAACTTCAAACCCTTCGGCATTGAGCTGTAAATCAACACCAGAATTCAGCCAAAACTTAGTACGAGTGCGCACTAAGCTGTCATAAGGTTTGAAAATAAAGAGTTGATACAGCGCCTTGCGAGTATCAACATCAAAGCTGGTTTTCTCTACACGACCAACGGTAAAGCCTTTATAAATAACCGGGTCACCAACACCTAGTTTGCCAGCTTCGCGGTGCGTTAATACAAGACGCAGGCCTTCTGCATCAGGAGAAGCGACCGGTGGCACATCTAATACCGTAAAGTGCTCCTTTTCTACTTTAGATTTACCCGGCTGAAGTTGGATATAAGCGCCAGAGAGCAAGGTCTCTAAACCTGAAACACCATCACGGCCAATTCGAGGCTTCACCACCCAAAACATGGTGTCATTTCGCAGCATGCGCTTCGCGTCTTTATTCATCTGCGCCTTAGCGATGATGTGATCGTAGTTTTCACTGAGAGTAACTTCAGTAATCAGTCCGACTTTTACATTCAATGCTCGGATCTCGGTTTTGCCAACCTCAATCCCATCTGCGGTTGGTAGTTGGAGAGTAATTTGTGGGCCTGTACTGTTGATGTATTGGAACAGCATCCACGCTCCCATGGCTAGCGCAAGGATCGGTACAATCCAGATTGCAGAAATCTGCTTTTGCGGTTTTATTTGAGCGGTTACGTTGTTCTCATCACTCATATTTGGCTTTCTCGTTTAAGTTGTCAGAAATCGGCTCCTGCACTTCGTTTTGTGGCAACTGCCACAACAAACGTGAGTCAAATATCATTGCAGAAAGCATAGTGAAAATGACCACTGCCGCGAAAGAGAGCGCAGCAGGGCCTGGATAAATCGCCATTAAGTTTTGCAACTGAACCAGTGCAACTAAGATGGCAACGACAAAGATATCGATCATGGACCAACGACCAATAAACTCAGTTAAGCGGTATATCTTTAAGCGTGAAATACTTTCTTCAGGAGGAAGATATCGCGCTTTTTGCGCATTGTAATACAGCCACGCGAGTGCCAGCATTTTCGCCATTGGAATGAATACGCTAGCAAAGAAAATTACCATCGCAATAGGGTAAGAACCTAAATGCCAAAGCAGTATTACCCCTTCCATGATAGTTGAACCTTCTGAATGTCCAAGGCTTACGGTATACATCATTGGGTAGAGGTTCGCTGGGATATAGAAAATGACTGACGCAAACAAAAGCGCCCAAGCTTTTTGTAAATTATCTGCTGGGTTGTATTTATGAATAGGGCTTTTACAACGAATGCAGTATTGGTGCTTTTTCGCTTCAATTGGGTTGAGTTGGTGACATGTATGGCAACCAATATGGTTGTGGTTATGGTGTGTATCGCCCTCATTTACATCGGGCAGCACGATGGCTGGAATGAAGTGTCCCCAGAGCCAGCTTTTGTCAACCATAGAAATACATTTGACTACCAGTACGGTATAAACGCAGAACGCCCAGAATGAAGTCCCCATTCCAATGTCTGCCAGAGAAGCGATTTTAATTAAGCTGACTAATACGCCAATCAAGAATACATCGACCATCAGCCAGGGTTCGACTCGAAACAGAAGGCGACATAAAACTTTCGCCATTCGTTGCTGTTTTTTGGATGGCGTATGTTTACGCGCTTTTAATGCTTCGAGATGAAGAAAGAGAATGAGACCGACATAGATAGCAGGCAATACGACGACCGTTGCGAGAAGCAACACACCTAAAAGTACATTTTGAAATTCAGCCAGCATTTTGGCTGCATGCAATAAGGTGATTTCTTGCGATAGCCCTTGCACACTGAACGACATAAAAGGGAAAGAAATGCTTAACACCAACATGATCAAACATGCCGATGAAATGGCGATCACGCTTTGATAGGGTTTAGCATTCACTTTTGTCAGAGAATGCGCGCATCGAGGACATTGAGCTTTTTGCCCTTGATCGATATCGGGAATACGAACAACAAGGCCGCACTCTTCGCATGAAATTAACTGACGGGAATTAGGTTGAATACTCATCGGGTAGGTTTTGGATTCATTTGTCCTAAGAATACTCTTTTTTCATTAGACACGCTTGTTTTGATTCAGGAGTTTACGAGTTTCTTACTTTTGGCACCATAGTATATGGAAGCTCTAAGATATAAACAAAGTCGCGTTTGGCGCATTATTTTACTGCGAAGATTGGTATGTTGGAAGCCGAAAACCACTTAACGTTGCTGGTTTGGAGGGGGGGGGGCAGTGATTGCTTCAGGAGAGTAAAACAACCCTGCCCAGAGAGCCTGAGCAGGGAGGTGGGAGCACTGGTATTTAAGATGAACGGTTGTCTTTTACTCGACGGTACCGCTCTTGAAAGCATTCGAGCCGACTTGCTTACCACTAAGTGTTTTTCCGTAATAGCCTTGATGTTGGTGATATCTCTCTGCGTTTGCGCTCACGTTGCCTTTAAATCGAGGATCTTGTGGACGCTCGTGGCTATTGACGTATGCCGCGACATCCCACGCTTCTTGTTTGCTTAACTGGACACTTTTCCCAAGCGGCATGTTTTCGTAAATAAAATAGGCCGCGGTGTTAATCCGGTGCATACCTGCACCCCAGTTATACGAATATTCGCCCCAAAGTGGTGGAATGTATGAATGGCCGTCGGTGCCTTTGATACCCGAGCCGTCGGCGCGATGGCAAGTTTCGCAGTTCTTTTCGTAGACCAGTGCGCCTCGCTCTGGTGATGGTTCTTGCTCAGGGGCGGCGATTTTTGGGTAACCACGTCCAGAGAGATTACCTCGTTCTTCAATTGGTAATGCTTGCGCGATGGCTTCTGGCAGCGGGAAGTCTTTTGCTTTTCCACCAACTTGCAACGCTTTAGCATCTAGCTCTGGCACCGCTTCATCGCTCATACCATAACTATCGAGTAATCCACCCATTGCCAACCAATAAGCGTAAGCGCTGAGGGCAACAATTTCGGGTGAGTCGTAAGCGGGGGCTTTGCCGTTCATGGAGTATTCGAAGCAACCTTGAATACGGTCTGCGTAGCTGTTTACGCGATCGTTTTTCTTGCGATAAGCCGGGTAGGCCATGTACGCCGCCCACAGCGGTGCTGCATTGGCTTTTCGTCCTGCTTCCATATGGCAGTTCACACAGTTTTGCTCATTGCCAACGTATTTGCCGCGCATCTGTTGCGAGTTAACAAAGAGCGAGTAACCACGTTTTACTTGCTCACCAAATGCGGTGTTTGGAATTTTACTCAGATCGCGAGGTTGCAAATATTCGCCATGATTTTCTTTTTTCACAGCTGGCAGTTCAGTTTGACGATCCGGTAGTGGCTCGTTGGCCAAAGTAGCAGAGATGAGAGGCAATGCGAACAAAGAATAGAAACGTTTCATGTCTGCTCCTAGTAACGTAATGAGGCAAAGTAGTAGGAAAGGTTTTCAATCTCTTCGTCAGTGAGATTTTTCGCGATAGTACCCATCATATTGAGCGGGTCACCACTGCGAGTGCCGTTTTTCCATGCCATCAATTGCGTTTTTAAGTAATCAGCATGTTGGCTTGCGAGGCGAGGGAATTTGTCGACGCCCATTCCGCTGGCTCCATGACAAGTCGCGCAAGCTGGAATGTTTCTATCCCAATCACCTTGGAAGATTAATTTACGATACGGGTTACGAATGTCGGCTTGGTCGCCGCGTTGCTCTGGGTTAGTGAACTCGTAGCTCGGGAGGTTAGCAAAGTAATCCATGACTTCTTTACGAACGGCAGGATCGCTAAGCTCTTTCGCCATGCCTTGCATGACTACGTTTTGGCGTTCACCACTAAGGAATAGTTCGATTTGAGTGTTGAGATAATTTGCGTTTAAACCAGCGATCATCGGGGCGATATTTGGCTGTCCCATGCCATCTTGGCCGTGACAACCACTACACACGCTGGCTTTTTCCGGAATAGACGAGGCGCTTGCGCCCATAGTGGTGGCTAGCAAATAGGCTGTCACCACTGGAAGAATCTTTGACATGCTGACTCACTTTAATTGTTATTAATATGTCCAAGTGCTACTTGGTAGTCACTGGGACGATATTGTCGGCCTTGTCAATAAGGAAAGGTATTGTGGATTTCCACATATTTAGAGGATGTGAAGAGCTGCTAAATGGCAGCTCTTCAGGTTTGGTTGTCTACTACGCCTTGCGTATTTTGGCTGGCAGGGACTGACGCGCCGCAGCGCCCACTACCCAATCCAACAACACGCCTTTGCCTTCTCTGGTTGGGTCAATTAAGCCAATGTCGTTAATGTTGACGCCATCTTGGCTGCGCGCTTTTACAGGTTGCTGTTTATCGCCAATCCAATGTGAGCGTTGTCCTAGCTCGGTATGGCCAAACCCATGTTCAAATCCGAGTGTGCCGGGGCGAATCCCGCTGACTATCATCGCAAGTGCTATGGTGCTTGCAGATGGAGTCTCGATAACAAACTCATCACCCGTTTTAATGCCTGCGCGCTCGGCATCGATTGGATGGATGTACACTGGGTTTACGCCTTTGATCGAGTTCAACCTTGGCGATAGGTTGGATACCGCACTGTGAATGTTGGATTTAAAGTTCGTCAGGCTGAATGGCCATTCTGAGCTTGGGAACTGGTCTTCCATTGGTGTGCCATCGGCCAGCTTTTGTGGATGCCATGTTGGGCAACCGGTGTAGAAATCACCGGTCATGGTGTTTCTTGCGCTGCCGACACGTTCATTCCATATCGCAACTGGTCGTGTCCATTTATGCTTCATCTGCTCACCTTGATACGCTTCGCTGGCATTTTCAAAGCGTCCACCGCGAGCAAAAATAAACGCCACACGTTTCATCTCATCTGCTGTCAGCGTCTTCTGCATGGCTGGCATTAAACGCTCTAGGCCGGACCACGCAATGTCTTCTGCCGAAACTTCAGGCACGCCGCCTTTCACATAAGCCAAGTTTGCCGCAGAGCGTAAGTAGAAATCTTCGGCGCGATGGAGAGCGTGCCAATTTCCTTGTGCATCTTGAATCGCGTTGTCACCAAAGCCGCCTAGTTGCATTTTCTTGGCGACATCAATCAAAAAGTTTTCTAAGCAAATCGAACGACCATCGGCGGTTTTCTCTGTTCGCGCTTCCACAATCGGCCAGCGAGCGGTGACGGTTTTCACCGGAACGTCGTGCCAAGGCGTTGCCATACCCCAGCTTTCGTAAGTAACGGTGTCTGGCACAATGTAATCCGACAATGCGGTGGTTTCGTTAATGAACGCATCAACAGATACAATCAAACCGAGCTGCTTTGGATCTTTAAGCTTGTCTTCCAGCAGCGTTTTCAAACCGGGTACACCATACATTGGGTTTGCCATGTGGTTGATCCACGCTTTAACGCGGTATGGATAACCATCAATAGCCGCAGACAGGTGCTCCGTTAGCAGTGGCGCGGCGAACGGATACCAAGGTGCGCGAGTAGGGTACGGAGACTCACCAGCCTCAACGCGACGTTTGTATTCGCTGGTTTTGTGGTATGGGAATTTACTGCGTGACAGAAAGACGCCTTTCGGGCCGACTTTGCCAGCAAATTTGGTGAAGTCGTAACGAGGACCCGCAGCGGAAGTTGGGTAGCCACCCGCTTTGGCCATAGCGCCGCCTTTCATATTTATGTTACCAATCAACGCATTGAGCATCATGATGGTAAACGAGTTATAGAACCCATTGGTGTGCATGTTGCCACCGTGGGTATCGACCACCGCTTTTGTGCCATAGCTTGTGAAGCGTTTCGCTAGTTCTGCGATTTGCTCAACAGGGATGTCACATTGTTGGCTGTAGAACGCAAGGCTGTATTTAAACGCCTCTTCTTTGAGCCTTTGTAGAGACGATTTTACTCGCACTTCGCCTGATGCAAGCGAAACCGTTTTATCGACAAAAAGGGCCGCTTCCTCAGCTTGGGTATGAAGACCAAATTCGCCGCTTTGATCATCCACGATGACGTACGGATCGGAGTCAGACAACGCTTCGCCTTCGAATGGCAGGTTCAGATCCGACGCGCGTAAAAACGTGCCGTTTCTCGGGTGCTGCTCATCGCTTATCACGAGATGTGTCGCATTACACCAGTGCGCGGTGCCTGCTCGTTTCATCGCGTTCGCGCCCGGCTGCGCCAAGAAGGTTTTGTTGTAGCGTTGGTTTTCGATGATCCATTGGATCATGCTAAGCACGAGGGCAGAGTCGGTGCCTGGTTTGATTGGTATCCAGCGGTTATTGTCACCTGCCGCCAAGCTTGATGAACCCGCAGGCAAACTTGGCGTGATGATGGTGTATTCCAAGCTGCCTTCTGTTCGCGCATTGGCGAGTTGGCGCGCCTGACGCTTAAAAGGGTTACCCGCTTGAGCAGGTGACATACCAATAAAGATGATGTATTCGGCATTATCGAAGTCTGGTTTTAAATGGGCAAATTTATCCAGATCATTCATAAATGCACCGCTGCCAGCACGAAATGCGTAGCCGCAGTACGAACCGTGGTGCCCAAAGTTTCGCGTACCATAGCTGTTGAACGCGAAGCGCTTGAAGATGTCGTCTCGGCCTTCGTTACCGGCGTTGGTCATTAACAGTTGGTTGGCTTTCGGGCCATATTCTGGGTTTTCAGGATCAACGGGCGTTGTTAAATCGCGAATGTCGCGCAAGCCATCAACATGGCCTTCACCAAATAAATCTCCGCCTTCTACGACTTCTTCTATCAATTGCTCGTAGCTGATCGGAATCCATTTCCCCTCGCCGCGTTTGCCTACTCGTTTCAGCGGCTGAGTAATGCGGTACGGACTGTTGCGAATTTCTAGCATCCCATTGCCACGAGCACAGGCGGTGGAGCGACCTTCAAGACCCGCTTCTCCTGCCAAACTTAAATAAGCATCTTTGACTGGAGTTTCGAACGGAATGTGTTGCTGATGAGACAATGGGTGATATGGGTTGCCAGTAATACGCAAAATCTCGTCGTTACGGTTATCAATGCGCACACGCAACCCGCACAGTGACCAACAGCCAAAGCACATGGATGGAGCGACGCGCTGATTTGGATTCGGGATTAAGTTGCCTTTGTTGTTGACCGTGTACTCTGGTTCAAGCGAGTTACCGTGGTGAATATCACGCGTTTTTTCTCCTGCGGTGCCTTCGAGCGCACCCTCGACCATATGTTTGGTAGTGGTGGCGTAACCCGCAGCGAATGCGCCAAGCCCACCCACTGCAATACCTGATTTCAAAAACTGACGGCGTTTGTTATCCATGATGAAATCCTCTTTGATTAGCGTTCAGTTAAGGTGAGTGATGAGGCTTTTGCTTCGATATTTTGTTTTGGTTGAACCAGCTCTGAGCCGAGCAGTGCCAGTGCAAGCCATAATCCGAGCATGCCGATAATGCCTATCCAACCATTTCCATCCATAGTGAGTTGGTATGGATAAAGCCCTGCATCAAATTTAGCGATGGTTTGTACTTCCATGATGGTAAACCAGCGAATCAGCCACGCGCTTGCCAACGTGATCAACGACAGGCACAACGAGCCCATGACACGATGTATACGAGACGTTGTTGACGATTTGGTGTCTCTCATCGTCATAAACGCGAAGGTAATGCTGCCCAAAATAACGAAAGTGAGCAGCGCTATGTTTTGTATCCATTGCTCACTGGAATAAAGTGAAAATGCGGAATTGTTAGATGCCCAAATCGGTAGCAGTATCAGCGTCAATACACCGCTGGTAACCACCGATTTCTTTAGTAGATTGGTATCGCCAGATGTCAGCGTTTTTGACTGACTAGGCAGCAAGATCCAAATCAGCAGAGCGAAGCCGACTGCGCCCATAAAAGCAGTGACAAACCAAAGAATCGGCGATGCTGGTTGGTGCCATAATGAGCGTGATTTAACGACCGTAATTTCAGCGCCTGTGTAAATTGCAATGGTTATGCCGGATAGCACTGTGATGGCAGACACCATAAGCATCGCTCTACGAGAGAGCACCCATTCACCCAGTGACAGCTTTGAAATTAGAGGCAGTACTTTCCCTGGCTGATTACGTAAGTTGATCAGATCCTCGCGGAGATACAGCCATGCGGTCACTACCGCTAAACCTGAGAAAACAGGCAAGAAAAGTGACCCTAAAGACATCCATGACCACGGCGTGATGTGTGCGTAAAAATGCCATGCTCGTCCCGGTTGGTGTAAATCACCAGTTAACGCTAATGGTCCCACGATGGCGCCGATGGCCAGCGTCAGCACAAGCGCAGCGCGCAGTCTGTGGCTGGTGTGTTTTTCAAATAATAGGGCGATTAAGAATAAAATAGCGGCCGCATAAGCCGAACCGATGTAGAAGAAATACTGCACCGCCCACGGTAGCCATGCCATCGCTTGAGGTTGGACTAACACTTCGGTGATGTTCATGCGCGATCTCCTTGTGGGTCGTAAATAGCAGGTTGTCCGTCGATGTGGCTGGTGAAGCGCCCATCCATGCCGATATAAAACACATGAGGCTTGGTTCCTTCATTGGGTTTCAGTACTTTGATGTCGTCCTGGTGTTCTGTGATTAAGCGGCGAATCTCGCTTGTTGGGTCGTTTAAATCACCAATCACACGCGCACCGCCAATACAGGTTTCTACGCAGGCAGGTAATAGGCCTTGTTCTAGGCGGTGAGCGCAGAAGGTGCATTTGTCCGCGGTGAGGGTGTCCTCATTGATAAAACGCGCATCGTAAGGGCAGGCTTGTACACAATACGCACACGCTACGCAGCGACTGTTATCCACCATGACGATGCCATCTTCTCGCTGAAAGGTTGCTTGAACTGGACAAACGGCTACGCACGGCGGGTTTTCGCAGTGGTTACAAAGGCGAGGCAGCATAAAGGCCTTTGCTTCTCGCGTGGCTTTCGAACCGTCATCCAGTGTGACTTCGTATTGCTTTACGGTGGTCCGAAACTGGCCGATAGGCGCTTGGTTCTCAATGCTGCAACCCACGGTGCAAGCCTGGCAGCCGACGCACTTTCGTAAATCTATCACCATGGCATAACGCTTCCCGGCTTGTCCTTTTCGGTCAGCGGACTGGTTATTTCGAATAATGTTTCCCGCAGTTGCCGTGCCAATGCCTGCGACTGGAATTAACGCGGCTCCGGCTGTGACCGCGCTGAGAAAGCGACGTTTGGTGGAATCCATAACTCACCTGCTTTTTTTGTTGTATTTGAATTGACTGATTCCATTGTGAGAAATGCACCGCGAGGCTTATATTGTGGATTTCCACATACCCAGATCAAACTTGATCTAAAACAAATGTGGTTTAGGGAAGGTAGCTGTTATTCTTGTCGCACTCTTTTGACGGAACGATTCGACTCATCATGAAAAAAGCACTGTGGCTTCAGCTTTGGATTCTTTGCTTGGTTGCCTTGGCATCTTTGGCTCAGGGTGCTGTTTCTGAACAAGCAGATCTGCAAGAGCAAAAGGCAGTGCAGCCAGAGGCCAAGCAGAAAGTCGAAGTGGGCGTGTTAGCGATACGTGGTCATCTTTATGCTGAGCAGAGATGGCAACCGACCATTGATTGGCTCAATCAGCAAATTTCTGATGTGCATTTTGTTCTTCATCCCCTTAACTTGGATGAAATGGGCCAAGCGGTGAAGTTTCAGACGATGGACTTCATCTTAACTAACCCTGGTCAGGCAGTGCGATTGGGTAGGCAATACGCGCTATCGTGGATGGCAACGCTAACCAGTCGAGCGCCGCAAAATTCGAACTACGGCATTGGTTCGGCGCTGGTGGTTCGAGCCAATTCAAGCTATCAAATATTGCAAGATGTCTCAGGGCTTCCTGTTGCGGCTGTATCAGAAAAAGCCTTTGGTGGTTACTTAACGTTGCGCTATCAAATCGTGGAAATGGGTCTTAATCCGAACGATTTCTTTGCTGATGTCCGTTACCTCGGCTTTCCTATTGATGCCAACCTGTATCAATTGCGTGATGGCAATGTGGAAGCCGCTGTCGTCCCTGCTTGTTTATTGGAACAGATGCAAAATGAAGGTCTGTTACAGCAAGGTTATTTTCGAGTCCTAAATCAACAGCTAAATGAACATTCTTCGTGCGCTGTTTCTACGCCGTTATATCCAAACTGGTCCTTTGCCAAAACAGAGCGTGGCTCAGCTCAGCTCGCCAAACAGATTGCGCAAGTCTTGCTTGCTATGCCGCCAGATCACCCTGCGATTATTGCGGCAGGCGCGTCAGGTTGGACGTCACCCGTCAGCTTGCTGAGCATCGACAAACTTTATCAGGCGCTAGACCTCCATCCGTTGCAGCAGCCTTGGTGGCAAGAAGCATTGCGCTGGCTGCGTAGTCATCAGGAATGGGCGTGGGCGCTGTTCATTTTTGTGATTGTATTGAACGCTTACCACTTTTGGCTTGAGTATCGATTTAGCAAGAGTAAGCAGGCGTTGGAACAGACATCGTTACGTTTAAAAGAGAAAAGTGAACAGTTAGAGCATTCACAAAGAGTCGCGATTGTCGGTGAAATCGGCACCAGTCTTGCCCATGAACTCAATCAGCCATTGGCGGCCATTCGCAATTACAGTGAAGGCGGTTTACTTCGCTTGGCCAAAAAACGCCCTCATGAAGATATTGTCCCTGTGCTTGAGAAAATACAGGGGCAAGTTGAACGAGCAGATGCAATTATTCAGCGCTTAAGAACGTTGATCCGCAAGCGTAGTGTCGACAAAACGTCGTGCGATCTTCAAGTACTCATTGATGACACGATTGAGTTGCTCCATTTTCGAATGCAGAAGCAAAATATTTCGATTGTGACCAGTATAGAAGGGAACGTCCGTTCGGTAGTTGTCGACGCTGTGGGCGTTCAACAGGTTTTAGTTAATGTGATCAGTAACGCGATTGATGCGTGTACTTTGTTCCAAGAGAAATATCACTCGTCAGGTTATCAAGGTAAAATTGCCCTGCATAGTGACTACCAAGTCAATCAACTTTCCATTCGAGTATTGGACAACGGTACAGGGTTGCAGCAAGAGAATCCAACTCAAGCGTTTGTGAGTAGCAAAGAAGAGGGGCTCGGGCTGGGGTTAGCCATTTGTCGTGATGTAATGGAAATGCATGGTGGCGAGTTTCTCATCAGTTCGACAGCGCCACATGGCTGTTTGGTTGAGCTCGTGTTTCCATATCAAAACTAATCTGAACTAGGCATAGGAGCATTCAATGAGCAGCGGTGAAAAGCAGCTACCTGTTTTTGTAGTCGACGATGATGAATCGGTGCGTGACTCGCTCGCTTTTATGTTGGAAGAACATGACTTCAATGTCACCACTTTTGCTGATGGGCAGTCTTTCCTCGATGAGGTGGACGTTCAGCAAGCGGGGTGTATCATTCTTGATAGTCGAATGCCAAATCTTCGTGGTCAGCAAGTCCATCAAATTTTAAATCAAGCCAACAGTCCCTTGGCCGTTATTTACCTGACCGGACATGGTGATGTCCCGATGGCGGTCGATGCATTACAAGCTGGCGCGGTCAATTTTTTCCAAAAGCCAGTCAAAGGAGATGAGTTGGCACAAGCCATTTTGCAGGGGCAAGTGCAGTCGGCTGCAAACCTTGATATGGCGGCGGCAAAATCGGCGTATGAATCGCTCACTCCCCGAGAAAAAGATATTTTACGTTTGATCATCGCAGGCAAGCGGAACATTCGAATTGCGGATGAGCTTTGCATTGCAATGCGAACGGTTGAAGTACACCGCGCCAACCTATTGAAAAAGTTCTCAGCGAAAACCGTCGCAGAGTTGGCATATATTTATGGCAAGCTAGATTAGAGCTTAGTGAGTGACGCTTCTTAATGTTATTTGTGGATACAACTTGAGCTTTATGACGACTCGCGTATTATCTTCTTCGTTCCTACTTTATCTGAATTCTTATGAGTTTATTGACTAAACGACATTACACACCACATAAACGGGTGAAATGGCTACTAGCGATTATTGGCTGGGTGGTTATCGTGTGTCTGATGCAAAATTCAGGTTTTGCATCATCATGCTCTATGAAGTACGAGACGGTATCGCCTGCTGTTTCACTTACTGATGAGGGGTCGAGCGTCAAGTCGATTGATGCTAACGAAACCAGCAAATGCGAATTGTCTGAAAAGCTAATTCAATTTTCTCAACATCAACTCGATACATTTATTGTTGTTCTGTTTGTCGGTCTTTTGGTGTCGGCAATTTGGTTGTGCAGTGCCTATATTGGTGCGCAACATTGGACGGAACCGATAGGCCGTAAGTATCGAGTCCATCTGACTTTCTGTGTATTCCAAGAATAAAAACGTGCTTTCTGACCAATAAAGTCAGCGATTTAGCACATTTGTTTTTATTATTAGGAATTACTATGAATCAAATTACCAAACTGACTCAGTTCGCGTCTATGTTCTTTATGACGCTGGCGCTGAGTTTGTTCTCTCTGAATATTTCAGCACAAACTACCGATACCGGTTGGATGACCAACCCGCAACATCCTCCAGTGCAAACGCGCTTTGTACTAACGGGTCAACAAGATCCGCAAGCCAAAACACTTACAGGTTATTTGGATGTCAAGTTAACCGGAGACTGGAAAACTTACTGGCGATCGCCGGGCGAGGGTGGTGTCGCGCCATCGATAGATTGGCAAAACTCGCAAAACCTGAGCAAGGTTGATTGGCAATGGCCATATCCGCAAAAGTTCGAGTTATTGGGCATTGAGACTCTCGGTTACAAAGGCGACACTTTGTTCCCAATGACGCTGCATATCGACGATATGTCGAAACCCGTCACGATTGATGCAGTGCTCACGCTTTCTTCCTGTACGACGATTTGTGTGCTGACGGACTACCAAATTCAATTGACGTTCTTACCCTCTGAGCTGAAAGTGGACGAAGACGTGATGTTCAGTTACGCCCAAGCGGTGAGCAATGTTCCTCAATCTTCGCCTTTTGTTGAGGTCACGCAAACAAATTGGGATGCGACTCAATCCAAATTACAAATCAAACTAAAGAACACGCAAGGCTGGCAAAATCCTCAAGTGTTGGTGGATGGTGTTGGTGATGCGATTCGTGACTACAGCTTCAAGTTGGATGGACTTCAGCAAGAAGGTGATATCGTCACAGCAAATTACTCGGTTGATACCTGGCTGGGTGAGGTAGAGCTTAATGAACAATCGTTATATGTTTCTATCAAAGATGATAACTTGCTGGTCGAAGAGGTAACACAAGCACAAGCAGGAGCGGTTACATCGTCACTGCCAACTACCTCTTTAGCGAGTATTTTCTTATTTGCACTGTTAGGCGGTTTGATTTTGAACATCATGCCGTGTGTGCTGCCTGTATTGGGGATGAAGCTCAGCAGTATTGTGGCTGCGCATGGTGTAGAGCGCCGTCAAATTCGTACCCAGTTTATCGCTTCTTCTCTGGGGATTCTCACTTCGTTCTGGCTGATAGCTGGATTCATTTTGGTGTTGAAGCTTACAGGTAACGCGATCGGTTGGGGCGTGCAGTTCCAAAGCCCTTGGTTCCTAGGATTGATGGTACTAGTCACTGCTTTGTTCGGTGCCAATATGTTGGGGTTATTTGAAATCCGTCTGTCATCGGGTACCAATACATGGCTCGCATCGAAAGGTGATAACTCTCTAGTGGGTCACTACGTTCAAGGTATGTTCGCCACTTTGCTTGCGACACCTTGTTCCGCACCGTTTTTAGGCACTGCCGTTGCTTTTGCCTTGGGCGCGGACGTATTAACGTTATTTGCAACCTTTACAGCATTAGCATTGGGTATGGCACTGCCTTGGATCTTAGTCGCTGTGTTTCCAAGTATCGCGCTAAAACTACCAAAGCCCGGTCCATGGATGAATGTCGTTAAGATCGTGTTTGGCATAATGATGTTGGCAACCAGCGTTTGGCTACTTTCATTAATGGCAAATCATGTACCGATGTTATGGATTGCACTCATCGCTGTGGTTGCTTTTGTAGTAATGATGGCAAGAGTTAAGAAAGTGTATGGTGAGAAAGCACTTGCTGTATCGGGGACCGCATCGTTAGTGTTGATAGCTGGTGGCCTGTTACTTGGTAGTGTCACTGCCGACCAATGGGCGACACCGCTTCCTGAGGACTTAGCGTGGCAGAAGCTTTCTAATTCAGCGATTGAAGAGCACGTCAATAATGGGCGAGTGGTGTTTGTTGATGTGACTGCGGATTGGTGTGTCACGTGTAAAGCGAACAAGATCGGCGTGATCTGGCAAGATCCTGTCTACTCATTGCTGCAAAGCCCTAATGTGGCGACGTTAAAAGGGGATTGGACGCATCCGGACGGCTCGGTAACGGACTTTTTACGAGCTCATGGGCGTTACGGTGTGCCGTTTAATATCGTCTATGGCCCGGCGGCGCCACAAGGTATCCCGTTACCTGTGATTCTGACTGATGATGTTGTTTTAAGCGCGGTGAAACAAGCGAGTGGGGGATCCATTCAATGAGTTCGACAAAGCAGCGTAGAACAGTCCGATATTGGCTCGTTCAAATCGTACAGATGGTGCTCATTGTCACCGTTATTTCTATCGCGATGGATTGGTATCGCACCAAAGATATTCCCAAACAGGAGGCACCACCATTGAGCTCCGTATTGAGCGATGGTGAATACTTCGATGCAATCGCACAAAGTCATGAACAACCTGTCGTTGTTTATTTTTGGGCGACTTGGTGTCCCGCTTGTAAATTTGTAAGCCCAAGCGTGAGCTGGCTGAGTGATGACTATGCCGTAGTTGGCGTTTCTGGCTCATCGGGACCGAATGAGCGCGTGGCGCAGTTTATGCAGGCAAAAGAATATCGTTTTGAAAACATAAACGATCCTTCAAGCGATATTATGCGTGAATGGAAAATTAGCGTGACTCCAACCATTTATATTTTAAGAAATGGTGAAGTGACCTCTATTACGACAGGCATCACAACGCCGATAGGAATATTGGCGAGAATTTGGTTGGCTCGATAACGAAATAAAAATCCGATATTCAAAATACTGAATATCGGATTTTTTCTTTTTATTTTCTCGCTCCAACGGGAATCATAATGTGTGCGTATGGAGTGCCTTTCCACATCACGTATGGGCCACCATAACTTGGATCGGTTGGTAGAGAGTCGAGCAACGCTTGGTCTGGCGTAATAATCATCAAGTGTGGTCCTTCCACAATCCATTGATTATCGTCCGTCATCCCTTCTGCAAATGGGTCGGTGTTACTGGCACCGCCATCACCCGCTAACATGTAAGAAATACCTAATGCTTTGGCTTGGAAAGGTTTTTTGTTCATCCAAGCGTCTGCCCATTCCATCCAAGGACCATCCATACACATTGGCGCTGTGCCTTCCAATTGAGGTGGCGTTGGGAAGCAAGTGTCTTGGCTAGAACCTTTTTGAAGAACGTTATTGTTCCAGTCCATCACCGTTACTTTATCGCGAATAGTCGGTGGTGCAGCACTCAGTGCATCTTCTAAAAGTGCTTTTGAATCATCGGCTGCGAATGCGCCAAAAGCGCAGCTGACCGAAACAACAGCAGTTAAATAAGGAGTTAGTTTCATAAATTAAACCTCAAGTTAATACAACATGAGAATTTGAGCACTTTAATTATAGAATGATATTAAAAATAAGAACCATTATTTAAATGGAAAATAATAAGCGATAGGTTTGTTATGTTAATTTAAGTGTTCTTTCATATACAGTTTATCGTCTACTAATACGTGTAGTTTAAAAACATCCGGCTGTTCTGCTTTGAAGCGTTACCAAAAGATGCTAGATAGGTGTTTTTAGTGATATGAGCTGAGTTTATTTGTAATCTATATTTTCAACACCTAATTTCCCTCGTATGGCTAATCGTATAAAAAATATTTCATCTTTATTGTTGCCACGCTAAGGCGTACTTTCTTAAGTATATGATTAGCTATAAAGGTAATGAGAATGGGACTAAAAATCCGTGGTTCTGTTGGTATAAATGGCACTAACTCTAAAAATGATGTTAAAGCAGTTCAACAATTTTTAAATGATAACCAAAAGAGAATAGGGTTTACCCGACTGTTGGTTGTTGATGGCTCGTTAGGGCGGAGCCCTCATTTATCGAAAACAGTAGAGGCAATAAAAGTGTGTCAGCGTAAGCTGCTTTATATGGTAAAGCCAGATGGTCGGATTGATGTAAATGGTAGAACTCATCGTAAGCTCAATGGATTACCAACCTATAGCTCAGTGAAAAATGATCCTCATGATGCTCAAAAACTAGTAACCAAAGTACCTTGGATGAAAACAGCGTTGGGAGAAATTGGACAAAAAGAAGTTTCAGGCACTAAGGCCAATCCAAGGATTTTAGAGTATTTTACAGCATCTAAGTTCTGGGGCACTGATGACTCTGGAGGTCAAAATGCTTGGTGTGGTTCGTTTGCCGCTTGGGTTTTTAAACAACACGGAATCACTCCAGTAAAAGAAGCTTATCGAGCAAAGGAGTGGAAGGGTTTTGGTAAAAACATCTCAGAACCTATACATGGAGCTCTAGGGATTAAATCGAGAAAAGGTGGTGGGCATGTTGCTTTTGTCGTGGGAAAGAGCCCTGATGGTAGGCATTTGTACATGTTAGGAGGAAACCAAAGCAACCAAGTCAATATAGCAAAGTACTCTATTGATGTCTGGGACAAGTTCGTAGTACCGAGTAACTACGATGAAACAAAAGGTACTTTACCTGTATATACAAAAGGCTCTGCCTTAGCAGGAACGGAAAGTTAAATATGAAGAAATTTATAAGTTTGCTAGGCTGTGTAAGCTTATCAGCTTGTGCTTCACAGGGAGTGTACTCTCAGAATGAGGTACTCAAAGATGCGATAGTTCAAACGCCCTATTCTGCAGTGGTGAAAATTACAGGTTTTGAAAAGTTTGCTGAACACGAGGAAGATGTTCTCTTTAAAGTTCAAGCAGAAGTGATTCAGAAACTTCGTGGAGACGTTGGGTCTGAGATTACTTTCAGTATGTATGGCGAGCTAGGAGATGAGCCCAATATACACAATGATCCTGTCATTCTCACACTATGTCGTGATAAAGATACATATTATTGGCCTGGAACAGGGGCTGAGTTTGGGGCTAATCAAGAGAATATATTAAACGCTCAAGAAACAGCTGCTCACTTGGATACAGAGCAGCGCCATTTTGCACATTGTTCAGAATGAAATGGATAGCGGTTGAAACGAGCGGTTACAGAGCTTGTTAGTCGCCATCGTAGACAGCGTCTTTGCTGAATGATTCGTCGAGGTTTTTTAGTCTTTGATTGTCAGAGGCGACTGACAAAACCATACCAACTGTGACAACCAAACCGCTATTAAAGCAGGATATTATTCCTTCAACTTTGTGTTTTAGGAGTAGTCATTAGACTACCCAATAATTGTTGGAATAAATAATGACGAAACGTTGGCTTGTCTCCGCTGTGAGCATCGCGCTGCTCGGCGGTGGTACGTATTTCTATCTCCAATCTGCTGCTCAACCAGAATTGCTGCCTACATTGATTGTGGAAAAAGGCACGATTGAAAAACAAGCGGTGGCTGTTGGTAAAATTGTCCCTGCACACTCTGTGTCTATTAAGTCACAAATCGACGGTATCGTCGGTGAAATTTACGCGAAAGTTGGTGAAAAGGTGAAGCAAGGCCAGCCGCTGATCAAAGTGCGTCCAAACCCAACCCCCCAAGCATTAACGGATGCATCGGCAGAACTCATGCGTAGTGAAGCCGATCTGGAATCCGCCAAACAAAAACTGTCCAACTTAGAAAGCTTGGTCAAGCAGGACATTATTCCAAGTAACTACGACGAATACGTAAGTGCGCGCTCGGCAGTCAAATCTGCGCAAGCGGACGTATTGCAAAAGCGCCAGAATCTCGAACTCATCCGCAGTGGTGAGGCGTCTATCGGTGATGCGCGTTTAACGTCGACGATCTACGCGCCAATTGATGGCACGGTACTCAACCAGAAAGTTGAGGTCGGAGAGCCGATCATCTCGACTCAATCAAGCCAAGCCGCGACTGAAATGATGTCATTGGCCGACATGAACAGTCTGATTTTTAAAGGTAGCGTCAGTGAGCATGATGCTGCGCAGTTGTCTCCGGGAATGCACGTTATGTTGACGGTTGCGCCTTATCCTGATGTGGCGATTTCTGGTGTGCTAACCAAAGTGGCGATTCAATCTGAGAACCTTAACTCACCAGAAGGCAACGCTTCGGCAAAAAGTTTTGATAACGGTTTTGAGGTTGAAGTGGGAGAACTCAAGATCCCACAAGATGTGTTGCTTCGTTCTGGTTTTTCATCGACGGCTCAAATCATTCTGAAGAAGTCTGAAAACGTGCTCACTCTACCGGAGCGCGCTCTGCAATTTGATGGTGACGCACCGAATGTTCTGATCCCCGACAGCTCAGAACAAGGGTTTCATAAACAACCTGTGAAACTCGGTCTGTCAGATGGCATCAATGTCGAAATGCTTGACGGCGTGGAGCTTGATGAAGAGGTTATCGACAACAGCATGATGGGAGCGGCGCATGGTTAAACTGCAACGATCAAAAATCGCCTTTGCATTGTTGGCTTCCATGCTCAGTTTGCCGACCTACGCAATTTCTATTGAACAAGCTTGGCAACAAGCAAAGCAGAACGATCCAAATTACGAAAAAGCGAAAATCGGCGTCCAGCTTGGCGAGGTTGGCGTACAGAGTAGCCGCAGTGCGTTATTACCGGGTTTAAGTGCCAGTGCGTCAGCGGACTGGAATGAGTCCTCAAGCCATTCCAACAGTTACGGCGCGACCTTATCTCAAACTATTTGGGATAGCAGTTTGTGGTCGGAACTGGATCAAGCGAATGCCAATTATCTCAAAGCACAGTTAGAGCTATCTCAATCGCATAACGAGCTTGCGCAGAAGTTGCTCACCGCTTACCTAGATGTGGCAAGCGCACAGGGCGACCTCAAATTGGCGCAGTCCAAGCTGGAGGAGGGGAAGGAACTTCTCAACATCATTGAGAAACGCTATCGAGCAGGCAAAGTGAAGTCGGTTGATGTTGAAGAGATGCGAGCGAATCAAGTCTCTGAGCAAGCAAGTATCCTCAATGCAAAAGCCGATCTCGAAGTGAAAAAAGCAGAGCTTGCGGCGTTAATCAATCAAATGCCGGAGAGTGTCGACCAAATTCGAACGGATTCTTTAATTCAGCCGCCGATGCAGGTGGACTCTCAGGAGCAATGGCTAAAGCTGGCGAAAGACAGCAGTCCAGAGCTGTTGGTGGCGGCGCAGATGGTGAAAGCGAGCGAGTTCGCGAAAGATTCAGCTAAAGGTGGATACTACCCGACCGTCAAAGGCAGTGTGGGCTACAGCGATGGTGACAATCGTTCAAACGGCGAGTTTAACGCTGGGATTAGTTTGAGTTTGCCGATTGACCTCAATGGTGCAGTGCGAGCGAAAGTGGACGAAGCATCGTTGAACATTTTAAGCGCCAAGCAAGATATGCGTAGAGTGGAAATTGATATTCAGAAACGAGTTATTCAGCAGTTTACGCAGGTCGATATCAACTGGAATCAAGTTTTGATAGCGAACGAGCTGGTTGAGTCGCGCGCCAGAGTGTTGCAAAGCAAAGAGAAACTTTACGACGCTGGCCTGCTTGAAGTGTCGGAAGTTATCAGCGCACACAACAGCTTGTTTGAGGCGAAAAACAGTCTGCAAACCAACTTGTACAGCTACTGGCGCAAGAGAATCGGCTTACTGCAAACCGCAGGGAAACTCGATGACGATACCATGGCGTTGATCTCTCGAGCTTTTCATTCATGAGCAGTCTATTGCAACAAACTTGGCAAACGTTGATGGCGCACCGCATGAAGAGCGTGCTGGCCATTATCGCGATTGCTTGGGGCGTGATCTCTGTGGTGGTGTTAATCGCACTTGGCGAAGGCTTTTATCGCCATCAGACCCAGTCGTTTTCATTTATGATCAACAATGTGCAAGTGGTGTTTCCGTCGAGTACCAGTAAACCGTGGCAAGGGTTAGCTTCAAGACGACAAATTGATATTCCACAAGAAAAAGTCGACATGATCAAACAGTCGGGCTTCGTGCAACAGGCGTCAAGCGTTTACGCCAAATGGGATGCGAATATCACCAATCTCAAAGGACAGAACTTATCGAGTACGGTTAGCGGTATTGATACGTCTTACTTTCCTTTAATACAACGCAAGCTGCAATCCGGTTCGAGAAACCTGTCACCAAGTGATATGCAAAACCACACTCTCGTGGCGGTGTTAGGCGATCAAATTGCGCAAATGGGCGGAATCCAAATCGGGGATAGGCTCAAAGTCAACGGCATTCCGTTTTTGGTGATTGGGATAACCGTCGGTGAGGACACTGGCATTTCATTCGGCGATAGCCGCACGGTTTTCATTCCTCAAACAACGTACCGCGATTTGTGGGATGCGAAACCTTGGATGGTATTGATGAAGCCCAGAGACGGGATGGATGCACCGTCGTTTCGACAAAATATCGTGAACTTTTTCGCCAAGCAGCTTCATTTTGACCCAAGTGATAAAGATGCGGTCGAATTACCCGATTTTAGTGAAGGTGCGGCGGTCATCAGTGGAATTTTGCGTGGCATTCAGATTTTTCTCGGAGCGAGCGGTGCGATGACCATGGCGGTCGGTGCGCTTGGCGTTGCCAACATCATGTTTTTATCCGTCACGGAGCGCACGCGTGAAATCGGTGTGCGTTTGGCGATCGGGGCGACTCAAAAATCCATACTCAGTCAGTTTATTCTTGAAGGGCTTATTTTGGTAGCTGTGGGCACGGCATTAGGTCTGATGTTTTCGTATGCAGTGGTGTCTGTCCTAAGCAGCATGGCATTACCGGAATGGATTGGTTTGCCTGTGATCACGCCAGATTCCATTGCTTGGTCTTTACTTGTGACACTTATCTTGGCATTGATGGCATCGTATTTCCCAGCAAGGCGAGCATCGCGTCTCACGCCAGTCATTGCTTTGAGTGCGAGGGCCTAGTCATGTTGTTACCGATGAGACAAATTTTCCAAGAAATGGCTGCAGAAAAGCTGAGATTGGGTTTGACCATTCTGGCTGTAGCGTGGGCGACCCTCTGTATCGCTGCTATGTTGGCGGTAGGTGAGGGTATTCGTCAGGGCGTATTGAAAACCGCACAAAATGGTAACGGCAACTTGATTTATTTGACCGGAGGGATGGCCACCGTCGACCACGGTGCTTTTCACCAAGGTAAATTTCTGACATTAAAAATGGACGATTCAGAGGTCGTTCGAGCGTTACCCGATGTAAAAAGTGTTGCGCCAACTGCGAAGTGGAAAGAGCGCATCAC
Organism: Vibrio sp. Y51_MX_L26; assembly: GCF_024181935.1. Lineage (NCBI taxonomy): Bacteria > Pseudomonadati > Pseudomonadota > Gammaproteobacteria > Vibrionales > Vibrionaceae > Vibrio > Vibrio sp. Y51_MX_L26. Next base: position 153,793 of record NZ_JAMZAS010000005.1, read on the forward strand.
CGTTGGTGACAGAAGCTCGTGGCAAGAGCCCTTAGCGGTCACGAGCGAGTTTCAATCCATGACCAATTTGGTGCCGATGGCGGGAGGGCGATGGTTAAATCCACTCGATCAAAAAGAGACGCGCAAAGTCGTTGTACTGGGTTATGAACTGGCAGCCGACTTATTCAACCCGAATGAGGACTTTAGTTGGTTTGCGACAGTCACATTGCAACTCAACCCTGTGGGGAAAAAGGTAAAAATCGGCAATGAGGAGTTCACCGTTGTGGGCGTATTGGAGAAAAACAGCGCCCAAATAGAACAGGGGGAACTTATCAACTATTCCAGCTTTGTGCCGTTAGCGACGTGGAAGCGATTTCATGTCAACGGTGAAATTGGTGGCATCAATGTGCAACCACAAGCGGATGTAGACCGAGAAGCCTTAGCAAAGACGATCAGGCAAGTGATTGCCCGTAAACACGGGGCAAGTGTCAGCGATGAGCAGGTCGTCCAAGTCGATGATATGTTCCTTAAGCAAAAGAGTATGCAGCAATTTCTGATAGGTTTGCAGAGTTTTCTTGGCATTATCGGCTTCGTGACGTTAGCTGTTGCTGGCGTCGGCATTGCCAATGTGATGTATGCCACCGTAAAGCGATCTACGCGTGATATCGGCGTGCGCATGGCAGTCGGTGCAACCCCAACGGCCATTCGTATGCACTATTTAGTACAGTCTTTATTGACAATGATGATGGGGGGCGCGCTTGGATTAGCCGTGACGTACGCGCTGGTGTCTGCCATCAGTTCCATTCCTTTAGAGGGCAATGCCTTTTATGAACAACTGGGTAAACCTGTCCCTGAGTTGTCGTGGGTCGTTGTCGCGATTGTCATCCTCACCTTAGTGATAATTGGTGTGGCATCTGCATGGTTACCTGCAAACCGAGCCGCAAAAGTCAGCCCATTGGAGGCGCTACAAAGTGAATAACAACAATAACTCTGGAGAGAACATGTCGAACCAGCCGCTTGTTGAGCTAACCAACATCTGCAAATACTACTCAAGCGGAGAGGCGGAAGTACGTGCGCTCGACGGCGTAGACTTAACCATTAATCAAGGCGAGTTTCTTTCGATTCTTGGCCCGTCCGGTTCGGGTAAGTCAACGTTGATGAACATGCTCGGCTGTTTAGATAAGCCCACCGATGGCGAGTATCAACTTGGCGGTCAAAACGTCGCAAGTTTAAGTGCGAATGACCTGGCTGGCATCCGTAACCAGAGGATCGGATTTGTCTTCCAAAGCTTTAACTTATTGGAATACGCGACGGCGCTCGATAACGTGGCACTGCCGTTGGTTTACTCTGGCATCAAAGCCAAAGAACGTCGACAGCGCGCTGCTAAATTGCTAGAGCAAGTCGGGCTAGGGGATCGTTTAGACCATAAACCAAACCAGCTTTCTGGTGGTCAAAAGCAAAGAGTTGCGATTGCAAGAGCCTTGGTCAACGATCCGCAAATCATCTTAGCGGATGAACCAACGGGTGCATTGGATTCAAAATCCGGCGCAGAGATTGAAGCCTTGTTCAATCAACTTCACGCTGAAGGCAGAACATTGATCATCGTGACGCACGATAACGCCCTCGCAGAACGCACCAAGCGCATCATCACTATCAAAGATGGCAAGGTGATTTCGGATAGGGATCCGGAGGGAAGATAAATGAATTTTTCTTGATTGAGACTGGAGTTATTTTAAGGAAGATAGCCATGGAATAGGAGACGCTATCTTCCTTTATTTTTATTCGCGATGTTCGCCTTGTCTCTCTTTTATCAAGTCATGCTTTTGTTCTTTAAGTAGAGTGATTGCGAGCTTAGTGTCCTCAATCAATTTACTGTTATCGTTGAGATCTTTGCCCTTCAAAGGCAAAACCAGATAATGAATGCTGCCATCTTCATTCTGCACTCCGGTAGCAATGATGACATCACCTTCTGACGCTGTACCAAAATACTCTGAAACGACTTTGGTTTCGCTGACACCGTAGCTATCCAAATAGGATGATTCCGTGTTGTCAAACAAGATAGGAACCCCTTGCTTAGCTAATGTTCGCAATTGTTCTTGCTTTTGCTCGTCGAATGGATAGTCGGTTGTACTGATATAACTTACCTGTTCAGCTTCAATAAAATCGTACAGTTCATTGCTCAATTCATTTAATGGGGCAGATATCCAAGGTGTAGCTGGAATGACGTCGGAAGTAGCGTCATTGTCATTCTGTGGTGTTGGAACGGTAACCACCTCTTGAGCAGCATCGCTCTCAGGAGGCGTTACACTTCTTGTCTCAGTTTTCTCTGTCTTGATTTGCTCGTCAAAGCTTGCAACAGAATCGCTCTGGGAAATCTTGTTATTTGAATTAATTAGAAATATGGCGAGTACTGCACCAAGTGCTAGCGCCGATCCAGTCAAGAGTTTTTTATTACTTGTCATGTCTTACCGTTTATTTCATTAGTAAATACGGCGGCCACTTATTCACTCCGTGGCCGCAGGCTAATAAGTTAGTGGTAGAGCGCGTCATTCCAAGAGATAGTTACGGCTCGGCTAGTCTCTGTCCATTGACTACTATCCCGATTTTTCTTCCAGGTATTTTCTGGGGTGGTATACCAGCTACACCAGTCACGACCAAAGTAGTAATTGGTTTTTCGCCAACCTGCAACCAGCTTGACTTCTGACGTATCTAGGCCATCTTGAATATCATTTTTTCGATATACAACACCGACTTGCGGTTTAAAGTCAGAGCGCATCACGACAGGTAATTCGCTATAGTCAATTAGGTTGCCCATGTCACAGCTGGTCCAACGGTACAATAACCAGTCTTTAGGTGGAGTATTGTGGCGGATAGTCTGGTTTTCGATAAGCCAATTAATGCTCTCATTGGTCTGATCAAAATCAGCCACCGTCTGAAATTCTGGTTGATCGTAAGTTACGCGGTTGCTCCAGGAGATACCACCGCTAATATTTGGAGAATCAGAAGCACTGAAGCCAAGATTAAAGTCCAGAGACTCACTTACGGATGCTGTTGCAATCGTGTTTTCTGGAGCATGGCTCATATGACGTAAAGGGGCACCATTTAAATAACTCAGTGCCAGTTTAAAGGCTGTTGGGATTGTGTAACGGTAGTCTCCACCGGTGGCAAAACCATAGATCTGCTCTTTATTCGGTACATTAGTCATGTCGAAACCAGAACCTCCGTTTAGAAGCAACTTGGCTTCCTTAGCTCCATTCGGCAGCAAAGATTGGTTCCAGACATTTTCTAAGGAGTAAATTAAGCGGATCTTCTTCGAGCGTGCATCGCTATCATCGAGCTGTAGCAAGGTCGAAGTGTAAGCTTTTAATGTATCTTCAGCATGTGCTGGAGCTAGAGAACCAAGTAATGCGAGCGCGATAATACTCGCGGAAAGATGCTGTTTTTCCATTGTTGTTTCCTATTAGTCAGCCCATAAAGGTTATTATTGGTTTTTAACAATAACTCTATGGGTGTTTTATAATTATGGACAGGTTATTAATTGGTGCTCAATAATTGAGCGGTGAAATATTGCATCTTGTTTTTTAATAAAAAAGGAAAAGTATAGATTCGTGGGATTAATGTCTCATAGTTTTTAAATTCATTACTCAACTATAATAAATAAGAATGTGGTTATTAAGTCTTACCTTTTTAAGTTATTACTTAATTTTTATTTTCTAATGTTATGTTTAAGTTCATTATTGATAGAAGTGAAGTTTATAAATTTTAACCATGTTATTGCTGAGGTTTTTGTTATGCCAAACTAAGTAAAGTGTCGTTATGTGGTCATTACGGCTTCCTGAATTTAATTTAAATTAAAACAGTGGTTTATGTTTGTTTTATTATTGGTTGTTTCGAGCTTAATGTAATAGTTGGGTGACAAAGTTCGTCAATGAAGTTGTCATATTCGTGTATGAGGTTATATGTGCTTTTAAAACAGAAAAATTAAACTTTACGTTTGAGATGGTAAGTATAGGAAAAGAAATAATTAAATAATCATGTTTCCGAGGATATAAAATGTAAGGTACTTTTAATTAAACGAATGCTTGAATAAATTATGGAGTGTGAAAAAAGTGCTATTTAAGCTACGCTGTCCTATATTCCAGGTAGCATCTTGTTTATACAATGCGTTTTCTAGGCTTAAAACTGGTTTACGTACTGTTAATCCCTTATCAGTTTCTTAATTACACATATTGGCAATATGCTCGCCAAGTTACGTGTATTGGTGTCAATGAATAACAGTATCTACGATAGTTCCCTCTGGGTTGGAACTCCCACTATGAATTTCTTTCATGTTCAATGTGAAACAATACCAATATTACTCAACTCGTGAAGCAAGTATAAAAAAAGGACTGCTCTGGTGTTAGGCACTGCGACCGTCATTTTTAGTACGAACTGTTCGTCGTAAGTGCTGTGCAACCTAACGATTGGGAAAACCAAAAAACAAAAATGTCCCCATGCACAGAGTTAGGAAAAGTCTGCTTTATCTAAGGAAATAGGATACCAACTTACGATGAATAACGATTTCACATTTGCTATCAAAAGCATTCGCTTTGATGAGAATTACCAACCATCAGACAACACGCGAATCACTACCAACTTTGCTAATCTGGCTCGCGGAAACTACCGCCGAGAGAATCTGCGCAATGCACTCCGAATGATCGACAATCGTTTTAATGCCTTGGCATATTGGGATAACGCGCAAGGTGACCGCTACTCCGTTGAGCTTGAAATCATCTCCGTTGATATGGATATCCAAGGCAGTGGCGAAGCCTTCCCATCAATTGAAGTGCTCAAAACCAACATTGTTGACCACAACACCAACGAGCGCATCGAAGGCATTGTAGGCAACAACTTCTCTTCATACGTTCGTGATTACGACTTTAGCGTTTTGCTGTTGGACCACAACAAAAACCAGCCACGTTTCAGCATCCCAGCTAACTTCGGTGATTTGCATGGCAAACTGTTCAAAGCTTTCGTTAATTCTGAGTCTTATAAGCAGCATTTCAAAAAGCTGCCTGTGATTTGTTTGAGCGTATCGGACAACAAAGTATACCGACGCACCGAAAATCAACATCCTGTTTTGGGCTTTGAATATCAGCCGAACGAATCTTCGTTGACGGAGCAGTACTTCAAAAAGATGGGCTTACAGGTGCGTTACTTTATGCCACCAAACAGTGTCGCACCATTGGCATTCTACTTCTTCGGTGACTTGTTGAACGATTATTCAAACCTAGAGCTTATCAGTACGATTAGCACGATGGAGACATTCCAGAAGATTTACCGACCCGAGATTTACAATGCCAATGCGGTTGCCGGTAATTGCTACCAGCCAAACCTAAAAAACCTAGACCACTCGCTAACTCAAATCGTTTACGACCGAGAAGAGCGCAGCCAACTGGCGATTGAACAAGGGAAATTTGCCGAGGAGCATTTCATCAAACCTTATCAATCTGTGCTTGAACAATGGTCTGCAAACTACGCGTAACCGACAACGAGAATCTAGAAAGGAATGACGATGAAAACACTATTACCGACTTCAACGGCTGGCAGCTTGCCGAAACCTTCTTGGCTAGCGGAACCAGAAAAACTTTGGTCACCGTGGAAACTACAAGGTGAAGAACTGATTGATGGCAAACGCGATGCGCTACGTGTCGCTTTGCAAGAACAAGAACTGGCAGGCGTTGATATCGTCAGTGATGGCGAGCAAACTCGCCAACATTTTGTGACGACCTTTATTGAGCATTTAAGCGGCGTAGATTTTGAAAACCGTAAAACGGTGACCATTCGCAACCGTTATGAAGCAAGTGTTCCGACGGTGGTTGGCCCAGTAAGCCGCACAAAGTCCGTGTTTGTTGAAGATGCAAAGTTCTTGCGTCAGCAAACTAAGCAACCGATCAAGTGGGCGCTGCCAGGCCCTATGACGATGATCGACACGCTTTATGATGATCATTACGGTAGCCGTGAAAAGCTGGCTTGGGAATTTGCGAAGATCCTCAATCAAGAAGCGAAAGAGCTTGAAGCTGCAGGTGTCGACATCATTCAGTTTGATGAGCCTGCGTTCAATGTGTTCTTCGATGATGTGAACGAGTGGGGCATTGCATGTTTAGAGCGTGCGATTGAAGGGCTGAAATGTGAAACGGCGGTGCATATCTGCTATGGCTACGGCATCAAAGCGAACACGGATTGGAAGCAAACGTTAGGCACTGAATGGCGACAATACGAAGAAGTATTCCCTAAATTGCAGCAGTCGAATATCGATATTATCTCGCTCGAATGTCATAACTCACGAGTGCCTATTGAGTTACTTGAGTTGATTCGAGGTAAGAAGGTGATGGTTGGTGCGATTGACGTTGCTACCAACGAAATTGAAACGCCAGAAGAAGTGGCGAACACACTGCGAGAGGCGTTGAAGTACGTTGATGCTGACAAGCTTTACCCATGTACCAACTGCGGTATGGCGCCTTTGTCTCGTGAAGTATCGACCGCTAAGCTTAATGCGCTAAGTGCGGGAGCGGAGATTGTTCGTAGAGAGTTGGTGGGTTGATATTAATACTTAGGCTCCGCACCATGAACTAAAGTTAGGGTCATTCCAGCGAGTTTAAACGAGACTAGGAATCTGATTACAGCTCGCTAGGAAATGGCGATAATCTCCAAGCTTTACAGCACTCGGTGGGTAGATCCTGAATCACGCTCGTCCCTCGCTGTTCAGGATGACGGATGTTGGAAGATACATTGCTCGCCACAAAGCTGGTATTTGAACAGCCCGATACAGAGTTATTTCTGCGAGTTTAAACGAGACTAGGAATCAGATTACTGCTCGCAGGGGAATGGCGATAAGCTACGAACTTCAAATTACTCGGTGGATAGATCCTGAACCACGCTCGTTCCTCGCTGTTCAGGGTGACCGTTTTAAATAAAAATGCCGCTCGCAGTAAAGTGAGCGGCATACTTTGTTTTCCGTTTCCAGCCTCGGCCAGGCTTAACTCAACTCCACTCCACGTTCTTCATCTCAGGATGCTTTAGCAACATCACACGTATCCAGTGATGCACCACCCACATCACCATCGCGGTGAGCAGAACCGCAACGAAAATCGAGCTAAAACGGTACAAGATCGAAAAGAACGCGTCTTTTTGTTCTGGCACTAATGAGGTCGTCAGCGGAACCGATAGGGCAGACATGGCAGAAAACGCGATAGCCGCTTTAATTTGCCCCTTGGTGAGCCACAAGCAGAATGGCCCCATAGCAATGGTAAAGGCGAGCCAAAAGAGTAGCCCATGCCCATACCAACTGCCCAATATGAGCTGAACAGCCATCCCCGCGATGCAGCCTAGTGCGGTGCCGATGATACGAATTTTTGCCATGGCGAGCGAGCCCGCTAAAGTCATTGGGGTTAGGATGATCAAAATGGAAGCTTGTGCGGATAACGAGTCATATAAGTCCGCTATTTGGAATACGATAAACGCCGCCATCGCCACGACCCAACCCATGGCAACTTGGCTGATGTAGTCGATATCGCTTTTCACTGGGGTCGACATCTCAATGTGCTCGGCGGGGGACTTCGGCTCAGGGAACAACCAGTACGCGAATGCGCAAACAAAAATATTGCTGAACGCCATCACCCACATGTTGACGTTGAACTCTTCAATATCCATGAAGTTATAGCTGGCAAAATTCAACACAATTGAACCCACTAACAACCCCATGTAACCAAACAAATAGGTTTTCTGGTTCATCATTGCAATGCACTTAAACAGCATCATGATTCCGACGGCAACGGTCATTAATGTTGGATGAAACTGCAAGTACTCCAGCAAAAATGTGGCTTGTACGGTTGTCCATACCGCAGAGAAAAACACGATCAATAAAGCCGAAAGATTAAAGTGGTCCATTCTGCCCAAAATAAACAGCGGCATCATGATGGCAAAAAATCCGTAAGACCAACCGAAGATCATGCTTAGCGCGAGCCCTAAAGAGCAGCCGAACCAAATTCGTAAGGTTTTCATTGTCGCCGCCTAGTAAATGAAGTGGAACCAGCTTGCGAGGTGAATCTGTGCTTGCGCCATCCACTGCCAGAAAATGCTGTTGTCTGGGTACAAAACAATGGTAGCGCGAGAGCCGACAAACAGTGCTGGTGGTAACTCTTCGCTGCTGGTTAGGTTCACTCGTGTACGCTGCGCATCACGTACCCAGCGGTTGTTCACTTCCACTTTGGTTAGTGCGCCATTAGGCGTTTGTTGTGCGGCTGCTACACCGTAATCGCGGCTAGCTAAATCAAAGTCGTACACCGAACCTGGGTTGGCATCAAATGTGACCAAGGCGTGGAAAGTCTTGTCTACGTTCGCAACGGATTTTTCACGAAAGTCAGCGGCTACCCAGAGTGATCCTGTTGGTACAAATGTCAGCAATGGCATGTTGGTGTTTGCCATCGTGCCAACTTCTAGTTGCAGGTTGGTCACGACACCATCACTGGGAGCGAGTACCGCGGTATTTGCCAAATCAAGTTGCGCCTTTTCGATGCCGTTTTTGGCAATTCGAACGGCGGTGCTTTGACCTTTTTGATCGCCTAATTGCGCCTCAATGACTTTTAAGTTTTGTCGTTCCGCTTTAAGCGCTGCGCGTGATACCTGATTTTGGGCAAAGGCATTATCGAGTGTCGATTGAGAGATGACTTTCTGCTTCGATAGCGTCAGTAAGCGGTTGTACTCGCGGTGTGCATTATCAAATGTCGCTTGGGCGCGGGCAATATTGGCAAGAGCGGCTTCGCGTTGAGAATACAGCGTTGCTTCTTTTTCATAAGCGGATTGCAGAGACAGCTCCGCCTGTTCAAGCGCTATCTTGTATTTACGATCATCAATCGTAAACAACACATCGCCTTTTTGAACGGACTGATTATTTTCGATGAGAACGTCGGTCACTTTGCCAGATACCTCGGGCGCGACTTGGACAACGTATCCTTGCACTCGTCCTTCGGTCGTTAAGGGGGCGTGGCGGTCAGCAATGATAATGTACAAAAATAGTACGATGAACAGGACAATCAAAGTTCGCATCCAGTGTTTGAATTTTTGGTCAGCCGTCATTACAAGTTCCGTTAAACATATTGGATAGCGGATTATAGAGAAGTCACTCACAATTCAGTAGAATGATAATACGAACATAAATGACCTAAAAATAGGACAATGAACGTTAGTTTTGATGATATTTACCTATTCACTCAGACGGTGGTTCACGGCGGTATAAGTGCAGCGGCAGAGGCGAATCAACTACAACGCTCAAAAGTGAGTCGTCGCCTGCAAGAATTAGAGAAATCGCTCGGGGTACAGCTTTTGATCCGCACAACACGCAGCATTGAGTTGACGGAGCACGGGAAACGCTTGTTTGAGTTAGTGGGGCAGCCTATTGACCATATTCAGCAAGGTTTAAATGCCATGCACGAATATCAACAAGAGCTGACGGGCAAGGTGCGTTTAGCCATTCCTTCTGCATTGATGAGCTCTGCCGCGTTTAACGCGATCATCACCGAGTACACAACGAGGTATCCGGAGATTTCGGTCGAGATTGAAAACCATCAAGAGAGTGTCGATCTCAAGCGTCAATCGTTTGATTTACAGCTTCTTCCGAGCGTGGTCAAAGTCACCGATGACAGCTATGTGCAGTTCAGTCTTTTGCCTTATCGTAGTCACTTTGTTGCGTCAAAAGCCTATCTAGAATCGCATCCGCCAGTAAAAACGGTGGAAGATCTTAAGCAGCATCGCCTTTTAACTAATCGTTACAATGCCGATTTGCTCGATTCAGATCTGCATGTGGCGTTGCGCTCGGACGACCTCAACTTGCTGCGCTCGATGGCGATAGCAGGAAACGGCATCGCGTTTATTCCTCAAATTCATTCTAAGCCTGCATTGCGAGATGGTTTGTTGGTCGAGGTGCTGCCTCAATTCGCGCATCCGAAGCAGCATCTTACTCTGATTTATCCCTCGGCCTTATTTCTGCCCAATAAAGTCAAAGCCTTGATTGAACTAATTCGAGAGAAATTTAAATAGTCAGTTCAAACCACACTTAAATAAGGGCAAATGTGTGAGCGAAGGTCATCTTTCTAGGTTTTATTGCTCTAACATGAAAGGGTTCTGATACATTAACTGTTGCTCAACTTGTTGAGTATGGTTTGTGGTCGCACAAGATAGGAGATGGAAATGTTATCGAAAGGAAACACGGGCCTGATTGTGGTGGATGTTCAGGGCAAACTCGCTACATTAATGCATGAAAGCAACGCACTGATTGAAAATATCACGAAACTGGTAAAGGGTGCCAAAGCGCTAGATTTGCCTATTCTGTGGCTAGAACAGAATCCAGAAAGGTTGGGCTCAACCGCGGAGCCGATTCGTGAAGTGCTTGAAAGCAAGCATTTACCTATTACCAAGTACACGTTTGATGGTTGCAAAGAGGCGACGTTTAAGGTCGCGGTGGAGAACGCGAAAGTGGATACCTGGTTGGTTTGCGGTATTGAATCCCACATTTGCGTCTATCAAACCGCGGTTTCTCTGCGCCAGTCCGGTTATCGCGTTGAATTAGTCACGGATTGTGTATCTTCCCGAACCGCTGCCAATAAAGCGCTCGCTCTTGCGAAGTTAACCGCTAACGGTGTGGTGCTCACTGGGCTAGAAATGTGTTTGTATGAAATGGTCGAAGATTGCCGAGCACCTGAATTCAAAGAAATTCTGGCGCTCATCAAATAGTGTAATCACTGGAATCAACAACAACTTTATCTGAACACGCTATTCAAATTCTCGTTGATATCTTGGCAACATCGACTCGTTGCCAAGTAACCCGCCTTGGTGAATGTAAATCACCGTTTTATCTGTGTTCTCTTCCAACCAAGGGGTGAGGCATTGCCACATATACGGGTCGTATAACAGGTCAAATTCGAGGTCGGTTTGCTCAAAGAGTGCTTTCCATGTGATGTAATCTTCTTCGTACAAGCGGCCAAAATGGTGTTTGTTGCGCACGGTTAAAATGGTTGGGTGGCTGTTTTCACCGAGCTGGTTGAACTGTTCAGTTAAGTAATCTGCATCACCTACGCAAGGGCAAGTTAGCACTTCTATGCCGTGTGGGCTTAAATGTTTATGAAGATATAAAGCGGTCGTGCCAGTGCCTGATGGCAGGGCGACGGTAAACTGTTCTTTACCTCTCAATCGCGTCCAATCAAGAATTTCTCGTGCTAACTGTTTGATGCCAGCTTCAGCGAGGTGGGAACGTCCACCCTCTGGAATAAGCAATGTCGACTCATCTAATCTTCGTACCTGGTGGACGTATTCACTAGGGTGGAGTTCGCTACCGATGTCTTGCATGGCGGTGATTTTCATACCCAAATCGAGAGCGCCACGATAGTTTCCGATGGGGGAGCTTTTTAGCCAAGATGGAATGTGATGAACATAAAACTCAAATGCCCAACCTTTAATCTGGGCGAGAGCCGCTAGCGAGTACATGGCATTAGATTGAGCGGAGCCAAAGCTTATTAACGTGGTGATGTCGGGATTTTGCTCTTCCATTAACGTCATAAACTTACGTGCTTTGTTCCCAGAAAAGTGGGAGTGGAGCATGTCGTCACGTTTAAGGAAAAATTTGCGCCCATTAAAGCTATGTTGGGTGATAGGACTTTCTGAGAGTTTCATGTCGATGCTGACGGAATAAACCGTGTCACCTTTGCCATTTAAAAAGGGCGCGTAGTGTAACGCCATTAAACCCAGATAAAAAGTCTGTGTTTCAGTACAACCATTTCGGTTATTCCTGATGTTTTGACTCGCACTCACCGGTGCTGTAATACCATTGTAATGGTTTCACTTCTATCCTTTGGTTGCTTTGATTCCATGCTATTCCACCCCATGTCTCGCCTTTCTGCCTCAAGCCACGTACACTACTCAGCTTATTTCCATTCAATCAGAAGGCTTGGTTTTGCAGACTCTAGAACAATTAAAAACAGGACAATTAGTAGGAATTAAACAACTGAAGTTGGCGGAAGGGCTAACTGAGTTCCCTATGGAAATTTTAGAGCTTGCAGACTCGCTTGAAGTGTTAGATTTATCCGGCAACGCACTGTCAGATTTGCCACAAGAACTGGAACAGTTGACCAAACTAAAAATCATCTTTGCGTCCAATAATCAGTTCACTCATTTACCAGAGGTATTGGGCAAGCTGCCAAACCTTGAGATGGTTGGGTTTAAAACCAACAAGATCAAAGTGGTGAGTGAAGCCTCACTACCAAGTCAGTTACGTTGGCTGATCCTGACCGACAACGAGATTGAAACGCTGCCAAACAGTCTGGGTGAAAGGCCGCGCTTAAGAAAGCTTGCACTGGCGGGGAATCGCATCAAACGACTGCCAAGTAGCATGGAAAACTTAGTTAATTTGGAATTGGTTCGTCTCTCTGCGAACCAGCTAGAGCACTTTCCGGATGTGCTGATGAAGCTACCTAAATTGGCATGGTTTGCTTTTGCAGGTAATCCATTCTGCAAACACCCATCTTCGCTAGACAGTGTGCCGAAAGTGACCTCAAACAGTTACTCGCTTAATCATGTTCTCGGCCAAGGGGCAAGTGGCGTGATTTCTCATGCTAACTGGACTGACGCTCAATACAACTTCCCGAGTGAAGTTGCGGTAAAAGTGTTCAAGGGCGAGGTCACCAGTGACGGTTACCCTCATGATGAACTTGAAGCGTGTTTGCAAGCTGGGCATCACAACAACTTAGTAAAATCCATCGCGCAAGTGAATGACGGTAAAGAGCTTGCTTTGGTGATGGAGCTGATTCCAAACAGTTACTACAACTTAGGTTTGCCACCAACGTTGGAAACCTGCACCCGAGATACGTTCCCACAAGGGTTTACGCTGACAGTCGAGCAAGTGAATTCTATTGTTGAGCAGATGGTGGACGTATTCAATCACCTACACGACATCAAGGTGTGTCATGGTGATTTGTATGCGCACAATACGTTGGTGAACGAGCAAGGGGAGATGATCTTCGGTGACTTTGGCGCGGCGAGCATTTACGGCTATTTATCGGACGAGCAGCAAGCTGCAATCAGAGCCATTGAATCCAGAGCGTTGAAGTACTTTATCGAAGATGTGTTTTCTGTGTGTGAAGCGTCGGAATCGGCATCGCAAGCATTCGAACGACTAGTTGGGCTTGCGGCATAAGATTTCATTCAATCGAATCAGAAAGAGGTATCGAACTGCCCGTTTTGATACTGAGCAAATGAGATACCTCTTGATTGAATCTAGTGCTGAGGAAGTTACTCTGAGCAAGCCTCATGATGCTCTGACGAAAGGTCAATCACTGCCTCACATCCCCCCTCAGGATGTGTATCAATAGTGAATTGCCAGCCATAGCGTCGGCATAAGTCGTCCACAATCATGAGTCCCAAACCATGGCCTTCGGCATCTGGCACGGAAGAGAAGCCTTCGCCTTCATCTCTCACCGACAGTGTGGTATCGGTCATGGTGATATGAATCGTTCCCGCTGACGTGGCTGCAATGCCGTTGCGAATTAAGTTACTCAACGTAATGTTAAGAACTGCAGTGGTCGCTTTGGTTTGCGGATGCCCCAATATTTGTACATTAAATTCCAGCGATTTTTCATCGGCTTGCGCTTGGCTAAGAGCAACGATGTTGTGAAGTTCTTGCTCTGATATGGTTCGAACGGGGCTGTCGTCTGTGTTGCGTTCATATCGCACCAAACCCAACAAAGCATCAACCATGGTCGACATCTGCAAAGTGGCATCTTGAATACGGCCAATCTGACGTTCTTGAAACGATGTACTTGGACTTCTGGCTAGCAAGCTGCTTGAGCCTTTCATCACTGTGAGCGGTGTTCTCAGTTCATGGCTGGCATATCGTGCAAAAGCTTGTTCACGTTTAATCACTTGATTGATTTGATGTCGATATTCATTAAGCTGATTTGCGAGCGTTTGGAATTCATTTGCAGAGCCTTCAGGGACAACAAATTTTTGTGTAGTGTCACCTTGATGGCGGTCCAGTTGTGTTTTTAGGGCACTGACAGGTTCAATGAGACGCAGAGAAAGTCTCGATAATAGGCTGCCAAAAATCAAAAGTAACCCGATGACAACCGCCAGCACCATAACGAGAACAAACATGAACTCGTTAGATGTAATTTCTATCTCATCAATCAGAGAGATCAGAATAATAGGATGTTCCTCTCCATCTTGCGTGTAGGTGCTCATGTAAATCATGCGAGTGTCTGGTTCGTCAGCAACTTCAGCGAGAAAGTACTTTTTATCTTGGATGAAGGGTTGATAGAGCTCAGGGACGAGATTGATGTCGTTGTATGCCGTTGTCAGTAAATCTAGTTTGATGATTCCGCTATCAGGATGGTTTCGAAAGTGCTCAATCGCCTCTTTTTTATCGATCATAATACGTCGCTCACCGACGCGATCTTCCGACCATAATAGCGCTCCGCTAACCAATGCGAAGCATAGCAAGCCAATCACAACCGACACTAGAAGGAAGAAGAGTTCAAGGCGTCCGGTTAAGCTTTGTGTATTGTTAAATAAGCGGCGAATCATGCCCCGGGCTCCAATCGGAAGCCGACTTTTGGAATAGTTTTCAAAACGTGCTCTTTGAATGGTTTGTCGAGCTGCCCACGCAATTGATAAATATGGCTACGCAACACATCGTTATTTGGCTCATCTTCTTGCCATAATCGGAAAGCAATCTCCTCACGTGTGACCACTTCTGGCGCGTTTTTCACCAGCATTTCTAGAATCGTGTACGTGGTTGGATTCAACGCCAACAGCTTATCTTGACGGTAGGCTTGATGCGTTTTTTGATCGATAGACACTTCGCCATACTGGAGTTTGGTTGATGCAACCGTACCGCGGTAGCGTTTAATCAATGCAGTCATGCGTGCTTCAAGAATATCGAGATCAAACGGTTTGGTGAGGTAGTCGTCGGCGCCGTGTTGGAAGCCTTTGAGCATGTCGTCTCGGCTATCAAGTGCTGTCAACATCAACACCGGAGTGTTATTACCCGCTTCACGCAGCTTGTTGCACAGTGTTAGGCCATCCATGCGCGGCAGCATGAGGTCGAGCAAAATGATGTCAAACGCATTATCCATCGCCAGTTTTAAGCCTAGCTCACCGTTGTCGGCATAATCCAGTTGCATGCCAGCACACTCAAAATAATCGAACAACATTCCCGCTATTTCACGATTATCTTCTATCAAAAGTACACGTTTCATTTATTCTTATCCAATCTCGATAAATTCGAATGCTGATCTTAACGAACATTATTCACTATAGGTGTGAAAAAGTTGTCGACATGATTTTCTCACCTTTGTATCGGTTTTCAATGTCTAGCTTAAATACCGTCTTATTATCCAAGTAAATCTACGACCTTTTGTTCATATCTATCAATTTTTCTTGGTGTATAAATGAGGCAGATTGTTTGATTCTGTTAACTCTATATAAAACATGAAGATACTAAATTATTTATGTGATATTGAGCACATTGTTAGTAATTGCTGATTTTTACTGACTCACTCATAGAAAAAGTTCTTACTTCTCTTAATTCCCCTTTTTAATTGTGGTTATTGCTTTTAAATACAAACACTTAGATTCTGCTTTTTGAGATAATTCAATTAAATCAATGGCTTCATGTATAAGCGAAAATCTGCATTATTTTATTTTTATTAATAAAACTACATTTTCTGTTCTTGCTCTGTTTATAAATGAAAGCCTTCCATTAACTTTACTTGTTTAAAATCCATGATCCTTCCAATGCTTAATGCCAGATAAAAATCAATTTGTGAGGCTATCATGTTTAACAGTATACGCACTCGAATTGCTGTCAGTGCGGGTGGGGCAATGGCCTTCACTCTATTGATTGCAATGGGTATGACAACCAATGCGTTCACGCAAGTGAATGAACAAATCACTACAAAAGTAAAATCTCAACTGACCGAAGCCACCACGACCGACCTGAGCAATACGGCGATTCAGCAAGGGCTGAATATTTCCAACCAGTTAGAGCCAGTGTTGGCGAACCTAAAGCAAGCGCGTTCAATTATCGAATTAAGCGCAGAGACGGCCGCGACGCCAGACATTATTGTTAAACAGTTTATTGTGTCGCTAGAAGCTCAGAACAAAGCTGTGTTTGCTGGTTACATGGTGTGGGAAAAGCCATCGTGGGTTGAGCCAACGATTCAAGACAAAAGCCTTGGCTTTAATAGCGAAGGCTACTTAGCGCCATTCTTTTCGCCAAATTCGCACAACAGTTTTGATGTTGTGGCGATGGATAGCTTTAGTAATACTGAATTAAACAACAACGGTGAGCGTAAAGACGATTGGCACTTGATGCCTTACGAAACGGGCAAAACGTTCGTGATGGAACCATACATGTATCCGGTTCGCGGCAAACAAGAACTGATCACGACCATCAGCCAACCAATCAAGTTACGTGGCGAGATCATTGGCTCTCTCGGTTTTGATTTGTCATTGAACGAGTTACAAAGCCAAAGTGAAGATTACGCGAGCGACTTGTTTGATGGACAAGGCCGTATTCTGATTTCTTCGTGGAAAGGCATCACACTGGCGAACAGCAGCCAAGCGGATCAAGTGGGCAAGAAAGTCTCTCATGAATTGGCGTCTCAATGGGCTCGTATTCAATCCATTGCGAAACAAAAAGGCGCAGGCCTTGTGACGTTTGGTGGGGATGAGTACGCGATCACTGCAATTGAAACCAGCGACGCGCCTTGGATCGTTATGGTGTCGGTTCCCAGTAGCTTCCTTAAAAAGAACGTGGATGACTACGAGCGATGGAGTGAAGAACAAAGTGCAGAAGCTCTTGAAAAGGGAGTGTGGGCAGGGATTATTGCGGCTCTGATTGGTATTGTTGCGATGACGATGATCGCGACCTCGTTGGGCAAAGTGTTAACTAACTTAGTGGAGCGTTTTAAAGACGCAGCACAAGGCGAGGGTGACCTAACTTACCGCATTGAGGTGAAAGGTAAGGACGAAACCGCCCAACTGGCGCACTGGTTTAATACCTTCCTCGCTCGCATTCAGGAAATGCTTTTAACCGTAATGGCGACGGCAGACCAAGTTGATAAAAACGCAAGTGAAGGCCAAGCTCGTGCGGCGGCTTCGAGAGATCAACTGAACGTTCAAGTGAACGAAGTCAACTCGCTAGCAACGGCGATTAATGAGATGAGCGCAACCGCACAAGAAGTGGCAAATTCTGCGGTACAAGCAGCGGCGGCGGCAAGCCAAGTTCAAAGCAATAGTGCGAATGGCATGTCGCGTATGGACAATGCTGCAAGCGCGGTGGATAATCTCGCTTCGCAAGTGAATGATGCACAGCACCAGACGCAGAATTTGGTGGCTTCAAGCACGGCTATTCAGGGTATTCTGAGTGAGATTGGTGGCATTGCCGATCAAACCAACTTGTTGGCTCTAAACGCTGCGATTGAAGCTGCACGTGCTGGTGAAGCGGGTCGTGGTTTTGCTGTGGTAGCCGATGAAGTCCGCAACCTTGCAACGCGGACACAAGGCTCGACAGAAGAAATTCGTGCAATGTTGGCTCGTTTGGAGCAAGAAACGCAATCAATCGTCGTGTTAATGGAGCAAAGCCAGAAGCAAGCGGTGGATACCAAAGAAGAAACACAAGCAGCGCAGTTGGCGTTGGCCGAAATAAACCAAGCTATTGAAGTGATTAATGATATGAATAATCAGATCGCTTCAGCGGCAGAAGAGCAAAGTTCGGTGTCGGAAGAGATCAACCGTAATGTGGTTGTGATTAATGATACGGCGATGGAAGTGATGGATACCATGTCATCTTCTGTAGCGATCAGTAACAAACTGACAGTAAAAGCCAGTGATCTTCACGGTGAGTTGAGTAAGTTCAAGTTGTCTTAATCAAGCGAGTGAGTGAGCTCAAGCCAGCTCACTCGGTTCATTTCCGGCAAAACAATTGGCGAGAAATATCGAACAAAACAAAAGGGCTCCAGAGTTACCTCTGGAGCCCTTTCTAGTATTTAAGTGCTAAAGAATTAGCGACGCTTTGGTTTACGTTGACCAGCTGGTTTGCCTTGTCCTTGTGGGCGACCTTTACCTTGACCTTGCGGCTTGCTGCCTGCCGGGCGGTTTGCACCGTTGCCGCTAGGACGTTGGCCGTTGCTTGCAGGGCGTTGACTACCTTGTGCTTTGCCAGAACCGTTACGGTTGCCAGATGGTTTACCATCTTTTGAACCGCCTTCAGAGCGTTTGTTCAAATGACCACCGAAGCCTAGTTGGTTTTTGGTATGTTTGGTTGCAAAGCGGTTTGCCCCGTGACGACCAGATTTACGACGTTGTGCAGGTGTTTGTGCTTCAATGTCTTCCGCAGGAACGAGACAGCCTTGTTTGTCACCAATCAAATGTTTTTTACCCATACTGATTAGGGCTTCGCGAATCATTGGCCAGTTTGCTGGATCGTGGTAACGCAACAGCGCTTTATGTAGGCGACGTTGACGTTCACCTTTTGCTACAGGTACATCTTCACGTTTTTTATACTTCACTCGTTTCAGAGGGTTTGTCTCTGAGTAGTACATCGACGTTGCGTTACACATCGGTGATGGGTAGAAGTTTTGTACTTGGTCACACTCGAAGTTGTTTTTCTTCAGCCACAGAGCAAGATTCAGCATGTCCTCGTCTTCTGTGCCTGGGTGCGCAGAGATAAAGTAAGGGATTAAGTACTGCTTTTTGCCTGCTTCAGCACTGTACTTCTCGAACATTTCTTTAAAGCGATCGTACGTGCCCATGCCCGGTTTCATCATCAGATCAAGAGGGCCTTTCTCTGTATGTTCCGGTGCAATCTTCAAGTAACCACCTACGTGGTGAGTTACGAGCTCTTTTACATATTCTGGTGATTCAATCGCAAGGTCGTAACGTACGCCAGATGCGACCATCACTTTCTTCACGCCTTCAACTTTACGCGCTTCGCGGTATAGATCGATGGTGTGTTTGTGGTCTGTATTTAGCTTGTTACAGATGCCCGGGAATACACAAGACGGACGACGACAGTTCGCTTCCGCTTTTGGATCTTTACAACCTAGGCGGTACATGTTTGCAGTCGGGCCACCAAGATCGGAAATTGTGCCGGTAAAGCCCGGAACTTTGTCGCGAATTTCTTCAATCTCATTGATGATCGATTCTTTCGAGCGGTTTTGAATAATTCGACCTTCATGCTCGGTAATTGAACAGAAAGAACAACCACCAAAACAACCACGCATGATGTTCACAGACGTTTTGATCATGTCATACGCTGGAATTTTTGCTTTGCCGTACATAGGATGAGGAACACGCGCGTAAGGCAGGCCAAACACAAAGTCCATTTCTTCGGTCGTCAATGGGATTGGGGCTTGGTTTACCCAAAGTTCACGATCACCATGGCTTTGAAGTAACGCTCGACCTGAGTACGGGTTCGTTTCTAAATGCAATACACGACTTGCATGAGCATAAAGAATGCGATCGTTTCTTAGCTTTTCAAACGAAGGCAGGCGAACCGCAGTTGTCGCAGCATCGTGGCGTGATGGGCGAATCGTGATTGGTTGTGCAACTGGCTCATCTTTTTTAGTTTCACACTGAGTTTCTACTTCGTATGGGTTCTTTGGTACGAACGCTTCCTTACGAGGTTTTTCAATGCGAGAAGAATCGATAACTGTGTAGCCTTCTGGCGCGGCTGGCAAGTTCACGGCAGTACCACGAATATTGGTCATGGTGCTGATGTCTTCTCCATTTGCAATGCGATGCGCTACTTCTACAAGTGCGCGTTCTGCGTTACCGAAAAGTAGGATGTCTGCTTTTGCATCAAATAGTACCGAACGGCGAACTTTATCTGACCAGTAATCGTAGTGCGCAACACGGCGTAGGCTGGCTTCGATACCACCTAAAACAATAGGCACTTCTTTATAGGCTTCACGACAACGCTGAGAGTAAACCAAAGTCGCGCGGTCTGGGCGTTTGCCACCTTCGTTATGGGGGGTGTACGCGTCATCGTGACGAAGTTTTTTATCCGCGGTGTAACGGTTGATCATGGAGTCCATGTTACCCGCAGTGATCCCGAAGAACAGATTTGGCTTACCAAGCTGCATGAATGCATCTTTGTTTTGCCATTCTGGTTGAGCAATGATACCGACACGGAAACCTTGTGCTTCTAGCAGACGGCCAATGATAGCCATACCAAAGCTTGGGTGATCCACGTAAGCATCACCGGTTACGATGATAATGTCACAGCTATCCCATCCTAGGGCGTCCATTTCTTTGCGACTGGTCGGCAAGAAAGGTGCCGTACCAAAACACTCTGCCCAGTATTTTTTGTACTCATGAATAGGAGTGATGTTATTGGTCATATTTTGCTCTCTGTTCCAGGGAGCGCGAATTATAGCGATTTGAGGATCAGGTATCTATACCAAACTCATCTATTCAAGCTTAGTTCATCGAGTTTTATTTGGTTTGCAAAAATATCAAGGCTATATCGGCGATTTTATGTCTAATATCACCTTGAAAGCCTCATGGTTATAGGTCGAGTCGTGAAAAATGTCGCAATGTTAATACAACCAATAAGCAATGGTGTGCTTATTAAAAACAACGCCTATAATCAAATTAATGCATAGGAAAATGCAAAAAGCCGAACAAGCTCTGAAAAGGTTCTAAGTCGATTGGCTTACGTTGCCAGAATCTATTTTACAAGAGGATCAGCAGGTCCCAAATGGAATAAGGCACGTTGACTACGAACCCTGAGCATGAGGCTAATTAAAAAGGGGGCTAGGGAATGAGTGACTCAACAACAATAGCACATGAAAAAGTGCAACCGACATCCAATCCGACTCCAGTGATTGAATGGTCTTACAAGATTGATACTCGCGAGTTCGAATGCGACCAGCTAGGAATGGCAAATGCTTTTGGGTTAAATACGCCAGTCACCTGCTTAGATGATTTGTTTGAGCACATGCTGATGGGGCAACAGGAAACACTAAGACAACGAATTTTAGAAGTGGAGCTCCTAGGTGGGCAAGGTCGTTTTTCTTGTTGCATGATGCTTAATGAAGCTCGCTTAATACATGTTACAATTAGCTTTGAAAAGCTCAATGAGCGTATTGTTCAAGGCTCTATCATCCCGCAATTGACGATCACTGGCTGCGAAGAGTTAGCGAAAATTCTCGAAACGATTTTTGATTTACCGAATGTAGGGGTTTTAGTCGCGGACGAAGACACCCGAATCTTAGGTTGTAACCGTGCCTTTGAATTGCAAATGGGTTATCAAAACCGTGATTTGGTTGGACTTAAAACCTATATCTTTAGCACATCTCACCATAGTCAGGCGTTTTACGACCAGCTCTGGCAACATATTGATGATGAAGGATACTGGAGCGGTAATTTATTGAGTAGAACTGCAAATGGTAGTAATCAGGCGCATCATCTTTGTATCTATCGGCTAACATTTCATTCTGGACGGATTCTTTATCTCGGCTTCTCTACTGACATTTCGGCTTCCTTGTTGTGGATGAAAAATCGCTGTGAACAACAACATGATTGGTCAGCTTTTTTGCCTTCTAGAGAAGAGTTCGAACTGCAATTAGCTAATTTGGCGAACGAAAGTGGGAGTAAAGAACTCAATATCGTCATGACTCTCAGACCAAATTTTTCTGAAAAATGCTTACTTGAACAGCAACTAGGCTTCGCCGATTTTATTATGCGAAGCCGCTACACCAGTATAGCGGGTCAACTTTCTAGGGATGTGTTTGTTGTCTGTTTACAAACTCCTCACTGTCAATGGCTAAGTCCTTTACGTTTGATTCAAATTGCAATGAAAGGGTTCTTCACTGAGCTTAGGAATGAAATGGGAACAAAAATGCATACCACTATCGTCGAGGGACAAACGGGTGTGTCAATCCTCGGCTATGATACAAACAGGCCAAAGCAAGCGTTAGCGCATGCAGCCCAGGCGATGTTGTCCTCACTTTCTGGAGAAGGTGGCTATTTTAATTTTTATAATAGTGAGCTTCATTCTGAGTTAGTAAAACGCCAGCATTTAGAGGCGTTTTTGGAAGCGCAAATAGACAGTGGGCTGGTGGATGTTCATTTTCAACCAATCATTGACAGCCGAACTGGTAAAGTCGTTAAGTTCGAGGCCTTAGCGCGCTTTTATCATGAAAGTGATGCCTATAGCACTCAAGAGATGATTACTGTTATTGAAGATTTAGAGTTGATTGCGGCTCTGGATGATGAGGTTTGTCAAGCCGCGCTCAAGCACTTTCCGCGCTTGCAAGACATATATGGCGAGGAAATAGGGTTAACCATCAATCGCTCACTGAATACTAAATTGGATTCGCTCCAGGTTCTTCAGCGTTCGCATGACCTAATTAAAGCCAGTGGTGTCGATCCTAAACGAGTCACGATTGAGCTGACGGAAACTGCGTATTTTGAGCAAGACGAAGAGCATACGCAAGCGCTAGAGCAAGTGCGCAAAGAGGGCATTAAAATTGCGATTGATGACTTCGGTACAGGGTATTCTTCTTTTTCATACCTAGAGAAAGGGCAGTTTGATTTACTGAAAATCGACCGAAAATTCGTTAAGAACATTCAGCATGGCAATACCAGTTATAATATTGTCAAAATGGTCACTGATCTTGCTCAGCAAATGAATGTAAAAGTGGTTGCCGAGGGCGTGGAGTCAGAACAGGAGCTTAAAACATTGGCTGAAATAGGTGTGGATTACATGCAAGGCTTTTTGTTCTCTCGTGCTCGGCCTGTCGATTTGATGGAGAAAGCGGAAAGTTACGAACATTTGTTTTCGGGTGTTGCTGTCAAACCAAAACAAGATGATGTATTGCAATCACTGAGCCATGAAGAGGTAAGGCACCTTGATCCCGGGGAGCCATTATCGTTGGCGGTGGAATATATGAATTTAAGTCCAAGTTCGCCGTTGGTTGTCATTAACGAAAAGCGCTGTGTTGGCTTAGTTACCAAAGAGCAAGTTAACTTACACCTAACGCCTTCCATGGGGACAGAATTAGAGACTGAGCGAGAAAATTGGATTTGGAAACGCCCGGTGAACCAGATAATGAGCACGGAATTTGTGCTCGTCAATGCGCATTTGTCCGTCGCTGCTATTCGAGAGCTAATCAAAACAGGCATTCGCTTCCCGTGGGTTTTATGTGATGAAAAAGAAGAATACAGAGGCGTGTTAACTCAAGAAGATGCGTTGAAGTATCTCGCTTCTTGTTGAATAAAAAGTCTCGCTGTTCTAGTACATTTGGGGATAGACTTTCGGTGGTTTGACGATAGGTGATTTGCTATTATCGCCACCCCAAAATGACTTTTAAGCGTGCATTTAACATGATTCAACAATTGCTGGTTACTTTTCCTCCGATGCTATTTGGCGCGCAAGCGCTACTGACTTTGCTTCTCATCAAGGGCGATATTTGTCCGGGTCAGAGAGGCCGTCTTCATAAAATGTTGCCAGCAGTGGCGTTATTGTGGCTTGCGGTTGCTTCTCTTCGCATTGAAGCATTTATGATCGTGTTCGCTATTTTCTATTTCTACTCTCAGGTTCAAACCAAGAAAACGCGTGAAAAAGGCCCTCTTTGGGCGATGCATTTAGCGAATGGTTTGGCTTTTGCGTATGTAAGTATTCAAGCATTTGAACAGCCAAGCTGGCCTGCGTCTATTGCGATGGCAATAATGATATTTTTCCTTGGGGCGTCATTTTCTCAATTGCTTCTGACTATCGCTCGTAGCAGATTGCAGGCATTTCACCGCATTTTGCCCGTTACGGGCATTGTGTCTGGAATGCTGCTGGTAATCGCAACTCTATTTGCTTCTTACCAGTTAAATGAAGCGACATTGAGCGCCGCAACACAACCAATTTTATTGTCTTTAGCCATGCTCATTTCTTCAATCATTGTTTGGTGCTGGCATATCTTCACACATAAAAAACCGGAAAAGGTTCAACTGAGCGTCGCCCTGTTGCTCGCGCTTGCGTCAATGACGAGCCTACAAGGTTTATTCTCTCTGGCGGCTTAATCGCGAGTCGAGAAACAGAGCAATACTGCTTGTACTCAAGTCCTTTCTAGGTTGCTTGAGTATAAGGCACTCACGTTTTGGATCGCGCTCACTTTAAATTCACGTGATTACGTCTACGCTTGTTTATATACCTTGTCGAAGAGGAGAGTCGCGATGGATTTAAGCAATGTAGGTAATTTGGACAGCATTATTTTGCTAGGTATCGTCAATGAAAAGCTACGTTTAGAGTGCGACAGTTTTGACGAGTTAGTATCGGTGTATGAAATGGATGTAGAGTCCGTTGTAGGCAAGCTTGATATGCTTGGTTATCAGTACGATCCATTGACCAACCAATTTAAAGCATATCAACGCTAAACCTTTCTTAATCCATATCCCTAAGCCATCTTGATTCCGTCAAGGTGGCTTTTACATTGTAGCCTTGCGGTTGCGAAAAAGGCTTGTAAGTAACGTTTATCTTTCTCTGAGTGACGCGTTGCAGCAAATAAGCGACGCCATAAGCCTTGGCCAAAAGGTTTACTGGTAATAAGGCCTTGGCGAGAAAATTCAGAAATCGCCCAATTTGGCAGTGCTGCAACCCCTAATCCTGCGGAGACCATTTGCACTAACATCAGAGTATTGTCGGCTTGCTTCCATTTGGCGGGCTCTACACCCGCTGGCTGCAAGAAGTGTTTTACGACGTCTAGCCTTTGTTTTTGAACCGGATAAGAGAGCATGGTTTGATCTGCGAGATCTTGCGGATCAATAACTTCTTTTTCCGCCAATGGGTGGTTGGTCGCGGTAATTAAGCGCATTTCAAAGTCGAATAAAGGTTCATAATGTACTTCAGAACGAGGTTGAATATCTGACGTGATAACGAGATCTAACTCGCCAGCCAACAATGCGGGTAGGGGCTCAAACCCAAAGCCGGACGAAAAATCCAGTGTTACGCTAGGCCAGGCAAGTTGATATTCCCTAAGAGCAGGCATGAGCCATTGGAAACATGAGTGACATTCAATCGCCATATGCAACCGACCATTGACGTCTTCTTTCAAGCTTGCCAAATCATTTTCTGCTCTTGCGAGTTTGGGAAGAATATCTTCTGCAAGACGCAATAGGATTTCTCCCTCTGAAGTGAACTTCACCGGACGAGTTTTTCTAAGGAATAATTGTCCCCCAATCCGTGCCTCTAAATCTTTGATCTGGTGAGACAAGGCCGATTGAGTGAGATGCAACGCGGTCGCGGTCGCGGTTAGAGAGCCGGTGTCTCGAAGCGAAGTGAGTGTCCGCAAATGTTTTAGCTCTATCATGAATTCCTTTCATCCTTTGTTGCTCGCTATGAACAGAATAGCAATCGTATAAATAACTTAACGACAAAAAATGGATATGTAAACGTCTAGACGTCTATTTGTTGTATTTATTTGCGAATCATGTCGCCTCATGATGAATTTTTTTAATAAACAAGTTGAATAAATGGACGTTGTTCAAACCGCAGATGAGAGCGATAGTTTAGCCATCCAGACATCTTTTATGACGAAAGATACTCTGACCCAAACAAATTGAACAAGATTGAAAAAGGAATAGGGACATGGCTACAACAACGCACGTACTAGGTTATCCACGCATCGGTGAAAAACGAGAATTAAAATTCGCTCAGGAAAAATACTGGCGCGGAGAAATTGATCAAGCAGAGCTTAAAAAGGTTGGGGAAGATCTGCGCGCTAAAAACTGGCAAACGCAAACAGATGCTGGCTTGAGTTTTACCACCGCTGGCGATTTTGCTTGGTACGATCATGTACTGACGACCACGTTGTTACTGGGTCACGTGCCAAAACGTCACGCAGACGGTTTCCCTGATTTGGATACGCTATTCAAAGTGGGTCGCGGTCAATCTCAAGCGGGTTGCGGCTGTGCGGGCGCTGCAGCGTCGGATATGACTAAATGGTTCAACACAAACTACCACTACATCGTACCTGAATTTAGCAAGGACGATACATTTGAAGTGAGCTGGCCTCAACTGTTTGAAGAAGTCAACGAAGCAACCCAAGCTGGGCATAAAGTGAAGCCAGTTTTGCTTGGCCCAGTCAGTTACCTTTACTTAGGTAAAGAGGTAGAAGAAGGGTTCGATCGCCTGACGCTACTGCCGCGATTGCTTACGGCTTACCAAGCTATTTTGGCAAAGCTCGCGAGTCAAGGTGTTGAGTGGGTTCAGATTGATGAGCCAATTTTGTCACTAGAGCTTGAAAGTCAGTGGGCTGATGCGTTCAAGCTAGCGTACCAAGTGATTCGAAGCGATGTAAAAGTGCTGCTAACAACGTATTTTGACTCTATAAGCGATACGCTAGACAAAATTGTAAAGCTACCAGTGGATGGTTTACATATCGATTTATCTGCCGCGCCTCAACAGCTTGATGACGTGGTTGCCAAACTACCGGAGGGGTGGGTGCTGTCTGCTGGCGTGGTCAACGGTCGTAACGTGTGGCGCTCGGATTTGAGTGCGCAACTTGAACGTCTACAGCCAGTAAAAGAAAAACTGGGCGACAACCTTTGGGTTGCGAGCTCATGCTCTTTGCTACATAGCCCGGTTGATCTGGAACTGGAAACAGAGCTAAGTGAAGAAGTGAAAAGCTGGTTTGCGTTTGCAAAACAAAAAGTAACAGAAGTCGCCTTGCTTGGCCGAGCACTCGATGGTGATCAAGATGCGATTCTCGCTTGTGATACCTACAGCCAGCCAATCAAAGCACGTAAAACGGCAACGCATGTGAATAAGCCACAAGTTCAAGCACGTTTAAACAGTATTACTGCGTCACTTGCCGAGCGCAGCGCACCTTACGCGGAGCGTGCTGCGCATCAAGCTGAAGTATTGGGCTTGCCTCTGTTGCCAACCACGACAATCGGTTCTTTCCCTCAAACGGGTGAAATTCGTGTTCAGCGCAGTGCTTATCGCACTGGCCAGTTATCTGAGTCCGACTATATCCAAGCACTAAAAGGACATATTGCGGATGCCGTAAAACGTCAAGAAGCCCTTGACCTAGATGTGCTTGTGCATGGTGAAGCAGAACGTAACGACATGGTGGAATACTTCGCGGAGAACTTGGCGGGCTTCCAAACGACGAAATTTGGTTGGGTACAGAGTTATGGCTCTCGCTGTGTGAAACCAGCCATTGTGGTTGCCGACATTGAGCGTGAAAAGCCGATTACGGTGGAATGGTCGACGTACGCACAATCGCTAACCAGCAAGCAGATGAAAGGTATGCTGACGGGCCCGGTAACGATTTTATGTTGGACATTCCCGCGTGAAGACATTACTCGTCAAGAAATCGCCCAGCAACTGGCACTGGCACTGCGTGATGAGGTTTCTGATCTGCAAGATGCAGGCATCAATATCATTCAAATCGATGAGCCTGCGATTCGTGAAGGTCTGCCGTTGAAAAAGCGCGATCACAAAGCGTATTTAGAATGGGCGGTGGATGCATTTAAGATCTCGGCAGCGGGTGCAAAACCAGAGACTCAGATTCACACTCACATGTGTTACAGCGAGTTCAATGAAATCATCGATTCAGTCGCGGCGCTCGATGCGGATGTGATTACCATTGAAACGTCACGCTCAAATATGGAACTGCTTAAAGCGTTTGAAGAGTTCAATTACCCGAACGAAATCGGTCCAGGTGTTTATGACATTCACTCTCCAAACATTCCGACGGAAGAGTGGATTGAAGGCTTAATCAAGAAAGCGGCAGAAAAGATTCCGGTACAACGTTTGTGGGTGAACCCAGACTGTGGTCTGAAAACACGTAACTGGGCAGAGACAGAAGCGGCATTGGCGAACCTCGTGTCAGCGGCGAAGAAACTTCGTGCTGAGCTTGCGTAAGGCACCTTTTTAGCAAATAAAAACGGAGACCGTTGTCTCCGTTTTTCTATTCTTAGCCGTTCATTTTCGTCGTTATACTATCCCGCAATAGCGGATGAATTGCTCGTATCGAAAACAACGCACTCACTGTGACTATTTCATTTGAGTACAAGTTTGCTCGGAAACCAACTCATCTGCCATCAACTGGCCGCGAGAGTTACGCACTTTAATACGGTACATTAAGCCCATATCAATTTGCTTACGAATTTCCGGGTTACTGCAATAGGTGTAGATACTGGTATTCAGTACTTGATTTAACGGCTTTGCACCGAGTGCGTCATCGTTATAAATCATCATCATTTCAACAACATTTTTATTGGATGAGACACGCATTATCTGCAGTGGACCGTATTCCAAAGGGAGACCTGCGGACAAGACTCCCGCTCGGTTTGATGCCAATAGCTCAAGCTGGCGTTGATTATCATCAGTAGATGAACAGCCAGCTAACGCACCAAATGCCAAGAAAAGACACAGTAATTTTTTCATAAATTAAAACACTTTTTTGAACGGTTTCACGATGACATTATCGTAAACACCAGCCGCTACGTAAGGATCGGCTTCTGCCCACGCTTTAGCGTCTTCTAGAGAGGCGAACTCAGCGATGACAGTCGAGCCCGTAAATCCAGCTTCTCCTGGGTTGTCAGAGTCTATCGCAGGCATAGGGCCAGCAGTAAGAAGGCGACCTTCGTCTTGAAGCTTTTGTAAGCGCTCCAAGTGTTGCGGGCGAACGCTCATGCGTTTTTCCAGCGAGTTCTCGACGTCCTGAGAAAAGATGACATACCACATAGCATAGTTCCTTAATTGGTAGGGTAAAGTGTTAATTTAACGCCTTTTTTGTGTCTCTCACAAGTGAACAACAGAAAATGTGAGATCCTTTCTAACTGTTAGTGCTGTAGGTTGACTAATTCTGAACCGGGCGTGGCTTGCCTTCACTGTCAATGGCTACGTAGTTGAAAGTCGCATCACAAACCATGAAGCGCTCGCCGACACCGTGTGCTTTTACCGGCTTGACCCATACTTCCAGATCGACACTCATTGAGGTGCGACCAATCTTAGTGCATTCGCCATAGCAGCAAACGACATCGCCAACACCTACAGGCTTCTTGAAGGTAATGCTGGACACTGAAACGGTAACAACGCGACCAGAAGAGATCTCTTTGGCTAGAATCGCACCTGCTAGGTCGAGCTGAGACATAATCCAACCACCAAAAATATCGCCATTGGCATTAGTA
Source organism: Vibrio sp. Y51_MX_L26 (assembly GCF_024181935.1). Taxonomy (NCBI): domain Bacteria; kingdom Pseudomonadati; phylum Pseudomonadota; class Gammaproteobacteria; order Vibrionales; family Vibrionaceae; genus Vibrio; species Vibrio sp. Y51_MX_L26. Next base: position 182,998 of record NZ_JAMZAS010000005.1, read on the forward strand.
TCGGCAGGCATTGCAAGGGTACGAAGCAGCAGTTGACCTCTCGGAGAGCTAATTTCTTGACTCATTGTGACATCCTAAATCTTAAAGGCGCTCAAACTAAGCGCCAACATAGTAAATACCTAGAACCAAAAGTCCTTAAAAAAACCGCAGACACCGGACCAGAGAAAGTTGGTTTACAGCAGCAAGAATGGTCTGATTCCGGTATGCCGTTTGATCGGTTTAGTGATACATGGAGCAAAACAGCGACCCGAAGGTCGCTGCAAAGTGCGCGGATTATAGCAAAACTGAGTTTTTAATCATCAGTCGACACATCGGATGAGTTATTTTTTTGTTCTTTTGGCATGTGTTTGTAAATGTAGAAGCCAGTCGCAATCATGTAGGCAAATGTCGCAATCAACATTCCGAATACTTTGAAGTTGACCCAAACATCCAGTGGTAGCTCGTAAGCGATATAAATGTTCAGACCAGCAAAGAATGAGAAGAAGCCGACCCAAGCCCAGTTGATCTTCGCCCAAATAGCATCAGGTAGCGAAATTTCTTTGCCCAACATGCCTTTAATGGCCGATTTCCCCATTGCGTGACTCGCTGCTAAACCGATAGCTAGAATCACATAAATGATGGTGACTTTCCATTTTATGAAATTGTCGTCGTGGAAGAAAAGGGTCATGCTGCCAAATATCGTCACGATAACGAACGTAATTAGCTGCATTTTCTCGACTTTTTTATACAGAGCATAGGTGACGACAAGCTGAATTGCCGTTGCAACGATCAGCGCTCCTGTTGCTGCGTAGATGTCGTACATCTTGTACAAAGCGAAGAAGACGATGAGTGGGATAAAATCTAGGATTTGCTTCATGGTGGCAAAATCTACCTAATTAGTGAATTGAAGACAGTCTAACGGAATCTGACAAGATGTGAATACCGTCAAGGTTAGAGGTAAGAGAAGTAATCCCCTGACTGAATGATACAACAAGCAACATTTCGCAAAGATGAAGTAGCAAATTGAAGGCATAAAAATTGCCGCGATAAAGCGGCAATTGAGTTGATAGAATTTAAGATTCAAGCAACACGTTGATATTGAGAAATAAGCGTTTTGACATCTTCTAAATAGCCTTCACGTAACAGGTTATCAACGGTTGCTTCAAGCTCTTCGAGAGACATCGTAAAGCAAGTGGATTTGCCGGTCATTAGGCTCAAATACTGATGGTATTCTTCTTCTGTATAGTGGCCTAAGCGATCGAGTAGTAGTGCTTTGATTCCATGATGAATCAAGCCGTAGTATGTGTGTCGATGAAGTAACATGGCGATCTCCTTATCAAGCTCATCCGCTAACCATTTGCAGCTTGCTTGACCCTCTGGATAATTCGATTTACTTCAGTAATGCACATCTAGTGCCAGTTTTATCTTCGCAAATTAGAAAGTGTTGGAAGTAGCAAAACTCTCATGTTGCAACCAGCGCTTGATGACGGTTTGGAGCGCATTTAACGTGGTTGGCTTTTCAAGTCTGTCATCCATGAGTTTCGCAATGAGATCCAGCTCTTTGGCTCCAGACTCTCCAGATAGTGCGATGATCGGAACGGAAGACGCAATTTGCTTAATTCGTTGGCTTGCGTCAAATCCATTCATCACTGGCATCTGTACATCCATAAGCACCAAATCAATCTTGTGCGACTGAAATAGCTCCACCGCAGAAGCGCCATTATTTGCTTGTAAGCTGTTGACTCCCAGCCTTTTTAAGTACATTTGAACCAAAGTACGCTGCACCTCTTTGTCATCAACAATGAGCACTGTTGGTGCATCGTTACTTACTTGTACGTGTTGGGCTGTGCGAGGTTCAGAATGTGGTGCATTTACTTTCCAGCCATTGAAGTCCGGTGTTCTCAACGTCTCTGGTTTGGGTGCGTTTGGGACGACCGGGAAATACAAGTAGAACTCAGTAAATTCGCCCAATTCAGACTGGCACTCAATTCGTCCGCCAAAAGAGCGCATAACGCGTTGACAGTAGCCCAAGCCAAGGCCGCTGCCGCCACTTTTTTGATACGAGAAGAAGTCGTCAAATATCTTGTGTAAGATACTGCTATCTATGCCAGGGCCACTATCTCGGAAGACCAGAATGTTTTCGTAGGCCCCCGTTTGGCTACGAATCTCAATTTGACTATCGGGATAAGAATCAAAATAGTAGATAGCATTGCGAATCAAATTGAAAATGACAAAGTTAAACAGAGTTTCGTTTAATTTCGCGACAAAATCGTGCTCTTGGGGCAGATTGATCCTTTCAATTATTTGATCGTTTTCAAAGCCATAACGGCTGACCGCTTGAGCGACAGCTTTATGTATAGACGTAATAGTTAAGGGTTCGTGCTCAGGTGAGCTGTCGCTGACTTCTCGCAAAATAATGTCGATGAGTTGGCGACCACGCTGAATCGCTGCTTCTCCTTTATCAATCTCACTCTTTAACGTCTCAAGTGAAGCGTTTGATTCGATATGCTGTTTTAAAGCTTCAAATCGTAATTGCACTTGAGCGAGAGGGTTACGCATTTCATGCGCAATAGAGTTAGCGAGCGCACGGCTTTGGCGTACTTTTCTATCGGCCTCGATGGTGCTCTGGATGCGAACTAATAAGGTTTGCAATGCTGAAATTTCTTCATTAGAAAACAGCTTATTATCCATTTTGTGTGAAGAAATCAGTAAGTGCGTAACGGACTTTCCACGACCAAAAAGAGGCATTACGAGCGCCGTATTGCTGGATCGCATACGTTCGTAGAGCTTGCGCATTGAGCCTTTAGACGAGGAGGCATAATCAATTTCTTCAGACAGTTCATCAAGCACGAGAACAGACTTGCTTGACGGCAGATAATCTTCATAAAACGTTTCGGTGTAACTGCTGGTGACGAGCTGCAATTTATTATTTGGTATATTCAGTAACGCTGCTAACTGGCGCATTGCATCATCTATTGAGCGTTTAAATTCCTCTTCTAATCCAAGAATTTGTTGAACGGGTGTATGTCGTTTCCCATAAATAAAATAGGACGCGAAACGACTGACGCGTTTGTAAAGCAAGTGCCAAGTGATACCGATGAGTGCGCATAAAGGCACCGCTACAAGCCATTGGTTATCTTCCGAGATAGGAATAAATATTGCGCCCAGCGGGAGGACGAAAATGGCACAGACAAACAGCGCGCTAACGGTTAAGTATGTGAGGTATTTAGCGCTATAAAAGCGAGAGGTAAGCAGGGCATAGCCTACAAACAACATTTCACTAATTGAAAGTGCTGGTGGTAACCAGGTTAAGGAAAAGTCACCAAGGAAGTAAGTCATTCCAAGGTGTATCACTGCAGTTGATAACATGAAGACCAAAATGCCGGCGATCATATAGTTACTTTTTGCCAGCGTGAGTTTGCTGCTGTTCGCTCGCATGGTAATCAAGTTCAGCAGGGTTAATACCACAAATGTCAGCAAACTAATAAAGAAATATGAGGTATGGGGACCAAACTCGATCACGAACTGACTTGGGCCGCTAATGGTGACATTTTCGACAGTAAGGTTTGGTACTAAGTTGATGTAAAGCGAGTACGTTGCTAGTGCCACAAAGACGATTTTTTGCCAGGCTTTGACCGCAGTTTTTTTGATATCAGCCGCTAGCTGGCAAGAAAAATAGAACGCGAATGCAAAGGCAAAGAATGACGCTAAGTTCGCCAACTTAGCCATAAAAATACCGCCAGCGGAGCCCAACTCCGGCAATAAGTCGGTATGGAAGTATGCGTTGCTGCTGATCCAAACGATGATGCAACTAGAATAAGCAATGTACGGCGCATGATGCGAGCCTAAAATCGTTTCACTCTTCTGTTTTAGGCGATAGCAGTAATATAACAACCAAGCGAACACCACCAGTACAGTGGCGTATAGCGTCATTGCTTTTGGATAAAAAAGGCCGTGAAGATGAATATCAAGCATGTTCATTCACCTTTTCATCAATTCTTTTTGTTCGTACGCGGTGTTTGTAGTCGCGAAACTGTATGTCTTGAAATGCTTCAACCATCATACCTAAATTCCAGAAACCGCGGTATGTCTTGGTACCGTCACCGTTAATGTCGCGGTATCCTGAGTGAAAGTAGGCCTCTAAATCAATAGATTGATAGAAATTTAACATAAATATTTGTTCAATAATGGTAAAGCTGAGCTTATAGCCTGCTTTATATAGCTCACTCATCAATGCTTTTTGTGCCAAATACAAAAAGTACAGTTTTTGTTGGATGTTGCCACCCACTGTCAGACGCAGCACTTCGCAAACCGCTTCAGTGTTTTTCAAGTGAGATTGGAACTGCGCATCAAATTCAATAAGAGTCCGTTGGCGAGTTAGAGTGTTACCTCCCCAAAGGCCTAATTGATTAAGAGTAATGTAGCCATAATCAGGAAGGCAAAACTGCCATTGCTCACTACTAAATGGAGATGAATAGCTGAGCCAGGTATTTCTTTGGTGCCAGTTTTGCACCAAAGCGGAGGAGACCATGATTGGTGTAGATGACTGCTTGAACAATAGCACAAAGTGTTGACCTTTCTGCGAGAGTGATAATAGAGGCAATATCTCAAACCATTGTTCAGTTTGGACGAAGAGCTCAAGATTGCTCAGTGTGATTGCTTCGGAAATCGGCATTAATGCAGCGTGATTTGGCAGTGTTACCTTTAGGTCGCATTCGGCAATATCTTCGATCAATATGCTTGAATAGTCGCGGTCGTCAAACGAGAGCTGAGTTGGTCTTGTCGCTTCATTTAAAGGGTGCTTTTGCTTGATCGCAGCAATCTCACATTCACACCAGAAAACCATCCAATGCGGGTAACAATCTGCGGCAATTTGTTCAATTAAGAGCGCCTCTTCGGAGAAAGGCGTTGGATACTGCTGTACTAAATCTCGATAATCCATTAATTCAAACAGTACGGACAGACTCTTAGATGCGTATTTAGGAAAGAGGGACTTAAGAAGCTTTATTCTATACAAAGCAACTTGTTGAAAAAGAGAAGACCTTTCTTGCGGTGTAAGAGTAAGAAGAACCGTGTCAACCAGCGCCTGTTGTTTTGACTCGATCGGCAAATCTGTACTGGCGAGGGGCTCCAAAGACAGCTTAAGACTCATGATATAACCTAGTTCTGACGTTTTTTTATATTTTGTAATGGTTTATATCATTTTGATAAATTTATGCTATTGGTTTCTATTTATATAGTTACGTAATGCAAGAAAAGACAAAAAAACCGCTCATAGTGAGCGGTTTTTAGTTCATTCGAGAAAGGACTAAGCTTCTTGCTTTTTAAACTCAGCTTCTGCCGCTTCCTCTTCAATTAGCGCATCAACGATAACTGCACATGCTGCATCACCTGTGATGTTTAGTGCTGTACGAATCATATCGAAAATACGGTCAAGAGCGAATAGCAGTGGTAGACCTTCAATTGGAATGCCAGCGGCAAGAAGTACGGCAACCACTAGGAAAGAAGGACCAGGAACACCCGCTTGACCAACCGCACCCAATGTAGACGTTACGATAATTGCAATGTAAGCGCCCATACCTAGGTCGATATTGAACAGTTGAGCAAAGAAGATAGCAACCAAGCCATAGTAAATCGCATTACCTGACATGTTGATCGTTGCGCCTAGAGGCAGAACAAATGACGCGGTTGAATTTTTTACGCCCAGTTCTTTTTCACAGGTGTCCATTGTGACAGGCAGTGTTGCCATAGAAGAGGCCGTTGAAAGCGCAACAGCTTGTGGCTTTTTCATTGAAGACAGGAACTTCTTCGCTGATGTCTTGGTGAAAATATGCACCATTGCTGGGTAAACAACGAAACCGAAGATTAGGATTGCGGCAACGTAAACAACGAACAGTTTGAATACCACCATTAGTGCGCCAAAACCGAATGTACCGACTGCTTCTGCCATTAGACCGAACACGCCGATAGGGGCAATGATCATCACTTTGTTGATCATCCAAACCATTGCGTCAACGATGCAGTTAACACCATTAATGATTGGCTCACGACGCTCTTTTGCTTGCTTAGAAATTGCAATACCAAAGAACATACAGAAAACGAGGATCTGTAGGATGTTTGCTTCATTTAGTGATTGGAAAACGTTGGTTGGGATCATACCAGTGATGGTTGCCCAGAAAGTAGGTAGTTCACCTTTTGAAGCGTATTCTGCTGAGAACATGCCTTCAACGCCAGAGACGTCGATCCCCATGCCTGGTTGGAATACTTCGCCCATAAATAGTGCAAGCGCAACGGCTAGGGCGGATGTTAAACCGAAATAACCTAGAGTGACGATGCCAACTTTGCCTGCTGACTGGCTGTTCCCAAGACCAGCTGCGCCAGAAATCAAGGCTACAGCGACCAAAGGAATAACCAACATTTTGATTAAGTTGATAAAGATAGCACCTAAAGGAGCGAACACTGTCGCATCATGACCCATCATGGCACCAACGGCTGTGCCGACGATCATGGCGATTACGACTTGTACGCCAATGTTGTTTAGCAAACTCTTTTCTTTTAACACTTCCATAACCTCTGTGCTAATAAAATGTAAAATCCTAAAATTACCCACTAACCATAAATGGTTTTATGGATAATTATCTCGCCTTGCTTTTTACACTTATCGTTTACAATTGGCAATATGCAGCAAGGTATTATTGATGGATTAATCGATATTTTATTGACGAACGATAAAGTTTTGTTCAATAGCAAACGTTTGCTATTGATTTTTGTTATGCCTATTAGCTGTGTAATTGTTTTTGTTTATTTCTTTTTCTTGTTTGTTTTTTGTTAACTGAGATGGATTTTGTGTTTGCGAGCGTAGTCTGCGTCTTGCGTGACTTGGATTGATATTTATAACAATTAATTTCTTTCAAGCTCACACTTTTACCAATTAGCTTTGTGAAATGTTAATTGTTTTACATTCTTAGTTTTGATTGCATTGTAAACATAATGTTAATCAGAAATGGGCGAGACAAATATTAAGTACCAACATTTTAGTGTAGGGGAGTGCTCTCTCTGTTAATGCTCCCGAGCCGATAAAACGAAAATCAACAAGTAAGAGGTGAAGCGATTATGATGAATCTTGCTGCTGCATTACAAAGAAATGCTGCGAGTAAACCAGATAAGACGGCGTTGATATGTGGTGATGTCGAGATAACTTATGCGCAGTTTGATGCGATTACCGGAAAGATCGCGGCATCTTTAATCAACAAAGGGGTCGTTCCGGGCGATCGTATTGCGCTCTCATGCCCAAACATTCCTTTTTTCGCGTTTGTTTATTATGCGATACAAAAAGCTGGCGCGGTTGCTGTCCCATTAAATGTGCTTTTGAAAGCGCGAGAAATTAAGTATCACTTAGAAGATTCAAAAGCGAAGTTTTACTTCTGTTTTGAAGGGACAGCAGAACTGCCAATGGCAAAAGAGGGGGTTAAAGCGTTTGAGCAGGCTGATATATGTGAATGTATGGTCGTGATGACTCAATCTCAAGTTGAAAACGAATGGAATGGTGTGCCAACTCTCAATGCGTTTATAGCGGATGCAGAACCATTGTCAGATTATGTACCGCGTAATGCGGATGATACTTGTGTTATTTTGTATACATCAGGGACGACAGGCTTACCAAAAGGAGCTGAACTGACGCAGCAGAACATCATAATGAATGCTCTGGTGGCACAAAACATTATGGGTAGCCAGGCCGACGATATTCACTTAGTAACTTTGCCTTTATTTCATACCTTTGGTCAAACCGTCCACTTAAATGCTAGTGTTTTGGGCGGGGCAACCTTGGTGTTAGTGCCTAGGTTTGAGCCTAAACATGTTCTTGAGCTGATGGAAAAACACAAAGTGACGTTGTTTGCTGGAGTGCCAACGATGTATATCGGCTTGCTTCATGTCCAGCACCAATTTGATACATCCTCACTACGTGTTGCTATCAGCGGTGGAGCCCCGTTGCCAACCGAAATCTTTAGATCCTTTGAGGAACAATTTAATGTCCCAATTCTTGAAGGATACGGGTTATCAGAAACAAGTCCTATTGCATGTTTTAATCATTTAGATCAGGAACGTATACCAGGATCGGTAGGTCAACCGATTCAAGGCGTTGAAGTAAAAGTTGTCGACATTGAAGGCAATGCGCTACCGATTGGTGAAGAAGGTGAGATTGTTGTGCGTGGGCATAATGTTATGAAGGGATACCTTGACCGCCCGGAAGTCACTGAATCCGCGCTACAAAATGGTTGGTTCCATACTGGTGATGTTGGCCGTTTTGACAGTTCAGGTAATCTATTTATCGTCGATAGAATGAAAGATCTGATCATTCGAGGTGGATTTAACGTTTACCCTAGAGAAATTGAAGAAGTGTTTATGACTCATCCTGCAATCTCAATGGTAGCGGTGATAGGGATTCCAAATGAAGAGTATGGCGAAGAGATAAAGGCTTACGTTGTGCTTAAACCGGGAGAGTACATTGACGCGGAAACATTACAAAAGTGGGGCAAAGAGCAGTTAGCCTCTTTTAAATATCCTCGTTATGTTGAAATTCGTGAGCATCTCCCGATGAGTGCGACAGGAAAGATTTTAAAGCGTGAATTGAAATCTGAATTGAATGTGGCTTAGTCAATTCAATGAACTTCGGGTCACAGCGCCACTTGTCTGGAGCGAGTGGTGTTGTGCACGTTACTCAAGAATAGAAGATGGCAATCTCTCGCTAGCGTGTACACATGAACTATCTGTTTACTCTATTGTTCGAGTTGTTTTATGTGCGCTTCTAAGCGTTTTGGATTGGTAATGATCACTGAACCATATTTCAGTTCTAGCATCCCAATACTCTCTAAGTTTTTTAGTACTTTATGAACACTTTGACGCGTTAGCCCCATCATGTTGGCGATATGCTCTCTAGTCACTCTCACGACACACGGCTGAGTATTGATAGCTTGGTTGTGTTGGTATTCAGCAAGCAACAGCAACCTTCTTGCAATCCGCTCTTCGATTCCTCTAATCGCATCATCTTCGATAACAGAAATGGCAGACCATAAGCGGCGGCTAAGTAAGTCGAGAATCGTAGGGTAACTTTGAGGATATTTGGCGAGTAATTGGCGAAACTTATCACCAGGTAGTTCCAGTAAGGTCACTCCCGAATGCGCGGTTGCGCCAAAAATACGGGGCATGCCGGGAGAAAAAACATTGTCTCCAAACCAGCCTCCTGCCTCGAAAATCATTAATGTGACTTCTTTGCCTTTTGAACTCATCGAATTAATTCGTACGGCACCCTGTGCTATGACCATAAGAGAAGATTGAGGTTCCCCTTTATTGCAAATCAGTGCTTTTTCGTCGAAACAGCGAACTTTAGCTATTTGCGCTGCTTCACTAAGTCCTTTCTCGGGCAGCCCTGATAATACAGGACATTTGGCTAATAATGCTTTGACTTCTTCCATGTGCAACCTTACTGCATCCTGCTCTAGTTATTATTTGTGCTGGTTAAGTGGCAAAGTTTATCACTCTTTGATTGCTCTACTTTAGATTGGTTTGGAAAGTGCGGGCGTTGAATAAAAAATGATATGGTATAAACGCCATACAAGAAAACGCCCGCTAAACAGAATGTTAAGCGGGCGCTATAGCGTTACATCAAATGGAAATTATTTCTGAGTGGCAGCTTTCATCGCTGACACAAAATCACCAAGTTTATCGAGCATAATTTGTGGCTGCTCGACATTCGCTTCAATGATTTTCACCACAGCTGAGCCGGAGATGGCCCCTGCTGCGCCAGACTCTATTGCTTGTTTCACCTGTGCTGGTTCAGAAATACCGAAGCCAAGCAGCGCTGGTGGTGCATCGAACTGGTTTAATCTATCTAACATGTGACCAACTGGCATATTTGCTTTTGTCTCTGCGCCTGTCACGCCAGCACGAGAAAGCAAGTAAGTGTAGCCACCACCCAGTTCTGATACTTGCTTCAGTGTTTCGTCACTTGCCGTTGGCGGTGCGATGAAGATTGGGTGAATACCAAACTTCTCTGCTGCTGCAACAAACTCTGCACTTTCATTGGTTGGTACGTCTGCAATCAAAACAGAATCGATGCCTGCTTTTGCACAGCGCTCGTAGAAGTTTTCGACACCGCGTGAGTAAACTAGGTTCGCGTACATCAGAAGGCCAATAGGCAGAACTGGGTATTTAGCACGAATCTTACCAATTTCTTCAAAGCAGATATCTGGTGTAGCGCCTGAATCTAGCGCACGAATGTTAGCGCCTTGGATGGTTGGGCCATCTGCAAGCGGATCTGAAAATGGAATACCAAGTTCAAGGGCGTCTGCGCCAGACTCAACGAGGGTTTCCATGATCTTGTAAGATTGTTCTGCGTTTGGATCGCAAACCGTTACGAACGGTACAAATGCGCCTTGGTCTTTTTCGTTTAGGCGCGCAAACATCTTCTCATAACGGCTCATTAAATCACTCCTTTTTCTTCTAGGATGGCGTGTACGGTGAAGATGTCTTTGTCACCACGACCAGATAGGTTTACGACCAATAGTTGTTCTTTCTCAGGATTCTCACGAGCCATGCGCAATGCATGAGCTAGAGCGTGAGAAGACTCTAGAGCTGGGATGATCCCTTCGCTGCGAGCCAGTGCTTGGAATGCCTCGAGCGCTTCGTCGTCCGTTACGTTGTCGTATTCTGCACGGCCAATTGCGTTTAGGTGTGCGTGCTGTGGACCAACTGAAGGAAAATCAAGACCCGCAGATACAGAGTAAGACTCCTCAACTTGGCCGTTTGGATCTTGCATCAATGGCGCTTTCATACCAAAGAAGATGCCCGTTTTGCCATGTTTAAGTGGTGCACCGTGTTGGTCAGTATCGATACCTTTACCTGCTGGCTCAACACCAATGAGGCGAACGCTTTCTTCTTCGATGAAGTCAGCAAACATACCAATCGCGTTTGAACCGCCGCCCACACACGCGATAACGGCATCAGGAAGACGACCTTCACGTGCCAAAATCTGATTCTTAGTTTCTTCACCGATCATTCGTTGGAAATCACGCACGATGGTTGGGAATGGGTGAGGACCAGCTGCTGTACCTAGTAGGTAGTGCGCATCTTCATAAGTTGCAGACCAGTCGCGCAGCGCTTCGTTACATGCGTCTTTAAGTGTCGCTGAACCTGAGTGAACCGGAATGACTTCCGCGCCCATTAGCTTCATACGGAATACGTTTGGGCTTTGACGCTCAACGTCTTTTGCACCCATGTAAACGCGACACTTAAGGCCAAGTAGTGCACACGCTAGTGCGGTTGCAACACCGTGTTGGCCAGCGCCTGTTTCTGCGATGATCTCGTTTTTACCCATGCGTTTCGCAAGCAGAGCTTGACCTAACACTTGGTTGGTCTTGTGCGCGCCACCGTGAAGCAGATCTTCACGTTTTAGGTACAGTTTGGTTTTCGTACCTTTGGTTAGGTTACGAGTTAGAGTTAAAGCCGTTGGGCGGCCCGCATACTCTTGAAGAAGCGTCATGAACTCACTGCGGAATTCTGGATCTTCTTGCGCGTCGATAAACGCTTGCTCTAGTTGCTCCAGTGCTGGAACTAGAATTTGCGGAACGTACTGACCGCCGTATTCGCCAAAGTAGGCATTCAGTTTTGCCATCGTTATATTCCTTCTCGTATTTTTCGCTACGAATAGCTTTAAATTTTTTAGCTGATATCCAGCTTTAGTAGTTGCGAATGGCGGTGAATGCCGCAAGCAACTTCTGTGAATCTTTTTTGCCTGGTGCACTTTCTACACCAGAGTTTAAATCTAATCCCAAGCAACCTAGTGTCGCTGCTTGTTGAGCATTTTCTGGCGACAGTCCGCCCGCTAGCATAATTTGACTTGGGTCGCCGATCAGTGACCAGTCGAACACTTGACCAGTTCCGCCAGTTTGAGTGCCAACTTGCGCATCTAATAGATGGCGGTCAATGTGGTCTACAAGCAGTTCTGGCTTGGCATCAGTCACGCCATAAGCTTTCCAAATTTCTACTGTTGTTGGCAGTTCGGCTTTGAGTTGGTTTACGTAAGCTTGGTCTTCTTGACCGTGCAGCTGAACTGCTTTTAAACCCAAAGAGGTTGCGACTGAAGCAACAAAATCGATATCGTGATTTTGGAAAACGCCAACGTAATTCAGTGGAGCACCGCTCATGGTTAAGCGCGCACCTTCAAGGTCAACCGCACGCTTCGACTTCTCGACAAAAATCAGGCCACCAAATACCGCGCCAGCTTGATATGCTTTTGCTGCGTCATCTGGGTGCGTTAAGCCACACACTTTGTTTTCGCCTAACGTCACTTTACGTACAGCAAGTTCTAGGTTGTCTTCCGCCATCAGTGAACTACCAATCAAGAAGCCGTCTGCGTATTCCGCTAAATCACGAACTTGTTGATGTGTATAAATGCCAGATTCTGAGATTACTGTTGCGTTAGGAGCCAGTTCACGAATTGTCGGTGCCAGTTCTTTAGTACGATTCAAATCAGTACTTAGGTCGCGAAGGTTACGGTTATTGATGCCGATAACGCGTGCGCCTAGCTTAACAGCACGATGAAGCTCTTCTTCGTTGCTGACTTCGGTCAAGATACCCATGTTCAGGCTGTGTGCTGCTTCTTCTAGCGCTTTGTACTCTTCGTCATTGAGGACAGAAAGCATCAGTAGCACGGCATCAGCACTGTAATGACGTGCTAGGTAAACTTGGTAGGTATCTACCATGAAGTCTTTGCACAGAACCGGTTGTTTGACTTGATCACGCACTTGAGGAAGAAAGTCGAAGTTACCTTGGAAGTACTTCTCGTCTGTTAGTACTGAAATCGCATCAGCATGGTTGTTGTAAACCGATGCAATGTAATCCAAGTCGAAGTGATCACGAATCAAACCTTTAGAAGGAGATGCCTTCTTACATTCGGTGATGAATACTGTCTTTTCGCCACTCAGAGCGTCGTAGAAGCTGCGGTCCGATGGCAGCAAATCAGACTGAAATGTGCTTAGCGGTTGAGACACCTTACGGTCTGCTACCCACTGATATTTGTCGCGGACAATTTTCGCCAGTACTTCTGCCATTTCTGCTTCTTTCTTAGAAACGTGTTCAGACAGGTTGTCAGCTTGCTGAGTGTTGAAGTCAGTCATCTTCTTCAATTCCTTAAGCGTGTGCGGCAAGTCGTTGTACCAATTGGTACGACTTGCCTGAATTCATTGCCTCAATCGCTTGTTGCGTGTTGGCTTTTAAATCTTCGTGGCCGAATAGACGCATTAGCAGAGCTACGTTCACTGCCACTGCGCCCAATTGTGCGTCTGTACCTTTACCTGTCAGAATATTGGTAATGATCGCTTTGTTTTCTTCAGGATCGCCACCTTTGATCGCTTCTAGTGGGTGTGCTTCTAGACCGAAGTCTGCAGGCGTTAGTTTGTATTCTGTGATCTTACCGTCTTTGATTTCGGCAACGGTTGTTTCACCGTGAATCGCCACTTCATCCAAGCCACTGCCGTGTACTACAGCGGCGCGCTTCATACCCATTTGTAGCATGGTTTCCGCGATAGGACGAACCAGTTCTTCACTGTAAACACCCATCAATTCGATGTTTGGACGAGCTGGGTTAATCAGCGGACCAAGAATGTTAAAGATGGTTCGTGTTTTCATAGTTTGACGCACAGGCATCGCATGGCGCACACCACCGTGGTATTGAGGTGCAAATAGGAAAGCAACACCGATATCGTCGACCGCTTTACGTGTATCTTCTGCGCTCATGGCTAGGTTGATACCAAATGAATCAAGAAGGTCAGAAGAACCAGATTTGCTTGAAACGCTGCGGTTACCGTGTTTTGCTACTTTTAGACCACATGCTGCAGCAACAAACGCCGCAGTGGTTGAGATATTGATGGTGTTGTGACCGTCGCCGCCGGTACCTACGATATCTGCGAAATCGTAATCTGGGCGAGGAAATGGGTTTGCGTTTGCCAGCAGTGCTTTTGCCGCGCCTGCAATTTCATCTGGCGTTTCGCCTTTGATTTTTAGTGCAGTCAGTGCTGATGCCATCAAAATTGGGTCTAGTTCACCACGGATGATGATGTCAAACAGCTGTTGGCTCTCTTCCTGAGTAAGCGATTCTTGCTCGTACAGTTTGGTAATAATAGGGTTGATGATTGCTTCCATATTTCCTCTCCTAAATTTCTTATGTGCCAAGTGCTTTTTAAGCAGTGAGTGGGTTCACTGAAGTTGATTCTTCAAGCGCCCATTCAATGGCATTGGCCAACAGTGTTGCTCCGTAGGTCGTCATAATAGATTCCGGGTGGAACTGGAACCCGCAAACTTTATCTTCTTCATGTACAACAGACATCACCAAGTCATCCACTTCTGCCGTGATGGTTAGACTCTCAGGAACCTTGGTCGCAACCAGCGAGTGGTAACGTGCAATCGCAAGTGGTGATGGTAGGTTTTGGTAAATCGCATGGTTTTGGTGCTCCATCATAGACACCTTACCGTGAATGATTTCGCCTGCACCAGCGACGGTGCCGCCGTACGCTTCAACAATCGCTTGGTGACCAAGACAAATACCGATCATCGGAACTTTGCCTTTCATACGTTGGATAAGCTCTGGCATTGAGCCTGCTTCTGAAGGAGCACCAGGGCCTGGCGATAGCAGAACCACTGGGTTTTCAAGCTCGTTTACCGCTTGTTCGATGGTTTCTGCTGGGATGTTGTTTCGGTAAATCTTGACTGAGTGACCTAGCGAGCGGAACTGATCCACAAGGTTGTAGGTGAACGAGTCAAAGTTATCGATGAATACGATGTTCGCCATGTCTGCTACTCCTTGATCGTAGGTTGAGAATGCGCTGCTTGAATAGCAGAGATTACCGCTTGTGCTTTACCGCGCGTTTCGTCTGCTTCCGCTTGTGGATCAGAGTCGAACACCACGCCAGCACCAGCTTGAACTTGAGCAATGCCGTTCTCAACGTAAGCTGAGCGAATTACGATACAGGTGTCGAGTGTATCTTCACCAGTTAGGTAGCCCACAGCACCGCCGTAGCTACCGCGTCGTGCGCCTTCTACATCGCGAATCAACTGCATTGCACGAATCTTTGGTGCGCCAGTGAGCGTGCCCATGTTCATACAAGCTTGGTATGCGTGCAGGGCGTCTAGGTCTTCACGCAGTTGACCAACCACACGAGATACTAAGTGCATTACGTGGCTGTAGCGGTCGACTTTTAGTAGGTCTGCTACGTGGCGAGTGCCAGCTTGAGCAATACGAGCGACGTCGTTACGTGCTAAGTCAACCAACATCATGTGTTCTGCGTTTTCTTTCATGTCGGTGCGCAGTTCAAGTTCGATGCGGCTATCTAGGTCGAAATCGATCTCTCCATTCGGGCGTTTACCACGGCGACGTGTGCCTGCAATTGGGTAGATTTCAATTTGGTTGGTGTCGGTTTCGTACTTAAGCGCGCTTTCTGGTGATGCGCCAAATAAAGTGAACAGCTCATCTTGCATGTAGAACATGTA
The DNA here is from genome assembly GCF_024181935.1 of Vibrio sp. Y51_MX_L26. NCBI lineage: Bacteria > Pseudomonadati > Pseudomonadota > Gammaproteobacteria > Vibrionales > Vibrionaceae > Vibrio > Vibrio sp. Y51_MX_L26. The sequence continues at coordinate 198,520 of NZ_JAMZAS010000005.1, forward strand.
AGGGCTTGGGTTACTTTGTTTCAGTTCTTTGTAAGCCGCGAGTGGAGAAGGGCAAGGTAGAGTGAATCGGCGAGATGGTACAACTTGGAACACATCGCCTTTCACTACGAACTCTTTTAAGTCGCGAACAGTTTGGCAGAAGTCTGCATCAGACACGCTAGGCTCTACCGTTACATCTGTTATTTGCTCTGCATTTGGCAGCAGTTTTGGCGCTGCGCATTGTGCACAGATTTCTGCAATGCGAGTCTCTAGCGCTAGTTTTTCTGAATCATCCACAAACAATGTAGCTTGAAGCTGGCAAGATTCCGTTTGATGGTCGACAACAAGTAGTGTTTCCGCTACGTAGAAAACGTAATCTGGACATTGATTGGTTGCTTCTGCATTACCAAGCGGCTCGAAGTTTGCGACTAAGTCGTAGGCAAACAGACCGCCAAGGAAAATAGCGTGTTTGTCTTGCTGTGAAATATCGAAGCTGTGTTGCACTAAACGTAGCGCGTCAAAAGAAGAAGCTTCACGTAGTCGAGAGTCTTCATCTAACGTGTCGCATGGCTGGCTAAACTCCAAAGTCAGCGTTTCGCCATCGAACTTACTCTCAACGTCACCACGGATGTTCTGGTTTAGGTGAGACAGTAGGTTTTTACCGTTGTTGGTTAACGCCTGCATGTTTACAGTGTGGCCGTAACAAACGATGCGCACCGCTGAATCGACGATTAAAAGTGATTTTAGATTCTGTTTCGAATCAATTTCAGCGGATTCGAGAAGTAAGCTATCTCTTTTGTTCTCACAAATGGTATGGAACAAACGTGTTGGGTCTTGAGTGTAAGGAACCGAAGTCTTTAATACTTCTAGGCATCCAAGTTTCTTGATTTCTATGGCCTTATTCACAAGACCTCCTTGTAGCTGTCTAAATCTTCCTGCCGTACATAGTCGCATAAAGCAAACGTTCTCCCAATCTAGAGTTAGCCATATTCGATTAATGTTTAGGCAGTTGAATGTGAAATGAGCAACAAAACAAAAAAGCCCGCTTAAGTAGCGGGCTTTACAACGTTTGGTTCTATAAACTAGAAGTATACGTTCGCCCACCAAGAACTATTCCAAGTGCGCCACCAAGCAAGATCTGATGAGTTTGCCTTATTAAGACAAACCGCAACTTTCGCTTTTTGGTTTTGGTTAAATTCTTGTAACATGGTGAACCTTAAATTACGCACTTTGTATTTGTGTACTAGTTAACTAGTGCGAGAGTAAAAAGTCAACCCCAAAACAGCATTAAAACGATAAAAATATGAGAATTGATTTACATAGTCACACCACTGCATCGGACGGTCGGTTAGAGCCTAAAGATTTAGTGGAAAGGGCGCTGAGTTTTGATATCGAGGTTTTGGCGATCACTGATCACGATACGGTTGACGGCTTGGCGTTAGCCAAGCAACACGTTCAAGACAATAATTTGCCGATCAAAATCATCAACGGCATTGAGATATCGACTGTCTGGCAAAACAAAGACATTCATATTGTTGGTTTGAATATCGATCCGGAAAATGAACAATTATCCGCCCTCATCGAGCAGCAGAAGCAGCACCGCATAACAAGGTCAGAGTTGATTGCAGAGCGACTACAAAAAGCAACTCGGGAAGGTGTGCTCGAAGAGGTAAGGCAGATCGCCGGTGATGCGCCTGTTACGAGAGCGCACTTCGCGAAATGGTTGGTGGATAATGGTTACGCAAAAACCATGCAAATGGTGTTTAAAAAATACCTAACGCGTAATAACCCAGGTTATGTACCACCGAATTGGTGCTCGATGAAAGATGCGGTTGATGCTATCCATGCTGCTGGTGGTTTGGCGGTATTAGCGCATCCTGGAAGATATAAGTTGACAGCGAAGTGGATTAAGCGTCTTCTAGCAGCGTTTGTAGAAGCAAACGGCGATGCGATGGAAGTTGCACAGCCACAGCAAGCGCAACAAGAAAGGCGCAACTTGGCTGATTATGCTATACAATACAAACTATTAGCGTCTCAAGGCAGTGATTTTCACTACCCATCCCCTTGGATGGAGTTAGGAAGGAACCTTTGGTTGCCCGCAGGCGTCGAACCAGTTTGGAAAGATTGGGGTATTGATCCTTCGTTGGATATATCAAAGTAACCTCAAAGCGTGGGTTTCAGCATCAAATAACTGGAAAGTGTATATTAGGTATTAATGTGGCTTTCCTTGTCGTTGGAACTGAACAACACTTTGAATCTTGAAGTCACTTGATAAAGCACAACAAGGCGGCATTCAAGCTCCACATAAGAATATAGAGCCGAGAGGCTCGATAATGAGGAATTACAATGAGCCAGTTTTTTTACGTTCACCCAGAAAACCCACAGGCTCGCTTGATTAATCAAGCAGTAGCAATCATTCGTAACGGCGGCGTTGTGGTGTACCCTACCGATTCAGGGTACGCACTTGGCTGTCAGTTGGAGAACAAACAGGCACTGGAACGAATCTGTCAGATCCGTCGTCTGGATGATAAGCATAACTTTACATTACTGTGTCGTGATTTGTCGGAACTTTCTCTATATGCGCGAGTGGATAACTCTGCATTCCGACTACTGAAAAACAACACACCAGGTCCTTACACCTTCATCTTCAAAGGCACGAAAGAAGTGCCGCGTCGTTTGATGAACGCGAAACGTAAGACCATCGGTATCCGTGTTCCAGACAATCAAATTGCCTTGGACTTGTTGGAAGCATTAGGTGAACCGATGATGTCTACGTCGTTGATCCTACCTGGCAGTGACGTAACAGAGTCTGATCCGGAAGATATTCGCGATAAACTAGAACATGCGGTTGATGTGATTCTTAATGGCGGTTACTTAGGTGAACAACCTACGACCGTCATTGACTTTAGCGAAGGTGAACCTGTTGTGGTGCGTTTGGGGTCAGGTGACCCGGCACCATTCGAATAATTCGATTAATAGACGTACACCACCGTCAAACAAAATAGGAGGCATCGCGCCTCCTATTTTAGTTTCTTATTATTGAGTATCTCAGCGAACTTCGCTGATTGAGATTAAGCGAAATCGAAAATGTCGATACCATTTTGTTCAGCATAGTTGATGTATGCAGAGCTCACGCCGTTTAGTGTCACTTCAACATTGTATTCATCACTAGAGAATACCGCCCAACCACACTCGTTGTAAGATAAAGTAAGATCATCCGCTGAATCTAAGAACGTATCGCGAATGCCATCATTGTCGGTGTCTCTGCCCATATCGAAGACAAGTTTGTCATGAAAAATATTAAAATCGACAATATCGGCTTTAATATCAATATCGTTGGAAGATACAGGTTGATCGGGTACACCAATAGCCAGGCGGTTTGTAAGCACGAAAGTGTCGTCTCCACAGCCGCCGCTCAGTACTGATTCACCATCGCCAACGACGAGCGTGTCGTTACCCCAACCCCCACTCAAGTAGTTGTTGCCTGAGTAATCAAAAATTGTATCATCGCCACAACCACCAAAGAGCTTGTCATTTCCTAATCCGCCCGATAGGAAGTCGTTGCCAAAGCCGCCAGAAACAAAGTCGTTCCCTCGGCCACCGAGCAAGGTATCGTCTCCCCAGCCCCCGAAGACAACATCATTGCCTCCGTATCCTACGAACTTATCATCACCACAGAAGCCGAAGAAAATATCGGTTGTTTCAGACCCTTTTGTACCGGTCATATCGTCATCTTGAGATGTCCCAAAAATCCAATTTAGGTCTAGATTTAGCATAGACATTGTTCTATTCCTTTTTGTCTGATTTATGCCAATCGCCGAAAATGCAGAGCTAATCTAGCTAGTTAAAATACACGATAACGTTAGTGTCATTTTTAATAGTAAATAGTGACTTACCGATGCTTCTTTCTTGCTATGAGTGCTCATTTATCCACGATGATTGGTATTACTTAGCAGCAAACAGGGACGGCTTATTCTTCGTTGTTTTTAAAGCAACACGAACAGTAAACACACCCCAAGTGGTTATCGTTGTAACCCTGACAATTTTATCAGGTACTGCACGGTTAAAGTGGCTCGGGAAGACCGATATTAGTGGGATTCTCGCTGGGCAATATCAGCATTAAGTAGGAAAAAAGTTGCAGAATAGAGTAAATATTTTCGATGTTTTAAAGTGAATTTTGGGTGTGGAGAATGGCGCCGATTTAGCTTACATTAACTGAGAAAGTTACGTATAATGTCGGACCGAAAAATCCCACTGAAATGGGTAATTAGCAAAATACAGACCAATCCTGGTCTAGACGTCTGTGAAGACGACACATAGGTAGATAAATGAGCGAAAAGTTACAAAAAGTATTAGCACGTGCTGGTCACGGTTCTCGTCGTGAGATTGAATCGTTAATTAAATCTGGTCGCGTTAGCGTGAACGGTGTAGTCGCTAAGCTTGGTGAAAGACTTGAAGACGAGAGCAGCGTAGTTCGTATCGATGGTCACATTGTCTCTGCAAAGATTCAAGAAGAAGTGATTTGTCGTGTACTTGCGTACTACAAACCTGAAGGTGAACTGTGTACTCGTCACGATCCAGAAGGTCGTCGTACTGTTTTTGATCGTCTGCCAAAAATTCGTGGCTCTCGTTGGATTTCAGTTGGTCGTCTGGATGCGAACACTTCTGGTCTTCTGCTTTTCACAACGGATGGTGAACTGGCGAACCGCTTAATGCACCCAAGCCGCCAAGTTGAACGTGAATACCTAGTACGTGTGTTCGGTGAAGTAACTGAACAGAAAGTTCGTAATCTAGTAAAAGGTGTTGAACTGGAAGACGGTTTAGCTCGCTTCGAAGATGTTGTTTACGCGGGTGGTGAAGGCATGAACCACACGTTTTACGTTGTTATCAACGAAGGTCGTAACCGCGAAGTTCGTCGACTATGGGAATCGCAAGAGTGTACCGTTAGTCGTCTGAAACGTGTTCGTTACGGCGACATCTTCTTAGACAAGAAACTGCCTCGTGGTGGTTGGATGGAGCTTGACCTGAAAGAAGTAAACTACTTGCGTGAGCTTGTAGAGCTTCGTCCAGAAAAAGAAACCATGCTTGATCTGAACAAAGACAACACGTCACGCAAACGTGAGCGTGCACGCAGCCAAAAAATTCGTCGCGCAGTTAAGCGCCATGAAGAGCGTGTTAACACGCCAAAAGGTCGCAGTAACAACCCTTCTCGTCGTAAGCCGAAGAAGACTGCTGGTGACCAAGGCGCACGTAACAAGCATCGTTAATCGATAGCAAAACATCAGAAAGGCTTGCCAATTCGGCAAGCCTTTTTCTTATCTGTTACATAGCGAAAGGATCTAAAGCCGATACAGAGAAGGGTGTTTGGATAAACAAATATCGCAGCTAAGCAAAAACAGCAGATAAAAAAATACCAGCGCTAGGCTGGTATTTTTTATCATGATGAAGAAACGTTAATCGCGTTTCCAAAGCATATGGCAGAACTTATGTTCAGGGTCTCGGCTGATTAGCATACGAGCAAATACGTCATCAAGAACGTCATTTTCCTCATTTACTAGGCCGATACGAACCTCTGCATATACTTCTTTGTCGATCTCGAAGCCAACATGTTCAACCCAGTCATCACCAGTTTCAACAAGTTCTGCGGCACCACGATCTTCAAATTGCGCAGTAAACAGAATTACGTCAGCAGGCTCTAGATTATCTGGAGCCATTTCAAGGAAAATGTCGTACGCTGCGTCGATGACGTCGTCGTAAGAAATCAAATCAGACATGCTTATGCTCGGCTCATGTATTTACGTTCAGCTGTGTTAATGATAACACGGTCACCAGTTGCAATGTACTCAGGAACCTGGATGACAAGACCTGAAGCGAAGCGTGCTGGTTTAGTACGAGCAGATGCAGAAGCACCTTTGATTGACGGGTCAGTTTCTTCAATCACTAGCTCAACAGAAGATGGTAGTTCAATACCCACAGCAGCACCGTTAACAAGGATAATGTGGATACCTTGTGTATCTTCGTTGATGAACAGCATGTCGTCTTCAACTTCATTGTGCTTGAATGTGTATTGTGAGTAGTCTTCGTTATCCATGAAGATGTGCTCATCGCCGTCAGCGTATGAGTACACAACTGCACGTTTGTTCATTTCTACCGTTTCAACAACGTCATCAGACTTGTAACGCTCATCTACACGTGCGCCCGTGTTTAGATCTGTACAACGCATTTTGTAGATTTTAGCGCCGCCACGACCGCCAGGAGTCGTTACTTCGATGTCTTTAACTAGAAGAGTTTTACCATTAGACTCGATTGCGAAGCCTTTTTTGATTTCACTTGCCTTTGGCATTGTATATTCCTATTCATACTTATTAAGCAAAACTCGGTGATTATAGCGCTAAGTTAGCCGCCTAGCATTAAAATTCATTGCAGAAATTTGTTGTTACTCCCATGACTAAACACCTGAATGGACTTGATTCAGTGAGTCGGCTAAGAGAACATATAGTCCAACTTCTTGAACCATCTGAGAACACGTTTTAAGTCATGTCTCTGCCTGTTATCGATCCTAAACAACCATTTCAACCAGAGTTTGCGTCTTTAATTAGGGAAGTCACCGCTTGTCTCAAAGGTGGATTGGGGCAAAACTTACACAGCGTTTATGTATACGGTAGTGTTGCTCGTAAAACAGCGATCGCAGGAAGGTCGAACTTAGACCTGGTTGTCGTTACTCAATCATCCTTTGAGCACAATCGCGCGACTTTGCTCAACACAATTAAGTGGCGTGCGCAGCAGAGTTACCCTCACGTTAATGGTGTATCGGTCCGTACTGCCTTAGTGAGCGAAGTAGCTAATTTAGACAGTATTTTCACTTGGGGCTTTATGCTTAAGCATTGCTGTGTCTGTGTTTATGGTGATGATCTAGCAGACTGTTTTGGTGATTACGTCCCAAGTTGGGAAATTGCTAAGCACTGGAATATGGATGTGGAAGATTGGATTACGGTGTATCGCAAAAAAATCGTACAAGCGAAGACGATAGAAGAGCAAGTGGCCGCTCAGCGCGTGATTGCTAAAAAGCTACTAAGAGCGTCATACTCTTTGGTGATGTATCGAGATAAACGTTGGTTTGATGATCCTATACAATGTGGCAAGGTATTCTTAACTTATCATCCTGAAAAGCAGCTTGAGATCGAGCGGCTAGAAATTTTACTTTCTGGCCGGGGTATTCCCAAGCGTTCTGTTATCGGGCTAATTGATGCGTTTGGTGATTGGTTAGTCAAACAGTACCAGAAAACAGAGTTTCGTATCGGCTAAAACAACCCCATTTGTGGTGCTGAAAGCCTGTCAAAATCCGTCCCAATGAAAGGGAGAATCGCATCTGCAACGGGTTTGAGTTGTTTATCAATGTAATGTTGATAATCAATCGGGCTATTGAGGTACTCATAAGGTTCAGGACCGTTCACGGTTATAATGTATTCAATTCGTCCTTTGTTTTGATACTGTAATGGGCGTCCAAGCTTGGCATTTATCTCATCCGCTAAACGAGCTGCACGCACTTGTGGCGGGACGTTCTTCTGATACTCATGCAGCTTTCTGCGTAGTCGCTTTTGATACACTAACTGTTCATCAAATTCACCGTTGTTGGTTTTCTCAACCATCTCTCGGACATAGTCGCTTGGGTCTTCACCATGGAAAATCATGCTATAGAGCGTATTTTGAAATTTCTGTGCTAACGAGGTCCAGTCAGTACGGGCACTTTCTAACCCTTTAAATACAATCCGCTCTTGCTCTCCTTCACCGATTAAACCCGCATAGCGCTTTTTCGAGCCAGTTTCTGCGCCACGAATCGTTGGCATAAGGAATCTGCGATAGTGGGTTTCATATTCAATTTCCAACATAGATGTTAGGTTGTACTCAGAGCGTAGATGTTCTTGCCACCAAGAGTTGATGTAATCAACTAATTGATTTCCAACAGCGTCGGCTTCTACTTGACTGTATGGTCGATTCAACGACACAAATGTGGAATCCGTATCGCCGTAAATCACTTGATAGCCTTGTTCCTCAATCAGCACTTTAGTTTGCTTCATGATCTCATGTCCGCGCATGGTAATACTAGAAGCTAATCGAGTATCAAAGAAACGACATCCCGATGAGCCCAGTACGCCATAAAAGGAGTTCATGATGATTTTGATTGCCTGAGAAAAAGCTTTTTCATTGTTCTTTTTCGCGACATCACGTGCCGCCCAAAGCTTTTCAATCATTTCTGGCAAAAAGTGTTTCGTACGATGGAACTGACCACCGCGAAAGCCAGGTACTGCCTGATCATCTTCTTTACCAATATCGAGTAATAACCCCTCAACCAAACCCATAGGATCAATCAAGAAAGAGCGAATAATCGATGGGTATAGACTCTTAAAGTCCAACACTAAAACGGAATCATATAGGTTAGGGATGGAGTCCATCACGTAACCGCCGGGGCTCGCAATCCAATTTTCTGGGTGTAGATTCGGGGCAACATAGCCTGCGCGGTGTATTTGCGGCATGTATAAGTTAGTGAATGCCGCTACCGAGCCACCGACACGATCCAGTTCTACACCAGTGAGGCGAGAGCGTTCAATTGCAAAGTCGAGCAGGTGAGTGTGATTGAAAATCTTGTTCACCAACACGCAGTCTTGTAAGTTATATTTAGCCAGCGATGGTTTGTCGGAGCGGTACATACGATTGATCTCATCCATACGGTCATGAACGTTGTGGATTTCTTTACCTTCCCCCAAGAGTTCTTGAGATACAGACTCTAATGACCAAGATCGAAAGTGGTAAGTAGCCGTTTTTAGCGTATCGATACCATCCATCACAACTCGCCCGGGAATGGAGATAAACCCTTGTTGGCTTTGAGATGAACTTCTAAAAAAGCTGGCTTGGTCTGCTCTGCCAAGCATTAGCTTCATGTTGTGCCATTCTGCTCGTTTGTGTAACAGACGAAAGTCAAAATCAATGACATTCCAACCGACAATGACATCGGGGTCGAATTTTTTAAACCAATCGATGAGTGCTTCTAGAAGCGCCTTTTCATCCTGGACCCATTGTATCGGTGTATCCGAAGGTTCTGGTTCTCCGATCATGATAACGCGGGAATCCATGACGCTGTCTAACCCGATGGAGTAAAGAATGCCTTTCTCAGAGCATTCTAGATCTAACGAGACAACGTTTAACTTCGGCTCATATTGCCCCGCACGGCATTTTGCGTTCTGGACGCGTTGGTAGCCATTGGTACGAGTCACATTGCCTGTAAACTCAATACTGCCTTTAATAAAACGCTCCATGAGGTAGCGATCGGCGAGGCGAATATCACTTTCGTAAGTGGTGATATCATTTTGAGCGAACGTGTCTTTAAGTGTGAGAGCGTCTCTGGTTACGTTGGTATAGCATGCAGAAAGAGGCTTATGTTCAAACGTTTTGAGATCCAAAAGGCGGATGTCGACGGGTATGTTTTTTTCTCGCGCGAGTGTTTTTGCTTGCTCTGAGTGTTTCTGAGCGATGAAAAATACTGGCTTCTCACCATTAATAAGTAACTGAGTAGGACCTGCTTCTGTCGAAAGCCACAGCTCGATTTGAGTTTGACCTTTGATGTCTCGTGCCTGTCGAGTAAGCAGAAAGCCTTGTTGGATATTCAAATGTGAGAAACCTTAGAAAACTTGAAGAACGCTAGTTTAACATTAAGAACTGTAAAAATAACCAGTAAAGAAAACGGTTCAAATTTTTGCTGGAATTAGTGATTACAAGTTAGCCTTTGGTGCAAGAGGGGCAGTGTCATTTTAAGTTATAGCGTGTTTCTCTGGGCAATATGAAACCTAGTTACTTGATTTATTGTACTTAATGTTGTTAATTGTCTTTTCTTAGATTTCGGTTCTGCTCATCACGCTCTAAAATAATAGAGTGGTTTATGAATAAGTTCTTGCTAAAGTTTGCGTTTCAGCACATATTCATAGAAAGCAATTTTTTGTCGATTACGTTAGTATATAGGCAGTCATACTGATATCCACATTTAACAAATAATGGTTATGTGGGTGCAGAACCAATACAAAGTGTGGAGATACAAGTTTGATAAATGTTTTCCTTGTAGATGATCACGAGCTGGTTCGCACAGGGATACGACGTATTATTGAAGACGTCCGTGGAATGAACGTAGCAGGAGAAGCTGACAGCGGTGAAGATGCAGTAAAATGGTGTCGCAGTAATCATGCTGACGTCGTTTTAATGGACATGAACATGCCAGGAATTGGTGGCTTGGAAGCCACTAAAAAAATTCTTCGCGTGAATCCTGATGTGAAAATCATCGTACTTACCGTTCATACAGAAAACCCGTTTCCAACCAAGGTGATGCAGGCAGGTGCGTCTGGTTATTTAACCAAAGGTGCTGGCCCTGATGAAATGGTGAATGCGATTCGTGTAGTTAATAGTGGGCAGCGTTACATCTCACCAGAGATTGCGCAGCAGATGGCATTGAGTCAATTTTCTCCAGCCTCTGAGAACCCTTTTAAAGACTTATCCGAACGTGAATTGCAGATCATGCTTATGATCACCAAAGGCCAAAAGGTAACGGATATTTCTGAGCAACTTAATTTAAGTCCAAAGACAGTCAACAGCTATCGCTACCGACTCTTTAGTAAATTGGACATTAATGGTGACGTTGAGTTAACTCACTTAGCGATTCGCCACGGAATGCTGGACACCGAGACCCTTTAGTGTGAATCCTCCCTTCGATTCGGCTTCCTTTCTCAAGACAGTAACTCATCAGCCCGGCGTTTACAGAATGTACAACGCCGAAGCTGTTGTAATCTACGTAGGTAAAGCCAAAGACCTAAAAAAGCGCCTTTCAAGCTACTTTCGAAAAAAAGTAGACAGTGAGAAAACTCGCGCGCTTGTCAGTAATATCGCCAAAATAGACGTCACAGTGACTCACACTGAGACAGAAGCGCTCATCTTAGAGCATAACTACATCAAGCAGTATTTACCGAAATACAATGTTTTGCTGCGAGATGATAAGTCTTACCCTTATATCTTTATTAGCGGTCATAAGCACCCACGGCTTTCTATCCACCGTGGCGCCAAGAAGCGCAAAGGTGAATATTTTGGCCCCTACCCAGATTCTGGTGCAGTAAGAGAAACATTGCATTTGCTGCAAAAGATATTTCCTGTGCGCCAGTGTGAAGACACTGTCTATTCCAACCGAACGCGCCCATGTTTGATGTACCAAATTGGCCGTTGTGCAGGGCCATGCGTTGATACCATCATTTCTGATGAAGAATACGCAGAGTTGGTTGGCTTTGTGCGCATGTTTTTGCAAGGCAAAGACCAGCAAGTACTCAAACAACTGATCGAGAAAATGGAAGTTGCCAGTCAGCAATTGCGCTTTGAAGATGCCGCTAAATTTCGCGATCAAATCCAAGCGATTAGACGTGTTCAAGAGCAGCAGTACGTCTCAGAAGACAGCATGGATGATATGGATGTACTAGGGTTTGCTCAGGAGAATGGTATTGCGTGTATTCATATCCTGATGATACGCCAAGGTAAAGTGCTTGGTAGCCGTAGCCATTTTCCGAAAATCCCACAAAATACAAGCCAGCAGGAAGTGTTCGATAGTTTTCTGACTCAATACTATTTGAGCCATAACGAAGCGCGCACGATTCCTTCTCGTATTATTTTGAATCAAGAGTTGGCAGAAGATATTGCGCCAATACAGAAAGCGTTAAGTGAAGTGGCAGGTCGTAAGGTTCATTTCCATACCTCGCCAACTGGCTCTCGAGCAAGGTATCTCAAGCTTTCGAACACGAATGCACTAACGGCGATTACCACCAAAATCAATCACAAGATGACGATTAATCAGCGTTTTCATGCGCTTCGCGAAACATTGAAGTTGGAGTCTATTGCTCGGATGGAGTGTTTTGATATCTCCCATACCATGGGGGAAAGTACGATTGCATCGTGTGTGGTGTTCAACAATGAAGGCCCCGTTAAGCAGGAGTATCGTCGCTATAACATCACTGGGATTACTGGTGGTGACGATTACGCTGCAATGGGACAAGCGTTGGAGCGCCGTTATTCGAAGCAATTGGACGTAGAGAAAATTCCCGACATCATCTTTATCGATGGTGGTAAAGGCCAGTTAAATCGTGCGCATGACATCATTTCGCAATATTGGGGAGATTGGCCAAAGCGTCCCATCATGATTGGTATTGCAAAAGGCGTTACTCGCAAACCAGGTTTAGAAACGCTGATTACAGTCGATGGGGACGAGTTTCATTTACCAAGCGATGATCCAGCGCTGCACCTTATTCAACATATTCGTGATGAAAGCCATAACCATGCTATAGCGGGGCATCGTGCTAAGCGAGGTAAAACCAGACGTACTAGTGCACTTGAAGGGATTGAGGGAATTGGCCCTAAACGACGTCAGGCGTTACTCAAGTACATGGGTGGGTTACAAGAACTTAAACGTGCAAGTGTCGAAGAAATCGCCAAAGTACCGGGAATAAGTCACTCTTTAGCAGAAATTATTTTCCAAGCATTGAAACAATAAGGAAAATCGCGCAACATTAAGCCGCAATGTGTAAGAGAATAATAAAATGCGTTTGAATATCCCGAACATTCTGTCTCTTCTTAGACTGTTCCTAATCCCTGTTTTTGTGGTTGTCTTTTATCTACCTTATTCATGGGCACCGTTTGCAGCTGCAATGGTGTTTTGGGTAGCGGGTTTTACTGACTGGCTTGACGGTATGTTGGCCCGTAAACTTGGCCAAACTTCTCGTTTTGGTGCGTTTATTGATCCTGTTGCTGATAAAGTGCTAGTGGCAACGGCATTGATTTTAATCACGGAACATTACCATTCAATTTGGGTGACCATTCCTGCGGTAACGATGATTGCGCGAGAAATCATTATCTCAGCATTGCGAGAATGGATGGCTGAAATCGGTAAGCGAGCGAGTGTTGCGGTATCTTGGGTTGGCAAAGTAAAAACTGTTTCGCAAATGTTCGCCTTATGGGTGTTGATATGGCGTTACGATGAATGGATGGTTTGGCTAGGCTTTGCGGCCTTGTATGTGGCAACTTTCTTGACATATTGGTCAATGATTCAATATTTAGCTGCTGCGAAAGATGATCTGTTGAATGAAGAGCATCATTAAATTCTGATATTAGAAAGCAGGCTTAATAGCCTGCTTTTTTGTATCTAAGATAATCTACAGCATTTCTTTGCTTCTCACGTTTTTTAATGCTTGCTAACGGTCATGCTTGAAATTTCTATCTGAGTTCCTGTTTCGATAGAATTCCATATGTGATCTAAGTCTTGTTTTTGCCCTTGGAGAGTCTCAGAGAAGCGAGTCTCCTGATTGTTAACGCTTCAATACACGTAACGCACGGCCAGCAGTGTAAGGCGTAGCCAAAGTTTTATGATAAACAAGTGTATTTAAGCGATTTTTAGTATTAAAACTAAGCAATCTACCGTCTTTCGCACAAATTCTAGTCAAACGATTTAAAAAAATAAAAATAGTGTTGACTCGATCGCTCGAATCCGTAGAATGCATCCCGTACCCAAGAGAGCGCAGCTCAAAAGGGTGGTGAAAAAGCTTAGCTTTATTCACAAATGAGGCGCCTTGGCAGAGTGGCTATGCAGCGGATTGCAAATCCGTGGACCTCGGTTCGACTCCGGGAGGCGCCTCCATTATTCTTTTGAGAGTGAATGGCTTTCGAGAATAAATGCGACACTAGCTCAGTTGGTAGAGCGCAACCTTGCCAAGGTTGAGGTCACGAGTTCGAACCTCGTGTGTCGCTCCAAATTTTATTGATATGGCGTTAGCGGTATCAGATGGTGTTTTACTTTTCTGTAAAGGCATCACAAAGAATATTTGTGTGCCCTGGTGGTGGAATTGGTAGACACAAGGGATTTAAAATCCCTCGACGTTCGCGTTGTGCCGGTTCAAGTCCGGCCCGGGGCACCATCTCATATTAAATGCGACACTAGCTCAGTTGGTAGAGCGCAACCTTGCCAAGGTTGAGGTCACGAGTTCGAACCTCGTGTGTCGCTCCAGATTTAAGGCCCAGCATGAAAATGTTGGGCCTTTTTTGTATTTCTTAAAATCTTAAATTTCTTCTCTGTGATGGATTTCGTTAAGCACTGAGCTCCTTCAGCGTACTAACTTAACTTCTTGTTAATTTTAGCCATAGCAACGTCACTTCATGGCCATACCCATCCAGCTAGTTTAAGTTTAGTCAATCAAAGTTCTGTGAATAAAGACTCATCGCTTTAGGCTGAGCAGTAACGTAAATACTAGCTCTGTTAAATACCTTGGATACTGAAAATAATGTTCTACGATTAAAGAGTGGTATGTTCATAAACCGTTTTGGTTCATGGTGCTGATATTGTAAGGATATTTGTTTAAATAACAGGTATTTGAGAAAAGAAGAAAAGCGTTGTAGATGAGTATGAATGTACAAATATCACTAGGGGGAACTTTGTTGTGATTTGCGTCACTGTTACTAATATGAAAAATCGTTGCCAGAAGATTTTATTTTGTGATAAATTCGCGCGCAATCTCGGAGCGTAATTAACAACGTTTGATCTCTGGGGGATACGCGTAGTGACCATTCAAGCTGATTGTGACACTGCGTAGGGTAGGTATCGGCAAAGCCTTTTGTCGATAGACGGGATACTAATGCTGTAAAAGCGGCATATTAATGGGAAACCCAACATTGAAACCTTTGAATAAACACACACTAATCAGCTTCATACTGCCGAAATGTCCTGTTTTACAAAACGGGTGCATTACGGAACCTTGATTAATCCCTTTTACATATAAAGTCACGAATATCGTGGCAGATGATCTGTATTTGTCATTTTGCACTGACAAATGCGGAGGGGTATACACACCTCCTGTAACTTCATTCCAATGATTATTAATACAGGATATAGAATTATTATAATTCAAGGGATTATGTAGTATGAGCACTGCCTTTGAAGTCGATAGCAATATCGCAAACATTTTTTCGTCTCAGGTTCCTATCGTTGAGGGAACGTATGACTTAACGCCAGAGCAAGTATTGATTGATCAGGCTGAGCATGAATCTGAAGTGCGTTCTTATCCACGTCGCTTGCCAATCGCAATCAAACAAGCTTTTGGTTGCTTGGTTGAAGATACACGTGGACAGATCTTTTTAGACTGCCTTGCGGGGGCGGGCACTCTAGCTTTGGGGTATAACCATCCTGAAATAAACCAAGCTCTGAAAGAGCAATTAGATTCGGGTCTGCCATATCAGACGCTAGATATTGCAACATCAGCAAAAACGACGTTTATTCAATCTGTTAAATCTTTTCTTCCTCAAGAGTTAAGTGAGAACAGCGTTATCCAATTTTGTGGTCCGTCTGGAGCCGATGCAGTTGAAGCCGCGATCAAGCTCGCGAAGCAGACTACTGGTCGCAACACCATGTTTGCTTTTCGTGGCGCATATCATGGTATGACTAACGGCACAATGGGAATGATGGGCAACCTAGGTACGAAAGCGCGTCGAACTGGTTTAATGTCAGACGTGCACTTTATGCCTTTCCCATACAATCTGCGTTGTCCATTTGGGCTTGGCGGTGATGAAGGTGCGAAAGCAAGTATTCGCTATATCGATCGTCTTTTAAACGATGATGAATCGGGCATTATGAAGCCTGCTGCGATCATCGTTGAGCCAGTGCAAGGTGAGGGTGGTGTTGTTCCTGCGCCAGCATTCTGGCTGCGAGAGTTACGTCGTATTTGTGATGAACACGGTATCTTACTGATCTTCGATGAGATCCAGTGTGGTGTTGGTAAAACTGGCTACAATTTCGCATTTGAAGAGTCGGGCATTGTTCCAGATATCCTGTGTTTATCAAAAGCTATTGGCGGTGGCTTACCAATGTCGCTATTGGTTATCAACAAGCAGCATGATACTTGGAAGCCGGGCGAACACACAGGTACGTTTCGTGGCAATCAGTTAGCCATGGTCTCTGGTGCGAAAGCATTAGAAATCATCCAGCGTGACAATCTGGTTGAGCATGCCAATATTGCGGGCCAGTATTTGCGCTATGGTCTTGAAAGCATTCAAAAGCGCGTGAACTGTATCGCAGAAGTACGTGGCAAAGGTTTGATGCTTGGTGTGGAGATTAAAAATCCAAACGGTGAGCTCAATAAATTTGGCGAACCTCAAGCGGATAGTGAACTCACTCTTTCCATTCAACGCGCAGCACTTGAGCGTGGCTTGATCGTTGAGAAAGGCGGACGTGAAGGTGCAGTAATTCGCTTCCTTCCTCCTCTTATCATCTCGTTTGAGCAAATCGACTTTGCTTTACGTGTATTTGAAGACGCGATTTTAGCAGCCGGCGGTAGTCACATCGAAACTCAGCCACAAGATGAATGGAAGAAGCATTTCATCCACACTGGAGAGTTGGGCAGCAATGAGTTTGCTTCGGTGATGAATCACACTACGACAGCAATGAAATCAGTGTTTGAACAGGTTGCTGCACCATACTCAGGTATGGATCCAAAAGCATTGGAAGCAGCGATTCACGACGTTGATCTTGATAATGGAAATGCGCCTCTTAAATCCGTTATCGACGATGCTGCTGAGCTGGTCGCGAAAAACGCAATTTTTACTCAACATCCAGATTGTATTGCTCACCTACATACTCCACCGTTGATGCCTGCTATTGCCGCAGAGGCAATGATTGCGGCTTTGAACCAATCAATGGACTCATGGGATCAAGCTTCATCAGCGACTTATGTTGAACAGAAAGTTGTGAACTGGCTATGCGATAAATACGAGTTAGGTGAAAAAGCGGACGGTATCTTCACGAGCGGCGGCACGCAAAGTAATCAAATGGGTTTGATGCTTGCGCGTGATTGGATTGCTGACAAACTCAGTGCGCACTCAATTCAAAAGCTTGGGCTTCCTGAATACGCAGACAAGCTGCGTATTGTATGTTCGAAAAAATCCCACTTCACGGTTCAAAAATCAGCGTCTTGGATGGGATTGGGTGAAAAAGCGGTTATGACCGTCGATGCTAATGCCGATGGAACGATGGATGTCACTAAGTTAGACGAAGTTCTAAATCAGGCAAAAGCAGAAGGTTTGATCCCATTTGCAATTGTCGGCACAGCGGGCACAACGGATCACGGTGCTATTGATGACCTAGACTTTATCGCCGATATGGCAGCGAAACATGACATGTGGATGCACGTCGACGGTGCATACGGTGGAGCTCTGATTTTAAGTAGCCAAAAAGCCCGTCTGAAAGGTTGTGAGCGTGCACACTCCATCAGCGTAGACTTCCACAAGTTATTTTACCAAACCATCAGTTGTGGTGCGCTGTTGGTGAATGACAAGTCTAACTTTAAATTCCTGCTTCATCATGCAGATTACTTGAACCGCGAACACGACGAACTACCGAACTTGGTGGATAAGTCTATTGCTACAACTAAGCGTTTTGATGCGCTAAAAGTGTTTATGACGATGCAAAGCGTGGGGCCAAAAGCCCTAGGCGATATGTACGATCATTTACTTGATCAGACGCTTGAAGTTGCGGACATGATTCGAGATAACAAACACTTTGAGTTGTTGGCTGAACCATCACTATCTACGGTTCTGTTCCGCGCGACACATGAATCAGCGGATCTTGATGAACTGAATAAAACGTTGCGCTTAGAAGCGTTAACACGCGGTATCGCGGTATTGGGTGAAACCATTGTCGACGATAAAACCGCATTGAAATTTACGATTTTGAACCCGTGTCTGACGACGGCGGACTTTGAATCTTTGCTCTCAAAAATCAATAAGCTAGCGGCAGAGCTAGTTTAACAAAGGTAACGGAAAACTATGGCAATTCTACAGATTGGTGCAGGCGGCGTTGGCTGGGTAGTTGCACATAAAGCAGCACAAAACAACGACGTTCTGGGTGATATCACAATCGCATCACGTACCGTAGGTAAGTGTGAGAAAATCATCGAATCGATTCAGAAGAAAAACAATCTGAAAGATTCAACTAAGAAACTAGAAGCTCGTGCGGTAAATGCGGACGACGTAGATTCTTTAGTTGCTTTAATTAAAGAAGTGCAGCCTGACTTAGTGATCAACGCGGGTCCTCCTTGGGTGAACATGTCTATTATGGAAGCATGTTACCAAGCTAAAGTGTCATACCTTGATACATCTGTTGCGGTTGATTTGTGTTCTGAAGGCCAACAAGTACCTCAAGCTTACGATTGGCAGTGGGGCTACCGTGAGAAGTTTGAAGAGGCGGGTATCACAGGTATTCTTGGTGCCGGTTTCGATCCGGGCGTAGTATCGGTGTTTGCTGCATACGCGGTGAAACATCTGTTCGATGAAATCGATACTATCGACGTAATGGATGTAAACGCAGGTGACCACGGTAAGAAGTTCGCAACTAACTTTGACCCAGAAACGAACATGCTTGAGATTCAAGGTGATTCCTTCTACTGGGAAAAAGGCGAGTGGAAACAAGTACCTTGTCACTCACGTATGCTTGAGTTTGAATTCCCGAACTGTGGTTCACATAAAGTGTACTCAATGGCGCACGACGAAGTTCGATCTATGCAAGAGTTCATCCCGGCGAAACGCATTGAGTTCTGGATGGGGTTCGGTGACCGTTACCTGAACTATTTCAACGTAATGCGCGATATTGGTCTACTCAGCCCAGACCCACTGACGCTGCACGACGGCACGGTAGTCCAACCTCTACACGTATTGAAAGCGCTACTGCCGGACCCAACATCTCTCGCACCAGGTTACACAGGCTTAACGTGTATCGGTACTTGGGTACAAGGTAAGAAAGACGGTAAAGATCGCAGCGTATTTATCTACAACAACGCAGATCACGAAGTTGCATACGAAGACGTTGAGCACCAAGCGATCTCTTATACTACTGGTGTCCCAGCAATCACAGCAGCTCTGCAATTCTTCCGTGGTAAGTGGGCAGACAAAGGCGTGTTCAACATGGAGCAGCTAGATCCAGACCCGTTCCTAGAAACCATGCCATCGATTGGTCTAGATTGGCATGTTCAAGAACTGGAGCCAGGACAACCTGTTATCCATAAATTGAAGTAAGAATTTAGCGACTCTTATTCGTACGTTTAAGCCGATGCACTTGCGTCGGCTTTGTTCGATTTTATAGTGCCTTTGCTAAGGCGAAGGGACGTAAGGTATCAAAATGCAACAAAACGAACTAAAAACGCCATACTTCATGATTAATGAAGACAAGCTGATTGAGAACCTAGAGAAAGCAAAACAGCTAAAAGACATCTCTGGTGTGAAGCTTGTATTAGCACTGAAGTGCTTCTCAACATGGGGTGTATTCGACATCATCAAGCCTTACCTAGACGGAACAACCAGCTCTGGCCCGTTTGAAGTGAAGCTTGGCTACGAAACGTTCGGTGGTGAGACACACGCATACAGTGTGGGTTACAGCGAAGATGACGTTCGCGATGTGGCGAACATCTGTGACAAGATGATCTTTAACTCTCAGTCACAGTTAGCGGCTTATCGTCATATTGTCGAAGGTAAAGCATCGATTGGCTTGCGCCTAAACCCTGGTGTGAGCTACGCAGGGCAAGACTTAGCAAACCCAGCTCGTCAATTCTCTCGTCTTGGTGTTCAGGCTGATCACATCAAACCGGAAATTTTTGATGGTATTGATGGCGTAATGTTCCACATGAACTGTGAGAACAAAGACGTGGATGCGTTTATCGGCTTACTCGATGCTATTTCAGAGCAGTTTGGCGAGTACCTAGATAAGCTGGACTGGGTAAGCATGGGTGGCGGCGTGTTCTTCACATGGCCGGGATACGACATCGAGAAGTTGGGTTTAGCGCTTAAAGCATTCTCAGAGAAACACGGCGTACAAATGTATCTAGAGCCGGGTGAAGCGATCATCACTAAGACAACCGATCTTGTTGTAACAGTGGTTGATATCGTGGAGAACGTGAAGAAGACGGCGATTGTCGATTCAGCAACAGAAGCCCACCGTTTGGATACACTTATCTACAACGAGCCAGCGTCCATTCTTGAAGCATCTGAAAACGGTGAACATGAATACGTGATTGGGTCGTGCTCTTGTTTAGCTGGTGACCAGTTTTGCGTGGCGAACTTCGAACAGCCTCTCGAGATCGGACAGCGTCTGCATATTCTAGATAGTGCAGGTTACACCATGGTGAAACTGAACTGGTTTAACGGTCTACGTATGCCTTCGGTTTACTGTGAACGCTCGAATGGTGACATTCAAAAACTGAATGAATTTGACTACTCTGATTTCAAACGTTCACTGTCTCAGTGGTCAGTGGAATAAAACGTATTGAGTATTAGAACGACAAAGAGCAGCTGAATTGCTGCTCTTTTTCATTGGAGAAGCGTTAAAGGTATGCAGTTAGCTTTCTACAATTACACGAGTGTCTTCACTCAGAGATTCTAACTCATTAGCCACGTCCTCTATCTCTAGCTCGCTAGGCAATTTAATCGCCATTTTTGCGCTGAATAAGCTGGAGCTTACCCCACCGCCGCCTGCAATGAATACGCGTTGGCAATCCATATCTAGAATTGAAATGCCTTGATTATCGAGAACGTGAGTAATTTCATTCACAATACCTGCTCTATCGTTGGCATCTAAGCGAAGCTGAAAGATGGTGTCTTCACGATGCGAGTGAGGATCCGAGTCAACGAACCTAACCACAAGAGTTTGACATGAAGAGAACGCCTCTTTAACGATGTCGGCATTTTCTCTTGGAAGCTCTACTTTGATGACACCTGCAACTTGATCTTCGATAAAGTTTACTTTGCTTATCAGCCATTTACCGCCATTTTCATGAGTAATTGCTGCGAGTTCTTTGATAGTTGCGGGTGACGCTTGTCCGACAAAATTAACAATAAATACGGTGTTCATAATGTCCCCTCCTGGAATAAGGTTTGGACGCAGTACGAATAAACGTGCTACTTAAGTTATTGGAATAAATCCTTTTATTTAGTGTAGGTGCTAGGAGAGGGTTATGTTTGATGAAAGTCAATTTTTGACACTAATTCGTGAAGCAAATAATTAAAACGATGTTTAGGGCACAAAAAAGCAGCCATCATAAGGCTGCTTTTCTACTGAGTATCAACTCAAGTCAAGGCTAAAATGTTACTTTTAGTTCGACACCGTAAAATTGGCTATCGTAGTTGGCGCCTGCGTCCATTGCGAATTTTGCGACGTCTTGATTACCAAACCAAGGTGATGAATTAAATTGTAGTTCTGCACTACCGCCCCATGCACCGGTTACCCAATAATGGATATGCCCAACAGGGTTTAGGAAGAAGAGTGATACATCACCGACGGTTTCAGAGCCCATGACTTCGCCGCCGTTTGCTACAATATCTTGCTCAGCAGTGAGCATCATTTCGCCAACCACAGCACCAAAGAATGGTGTGATAAAAATATCCTGCCAAGATGGCACTTCTGCAAATGCCTCTACTCCGTACTCCCAAAAGAACGTTGACATGGTTGCGGAGTACAAGAATGACTGAAACTCGTTATAGCCAGCGTGGCGTGCGGCTGTGTAGTAAACGCCGCCAAAATAAGGATGCATGATGTAGTTGAGGACATGTTCATCACGATCCCAAACAGGCCCGTCAGAGACATTATCTTTCCATTTTTGACCCAGCTTACTCATGTCTCGGTCTTCTTCGTCCCATTTAGTGATACTTTCTGGAAGGAAAGTCATCATACCAACGGTTGCGATACTCAGGCCAAGAATGGTGTAGGTTTGACCCATGAGGTAATCCCAGTCTTTACCTTGAGGGATAATGAGATGTTTAGGCTGAAGCCCTGCATCAAGATTTAATGAATCATCATTATTCTGTTCAAACATAAGACCGCGATTTTGAGACTCGAAGGTGTACAGAGTCGTCGTTTCGCAGTAACCTGACAAGCAATCAGGTGTGTAAGAAAACTCCGTATGACTGGTCATATCATACTGATTTGCGTGCGCAAGCGCTGACGAAGTCAAGCAAAGGCCAGTTAGAGTTTTCTTGAACATCGATGATTTTGACACAAAGGTCTCCGAGTTGATGGTGTGATGATCGGGCTCGCAATTATCCCTCAAAACATCAACCATTTAAATACTTGATCCTTATTTAGTCCCAATATATCTCGTCGAGATTCGTCCAAATAAAAAGAAAAATAAGCACTATAACGAATAATAGGATTGTGCTTATGTTCAGGAGGCAGTTGTGAAAATAGCAATGCTTAGTACCGGTGAGGAAGTGCTCCACGGTGATATTGTTGATACTAATGCGGCATGGTTATCTAGCCTGTTTTATCAACATGGATTTGGCTTAACAAAGCGCTCAACGGTTGGTGATAGCCTGTCGAGCTTGGTTGAAGAGTTTTTAATGTTGAGCTTCAACAATGACGTGGTGATCGTGAATGGTGGTTTAGGGCCAACGACCGATGATATGAGTGCGGCCGCCGCAGCGAGAGCTGCTGAGTGTAAACTCGTGCTTTTCAAAGAGTGGTTGCAGCATCTAGAAAGTTTGTATGCTCGACGTGGCATCCCAATGCCAGACAGTAACTTAAAACAAGCCATGCTACCAGAAACGGCTGAGATTCTGGATAACCCGATAGGCACGGCCTGTGGTTTCAAGATGCTGATTAATGATGCCATTTTTTATTTTACGCCGGGTGTGCCAAGTGAATTTAAGCTTATGGCAGAGACGCAAATTTTGCCTGATCTGAGAAGAGCTTTTCCAGAGGTGCAAGGTTCATGTTGTAGTCGAATCTATACGTTCGGCCTTTCCGAATCCGGCATCTCGGACAAGCTTGATCAGCTAAAACTTCCTCAAGGGTATGAGCTTGGTTATCGCTCTTACTTACCTTTTATTGAAGTGAAACTCTTTGGCCCTTCTGACCAGCTTGAACAGCGTTTGAAGTTGGTACAGATGATCAATAAGCATCTTGAAAGCAATACCGTTAGTATTGATTTACCTATGGTTGAAAATGTCGGCCAGCTGTTGGTGGATAAAGAGTTAACCGTGTCGGTTTCCGAAAAAAGCAGTGGTGGATACTTAACTTATTGGTTAAATAGTGATGAAAAAGCTGAAAGGCAACTTGGACATGGTTGGGTACTACCAAGCCAGACTCAAGCGATGAGCAACAGCGGAGACCCATTAGCAGAAACGTTTGCTCTGGCAGGAGCGACGCGAGAGAAGTGTGGGACGGATTTATCACTCGTCACTGGCGATATTGAAGAGGGTGTTTTTTCCGTCGCTTTATCGACACCGTCAGGCGAGTGGGGAGCGTTATATAAACTCTCGAAAAAGTATCAGCGCAATGATCAAGTTAAAGTGATCAGCACGGCAGCACTAGACTTGTTGCGTCGTTACCTAGAACGTAAACCGATGTTTGCACATTATGCATTTTTAGAGAAAGTTAAAGAGATGCATCTCCCAGGTAGTGCTTTATAACCAGAGACCTATAACAGCCTGAGAGATAAAACACGTAGATACAAAAAAGCCAAGGTAATCACCTTGGCTTTTGCGTTTTATACCGTCGAGTCACGTTATGCGCGCTGCTTTTCTTTCATCGCGTAGTTAACGCCACTGAGTGACAAATCCGATTTTGCTTTACAGATACAAGGTAATATCTCATCACTTTGCGTGTAAGCCATGGCAAAACCAACATACTCCACTTCACCAGATTCCAACTTGCAGCGACAAGCGCCACAGTGCCCATCACGACAGTTGTATTCTGGTAATAAGCCAGCTTGCTCCATTGTTTCCAAAATTGTATTGGAAGGGTTGGATTCAATACTGATGAGTTTGTTGATTTTGAGTGTTGCCATTACAGCTCGAATCCTTCGAAGTCGTCTGCGCGAACTTCATTGTCAATTTGCCCCACAAGGTAAGAAGAAATTTCCGCTTCTTGAGGTGCAACTTGAACGTTATCTGAAGACAACCAAGCGTTAATCCATGGGATTGGGTTGGTTGTTGCTTCTGGATAAGCTGCAGGTAGACCTACTGCTTGCATACGGATGTTGGTGATGTATTCAACATATTGGCTTAGGATGTCTTTGTTTAGACCGATCATCGAGCCATCTTTGAATAGATACTCTGCCCACTCTTTTTCTTGCTCAGCCGCTTCTTTGAATAGGTCAAAACAGTCTTGTTTTGCTTCTTCTGCGATTTGCATGAAAGTGAAATCATCCTGACCGTTACGTAGCAGGTTGATCATGTGTTGCGTACCGTTCAGGTGAAGCGCCTCATCACGTGCAATCAGTTTGATGATTTTCGCGTTACCTTCCATTAGTTCGCGTTCTGCGAAAGCGAAAGAACATGCGAAACTTACGTAAAAACGAATCGCTTCTAGAGCGTTCACAGACATCAGACAGATGTACAGTTTCTTCTTCAGATCGTACAGACTAACCTTAACCGTTTCACCGTTAAGGACATGCTCACCTTCACCGTAGCGATGGTAATCATTCGTCGCTTGAATCAAATCGTCGTAGTAGTGCGCGATGTCTTTTGCACGCTTCAGGATGTGCTCGTTCTCAACGATATCATCAAATACCACCGCAGGGTCATTCACGATGTTACGAATAATGTGCGTGTAAGAACGAGAGTGAATCGTTTCAGAGAAAGACCAAGTCTCAATCCAAGTCTCTAGTTCCGGCAGAGACACAAGCGGCAGCAGTGCCACGTTAGGGCTACGACCTTGGATAGAGTCTAGAAGCGTTTGGTACTTCAAGTTAGAGATGAAGATGTGCTTCTCGTGATCTGGCAGTTTGTTGTAATCGATACGGTCGCTAGATACGTCTACTTCTTCTGGACGCCAGAAGAAAGAAAGTTGTTTCTCGATAAGCTTTTCGAAAATCTCAAACTTTTGTTGGTCGTAGCGTGCAACGTTTACTGATTGACCTAGGAACATTGGTTCCTTCAATTGGTCATTCTTTTTTTGGTTAAAAGTACTGTAAGCCATAATGCCTCAATTCCTTTTAAACCTCCCCATAAGGGGAGGTTATCGATAGTCTGTCTTTACGGAGTGTTAGGTGCGGGTAGATTAAATCTTGTTATGCCGCGAGTTTTGAATGTAACATCGAGTGGGTGGGTCGGTATCATATCATTCAGCCCATGTGCGGTACATAATTAAACCTATCTAGCCCACCTCTTACAACCCTATAGCAGCAAGGTAATGTATAATGTTGTTATTGTAACATGAACCTTACCCATAATATAAACATAAATTGACTAAAATCAGATGTTATCTCTCCCAAGTATGTTACTCGAATGTCGGTAAGAACAAACTTGCATATTTGCCAGTTCTCAGGAAAAAATGTTACATATTTGAAGATAAAAAGTGTTGTGCGTAAAAGGAGTGTATCTCCTCGTAACATGGAGCTATCCCGTTAAAAGTGTTGGAGTGACTCAATGTTTGAAACATTTGTGCTATTCGATGCTTTATTTACTAATTCGAGTTCAGTTAAAAACGAGCCTAATATGACGAATTCTTAGGCAATAACTATCGCTTCAGGAATACCTAGCGTCGTAGCATCAATGACTAGATGCAGGACTGTTCCTTTAGTCTTTGTTTTGAATGCGACGTTAACTGTTTTGGCTCGCTTACTAATACATGAGTAATGAGGGCATGACAACGGCAGTTGTGCGAGCTTGAAAATAGACTTTATGAACCCTTGCAGACCTCTCGACTGCATTGAAAATACTCATTTAATCATAAGAGCAGTCGTAATCACTAAACAAACGAGGCCTCCCACGCTACCTTGTCTGATTTGCTTCCATAACTGGATAGCTTCTTCATCAATCTAAAATGTCAGTGAACTGCAATTGATTAAAGCCTGGTGATAGTGTTTCCAATTGGTTGTTTTGTAGTGAGGCTTGGCCATTGGTCTAAGTATTTGAATGAACTTAGCTGATCAGATCGTAGGTTGATGATATAGGTGATGTCTCCAGCCCATTTTTCATTCGGAGCCGATGCGCTAAAGTTCTGAGCCAACAAGTTTGGAGCAACAGGCATTTGATGCTTGCTGTCCGTAGTGCACTTAAACTTGCGTGTAGCTTTCGGCGTTAAATCTTGACGTTTCATACTGGCAGCAATGGTTTTAACATTGTAGTTATCACCGCTCTCAGACAGTTCTTATTGGATGGCCTTATGGCGATGCTTAACCCAGTAATAAAACCCACTTCGGGATACCCCGAACACCTTAGCCATACGCACAATACTGAAGCTCAGCAGGTGTTCGAGCATAAATTCATAGCAATTTACTTTAGATTTTTCGCGAAGTAGGTGGCGGCCTTTTTTACAATTTCTAGCTCTTCTGCTTGCTCAGCCAATTGCCTTTTTAGCTTGGCAACCTCTGCGGCTAGCTCTTGCTCTCGCTGACTAGTATTGGTGTCTTTCTTCGAGTTCTTCCGCCACCCGTAGATTTGAGATTCATGTAAAGAAAGCTGTTTTGCTGTCGCAGCTACTCCCACTTTCTCTGCTAGCTTCAGGGCTTCTGCCTTAAATTCAGGGGAATGTTTAATTCTAGTTTTCTTAGTTGTCATTGTTCACCTCGTTAGTGATTGTACTCACTTAACTCGGTGTCCAAAACTGCTGGGACGGATCATTCGTAAGGACATTCGTTTGAACTTAATAACGATACTACTTTTCTCTTTATAAAGTCCGATACTTCATTAGTCGTTTTAGAAGAAGTGAAGGTGTAACCTATTTCGTTAGCTACCGCTATAAAATCCTTCTTTGTTTTAAAATCTATACTCCAATCGTAACTCGATGTAGTCAGAGTAGAGAACAATTGATTCATCGCCACACCTTATATTTACAATAATATCAAAAACTTGCCAAATTATATGGTACTAAGTCAGAATACACCTTTTAAACTCACAGAGCGAGATAGATAGTGCCAGTGAACCAAATAAGGAAGCCCTGATAGGCCTTTTATCTATTCATTACTTTATGTACGTCAAAACTCAGTATCGTGAGCTGCACTGAGTATTAACATTAACTTGGAATGGGGCTGCCACTTTTCTGCATTGGCAAACCATTAATTAACTCAGGAATGGAAAGTCTCTTAACTCTCACCTCTAAGGCGATAAGCTAACCTCCCGTATTTCATGTGGGCAAATGAAGCAGCAACGAATAGAGTTATCTGCAACACGCCGACCCATTTACTAGGTTGCATTAAAGCAACAACATAAATCGTAACGCTAATTGCTGACATCACACTGGTAACCGTCATAAACCAATCAAGACCAACTTCGTTTAGCTCGCCATGATACTTTCTAGTAGCACTTCGAACATTGATAATTGAACTTGAATAAATCATCGCACTAGCAATAGACCAATCGCCTGTAAGCAACAAATCATCATACTTCCCCGTCAAGACCTTAACCAAGACAAGCAAGATGAATGGGGTGATAATGAACAGATAAGATGTAGCTACCGCCTTAAACTCATTCTGATGTTGGTATTTCATTCTGAGTTCCACGATAAGTAATGACTTCTTTGATCTCTTTTATCTTTGCATTTTTGATACGTTCTTCACCTTTCTCAACGACAACGTCATACTCTGCGTGAACTCGCAGATAGTCACTTCCCCCCAGACGAACCTCAGAGTTCAGATATTCATCCAACCACTCTTTGTGTGTAATTTCTGCGCTGTATCTCTTATGAGTCCTAGTGCTAATTACTTCCCACTTAGAAGTAGCCTTTTTACAAGGTTTAAAAACTTCAACGATTTCTTCACCGTCAAAGTGACCTCGGTCACTAGAGAACATCTTTTTGACATTACCAGTGAATCTAAAGTTAGGATCAAAAGGGATTACCTCAGCTAACTTAGCACCTTCATTGCAAACTTTAAGATACTCATCAGGTAACAGCTTTTTATTGCCCTCAGACCACTTCTCAGCAACTAAAGCAACATCTAAATCACTAATGTAAGGATCAAGGCGACTTGAACGACCTCTTATAGCCATCTCATTCTTCAGTCTATCTCTTTCATTATTAGTGACGTGTTGAACCTGCTCTTTTTGAGACATCTCACCAGTCAACTCCCTGAAAAGGGAGTCAGGCCTTGTCCACTCCTCAACCTTTAATAACAACTTAGCGAGAATGCAACCATGAGTAACCTCTTGCAACTCAACATCAAAAATCATCTCTGAATCAACAGCCTGAGCAATAATTTGCCCCATCTCCTGATACGCTGAAATGAAATCCCCCATAGCGTGAAATACTTCCGCAGGATTCTTCCTGTTAGAGTTGTATTCAAGGTGAAACTCTAAAACCGTTGCTTCCATTGCCTAGTCCGTTAATCATTATTGTTCATATGGTTATGAATTTTACATCATATTTAAGTGCCAACAAATGTTTGACCTCACCATTAGCTAGACTAAACATGTTGGCTTCTTAACTTGCCTACCAGAATCGACCTCGATTTTTTAAAGTCATATGTGATCAAACTTCATTGTTATCCGACTTACCTCACGCTTATTGGATAACATTTAGTAGGGCAAATTAGCACTAACGATTAACAGGACATAAAAGTGCGATATGACTAAAACGGTTTGGGGCGTGCGATGTGAGGTCGTATGAAGCGCTGTTCACCGCTCAATGTGTGAACCATCAGTATCACCAGATGAACCTAAGAGCCTGAATAAAGTAGCGGATCCGACAATGTAACGAAGGTTGGCATTCGCCAATCGGGATCTAAATCGTGAGAGGACGATCCTCCTGATAACCACAAAATTGGGTGAGTGCTAGGTAATCAGCATGATGAGCATACGTGAATTCGCATAAGGTGCGTTATACGTTGAAACAGCGGAAGTGGTTAATACGCTGTAGCCAAAAGGCAAGAGAATCGAAAGAGATTACCCCATGATCTTTCGTTGTCATTGAACTCTCCGCAACATAGCTGTGAAAAACAGCCCTATCCCTAAAATAAACTCCAATCGATTCAGTCCGAACTGCATACAAACCTA
Organism: Vibrio sp. Y51_MX_L26; assembly: GCF_024181935.1. Classification (NCBI taxonomy): domain Bacteria; kingdom Pseudomonadati; phylum Pseudomonadota; class Gammaproteobacteria; order Vibrionales; family Vibrionaceae; genus Vibrio; species Vibrio sp. Y51_MX_L26. The sequence goes on from NZ_JAMZAS010000005.1 coordinate 227,533, forward strand.
ACTCATTAAGGCAGAAGTTCCTTCACATCACAGCCCAAAGTGTCTGCAATCTGATACAACTTTTCAAGCGTGATATTGATTTTACCGCGTTCTATGCGGCTCATATAGCTTCTATCTATCTCAGCGAGAAGGGCTAGTTTCTCTTGAGGTAAACCTTTGGATCTTCTCATTTGTACAATACGTTGGCCTACAGCTTCGGCAAGTTTCGTGTTCATGTTTTTTATTTATGAAATTAATTTCCTGAACAATGCACACTTGCGGACTATATGACCACGGATTATAATCCTCAAAATCAACTCAATTGGTCATTTTTTATGCAAACGAAGGTAAGAATCAGAAAAGAGCTATTTCTCGCCATTTATTACAATGAACACTTCTCTGCCAACGACCTAAAATCCTTTCCATTAGACAGTGATGAAAAAGAATACTTATCGGATGAATACGTCGAAAAAAAATTGAAGGAAATGTCGTTGATCGGCGCAGTCCTTTCATGCGGTTTCGACAAGCATGGTGATGAAGAATTTTCCAAAGGTTTTATGTTTAACCATATCGACTGGGAGGTCGTGGATTGCGACAATTACAGTGAGGACTCCAACTGCCTTTCTTTCAAAAGAGAAAGTCTTTTGACGATTTTGCAAGATAAACAGTCAGAGCTGTCAGAGTCCTATTCTCTTCATAAAAGGACATGGAAGCATTTCAATCAGTTGTGTGCTCAACACTCAGAACTTCGGCTGTGTTTAGACGAGTATATATCCGAGTATGACAATCGTAGATTGGATCTCAAAGCCGAAATGCTTGCAGTAGAAAACGCAATTACCTTCTACAAAAATACAGCCCACCCAGTAGAAAGTGGGAGCTAATTTGCACAATTCTATACTTTACGCACATGCCACAAACAACAACATGCTCGTGGGGCAGTTTGTCCAACAGTCGAAGACCTACTGGTCATTTTCATACTCTGATGAGTGGTTAGCATATGATTCAGCTTTCCCTATCTCGTTGAGCCTGCCGCTCGTAAAGGGACAATGCTCATCATTTAATACACTGAATTTTATTCACAACCTGCTTCCTGACTTGAAAGAAGAACGATTAAGCCTTGCTCACTCGGTAGGTGTGCAATCCAACGATGCATTCAATTTACTCTCCAAGATAGGTCATGATTGCACGGGCGGCATTTCATTTAGTCAGAGTAGGGAGCCGCCAAAGATAGGATGGAAATATCGAGAGATCTCGGCAAGTGAATTAAATGAACTCGTTACCCAGCGTAAGTCATTTCTTCCATTTTTTGGGGATTATCGACCTTGTATTTCGGGAACACAGCGAAAAACAACTCTAACTAGGTTGAACGGTAAATGGTATGTACCTCAAGAGAAATCACTAAGTAGCCACATTATCAAATACCCAATGGATGCAATTGCGCAAAGCAACTCAGTACTGGATATGAGCAGCAGTGTTGAGAATGAATTCATCTGTACTCAAATAGCGAAGGAACTTGGTTTTAAAGTGCCCGATATGGAGATAATAACGACTGAATCAGGAGCTAAAGCCCTTGCAGTAAAACGGTTCGACCGATGTTTTGGTGACGGAGTTGTGACTCGTAGACACCAAGAAGATTTCTGCCAGGTTTTTGGTGTACCTGAACATCAAAAATATCAATCGGAGAACAACCTAAGTGTCTCCAAAATTGTTGATGCTTTAAGTCTCTCTGCGGAAAGTAAGGCGAACAATCATGACTTTTTTAAGTTTATGGTTTTTCAGTATTTTATTGGTGCAACTGACGGTCATCTCAAGAACTTTTCCGTACATATTGCTCCTAGCGGACACTATCAACTTACACCGTTCTACGATTTGCTATCAGCTTACCCCGCTATCGGTAATAGAGGCTTAAATAAGCGTAAGCTAAAGCTAGCAATGGGACTGAAAGCATCACGAGGATACAAATATCATATCAGCAAAATTTGCTTACGGCATATAGAGCAGACAGCTAATCAGTTCGGTATCAGCAATACGAACTGTCATGAAATCGTCTCTGCCTTTCTCGCTCAATTTAGTAGCGCACTTAGCTCTGTAGACAATCGATTTCCTGAAAAGGAATTTTCGCTAGTAAAGGACGCAATATTTCAACATGCCACTAAGATCGTCGAAAAGTTAAACAGATCAATTAAGTAAACATCTCGGGTAACAATTATTGCCCATTTTGTAAACATACTCGTTAGCAGTGAGGGAAAGATGGCTGAAACCACGACCAATGGAAGTAACACGACTCTTGATTTGAAGCAGTCTTTCGCTCTGTTAAGTGTCGATAAGAATGGAATCGTAACGATGAAATTTGGTGATGAAGTAACGGTTTTTATGAACGACAAATGCCCAGCAATCGCAACAGATTTGTTAAAAGTGATCGCGTCAATAAAAACGGAAGCAGCTAACAATGGAACGTGAGGAAGATAAGAGTAAAGAGCTAACAGAACCTTCTTGTGAGAACCTGGGCGTAGCTCGCTTTTTAGCCTTGCTCGAAAAAGACATCGAGCAGCATACAGATAAATTAGTCGTTCCTTCTCATGAAATGAAAGAAGAATTAGATGAGAGCGTCGGTGATTATTCAGTCGATTTAGATGGCGACTATTAGGAGTGAGGATAGTATGAAAGCAAAAATCGGCATTCTATCAGAAGAGCTTGCTCGTAAGCGCATGATTCGGATTGCAGAAGGAAAAGTGACGTCTAAAGAACATTATCCTCAATTTTTGTTTGAGTCACTGGCTGTGCTTTCACAACTGTTGTCTAACGAAAATGTTGAGCTGCTGAATTTGATTGCTCGCGAAAAGCCAAACAGTCTTGATGAGCTTGCTGAAAAGAGTGGGCGCAGTATCAAGGATGTTACTGATACTTTCGAAGCTCTTTCATCTAAAGGTTTTGCTTGTATAGATACGAAGAGAGGTCAATCTCGACCAATTGCGTTGTTTACAACGTTCGAGATCGTTATGGGCAGGTCTCTTTTACTTTGAATTGCTAACATACAATTGGACAAAATCGAGTTAGATACAAAACTCTAACTTGTCCGCCTAGGGTTAGGGAAAGTATGTCAATGATCTGCTCCACTCAGATTGGACACTTCATTAAGCTAATAGGCGAAATTTGTCTAGAAGATCGGTGGCAGCAGTCCAACTCACTTAACTCAGTGTCCAAAACTGCTGGTGCGGATCATTAATTTTTGAGGCGAGCCTCTGGACACTGAACTTCCATAATCAATGTAAGATTGTTGGTAAGCCGCACCCTGATGCATTGATTTATCGTGGCTTTATTGATTATTACTTGGAGGGTAAACGTTTAAAACTGGTAGTTAATAAAGAGAACTACGACTCTTTCTTGTGCAAGATGCAGCATCACGAAAAAGCGATTGATTTTGCTAAAAATTGCCTAACGATTGATGACAAGGATGTATAAAAATCACTCTAGCAGTCACCTTTGTTCAACTTCAAGACAGTCTCCATAGAAAAAACCATAAAAAAACAATATATTGCTGTTTTCAATCTTGTATTAAAAGATATTTAGTTGCATAATTAAATTATATAAGTTTCTGATTTTTATTAAAAAATGACAAAAAACACTAATCGAGAACACCCAATTGTAAAACTACTGCGTTTGATTCTTTCACTGCTGGCTTTAGCTGTTTTGACATATATAACTCTTGAATTATTTGCTAACAGTTGGTGTCGAGCGGCCTTCGGTACTAGTATTGATGAAAATTCAAGCTGGGAATTGAAAGCTTGCGCTAAGTACTATTGGGATATCGACTTAGAAAATCGAGACGGTTGGTAAATCAACTCTAAAAACCCGATTTCAAGCAACGTTCAAACTGCTTAAAAGAAAAATAAACGGAGATACCCATGTCAGATGATTACATTTCAATAAAAGACCGAATGAAAAGCTTTGCGGTTGGTTTAGGCGTCATGATGGTCATTGCCTTCTTACTTCTGAAGAGCGGTGATTTGATCGGATACCTAGCAGAGTACTACGACTTGTAAGAAAAAGAAGAACAACGAGCCTCCATTAATATGGGGGCTTTTTTTATGGAGACGATTTCAACGCTCACTTATTTATCCATGCAACTTGTTAAAGTTCTTGACATAAGGAAAATTAAGTCCAACGGCAACAATTACATTCAAGCTCAATTCCGTACTGGCACACAATGGGGCAAAGATGAGTTACGCGTACTCTGGGAAACCGCTTATACCAGATTAGTAAAAGTATCTTGAAAACTTAAACACTTGTTATAGCTCATTTAGCGACATAAGATTCATGATTGATCGTTTTGTCGTACAGTCCTAAGTTTTTGTCGGAATATAGCTGAAATAAAGCAAGCACTAAAATAGAAGGTACTTTAAGAGATTCACATAGCTCTTTTGCCGTGATTACTACACCCGACTCACAGTCATCGACATAACCAACTAACTCGTTTAGTGTTGAATCAGGTTCACATAAGCCTGCCATATAGACAACATATGCTGGATTTAAAGGCTCAATAAAAATACCTGATTTTTTAAGCCAACCAGCACCAGAGAGAAGTAATATAGCCTTGCGGAACTCAGGACTTAACTCTTCATCAACCACATCGATAAAATGGCTATTTTCAGCTTTTATTTTGTCATATAGAAACTTGGAAACTTCAGGGACACTTGGGTGCAAAGATGATATTGGATCTTCAAGTGCTTGAAGGCGCTTCTCTAGAGCAATACCTTCTAACTCAGACTTTAACTGTAGAAAGTTTGATGCAAAGGGAAGTGATGCTCCAGCAACACATGCAAGCTTGACTAACCATTTAACATTTTCCATTTTCAGTTTCACCTATTTGAAGTTGATGAGCTATAACGCTTTTTATACGCCTTTCATGCCCCTATCATGCAGCCATTCCATTCACAGTTCAATTTATAATCAATAGGTTAATGGGAGCTATTGGGTATTAGATTGAAAAAAGCTGCATAATTTTTTAGAAAGTTTACTTCGACACTCCCTCTCTCCAGATACACCTTAATTATTCCATTGGTTTGATATAAATAACAATCATATCAGTTTCTCTATGCTACCATCGACATTTAAATGTCAGTTTTTTTAGGAGGACGTATTGGCTAGACGAGGTAGTGGCTTAAGAACAGTAATGAAGGTTGCTAAGGCAATAGATCGTGCCAACAAGCAAGCTGCTCGTGAAGCTCAGCGCAGAGAAAAGGCTCAACAACGTGCTTTAGCTCAAGAGATAAGAGATCAAAAAAGAGCCGTGCGTGAACTGGAGAAAGATATTAAAAGGCATGAGCGAGCACAAAAATCAGCAGCAAAGCAAGCTTTTAAAGATGCTATAGCTAGCGCGAGCGAAGAATATCAGGAACGCTGTGAAGAACGATCAGCACTTAGAAAGCGATTTATACAAGAGGTTTTAAAATAACTAATGGAAAATAACATACTGATATTGGCAGGGTTATCTTTAGTCGCAATTATATTGACCTATGTATTGACGAAACGAGCAGCGGATAAAAAAGCAGGCCAATACAAGTCTCTAGATGAAGCATTAACCAAAACCAAGAAAGAACTTGAAGCATTAGAACAAACTAACGAATCGGTTAAGCAATCCATCGTAACAGCTAAAAACGAACTGGAGATAGTTAACGCTGAAACTGCTGAACTACAGGATTTAAAAAGGCAAGACGATTCACTTAAGCTTAGTATCCAAGAGCAGCAAGCCCATCTTGATACTGCCAAGAGTACTTTAGTTGTACTTAATGCGAACATTGAAAAAGGCGAACTCGACCTAAACGAGTTAATGGGTGATATAGACCTGTATTCTCGCCTCGATGAATACACTGCTCATGGTCATTTTGAAATGCCACAATACCTTTATGAAACATCTACTCGATATGCTGAAGAGATCAAAGATATCAGGCAGCAGCAGAAAGATATGATTAAAGACAAGACTGCTATCACATTCCCAGATACAACAGTCATCTCTAATGATAAGTCTTTTAATAAGAAGATCCTAAACGGTCAAGTTAAGTTGATGCTTTCCGCATTTAATATTGAATGCGACATGCTTATTGGCAAGGTTTCTCCAAGCTCGTTTGGTCGAACGCTCGAGCGAATTGAAAAACTGGCGAACAATCTTGAGAAGTCGGCAGCGACTCTTGAATGTGGTTTTGACATTGATTACATCGAACTCAAATTCGAAGAATGCAAACTCCAATACCAATTCACGCTGAAGAAACAGGAAGAAATTGCGGAGCAGAAACTCATCAAAGAGCAGATCCGTGAAGAGCAACGGGCTATCAAAGAGTTTCAAAAAGCGATTGCTGATGCAGAGAAAGAGGAAAAGATGTATCGCAATCTTCTTGATAAAGCACAGCAAGAGCTTGCTAAAGCTTCTGAGCAAGAACGTAGTGACATGGAGCAAAGGATTGCCATTCTTGAGCAGCAACTAGCTGAAGCAGAGGCCAAAGAAGAACGTGCTAAGAGCATGGCAGAACAAACACGTAAAGGTCATGTGTACGTGATCAGCAATATAGGTTCTTTTGGTGAAGATGTTTATAAGATAGGCTTAACTCGAAGACTAGAGCCTATGGATAGGGTTAAAGAGCTTGGTGATGCCAGCGTACCGTTCCCATTTGACGTTCACGCTATGATTTATACCGACGATGCTCCTGCCCTAGAAACGGCACTACACCGTGAATTCCATGCTCAGCGTGTCAACGCAGTAAACCTCCGTAAAGAGTTCTTTAGTGTCGATTTAGATGATATCAAGGAAGCAGTTGAGAAGATTGCTGGCGTAGAGGCAGAGTTTAAGATGACTGCACTGGCTGAAGACTATTATGAAAGCCTAAGATTGAGCGATGCAGCATAAATACTTAGAGTAAAGTTCTTAGTTGGGACTAGGAACTTTACTTCTAATCTAATCGCTATTCGTATGTATGGAGGTAGACTAGAAAGTGTTATATGCCATGTAAAGATCATCGTGGTTAAATTTTATATATTTATAATCACTAGAGCCGAGGTTTTCACTGCCGCCTCTTCTCCTAAAGTCATGTTAAAAGTCCACCCAGAAATTAAATGTTTTGTAGTAGACTCTCCCTTTCCTACGGCTTTCAATGCTGGATAGTGGTGATTAGCAAATTTGACTACATAGTTAGAGTGCTAGTCATAAGGAAAGGCAAGTCAAATAGTGAGGATTGGAATCAGGTTAAATCTCGCTCTAGCTCACTTTGGGGCAGATGTGTTTTAGGCTTTGCTCTAACTCAGCCGATTTCGATTAATAAAGTAAGTCTGAACCCTACAGAGCGGGACATTATCCTTCAACGAACAGCCCTTTGTAGGGCCAGATAATACTCGATATCATCAGGCTTTACTCTCTGCTTATTGCGACCAGAGCGAATATAGAAGTGTTCTCTACCCACCTTCTCTTGGTAAAAGAATAAGTAATCTTTTGATGGCTTTATCTTAACCCAAGCGACTGTATGACCATAGATCGGCACTAGAGTAGTGGATAGTAGTTCGCTTGGCTTTGATATTGTTTTTGATTGGTCATCGTTGATAGCACGCATGGAGATCTTATCTCGAAAAAGAGAAGTTAGTTGCATCACAAACTTGTCTTCAGAAGAATTATGATAGTGCTCTAGCTCCTCCTCAATCCCATGAATCGACAAGTCATCATCAACACCAATGAATAAATTGCCGCCATTTGAGTTTAGAAAAGCTACCACAGAGGTAATTCGTTGTTTGTCCATGTTATTTTTATCATAGCGCCGAATAGTGTTGGAAGACAAATAACATGATTTAAACTCAACGTGTTGCCCTTCATCACTTCGAATGATCTCTAATGCATCCTTATGTAGAGGTGGAGTATAGTCCAAGTTAAGATGCTGAAATTTTTCTAAATACCTAATCCCCCCTTTAGGGCAACTTGAGATGCCCTCTATGAGCTTTAATACCTTTTCAACCTCGTTAGGTAATGGGGTAGCGTAAAGCAAATAGTCAGAAAATTTTGCATGAGCTTCAACTGCTTCAATGTAATAGCGTAGAGTTGGAGGAAAACATTTTAGTGAAGCCGCTGTTCTTATGTATTTTTCACGATCTTCGCTTCTTCCATTTAACCTAATTTGGAAAGCTAAATTACTCAGTTCGTACAGTTTTTCTTGAATCAATGGTGGAGCTGCAACTTCAAGTGGTTGCTCTAGGGTCGGTCGTATTAACTGGAGTATAGAATGTACCTCTGGGAAAAGTGGTGATCTTTCATATACATAAGACCACCAATATGGAGAGTGTATTCTGAGTTTATCCCATAAAAATGATTCTTTGTATAAGGTAGACCAAGGCCCAACTCCATTAATTTTACCGCTATTAACTCTTTCGAATGTATCGCATATTTTCTGAAGCTGAGTATCTACATCTCGAATCATTAACGCATCTGTCATAATAAAGTCCGATCAAGTTAATTCAATTGAAGCCACAAGCGAGCTGTTCAAATTATACCACATCACACAAAAGCTCAGAAAGTCAGCCACATATGAGTGAGGGTATGGTGGATTAGCAAATTTGACTCTATAGTTAGAGTTCTAGTCATAAGGAAAGGTAAGTCAAATTGCGAGGATTGGAATCAGGTTAAATCTCGCACTAGCTCATTTTGGGGCAGATGTGTTTTAGGTTTTACTCTAGCTCAGCCGATTTCGATTAATAAAGTAAGTTTGAACCCTACAGAGCAGGACATTATCCTTCATCGAACAGCCTTTTGTAGGGCCAGATAATACTCGATATCATCAGGCTTTACTTTTTGCTTATTGCGACCAGAGCGAATATAGAAGTGCTCTCTACCCACCTTCTCTTGGTAAAAGAATAAGTAATCTTTTGATGGCCTTATCTTAACCCAAGCGACGGTATGACCATTGATCGGCACTAGAGTAGTGGATAGTAGTTCGCTTGGCTTTGATTGTTTTTGATTGGTCATCGTTAATAGCACGAATGGAGATCTTATCTCGAAAAAGAGAAGTTAGTTGCATCACAAACTTGTCTTCAGAAGAATTATGATAGTGCTCTAGCTCCTCTTCAATCCCATGAAATTTGAGATAGTGTCGCTGCTGTCTAGTGCTCTCTTAAAATGTTTGTTATGCGCGTGGTTGGGGAAGAACCATTTAGGGTAACCTGTCAGATCTTGTCACATCGAAGTAACGAAACTGACAGTTTAGAGTCAGATTAATTCATCTAAATGACCTAGATATAACTTCTAGGTGACCTGGCGAGTTTATGCATTATCTTCAGCGTTAATTAGTGACTAACGCTTCATCTATAAATTTTGATATCTTTGTATGGCGGCTAAAAGCCTTTGATATAAGGAGAGATTCGTATAGAACCGACACATCTCCTACAAACACAACTTGGTGCTTTGCTCTGGTTAACGCTGTATAAATTAGATGTCGGTCAATGACCCTCGACTTTTTGATTACAACAATTACACGGTCAAATTGACTACCTTGGCTTTTATGAACTGTCAGTCCGTATGCATGCTCTAAGTGCTTTAACTCTGACGGGTTTAAGGTTACTTGTGTACCTTCAAAGTCCACAAAAACCTCTTGATTGGTTGAGTTGATTATCTTACCAATAGATCCATTTCTAATCCCTTTGGAATAATCGTTTCTTGTATACATGACAAGCTCACCAACCCTCAAGGTGCTACCATTTATAGCGTGTTGTACTGTTCCATATTCGGTATCTGTAAACTCTATAGCATCTCCCTTGGAAAACTTGTCATGTATGAGCGTATTTAGGCTTAGAACGCCGCCTGAGGAGGATTTAATTGCAGACAAGAGAAGGACATCATTATTTTCACCGTTTCCACCTAATTCTTCGTATAGCCGCAATGATTCTGTCTCAATATCTGCGTTGCTACACTGAACGAAACTAACGCCTTGCCCAATACCTTTATAGGGAGCGAAAGGGATGGGTTCTCTCGTCATTGGATAGCATCTCATTTTGTTTGCTACCGTAGGTATGCCAGAGGCTTCTGACTGTCGCTTAACCGATGTCAGGTTAGGATTGAAAATATTTTCTACACCAACGAGAGCATGGAAAATAAGACCGATTCCGACTGGTGGTAACTGTTCTTCATCTCCCGTCAGTATAATTCTCCCATTACTTGGAATTCTTTTTAGTAATTGATATATAGAAAGAATATCTATCATGGACGCTTCATCAATGATGAATGTAGCATCCTCTGGAATGTCATCCTGATTGACGTGATACATGAACGCTGCAATTGTCATGGCTTGACGTCCTGTAGCCTCCGTAATTCTCATGGCGGCTTTTCCAGACAATGCCATCAAATAGATTTTGCTAGTCAGTTTTAAACTTTCCAATGCGAAACAGATAGCTTCAAGTACGGTTGTTTTGCCGCATCCAGCACCGCCTGTCAGGACAGATAGTCTGGCAGCAGTACAAATCGATACTGCATGTTGTTGCTCTTCAGTAAGCTCAAAACCAACTCGTGATTCGTATTGCGCAATAATGGCATCAATATGCTTGCTAACAATTGGATTTAATGGATATTTAGTAAGACTAGATATTATTGAAGCGACACCTGATTCAACGATATCCATGCTTCTGACCTGCGCTATGTCTTCGTCAACAATTACTTCTTTATCTTCAATCGAGATATCAATAGCTGTCAGGGCTAAGTCACCAATTTTTCTTCTTAGTTTCTGCCTTAATTCTGCAAGCGGTAGGCACGTGTTACCTGATTTGAATCCTTCATAAAGTGTTTCTTTTGCATACGCTACAAGGCGTTCTGGGGAGTCAGATTTAAAGCCAAGCCGATTTATTGCATACTCATCCAGGGCTTCTAAACTCGCCATAAACATTACAAGCACATAGGGATTAGCTTTAATCTTGTCATAAGCACTTAGCCCCCATATTTTTAAGACAGATTCACCCACATATGCTGGTACACCTAAGTCGTCTAATAGCTTTAGACAATGTAACTCTTGATACGCATTCAGACCATCGATCAACGTCTGAGCAACGTGTGCGCCTAAGATTGGGGTCAGCCTATCAGCATCATTATTAGCCGCAATTTGGTATAGTTCGTCGCCATAAAAGGACACTAGTTTTTCAGCCTTTACTCCACTTATCCCTTTGAATACTTTGGATTCTGACAGGAGTCTCTTTAAATTTTCGTTTGCAGCCTTAACAAAAGATATCTTTGTGGGTTTTATGACTTTTTCTTCCTTTGACGTGCCATCTTTCCACGTTATTTTTTGTTTTTCTACGGTGCCTTCGACATGCCAAAAATGCTTTTCTTTGAATATTGAAGGAGTGGGTGCTACATCAAATCCAGCTTTAATGACAAAACGCGTGGGACTACCACAAAGAGTTACAGCAGAAAATATAATTCCTCCCTTTGCCCCTTTACTACGAATGGAACGAATTTGCACATCACCAGAGAATTGCTCCATTACAAGCGTCCTGTTTCCATCATGTAGCTTTCAATCACTTCTAGATGCTTCAGTTTTTCTTCAGTTTTTTGAAGCTGAATTTTGGTTTCTCTAAGTTCTTGTTCTAGTGCAGCATTGCATTCCTGAGCAAATTTCAGAGTCTTTTTATCTACACTATTTGAGATAGCGGCAGATTTTTCACTTACCTTGTCTGTACCAGTTCTTGAATCCTTGGTGAGTATCCCTTTCTTTAATAAATCAGTGACGACTTCATCAAATTTTTCAATGATTTTAGAATTTTCATTAATTCTTTTCCTGTCAAAGCCACATTCTTTAGCGATAGCTTGTTTGTTCAAACTGTGATTGTCTCTAGAGCGATAATCTTCCCAATCTCCCTCAGATTCTCGCTCTCTCACAAATGTTATGAACTTTTGGTAATTAACTTCTGCTTGAGGATTCGCCATTAATTTTCCTTATGTTTTTTCAGCTTTGTCGGATAAATAAACTCAGGGTCAATACCTTGATCTTCCAGCATTTGATAACAGTCATTTAAGCGTAATTGAAGGGCTTCAATCTTACGGGTCAATTCCTGATTCGCTTCCTTTTGTGCTTCATACTTTTCCTTGTAGCCATCAATAGGCGTTGCTCCTTGCGAAGGATCTACGGTTTTATATCCTCGCAGAAATTCTCTGACTTCTTTATACCGCTTCATATATGGTGTGTTGCGATTCAAAGTCATACGAGTTACACCACATCTGTCAGCAATGTAATCATGTCCAAATTCGTGCTTATACTCTGGGTTTTTAATAAAAAACTCTAAACTACTCAGCGCAATAGTTTGCCACTCTGGAGCCTTACTCATCTTTTATATTCTCTGGATTAAATATTTGAACGATAGGAATTTTATGAGCTTCATTTTTTTCTGCGTTTTCATAGGCTTTTAGTGCAGCAATGCAACCGTTTATTGTGTCTATACAAAACTGTACATGTTGGTCTAGAGGTTCTTGGTTATTCAGTTTCAATGAAAGCTCATCGTAGTTTGGCAATAGCGCACTTAGCTGATTTTCATAATGAACCTTTGTATTGTGAATATTAACTAGAGCTTCTTTATCGGTTGGATCTATTCCAAAATGATTGCATGTTTCACCATCATTACCCCGTAGACACATCATTCCTTTTTGACACGGTGATACGTCTAAATCTCTGTCGCAAGTTCCCCAAGGGGTGTAATGAACAGCAGACATGGTGTGATTTAGAGCTGTCTCTATTTCATCTAGCGAAACGTTATTATTTCTCATACGCTTTATGCGTCTGCCCAGAACATCATCGGGTGGATTTTCAGACATATACCGTTTACGCATTGCCTCAGCTCGTTCTTTCGCTGTTCGATGGTCGTAATGTCTTGTTTGTCCAGGCGTTCGCCCCATCCATAGGTCAATTGCTGATTCGTTTTTTCCCGCCCGAATTAGGGCTGTAGTAACCCAATGGCGTATTTGATGTGAATTCAAAGAAACAACGTCACCGTTTTCATATTTAATATCGTAGTTTTCGAATATCGTTTTATGGCGGCTTCCTTTTTCGTCATTGTTTATCCATCGAGTGTAAGCCCTATATGTCAAAGGACATGGAATTAAGCCATGAGATTTTGTCCCTGCGTCAAAAGTATCATTCTTAGCAATAAACAAAAATTCACTAAAAGGCATATCAATTGTATAGGAGGTTGATACAATCTCTTCTTTTGCATCAACGTTATCATTAGCTCGATACACCATCCTTTTGGTGTCTTCATACTCTTTCAAACAAAGTTTGCTAAGCTCTTCTTTTGAGATAATGACTCTTTGTCTTGCGGCTCTTTCGTCACCATACTTACACTTTAATTTACCGACAATTGATTGTGAGTATCGACCCTGAATAGCTTTACTTTCTCTCAACAAACTTACGGTTAGTCCCGAAACATGTATGTCACCACTTGTGCCTATTTCACTACGAGCAAAATGAAGATCGGGGTCATATCCATGTTCCTTGAGAGCATTCTCAAAATTCTCAGGTCGATCTGGAAAGGTAAATGAATTTATAAATGCTTGAGCACCTTCTTGCTCAACTTTACGAGCAAAGTCTCGGTGAGGCTTTGTTATTTCAAGGATTCTTGCATGGGCATCTACTATCACTTTTTCCCAAATTTTAGGGATAGACTTAGCGAAAGCAAGTTCCCCTTTTTCGACTGGCACTCTGAGGAAATAACGCTGTCTGTCTTCATCGAACCCAAGGCAATCTTTGTGAAGACGAAGTACTTCTCCGATACGTAGCCCTAGACCTTCCATAAAAGGTGTAGCTAGCAATCTAAGCTCATCATATCCATCTTTTGGTTGAAAGTATTCTGGTGTACCGCCTGATTCGACAAGGCGTTTAGCCGCATCAAATTTTTGTTTTATGCGCCCAAAGTACAGACCAATATCTTCAACATGTTTTTCTTTCTGAGCTTCCTTTTTTGTATTCGTGGTTACGTCATTACGTTCCAATGCAGGGTTTTTCATGTTAACTTTAGGCACAAAGGTCTTACAAAAGCTCTTCTTAACTACAAAATTCTTGATAAAAGATACCGAGTCTTTATAACGCTCAAAGGTGCCTCTGGGCTTTTCATAATAGGTTTGTAGTAATGGTATTAGGGCATCAATTTTACTTTGATCCATTGATAGCAATGCGTTTTCATCAAAGTTTAGTGAAGTTCCTAGCCAGGCGATACGACTAAGTAAGCCTGGAATAGTTCGTTCATTTCCAGATTTGTGTTTTTTAATACTATGTAGTGTAAAAAGGCGATATATGTCTCCCCATATCCCTTGCATCAAGACGCTATCTTCAATTTTTGTATGGGAAGTAACGATTGCTCCATTTATATCAAGACATCCTCTAAAATAGATAGTGCGACCGCGATACTGCCAACCGCTCTCATCCCATTGACCTTTTATGGTTCCTTTCGACACTAATGTGTCGAAGTCAACTTGTGCTAAATTCCTCTCTTCATGAACACGGTCTATTAGTGTTTGTAGAGCCTTATTTACTTTTTGAGAGCGAAAATCGATAGGGTTCATCGTTATTTTTCACCCCTCATAATTTTTTGAGCTTCAACAATTTGTAAAGCACCTTCATATGCTTCGCTTAACTGATGTTGAACCGCTCCTGTTGAATTATTTTTGACAAATTCGACTTCTTTCTCGATTACTTCTAGTTGTTTTTGATGATTAGCGTCCTTGAAGGGTCTAAAGCGGCTACAGCCATAGCAACTCACTGTTGGATGATATTCACATAAGGTCTTTTTTAAACACTTCCCAATAGAGAGAACATCCGATACACGAATTAGGCTACCTTCAAGATTATCGTCTTCATCGATAAAATAACCTTGCCATCGTAAAGCGGCATTTTTTAGAGCAGTAGATACTTCAAACGTATCATCGATAAAATCAATAAGATCTTGATTGTATTTAAAATAGTGCTGTACTGATGCTGTTGTTGAATGGTCTAGAGCTAACGCAACTTCTTCAGGTGTCTTGCCCTCCATCACCATGCGAGTGCCTAACGTATAACGGAAACGATAGGCGTTCATTTTAAGTGGATAAGGATTACCGTCTTCATCCTTACAATGCATGGATTTAATATCTAACAGAGGTGGAAGTTGTTGAGTAAAAAACAGTGCGATTTTCGTTGAGGTAAGATGCCAAGCAAAGGGTTTTAATTGGTCATGTTCGAGATAATCTTTATTTATTGTTTGGGCTTTAAATAATGGTCTAGGCAATGGTGTTCCGTCTTTATCTGTTTCAATTAGATTGGAATGCTCTTGAATTAATTGAACGATGTCTTCTGCTAACTCTGCTGGTAGTTCACGCAAAGTAAAGTTACCTTCAGTTCGGCGTAATTGCGCGACACGACCTTTCACTCGTGGGATAAGAATATACCAAGCTAACTTAGTCTTATCGTAATAAATATCGTCTTCACGAAGCAAAGCAAGTTGTATCGGTCTAAGACCAAACTTCTGGGCTAAACTGACCAATACTCGATGTTCGGTTTTAATGTCTTCACTTTGTATTGCCGAAGTTATTTGAGCGATTTCTGAACGAGTGAACGGTCCATACTCATGATCTAGCATAGATACTCGCTCTCGACGTCCTATTGCTTTAACGGCAACTTCAGAAACTTTTAATTCTAACTCATCAGTGAAGCCCCAATAATCGTTAGCGATACCAAACTTTACAAGTTTCCTAATCGATAAGAAAATTCGTTGTTTATCTTTATTTTTCAGTAAGATAGAGGATAATTGAGATCCAAGTTCTCTGGCAAATGTTTTTTCGTTGGAATAGGCGTCTACTGTGAAAGTAATATCTTTTAGGGCTTCAAAACCTACCGATATTTGATTTATAGATGCTGGTGTATTCTCAATAGCTGTATTTATCCAACACTTAGCAGCGATATAATCCAGATATACGTGACCTGAGTATGAGTCACTCAGGTTGTAGGTTTTCTCATCTTTGGCGACATTAACCAGTCTAATTCGATTTATCAGTCTTCCATTCGAGTTTCTTAGGTGAATCGTTTGGCCATAGTACGTCTCAATCTTGGAAGGGAAAGGTTCGCAATCACCATTTAAACTCGACACTAAATCATACATTTGAGAATAAATGTCAAATGATTCTTGTGATAAATACTGTGTAGCCGCATGCCCCATAATCATTCACTCTTTGCTAAGTATTCAGATAATTTTCTTTGCAGAAGTTCTTTTGTATAGTGCTTAGGCATATTACTGGTTGAAGACCAGCCGCCCCAAGTCGTTAATGTATCTTGCATGTCACCTGACTTAATCATACTAGAGTTGGAATCTTCATAATCTTTATTAACGGCATCGCGAACTTCAATCCCTTTAGTTACTCGTAAGCGATGGGGATGAATAGTGTTAACCAATTCAGGCACTTTCCGATAAAGGCTGCCGATTAAATATGATAGCCCATCGGTAGTCATTGCCCCGCCATCTGATTTACTTACAAATAGGTAGTCTGTTAATTGGTCATTAAATGGTTTACGTAACTTAGGTCTATCTTCTTCAATGTAATCAATAATTAAGTGTGACAAACCTTGAGATATGGGTAATTCTCGCCCTAAGGTTTTATGCGAAGCTCCATCTGCTCGACCCCGAAAACTTTTATTGTTTTTATCTTCTGCGGTAATCACCACAGTTGGATTGGTTGTCAGTTTCAGATGCTCGTCGTTGTTTTTAATTAAAACTAGCTCAGCAGCACGACAACCTAGCTCAATGAGTAATAAAATCGCACAAGCATTTCTTCTTTGAAGTTCTGGAGTAAAAGGGTTTACTTCATTAAAAAAGTCCTCAGTTGAGGGTCTTACTATATCTCTAATTATTTCGATTTCATCCATTGATAATGACTTTGCTTGATTCGTATGGATTTCAACCTCTGACTTGGAATAGCGTTTTTTCCTAAACCGTCCGATCATTGCGAAAACATGTTTTTGCCGATCATCCATTCTTTCTAAGTCATTCAATCTATTAACATAACGTGAATAGTGAAAATTCAAAAACTGAGCTATTGAATCAATACGACGATTGAAAGTGGAAGGCTTAACCGAAACTCCTTCCTCTACCGTGTAATGGAAGTTAATTAATAAAGCTGAACTGAGGGTTGTAATCTGCCTATGCGTAAGTATTTTTATCGCTGCTGCATCTTCAAAAAATGATGGGTGATGCCTATCGACATATTCATAGAAAGCTGCCAAGTCCTGTAAACGAGCCTCGACAGTATTTAGAGGTTTTTCGTGCCACAGGTCAAAGCCCCACAATGCCGCAGATGGTAGTGGACAATCATTATCTTCGGTATCAACTAGCATCGGAAGCAATTGATTATTGTATTTAGGGTGACGGATTTTTTTGACTGTGTATCGCATAGGCTATTGTTACATAAAATAGTAAGGTGAAATAACTTTATTGAATTTAGCCTAAGTCACATATGTTACATGTACAAGTGAAGTAAAATATTTTTTCCAAACAAAAAAAGAGGGCATCGAATTGATGCCCTCTTATCTAGTTGTTTTTAATGGTTTTTTATAGGTTATCCACAAAAAATGTTACATTGAGAGAAACTAACCCCCTAGATCTTACAACCGCCGCCAGCACAATCGTCATCTTGTGGTTGAACAGCGTCTTTCTGTTCATCTTTTGCGCCATCACGAGTGTTATGGTAGTAAAGCGTTTTCACACCAAACTTGTACGCTGTTAGCAGGTCTTGAAGTAGTTTCTTCATTGGTACCTTGCCAGTCTCGTAACGTGACGGGTCGTAGTTAGTATTAGCAGAGATAGCTTGGTCAACAAACTTCTGCATAATACCCACAAGATGTAGGTAACCGTCGTTCGAACCGATGTTCCAAAGCAGTTCATAGTTGTCTTTAAGTTCAGTGAACTCAGGTACAACTTGCTTCAGAATACCGTCTTTCGAAGCTTTTACTGAAACATAACCACGTGGTGGCTCAATACCGTTAGTTGCGTTTGAAATCTGAGAAGAGGTCTCAGAAGGCATTAGCGCAGTCAGTGTTGAGTTACGTAGGCCGTGCTCCATAATTTCTTTACGTAGGCTGTCCCAGTCGTAGTGCAGCGCTTCGTCACAAATTAGGTCGATATCTTTCTTGTACGTATCAATCGGCAGTAAGCCTTTCGCGTAGTTCGTTTCGTCGAATGAAGGGCACTTGCCTTGCTCTTTCGCCAGTTCTACCGATGCTTTTAGTAGGTAGTACTGCATTGCTTCGAACGTACGGTGAGTCAGGCCATTTGCGCTACCGTCAGAGTATTTCACGCCATGCTTCGCTAAGTAGTAAGCGAAGTTGATCACACCAACACCTAGCGTACGACGGTTCATCGTCGATTTGTATGCCGCTGGTAGAGGGTAATCTTGATAATCAAGCAGTGCATCTAGCGCACGAACAACAAGATCAGATAGCTCTTCGAAATCATCTAGAGACTTGATAGCACCAAGGTTGAAGGCAGAAAGCGTACATAGTGCGATCTCGCCCGAGTCATCTTCAACGTTAGTTAATGGCTTCGTTGGCAGTGCGATTTCTAGACATAGGTTCGATTGACGAACTGGCGCTACTTCAGAATCAAATGGGCTGTGAGTATTACAGTGGTCCACGTTCTGAATGTAGATACGACCTGTTGATGCACGCTCTTGCATTAGCAGAGTGAACATTTCAATCGCTTTAACCGTTTCTTTCTTGATTGAAGGATCGTTCTCGTACTTCACGTATAGACGCTCAAACTCTTCTTGGTTTTCGAAGAATGCGTCGTATAGACCCGGTACGTCTGAAGGTGAGAATAGTGTGATGTTGCCACCCTCAACTAAACGTTGGTACATCAGTTTGTTTAACTGAACACCGTAGTCCATGTGACGAACACGGTTCTCTTCAACACCACGGTTGTTTTTAAGCACCATTAGAGAGCGAGCTTCGCCGTGCCACATTGGGTAGAATACAGTCGCTGCGCCACCACGAACACCACCTTGCGAACAACATTTTACTGCGGTTTGGAAGTATTTGTAGAACGGGATACAGCCAGTGTGGAACGCTTCACCACCGCGAATCTCTGAGCCTAATGCACGGATACGACCAGCGTTGATACCAATACCAGCGCGCTGAGATACGTAACGAACAATCGAGCTTGCTGTTGCGTTGATAGAATCAAGACTGTCGCCACACTCGATCAGAACACATGAGCTGAACTGGCGAGTAGGGGTACGTACGCCAGACATAATTGGCGTAGGTAGAGAAATCTTAAATGTCGATGTCGCATCGTAGAAACGCTTGATGTAATCAAGACGCGTTGCTTTTGGATATTTCGCAAATAGGCACGCTGCTACAAGGATATATAAGAACTGAGCACTTTCGTAAATTTGGCCCGTTACACGGTTTTGTACGAAGTACTTGCCCTCTAGCTGCTTAACTGCCGCGTATGAGAAGTTTAGGTCGCGCTTATGGTCGATGTACGCATCAAGTTCGTCGAGTTCTGCTTTTGTGTAGTCTTCTAGAATATGTTGATCGTACTTACCCATATCGACGAGGCGAGACACGTGATCATAAAGCGTTGGTGGCTCGTATTGGCCATACGCTTTTTTACGCAGATGGAATACCGCTAGGCGAGCAGCTAGGTATTGGTAATCCGGAGTCTCTTCAGAGATCAGGTCTGCCGCAGACTTGATGATTGTCTCGTGAATATCTGTCGTTGTGATGCCGTCGTAAAACTGGATGTGAGCGCGAAGTTCTACTTGAGAAACCGAAACATTATCTAGACCTTCTGCAGCCCAAGTGATAACGCGGTGGATTTTATCCAGATCGATACTTTCTTTACGGCCATCACGCTTGGTGACGGTAAGTTGTTGGTTCATTCTGCTTTATTTCCCTAAGAAAACTGATAAAAGCCGTATTTTTGTTTGTTTATGTGCAATATGAGTAAAGCTTGCGGCGGCTTTGTGATCAAAGTCTATCTATATATTGTCGCTTAAACACAACATATAGGGGTTCATTTGTTTGCGGGTTACAAGATAGTGCTATTACACTGATTTATCAAGGTACAGATCGGGGATGACTTGTGGATAACTGACAAAATGAAAAAAATCAGTAAGTGAACACTAACCGATGAGAAAAGGGCAGACTTGAATGGTTAAAAGCACGGTTTTGAGATCGGTTTAGAAATAACCGCATGCAAAAATATTTTCCTTGATCTTTGGCCGTTTTTATCTACGAAAAATAGGTTGGTTAAAATGGAATCTAGAGCACGAATTTTAGGCATAAAAAGACAAAAAAAGCGGCAACTTTGTGCTACCGCTTTCGATTCATTTTCTACAAAAAATGTCAATCACAAAACGCATTTTTTAACATAACGGCGTTCAGTATTTTTTAGTATGAACGATGTAGTTTACATCTACATTACGGCCGAGTTTGTAACTGTCATTAAGAGGGTTGTAATGCAGGCCTGTAATGCCCATTTCTGTTAGGTCTGTTTGGTCTATCATCTTCATCATTTCGGCAGGCTTGATAAACTTCTCGTGCTCGTGAGTCCCCTCAGGAACAATCTTAAGAAGCTTCTCTGCACCGACAATAGCAAACAAGTATGACTTGATGTTTCTGTTCAAGGTTGAGAAAAACACGTGACCACCAGGTTTTACTAGCGCAGCACAAGAGCGGATAACGGAGAGAGGATCTGGAACGTGTTCAAGCATCTCCATACAAGTCACGACATCGTAAGTCCCTGCGTTTTCTATAGCGTGGTCTTCTATTGTGCTCTGAATGTAGGTCAGTTGAGTACCTGTTTCTAATGCATGTAGTCGCGCGACTTCTAAAGGTTCTTTGCCCATATCAAGTCCAGTCACAATAGCGCCTTCTTTCGCCATGCTTTCAGCAAGAATGCCACCACCACAGCCGACATCAAGTGCGCGCTTGCCAAACAAGCCATTTGCTTTTTCAAGTACATAGTTCAAACGAAGTGGGTTAATTTGATGAAGTGGCTTAAACTCGCCTTCTAAATCCCACCATCGAGAAGCCATGTCCTCGAATTTCTTAATTTCACTTGGGTCGACATTTTGTGCTTTAGTCATAATTGGTTTTATTGCATTCAATCTGAGTCCTTTAGAGGGCGTCAGTATACTCCAACGTTTTATAACCAAACAACCTCGACGTGCTTAGTGAAGGGACAATGACAGAGTTCACTGGTGCGGCAACAACAGGCTCCTGTAACTTTGAAAGGGCTTGCATGTTTTTGGTTCATCCTTGAACTAGTGCCAGTGACAATACTCTAAAACCGGCATTTTTGACGTTGTGTGGATATATTGGGATTAACGATTTCAACTAAGTTCCATACGTACAGAGTCCGATTTTGCTCAATATTGACCGAAATATAACCACTAATCAGAAAGATATGGGATGAGTGTGCAAATTCTCGACATTTGATTCATAACCAAGCTCACAACCTGATAAAAGGAGAGGGAAAGTGATGCCGAAGTGATGAATTGTGTGTTATATTTTTGCACCTTACACGTATCGTAATTACGATCAGATAATAGAGGGATAATGGCTCTATGAGCGATTTAGCTAAAGAGATCACGCCCGTAAACATTGAAGATGAGCTTAGAGGTTCATATCTAGACTATGCGATGTCAGTCATCGTGGGTCGTGCTCTTCCAGATGTGCGTGATGGCCTAAAACCAGTACACCGCCGCGTTTTATTCGCGATGAACGTACTAGGCAACGATTGGAACAAACCATATAAAAAATCAGCCCGTGTTGTCGGCGACGTAATCGGTAAATATCACCCACACGGTGATAGTGCTGTGTACGACACAATCGTACGTATGGCTCAACCGTTCTCGCTTCGTTACATGCTGGTCGATGGTCAAGGTAACTTTGGCTCTATCGATGGCGACTCTGCTGCGGCAATGCGTTACACCGAAGTTCGAATGGCAAAAATTGCCCACGAACTATTGGCTGACCTAGACAAAGAGACCGTAGACTACGTACCA
Source organism: Vibrio sp. Y51_MX_L26 (assembly GCF_024181935.1). Taxonomy (NCBI): domain Bacteria; kingdom Pseudomonadati; phylum Pseudomonadota; class Gammaproteobacteria; order Vibrionales; family Vibrionaceae; genus Vibrio; species Vibrio sp. Y51_MX_L26. The sequence continues at coordinate 249,551 of NZ_JAMZAS010000005.1, forward strand.
AACTACGACGGTACTGAGCAGATCCCAGCGGTTCTTCCAACTAAAATTCCAAACCTATTGGTTAACGGTGCTTCTGGTATCGCAGTAGGTATGGCAACCAACATCCCGCCTCATAACCTTGGCGAAGTGATCGATGGCTGTCTTGCATACATCAATAATGAAGAAATCACTATTGATGAACTAATGGATTACATTCCTGGTCCTGATTTCCCAACGGCGGCGCTGATCAGCGGTCGTAAAGGCATTGTAGACGCGTACAAAACAGGTCGCGGCAAAATCTACATGCGTTCGAAAGCGGACATCGAAGTGGAGAAGAATGGTAAAGAAACCATCATCGTCACTGAGATCCCATACCAGGTAAACAAAGCTCGCTTGATCGAAAAGATCGCTGAGCTAGTTAAAGATAAGAAAGTTGAAGGCATCAGTGCACTGCGCGACGAGTCAGATAAAGATGGTATGCGTATTGTTATTGAATGTAAGCGCGACGCTGTGGGCGAAGTGGTTCTAAACAACCTATACGCTCAGACTCAGTTGCAAACCACTTTCGGTATCAACATGGTGGCCCTAAACAATGGCCAACCACAGCTATTCAACCTGAAAGATATGTTGAAGTGCTTCGTTGATCACCGTCGTGAAGTTGTGACTCGTCGTACTATTTTCGAACTGCGTAAAGCGCGTGAACGTGCCCACATCCTTGAAGGTCTGGCACTTGCACTAGCGAACATCGATGAAATCATCGACCTAATTCGTAAGGCGCCGACTCCTGCTGAAGCAAAAGCTGGCCTTATCGCTCGTGGTTGGGATTTAGGCAACGTTTCAGCAATGCTAGAGCGTGCAGGTACTGATGCAGCACGCCCTGAATGGCTAGAGCCTCAATATGGTATCCGCGATGGTCAGTACTTCCTGACTGAGCAACAAGCACAAGCAATTCTAGATCTTCGTCTACATAAACTAACAGGTCTAGAACACGAGAAGATTCTTGGCGAATACAAAACACTTCTAGAAGAAATCGCTGAACTCATGCATATCCTTGCAAGCACTGAGCGTTTGATGGAAGTGATCCGCGAAGAACTTGAAGCGGTTCGTGACGGCTTTGGTGATGCTCGTCGTACAGAAATCACAGCTGCGAGCCATGATATCGACATGGAAGAGCTGATCGCACGTGAAGACGTTGTGGTTACTCTATCGCATGGTGGTTACGTTAAGTACCAAGTACTGAGCGACTACGAGTCACAGCGCCGTGGTGGTAAAGGTAAGAGTGCGACCAAGATGAAAGATGAAGACCATATCGAGCGTCTTCTAGTGGCGAATACCCACGATAACATCTTGTGTTTCTCTACTCGCGGTAAAACATACCGTCTGAAAGTTTACCAATTGCCTCTAGCGAGCCGCACTGCTCGTGGTAAGCCAATTGTGAACATCCTTCCACTAGAAGAAGGTGAGCGTATTACCGCGATTCTGCGTGTTGATGAATTCTCTGAAGACAAATTCATCTTCATGGCAACAGGTGACGGTACGGTTAAGAAAACGCCGTTGAACCAGTTTGCAAATGTTCGTTCAAATGGTCTGATTGCGGTAAACCTACGTGAAGACGATTCGTTAATCGGTGTGGATATCACTAACGGCGAAAACGAAATCATGCTGTTCTCTAAAGCGGGTAAAGTGGTTCGCTTTAAAGAAGCAGAAGAAATTCCAGTACTTGACGAAAATGGTAAGCCAGTTCTTGATGAGAATGGTCAGCCAGAGATCAAGTTTAAAGGTGTTCGTCCTATGGGTCGTACCGCCTCTGGTGTGCGTGGTATGAAACTGGCTGAAAATGACCAAGTTGTATCACTTATCGTTCCTTCACACGAAGGCGACATCCTAACAGTTACAGAAAACGGTTACGGTAAACGTACAGCGCTGAGTGAGTACCCGACAAAAGGTCGTGGCACTCAAGGTGTCGTTTCTATCAAAGTTTCTGAGCGAAACGGCCCGGTAGTTGGTGCTATCCAGGTTGTTGAAGGTGATGAAATGATGATGATCACCGACGCTGGTACGCTAGTACGTACTCGTGTGGGTGAAGTTAGCCAGGTTGGTCGTAACACGCAAGGTGTAACGCTTATCCGTACTGCGGAAGACGAATCTGTTGTTGGTTTGCAACGTATTGAAGAAGTTGATGAAGAAGAGCTGCCTGCTGGTGAAGAAGCAGAAGCGTTAGAGTCAACAGACGAAAATACGCAGCAAGATACTCCAGAAGCGCCAGCCGCTGATGATGCAGAGGAAGGTAACGAAGAGTAATCTTTCGTCACTATTCTAATGTGAAAAGCCGAGCCTCAGTTGCTCGGCTTTTTTGTACCTCTATCAACGCAATACAAGCATTAAACCAGTACACTAATACTCAGTTTGTCTAGGGAGCGCGTTATGTCTGTTTGGTTTTTCATTGCCATCACTTTGATGGGATTATTCGTCGTCGTATTATCGCTCAGCGCTTCAAGAGTAAGAGCGGCACAATGGTTCGGTTTTTGTGCTTTGGTACTAGTGTTAACCAGCGCTAGCTTCTTATTGTTGCGTCAATCTCCTCCACAACCTATTCAAGCTGAAGTCTCTCGAATGATGACTGCTCGCGATATCATGCAGGAAATTCAAGACCAATTGCGTGAAGATCCAAACAATGCAGAATTGTGGTTTCAGTTAGGGCAGGGCTACCTGCTAGAGGGAGAACTGGATGGCGCGCTGATTTGTTTTGATTACGCCATCCAACTGACTGAGCCAGTCGGTGCCACGCAACTTGCTGCGAAAGCGACGACCTTATACTACATTCACCAGCAATCAATGACGCAAGAAGTCAGTTTGCTTCTAGAACAAGCTTTGCAGATAGAACCGCACAATGAAGCTGCTTTGTCTTTGATCGCCAATGATCATTTTTTGTCATTCCGCTTTCAGGAAGCCATTGATACTTGGGTGCTATTGCTCGACTCGAACGATCCAAGCTTGGATCGAGTACAAATTATTAACTCGATCAATAAAGCTAAAGAGCTGTTGTAGGAGTAGACTCTAACAAGTAGTAGAAGAAAGGTGGGGGGACGAATGAAGAATAAAGCGTTCGGAATATTGGTGGTGCTGTGCGGCTCCGTGTTAGTGGGTTGTAGCTCTTCCGAACATTCTGGCACCTCATCTGCGGTTTATTACTCTTCCGGTTATTACGACCCTTGGTGGTACGATCATGACGACTACTGGATTTACTACTATCCGGGTTGTTGCGACAACGACGATGAATACAAAGAGAAACTAGAAGAGTGGTGGAATGGCTTGGATGAAGAGCAACAGCAATCCATCAAAGACAAAGTCGAAGATTGGAAAGACGATGATATGTCCGCCAATATCGATAACATGAAGCGACAGCTTGACGATCATTGGCAATCGCTGCCTGACGAGCAAAAGCAGGAGATTCAAACCAAGTGGGAGAACCGCCCCAAGCGCATCGAGCCTATGGCTTTACAAGATAAAGCGGTGAAAGAAAAGGTTCAACAAAGAAAAGCATTGCCGGAAACGAAGATCCAGCGCCCAGTTACACGCCCAAATGTGCAGATGCCTAAAACACGTCCACATATTCAGCCTAGGCCGAGACTTCCTCGTCGCTAATCTGTTTTCCTCTGCCTTCTATCAAACAAAAAGGGCGCAACGTGCGCCCTTCGTTTTATCCATTTAACCTAGTGTAATCGATACTGATCAGTACGTTGCTTCGCGCTCAGCAGCTGCTTTATCCCATTCTGGTGCCACCGTTTCTAGGAAGTGTTTCTTGTCTGCGTTCATCTTTTCCATATCCATACCTAGTGCTTGTTGCGCTTTTGCTTTGGTCGAGATATCTGGAATTTGAACTGGGTCAGTAATACCTTTTGTTGCCAGTAAACGAACTAACTTAGTACGAGCGTCAGCAGCGCGATCAACTGCGGTACCGAGTACTTCAAGTGCTACCTCAGGAGCATGCATGTGAACACCGTGAGAAGCAATCGCGTAGTCCCAACGCCATTGTGCATGGCGAATATCTTGTAGGATAGGTTGCATCTCTTCTTCTGTTGCCCCTGCTTCCCATGCTGCACCAGCTTCAAAGTGTGCTGCCACAATTTGCTTCTCGGCGGTTAGCTTCATGTTTAGTACTTGCGCTTTGCGAGTCGAAACGATGCCTTGTAGTTGCTCTTTGGTTTGAGTATGGCATTGCGCACAGGTGTCTTCAAAACGATCAAACGGGTTACCTACTTTGTGGTCGGTGTATACCGTACCGTCTTCTTTGGTTACTTTAGGCATGTGACAGTCCACACACACCACTTTGTTTTTGCCATGAATACCCGCTCTCCAAGTTTCGAAACCTGGATGTTGCGCTTTTAGCATCGGCGCTTTAGATACTGCATGCGTCCAATCTTTGAAATTCAACGCATCGTAGTATTTCTCCATATCAGCGACGTTGGTCCCCATGTCCCATGGGAATTTGACTGCTTTAGTCGGACCTGTGAAGTAGTACTCGACATGACATTGAGCGCAGACTGACGCTTGTTTATCTAAGCGAGATTGTTGGTCAAAATTTTTGCCGATGGTGTCAAAAGCACGCTCGACGTATGGGCGAGTCAGTGCCAGTGCGGGTTCGCCCTTCTTGAAGGCTTCAGAACCCGTATTGTGACAGTCGGAACAACCGATAGGGTTGACGATTTCTGAGCCCAAGCGCGCCCATTTACCTTCAAAATAGCCGTCTTCACCGCGCTCTTCAATTACGCGGGCGACATCTGGGCTTTTACAACTCCAACAAGCCATCGGCATTGGCCCGGAGTTTTCGTCTGCTGGTGCGCCAGTTCTGAGGGTTTGCCTCACATCATTAAGCGCGTAAAAGTGACCGCGCGCTTTGTTGTAGTCTTTAGCAAAACCATAACCGGCCCACAAGATCACCATGTTTGGGTCTTCACTTAAGGCATCTTCAATATGCTCGCTTTCCGATGTGGCTTTCCAAGAGTGATATTGGTCAGGATGGTTTTGTTCAAAGGTATCATTGCGAGGCTCTATGAGACCAGTATCCTCTGCCGCCAAAGGAGCACCAACCAAAAATAATTGGCTGGCGAATAACGTCGCAACCGCGATAGGTGCGCTCATCCAGTGTTTTATGCTCACGGTGTTATCTCCATATTCGTTTTTATTAGCAGCGTTGTGAGGAGCTATTCCAAATAAGAATCGGAGATCTATCGTTAATATTAATAGTGAATTGAATAGATGAAATAGTGACCGAAATTGGCCTTGTTTTAGATCAATTTATGCTAGTGATCTTAATCATGTTTAAGTTTATATACCCCTAAAGTGGTATGTTGTAATCCCCTTTAATCACAGCGTGTTATGGGTATAACCATTCTAAAAATAAGGTGATTAAGGTCGCTTTTTGAACATGTGATTCTACCTCTTAGGAATTATAGAGGTATTATAAATACAGGTTTAGCGTTGTGGCTTTCCAAAATAAGAATTGATGTCATTTGAAGGTGTAAAAATATCTTCAGAGGAAATTAATTGTTGCTCAAATAATAGTTGATAAGAGTTATCAATTATTATCGAGCTAAGGAAAGAAAAATATGGGCAATATAAAATTGACCATAGAGACAATGCTGAAATTTCTCTTCATCTTTGCCATCTATGGTTTTTTCACCGCCGCCCATGCGACTTCTTCAGAGCCAGTTGAAGGTGCTCAAGCTGAGCGTCATCAAGTCGAGTTGATCCGTGACCGAGACTATAAATGTCTTCAATGTCATAAGGATGCTAAAGATACTCTGAATCTATCGCATGATTCGCAAGCGTTATTGAGTCAAGGTAAGCAGCTCAATTGCACTAACTGTCACAGCAACATCGGCCCTGATCACCGTGAAGGGGCACCCGATGTGATTAAGTTTTCTGCTGCGCAATCGAAAGCGGTGCACGACAAAGTGTCCCTTGACCCAAGCTTGATTCTCAAAGCTAATAGCCAGTGTGTGGATTGTCACGCGCCACTTAAGTTAAGAGAAAAGCATTGGACGCACGATGTGCACGCCAAAAAACTCACTTGTTCAAACTGTCATGATGTTCATGCCGCAAAAACCAAAGCTTTGTCTTATGACAGAAAACAGCTGATTAAGCAGTGTGTGGATTGTCACTCTGAATTTGCCGTCGAACCTGAACTTGCCAAAGAAGAGGAGAGATAGCATGAAATGTTCGAGAAGAAACTTTTTAGCTAGCAGCGGTGCGTTGATTTTAACTACAGGCGTTGCGGGCACTTCCGTTGTTAGCTCCTCTCTTTATGCCAGCAACAGTGAACAAGCGAAGCGCATGGGTATGGTTCATGATGAAAATGCCTGCATTGGCTGTACCGCTTGTACCGATGCTTGTCGCGAAGTAAATAAAGTCCCTGAAGGCGTGACGCGACTTAAAATTCATCGCAGTGAACCGATTGGAGAATTCCCAGATGTGGAATACCAGTTTACTCGCGAATCCTGTCAGCACTGTGATAATCCACCATGTGTCTATGTGTGCCCAACAGGCGCAGCATACAAAGATGAAGCGACGGGCATTGTGGATGTACACAAAGAGAAATGTGTCGGATGTGGTTATTGCTTAGCGGCTTGCCCTTACCAAGTGCGTTTCTTTAATCCAGTCGATCACTCTGCGGATAAATGTAACTTCTGCCGCGATACCAACCTGGCGCAAGGTAAGCAGCCAGCTTGCGTGGAATCTTGCCCAACAAAAGCACTCATCTTTGGTGATTTAAATGACCCAGCTAGCGAGGTGAGCAAAGCCATTGAAAGCCATGTTGTCTATCGCGATAAATCGCATTTAGGTACCCAACCTAAACTGTACAAAATTCCGCATAGCAAAGGGGAGGTGTCATCATGAACGGCTTCGAAAGTGCATTCCACTTTGACTCGTTAGTCTGGGATTGGATTATTGCAATTTACTTATTCCTTGCTGGGATGTCAGCAGGTGCGGTGATGATTTCTATCTATTTAAAACGCAAAGTGATTGAAGGTGATCCCGCAAACAATGGCATTATAAAAGCAATGGCTTGGCTCGCGCCATTTGGCATTATTTCTGGCTTAGTGATTTTGATTTTCCACTTAACTAAACCGCTTGAGTTTTGGAAGATCATGATTTACTACAACCCGACTTCCGTGATGTCGATGGGCGTTGTCTTGTTCCAAGTGTACATGCTAGTGCTGTTTGTTTGGATCGGCGTTATCTTCCGTCATCAAATCATCAGCTTCTGCGAAGGAAAGTTGCCGAGTAAATTATTGGATTTTGCCGATGGCATCTTGATTAAAGCAGGGAAAGCAAACAACGCGATTGAGTTGTTCTTAGGCTTTTTAGCGATCGTGCTTGCGGCATACACTGGCTTCTTATTGTCTGCATTGAAGACTTACCCAATGCTAAACAATCCAGTACTGCCAATCTTATTCCTATTCTCTAGTTTGTCATCTGGCGCAGCAGCATGTTTGATGTTCGGCATCTTGGTGTTTGAAGAGTCGACCAGCAGCCCAAGTGTGTCTTGGGTACACGGATTTGAACGCCCAGTAGTATTGTTTGAGCTGTTTGTCTTAGTGACATTCTTTACTGGGCTTATCTTTAGTGGCGGGCAAAATGAAGCCGCGGCTTGGAATGCCATTTCGAGTGGGTTCTGGGCTCAGTGGTTCTGGGTTGGGGTGGTGCTCATCGGAATGATCACACCGTTGACACTAAACTGGCTAACGCCTTCAGAAGTTCGTCATAGAGGAAGTTACGTTTTTGCGGTCACAACGTTGAGTTTGGTTGGCGTACTCATGCTGCGTACTTTCATTCTCTATGCTGGTCAAATGACCATCGTGTAAGGAGGCTAAATGGAGGCTGAGCTCGGTTTCTTTTTGTTGATATTGGTGGCTGTCGCATCGACATGTGCGACGCTGCTGCATTGGGTTTGCTTTATGCTGCGGAAGAAGGGAGTGTTGCCACACCAAACCGCAACGTCTCATATTATCAGCTTAGCCTCCTTAGTTTGTTTGGCGCTTTTGATAGTCTGTTTTATTCAGGATAATTTTGCGCTTGAGTATGTGGTTACACACTCGAACAGCCAGTTACCTATCGCGTTTAAGATTGCAGCTGCTTGGGGCGGCCATCAAGGGTCTATGTTGTTTTGGGTGGTTACGTTGAGCTTATGGGCCTCTTTTATTGCTATCAAGTCGCCAGTTTGCACTCAATATACAGGCGATTGCTTGGGTATCATGAACTTACTTATTGCTATTTTCGCTTGGTTTACCCTCACCACGTCCAATCCTTTTGAGTATGCTCAGACGCTAGCGTTGGAGGGGCGAGATCTCAATCCGATGTTGCAAGATATCGGGCTTATTATTCATCCACCGCTGTTGTATTTGGGTTACGTTGGTTATGCCGCGATACTGGCGTTCGCCTTAGCTGCGTTATTAGCGAAACGACCTATAAATGAATGGTATGGTGTTGCCCGTAGTGCCGCTTTCTTTGCTTGGGGTACGCTAACAATTGGAATTTTGATCGGTGCTTGGTGGGCATACAATGAATTAGGTTGGGGCGGGTGGTGGTTTTGGGACCCGGTAGAAAACGCGTCTTTGCTGCCTTGGTTAATGGGTACCGCGCTACTGCATAGCGGTGTGTTGTCGAAGCGTAATAAAGGAGCAATTTGGAGCACCTACGCATTGGCTTTTGCGACGTTCAGTTTGAGTATTCTCGGCACATTTGTTGTGAGATCGGGTGTATTAACCTCAGTACACGCGTTTGCGGTTGATCCAACCAAAGGTGTAGTACTTCTTGCTGTTCTTAGCGTTTTGGTGATTGTTACCTTTGGTGTGCTCATTATGCGAGGGCTACATATTCCTCGTTTTACGCTCGATTCGTTAATAAGTCGTGCCTACATGGTATACATCGCTATTGGACTTCTCGTTGTTTGTATGGCGATTGTTTTCCTCGGTACCTTTTACCCAATGCTTTATCAACTGCTTGGCTTGGGTAATATATCCGTTGGGGCACCTTACTTTAAAAGCCTCGTTTTTCCCCTTACATTACTTGCTCTGACCTTTCTCGCCTTTATGCCCGTGTTGAAGTGGACGAAAGGAGCCAGTCCTCATGCCGTTAAAACCATTGGGTTTGTCGGTATTCATGTTATTGCGGTTAGCGCTATTTTCGTTTTTGCTACTAAAGAGCTTCATATAACGACTTTGATTACTCTGGTATTAGCGACGTGGGTAGTGGTTTCTCATGTGCTATTGCTGTTTTGTGCAGAAAACAAGAGCAAATTAATGCCTATGTTTCTTGCTCATGTTGGCTTTGCGTTGGCTGCAAGCGGGGCAGTATTTAATAGTGACTATTCGTATGAATACAACTTACGGGTAGAGCCTGGTAGCTCGTATCAAAAAGCGGGTATCACCGTTGATTATCATGGAATTGAATGGTTAGTTGGGCCGAACTACACCGCAGAACAGGGGAGTGTTGATCTTTATTTGGAGAGCGGTAAGGCGTTGAACTTTCAACCCGAGAAACGGCATTACCCTGTACGCGTGATGAATATGACCGAGCCCGCTATTCGATCACTATGGCATGGAGACTACTACATCACTTTGGGTGACAAGCTCGACAACAGCGCCTACGCAATTAAAGTGCAATATCGCGCGGGCATATGGTGGATATGGTTTGGTGGCGCTTTAATCGTAATAAGTGCTTTGGGGAGTATGATGAATCTAAGGGGAAAAGGTAATGAGATCGAAAAATACGCTTAAACTGATCGTTCTCATATTGCTAGTTGCGATTTTTTTTGTCACCGCGACAATGGCATTATCCGATAGACCAAACGTAGAAATACAACAAAATCGTATGTTATCTATCCCAGATTTTACCGCTTACTCACTCATTTCAGGCAATCGAATCACCGATGCAGTACTAGAAAATCAAGGTTATGTGCTATTGAATGTTTGGGCGTCTTGGTGCGGGGTTTGTAAACAAGAACATGATGATTTGCTCAACTTAGCTCGACAAGGTGTGCCCATCGTTGGTCTTAACTATCGAGATAAAGAAAGCGCGGCTAAACGCTATTTGAGCTCTTCACACAATCCATATACCGAAGTTATATCCGATCCTAATGGGCAACTGGTGGTTGAACTTGGTGTAATAGGAACACCTGAAACTTACTTAATTGATCAAAATGGCAATGTTTTGATCAAATATAGAGGTAAGTTAACAATAGACAAATGGAACTCGTTATTTTCGGGGTATTTTAATGTCTCACTTTAAATATGCTTACTTCATTATTGTTTTGTTTTCTTTGTGTTCTTCTTGGGTCAAAGCAGAGCAAATTACGCAGCATGTTGATCTGTTTGAATTTCATTCCGTTGAACTGCAACAAAGAGCAATTGCATTAGCTAAGGCTTTACGATGCCCGCAATGTCAAAACCAAAACCTTGTTGAATCTAATGCACAAGCCGCTAAAGATTTAAGATTGAAAGTGTACTCGATGGTAAACGAAGGAAGCACGGATCAAGAGGTAAAAGATTATTTGGTTCAGAGATATGGGAATATCGTTTTGTATCAGCCACCATTTAATTATTCGACAGCGGCGTTGTGGATCTTTCCTCTATTACTTTTGATCTTTTTTATCCTATTTTCGATCAAAATGATAAAGCGTCAATAATGTGACCACTATTCCACTATGGGAAATAAATCGTGCAGATAACAAACAGAATGTTATCATTTTTCCGAATTTATGAAGATTCCAGTATAAAGAAAATCAACGATTTGAGCTGGAGAAGTAATAAAAGAACTAAGTAGGTGCACGCAGTGGATTCAGTTATATTACAGTTAAAAAAAGACTTTTATTCGCAGATTCGTGCATTGCAAACCTCGAAACTGCCTCAAGTTACATCGTCTCTTGCCGTATTAACCGAAGAAGAAATTCAAGAACTCGAAGCGGTATGGATAGAGCTTACGGTTTGGAAACGTAGCCAAACACATTAAATCATCACCCCTACATGCAACTCATTATCAACCCCAGACAAAATTTGTCTGGGGTTTTTTATTGTAGTTTTTCAAAATTGTTATACTATAACAATTCGTCAGCGCGGGGAGTTGTTCTCTTTGGCTGTCTTTAGGGGATAACTGCTCTCAATTGTGATCTCTATATTGAAAAATGCGGTATCAATCCCCATAGTTGAAGAGCAATGAGTGAATCCCATGAATGCAATAACGAAAACGCATCAAGCGCATCAAGCAATAAATCGAGTGAGTATAGATATGGCGGAAGTACGTGCCAGAGTAGATTTTAAAGTCGGGGCTAAAAGTAATATCGATGCTGAAATCCTGTCTTTTCGTGGCCTGAAGACAGATAAAGAGCATGTGGCAGTTATCTTTAGGCAAGCGGATCAAACGCAAGAAACGCCTTTGGTGCGTATGCATTCAGAATGTCTTACTGGTGATGTTTTTCACTCATCCCGCTGTGATTGCGGCGAGCAATTAGAAGAAACCATTCAACGCATGGGCGAATCTGGCGGTATTATTTTATACCTACGTCAGGAAGGTCGTGGTATTGGTCTATACAATAAGATTGATGCGTACCGTTTGCAAAGCCAAGGTATGAACACCTATGAAGCAAACAACCATTTGGGTTTTGACGATGACCTTCGTGATTTCACTGAAGCAGCGCAAATGCTCGAAGCATTAGGTGTAAGTAAAATTCGCCTTGTGACCAACAACCCTAAGAAAATCCGTGAATTAGCAGAATACGGCATCGAGATTGTTGAGGTTGTCAATACCTCTGCACATATTAAAGATGGTAATGAAAGCTACCTAAAAGCAAAAGTTTCTCATGGTAAGCACAATCTAAAATTCTGATTTTATTTATTAAATTATCAGTTTTGCATGTTAAAAGCCTCACAATGATGAGGCTTTTTTTGTATCTAGAGTTGAAAATAAATTGTAAATTTGTATTATCTCGTGACTAATAGTGCAAATAAGAATAATTAGCACTACGAATAAAACAAATAAATTGCTCAACAAGGATGCTTCAGATGAATGCAAAAACAGTTTTAGTCCAATCTATTGCTGCATCACTCCTCATTGCCAGTGGTTCTACCGTTGCTGCCCAAGTAACGAAACAACAAGTCGTTGAACATTATGCAGACGTTGCACATGCAGTCTTTGCTGACTCAGTGACAACGGCGAAAACGCTCGACGTAAAAATCGACGAATTCCTAAAATCGCCATCAGCGGATAAGCTTGAAGAAGTAAAACAAGCATGGCTAGACTCTCGCGTTCCGTACCAACAATCTGAAGTGTTCCGTTTTGGTAACGCGATTGTTGATGACTGGGAAGGGCAGTTAAATGCATGGCCACTTGATGAAGGCCTAATTGACTACGTAGCGACAGATTACCAATATGAACTCGGTAACGAAGGCGCTGCTGCAAACATCATCGCAAACACCAGTTTACAGATTGGTGCTTCTAAACTAGACGTTTCAAACATTACTCCAGAATTGCTAGCGGATCTCAACGAAGTAGGTGGTTCTGAGGCAAACGTTGCGTCAGGTTACCACGCGATTGAATTCTTACTTTGGGGTCAAGACCTAAACGGCACAAACGCAGGCGCAGGTCAGCGCGCTTACACAGACTTCGTTGTCGGTTCTGAGTGTACGAATGGTCACTGTGACCGTCGTGGTGAGTACCTAAAAGCGGCAGCCGATCTACTGGTTCAAGACCTTGAATGGATGGAAAAACAGTGGTCTGCGGAAGTGAAAGGCAACTACCGTGAAACGCTTCTTAATGATTCTGCGGATAATGGCCTACGTAAAATGTTGTTCGGTATGGGTTCATTGTCTTTAGGTGAGCTTGCTGGTGAGCGTATGAAGGTGGCGTTGGAAGCAAACTCGACAGAAGATGAGCACGATTGTTTCTCAGACAATACGCACAACTCTCATTACTACAACGAGCAGGGCATCTATAACGTTTACACAGGTCTTTACAAGCGTGAAGACGGCACATTGCTTTCTGGTCCGAGTATTGCTGACCTAGTGGCTCAAAAAGACAAACAAGCAGCTAAAGAGATCCAGAAGCAGTTTGATGTTACGCGTAATCAAGTTGGTAAATTGGTTACGTCTGCGGAGAAGAATAACCAACACTTCGACCAGTTAATTGCAGCGGGTAATGCACAAGGCAACACGTTAGTGAATGACACCATCATGTCATTGGTTGCTCAAACCGGTTCAATTGAACGTGCTGCGGGTATCATTGGCATTGATAGCCTAAGCCCTGATACTGCTGACCACGAGTTTTAATCAAAGTACAAAAAATAATTGAAAGGGCTCGTTTGAGCCCTTTACCGTTTTAACTCGCTGTTATCCCACCCCTCTTGTTGTGTTTTAGAGCAATGATATGAAGCCTTACTTAATTTCGGTCTTGGCCGTGATCTTTTCTTCTACTGCTATCGCGTATGATGTGAAATCTGGTGGACAAACGAGCGTCAAAAAAGAAGGCGCCAACGCGTATTCTCTTCCTGCCGCGAACCTTCCTATGAGTAAACGTCTTGATTTTAGCGTGGGCAATAGTTTTTTCCGCAACCCTTGGGTACAAGCGCCAGCGTCTACCGATGCCAGAGATGGTTTGGGACCTCTTTTCAATACAAATGGTTGTCAAAACTGCCACATCAAAGATGGTCGTGGTCATCCTCCAGAGCAAAATGATTTGCATGCGGTGTCCATGTTAGTGCGTTTGAGCATCCCTGCGATGACGTCAGAACAAAAAACAGCGTACATCAGAGACGGCGTTATACCTGAGCCGACTTATGGCGGCCAGCTCCAAGACTTTGCCCTGCAAGATCAAACGCCAGAAGGAAAAATCGAAATCACGTACACCGATGTGCCAGTGAAGTTTAAAGACGGCACGACGGTGACACTAAGAAAACCTCATTTGAATATTACCGATCTAGGTTACGGCGATATGCACCCTGATACGGAATTTTCAGCGCGTGTTGCACCGCCAATGATCGGCCTTGGTTTGTTAGAGAGTATTCCTGACGAAACGCTACTTGCATGGGCTGATGCACAAGATGCAAATAAAGACGGTATCTCAGGTAAAGTAAACAAGGTTTGGGATATTGAGAAGGACGACTTCTCGATTGGTCGTTTTGGTTGGAAAGCCGGACAACCGACGTTAATGCAGCAAAATGCAGCAGCATTCAATGGTGATGTGGGGCTGACGAGCCATTTATTCCCCAATGAAAACTGCACCTCGAAACAAAGTATTTGTGACGACATGCCAAATGGCGGCAAACCAGAAGTGAGTGAAAATATTCTCGACTTCGTTGAGTTTTACAGCCAGCACTTGGCCGTACCTATTCGCCGAAATATGAACGATCCTAGCGTGAAACTCGGTCAGAAAATCTTTGCTGCAGCTGGCTGTGAAAGCTGCCATAAGACCAGTGTCAAAACGGCGAAGCGACCAGAGTTACCAGCGCTTTCTGAGCAGCTTATCCATCCATATACAGACATGCTTCTGCATGACATGGGGGAAGGTTTGGCCGATAACCGTCCTGAGTACTTAGCAAATGGCCGTGAATGGCGAACGGCACCCCTATGGGGAATTGGTTATACCGAAGAAGTAAATGGGCATAGTTACTTCTTACATGATGGCCGCGCCCGTAACCTGATGGAAGCGGTGTTGTGGCACGGCGGCGAAGCGGAAACGGCCAAACAAAACGTGCTAGCACTGAACAAAAAAGAACGTGACGCATTGATTGCGTTTCTGAATTCTCTATAAGGAACCAACCATGAAAATAACACGATTAGTGAGTGCGGTTGCCGCAACGTTAAGTTTGGTTGGTTGCCAATCGACAGTCGGTTCGAGCTCTGCCAAGCCTGAGAGTACAAGTCATATTTCTCAAGCGGTCTATGAAGTTGAGTTTCAATCTGCGCAGACATTTTTAGCGCAAACCACAGAACTAGAACAAAGCTTCGCGGATTACTGCACATCAGAGACGAAAGATGATGCGCAAGTAAAACAGCAATGGCACCAAACTATGCTGAAGTGGATGGCATTACAAGGTCAAGAGCGTGGCCCTGCTACGGCGTTGGAGCAAAGTTGGAATGTCCAGTTTTGGCCAGATAAAAAGAACACCACCGGCCGAAAAATGTCTGTGCTGACGAAATCTGACCAAGTCTGGAGTGCGGAAAAGATCTCCACGCAAAGTGTTACTGTGCAAGGTTTAGGGGCACTGGAATGGCTGCTTTACGATAAAGCGTCGACCTTATTTAGCAACAGCAATACCTGTGCGACAGGTGTTGCAATTGCTGAAAACCTAGAGAACAAAGCGCAGATCATCGCAGATTCTTGGGCACAAAATCCCTGGAAGTCGTTAGAGATGACGGAATGGAAATCCGAGTACATCTCGCTGCTTTCTAATCAGCTTGATTACAGCATGAAAAAGCTGAGCCGACCGCTAGCGAAGATTGGTAAGCCTCGTCCTTACTTTTCAGAATCTTGGCGTTCAGAGACCTCGCTTTCAAACTTAAAAGCCAACCTTCAAGGGATGGAAGCGTTGTACTTTGCTAACGGGAATGGTCTAGATGCGCTACTTAGAGAGCAAGGCCATGCAGATCTCGCAGACCGTGTCGTTCATCAGTTTGAAATGGCGTTAGAAACTTGGCCAGAAGATAAGAGCTTGTTTTCTGAACTACAAACAAAAGAAGGTTATCGCATGGTGCTCGCTCAGTATAATAAGCTAGAGCAATTGAAGTACCTGATTCATGAAGAGGTGGCGATCGAGCTTGGCGTAGTTATAGGATTTAATGCAACCGATGGTGACTGATCAAACCCGCCGAACCTTACTGAAAGCCGCTCTCTTTGGTACGGCCGCACCTATGATGCCATTTGGTTGTGCTTCAACACGTTCACGTCAACCAGCGTTGATTGGCTGCTCAATCATTGGCCGAGATAAATACGCAGCGGTAGTGGCCGATGAGCATGGTATGCCGCTATCTTCGTTGCCGATTCCTGAGCGTGGTCATGGTGTGGCGACCAACCCACAAGGTCACGCAGTGGTCTTTGGTCGTCGACCAGGAACTTTCTTCATGGTGTTTGATTATCGCTCTGAGCAGATGATCAAACTTCAGTTGGCAAAACCGAATCGCCATTTCTATGGTCATGGTGTTTACTCCCATGACGGTTTGTTGCTATTTGCTACAGAAGGGGAAAGGGGCACAAGCCGTGGGATCATTGGTGTTTATGATGTGCAGAAGCAATATCAAAAAATCGATGAGTTAACGGGTTTTGGTCTAGGTCCTCATGAAGTGATCATGATGCCTGATGGCGCATTAGCGATTGGCGTCGGTGGCGTACACACCAACGGGCGTGAACCGCTCAATCTTGATAGCATGAGACCAAGCCTGAGTTACCTTTCACAAGAAGGTGAGCTGTTGGATCAAGTCTCTTTACCAGATCATAAGTTGAGCATCCGTCATTTAGCGCATGATGGTGCAGAGACGGTACTGTGTGGTCAGCAATATCGTGGAGAGCCGGATGAATACCCAGCTTTACTTGCGATGCACACTCGTGGAGGCGTGATGCAATCTTTGCATGCGGAACCCGAAGAGTGGGCGAGATTTAATCACTATGTCGCGAGTATCGCGGCGACGGATGAATGGATCCTTGCGACTTCTCCTCCGGGCAGTTGTTATGGGATATGGTCCAAAGCTACAGGTAAGTTGGTTGAGTTAAGTGCTTTGCCAGATGCATCGGGAGTAGTGACGTATGGAAAGGAATTCAGGGTCAGCTCTGGTGCTGGCAAAGTGGTTGAGCAAAGGCCAACAACACATAAAAGCGCTTCTTTTAGTGGTGTTCAATGGGATAACCATTGGTCAAAGATTGTTTGAACCCAAATAGATAAAGAAACTTGATGTTAATTTCGACATCAGATTCTTAATTTTAAACCTGCAAGCTGTGAGATATTTGCCATACTTTTCATTATGGCAAGTAGCGCAAGGATCGTTTCAGTGTTTGCTAGGGTTTTAATCATGACGGCACTTATGGTGCCGTTTTTCAGCTTTTCTACCGTCGTTTCTCTCGAAGCTTCTGCACAAACAGAGCAAGAGGGAGCGGTACAAAAGCTGTCTGTCGAAAAAATGATCCATTATCCAGAGGTGATTGACCAGCTTTATCAAAGTACCAATTACCGTTTGAACTGGGAAAATGAAAGCGATATTGAGCAGTTTCTTTTTCAAGTAAACTTGGTTGCTCTTGCTGGCGTCACGGACGAATTCGAGAATCAACTCCATCGTATAAACCAAGTTCGATGGCAGGGAGATAACCTCGACTTTGATTTGGTGATGACAGATTCACTGTTGATGTATCTCAGCTATCTCGAGCAGCTCCCTGAAGAAGGTATCAATTGGTTATTTGCTAACAAAGCCCACGTGATTTTACCTGCTCCTAGCATCGATACTTTGTCCGTACTGAGTAACGAAATTACGGTTGGCAAACTTGGTCAATTCTTAGCAAGTCTTCGTTCTCCTTTACAAACGGACGAAGCTTTTTATTCCGCTTACTCCTCTTTATCCGAGCATGCTCAGTATCAATACCCACTCTATGAACAAACGGGCCTCGCCCGTGTTGGTGACCAATTAGAAAATAAACCGCTTCTGATTGAGCGTATGGAAGTGGTTGGTGTGGATGTATCGTATTTAGATATCACGACCCAACAGTATGATGAAGAATTAGAGTTAGCGGTGAAAGAGTTTCAGCGTATTCATGGCTTGAAAGAGGACGGGGTGATTGGCCCGAATACCATTCGATGGATCAACTTTTCTCCTCAAGAACGATTGCATCTATTGGCGCTGAACTCAGAACGTTCAAGGATTTGGTCCAAAGACAGAGATAATGTTGTCTTTGTAAATGTACCTGGATACGAAGTAACGTATTGGCACGATGGTCAACCGTTGTTCGAGTCTAAAGTTGTGGTTGGCAGAGCCTCAAGAAAAACACCAATCATGTCGGGGACTCTTGACTCCGTCATTCTCAACCCCACATGGAATGTGCCATGGACCATAATGGTGAAAGACATCATTCCTAAAGTGAAACGTAATCCGATGTATTTGATTAACCACAATATTCAAATCATCCGGTCTTGGACTTCAAACGAAATTATTGACCCTACAACCATCAATTGGGCGACGGTGAATCCGAGAACATTTCCTTATCGTATGCGACAGGCATCGGGCTTACACAATGCATTGGGATTGTATAAGTTTAATATGCCAAACCCCCAAGCTATCTATTTGCATGATACGCCAAGTAAAAACTTGTTCGAACGAGATAGACGCGCATTCAGTTCCGGGTGTGTCCGCGTTGAACATGCCGACCAACTGGCGGAGCTCTTATTCAAAACTCAGGGATTAGAAGAACGCCTAGCGAAAAAACGGGAAAGTACGCGTCGCTCTAACACGTCGGTCCCTTTAGGAGAACGCATCCAAGTGCACATTATTTATCAAACCGCATGGCTAGAAGAGGGAACACTTTACTACCGAGATGATATCTATAAATACGATCACCGTAGTTGAAATCTTTAAGTAAAATTTACAAAACTAAGAATCTTCTGTTTGTTCAATAATTAAGCGTTAATCGCCACATCTTAAAATTAGGGTGGAGCGATTTATGCATTTGACGTGACAAATGTGTTTGGGTAATGTCCGCGACTTGTTTAGTTGTTGAGCATTGTTTTTTGAAATGGTAAGTCGTAATTTTTCCCGCCGAGATTTCCTTAAAATGACCGCTGGTGGCGTAGTATTGGCATCTGCCTTGCCATCGATTTCATGGGCTTCATTCCCTGACGAGCCACGTGAGTTGGCGATGAACAACCTTAATACTGGAGAGCTCCTCGAAACATGCTATTTCGATGGTAGACGCTATCTTGATGATGAACTAAAAAAGCTGAATGAGTTTTGTCGTGATCACCGTCGAAACGAAGTTCATCCGATGGATCGACGCTTGTTCGATCAAATCAGCCAGATTCAAAAGCTGATCGGTACAGATGCAGAAGTCATTGTAATTTCTGGTTACCGTTCGCCTTTGACCAATGCGTCCCTGCGTAAAGGGGCTAGCGGAGTGGCGAAGAAAAGTCTTCATATGGAAGGTAAGGCCATAGACTTCCGTCTTGATGGAGTGAAATTGTCTACTGTACGCGATGCAGCAATTAGCTTGAAAGCTGGTGGTGTTGGGTATTATCCAAGTAGTAACTTTGTCCATATCGATACAGGTGCTGTGCGTTCTTGGTAAGTCAATAGCAAGCCTCAGCAGGTCTTGAAGTCGCATGGGGTTAGTGTCATAGTTGCGCCAGTTTTAACGCAAATTTGTTTGGTAATAGGTTTTCTATGGCTCTGAAATACCAAGTTGTCCCAGTGACATCTTTTTCTCAAAACTGTTCTATCGTGTGGTGTGATGAAACGATGAAAGGCATCGTTATTGACCCAGGCGGTGACGAAAAGCAACTTGCTATGCTCATTAAAGAGCTTGGTATCGAGATCGTCAACTTGGTGCTAACTCATGGTCACCTAGATCATGTTGGCGGAACAGAGCCGCTGGCTGCAATGCTTGGTGGTACTGAGATCATTGGTCCTCATAAAGCGGATAATTTTTGGTTACAAGGTCTAGAAGGGCAAAGCCAAATGTTTGGTTTCCCATTGACTGAAGCCTTTGAACCGCATCAATGGTTAAATGAGGGTGACACTGTCACGTTTGGTAATCAAGTATTAAAGGTATTCCACACACCAGGTCATACCCCTGGTCACGTTGTTCTTTATAGTGAAGAAGCGCGATTGGCGTTTGTGGGCGACGTATTGTTTAACGGTAGCATTGGCCGAACTGACTTCCCACAAGGTGATTTCAATACCTTGATTAGCTCTATCAAAGAGAAATTGTGGCCTTTAGGCAATGATGTCACGTTTGTCCCTGGTCACGGCCCTCAATCGACTTTCGGTCACGAACGTAAAACTAACCCGTTCGTTGCTGACGAGATGCCGCTTTACTAAAAGCGCGTGTAGTAAGCATTATTCTGGCTCAGCGGCAGCTAAGTATCGCCGAGTCAGTCCCACAAAATCCTCTGCTTCACGATCTAGGTCACTGGCTGATATAAACAGATCGTAGCCGTAAAATCCTCTTTGATATTTCATACGGTTGGCGAGCATCGCCAGCAAGCCTTTATACTCAACCCCGTTGCTGTTTATGTATGGCTTAGGATCAAGCACCATATCTTCAAACTTTTCTTCACACTGATTTTGCTTCGCACCTAAATAAAGTAGTGCGCGTTGGCTAAGGAGAATTTCTGTCGCTATACGAGGGCAGATCGAATCCAAATAAGGTGAGTAGTGTTTTAGACGAATACCAATCCAAGGTAGCGGCTGATGCCACCCTTCCTGCTGGTAGCTACAAATCCCTATTGACTCAATATTTCGCCATCGGACGACCCATCCGCCTTTAAAAAGATGTTGTTGGAAGTGAGAAGCTGTCAGCGTAAAAGTGACTTGGCTTTTTTTGATCATCAAGATGGCGAAACCAACAATTGCAGACATCAAAATGACCGACAACATGGCTTGCTTCCATCCCGGAGAAATGACAACCAAAAACAGGGTTATCAGTGCAACGAGCAACAAAAGTATTCTGTTGATAGGGGAGTCGGGTTTGAAATGTGAATTTGTTAGGTGCAGCGTTTCCATGCTTATAACCTCATCGAATACTTGATCAAAAATGCGTGGATGACTAAATGTGCATTGACTTGCATTTGAAATAAAAGAAACCTCTGTTTTTATACCCAGTATTCAATAAATCCGTTCATAAAATATCTGATTAAATAGTAGACGTTCTATGCTTTGAGCGCATTTTTCATCGCGTTTCGCCGCTAAAACCTACAAATTGCTTGTGAATTTTGGTATAAAACGCGCTTCAAATTTTCATCCCTGCTGAGATGCAGTGAACTGGAGAAATATTCAATGAGACTTGCTCATAAGCGTAAAGTGCAGATGAAACTGCAAAAACGCATTAAAGCGACAGTAGCAAACTTAGCTGCAGCACCTAAAGCAGTGAAGCCTGTTGCCGAAAAAGCAGTAGCACCTTCTGTTGCTGAAAAAGCTGTTGCGGAGAAAGTAGTAGCTGAGAAAAAAGTAGCTGCAGTGAAAACAGTTGATGTTGCCCTTACTCCTAAGCAACAACAAGTATTAGACATCGTTGTAGCAAATGCTGAAGGTATTAACCCTAAAGGCATTGGTCTAGCTGCAGGTCAAGAAGATACTAAAGCGGCATCATGGGCTACTGGCGCACTGAAGAAGCTTCTTGAAGAAAACCTAGTTCAAAAAGAGCAGTTAGCAGGTAACAAAGTTATCTACAAAGCAGTTTAATTACCGCTACCGTTCTAGATTGAATACCTCGGCCAATGCCGGGGTATTTTTTTATCTTCGTATTGAAAGTAATCCATTAGGTATTGATTTTAACGCTGCCAATAAGTGCTTTGTCACATTTTCTTAAATACTATGTAAATTTTTTGGCAGAGAAGTACGTACGTATCATTTTTCTTTTTACATCGTTAAGGGAAAAGTAACTCATTAATTTTATGATGGTTAAACTTGTTGTATAACAGCTGTCCTACGTAGTTATACGTAATACCTAAGGCTAATGTCTTATTGATGAATTACTCGCTTCCGTGTTCATGCCCATTTCGCATTCGACAACATTGTTACATCTTTTATACCGAATACAGCCAATCCTAATGAAATGGATGACAACAATAACCTTGGTGATAAAGGACGTGAACGATGAGTCTAATCCAAAAATCTTTAAAACGAGTGCTCAAAACAACCGCTGTCGTTGCCGCGATGACATTCGTTGTGACTTCTGCAAATGCTGCTGAAAAAGTCTATCGTTTAAAGCTTGCTGAAACTTGGGGACCTAACTTCCCGATTTTTGGTGATGCGACAAAAAACATGGCAAAAATGGCAGAGGAGATGTCCAACGGGCGTCTGCAAATCCGTATTGATTCCGCAAACAAGCACAAAGCGCCTTTTGGGGTGTTTGATATGGTTAAGTCTGGCCAATACGACATGGGCCACTCGGCGTCTTACTACTGGAAGGGCAAGGTTCCAAACACACTTTACTTCACTTCTATGCCTTTCGGTATGTTACCAACTGAGCAGTATGCGTGGTTTTACTACGGCGGTGGTATGGAGCTGATGGAGAAGGTGTACTCTCCACATAATTTGATGTCTTTCCCTGGCGGTAATACCGATACTCAGATGGGCGGGTGGTTCCAGAAAGAGATCAAGTCCGTCGAGGATTTGCAGGGTTTGAAAATGCGTATCCCAGGTTTTGCTGGTGAGATCTTGGCAGAGCTAGGTGCAAAACCAACGAATATCGCCCCTGGTGAACTATATACCTCTCTAGAGCGTCGCACAATTGATGCCTTGGAGTGGGTTGGTCCATCATTGGACTTGCGCATGGGCTTCCACAAAATCGCGCCATACTACTACACAGGTTGGCATGAGCCAGCAACTGAGCTTCAGTTCCTTGTTAATAAGCGTACTTGGAACCGTCTACCTGATGATCTAAAAGCGATTTTACAAGTAGCAATGAAAACCGCCGCTTACGATATGTACACGCAATCGAAACACGAAAGTGGCAAAAACTGGGCATCTATCAAATCTGAATACCCAAATGTTGAAGTCAAAGACTTCCCGCCTGAAGTAGTAGCTGCGTTGCGAGAAGCAAACGATCGTTTGTTGAAAGAGCACGCAGAAAAAGATGCTTTGGCGAAAGAGATTCAAGAGTCGCAAGCGAACTACATGAATCAAGTTCGACCTTGGTCAGACATTTCACACCGAGCTTACTTAAACAGTCAAGCTCAACAATAACGTTATGACGCAGGCGACGCCGAGAGGTTTAGCCTCCGAACGAAGCCCAAGAAAACTTCATAATGAATGCTCCGCACCATAGCGGAGCGTATCCAAACGTTCCACGGAGTTCGGAATGAGAAGTCTTATTTATATTGAGCGATTATTTAACCGCTTTAGCGATTTTCTCGGATGGTTATCCAGCATCCTGTTTATTTTGTTGTTAGCAAACGTTGTGTACGACGTTGTCATGCGTTACGTGTTTAATGATGTGTCTATCGCATTCCAAGAAATGGAATGGCATCTATTCTCTGCCGTGTTCTTGCTTGGTGTGCCTTACGCAATTAAGTCCGGTGGCCATGTTCGCGTCGACATTTTTTATGAACGCTTATCTTACAAAGCACAATCCATCATCGACATCATAGGCACACTATTTTTCTTATTCCCTTTTTGCCTACTGGTGGCTTGGTTTGGTATTGATTTCGCCAAAGAAAGTTACGCGCTAGGCGAGACGTCTGGTGATCCAGGCGGATTGCCATATCGTTGGATCATCAAGGCGATGATTCCGCTGTCATTTTTCTTTATGGCAGTTAGTGGCATTGGACTGCTGCTGCATTCGATCAACAAGATTGTTAACCCTCATCTTATCTATGCCGGTAATAACGGTAAGTCGTAAAAGGAAGTCATTATGATCGGTATAGTGATGTTTTTTGTCGCGCTCTTTGCGCTTTTATTGGGATTCCCCGTTGCCTTTACTTTTGGCGGTATTGCACTGATTTTTGGTGTTTGGGCTGAAGGCATCGAGATGTTTGCTTTCATGCCATATCGTATTCAATCCATTATGGAAAATACGGTGCTAATGGCCGTACCATTGTTTGTCTTCATGGGACTAGTACTTCAGAAGACGAAGCTTGCAGAGCAACTGCTTGAGTCAATGGGACGTCTGTTTGGCGGCGTCCGTGGTGGTATTGCTATTTCGACAGTCTTAGTTGGCGCATTACTTGCCGCGTCAACGGGCGTAGTCGGCGCATCGGTTGTTGCTATGGGGTTGATCTCATTGCCTGTGATGCTTAAATACAATTACGACAAAGGCTTGGCGTGCGGGACTATTTGTGCGTCTGGTACCTTGGGACAAATTATCCCGCCTTCTATCGTGTTGATCTTGCTAGGGGATGTACTCGGCGTTCCGGTTGGGGATTTATTCCAAGCTGCAATCTGGCCCGGTATCACGCTCGTCGGCGCCTATGTTATCTACATTCTTATTTACGCGAAGTTGAATCCTCAAGCCGCACAGGCAATAGAGCGCGATGAGTCGATCAGTCGAAAGCAAGAAGTATTCACCGCGCTGAAAGCCGTTTTACCACCACTAGCACTGATCATTGTGGTATTGGGCTCCATCTTTGCAGGGATTGCAACGCCAACAGAGTCAGCGGCTCTGGGCGGCGCTGGTGCGATAGTTCTGTCGTTACTGTATAAGCAGTTTAGTTGGTCGATGATTTATGATGCATCGAAAGAAACCGTTAAAGTAACCGCAATGGTCTTTGCTATTTTGCTAGGGGCAACCGCCTTCTCAATGGCATTTACCTACACTGGCGGTGATTATCTAGTCGAAGAGTGGATGCTAGAACTGCCTGGAGAAAAGTGGGGCTTCCTCATCATTACCATGGTGGTGATTCTGATTTTAGGCTTCTTTATCGACTTCGTTGAAATCTGCTTTATCATCGTGCCAATTATTGCGCCGGTCGCTGAGTTGATGGGTATCAACATGACGTGGTTTGCGATTCTTATCGCAATGAACTTACAGACATCATTCCTAACACCGCCATTTGGCTTTAGTTTGTTCTATCTAAAAGGCGTCGCACCAGCAGGTGTCACTACGCGAGATATTTACAAAGGTGTGATGCCGTTTATCGCGATTCAAATTGTCGTGTTGGCTTCTTTGCTGTTTTTCCCAGGCTTTTATGGCATGAGTTGATCACTCGATAATAAAAGAGATTTTGTGAACTGAGAGTTTTTACCTTTTGAGACAAGTTGTTAAGCTGCTATTTATGTCTAGGCGGACGAAGTCGAGTTATTTGTGCTGCTAAGATAGTGAGCTGTAAAGCAGCGTTTCATGGAGGAAAGGGATGCCTCTCAAAGCAAAGTTAATTCTGCTGACATTGATACCCGTGGTATTGGTGTCAGCGAGTATCAGTTGGATTTCTATCTATCAAACCAAGACTCTTGGCAAAAGGGAGGTAGAGATCTTTCATCAAAACCTGATCCAATCAAAAGAGGCGGCGCTCAAAGACACGGTCGACGTCGCCTTTGACTCCATTTCTTATATTTACAACGATCCAACCTTAGAAGAGGGCGTTGCTAAAACACGCGTGAAAGCGATTTTAAACCGTTTAAGCTACGGAGCAGACGGCTACTTTTTTGCTTACGATAAATACGGCACCAACCTTGTACATCCTGTTCTTCCAGAGCTAGTCGGGGAGAACTTACTCTATCTTGAAGACGAGAATGGCGATCGTCTAATCGAAGCTTTGTTGTATCAAGCTCAATCAGGTGGTGGATTTCATCAGTACCTGTGGCAAAAGCCATCTACGGGTGAAGTCGTCCCAAAGCTTAGCTACGCCGCATGGCTCGATAAGTGGGAATGGATGATAGGGACAGGGCTCTATATTGAGGACGTCAGTCAAGAAGTTGCCAATATGCGTGCTGCGGTGAACAAAAATATCGAAACGACTTTTTTCTCGGTCGTCGTGATCTTAGCGGTGACCGTTGCTGTAATTATCGTTCTCACTTTAGCGATCAATTTGCATGAACACCGTCTTGCCGATAAAAACCTTAAAGAGTTGGCACATAAAACCGTCATGTTTCAAGAGGATGAGAAAAAGCATCTAGCGAGAGAGTTGCATGATGGAATCAACCAGTTGTTAGTTTCTAGTAAATGTCATTTGGATTTAATGAGTCATAGACTGGAAGACGAAAAACTCAAATCCCACTTAGATAAATCGCAACGCTCATTGGTCACCGCGATAAATGAAGTAAGGCATATTTCTCATCAGCTCCGTCCTAGCGCCCTTGATGATATCGGCTTAGAGGCGGCACTGACCACTTTACTGCAAGACTTTCACTCTCACTCTGGGATTGATATAGAAAGTAATTTTGATACTCAGCAGTACAAACTGACGTCGGAGGTCGCGACGACCTTGTATCGTGTTGCTCAAGAGTCTTTGAACAACATCGAAAAACACGCAAGAGCGAAAAAAGTGACGGTTACTTTGCAAAAAATGGGCAATATGCTGCAATTACTCATACGTGACGACGGTGTTGGCTTTGTGGTTAACCAAGCAGTGCACCAACAAGGGATTGGGTTAAGGAACATGCAAGAGCGTGTAGAGTTCATTGGTGGTGATTTTGAACTGATGAGTGAGCTTGGTTTAGGAACAGAGATTACCGTGCTGCTTAATTTGGATGAATTAGTTTATGGATAAACCGATTAGTGTGGTGATTGTTGATGATCATCAAGTGGTCTTAGATGGCTTCATGGCTCGCTTGGAGTTAGAGCCTGACATTGAAGTGGTCGGTACGGCAAGCAATGGGCTGGAAGCGATTGAAGTCGCAAAGCACCTTCAGCCTGATGTCATCTTGATGGACATTAGCATGCCGATAATGAACGGTATTGAAGCGACTGGGGTAATTAAAGAAGAGCGACCAGAGAGCAAAATACTTATGCTGACCATGCACGATAACCGTGAATACATCATGAAGGTCATGCAAGCTGGCGCAGTAGGGTACATGCTCAAGGAAATCTCGGCCGAGAAAATGGTGCAAGCAATAAAAACGGTGAATCAAGGTTCAACGTATTTCTGCGAGTCTGTCACACAAACGCTTTTTACCCAAGAGGTGCTGCCAGCCACTCAAAAAACGAATCCACTTAGCCGTAGGGAAGAAGCGGTGCTTAAATTAGTCGCTCAAGGAAACAGCAGTAAGAAAATCGCCACACTACTTAACATTAGCTACCGAACGGTAGAGACGCATCGCCACAACATTAAGCACAAGTTGGATTTACATTCGACGGCAGAGCTAGCGAAATATGCGTTTGAAACAGGGTTAACGGAGTAGGAGAGTAGTGCCCGCAAAAAGCGAGCACGTGAGAGCGAAATTAATCGACTTTTGTAATGCTGCCAAGCTCTAGCATTGGAGCGACATCGATATCCTCTGCATTCATCATTGTTGAGATGCGTTGAACGGAAGATAGCAGCAGAGACTGCTCCCATTCTTCCAATTTTTGGAATCGATTAATGAAGTGTTCCTGCAATGGCGTTGGTGCTTGCTTTAGGGCTTCTTGGCCTTTGCTCGTAAGTACAGCATGCACTTTACGCTTGTCTTGAACACTGCGTTGACGCTCAACAAACTGGCCTCGTTCTAGTCTATCTAGAATGGTCGTTGCGGTCGCTTGGCTCATGTTAGTGTGGCTAGACAACTGTTTAATCGTTACGTTATCTAACTCATTGATAGCACGCATCAAAATCAACTGTGGAGCGGTCAATCCAGACTCTTTGCTCAGCTTTTTAGAATGTAAATCAATAGCGCGGATGATCTGACGAATCGAGACCAATACTTCTTCGTACTTTTCCAATTTATTCATCCAGTCTGTAGGGAACATTTATCGAGGCGACACTAACTTAAATGCGCCCTTATTTAAAGGGGTGGAATCAAAAATTACCACTACAATTTTAAGTAGTGTCTCCAATTTCATTTTGTCGCGTCGTGTAGACAAAATAAGAAGACCTAAAATTATTATAGCAATAAATGTTTGTGGTCTAACTATTGCGCTAGTGGTTTATCCTTTTAAAGGCGGAAATTGCTGAGTGAAAAGTAAGTTATTGGATTTTTTCATAGCAAAAAGATAGACAAAAACGTGTCAAATGATAGGATCTTGCGCCTTCACGGAATGTAAAACGTATCGTGTTCGAAAGATTTTTTTGTTTGGTACGTAAAAACAGTACAAAAATAGAGAGGAACGATGACAAAGGGTATAGATAAGTACAGTATCGATAGTACCGACTATACGGTAGGTCAAGACAACGTTCAAAAATGGGGTTTTGATGTTCATAACCCAGTTTTTGGTATTAGTGCAGGTTTAATTGCGCTGTTTCTTGTCGCTGCATTAGTTCTAGATGCACATACCGCAAAGACGGCACTTGATGGGCTGAAATGGAAGATCATTGGTTCATTCGATTGGTTGTTCATTATTGCAGGTAATATTTTCGTTATTTTCTGTTTGGCACTTATCGTTTCGCCAATGGGTAAAATCCGCCTAGGTGGTAAAGACGCTGTTGCCGATTACTCGTTCATGTCATGGCTTGCAATGCTATTTGCGGCTGGTATGGGTATCGGTTTAATGTTCTGGAGTGTCGCAGAACCTGTCGCTTACTTCACTGGTTGGTATGAAACGCCACTCGGTGTTGAAGCAAACACACCAGAAGCAGCGAGATTGGCACTGGGTGCGACGATGTTCCACTGGGGTCTTCACCCATGGGCAATTTACGGTGTTGTAGCACTTTCTTTAGCATTCTTTGCCTACAACAAAGGATTACCGCTGTCTATGCGCTCGATCTTCTACCCGCTTCTGGGTGATCGCGCGTGGGGCTGGGCTGGTCATATCGTGGATATCTTGGCCGTTCTTGCGACTTTGTTTGGTCTTGCAACGTCACTGGGCTTAGGTGCACAACAAGCGGCAAGTGGTATTCATCACGTATTTGGTGTTGAGCCAGGCCTTGGCCTACAAATCGTCGTCATTACCGTTGTAACTTTGCTTGCTGTTGTTTCAGTGGTACGTGGTATTGATGGTGGCGTTAAAGTCATTAGTAACATCAACATGGTTGTGGCGTTCTTGCTACTGATTCTTGTTGGTCTTATCGGTTGGGCGGCGAGTTTAGGCTCGATTCCAACCACACTTATGGCATACGTAGAGAATATTATTCCGCTAAGTAACCCGTTTGGTCGTACAGATGAAGCATGGTTCCAAGGCTGGACAGTATTCTACTGGGCTTGGTGGATTTCATGGTCACCATTCGTAGGTATGTTCATTGCGCGTGTTTCTCGCGGTCGTACCGTTCGTGAATTCATTACAGCCGTTCTATTGGTTCCAACCGCTGTTACTGTTGTTTGGATGTCAGTATTTGGTGGTCTAGCGATCGAGCAAGTTGTTGATAAAGTAGGTGAGTTGGGCACGAATGGTTTGACTGACGTTTCACTTGCTATGTTCCAAATGTTCGATGTTCTTCCATTTGGTAGTATGCTTTCAATCATTGCTGTTGTGTTGGTACTTGTGTTCTTCATCACGTCTTCTGACTCTGGTTCACTTGTTATCGACAGCATCACAGCGGGCGGTAAAGTCGACGCTCCTGTACTTCAACGTGTTTTCTGGGCATTTATGGAAGGTGCAATTGCGGTTGCTCTACTGTGGATTGGTGGCTCAGAAGCGGTTCAAGCGCTTCAGGCAGGTGCAATTTCTACAGCACTACCGTTTACCTTCATTCTGCTTGCAATGTGTGTGAGCTTATTGATGGGTATGAGAACAGAACGTCAATAACTCAGGCATTTTATAAATCTGTCTGAGTAACAAGTAATCAAAAGGCCAGCATTTTGCTGGCTTTTTTTGTGCGGTTTTTATGACGGTGAGACAAAAAAATGACACATGAAAGTTCATATTTTACAAAGAGTTAATGTGCTATTTTGTTTTTTAAAAATTAGTGAATAGTCGTGAAAAAGTGTGTAATATTCACACACCTTAACTGTTCTCCCAACTCAAAAACTATAAATATGAAATTATCATTAAAACAAAAGCTTATAGGCGCAAGCCTTTCTGCTGTTGTTGTGATGGCAACAGCACTTACTTGGTTGTCGGCTGGTCAATTATTTGATCAGACTCGTTCAGGTGTCTATTCACGTGCGCAAAGTCTAAGTACTACTGCGTCAGAAGGAATTTCTGATTGGGTCAATATCCGCAAAGATATTGCTACCGCATTCAACGACTACTCGACAGAGCAAGACGTTGTCCCTTTCCTACAACAAGCTCGCAAGGCTGGTGGCTTTGATGACATCTTCCTTGGTACACCAAACGGTAATATGTATCGCTCTCACCCTGAGCGTAACCGTGCTGATTACGACCCTCGTACTCGTCCTTGGTACAAAGATGCTAACGCCGCAGGTAAGCAGATCATCACAGCTGCATATCAAGATGCAATCACTAACGCGCTGCTTGTAACCATTGCTGAGCCAGTAATGAAAAATGGTCAGTTTGTTGGTGTTGTTGGTGCAGATGTACTGATCGATCAGCTTATCAGCGACGTGATTAACCTAGATGCAGGTGAAAATGCGCATGCGATGTTAATCGATATGAACGAAGGTACGTTCCTAGCGCATCCTGACAAAAGCTTAACGCTTAAGCCTATCACCAGTGTTCTAAAAGACTTTTCAGAAGAGGCAATCGAGCGTGCTGCAGATGAAGGTCGTATCGAAGATACGGTAATCAAAGGCAAAGAGAAGCTTTACTACTTTAATAAAGTACCTGGCACGCATTGGATGTTCGCGATTGAAATGGATCGCGCAACGGAAGAAGCAGGGCATGCGGTATTGCTACGTGACCTATTGATCACTGCAGTGATGATCACCATTGTGGTTATTCTTGCGGTATCTTGGTTGGTTGGTTTCTTGTTCCGTGACTTGAGCCGCGTATCAAATGCACTTGAGGAAATTGCATCTGGTGAAGGTGACTTAACGCAACGACTAGAACCACGCAGTGATGATGAAGTCGGTAAATTGGCTGAAAACTTCAACCGCTTTGTTGGCAACATGCACACGATGGTGACCAAGCTTAGTCACGTATCATCTGCGCTTTCAGAGCAAGCACGCACGACGGCACAGCAAGCTGAAGAGCGTAGTCAGCGTATCTCTTACCAGCAAGATGAAATCAACATGGTGGCGACGGCTGTGAACGAAATGGCTGCAGCGACACAAGAAATTGCAGGTAATGCAGATAGCACGGCAAGTAACTCAGAGGAAGCGGTTCAAGCTTGTTCACACGGTTCTAGCCAAGTGACTCAGACGCAAGGTTCTATCCAGAACTTGGCGCAAGAAGTTCAAGTCGCCACTGATGTGATTCAAGAGCTAGAAGCACACGGAAATAGCATCAATACGATTCTATCAACGATTCAAGGTATTGCTGAGCAAACAAACCTACTTGCACTTAACGCGGCAATTGAAGCAGCACGTGCAGGTGAACAAGGCCGTGGCTTTGCTGTGGTTGCGGATGAAGTTCGCGTATTGAGCCAACGCACTCATGCTTCAACGCAAGAGATTCAAGAAACTATCGAGATGCTACAGGGCACAACAGCGAAAGCGGTTGGCATCATGGGTGATAGCCGTCGTCTGGCTGACACCAGTGTTGATGATGCAAACGCGGCTGCAGCGAGCTTGACGCAAATCCATACTGCTGTTGAGCGCATTAGTGACATGGCAACGCAGATTGCATCGGCGGCAGAAGAGCAAGCATCGGTAACAACCGAGATCACGCGTAATACTGAAGGCATTCGTGACGTGTCTAACGAGCTGTCGGTAGAAGCTCATCAAGCAGCAGAACAAGCTGCCCACCTATCTGAGCTTTCACACGAATTAGAGCAAGAGATTCAACGCTTTAAGCTGTAATCGGATACCGACCTAAATAAAAAGGAGCCATTTGGCTCCTTTTTTGATCGCTTATTAATCTAGCAAGACGTTATAGCCAGAACTCACTGATCGGTTGCTCTTCGCTATAATGATGGGCGATTTGCGCTTGTAGCAGTTCTGCCGTAGCAATTGCATCGGTTAATGCATGGTGAGGGGTATAGTCTGGCAGACCATAACGGCGTCGAGATTGCGCTAGCCGAACCGATTCTGGCTTTTTCCCTTTTAAACGCTCCCAGAGTGAGCCAGAGCGTTTCTGTTGAATGGTTTCTTCAAGATGCAGCGTATCTATCACTGGAAACTCAATTCCTTCACCTAAACGGCTTTTGAGTGCTTTATCCAGAAATTCTCTCTCGATACGACGATAATGCACAACAATGATTTTTCCGCTTAAGCATGGTAGTAGCTCGCTTAGGATGTCACCCAAGTCAGGTGCATCAATCAATTCACTGTGAGTAATACCATGTATGATTACTGAGTCTTCATCGAGTGCTCGCTGCGGACGAACTTTCCAATGACGCGAATTGCGCAAAAAAATCCGTTTCAAGTTAAACGGCACTAAACCAATGGTAATGATGTCATGTTTTTCAGGGTTCAACCCCGTCGTTTCGAAATCTAGTGCCACGAACTCGACCTCAGACAGGGGGGTCTCTGGTGTAGGTGGTTTATTGCTATAAAACGCAATTAAATTCTCATCTTTAGCCATCTCCAACTTTTGTTCAAATTTCGTTGGCCACTGAATGGTTGGCTTCTGAAAGAGCTTTTTGATCATGTTCAACCTCACTTAAAGCTCTTATTCGCTTGGTAGCGGAACTTAAGGAAGTTCTGCCCATTGCTTAGGATTTGGAAAGCATCTTTTAGGTTACGACGTTCAAATTCAGAGAGATTTTCAGGTTCGATATTGTTATCTGGATCAATGCCTAATTCCACGTCCGTCGCTTGGTGACGAATACGCACCATGGAAATAAACTCTAACGCGTCTTTTAAGTCTTGTGCACGACCTTTTGGCAAAATGCCAGCATCAATGATGTCGTCGAGACGCTCAAACGAATTCTGTGCGCGTGAGCCAACCGCCAGAGAGTGAACGCGAATTAAGTCGACCAGAGGAGCCGTACCGCGACGTTTGAGGTTGATGGAGTTATTGTGTCTGCCATCTTTCTCCATCACAAAGTCTTTAAAGAAGCCGAGTGGCGGCGTTCGGTTAAGTGCATTGCGAGCCAGACAGGCTAAGAAGCGATTGTTTTTACGCGCACGACGAACAATAAAGCTGGTTAATTGTTCTGCCCATTTTAAGCGACCGTAAACGCCATCCAAATCGAAAAAGATGGACGCGTTGAGTAGCGCTTTCGGGTTCGGGTTATCAATCCAGTCAGCGAAGCACTCTTCCCACTCTGAACGAGTCATGCGCCATAATGGGTTGGTTGCCATAATATCGCCCGTACAATACTTGTAGCCACAGGCATCTAATCCATCACTGACATATTTCGCTAAAGCTTCGAAGTACTTACCATGTTTCTCTTCTTGGTAGGTCTCATCTAGAATGATGGCGTTATCTTGGTCAGTCACCAACAGTTGCTCATCACGTCCCATTGAGCCAAGTGCAAGGAAACAATAAGGAATTGGTGGTGGGCCAAGCTCTTCTTCAGCCATTTCTAACAGACGTTGTTTGAAGCTTCGACCAATCACGGACATCGCACTGCCCACCATGTGTGAGTTGGCATCTTCGTTGACCAGGCGTACAAAGCTGCTTTTTACTTCTTCAGCAACAACTGCCAAATCTTCGATGGTCTGTTGTTGGAAAATGCTGCTTACCAATAAGAGCGAGTTTTGTGATTCATAACGAACAATGTCGGTTGTTTCGATAATACCAATAGGTAATTGGTTTTTAACCACAGGCAGATGGTGCACGTTGTAACGCAGCATGGTTAACATTGCTTCATAGATGTAGGCATTGTGATCAAGAGACATGACTTCAGTGGTCATCACACTTGATACATCGTCCTGTGGAGACAAGCCTTCGGCTAACACACGGGTACACAAGTCACGGTCAGTAATAATACCAAGTACCGGAGACTGTGGGTCATCTTCGTCACGAACGAAATCTGGATCGACGATAAGTAGAGCAGATACGTTGTCATTCGCCATCTGCTGCGCGGCTTGCTGGATTGTCTGTCCTCGATCAATCGTATGAGCATCGCCAGTCAGCAAGGTTTTCACTTTCGATGTCGTCAGATCATTTGCATCTTTGTTTTCTGAAATTGCTTGGCGTAAACGAGCACTATTTTCCACTTCGACAAAGTCTGCAAAGGAATCAAAGTTGTCGTATATTTCTTGGAAAACGTCACCAGGAATACAGTAGAGAAGAGTATCTTCAATGGCTTTTACCGGAAAGCGTACTTTGTTGTTGGTTAGCATTCCCATCTGGCCAAATAAGTCACCTTCATCAAGACGGTTATAAAGCTCTCCTTTGCGTCGATAAACTTCTACGACCCCGCTTCGCACCACGTAGAGATCTTGGATATAGTCTCCAAAATGGATGATTGGGGTATCTTCTCGGTAGTACGAGATCTCGACACTCTCTGTCACCTTGTTTAGTGTTTCTTCAGGGAGTTCATTGAACGGGGGATACTTGGCGAGAAAGTTATAAATCTCGAGAAGTTCTGCATCCATCGAAGGTGCCTTTTAGTTCGCAAATAATAAAGTAATCTTAACTTAGTTTTAAAACAGAGTCTTATCTGAACCGTGATTTTCGTACTCAGTCATAAGATTCTGACATATCGCACGATAAGGAATCGGCATTTCTACTACTATATAGTCACTTAAAAGGTGAGCGGACGTGGTCGACATATTTTGGGCCAATGCTTGATTTAGAGGCATAGCAGATTTCAAATCGTTACCGCGTCTGTAAACTAAGTTATTTTTGTTGAACTAAGCCACTCAAGGTGATTTGGGGGCGGTGTTTAAATAATTCTCATGAAAGGAAGTCGAATGGTGAGAAGTTTATTGCTTGCGTCTTTAGCTGCTTTGCCAGCAGTAACTAGCGCGGCGGTCATGGACCAAGCAGAAAAATTTGGGTATGAACACATTCACCTGGATGTAGGTGCCGGAACCACAAATGAAGAGTGGTTAGATAATTCGAACGCGACCACAATTGGGCTCGGTGGTAATTACTTATTTACTGAGAACTGGTTGTTTAATGTCGATTACTCGGCGCAGTTTTTCCATCCGGACGACTTTACTCTTCGCATTGACCGTTTGTTGTTTGGTGGTGGTTATCGTTATGGGATTACGGATCAATTCGATATCTACGGTAAATATGGAATAGGTGCAATCAAAGCGAAAGCGACGGACGACAAAACGGATAATACGTTATCTTCAGATAGCGAATTGCTTCAAGCCGTCACCGTTGGGGTGAATTACTTATTCAGTGAACAACTTATTGCGACGGCCGAGGTGGAAGTTAACCGCAGTGATATCGTCGATGAGAACAATTTTAAGATAGGTTTTAACTACCAATGGCATGATGTTATTGGTACTGGTCTTTTTTATCAGTTTAGAGATACCGATTACAGCGGTGAGAGCTCTGATTATGTCAATGAAGTGGGGCTGAGTTTGAAGTTTGTCTACTAGCGGACTGGTTCATTTATTGGCAATAAATAAAAACAAAAAGGTCAGCTTATGCTGACCTTTCCTTTTAATAAAGTATGCGACTATCGATTATAAAACCGCTGCAATGCCTTTACACAGAGGGCCCATATTTGACTTCGTCATACCAGCAACACTGATTCGGCCTGAACCGACGATGTAAATACCGAACTCTTCTTTCAGACGGTTTACTTGCTCTTTAGATAGGCCAGAGAAAGAGAACATACCATTTTGACGTTCGATGAAGCTAAAGTCTGCGTCCACACCTTCTGATTTTAGTGTCGCTACAAATAGTTCACGCATCTCTTGGATACGGTCACGCATTTCTGCTACTTCAGCTTCCCATTCCGCACGCATTTCGGCGTTGCCAAGAATGTGAGTAACGACCGCGCTGCCGTGCGCAGGTGGGTTAGAGTAGATAGAGCGAATAATGGCTTTAACTTGCGAAAATGCGGTTGTTGCGACTTCTTCTGATTCTGCTACTAACGTGAAGGCACCAACGCGTTCGTTGTATAGGCCAAAGTTTTTCGAGAACGAGCTCGCGACTAGGATTTCTTTGTTGTACTTAGCAAAAGTACGAAGACCTGCAGCATCCTCTTCCACGCCTTTAGCAAAGCCTTGGTATGCGAAGTCAAATAGAGGAAGCAATTTCTTCTCTGCGACTAGTTTCGCCAATGTTTCCCATTCTTCAGCAGTTGGGTCGATACCTGTAGGGTTGTGGCAGCAGCCGTGTAGAAGCACGATGTCACCTTCAGATGCAGATTGCAGATCGTTTAGCATTGCATCGAAGTCTTTGTCTTTTGTTTCAGCGTTGTAGTAGCTGTATTGTGCCGTTTCGATACCAGCAGCAGTAAATACGCCGTTGTGGTTTGCCCAAGTAGGGTTGCTGATCCAGATTTTTACATCGCCAAGTTGGCGTTTAATGAACTCACCAGCAACACGTAATGCACCAGTACCACCTGGAGCTTGAGCTGTTTTAGCGCGTTTTTCGTTTACAATTTCGGCATCAGAGCCGAAAAGCAGTTTTTGTACTGCAATGCCGTACTCTGCTGTGCCTTCGATAGTTAGGTAAGACTTGGTTTTTTCAGTTTCAACAAGCGCTGCTTCAGCTTTCTTTACTGTTGCAAGAACGGGAGTTTCGCCTTGCTCGTTTTTGTAAATACCTACGCCAAGGTTAATTTTGTCTGCGCGAGTATCTTTTTTAAACTCTTCAGTAAGGCCAAGAATAGGGTCAGCCGGAGCGGCAACTACTTTTTCAAACATAATCTTCATCCATGTTAATCGAAGGGGTGTGCTAACATTTATACCTTTCAGCAATATTGGTTACAACCGTTACTGAAAAGAAAACCTAAAAAAGTTGCGATTTGAAACAGAATTCTAACATAACTAAAGTTTTTGCCATGAAAACGTTTGGTAGGCACAGAGTTTGAGGGGGATTTATACTATGGTTGATGAAGTTTTGTTCACGTACCAATCGTTTGACTTCAGCGCTTTGCGTTAGTGATTTACGTGGAGTGGCGGTTACTCGTTGAGACAAAAACGCCCCACTAAAGGTGGAGCGTTTGTTTGTAAGAAGTATAGATGTCGGCTGATGTTATTTCTTCAGATCGATTTCAGACTCAACCGCATTGGTTTCGATGTCTGGGTTAGAAGAAAGCTTCTCAGTCGCCCAGTCGTTCATATGCTTTAAGATTGCTTTTAACGCGTGCTTCTCTGTTGGGACTTCCGCTTTTTCGACTTCAAGCTTTTGTTTCGGGTGTGTGCCCGTCGCATCTTCCGCTACGTGTAGCCAATCTGGGTGCCAGTAATAAGGTTGGCCGGAAGGAGAACTCCAAGAATGTACGCCGTTGGATTCACCTTTGTATTTAATGTCTTCTTCGTTGTATTTCGCCATTATTGTTTTCTCTCATAATTCATGAGTTGAGGTGTGCATCACCATTACTATCTAAATGTAACAGATGTAATGAAAATTAATGTGATAACTATCGACTTATTTTGTCATTCGATAGCTACAGACGATGCGTACTTCTCATTCAGAAGAATTTATTATTTGGTAGGTTTTGGCTTTATATGCGTTTAAAGCATACGACGATGGATTCGCCTACCTAACGCTATTCTTGAACGGTGATAGAGCCTAAACTACTCGTCATTCAAGTGTTTGAGAATCGCCGCTTTTGCATGCTCTTCTGTCGCTGCTTCTCCGTCAGGGACTTCAAGGTCAGCCTTTTTGTGTTCACCCAAAGCATCTTCAGCGATATGCAACCAATCAGGATGCCAGTAATAAGGGGTTGTGCCGCCAGGATGGTCCCAGCTATGTACACCTTTATGTTTCCCGCGATAAGAGAGATCGTCCATTGTAAATACTTTCATCGCTTCCTCCCGGCTTAAAAGATAGATGTCTAAGTGGATTTAACACTCTCAGCTCCGTGGAATGCCTTGCTTTTCGGACAAGGCAAAGATTTAAGACCACTCGGACGTATCAGTAAAAGTATGGAACATAAATTCTCACTTCGTCGTCGAAATTGCTATTAACAAGCTTGATAAATTACGTTGCTAAATTGACTACTGCCATATCAGAATGCTGGCGCGAAGTATGCTATGGTGCGGCTGCAAGTGAAATGAGGGATACATGAATCGATACCGTCAATTGGCCGAATTGTTTAAAGCACAAATTCAGCAAGATACTTGGAGAGCAGGGGAGAAGCTGCCTTCAATACGCGTCACCAGCCGCAATCATTCCGTAAGTGCAGGTACGGTATTACAAGCCTATCAATTGCTAGAGGCGCAAGGTTGGGTGATAGCAAAGCCTCAATCTGGTTACTATGTGACTGCCGATCTTGAACGTCTCACCAATACGAATGGAATTAAAAGCAATAATACGCCATGCACTAAGTTGAATGATGAGTTGTATTCGTTTTTGAAGCACCAAGCAACATCGGATGTTGTTCATTTAGGCTCGGCGTTTCCGGATCCGTGTTTGTTTCCTTTGGAGTCGCTTAACCGTAATTTGGCCAGCTCGGGACGAAAAATGGGGCCGGATAAGTTGCTAGACAACCTACCTCCTGGTGCCGAGTCGTTAAGGCGACTCGTCGCTCAGAGGTATATTCATCATGGGATATCATTAACCCATGATGATGTGGTTATTACTTCCGGTGCGCTAGAAGCATTAAACTTGAGTTTGCAAGCGGTCACCCGACCAGGTGATACCGTCGTTGTCGAATCCCCAACGTTTTATGGCGCACTTCAAGCGGTAGAACGGTTAGGTCTCAAAGCTATTGAAATCAGTGTCGATGATGAGAGTGGGCATTCGCTTGAACAAATCGAAGCAGCTTTTGCCAATGAAGATGTTCGGGCTTGTTGGTTAATGACGAACTTTCATAATCCAACCGGGGCTTCTTTGTCTGATGAACACAAACGATACATTGTTGAGTTAGCCAATCGATATGATGTGTATCTCATCGAAGACGATGTGTACTCTGAGCTGTATTTTTCTGACAAAAGGCCGAACTCATTAAAGACCTTTGATGAGCAAGAGCGTGTCCTTCATTGTGGCTCTTTTTCTAAGAGTTTATGCCCTGGATACCGCTTGGGTTGGGTGGTGAATAAGCGTTTTAACGAGACTATTCAAAAGCTCCAGTTAATATCGACATTGTCTGGGAGTGCCCCTATTCAGCAGGGGGTTGCACATTACTTACAAAACGACAGTTACGACAACCACCTGAGAAAGCTGCGTAAGACACTGCAACACCGTCAAGCTGACTTCGTGGATTTACTTGCAAAGCACCTACCTAAAGAGGTTACCTATCAACGTCCTGATGGTGGTTACTTTCTTTGGTTGAAATTGCCAGATGGAATATCAAGTAAAGCGGTATATCAAGCACTATTGTCTGAGCAGGTTACTGTCGCTTATGGCAAACTCTTTTCGATAAGTGATCAATACGAAAACTATTTAAGACTGAATACATCGCTTCCTTTAGAAACGAGTTTAGAACGTACTATCAAAAGGTTAGGTGATTTGCTTCGCGAATTACTCAGAATTGAAACTCATTAAACTGCTTAGTGTTTTTTTGCTCCAACTGTATCAGCGCCATTTTTGCAAATTGTGCTTCAATCATTATTCAGGTCGACAGACCTTGGACGATTAAGCAGGATTTAAGATGAAAAAGCAGTTGGTTAAACATGAGTTAAGGTTAATCGCCGTTGCTATTTTTAGTGCGTTTTTACTGGTATTTGCGCATCTCATTTTGGCGAAGTCTTTCTCTCATATGGCATGGACAGAGTACACCGCGGCCGTGATCCCTTTCGTAATGTTTGGCTTATGTATTGTGGGCGTAAAGTACGCTGAAAAAGCGGACAGAGATAAGGAAGAAGACTAACTCAAGCTTGAGTTACTTAGCAGATGGTATTGACGGTTGAGCACAAAATAAAAGACCTCCACTAGGGAGGTCTTTTCTAATTCTGTCTCACTAAAAAGTGATTAGAAGTTCGCAGAGCGAGGCGTACGTGGGAATGGAATCACGTC
Source organism: Vibrio sp. Y51_MX_L26 (assembly GCF_024181935.1). Classification (NCBI taxonomy): domain Bacteria; kingdom Pseudomonadati; phylum Pseudomonadota; class Gammaproteobacteria; order Vibrionales; family Vibrionaceae; genus Vibrio; species Vibrio sp. Y51_MX_L26. The sequence goes on from NZ_JAMZAS010000005.1 coordinate 289,331, forward strand.
ACGAACGTTGCCCATGCCTGTTACGTAAGATACTAGACGCTCAAAGCCTAGACCAAAGCCTGCGTGTGGCACTGTGCCGTAACGACGCAAGTCGCGGTACCAGCTCATGTGCTCAGGGTCGATACCCATTTCGCGCATACGTGCATCCAGTACGTCTAGACGCTCTTCACGCTGAGAACCACCGATGATTTCACCGATGCCAGGTGCTAGAACGTCCATTGCCGCTACCGTCTTACCATCATCGTTCATACGCATGTAGAATGCTTTGATGTCTTTCGGGTAGTTCTTAACGATTACCGGCGCTTTGAAGTGCTCTTCCGCTAGGAAACGCTCGTGCTCAGATGACATATCGATACCCCACTCAACTGGGAATTCGAACTCACGGCCAGAATCCAGCAGAATTTGGATCGCGTCAGTGTAGTCAACTTGTGCGAAGTCAGAAGAAACAAAGTTCTCTAGACGGCTAACGGCTTCTTTGTCGATGCGCTGAGCAAAGAACTCAAGGTCATCGCGACGCTCTTCAAGTACTGCTTTGAATACGTACTTAAGCATGTCTTCAGCCAGTTTCGCAACGTCGTCCAGTTCTGCAAACGCAACTTCAGGCTCAACCATCCAGAACTCTGCTAGGTGGCGGCTTGTGTTTGAGTTTTCAGCACGGAAAGTAGGGCCGAAAGTGTAAACCTTGCTTAGTGCACAAGCGTAAGCCTCCGCGTTTAGCTGACCAGATACCGTAAGGAAAGTTTCTTTACCGAAGAAGTCTTCGTTGTAGTCCACTTTGCCAGCGTCTGTACGAGGCAGGTTTTCCATGTCTAGCGTAGAAACGCGGAACATTTCACCAGCACCTTCAGCATCTGAGGCAGTGATCAACGGCGCAGATACCCAGAAGTAACCTTGCTCGTGGTAGAAGCGGTGGATCGCTTGAGATAGGCAGTTACGTACACGTGCTACCGCACCGATTACGTTTGTGCGCGGACGTAGGTGCGCTACTTCACGTAGGTATTCGATAGAGTGACGAGTTTTTGCCATCGGGTAAGTTTCTGCGTCTTCAACCCAACCAACCACTTTAACGCCAGTGGCAGCAAGTTCGAAGTCTTGGCCCTTTGCAGGAGATTCAACAATCTTACCAGTTACTTCAACAGAGCAGCCAGTCGTTAGCTTTAGTACTTCGTCTTCGTAATTATTAAGATTATTTGGGACCACGGCCTGAATCGGGTCGAAACAAGAGCCGTCATATATGGCAAGGAAAGAGATTCCAGCTTTGGAATCACGACGTGAACGGATCCAGCCACGAACAGTCACTTCGCTGTCTACTGCTAGCTGACCTTTCAATACGTCTGATACAGGCGCGTAAGTCATGTTTTCAATATTCTCCATTGAGGTAAAAATTCAACCCAACACTTATTAAAGTACTTGTCTAATAACATTTTTGTTCAAAAAACAAGCTGAGTGCTGAGTTGGGTAGCATTTTACAGATTCAACGAGACATATTACCTGTCAATTCGCTCGCATCAACCTTTATATTCATTTTGATGGGGAGAATCTCTCTATTTATTCACTCTTTGATGCTCTGAAAGTGTGAATTGGTTAAGTAATTGCTCTAAACGTTCGGATAGATGCTCTAAATCAACACTAATATCACGCGTGTGCGATGCTGATTGCGATGTGTCGTCAGCATGCAGTGTGATCACATCAATTTTGGATTGAATACGCTGACTGACGTCGGATGTGGTTTGCGTCTGGCTTTGGATGTTTTCCGCATGTTTCAGAACTTGATGCATTTCATCGACAACGTTATGCATCGTGACTGAAAGTGTCTCGACATCGACTGAACGTTGGTGAGCAAACTGGCAGACAGTATCCACAGAGGCTAAGGACTCTTCACTCCCTTGCTGGAATTGAGAAATGATATGCTCAATGTTGCCTGTGGCTTCGGCGGTCCGAGAAGCTAGGTTACGCACTTCCTCCGCGACGACGGCAAAACCGCGTCCTTGCTCTCCGGCTCGGGCGGCTTCAATTGCAGCATTCAACGCGAGTAGGTTGGTTTGTTCTGCAATGCCTTTAATGACCCCAAGAATGGACGACACTTCCTCGGTTCTTTGGTTTAACGAACTGATTTTTTCCCGTACGCCGTCAATATTGCTCACCAAGTGTTTGATGTCTTCGCTCACGCTGTGTGCTTGGCTTGCGCTGTGAGTGGCAACATCAACGGTGTGGTTGACTAGAGCTGTGGCGTTATTGGTCGAGTCTTCAACGGCGGTTTGTTGTTGCAACATGTCGGTGATGTTGCTTTGTACGTCACTGGTTTCCAATTGTTGATTATTGGCCGCTTTGTCTGTTGATTGTGCAACATCCGTTAACTGACTAGCTGAATTGGCAAGAGAGTGGGAGGTGTCTTGTACACGCTCTAAACTCTCGGATACCGTATCCATAAACGAATTAATCGCGGTAGAAAGCTGGCCTACCTCATCTTTTTGGTGATGAACAAGTCGTTGAGATAGATCTTTACTATGGCTTACATTCGCCATGAATTGAGACGTTTTTTGTATTGGGCGAACAATGATCTTACGAATCAAACTCATCGTTATAATAAAACCAACAAACGCGATAACGGCCATTATTCCCATCGCAAACATTGCCTGTTTATTGATCATTGAATTGACGTGGTTCATGTTGTATTCCAAACGAATCGCGCCCAATACTTCGCCTTCTGGTGCTACATGGCAAGAAACGCAGTTGGTGCCACGATAATTTTCGCTTGATTTCATTGGTAGCGCGACAACCAGTCCGTTCCCCCAATTGGCTGAAATTGGCTCAATGACCAGTTCGCCATTTAAAGCTCGTTGGTCAATATCATCGACCGGTTGTTGGTTTGCTTGTCCTGGTCCGTAAAGCTTGGTTACGGTATCGGCCCGCAACACGCGAACTTCTTCAATCCCTTCTTGAGCGAGTGCTTTTTTTCGCAAAGTTTCTTTTTGCGACATGGTGCCTGTTAGCATCATCATGTTTAGGCTATCGAAGTAATTACTAGCCTTATCATGAAGCTGTTCACTGAGAACATCATTGATTAAGGTTTTTTGTTGATGGTATTGATAAGCCGTAGAGGCAGCCAGAACACAGCTGAAGACGGCAATTAACGCGAGCAAGAGCTTAAAAGTGATAGTTGAGCGCATAAATTTATAAGTGTAATTGGAACGAACTGCACAATCTTAATGTGCACAAATGCACACTGCGATCAACGAAATGAATGATTGTGACCCCACTCATGTTGGGGATATGTAATTGTGATGTGAGTGCTGTGTAATCAAATGTTTGGCGCATGACAGAAATACGACGTTCAGGACAAAGGTTTAATTATTTTCGCTGAGAACAAACGGCGTTTTGCTACGCTTGTATTGAGTAGCACTTGTCTGTTGGCAGTGAATTCCTTAGTATTGCGTGTCTTTTTAAAGCCTGAGAATCAAGATGAAAACAGAATTGTACAAAGAGTTTATGTTCGAAGCGGCACATCACTTGCCACATGTACCTGAAGGCCATAAGTGTGGTCGTTTGCATGGACACTCTTTCTTAGTTCGTCTTTATGTAGAAGGTGAGGTAGACCCGCATACTGGTTGGGTAGTGGATTTCGCTGAAATCAAAGCGGCATTCAAACCAATTTACAATCGTTTAGACCATTATTACCTGAACGACATTGAAGGTTTGGAGAATCCGACGAGCGAAGTGTTAGCAAAATGGATTTGGCAACAGCTTAAGCCAAGTTTACCGTTGCTAAGCAAAGTAGAAATCAAAGAAACGTGCACAGCCGGTTGTATTTACAAAGGTGAATAAGTCACTTTTTATTGAGCATTGAAGACAAAGGCAAGCCATGAGCTTGCCTTTGTTGTATCTGGATATTCCCTATTTTTTATACTTTTCTTGCTAGCTCAGTGGATGACGTAAAATCCACTCTTTTTCGTTCTCACCAAACGTTGTTTTCTCTGTATTGATGAATCCACACGCATCAAGAAAACTGATAGCGTATTGCTGACTCTGTGGCACAGTGACGCAAAGAGAGGTGCTTTCAGGGTCAATGGTATACGCGTAAACGAACAGTTTGCGTAACGCTTCACTCCCAACCCCTTGGCGTTGGAAACGTTGATCAACCATCAAGTACTTGAGCCCCAGTTCGTGCCTTTTGGCAAAGGGCGCATGTTGGGAGAAGCCTTTATCGATAACAAGATAGCCAACTAATAGATCGTCAGAATAAATCGTAAAGAACGCTTCAGACTTATTGCGTTTTTGATAAGCCACTTCAAACGGCGTAGAAAATCCTTTCTGCTCTTCCTGCACATCCAATTGCATCAAACTCGAAAAATCTTTCAGTTTGGTGTGTTTAATAGCAATCATCGTTCAACCACAAATTGGCGGCATATCCTCATGCCGCCACGAACTTTAATAGAGTATTCCCTCTAGTTTAAGTAACTCACGAGGTTAAGAAAAGCTAGAAATGCAGAGGATAATAATAACCTTGGTGAATATAGGCACCTATTGTTGTGAGCAAGTGAGCGCTATCGGCGGTTTCTACGCCTTCGACAATGACTGTACAGCGATACGTATTCCCCATGGCGATTAACTGACGCAACGTTTCCACTTTCTTATCGTCCGACTTTAAACCAATCACAAACTCCCGATCTATTTTCAAATAATCTGGATTGATTTTACTGATGAGCGACACGTTGTTGTTGCCGGTGCCAAAATCATCGATACTGATTTTACAATCCAGTGCTTTTAGTTTCGCGACATTGCCATAAATCTCTGAGGTATAGTACATCGATGCATTTTCCGTGATTTCAATCGTCAGCAAACGACAATCTCGGTTAGATAGTTCTCTGTGTAGGATTGAAAAGTTGCGTCCTCGCAGCAAAGAAGGACAAACATTAATGCTGATAGGAATAGGCAAGGCTTTATGCTTAGTATAGATGGACTCTATCACCAGTAAGGTATGAGTAAGGAGCAGCCCATTGCGGATCAGTGTTTCAATAAACCGTTGCGTATTTTTTACCTTAAATCGCGAGAGCGCTTCGTAATGCACAATCTTTTGCGCGGAAGTGTCATAAATCGGCTCCAGTTTGATTTTAAATTGTCGAATTGCACACAAATAAGCCATAAAGGCTTGTAGGGAGCGATGACGCAGTATTATTAGAAACAGCAAGCTTAATAAAATGATGCTTTGAAACGGGCCAGAGATGTAATACACCTCTTTATAGCCGCTGTTCTTCACGTGATAGTTGAAAAAGCGTTCATTGGTGTTACCAATTTCTAAAGAGGTCCCTGTATTGGTTGATAGCTTCATGCCGGAAAGAAAAAAACGCGAAATATGATTTTCAACGTTGTCGGATAAGTTAATGTTTTTGACACGAACCAAAACGGTCGCGTTATTCAAGTCAAATGATTGGGTCGTATAATTGCTATTATTACTCCACTCTTCAAATGCTTTTTTGCTGACAGGGACAACGGTTTCGGGGGTGACTAAACACCGGATATTGAAACGGTCCAGCATCATGCTCGATTCCACCAGCTTTACATTATCAAAGAGCGACTTCAATTCTCTTTCATCAGCAAAGCAGCTCTTTTGGGAAAGGTTCTCTGCAATTTCGAAGGCGTTATCCAGATAATTATGTTTCACAATGCTGTTGATCGCGTAGTAACAGATGGCAAAGAAAATGATCGCTGTGATCAACACGACCCACAGCGTATCTGAATAGATCTTTTTATTACGCAGACAAATACGAAGGGCTTTGCCAAGGCTGTTTGTTGTGTATTGATTGATCTTGTGTTGATGGTCGATGCCATTCTGATGGTTGTTTTGCATAGTAAAAGGGATGAAGTATCCGGTCCGGTGAATATTTTCGATAATATTTTTTTTTGTGGTTACGTGTTCTTCCGTGAGCTTGCGAAATTTCTTTCTTAGAGCGGCCACCGCGTTTTTAAAGCCATTTTCAGGCAGTGTCATTTTGTATTGTTGAGTGATTTTGCTTTCTATCAATCGCTGGCTAATTGGCGTATTTAAGCTACCGTATTTGGCGATGGTTGACAGAATGGCGTACTCATTTGGGTTGACAGGAATGGAGTGGTGGAGTGATTGATTGAGCTCTAAAGATATTTCGTTTTCGGACAAGCAAACGCAGATTTGGTTTCCAATTTCAAACCTAATCATGTGTTGGTGTGCTCCAAGTTTAATTTTTGGCTACGTTATCAATAAAGCTAGGAGAGGGATGTGATTTTTTACGGGGATATCCATAATAATTGGATATATTCAAGGTTTTAGGTTTTTTTATGCTGGGTGTAGCAACCCATTATTCATGGTTAATGAAGTATAAAAAACCCGAGCAGAGGCTCGGGTTTCGTCGATATTCAGTAAGGCTTATTAACAGATAACTTTTACTGCTAGGCCGCCTTGAGAAGTCTCACGGTATTTCGCGTTCATGTCTTTACCTGTCTCTAGCATTGTTTCGATAACTTTATCTAGAGAAACAGTAGGAGCAGAAGAACGACGCAGTGCCATACGAGTTGAGTTGATTGCTTTTACAGCTGCAATACCATTACGCTCGATACATGGAACCTGAACCTGACCTGCAACCGGGTCGCAAGTTAGACCTAGGTTGTGCTCCATCGCAATTTCAGCCGCCATACATACTTGCTCTGGGCTACCACCCATAAGCTCAGCAAGGCCCGCTGCTGCCATAGAACATGCCACGCCAACTTCGCCCTGACAGCCAACTTCTGCACCAGAGATAGACGCGTTACGCTTGTAAAGGCCGCCAATTGCACCAGAAGCTGCGAAGTAACGGATGTAGTCTTTCTCAGTTACGGTTTGAATAAACTTGTCATAGTAAGCCAGTACCGCAGGGATGATGCCACATGCACCGTTAGTCGGAGCAGTTACAACACGACCACCTGCTGCGTTCTCTTCGTTTACTGCAAAAGCAAACATGTTTACCCAGTCAACAACAGACATTGGATCGTTCGTTGTTTTTTCAGAAGTAAGCAGTTGCTGACGAAGTGCTGCCGCACGACGAGGTACGCGTAGTGGACCAGGCAGAATGCCTTCTTCGTTCATACCGCGATCCATACATTCGCGCATTGTGCGCCAGATGTTTGCGAAGTAAGTACGAGTTTCTTCGTCAGAATGAAGCGCATGTTCATTTTTCATGGTTAGCGCACTGATAGACAGGCCGCTTTCATGACATTGCTTTACAAGCTCTTCTGCCGTTGTAAACGGGTAAGGAACTTTTACTGGATTCTCAACTTCTTTACCGAAGTTTTCTTCATCAACGATGAAACCACCGCCGATAGAGTAGTAAGTTTTTGAGTACGCTTTTTCGTCATCAATCCAAGCGTGGATTTGCATGCCGTTTTCGTGTAACTCAAGGTTTGTTTTGTGGAAGTTCATTCCACCTTCACGTGGGAACGATACTGTGTGACAGTGCATGCCAACAGGAAGGCGTTCAGTTTCTTCTACGCGAGCGATAAAGCCCGGGATAGAATCGATATCAACTTTCTCAGGAGTGTTGCCTGCAAGACCCATGATGATAGCAATATCTGTGTGGTGACCTTTCCCTGTCAGTGATAGTGATCCATAAACGTCAACGGTGATTTTAGTGATGTCGCGCAGTTTTCCCATTGCGCGAAGATCATCAATAAACTCTTTACCCGCTTTCATTGGGCCTACAGTGTGTGAGCTTGAAGGTCCAACACCGATTTTATAGATATCAAAAACACTAATCATATCGATTACCTCAGAAGAAAGCCTCCCAAGGGGAGTTGGGAGGCTTAATTTTATCGTTATATTTTTGGATTAATCATACCGTGCTAGGGCAGGGATGATTAAAGAGCGCCGTAGATTACAGAACTAATGGCAGCAAGACCACAGATTGCTGTGAAAATTTGCACAGGTGCTGAAGTTTTGTACTTAGCCATCGCTGGAACTTTTTGCATTGCGAAGATAGGCATCAAGAATAGGATTGCCGCAATCATCGGTGCGCCCATTGTTTCAATCATACCTAGGATGCTTGGGTTAACGATAGCAACGATCCAAGTTGTGATTACGATGAAGATAAGAGACATCTTCTCGATCTTGCTTACTGGCGATTTTGAACGAGATTTCACTAGACCAACTAGACCTTCATGCGCACCTAGGAAGTGGCCGAAGTAGCTAGAAGTGATAGCCGCGAAAGCAACCAGTGGACCTAAGTAAGAGATCAGTGGAGACTCATGAACGTTTGCTAGGTAAGAAAGAACAGAGATGTTTTGCTCTTGTGCTGTTGCTAGTTGCTCTGGAGACAGAGAAAGTACAACAGAGAAAACGAAGAACATTACAAAGCCCATTAGCATCATCGCTGCGCCACCAGTGATAGCGTCAGTTTTCTTAACTGCGTCATCACCGTATACACGACGTTGTTCTTTAGAGAACTGAGAAATGATTGGGCTGTGGTTGAAAGAGAACACGATAACAGGGATTGCTAGCCATACGATAGCTGGCATTGCACCCCAGTCAGGTGATACTTCCATCATTGAAGTGTTCCAACCAGGAATTAGGTACACAGACAGCGCTAGTAGGATGAACACTAGAGGGTAAACCATCGCTGAAGTTGCTTTCAGCATAAGCTCTTTACCGAACACTACGCCCGCTGTCATTGCAGCGATAAGTGCACCGGAAAGTAGCCAGCGAGGAATAGATTCCATACCCATTTGGTTAACTAGGAAAGAGTCAACCGTGTTTGTGATACCAACACCGTAGATAAGTACGATTGGGTAGATAGCGAAGAAGTAAGCGAACGTAATAAGGTTTGCGCCAGTCTTACCAAAGTGCTCTTCTACTGTGTCAGTGATGTCCGCTTCTGGGTTTTTCGCAGAAAGAACGAAGCGAGCTAAAGATTTGTGTGCGAACCAAGTCATTGGTGCTGCGATTAGGGCTAGGATTACTAATGGCCAAAAGCCACCTGCACCTGCTTTAATAGGAAGGAATAGTACACCGGCACCTACTGCCGTACCAAAAAGGGACAGACACCAGGTAAAGTCTTTGTAAGAAAACTTACTAGACGATTGTGCGGTAGAAACCGCAGAAGTAGTTGTATTCATTTTTTAGTTACTCATTTTGGGAACAGGAAATAAGTCGGGAGTAATTTTGCAAGATTTTACACTAGGAAAATTAGATCTAAATCATTTATTGCTTACGCTTATTGAATGATATGTCAAAAACCTGCTTTTTATCACGAAAATGATGTGCTACTCGTGATTTCTGCTAATGAGTAAAATTAGAAAAACTTATCGATAGGGCTGTTTGTATAAATTTATTTCACCGCAAGCGTTTGCGGTGAAAACGGCAAATTAATCTAATGTGAATGAATGTTTATGAAGCAACGTTTTATTAATATTGATGCGCATGATGATCGCAGCCATAAAAATACCGATATCAGAAGTTTTTAATGTGAAATGATATGTTTTTGCATTGATTCGATGATTTGTGCGGTCATGCCCCAGATGAAATGCTGTCTATATGGGATAGCAAATACACGATGACTGCTGTTTTTTAGGTCAAACTTGGTGCTGTACAGCTTTTTCGGGTTCAGAATGTGGTTAGCAGGAACTTCAAAAACGGACTCCACCTCATTTGGGTCAATATGCGTTTTATACTCAGGAGAAATAAAGGCCAAAAACGGTGTCACATTAAACTGACTAATCGTAGGCAATGTTGGAAGCTGGCCAAATACATGAATATGTTCATCTTCTATACCGATCTCTTCTTTGGTTTCTCTTAATGCCGTATTGATTAGATGATGATCTTCCTGCTCAAACTTACCGCCGGGGAAACTGATTTGTCCCGGATGATGACGCAAGTGCGCTGCTCGCTTTGTCAAAATGACCTGTAGCCCCTCCGGGCGTTCTACAAAACCAATTAAGACCGCTGCGTCTCGCAGTGATTTTCCTTTCATCCATTTCAGTCGCGCGAGGGACTCTTTGTGGTAACCCGTTGGAAGCCGAAATTGAAAGTTTTGCAGTAATTGAGTTTTGTCGATAACCAAACCAAATCCTTATTTATTGTGCCTAACCACTATTTATTATACTCAATGGCCGCAAGAGGCGTGGTGCTATCGCCGTTGGTACGGTATTAAAGTAGTAGTACGGCAATACCAAAGTACGGCCATTGGTCTTTCCCTGCTTTGTGTCGTGTGTCTCACTCTGCTTGGGTATAATAATTTGAAACTTATAAGGTTATAACCCATTCTTTATTTTAAGAGGTCACCACAGGGCAAGTATTGACTAATGAAAGGGATTATTTTCACCGAGTTCATGGAGTTAGTGGAAGAGAAGTTTGGTCTCGATGTGTTAGACCAAGTGCTCGACCTTTCTAATGACGAAGGGATTTATACGGCGGTTGGCAGTTACGATCATAAAGACTTGGTTAAATTGATTGTGAATCTCAGTAAAGTATCTGGCATTCCACCTGAACAACTGCAAGAAGTATTTGGAGAGTGCGTTTTTTTGAATTTACTTCGCTCGATTCCTAGTCATGCCAGTTTGCAGCAGTGTGAAACGACATTTCAATTTGTTCGCCATGTTGAAGATTTTATTCATGTCGAGGTCAAAAAGCTCTACCCAGATGCTAATCCTCCTCAGTTTGATTTTATCAGCGAGACTCAATCAAACATGGTGTTTGATTATCGAAGTGCGCGGTGCATGTCTCACGTATGTTTAGGTCTAATAAAAGGTTGCGCAGCGCACTTTGGTGAAGTTATTCATATCAAACACCAAAACCAGTCAGAAGATGGTAGCCAGGTTCGCTTTTGGTTAGAGGCACAATAAGAACGATATGACAGGAAGTTCCTCGCTAGAAAGGAAACTCAAACGAGAAATCGAATCAAGAAAAGCAGCTGAGCGGTTATTGGAGCAGAAGAGCTTCGAACTTTATGAATCTACTCAACAGCTAAGTGTTGCTTTGAAAAAGCTTGAGTTGAAATCAAAAAAGGATTTACGCAAGTTTGAGTTCGAAGAGAAAGTTGACGCGACGCTGATTAAGTTTGGTCGAACTTTTCTGTCGAGCACGTTTGATGAAGCCATGATTGCCAGTTTTATTGAACAGCTCACTTCGAACTCAATCATTTCTGCGGCTTACTTACATCTTGATTCCACAAAACTCTCTTCTTTGCGCCGACATCATTTTGGTCATTTACAGCTTCGCCATGAGAATACGATTAAGACTGTCCCCAATTGGCAGGGGGAAAACTTGCATTTGCCTATCATCATTGACAAGCAAACAGTAGGGGAGTTGATCTTCTCTGTTCAGTTGGATCAAATCGATCAGTCGTTTATTTCCAAACAGATGGAGCTGGTATCGGATTTGGTTCATGGGGTCATTGGCCGGCATTTGAGTTTAGAGCGAGAAGTGGAGCTGCGAAAGCGGGCAGAGGAATCGGAAAAAGCGACGAAAGAGTTTGTCGCCATGATTAACCACGAGTTGCGAACACCTCTTAATGGCGTGTTAGGTAGTGCTGAACTACTAAGTCGAACACAGTTAGGTGAAGAGCAACGCCATTACCTAAACAACTTGACTCAATCGGGAGACTTGTTGAGGGTCATCATTAACGATCTTCTCGACTTCAGCAAGATGAATGCCGGTATGATGGAAATCATCGATAAGGTCTTTGCTTGGGAAGAGCTTGAAAAAGCCATCATGGGCGTATTTTCAGCTAAAGCAGCAGAAAAGCGAATTCATTTCTCCATCGATAAAAAGCTCGGAATTCCCGAGTTTTTAGTTGGTGACTTAGAGCGAATTACACAGATCTTGGTCAACTTGGTGGGAAATGCTATTAAGTTTACTCATTTGGGTGGGGTGGTGCTGCGAGTGGAGTGGATAAACGGTATTGCGCATTTTGAGGTTGAAGACACGGGTATTGGCATCCCGATAGAAGCGCAGCCCTCATTATTTGACCCATTTGTGCAAGTAGATCGCTCGGCGAAGCGCAGTTTTGAAGGCTCTGGTTTGGGCCTTGCGATTTGTAAAAATCTAGTGGATTTGATGCAGGGCGAGATTAGCTTTGAAAGTGAAGAACGCAAAGGTACCACCTTTAAAGTCTCTATTCCTCTAAAGGAGGGGCAAGCCCAAGGCGCAGCAGAGGGGGAATTAGCTAATATAGAGCGAAGTGATTTGGCAGGACGCTCAATACTGGTGGTTGACGACATCAGAATGAACCAAGTGATAGTTACTCAAATGCTGAAAAAACTCGACATTACGCCTGATTTAAAAGCCAATGGGAAAGAAGCCTTAGAAGCGGTGAAAAACAAAGATTACGAACTGATATTTATGGATTGCCGAATGCCAGAAATGGATGGTTATGAGGCGACGATGTATCTGAGAGAACGTGGCTTTACTCATCCTATTATCGCATTAACCGCTGGCACTACTATCGAAGAGCGTCAAAAGTGCATTGATTCAGGCATGGACGACATCCTCACTAAGCCGTACACCGCAACCGATATTGAACAGATCATGTGTAAGTGGCTTGAGCAGTAGACGCTGCCTCTTAAAAAACGGATGCTTGTTGGCTAACGGCTAAACATTAAAGGACAGACAAACAACGCTCACAAAAACGCCTCCGTACTGGAGGCGTTTTTGCTTGTTTTCGTTAGCAGGATTCATAGACCGTTGCCATTTGGCGAAACCTACTATTGCAGCGCTGGCAAAATCTTTGAGAGCTTATCCAACGTTTCTTGATATTCAGAAGCGCAATCGCTATCCGCAACGACGCCGCCGCCTGCCCAAGCGTACAGTTTGTGATTCTCCGCTACGAGAGTGCGGATGGTGATGCTGGTATCCATACGACCATGGCGTGAAATGTAGCCAATACTGCCGCAATACGCGCTGCGTCGATGCGGCTCCAATTCTTCAATGATCTGCATTGCGCGAACTTTAGGTGCGCCGGTAATTGAACCGCCTGGAAAACACGCTCGCAGCAAATCCGCAGGAGCGTATTGTTCATCCAAATTCGCACGAATGGTGCTCACCAAATGATGCACTGCGGGGAAGCTTTCAATCTCAAACAGCTTTGGCACGTGAACGCTACCCGGTGATGCAACTCGACCAATGTCATTACGCAGCAAATCGACAATCATTAGGTTTTCGGCCTGATCTTTTTCCGCTGTCTGCAAGTCATGGGCACTAGCGTTATCTTGCTTTGGGTCTTCGCTGCGTGGGCGAGTACCTTTGATTGGTTTCGTTTCAATGACGCGATCTTTGAGTTCTAAAAAGCGCTCTGGAGAGATACTCAAAATCGAAGACTCTGGCATACGGATAAAAGCGGAAAATGGCGCTTGGTTGGCGGACTCTAATTTTAGATACGCTTGCCACTCACAGCCTTGATACGGTGCGTTAAAGCGTTGCGCCAAATTGATCTGATAGCAGTCACCGCTCAACAAGTATTCTTGCACCTTGTCAAAGCGAGTGGCGTAGCTCTCTTTCGTCATGTTTGACTGCCAATCACCAGACAGAGCGAAGTCTACGATTTGCTCTGCTTTTTGCTCGTTTAACCATTGCCAAGCTTGCTCGATATTCTGACCGACTAGGCAGGCTTTTTTAAGCTTGTGGTCAACAACAACGGCCCATTCATACAGACCTACCGCCATATCAGGCGTGTTGAGATCTTTTTCGGCCAGTTCTGGCATCGTTTCTACGCGTCGACCTAAATCGTAACTGAAGTAACCGAGCGCTCCGCCGACAAAAGGCAAATCCAATTCTTTATTTAACTCAACGTGAGGAAGCCACTGTTCTTGCAACTGATGAAGCAGCGCGAATGGGTCATCTTGAGTTGAATAGGCATTCGATGGCGTTTCAACTTGTGTAATTTCGGCAGTGGTTTCTAACGTTGCAATTGGGTTGGCAACCAACACATCGAAGCGGCTATCGATATGCGTTTCTGATGCAGAACGCAGCAACATCGCCCAAGGCTGGTGTTGAATGCGAGAAAAGAGGTGAAGAGCAAACTCTGGTGCATATTCCAGCGCTTTAAAATCAATGAATTGATTGTCCATGTTGTTCATTTGTGTAATTTGTGACAAAGAGATCGTTCACTGCATGGCATGTCATGGGCAGCAAGAGTATCATATTCCTCTGTATAGCCAAACACCCTCTATTCATAGGGTTTTGAGATGGTTTACAAGTAGGCGACTTCAGCGTTTCGTGTGTCGATATCAGCCGTTCGACAATTGTTTATAAAAAACGAAGCTCAAAAGAGCAATAAGCTCAACAAACACGATTGAAGCCAAGCCAATAATGGAAGCATAACTATAACGAGGCATGTAATGACGGTAATACGCAAGCAGGATGTGATCAGCAGTGTCGCTGATGCGCTACAGTATATTTCTTACTACCACCCGCTAGACTTTGTTCAAGCTCTTGAAAAAGCCTATCACCGCGAAGAGAGCCAAGCCGCTAAAGACGCGATTGCTCAGATCCTAATTAACTCCCGAATGTCCGCAGAAGGTCACCGACCAATTTGTCAGGATACTGGTATCGTGACGTGTTTCGTCAACATCGGTATGGGCGTGCAATGGGACTCAACCGACATGACGGTTCAGCAGATGGTAGATGAAGGTGTTCGACAAGCGTATACGAACCCAGACAACCCGTTGCGTGCGTCAGTACTTATGGATCCTGCCGGTAAACGTATTAATACCAAAGACAACACGCCTGCTGTCGTACACATCAACATGGTTCCGGGCGATAAAGTTGAAATTCAGATCGCAGCGAAGGGCGGCGGTAGTGAAAACAAGACTAAGATGGTGATGCTAAACCCATCTGACGATATTGCTGAGTGGGTAGAGAAAACGCTACCAACAATGGGCGCGGGCTGGTGTCCTCCTGGCATGCTTGGCATTGGTATTGGCGGTACGGCTGAAAAAGCAGCGGTATTGGCAAAAGAATCTCTAATGGAACACATCGATATTCAAGAGCTTATTGACCGTGGCCCACAAAACGCAGAAGAAGAGCTTCGTCTTGATATCTTCAATCGCGTGAACAAACTTGGTATCGGCGCGCAAGGCCTTGGCGGTTTGACGACGGTTGTCGACGTTAAGATCAAAACGGCGCCAACGCACGCGGCTTCTAAGCCTGTTTGTTTGATCCCGAACTGTGCGGCGACTCGTCACGTACACTTCACGCTTGATGGCAGCGGCCCAGCAGAGCTAACGCCACCTAAACTAGAAGATTGGCCAGACATTACTTGGGAAGCGGGCGAAAACACGCGTCGCGTAAACTTAGACACGATTACTAAAGAAGAAGTACAAGAGTGGAAGACAGGCGAAACCGTTCTTCTATCAGGTAAAATTCTGACTGGTCGTGATGCTGCGCATAAACGTATTCAAGGCATGTTAGACAATGGTGAAGGTCTACCAGAAGGCGTAGATCTAAACGGTAAGTTCATTTACTACGTAGGCCCTGTCGATGCGGTTGGTGATGAGGTCGTTGGTCCTGCCGGCCCAACAACATCAACTCGTATGGATAAATTCACCGATATGATGTTAGAAAAAACCGGCATCATGGGCATGATCGGTAAAGCTGAGCGTGGCCCTGCAACGGTTGAATCTATTAAGAATCACAAAGCGGTTTACCTAATGGCTGTTGGTGGCGCGGCCTACCTTGTAGCGAAAGCGATCAAGAAAGCTCGCGTTGTCGCATTTGAAGATTTAGGTATGGAAGCGATTTACGAATTTGAAGTTGAAGATATGCCAGTAACAGTGGCTGTAGACTCAAATGGTGTTAACGCGCACCAAATCGGTCCAGACACTTGGAAAGTGAAAATTCAAGAGATGGAAGCATAAGGCAAAAGGCAATCTTACATTGTCTCAGTAGAGAGAATGTGACAAGGTGCTGATTTACCTAGCAAACATTTGACAAAAGTGCAGCGAAAACTGCACTTTTTGTCTATATAATGTAGATATAAACCTTAGGGCATAGCAATCAAACGTTATGCGAACAATAATTAGGAGACGGCATGCCTCGTTTTATTCAGATTCTACAAATTATTCTTGCTGTAGTGGTAGGTGGCTTTGTTGGCTACGACTTGATCCTTCACGGCATCAGCATCTTTGATGAGAAGTACGTGACCATCACGTGTGTATTATGGCTGATTTTAGAAATCGCTCTATTTGTTATCTATAAATTAATCGAAGACGACTAGACTCAAAGAAAGCAGGTTTCTGTTCAACACAGTAATCAGCATAAATAGGGTCACTAATGCTTTAGTGTTGATTAAGTAAGCCTCTGAACCACTCAGGGGCTTTTCTTTTTTCATCCTGCTTTAAGCGAATGTTTTGTTCATCTTTTATTAAGGTATATAAAGTTAGACTCATAGAGTTCAGTATGGAACGGTAAGTATTCATAGATTAATACCCGAAGTTGCTGATAACGTTGTTTTAGAGCGGAGCAAGATAAAGAAGCGCAATGAAAAGAATAAAGAAAGAAGTCAATGACTTTATCAACAGAGGTATGGATTCCAATGTTCGAATTGCCGTCACCGGACTTTCTCGTGCAGGTAAGACGGCATTCATCACGTCATTAGTGAATCAGCTTCTCCATACCGCTACCCATGATAATTTGCCTCTTTTGACTGCAGCCAGAGATAAGCGTCTTATTGGAGCGAAGCGTGAACCTCAAGCGAATATGATGGTGCCACGTTTTGCTTACGACGAAGCGATGAGCCAGATCCATGCGACCCCACCTCAATGGCCAGTACCAACACGGGATGTGAGTGAGATTCGCTTAGCGCTTAAGTACAAACCAAATAAAACCACGAAAAAGCTGTTGAGTAAAACCGCAATTTTAAATGTTGATATTATCGACTATCCAGGAGAGTGGCTGCTCGACCTGCCGTTATTGGACATGGACTTTGCGACGTGGTCGCAAACTCAGTTTGATGCACTTAAAGGCCAGCGTGGCGATCTAGCCAAAGCTTGGCTGTCTGAATTAGAAAAGGTGGATCTTTCTGCTGAAGTGAACGAGAAACTACTCGAGAAAGTTGCGCATACATACACCGAGTACCTTCATACCTGTAAAGACGCAGGTCTTCATTGGGTACAGCCTGGCCGCTTCGTATTACCTGGTGAGCTCGGAGGCGCGCCAGTGCTACAGTTTTTCCCGTGTCGTGCTGATCCGGAAAGCAAGGCGCTTAAGGGCAGCAACTTGGCGATGCTCGAAGCGCGTTTTCAGGAATACCAACAGAAAGTAGTGAAAGCGTTTTATAAGCATCACTTTGCGACCTTCGATCGCCAGATTGTACTTGTGGATTGCTTGCAGCCTCTCAATGCCGGCGATGAAGCGTTTTACGACATGCGCCAAGCGCTAGAGCAGATCATGCATAGCTTCCGTTATGGTCGTAGTAGCTTTTTGCGCCGTTTATTCTCACCAAAAATCGACAAAGTGCTGTTTGCTGCCACAAAAGCGGATCATATCACGCCCGATCAGCACCCAAATTTGGTGTCTTTGCTACAACAAATGGTGCATCCAGCGTGGCAAACCGCAGCCTACGAGAATATCGAGATGAGCTGCATGAGTATCGCTTCTATCCAATCAACCACGACGGGATTTATTTCTTCTGGAGATAAGACGATTCCGGCGTTACAGGGTACGACGTTGGATGGTGAGCCGATGACGATGTTTCCGGGAGAAGTGCCGAAAAAGCTACCAAATGCGGCTTATTGGCAAAACAACGGATTTGATTTTACGTCATTCCGTCCAATGCCCTCACCGAATGATGAGCCAGTGAAGCACATACGCTTAGACAAAGCACTGGATTACCTGATTGGAGATAAATTGAAATGAGTGAGTTGAAGCAAAAACAAGTTTTCTCTGAAAAGGCAATGGAAAAAGAGCAGCAATCGAATCAACCGGAGTTAACGGCGCAGCAAACATTCGGCGAAAAAGAAACATTCGTACCTGTTGAAGTTAAAGAAGAGCGCCAGGAGACCGAACAGGAATTGCAACTCGAGCATGTCATTCGTCCAAAACCGGGCAGAAAATGGCTTGCGACTGGCGCATTTGCCACCTTTGCTGGTTTGGTTGGCTGGCAAGCGGTGGACTCGGTTATAACCGCAATTCAAACTTCTGATTGGCTGGCTTTAAGCTGGACGGGGTTTATTGCTGCGATCGCTTCGCTTGGTTTAGGGGCGATGGGTAAAGAGCTTTGGAAACTGCGCAAACTACGAAATCATTTTAGTGTTCAAGAAGAAGCAGAAGCGCTTGTTAATAGTGAGAGTGTGGGGAAAGGGAAAGCCTTTTGCGAAAATGTGGCAGAACAAAGTGGTGTGATGGCAGAGAACCCGGGCTTTGATCGTTGGCAGAACAGCATTAACCCAGCTCATAGTGATGCTGAAATCCTTGATATGTATGACTCGATGGTTGTGAGCCAACAAGACAAATTGGCAACGAAAATCGTATCGCAGCACGCAACCGAGTGTGCGGCCCTAGTCGCGGTGAGCCCTCTGGCTGCCGCTGATATGTTGCTGGTGGCGTGGCGAAATTTCAAAATGATCGACAACCTCTCCAAAGTATATGGGGTAGAGCTAGGTTACGCCTCTCGCATCAAGCTACTAAAAGCGGTATTTGTCAATATGGCGGCGGCTGGTGCCAGTGAGCTGGCTATTGATGCTAGTATGGACTTGATGTCGATGGACCTTGCAGGCAAAGTTTCTGCTCGTGCGGGGCAGGGGCTAGGCGTTGGTATTCTCACTGCACGTTTGGGCTTGAAAGCGATGACCTTATTGCGTCCACTACCTTGGTATCCTGACCGTCAGGTTAAATTGGGAACCATACGCAAGGCTGTGGCGGCGAAAGTTGCATCAATTACGATGAAACCGTAACGAATATCAACTTTGATGGATAGGATTGCTTGACGCCATTCCAAGCATGATAGAAACTACTGTCAACTTTTCCTGACAGTCGTGAATTGGGATATTTTCAGTGCGTCTTGAAGTCTTATGTGAAGATCGACTCGGCTTGACCCGAGAACTGCTCGATATTTTAGCGTCTAAAAGCATCGACTTGCGTGGTATCGAAATCGATATTAGCGGTATTATCTATTTGAACTGCCCAGATATTGATTTTGATACGTTTAGTGAGCTGATGGCTGAAATCCGCCGTATTCCGGGGGTGAAAGACGTACGTAAAATCCAGTTTATGCCGATGGAGCGCCACAATACGGAGTTGCTCTCGCTAGTTGATAACTTGCCCGATCCGGTTTTTGCCATCGACCTTAAAGGTGCCGTAGACATGGCAAACATGTCTGCACTTTCATTGCTTGGCCTTCACAAGCAAGAAGTGATTGGTACTCAAATCGGTGCTTTGTTACCAAGTGTTCGTTTCTCTCGTTGGTCTGAAGGTGTTAATGGCCGAACGCGGGAAAACCTTGTGATTGATGGCTTGGACTATGTTCTAGAGTTGATGCCAGTTTATATCCGAGACGAAGCGCAAAACTCGACTCTAGCGAGCACTCTAATGACGATTCGCTCTAGTCAGCAAGTTGCCAGAATTGAAGAAGCGCTACCGCTGCATAATCCTCTGGGTTTTGAGCACTTTGTTGGTATATCGAACCGTCATAAAGCGCTAATGAACCAAGCTAAGAAGCTGTCTGTGCTTGATCAACCCCTGTTGATTGAAGGCGAAACGGGGACCGGTAAAGAAATGCTTGCTAAAGCTTGCCACAGCCGTTCTAGCCGTGCGAGCAAGCCATTCTTAGTTTTGAGTTGTGCTTCGATGCCTGACGATGTAGCAGAAACTGAACTTTTTGGTCATGCGCCGGGTTCATTTA
This sequence comes from Vibrio sp. Y51_MX_L26, assembly GCF_024181935.1. Classification (NCBI taxonomy): domain Bacteria; kingdom Pseudomonadati; phylum Pseudomonadota; class Gammaproteobacteria; order Vibrionales; family Vibrionaceae; genus Vibrio; species Vibrio sp. Y51_MX_L26. The sequence continues at coordinate 309,166 of NZ_JAMZAS010000005.1, forward strand.
ATCATGAACAAGGTCACAAAGGCATCTTTGAGCAAGCAAATGGCGGTACGGTATTTCTTGATGAAATCGGTGAAATGAGTTCGCATCTTCAAATAAAGCTGTTACGTTTTCTACAGGATGGTAATTTCCGTCGTGTCGGTGCAGAAGATGAGATGCATGTCGATGTTCGTATCATCGCTTCAACAAAACATAACCTTGCCGAACTTTCTGAGGCTGGAATGTTCCGTGAAGATTTGTATTATCGTCTCAACGTACTTACGCTCAGCATTCCTCCGTTACGTAAGCGCTCAAATGACGTTGCGCCATTGCTTGAGTTATTTGTGGCGAAACATGCTCAACAGCTTGGGATTGATAAGCCAGAGTTTGATGATGGTCTAGTTGATGCCCTTGCAAATTATCAGTGGCCAGGAAACATGCGCCAGCTGGATAATATGGTTCTTCGAGCGCTCACAGAAATGGATGGTGGTATACTAAACGCGGAGCACTTCAATTTACCTCAGCCTCAATCAGTCGGCGCAGGTAGTGCAACGCTTAACATCGACGGTTCATTGGATGAGATCATGCGTGACTATGAATCTCAGGTTCTGGAGCGTTTGTATCAGTCATTCCCATCAAGCCGCAAGCTTGCTAAGCGCTTAAATGTATCGCATACCTCAATCGCTAATAAACTGCGTGATTACGGTATCCGCAAGAATTAATCGAATTGAACGAAAAGACGGAATTAATCATTTGTAATGGAAGATAACAGCTCATCTATCGCCGTTCATAAGTTGGACGGTGACTTGCTTCTTCGTACCGCTGAAATCGGTGACGCAGATATGATTGCCGAGTATTTTCAAGCGAACCGAGAATACCTGAAACCGTTTGAGCCGAAACGTGAAGAGGCTTTTTTCTCAGTTAACGGTTGGTTGCAAAAGCTTATCAAGCTCAATGAGCTGCATCGAATGGGGTTGGGGTATTATTGCCTCTTGGTCAGAGCCTCTTCGGGTGAAATGCTAGGTACGATATCCTTTAGTAATTTGAGTCGTTTCCCTTTTTATTCTTGTAACGTCGGATACTCTCTCGCTGAAAAAGCGCAAGGGCATGGTTATATGCGTCGTGGATTAACCATGGCTTGCGACTACATGTTTAACGTGCAGAAGTTACATCGTATTCAAGCCGGCTACATGCCTCACAACAAACGTAGTGAAGCTGTGCTAGAGCATGTAGGGTTCAACCAAGAAGGGTATGCAAAAGATTACCTTTTGATTAATGGTGAATGGCAAGACCACGTTCTAACGTCACTTATTAATCCGAATTGGCAACCAGAAGGGCGATAGTATGGAGCGATTGGAAAAGCAATTAGCACTTGTAATCGAGCTCGATAAACTCAAAAGTATTTTGCGCCGAACCCGAGTTAAAAGTGCTGAAGGGCGTCTCGAAAATAGTGGTGAGCATAGTTGGCATGTCACACTGATGGCAATATTGATGGAAGAGCATGCGAATGCACCAGTAGATATTTGCCGAGTGATGAAAATGTTATTGATACATGACGTAGTAGAGATCGACGCGGGGGATACCTTTGTTTATGATACTGCCGCGTCTCAAGAGCAAGTAGAAAAAGAAATTAGAGCGGCAGAACGCTTGTTTGGTATGTTACCCAGCGATCAGGAGCAAGAGTTATTGGCGCTTTGGCATGAATTTGAAGCCGCGCAGACCGATGATGCTAAGTATGCAAAAGCACTCGATCGGTTAATTCCAATGCTCTTGAACTACCATAATAATGGTCAGAGTTGGAAGGAGCATGGCGTCTCTCGTGAACAAGCACTTACCATTAATAAACGAATTGAATTTGGCTCTGTTACCTTATGGGACAAAGCGAAAGAGTTGATAGAAGAAGCCACAGAGAAAGGTTGGCTGAAATCGTAATAAAGGAGACTGAATGTCTTATTTGCCTTTGGATGAATACCAAAGAAAATGGATTTTTACGCATCAGTCGATGCCTGTGCCAAAAGAAGATTTGGCTTTTATTAAGCCGATGAGCCAAGCTCGTTCAGCACAATTTTGGAAAGAAAATATTAGTGCTCAAAGCCCTGATATGGATCGACTTAGCTCCCAAGATTGGCCAATGAATGAGGCGAACTGGTCTGAAGTCGTTGATTGGATGGCTGCGTGGGAGTTGGATGATCCGGACATGCCAGCGGAAGTAGAGGCACATGTCGATTGGCAAGACGATGTGACCGTTTACTTTTGCTACGAGAAGTACAATGTCATCGAAACTAAGTGGTCGATTTTTAAAAAGCATTGGAAGAACTTTCTCTTTTATGATGATGGTCCAATATTGATTGGACGTCGCCGTTCACAAGCGCTTTGGTTTGATTCAAAAGGCAATGTGAAACTCGGTGTTCGTCAATAGCGAGTTATACAGCAAGCCACCTTTTCGAGGTGGCTTTGTTTTTCTAAAGGCTGGATAATGGACTCAACACGCCGCCAGCCCCGCGCTCGATAACGTGAGTATAAATCTGCGTGGTTTTTACATCGGTGTGACCAAGCTGCTCTTGTACTGTTCTAATGTCAGCACCAGACTCCAATAAATGCGTGGCAAAGCTGTGCCTGAGTGTATGGCATGTTACTGTTTTTTCGATACACGCATCCGTTGCAGCGCGCTTTACCGCTCTTTGTATTGCACTTTCATTGATATGATGCCTTCTGAGCTCTCCGGTGTCCCGAACTGTACTTAACTTTGTTGATGGGAATAAAAAGTGCCAGTTAAAATCTAGCTCCGCTTTTGGGTATTTACGTCGTAAACCTTCAGAGATGTATACGCCCGCATAACCAGGCATGTGTCTATCTTTAAAATAGTAATCTTTTGCTAAATTAACCTGAGCTTTAAGCGGCTCATGTAGCTCTTTTGCTAACGTTACGGTACGATTTTTACCTCCTTTTCCTTGCCAAACACGAACAGCTCCATAATCATAATCGATGTCCTGAACTCTTAAGCGCAAACACTCCATGACTCGAAGCCCTGAGCCATAAAGCAACTGAATATGGAGTTTATACCTCGGGTCGATATGTTGAACGAATCGTCGGATCTCCTCCCTAGTTAACACAACGGGAAGTTTCTTTTCGGTCAGAGATTTCTGAAATCTCATATCAAGTGATAGTGGAGTTTTGAAATAATCACGATATAAAAATGATATTGAGTTCAGTGCCAAAGCTTGCGTTTTTACCGCAACTTTTTCTTTTACCGCTAAGTAACTCAGGAACTGAACGACATCATCTTCTGCTAGTGTCGAAGGGTGTGCAAGCTGGTGGAAAGTGATAAAGCGTTTTATCCAAAATAGATAACTTTCGATGGTTTTATTCGCATAATGACGAGTAAGCATGTGCTCTTTTACACTAAGTAAAAACTGACTTTTCATGATAAAATTGACCTGTTTATTTATACAGCCCCTTCAATCTATCACCTTTTTTGTAGTTAGCGTGCATTGCGCCGTCTAATTGCGCGCGACCACACATATTCATACTGTTTTTCTATTTGTTTCATGCATATAGGTGCTACGATTTATAGCGCTTTTGATCAGAAAGAGGGCGGTAGCTTGCCAGAAAGAAGGCAAATTGCCGTATAGAAAGCGTTATTTCCGCAACGGATCTCTCAGGCTGAATGTACGTGGTTGTAGCCTAAGAGTGAAAGTGGCGGGGTAATAGGGTGGAAAAGCGGCGAAAAGGGCGAATATTTGTCATTTCCATGCT
>NZ_JAMZAS010000006.1:0-243495 GCF_024181935.1 Vibrio sp. Y51_MX_L26
ACTGCTGATAATTCATGGTAGTACTGCTTGTTTCTTTGGCGAGAAGAGCGTACCACTTTCAGCAGTTGGCTTCCTCTTCTACACCTTTCCATGAATGTCGCACTTATTATCTGAAATCGGGGGATATTGATGGAAAATCTCACTGTTGGTGTCGGTGATAAACTGTTCACTCTCTTGCTGCAGCTGCTTACCTCGCATGGATAACTCAACCAAATCCGTATCAAGGTGCGTGGCGTACAACAAGATTTTATCTAAACCAAGAGACGTATTGTGAAGCTGCCTTTTTATGGTAGAAAGCGGGATTCCAAGTCCAATAGAAAGCTCGGAATATCCAATGCCTTTTTCTTTTATTTTTTCTCGTAAAGCAGCAAGTAAATACGTTGCAGAATTATTCATCGAACAATGCCTGTATTTTATTTATTCAGCATCCATGATGATAAATTCAAGAGAGTCCTACTCTTGTGATTTTGGTCTCAATATTCTATCTTGTTGGCGTAAAACATGTCTTATCCATTAGATTTTTTACTTTTCTTTAACTGGATACATTTTACCCATCCAGAACAAGTTATAGCCATTGCTCTATGGGCTTATCAAGATAATAGTCAGTATAATTGTTTTGAAGAGTAAAATTAAGATGGCAAAGATTTTTACTAAAACTTTTCTGATAAGAGCGCAAATTTTCAGATGAAAAGTATCAAAAAATGACACCAATCGATTTATAAAAGCGTGAGATCACAATTGGAAAGTGAATCTATAGAAATTTTTAATTTCAATGACCAGTAAAATCCTTGTTATATTCTGAAAATAACAAGGTTAATTTCCAAAATAATTATTGAATTAAGATCATATTATTAAGTCAAAATTCTAGCTGGCTCACATATTTCTTTTTCTCGCCACCATTGTTTATTTATATGTTCTTGATGAACGTAAAAACTCTCCCCCGGCATTGGCGTCAGCAGCGTTATATGTTCTTTTTGACAATGGGCAAGCAAATCTAAAATCGGTTCGTCCCAGCGGTGAGTAAATAGCTCGTATGTAGCCCAATGTACTGGCAACAGTTGTTTCGCATTTAAATCGTGAAACGCTTGCACGGTATGATGAGCCTGCATGTGCCCCCAGTTTTCGACCGGATAACCTTGGCCTTTCACATCGGCAGCCACTTCCAAACAAGCAATGTCGATTGGTCCATATCGCAGTGCGATCTCGGAAAAGTGCGAATCGTAAGCTGAATCGCCACTAAAATAGAGCGTCTCTTCTTTTCCTTTGATGACCCAAGAAGCCCACAAGGTCGAGTTTTTATCGAAATAAGTACGACCGGAATTATGGTTAGCGGGCGTACAAATCAGTTCGATTCCAGCATAGTGCACGCTATCCCACCAATCGAATTCCACGATGTTGTCTGCGCAAACTCCCCACTTTATCAGATGCTTGCCAACCCCTAGGGGCACATAAAACGTCACGGGTTTATCGGCGTAGAAACGTATGGTCGATGCTTCTAAATGGTCGTAGTGATCGTGAGAAATCACGATGATTTCAGGAATCGGCAAACGATCTCTGGCATGGGTATTGGGAATATTGCGTTCAAACCACGCTTTTGCGATGAACGGAGAAGCGTAATCAAATACCGGATCGGTCAGAATTCGAATGCCATCGACCTCCACCAGTATAGTGGAATGGCCCAGCCAAGTAAGGCGCATCGATTCACTTCGCTGCGCAAACTGCGTGGGTTGAATTGGGGAATGTGGCAGATGTTCGTTAGGACTCAACGGCGTTCTACCACCAAGATAACTCCAACACACCTGCCAGAATGATTGCGGACTAGGCACATTTGGCATCTCGTTTTTAACGCGGCCGTTTTCAAATTGAGGCGAGTGGTGAACACGGTGCGCCAACTGCGCATGGTAGGTTTGAGGCGGAATCAGTGAACTTGGCTTTTGTGTCTTTTGTTCACTCGTTAGGTATGTGCGCTTAAGTATCGTCTCAGACATATCGTAGTTTTGTCTCGCTTGCGAACGCTCAACAGTAGGTTTATTAAAACGTGCGTGTATGTCTATTTCGTGACCAAAATGAGGTGTAAGATGAAGATTCAGTTTCAATCAAACGTCTTCTATTTAAGGATACGGTTCTCAAACCTTCTGAATACTGCGTCGGTTTGAAAGGAGAAAACTATGGTGACTTGCAGCCAATACGATTTTATTGAAATCGCCTGTATGTTTAAGCTCCCTATCGAGATCACACTAAAAAATGGTGAAACTCATCAGGGCAACGCGTTCGACACAGGCTACGACATGCAGCGACAAGAGTGCTTGTTTTTAGATATGGATGGTGAGCACACCGCTTTCCCGACTGAACAATTAGTCGCAATGCGCGCGCTCAAAGCCAATCCGCATTTTGACGAAGTGACGTTTGAGTAAACGTTCTTCTTTCACTGACGCCGTCCAATAAAAAACGCCTCTCAAGCTGACACAACTTGAGAGGCGTTCTCTTACACGGTTCACCTGAACTTGTTGTTATTCACGCGACCGGATGAAAACTAGCATCGGCATCATGATCACGAACATCACTCCCACAAGCTGGAAGGTGTGCACAAACGCGACCATTTGCGATTGCTGCTGCAACATCTGTTGGTATTGGTCTAACGCAACCGGGTCAGTAATGGAAAGCCCCTGATTGGCCGCCCAGTCATGCAAGTTGGGGTTATAAGGATTAATACCCTCTCCCAGCGCATGCCATTGCTGCTGACTATCTCGATATTGGAACGTGGTGGCGATAGAAATACCAAACGAACTACCAATGGTACGGAACAGATTGTAAATGCTCGCCGCCGCGACAGATTGCTCTTTCGGAATCGTTAAATACGCCAAGGTGGACAGCGTCGAGAAGGTTAAACCAAGCCCCATGCCCTGAATCATACTCGGCATCACAATCCAAAATGTATCGATCTGCAGTGAGTATTGCGTCATCAAATAACTACCAATCCCGATGCAGCTCAAGCCAAAGACTATTTTGATTCTGGGATCGAATTGCGGATTGAGTTTAATCACCAAAATCAACATCGCCGCTGACGCCAATCCACGCGGTGCCATTAACAAGCCAGTGGTTGAGACCGGATAATTCAGCAAGCTTTCCAACAACATCGGTTGTTGAGTCGTCAGACCAAACATCGCCATCGACACCACAGCAATCATCAGCGACGAGACCATAAGATTTCGGTCTTTAAGCAGCCATAATGGCGCTATTGGGCTTTTGGTTTTCCAACTGCGATGGATCCACATAACCAATCCCATGACCGCGAGCAATATCGCCGTCTGAATCATGCGTGAGTTGAGCCAGTCTTCTTCGTTCCCTTTATCCAACACAAACTGCAACGCGCCCACACCTAACGCCATGTAACCGATGATCCACCAGTCAAAGTTAGGTTTGGATTTGTTGTCGATGTGGATATAGCGATAAATCAAAGAGGTACAGATCAAACCGAATGGCAAGTTGATGTAAAAAATCCAGCGCCAATTGATGTTGTCGGTGATCACGCCACCCACGACTGGGCCCAAAATAGGACCAAGCAAAATGCCGATGGAGAAAATCGCCATCGCTTTGCCTTTTTGCTCGTACGGATAAATCTGCACTAACGTCGACTGCGCCAATGGAATCACCGACGCGCCGAAAGCGCCTTGGATAATGCGAAATAGCACCATCTCTTCAAGAGACTGTGCTTGCCCACAAAGCGCACTGGCAATCACAAAACCGATCACGGCAACCAGCATGACTTTGCGTTCACCAAAGCGAGACACCCAGAAACTGGTCATCGGAATGAAGATCGCTTCCGCCATGCTGTAACCCGTCAGCACCCAAGTAATTTGGTCTGCTGTTGCGCCCAACGCGCCCATCATGTGCGATAGCGACACGTTCGCAACGGTCATATCGATTAACACCATGATGGCAGAAAGCATCACGGCGACGGTGGCAATACCCCGTTTGTCTGCCGTAATTTGATGGCTCATTGCATGCTACTTTGCAAATCAATGGTGACTTCTGAGCTCGCACCCACGCGAAGTTGCGGCGCATCGGCTGGTACTTCTAATGCCAAACGTACAGGGAAACGCTGTTTGATTTTGACCCAGTTACCCGTTGCGTTTTCTGGTGGCATCAAGGAGAACGATGTACCACTCGCAGGCGACAGCTGTTCTACCGTTGCTTTCCACACCACGTCTGGGTACATATCAATCACCACATCCGCATGCATGCCAGCTTTAATATGAGTAAGATCGGTTTCTTTAAAGTTCGCGCGTACCCAATAGCTGTCTTTTAAAATCACAGGGAACAGCGTTTGACCCACGCTAACGACCGAGCCTACGTGCGTATTGATCTCACCAGCAATGCCATCCACTGGTGACGTAATGTCGGTGTAACTCAAGTTCAGCTCCGCTTGCGCTAACTGTGCTGCCGCTTGTTGAACAACCGCAGCCTCTGCGCCTTCTTCACCACGGTTCGCAATGGCTTTTTCTACCGTCGCGCGCGCTTGCTCTAGGCTCGCTTGGGCATTAGCAAGTTTGTTTTTCGCCGTATCTAAATCTTGGTCCGACGCCAGTTTGCGTTTCACCAGTGAGTCTGTACGTTTGTACTCCACTTGCGCTTCTGTCAGGTTAGAGCGCGCCGCATCTAAGCCCGCAACGGCTTCAGTTACCTGCTTATCGGCAACGTCATGTTGCTGGACCGCCAATTGGTATGCCGCTTTTGCTTGCTTCACTGCCAACAGATATGGGCGTGAATCTATCTTCAGCAGTAGGTCACCTTTGTTAACAGATTGGAAGTCTTTGACATCTACAGAAACCACTTGGCCTTTTACTTGAGGCGCTACCGACAAAATTTTTGCCCTAACGTAGGCATCTTCCGTGCTTGGATGACTGTCTGAATACTGCCAAGACCAATACATCGCACCAAATGCGATAACACAGAGAGTAAAGAAAAGAGTTTTTACCAGCTTAGATCTGGAGGAAGAATGCTTCGCGATGTCGCCGCTCATTTATATTGTCCACTTGTTCAATTATGTGATCAGTGTAGGACTTTTCGATCTTCCGACAATAAAATGATCTGCAAGGTAAAGATCCAATTTTGCATGTTGCTAAGTGGAGTAAATGATGTGCAATCAAAACGAGGATAAAAAAGAGGGGCAGTCCCCGTAACCGCCCCCAAAGTCATGCCAATAATAGTAATGTGCGTGTAACTACTGGTTTTTCTTAGAACTTGTAACCGCCGCTGATCATAAATACCCAAGGGTTAATTTTGACGTCGGTTTTTTGCTTCGCTCCACCTGCTTTGTAAGTTGCTTCTGTTTCAATGTTTGCGTACCACGCAGCAGCGTTGAGGAACCATTGATCGTTGATCATGTAATCCACACCAATATTCGCTGCTAGACCGAATGAGTCATCCAACTTAAGATCTGAAAGACCAGCGCCTTTACCCGTGCTATTGAACCCCTCATCAAAGAACATGGTGTAGTTGAGACCTGCACCAACATATGGACGGAACTTACTTTGTGGCTCGCCAAAGTAGTACTGAACCATAAGCGTTGGTGGAAGGTGTTTGGTGTCCGCGATATCACCAAGACCTAACAAATCTGTTGAGATATCGTGGCTGAATGGTGTTGCTGCTAGAAGCTCTAGGCTGATGTTATCTGTGAACATGTAGCCAAACGTCAAACCAAGTTGCGTATTTGAATCCACTTTCAATTCTTCTTGAGAACCAAGAATCTTATCGCTGCTGTCATTTGGAACGACAGACGCCGCACCAACACGAAGAACGAAGTCACCTTGTTTATGAGCGAAAACACTTGGTGACACGAGTGCAGCAACCACTGCTAGACTGCAGATTGTTTTTTTCATTTTTTATTTCCTTTTATAGGGCTTCGTTATGTCGTACCCAAAGGTGTGCCTGCTGACTGGCCTTAGATTTCAAGTAAACTCAGCGCCTTGAAGCACACGGGCATCTATATTTTTTTGAGCTGCGCGCAATCTAGCACATAGAAACCCTACTATTTTGATGGAAATCAATTTGTGAAAAATATAGGTTTTTTGTATAGAGAAACGCCATACTGATCAACAAATTATGCAAATCGGATACAATTCTGTAATGCAAACTGTGCGTGTGAGAAGCCATGCCTACTCAAAAATACGAATCCTCTCGCTAGGGCTCGTAGCCAGCAAAAACTTTTTTCTTCCTCTACGTCTTCTATTTTCAAAAAACAACCCACTTAAAACGCTCGTTTGACCCCTTAAAATTGCGATTTGAGGGGTTTGTAAAGCACTGAAATACAAGAAGTTATTTTTCTGGAAAATCAGTCACTTGGAGTGCTAGTCTGCTCGCAGCTAAGGAGAAGATATGTTAAAAACCGATCTCATTTTTGAACGAGAAAACTTTTCTCACCACGATTTTCAGAATGCCACCTTTAAAAACTGCCACTTTTATATGTGCAGTTTCGACCATGCCGATCTGCGCGATGCTAAGTTCATCGACTGTCGCTTTATCGAATCCAAAGCGCTAGAAGGGTGTAGTTTTCGCTTCGCGAACTTAAAAGATGCCAGCTTTACGAACTGTATGTTGGCGATGAGCCTGTTTAACGGCGCAAATTGTATGGGCTTGGAGCTGCGTAAGTGCGATCTCAAAGGGGCAAACTTTCAAGGTGCGAACTTTGCCAATCGCGTCAGTAACACCATGTTTTTCTGTTCTGCTTTTATTACTGGCTGCAACCTCACCTACTGTAACTTCGAGCGAGTGTTACTAGAAAAATGTGACCTCTTTGAAAACCGTTGGAACGGTGCGAACCTCGCAGGGGCAACTCTCAAAGGCTCGGATTTATCTCGCTGCGAATTCTCGCCAGAACAATGGGGAACCTTTAACGTTGAGCTGTGTGATCTGACTCATGTCGAACTAGACGGGCTGGATGTTCGCCGCGTTTCTCTGTTTGGTGTTAAAATTTGTGATTGGCAACAAGAGCAATTGCTTGCGCCTTTTGGACTGATCATTATCTAAGGAAAGGCCATGAACCTGTTTAAAGACTTACCGAATAACCTCGACGAGGAAGTGTTCGAAGACCTGCTGACCCACAAAAACCTGCGTATAGAACGCATTGTCTCAACAGGGCAAACCTCGCCCAAAAGTGGCTGGTACGATCAAGAAGAACATGAATGGGTATTGGTTCTTAAAGGAGCTGGAGAGCTGACTTTTGAATCAGGTGTAGTGAAACGACTTGAGGCAGGCGATCACGTTACGATTCCAGCTCATACCAAACACAAAGTGAGCTGGACAGACCCAACGCAAGAAACCATTTGGTTGGCAGTGTTTTATCAATAAACACAAAACGATCTTAAATCGAAAAATAGGCGCTGAATTTGCTCGATACTACCAAGCCGTCACTGGCACTGTTTGATTTTGATGGCACCATTACCCGAGAGGATATGTTTAGCCTTTTCCTCCACTATTCTGCTTATGGCCTGCGCAAACGAGTAGGAAAGGTCGCTATCATGCCATTTTATGCGCTGTACAAACTCGGAGTGTTACCCGCTCGTCTTATGCGTCCGCTCAGCAGTTTTATTGCATTTTCAGGGAAAGAAAAGCAGCAAATTGAAGCGATTGGCGCTCAGTTTGCCCATGAAGTGATCCGGCTGTACTTACGGCCAGAAGCGATGGAAAGGTTGGCGTGGCATCAACACAGAGGCGATACCATTGTGGTGGTGTCGGCATCACTCAATGCGTATCTCAAGCCTTGGTGTGAAGCGAACGGTTACCGCTTGCTGTGCAGTGAACTGATCTCAGAACAGCCAAAACTGAGTGGCTTTTACCAGCAAGGTGATTGCAGTTTAGAAAGAAAAGTCTCGCGCGTTAAGGCGGCGTTTTCGCTCGACGAGTTTGAGTCTATTTATGCCTACGGTGATACACACGAAGACATTCCGATGCTCAAACTGGCAGACTACGCGATGCTCAACTGGATCGAGTGGAGAGCAAGCGAATAACTATATGTGCTCTGATTTTCAAGACAACCACTCCGCCAAAGTGGTCGTTTTAGACTGAAAAAACAAACCCTTCTCACATGAGAAGGGTTTTATTGATCAGGGCCCGAATAAATGGCTTAACGCCATACACCCCATTGACCCGTTGTGCCTGGTTCCTCACCAGACGTCCACCACTGAGCGGTCCATTCTTTGCCGTTGTGCGTCACCACATCACCTTGGTTGTAAACGGCCGTCTTGTCCCACAAGTTGGTTGGCTCAACTGGTGGAGGTACATCCGCTTTGATCAGTGACAACGCATAACTGAAGTCTGCACTTGGCGCTAATACTTGGTTCGCATTCACGTTCTTACTATCGAACATGTAGTGGTTCATCTCTTGATGCCAAATGCCCACATACCAATCGCCCGTTTGCTGCGCGTTAAATTGATCCGCAATTTCTGCCGCCCAAGTCGTCGTATTGTTTGCGCTGATTGGCAGTGAAATATCAACAATTTCATTGCCTGTCGCATTAAACGTACGGAAACGGATGGTGTCACCCGCTTCTACTGGTCCAAAACCTTGCTGAACAAAGTAGCCCAGAGATGTCAGATTGTTGCCCGGTTCGGTTGGATCAACGGGGTCAGTCGGCGGCGTCGTACCTGTTCCGTTTAACGTAATGTCACTACAGTTGTAGAAACCTTCACCAGCGACATCAATGCGCTGCCAACGAGTATAAAGCACCGCATCGCCGGAGCGATCGGCAGGGAAAGTGACTTGAATACGGTAGCGTTTTTCCGCATCAACATACACATCACCTGCGGTGTCGATCAGCTCTAAATCACTCCAAGTAAGCGGTTTTGAATCATCATAGGTCTGCTTGGTGAGATAGAATTCCCAGTATGATGGGTTGTGCGGCGCCTTGCCGTAAAACACCAATTCAATCTGGTTATTTGCATCTGGCGTAACATTGGTGCGCTGCCAGTTTGGAGAAGGAATGTTCAAACCTTTCTTAGCGGCATCGCCGGCAGAACACAGTTCGCCGTCACGGACTACGGCTTTAACATGCTCCATATCTCGGTAATTTGGTACGTTTGCTGCAATTTCACTGCGTTGCACAAACGGGTAAGCACCAGATTCTTCAAAAGCCGCTTTACACGCTTGGTTGGGGATCTCATTGGTCCAAAAACCACCGTCTAAATAACACGTATTCTGACGAGCACTTGGAAATTCTACCCAGCCGTGGGCGTTGACGTTAAATGAGCTCAATGCGGCAACAGCGCTTAAGCTCAAAAGAGGAAGTGTTACATGTGATTTCATCGTTCATCCTTAAATTTGCTGACTCGCCGCTCATGAACACAAGCGGTTTAAGCAAAACTAGCAGGATGAGATTATTTCGAAGGTGAGAATAAAGGTGGAAATTGTAAGAGTGCCATCTGCTTTCCAGCATTTGTTGTGTACTTATCTCATACTCGACTGACTCTTTCGAGTCACTTCAAATTCATGTGCCACAAAAACTGTCACTCTCGTTTGGCTAGCGCTCGTCTTTTGGTGTGTCCATCACCACCATGGTTGTGATCGACTTGACGTGTTCGCACTCACCCAACACATCAGCATGAAACGCTTTATAAGCGGCGAGATCTTGCGTTTCCACACGCAGCAAATACTCGTTCGCACCAGTGATGTTGTGACATTCCACCACCTCGTTTACAAAACGCACATGCTCTTCGAAACCCAACTGCGCCTGCTTAGAGTGCGAGGCCAAACCAATAGACACGTAAGCGACAAAACCCACACCAAGTTGCTGATTATCCAGCACCGCTCGGTAGCCTTTGATCACGCCTTTACGCTCTAAATCTTGCACTCGGCGTAAGGTTGCAGACGGAGATAAACCAACGCGTTCCGACAGCTCCACATTGGAGATTCTTCCGTCTCGTTTGAGCACTTGCAATATTCTTTCGTCAAATCTATCCATGATGATGTTTCATTGCTTATTTAGTTTCTAATCATCAAATAAAAGCACAATATTGACCTCAGTTCTACTTATAGTTGTTCTCACTTATCGAGAACTGATTCAAGGAACAATCTATGGAATATCATCAACTGGGCGCTTTGGCGTTGTTCGCTTTTGTCTCCACTTTTACGCCGGGTCCCAATAACATTATGTTGATGACCTCAGGGGCAAATGTTGGCTTTAAACGCACCATTCCACACATGTTGGGCATTACCTTCGGTTTTGGTGCCATGCTAATTTTGGTGGGCATTGGCTTGATGAGCCTCTTCAACGCTTACCCGATTACTCACTCCATTTTGAAAGTATTGAGCTTGAGTTATTTGCTGTACTTGACGTACAAAATCGCCACGAGCGGCAAAACCGAAGCAAAACACGATTTTCGCCCAATGTCTTTTTTAGGGGCGGTGGCATTCCAGTGGGTGAACCCAAAAGGTTGGTCGATGGCGTTGACGGCCATTACGGTATACACCAGTGGCGGTTCTTGGCTTGAACTGACTTTTATCGCCGGTATCTTCTGTTTAGCTAACTTGCCATCGGTAACATTTTGGACCGCGGCAGGCATGCAACTTCAACGCTGGTTGACCACATCTAGGCGTGTAAAAGGGTTTAACTATGGGATGGCAGCGCTTTTACTGCTGTCGACTATCCCAATGATATAGAAGACAAAATAGCCGTAAAACCGTGATCTAATACAAAGTTCAGGTAGATACTGAATCAATAATCACAATCTAACGCCACTTTTGGACAATGCCAGGGTCATAGTAGCGAAGCAATGCGCTATTTATTAAAAGCACACTAATCATAAGCCACAGCTATTTTTAATGTTCGTTGCTTGATCGCAGTAACTGCGATGAATCTATCACCCTGGCCAAAAGCTCATGAGCTTAAGGTCTTTTACACAAGGAGCGTTACACAATGCACACTCGCAAGCTTATTCTTGCTGCCACTTTTGGATTATTATTGGCGGGTTGCAGTCAAACATCCACCACAACCAATGCTGAAGTCATTCCACCCGAGTATCCAGTGGATTATTTCTTTAAAAACAGCGAAGTTTCTAGCTATCAAATCTCTCCTGCTGGTGACTACATCTCAATGATGAAGCCATGGCAAGACCGTAAGAACGTCTTTGTTTATCCCACAGATAATCCCGATCAGATAAAACGCGTCACATCCGTAACAGGGCGTGACATCGCATACTACTACTGGGTTGGCGAAGACACCGTAATTTACTCTCGTGATACGGGAGGAGATGAGAACTTTTATCTCGTGACGGTTAATGTCAAAACAGGCGAAGAGAAAACCATCACACCGACATCCGGTGTTGTGGCATACGTCATCGACACACTAGACAATCAACCCGATGACATTTTGATTTCGAGTAACGAGCGTAACCCACAAGTCTTTGATGTTTATCGACATAATCTAAAAACAGGCGAAAATACTCTCGTCGCGCAAAACCCGGGCACTGTGCGCTCATGGGGTACCGATCACGATGGCAACATTCGTGTCATCACCACATCAGATGGTGTTAATACCTCCGTTTTATATCGCGATACGGTTGAAGATGAATTTAAGCCGCTAAAGAATCTCACTTTCAAAGAGAGCTTTAGCCCCATTTCATTCACGCCGGATAACAAAAACTTATATGTGGCATCACGAATTACGCGTGATAAATCAGCCATCGTTGAATACGATGTAAAAGCCAATAAAGAAATACGAGAAATCTTCTCTCACCCGGAAGTTGACGTGAATAGCGCTCATTACTCTGAAGCGCTTAATAAGCTGGTTTCAGTCTCTTACGTGACAGATAAAAACCACTATCACTTCTTAGATGATTCCTACCAACAAACCTTCGAACGCCTCTCAGAGAAACTGCCAAATGTAGAAATTTCTGTAACTAGTGCGACGCGAGATGAAAGTAAAATGATTGTCGTCACATACAGCGATGTCGATCGACCAAATTACTACTTCTACGATCGTAAAGCAGACAAATTGGAGAAATTGGCAGAAAACGCTCCATGGCATAAGCCAGAACATATGGCGAAGATGACGCCTATCCAATACACCGCTCGCGATGGAGAAACCATTCATGGGTACCTAACGCTGCCGAAGGGTCAAGAGGCCAAAGATCTGCCTTTGCTTGTGCTCCCGCACGGCGGTCCATGGGCTCGTGATCACTGGGGATTTCAGCCTGAGGTACAATTATTCGCTAACCGTGGTATCGCGGTTCTGCAAATGAACTTCAGGGGATCAACTGGTTATGGTCGCGAGTTTTGGGAGAAGTCGTTTAAGCAATGGGGACAATCCATGCAGGATGACATTACCGACGGTGTCAAATGGGCTACTGAACAAGGTTACGCACAAGATGGCAACGTATGTATTTATGGTGCCTCTTATGGCGGCTACGCAACTCTGGCGGGGGTGACATTCACTCCTGATTTGTATAAGTGCGGAATCGACTACGTTGGCGTATCTAACTTATTTACCTTTATGGACTCCATTCCACCTTATTGGGCACCATTCCTTGCAATGTTACACGAGCAAGTAGGCAATCCGAATGATCCTGAAGACGCGAAAATGATGAAAGCCTACTCACCAGTGTTCCATGTCGACCAAATTAAGGCACCTTTATTGGTCCTACAAGGTGCACAAAATCCACGCGTGGTGAAGAGCGAGTCAGACCAAATCGTTGATGCACTGCGCGAACGAGGCGTCGAGGTCGAATACATCGTGAAAGAAAATGAGGGGCACGGATTCCGCTCTTTGGAGAACCGTCTTGATGGTTACCAAGCGATGGATAGATTCCTAAAAACACATTTACTTGAGCAGACTCAGTAAGCCTTTACATCGTTAAGTTCGAAAGGGCATGTTAGCGTGCCCTTTCTTATTTTTTCTACGTATTTTGCTCGACCCAGTCCCCAGTACTACTGCAATACTCCAATAATCCAGCTCAATTCACAGTGTAAATTTATATAAAGACACTACCCTCTTATGAGAGATCTTGATAACCTTAAATGAGAAAGAGAATAATTATCGAGTAGAGTCAAAGATGAAGAAGAAGCCTCAACCTAAAACGATTGTTGTCACAGATACAGAGACAATTACCCCAAATATGCAGCGTATTACTTTGCAAGGTGAAGCGCTAAGCCAGTTTCCACGCGACTGCGAAGGTAGCTACATCAAGCTATTGTTCAATGAGATGGGCGGTACCGATTTGAGCACGCTAAGCGACGATAACCGACCATTAATGCGAACCTATACTATTCGTCGTTTCCATCCGGAAACACACACCATCGAAGTCGATTTTGTCCGCCACACCACACAAGATTTACAGTGTGGCTTTGCCGCGCGTTGGGCGATGGCCGCACAAAAAGGCGATACGATTAATATCGTAGGTCCAGGCAGTATCTCTAATTTGAATACCGAGGCTGACTGGTTCTTTATGGCCGCCGATATGACAGCACTTCCTGCTCTTTCAGCGAAAATTCGTACGCTACCAGAAGAGGCAAAAGGCTACGCCGTGATCAGTGTGGTGTCTGCGGCCGACATCCAGCCTCTGCACGCACCAGCTGGTATAGAGCTAATTTGGCTTACAGAAGGTCAAACCCTAGCAGAAGCGGTACGCGAACAAAAATGGCTAGATGGGGACGCCGCAGTATGGTGTGCCTGTGAGTTCGATTCAATGCGCGCGCTACGCCAATACTTCCGCAACGAGAAAGAAGTTGATCGTGAAAATATCTACATCAGCAGCTATTGGAAACAAGGCGTGTCGGAAGACGGGCACAAAGTGATTAAACGTGAAGACGCGGAATCCAATCAATAGTGGTTCATGTCTTTTCGATTCCAGCTCTCATCCTAATAAAAACGCCCAGCATTACCGGGCGTTTTAGCAACATACCTTGTAATGAGGCACTTTAAACCGCTAATCAACAAGCTCTTGCGCCAAAAAGTCGATCAATAACCGCACTTTTGGCGACAAATTGCGACTTTGCGGATACAGCGCCCAAATGCCTTCGCGATCATCGCGGTAATCGGTCAGCACCTCGACCAACTCACCACTGTCTAACGCCTCTTGCACGTAGTAGTCCGGCAGCTGCACTAAACCCAGACCGCGTTTCGCTGCGTCCACCAAAGCAAAACCGCTGTTGCATTTAATCCTTCCCGACACGCGCAAAGACTTATCGCGTTTATTTTCTTTAAAGTGCCAATAGTCGACAGAGCCAACCAAGCACTGATGCCGTCCCAATTCCGACAACGTATGTGGCTCACCAAAACGCTCCAAGTACATCGGACTGGCACACACGTAGGTTTGACGTGAGGAAAGACGCTTGGCGATCATGCTGGAATCTTGCAAGCGGCCAAGACGAATCGCTACGTCCACACCTTGCTCAATCAAATCCAGCTTTTGGTTGGTCAGCACTAAATCAAGATCCACACGCGGGTACTTTTCCAAAAACTGATGCAAAAGCGGCGCGAGGTTCATTTCCCCATACGTCACAGGAGCCGTCACGCGCAGCAAACCGCGCGGTTCGGTCTGCATTTGCGTTACAGCAAGCTCGGCCAGTTCTAACCCTTCCACCAAATGTTTACACTGCTGGTAATAGAGTTGTCCGGCTTCAGACAGGGAGACTTTTCGCGTCGTGCGATGCAGCAATTTCACCGCAAGTCGTTCTTCAAGTGCCGATACCCGACGACTGATTTGTGCCACCGATGTTTTCAGCTTAGCTGCTGCTCCGGTAAAACTGTTGGTTTCCGCCACAGCAACAAATTCGCTGACCCCTTCCCAATTCGCCATGCTGTATTCCTGTCGACCTCTTTTAGACAAATAGTGATGAAAATGTTCTCGTCGCGCTACGCTTTGAAAACGGGAGAATTTTACGCATCAGGCAACGGACGAAGATCGCCGTACTGCGCATCAAGTTCAATGCCGAAGTATTCTTTCAATGCATCCAGATAGGCTTGGCCTGGCTCTAACTCCAATTCTGTCTGCTCACCTTGGCTGGTGTATTTGAGTGTGTAGTTAAGCAATGTCACCAACCCACTTTCTGTTGCTTTCGCCGCAACTCTTGCGCTGGTAAAACGCGAGTGAGGAGAAGTGGAAGTAAAAAAGTTGCCACACGCGATATCACCCGCAAACACAAACTCTAAATCGAAGCTATAAAGGTTGTTCCACGTGTCCGTTCCGTCCGTTGACAACACTTGAAGGAAGTAACCAAACTGAGCATCTTCGACAAAGCGGAAGGTTTGTAAATCCGTTTGAATCACTTGGTTGAGGATAAACGGCAATGGCGCGCGCGGCGTATTGGAGCCAAAGCCCACATCGACAATCCATGCTTGTTCATCCAGCGTTACCAACGTGATTTGATGACTACGGCCAGTTGGTGTGCCCGACACATGCACACGCCCTAGTAAACTGCGTGCTTCAAATCCGAGAGTATTGAGTACCTCAAGCATTAAACCATTCAATTCAAAACAGTAACCACCGCGAGAGTGATACACCGTTTTTTGAATGATGTCTTCAATCTCAACAGAGATGCCGCGCTGCAACGCAATATCAAAGTTCTCAAACGGCAGGCTGCGGTGCTGTGCCACGTGTACTTTATGTAATGTTTCTAAATCGGCAGGTAGCTCTCTTGGCAAACCGAGCTTGGTTAAATAGGCATTCAGATCCGTCTTGTTCATAATCACTCTTACTTCGCTGATGGGTTGATTGCGTTCTACTCTAGCCCCTCTACCTAACTTCAGGTCAACTGCCTTTTCCGCTTTCCCTTCCGCTTTGAGGAGGCATCACACTCTTGTTGTCCACTCACCTTAACATTATTACGTATATGTAAAAATCATTTTCAAAATGGACGGATTATCATTTTTATTGAAACACCTAGAATGGATACCAGCAAAACGACGCAGCGCAGTAAGCAAACCTTAACTACGCTTATTACGTCACTCCATATACTGAGAATATAAAGGAAAATCCAATGACTGTTGAAATCAAACCTGGTCAAACTCACATCAAATCCAAGGCAATGGTTGCATGGGCCGCTGGCGAACCACTGAAAATGGAAGAAGTGGATGTACAGCTTCCTAAAGCGGGTGAAGTGCTAGTGCGCATCGTCGCAACAGGTGTTTGTCATACTGATGCGTTCACTCTGTCAGGCGACGATCCAGAAGGCATCTTCCCTTCTATTCTTGGTCACGAAGGTGGCGGTATTGTTGAAATGGTGGGCGAAGGCGTTACCAGCGTTGAGGTTGGCGACCACGTGATTCCTCTTTACACCGCAGAATGTGGCGAGTGTAAGTTCTGTAAATCGGGCAAAACCAACCTTTGTCAGGCCGTGCGTGAAACACAAGGTAAAGGTCTGATGCCCGATGGTACAAGCCGTTTTTCTATCAACGGTGAAACCATCTTCCACTACATGGGTTGTTCTACTTTCTCTCAGTACACGGTACTCCCTGAAATCTCGCTAGCGAAAGTAAAGAAAGATGCACCACTTGAAGAAGTGTGTCTGTTAGGTTGTGGCGTAACAACCGGTATGGGCGCAGTTATGAATACGGCAAAAGTTGAAAAAGGCGACACGGTTGCGATCTTTGGTCTGGGCGGCATCGGTCTTTCAGCGATCATCGGTGCACGCATGGTGGGTGCAAGCCGCATCATCGGTATCGATATCAACGAAAGCAAATTCGATCTTGCAAAACAGCTAGGCGCAACCGATGTGATTAACCCACAGAAATTCGACAAGCCTATCCAAGAAGTGATTGTTGAAATGACTGACGGTGGTGTTGACTACTCATTCGAATGTATCGGTAACGTAAACGTGATGCGTCAGGCACTTGAGTGTTGTCACAAAGGTTGGGGTGAGTCGGTGATCATCGGTGTTGCGGGTGCAGGTCAGGAGATCTCAACTCGTCCATTCCAGCTCGTAACTGGTCGTGTATGGCGTGGCTCGGCTTTCGGTGGTGTTAAAGGCCGCTCTGAGCTTCCAGAAATCGTAAACCGTTACATGGCTGGTGAGTTTGGCTTGCAAGAGTTCATTACTCATACAATGGGATTGGCTGACGTAAACAAAGCGTTTGATCTGATGCACGAAGGTAAGAGCATCCGTACTGTTATTCATATGGATCAATAATGCTGCCTCAGGCTCTCCTTTTGGGGAGCCTGAATTCATTCTGTTGTTAGAGAGTTTATTCATGACCATTGAAAATGTAAGCCAGGCCAAAGTGTTTGGCGGTTGGCACAAACAATATACACACGAATCCAAAGCCCTAAACTGCACGATGCGCTTTGCGATTTTCTTACCACCGAATGCCACTAAATCGAACCCCGTACCCGCTTTGTACTGGTTGTCGGGCTTAACCTGCACCGATGAAAACTTTATGCAGAAAGCGGGCGCATTTCGTATGGCGGCCGAGCTTGGCATTGCGATCATTGCACCAGACACGAGTCCAAGAGGCGAAGGTATCGCTGACGATGAAAACTATGACCTGGGTAAAGGAGCTGGCTTTTACCTTAATGCGACTCAAGCACCTTGGTCACTGCATTACTTCATGTACGATTACGTGACTAAAGAGTTACCAGAGATCATTGAAAGCAATTTCCCTGTCTCAGAAGTAAAATCCATTTCTGGGCACAGCATGGGAGGTCACGGAGCATTAACCATTGGTCTGAAAAACGCAGAACAATATCGCTCAATATCGGCGTTTAGCCCTATCTGTAACCCAGTCCAATGCCCTTGGGGACAAAAAGCCTTTACTGCTTACTTAGGCAAAGATATTGAGAGCTGGAAACAATACGATGCAAGTGAGCTTCTCAAGCAAAAACAATCACCACTTCCTATTATGGTTGATCAAGGTGATGCTGATGGCTTCCTCAACGAGCAACTTAGGCCAGAAGCGCTGGTTGCTGCAGCAAAAGTGCATGATTCAAACCTGAACTTAAGAATGCAATCTGGTTATGACCATAGCTATTATTTCATCTCAAGCTTTATTGACGATCATCTCAACTTCCATGCGAAGTATTTGTTTGCCTAATTCATAGAAGTAACTTGATGAATTAAAAAATAAAGTCACCTACCTAGGTGGCTTTATTTTTGGTGCGCATTAACATACCAATCTTAAATAACATTGGAATAAAGATAGAGAACAATGTAAGGATGAAATCGGATTTGCTTGTACCTCAATCATTAACCCTTCTAATTCTCATTCACAATACAATTCATCGGTTGAAAATAGGATTAATTTCCATTAAAAATCTGCGAACTGACACGAATTCGTTATAGAGCGAAATAATAACGCATATTTCTGACCTTTTAATTAAGAAGTCACTTAATAACCTTGACGTACAGTAAACCGACAGTTACTTTTCAAACATAACATATTATAAAATCTCATCCGGTTGGCTCTATTATTACAATTACAAATAAAGTACCGCTAGCACCTTTGTCCTAGCTCAGCAAAAAGAATAAAACTCAAAGGGCATATGATGAAAAAGATAGTCGCGCTAGGTCTGTTTTTTGTTGCGCCATTCTTATCTGCAAGTACGATCGTATTTAGCAGTAGCCAACAACCTAGTGTCACATTAAAACTGGAAGAGATTCAATCTTTACCAACCACCAGCTACACAACCACGCTGCCTTGGATCCCTGCTTCTTCTGAATTTCTTGGGGTCAAACTTAGCACGCTCCTCACCCACGTCTATGGCAAAGTGCCAGAACAAGTTGATGTCAGTAGCTTGAATGACTATCACTCGACACTGTCTCGACAAGACATTCTTAGATACCAACCAATACTGGCTTACCAACAAGATCAACACTATATAAAAGTCAGGAATAAGGGGCCATTTTGGGTAATATACTCTCTTAGTCTCTATCCTGAGCTCAACTACAATAAATATCACGCGCAAATGGTCTGGCAAGTAAATGAGATGAAAGCAAAATAATAAGAATGAAGTTATCAGAACCCACCCATCAAAAGCAGAGAGCACCACAATACTCTACAACCAGTAAAATGTTGCTTGTGGTGTTTGCCACTTCTTTGCTTCTCGCAAATGTATTGCTTCTGCAGCAGACACGCGCACTGTCACAAAACTTTAATAATGAGCAAAAACAAGCGACCTGGTTTTTATTCCAACTCTCTAAAGAGCTTTCGGAACTTGTCGGAGAAGCGAGACGAGTCGATGAAAATGTATTAAATATCGAAGGTGCAGAGCTGCAATATGAATTGGCCTGGAGTAGATTCGATTTATTAATTAGTAGTAATGAAGCCTACACTTTTTTCTCTCGAAATAATATGCATCAGTATTTCATTGATCTTTTTGAGGAATTTCAGGGTCTGGAAGCGCAATTAGTTGAAGCAAGAACTGGCGATAGCCAAGCTGCGGCTCAATTTTATCGATCCACTCAAACACTGTACTTAAGCTTGGTCGATTTCGTTAATCAGAACTTTCGCCTAAGCAGCAAAGTCTATGAGGCACAGAAAGGAGAAACGCAACGGTTAATGCAAGCGCAGTATATGCTGTTTGCTACATTCGTTTTGTCGATCCTGTCTCTGACTTATTTCTTTTATCGTGAATCCCATTTCCATAGAAAACTGGCGCTCAGCGACCCACTGACTCATCTTGGAAATCGCAATGCACTATTTATCAACCTGAATGAGCTCACTCAAGAGAAAAGGCCTTTTTCTCTGTGGATTTTAGATTTAAATGGTTTTAAAAGCGTCAACGATACACACGGTCATCAAGTGGGAGACACCGTACTGCGTGAAATTGCTAGACGGCTTAAATCTATGGCGTTGAATGATTTTACCGTCTATCGCATGGGAGGCGATGAGTTCGCCGTCATCCTCGAAGGGGAGCATGTTGATGAAGAAGGCGTTCGTGAGCATATCAATGCGGTATTTGATGCGCCAATACTAAACTCCGACAACGTCGCAACACTATCAACCAGCATGGGCTTAGCCCAATACCCAAAAGACAGTAACAATGTTGACTTTCTTATCAGCATAGCGGATAAGCGCATGTACAAAATGAAATTTCAACGTTAAACGGTATTTATGATGAGAAAGTTCATGCAAGTACTGCTTCTACTAGCAGTCATTGCGGTAGGTGTGTTGGCTTGGGTATTTATCCCATCACACGAAACCATCGGGCAAAAAACGCTTGAGCAGGCACTCAACGACGACTACAGCCTCGTTGGGCATCGAATCTACTCAACCGATCCGGATGCTGGCAACCGATTCGGCTACTTCGTATTGGCAACGGGCCAGAGCATTGAAGAACAAGAGCCGTTTTTGGTCACTTCGGATCAGTTTATTCGCATGGAACAAACGGGTGATAATACCTTGTCTGTGACTGTCAATGGCCGTATCTACCAATACCACAACGACTTGTGGGTGCCAAAATCGGACGGAAAGCTGCAGCACTTTTTGGTCAGCGCAACCGCTAAGTACGTGCGCTAAAAAACGGGAACATTACTACCAAAAAACAAAGCCCCGCATACACTGCGGGGCTTTTTACGTTAAGAAGAAAAGAACATCGAAAGGAGGACGTTACTTCGCTAACACTTTTTCTTTAATTACTTTTAGTACCCCTGCCTCTTGGTTGCTTGGCGCAGAATAACGAGCGATTTTCTTAATCTCTTCATGCGCGTTGGCAACCGCGTACGAATGCTCACTGACTTGCAGCATTTCAAGATCGTTGAGGTAATCACCAAACGTCATGGTTTCTGCCGGAGTAAAATTCATCGACTCTTGAAGATGCTGAATGGCCGCGCCTTTAGAGGCCTCGGCATTCATCACATCCAGCCAAATTTTTGCGCTCACTACGACTTTATGCGTTGCGCCAAACTTCGCGTTCATGGTCGGAAACAGGAGCTCTTCCGAACCGTCAAAGTGACAAATTGCTACCTTGATGAACTCGTCTTCGACCTCAAGCAAATCCGGCACATATTCACAGCGGTGGTAGTACTTTTGAAACTCTTCCAGTGATTGCTGATCATGCGTTTCGATGTACGCCGAGCGCTTGCCACACAATACGATGTTCGCTCCGTCAATTTCACGAGCCGCTTTCACAATCTCCGCCACTTCCGCTTTAGGCATGGTGCAACTGTAGAGCTCTTTATCTTGGTACATCACCAAGGTGCCGTTTTCGGCCACATACAACACTCGATCTTTGATTGGCGCGAACGTGTCACGCAGGCTGTAATACTGACGACCAGACGCAGCGGAGAACAAAATACCTTGCTCTTCCAATTGCAAAAACAGGTCGAAAAACTCTGGATCCAAACGACCATATTGGTCAAGCAAAGTGCCATCCATATCGGAAGCAATAAATTTGATGCGAACTTGTGACATTAACTAAAACTCTAAATGACGCTGCGAAAAATATATCCATGTAAGGTACAGGATCTTGTATGAATCTCAAGTCGGGATGACGACGCCTTTCGCGATTACCAAGGGTGCAGTTTAAAGTAATCTTCACTGTGATCGATGAAGGCTCTCACCGCAGGAGACAAGTGTTTACGCGATGAATATAGCGCGTAAATGTTGAGATCATTTGGCTTCCAATCCGGCAACACCGACTCAAGCTGACCCGATTGCAGATAGATATTGCTCAAATAGGTTGGCAGCATCGAAATACCCATGCCTTGCAAAGCGCCATGCAATAACGCCGTGGCCTCATTGCTGGTTAGGCGACACTCAATTCCCACCGATTCGAACTGCTCGCCCTGAGACAAATGCCACACGTGACGCTCAAAGTTTTTGTAACCCAAACAGTCGTGTGAAGATAAATCTCGCGGATGCGCGATCGCGCGATGAGTTTGCAAGTATTGCGGCGATGCCACCAACACCGATTCACACACCGCAATCGGCTTACCAATCAAAGAAGGATCAGGATCCGACGCAATTCGGATCGCCAGATCGATGCGTTGCTCGGTTAGATCACTCACTGAATCTTGCAGATCAATGTCGATATGCACTTTGGGGTGCTTTTGCATAAAACTGTTTACTGCTGGGATCAACTGTGAGAACCCAAATGAAGTGCTAGACGCGAGACGGATTTTTCCGGACAGCTCACCATCAACGGCAATGTTCGACGTCAACGTATCGGCCTGTTTTAACCAACGCTCAATCTGAGGCAAGCTGCGTTCCCCTGCGGTGGTGAGGGACACCTTGCGCGTGGTGCGGTGTAACAAACGAGTTTGTAGCCAGTTCTCCATCGCCTCTACATAACGAGTCACCATTGGCCGAGACATATCTAACCGCTCTGCGGTCGCGGTAAAACTGCCAGAATACACCACATCCACAAACACTTTTGCTGCCGTTACTCTGTCCATATATTTGCTCGAAATAAGAAATAGTGATGCACATTATTGTGTATTTTTCCGAGCGTATCAATTTCCTAATATAGCTCCCGTTCCCAAGCCATCGTCGCTTGGCCCCAAATTCTTTAGGAGCTTATTATGAAAAAATTCACTTTGATTGCTGCATCCATTTTAATGGCAAGCCCTGCCCTAGCGGCAAACCACTCTCCCCTTACTCTTGAGGTTTACAACGCCGACGGTAACAGCTTCCACGTTAACTCAACCTTGGTATACGGTAAGACTGATGCCATGGTCATCGACACTGGCTTCACCAAAGCTGACGCGATGCGCATTGCCGCCAAAGTGTTGGACTCAGGCAAAACGCTTAAAACCATTTTCATCAGCCAAGCGGACCCAGATTACTACTTTGGCGCAGAGGCCTTACACCAAGAGTTCCCTGATGCGCAGATCATCACAACGCCAGCGGTTCAAAAAATTATTAAAGAGAAGTTGGCTGGAAAGCTGGCGTACTGGGGACCAAAACTTGGCGCAAACGCACCGGTAAAACCAGTGATCCCTGTCGCGTACGACAAAGCATCATTGGAGCTAGAAGGTCATATGATTGAAATTCGTGGTAACCATGGCACATCAGCACACCGCCCTTACCTATGGATTCCAGATAACAAAGCGATTCTGGGTAACGTAGCCGTGTACTCAAACGTGCATTTATGGATGGCAGATGCCGCTGACCAAACCGCTATCAATGCTTGGGAGCAGCAGCTTAGCGAGATGCTTGCGCTTAAACCTCAATTGGTCATTCCTGGTCACATGAAAGCAGGCACAAAGCTGAACGCAGACACCATTCGCTACTCGCAACAATACTTGCAGGATTTTCAGCAAGCGAAAAAACACAGCAATAACAGCGCTCAACTCATTGACACCATGTCAGCGAAATACCCAGAAGCTCAATTGCCAATCGCGTTAGAAATCGGTGCGAAAGTGCATACTGGTGAAATGTCATGGTAACCGTGCATTACTTCTTCGATCCCATGTGTGGTTGGTGCTACGGGGCATCACCACTCATCGAAGCCTTGATGGACACCTCTCAATTTAAGGTGGAGCTTCATCCCGGCGGCATGATTGAGAAGCGCGCAATTGAGCCTGAATTTCGTCAGCACATCATCAACAGTGACGCTCGTATCGCAACCGAAACCGGAGCAACGTTTGGTGAAGCATATCTGCAACGCGTGAAAAGCGAAGATGCGTTTGTTCTTGATTCTTATCTACCCACACAAGCGATCTTAAGTGCGGAGAAAATGGAGCTGAATCCATGGCACATGCTAAAGGCCATCCAATCCGCGCATTATCAGCTCGGGTTAAAAGTGAATGAAGCATCGACGCTCAAAGCCATTGCAGAATCGCTAGGCTTAGCAAACGATGCGTGGGAGCAAAACATGACGTTAAGCGAAGCCGAGCTAAACGAAAGAATTCGCTCCAGCCGACAGTTGATGCGCCAGTTACACGTTGGTGGTTATCCGACCCTGATTGCAGAAGTAAATGGCGAGTACTTGACCTTGCCGCACTCGACCTACTACGACAAACCGGCACAGTGGAAGCTTGCATTACGAAAACTGCAATAAGCTCTTCCCCACTCGCTCTTGTTCTTAAGCCAAGAGCGAGTGCCAACACCGACATGGCAATCCTGACTCAAACAGGTACAATCCTCGCTCGAATTTTTACTCGCGCGGATACCCACCATGCACTCGCCTGAACATTGTTTTACACGTTTTACTGCTGATACTTCTGACTATGAATTACCAACGCAGTTTACGTTTCCGTTCTACTACACGCCGCATCCTCTTTGCGTTTTGGCCGCAAAGCAATTGCAACAGCACTTATTAGCGCAAACCGACTTCGAACACGATTTTGGTTTGGTTAATGAAGAAACGGGGCGAGGCAAAATGTTTGGCGTATTGCTGGTAGAAAGCCCTCAAGGCGAGCTCGGCTTTTTAAGTGCATTTTCTGGCAAAATTGCTGACCAAAACTTGATTCCAGGATTTGTCCCTCCTGTGTACGACATGCTGACCGATGAAGGCTTCTTCCGCGCAGAAACGGATGCCATCAACGCCGCCAATGCAGAGTACAAAACCTGTGCTGCGAATCCGGAATTGGCAGATCTTAAAGCGCAAATCCAAGCCGACCGAGCCGCTTATCAGCAAGAAGAGCAAACACAGCGCCAAGTGATGATAGACGGCCGCGCCGCACGCAAACGACAGCGCCAACAGGGAGAGCAAACGCTCAATGCCGATGATCTCAAAATCTTGTTGGATGAATTGGGTAAGCAAAGTGTCGCCGAGAAAAACGTTCTCAAATACTTAAAGCAAGCGTGGGATGAAAAGCTTGCAATCAAAGAAGCGCGATTGGCCGAGTTAGAGCAGCAACTTGCTCACCTGAAAGAGCAGCGCAAGACACTCTCCAACGCTTTACAGCACAAACTGCATAAACAATACCGCTTTCTAAACAGCCATGGCGAAGCACGCGACTTGGTAGACATTTTTGCGGACACCACAAATCCAATACCACCAGCAGGTGCAGGGGAATGTGCTGCGCCAAAACTGCTTCAATACGCGTTTAAACACAGATTCAAACCGCTGGCGTTGGCAGAATTTTGGTGGGGTGTTTCGCCAAAGTCTGAGGTTCGCCAACACAAAAAATTCTACCCATCGTGCAACAGCAAATGTCAGCCGATTTTAGGCCATATGATGCAAGGGCTGGACGTCGAACCCAACCCATTGGCGGAGAATTGGGCAGAAGACAAAGAGCTAGAGATAATCTACCAAGACGACGCTATGGTCGTCGTCAACAAGCCCTCGGGCTTACTTTCAGTGCCAGGTAAAACTATCAAGGACTCTGCTTATACGCGCCTACAAGCGATGTTCCCTGATGTGGAAGGGCCGTTTGTGATTCATCGCCTCGACATGGCGACCTCTGGCATTTTGGTGTTTGCCTTAACTAAGCGCGCGAACAAAAGCCTGCAAAAACAGTTTATGGCTCGCGGCGTACAAAAACGTTATATGGCGATGTTAGAAGGCGTATTGAACGCGCCGGAAGGGGAAATTTCACTGCCAATGCGTGGCGACCCCGACGACCGCCCACGTCAGTTGGTGTGTTTTGAACACGGGAAACATGCAGAAACCTCCTGGCAACTGATTGAAGTCAAAGATGGACGCAGCAAGGTATACATGTATCCGAAAACCGGGCGAACTCACCAACTACGTGTACACAGTGCTCATCACATGGGGTTAAACATGCCGATGGTTGGTGATGGTTTATACGGCGAAAAAGCGAATCGCTTACACCTGCATGCTGAGATGCTAGAGCTGGATCATCCATACAGCAAAGAGCGCATGGTGTTCAGAGCTGAGTGCGAGTTCTAACGTCTTCCAGATTTTAAATAACAAAAAGGCACTGACTAACAGTGCCTTTTTGGGTTTCTAACAACAGAATAAGCGCGATACCGAAAACCGTTAGCTCACCTTAAACTTGGTCCACACCTGAGAGCGCCAACGCCTTGCCATGATGATACCACGCACCCATTCATCGAGAGCGATTGCCATCCAAGCCCCTAAAACGCCATAACCCAAGTGGATGCCAAAGATATAAGAGAAAAACACGCCTAGTCCCCACATACTCAAAATCCCCATTTGCACTGGGAACTTGATGTCACCCGCGCCTTTGAGCCCCGCGATAAAAATCAGGTTAAACACACGTCCGGCCTCGAGCAAAATTGAGCCCATGACTAACGAACCTGCCAATGCGAGTATTTCTGGTTGATCGGTAAATACGCGCAGAATCTCTTCTCTAAACAGGTAAATCAGTGTGGTTGCCGCCGTTGATGCCACAAATCCCACTAAGAAGTAGATTTGTACACGTTTTAAAATGCTGCTCACCCAACCTTTGCCGATGTAGTAACCAGTCTGAATTTGCGCAGCCTGACCAATTGCCAACGCGAAAGCAAACGAGAAACGGGCAATGTTTTGTGCATAAGTGAAAGCCGCCAACGATGCCGTCCCCATTTGCACCACAAAGTACACAATGCAGATTTGCGCCACGTTATAAGACAGCACTTCACCCGCGTTCATGCCGCCGATTTTTAAGATCTTTTTGTAAATCTCTGCGGGCACTTGTTTCATGGTCGACATCGGTAGTTCAACGCTGCTGCGAGCGAGAATAAACCATAACATTAACGTACCGATGACTTGGCTGACGACGGTTGCTATTGCTACACCTTGCACACCATATACAGGTAAACCAAATGGCTGGTAAAGCGCAATATAGTTACCAATGATGTTGAACACACCCGAGATCAAGTTCACCACCATTGGAGAGCACGAATAGCCATGGCTACGCAGAATGGTCGTAAAAACAACGCCAATCGTAACGTTAAACGTCATCGCACCGCTGATCAGCAGATATTCACGTGCGTATTGCTCGACTTGTGCCTCCAAACCGTAATATGGGAGCAGGAATATCGCGCCAAGCACAGCAATCACACTCAATAGCACACCGATGATCACAGACAGCGCAATACTTGCAACGCCGACGCTCACAGACTCTTGCTCGCGCCCTGCGCCATTGTATTGGGCAATCAAAATCCCCGTTCCGCTGCTGACAAACGTCGAAACGATGATTAAGAAAAAGGTAATCTGCGTGATCACACCAACAGCGGATACCGCTTTGTCCGAGTAGCCACTCAGCATGAACACGTCACTGGTTCCTAAAGCCGTCCGTAGCAAAATTTCGACAAGAATCGGCCAAGCCAATGCCACGATGGACATTCGTTGGTTGATGTTTTGGCTTTTAGGCATGTTTTAACCTTTCCTACAACTAAAAACTGCCTCACAAAATGTGTGAAGCAGTTTGGAAAAAGAGTAACTCGAATGAAGCTCGATATGAGGTCGTGATTTAGCGCGGATTCTAGTCGCATATTGGTCACAACGACAACAATATTTCGCTCTGTTTCGGAAAAATATTTCTAATGCTTTTTCACAACGAAAAACTCATTGACGGAACTTAGAGATCGTCGATTGACGAACAATGAGCTCAATAGGTAGAAGGCGCCATTCATGCTACTCCCAACAGAGTTGAGTCAGGATAGATCCTGCAAATACGGCGGTGAAAATGCATTACTTTGAATTATTAATCGAACCATCTGAAGCCATAAAGATCCGCCATGGAAAACTTTATAAGCCTTTGTTGTGCTTTGAGCACTCTCCCCAAACCACACTTCTAGGCCCATACTAAAAATGACTGACATCACATTTGGAAACTTTGTTGTTCTATTCATCGCTAAAATACCGCCTAGAATAAGCGTACACGTTAATTAAGCAAGGATACGTAATGTCGACATTGGCTGGAGCACGCTTAGAGGAAATGGCGGATATCCGCTCAACAAGAAAAAAGAAAATTGTCTTTTTATGCTCCAGTATCGCCGCGGCATGTTTAACTTATGGCTCCATTGCTCAATTGTTTGAGGATAATTGGGGATTAAGCTTTTTCCATGCTCTGTGTGCCTTAGCCTGTTTAGGTATCAGTTATGTGATAAAGGTTCAACGACATCATCAATATGCCGACCTATGGCTGAGTGCAGTCTTGATGTTCGAAGGGTTATTGCTACTTCTGTATAACGATGCCCCCTCAGGCAAACTGCTATGGCTATACCCCATTGTCGCCACTCTGGTGCTGATCAATGAGTTTAAAGTCGGTCTGCTGTTTAGTGGCACCTATATCTTACTGATCTTTTTTGGCGTCGTTTTTTTAGATCGGCTACCAACAGCCAGTGACATCATAGAACGACGATTTATGCTGACCCTGATAGCAACTGCATTTGTGTGTCACACATTCTCGTATTACTACACAAAAGTCCTCAACTACATTCAAACACTTTATCGTGAAGGGATTGAAGAGTTGGCGTATTTTGACCAACTCACAGGGCTTGCCAACCGCTGGAGCTTTGAAACTTGGGCGCGAGCAAAACTCGATGAGATCAACCATTCATCTGATGACAGTATCACTGCTCTGGTCTTCCTAGATATTGATAACTTCAAACACATTAACGATACCTACGGGCACGATATTGGTGACCAAGTGCTTCAAGCCTTTGCAACTCGATTAAAAAACAATGTTCGCCATAAAGACAGAAAAACCGACAAACACGACTACTCCATCGCTCGATTTGCGGGCGACGAGTTTGTGCTCATGCTGTACGACATAAACAGTAAAGATGACCTCGACAGCATTTTGAAGCGTATTGTGAATCTATTCCCAAAAGGCTACCGAAGCTACGATATGATTAACGAGTTAACGACGAGTGTGGGCGCTGCTATCTACAAACAAGATGCGAAGGATTTATCTGAATTGACTCGGTGCGCAGATAAAGCAATGTATGCGGCTAAACACACAGGGAAAAACCAATACGCGTATTACGAGCACTGCAATACCGAAGAGAAGTCAGCCTCTGAAACGCCGACTGTATCAGAAGCTTGCTAATGGTTAAGCGAATACATGCATCACCCATAGCCCCAGCACCAGAAATACGATTAGCCACACAGCTTGCAGCACTCTGCTCGGCTTATCTTGCTGGCGACTGAATTGGCCTTTAAACGCACGGTCCTTCACTTTGCCCATTAAGCCTTTCCCTAGAGCACGTCGATAGAATTCACGTCTCTTATGGGCTGCATTGGCAACCTCGGTAAAACGATGTCTTTGCTCATTGGTGAGATCTTTGTCCTCATAACGAGGAGGGAGATCAGAATGCTTGCGTTGTACTGCCATCACTTCCTCCCTGGTCGATGGGTACATTTTTATTAAGTATATACCCAAATAACCAAAAGATGCGTTATAAGTGAAGGACATAGACGAAAAAACCACCCGAAGGTGGCTTTATTACAGGCAAAAAGGACGCTTTAGAAGTACTCACATAAATACGCAGTCGCGTCTTTCACTTGAAGCTCAAATGAGGAGTTCCCTTCCACTTCAAAAAACTCACCACTTTGGTAAGTCGTCCAATCACTTTCGCCGACACGCTTGACCACAAGCGCACCTTTTACAACCGTCATACGCTCAGGCGCTTGAGTGCCGAACGTGTATTCACCAGGAAGCATTACACCAACGCTAACGTCCTGATCATTCTGGTTAAAGCCTAGTGATTTTACACTACCTGCAAAATAGCTATTTTCCTTAATACTCATTATTGGTTTCCTTATCAAAAGTCCGCTCTTTTTTACCTTGTTTCTTCCTGTTACTCAAGCTCTGAAAGCCATTAAGTCAACGTTATAAAGCACATCCTTTGCTACTGAGCGAGGCCACCTTTTTCTAGGCTTAACCAGACGACGTAATTAGTGAGATAAAGTCGGTGAATTAGTTAACGCCAGCAAACAATAAAACCATCAATAAGAGTGTATCCGAATGTAAAAGTGGACATTAGATCATAATTTCTTAGTCTTAATGACGGGATTGTTTGTTTTTGAGAAGGAAGGTTTCCACCATATTAAAAAAGGGAAGAAAAGTAGACCAATGACGGACTCAGCTCGCCGAAGGCGGAAAACAAGACAGGAACCAAAACTTTCATTTTGGGCTCGCCACCAATCCAAAGTCCTCAAAAGCGCATTTGCCGTTTTCGGGGTGGGTCTTTTGACGTTTTTCAGCTATCAAATCCACCTATCCTATCAAGACCATATTGACCCGGAAAAAGTCTACGGCGAGTGGATTGAGATCGGCGCGCCACCCTACCAAACAGAACGTCTGACTTTCACAGAGGATGGGGTATATCGAAACCATCGACTCATCACGACAGAATTTGAATTCGATGGAAAGGTCATCACGTTGAACACTGGATTAGGAAAAACCGCGTACCAGATCTCGGGCTCTCACCTTTCACCTCAGATTCGCCGTATTGAGCCTCTTATTCCAGACCAACGATTCATCCGTAAGGGATTTGAGCATACCGTTCAAGGCTCAGAAACCGGAGCGGCTTCAAAACGTCGCGCTGCATTAAGTGAACATTTCAGCCGTGACTAGCACGTCTTCACGGCTATTTCTCCTTTCAATTCTCTTTCTATTTCGATGAAACAAAACCTTAATAAACAATGAAATAAGGTATTCATCGCATTTATCACACTCGCTACTGAGTAAACAATAATTTTAGTTTCTGCTGAGATTTTATAAATTATTGACTCAGTCTGACACTTTCTGTGTAACAGAGTGCGAGTTTTAGTTAAGTTCTCTCAAGTGCCTCGAAAACCGTCTTAATTTTTTTTGACGAAAAAAAACTCTCTGAAATGCTGAGTGTGATGCTTTTGCACATGGAGTAAATCCAATCATCTTATCTGGTGCAAGAGCAGCCTATGTTCTAGGTAGAACATGAATCCAAGGATTGAGAGAGAAGTTATGATTCGATTTAACCTATGTGCAGCTGGCGTTGCTTTAGCACTATCAGGTGCTGCAGTTGCGGCTCCAACCGCACCAAGTATCGATATGTACGGTTCCAACAACCTTCAGTTTTCTAAAATTGAACTCGCGATGGAAACCACGTCAGGCTACTACGACATGGTGAAATACCATGAGCAGGCGAAGATCACTGTTAAGTTTAACCAGTGGAGTGGCACGCCAGGTGATACTTACAACGTCTATTTTGATGGTGCAAAAGTAGCAACCGGCCCAATCACTGGTAGCCAAACAACAGCGACATTTGAATATGGTCAGGGCGGCCTATACCAAATGGAAATCGAGGCGTGTGATGCGACAGGTTGTGCGAAAAGCGCACCAGCTGAAATCACGATTGCAGATACCGATGGTTCTCACTTGAAGCCACTGACGATGAACGTTGATCCAAACAACAAAACGTACAATACCGATCCAAGCGTCGTGATGGGTACGTATTTTGTTGAGTGGGGCATCTATGGTCGTGACTACACGGTCGATAACATGCCAGTCGACAACTTGACTCACATCCTTTACGGTTTTATCCCAATTTGTGGCCCAAATGAGTCTGTGAAGTCTGTTGGCGGCAACAGTTTCAATGCACTACAAACCGCTTGTACAGGTGTGCCTGATTATGAAGTCGTTATCCACGACCCTTGGGCCGCTTATCAGAAGAGCTTCCCACAAGCTGGTCATGAATACAGCACACCTATCAAGGGTAACTACGCAATGCTAATGGCATTGAAACAACGTAACCCTGATCTAAAAATCATCCCATCTATCGGTGGCTGGACGCTGTCTGACCCATTCTTCGATTTCGTAGACAAGAAAAACCGAGACACATTCGTCGCATCGGTTAAGAAGTTCCTGAAAACTTGGAAATTCTACGACGGTGTTGATATCGACTGGGAATTCCCAGGTGGCGGCGGTGCAGCCGCGGATAAGGGCGACCCTGTAAACGATGGCCCTGCTTACATCGCACTGATGCGTGAATTGCGCGTAATGCTTGATGAATTAGAAGCTGAGACAGGCCGTACTTACGAGCTAACGTCAGCTATCGGTGTCGGTTACGATAAGATTGAAGACGTAGACTATGCAGATGCGGTTCAATACATGGACTACATCTTCGCGATGACTTACGACTTCTATGGCGGTTGGAACAACGTTCCTGGTCACCAAACTGCGCTTTACTGTGGTTCATTCATGCGCCCTGGTCAGTGTGACGGTAGTGGCGTTGATGAGAACGGCGAACCGTACAAAGGTCCTGCTTACACAGCAGATAACGGCATCCAACTTCTTCTTGCTCAAGGCGTTCCTGCGAACAAGCTAGTACTTGGTACAGCAATGTACGGTCGTGGCTGGGAAGGCGTAACTCCAGATACGCTAACCGATCCAAATGACCCAATGACAGGTACTGCTACAGGTAAACTGAAGGGCAGTACAGCGCAAGGTGTTTGGGAAGATGGCGTAATTGACTACAAAGGCATTAAGTCATTCATGCTAGGTGCAAACAACACTGGCATCAACGGCTTCGAGTACGGCTACGATGCCCAAGCAGAAGCACCATGGGTATGGAACCGTACTACGGGCGAGTTGATCACATTTGATGACCATCGCTCAGTTCTAGCAAAAGGTAGCTACGCTAAGTCTCTAGGTCTAGCGGGTCTATTCTCTTGGGAAATCGACGCGGATAACGGTGACATTCTCAACGCAATGCACGAAGGTATGGCTGGCGGTGTGGTTCCTCAACCAAACCGTAAACCAACCGCAGCTGCTGGCGCAGATCAATCTGTAACTGGCCCTGCAAGTGTGGTTCTAGATGGTAGCCTATCGAAAGACTCTGACGGTACTATCGCGAGTTACGCGTGGGAGCAAGTCTCTGGTACAGCAGTGGTACTAGCAGGCGCAGACACAGCGAAAGCAAGCTTTGATGCAGCAGAAGTTACTGTTGAGGAGCAATTAACTTTCAAGCTGACAGTGACTGACAACGAAGGTGCAACGGCATCTGACCTTGTTGTAGTAACGGTGAAGCCAGCAGGTGTAGTTGACCCAGCGAACAATGCGCCAGTAGCGCAAGTTGTTGCTCCAGCAACAGCAAACGCTGGTGACGTTGTGGTTGTAGATGCGTCAGCCTCTAGCGATGCAGACAACGATACTCTTACTTTCAACTGGACGCTTCCTCAAGGTTTGAACGCAACGGTTGAAGGTTCTAAAGTCACGTTCACTGCTGCTGAATACCCGCAAGACACTAGCCTAAGCTTTACCGTAAGTGTGAGCGACGGCAAAGCGTCTTCAACGGCAAGCGCAACTGT
The DNA here is from genome assembly GCF_024181935.1 of Vibrio sp. Y51_MX_L26. Classification (NCBI taxonomy): domain Bacteria; kingdom Pseudomonadati; phylum Pseudomonadota; class Gammaproteobacteria; order Vibrionales; family Vibrionaceae; genus Vibrio; species Vibrio sp. Y51_MX_L26. The sequence goes on from NZ_JAMZAS010000006.1 coordinate 33,085, forward strand.
TGTTGTTGCACAGCATACAACCGACCCAAACCCTGGTACCTGTGACAACGCATGGGATGTAAGCGCAGTGTACACAGGCGGCAACCAAGTCACTCATGCAGGTAAAACTTGGGAAGCGAAATGGTGGACTCAGGGTGACGATCCTAGCCAATCTGGCGAATGGGGCGTTTGGAAAGAAGTTGGCGTAGCTAACTGTAACTAAGCCCAACCTTGCAGACTTTCTGTAAAGTTAACGATCAAAGGACAGCTTCGGCTGTCCTTTTTTGTTTTTATCTCATAATGAGAAAAGCGATACCACTGACGAAAAACAGTCCGAGGTATTGCTTTCAAATCGAATTAGCCCAAAACGGATCGAGCCGATTAGTAAGAATGAAGATTACCAAGAACGATCGAGTAAACGGTCAAAACTACTGAAGACTTGTGCACACTTCATCACTCGGCCATGACCTTGACCTTGCGTTGTCACTAACTCAACATTTTCAATCTCTTCAGCGGCTTGTGCAGAGATACTGTACTTAGTGAACTTATCCTGCTCATCATGAACAATGATGGCTGGAGACAAGCGCTCAGCCAAACGCTTCAGCGGATCAATTGACTGTAATGGGTAACCAAATTGATCTTCAACTTCAGAAACTACGGCATTAAAAAGCTTCATCGAATAACCTGAACGCGCAATGCTACCGAATAGGTTCTCTACGTAATTCAATACCGGTGCAATAAGCAGTAAAGGCTTGTTTTCTAATTTGCTATGTCTGCACTCAAGAGCAGAAGCGGTGCCCATGCTGTGCCCAACTAGACCAACAATATCGTCTACCGTATCTAACACATCTTCTAACCCTTTGACAAAACCCGGAATGTGCCCATACTGCCCTTCACTCTCACCATGTGCTGGATGATCGTATGCCAAAGCGGTGAACCCTTTCGACGCAATATGTTCCATCAACGGATAAAACTGACTTGCGGTGCCAGACCAACCATGAGTTAGCACCCAAATAGGTCCAGAGCCCAAAGTATAGGTTTTGATAATGCCTGCATGCCCTTTAATTTCACCTTTGGCAAGTCCTTGAGGTTCGGTGTTTTTAGGTGCTGTGCGAGCAGGTGTCAGGAGCAACTTACGCGCGGTATTCTTTGCATGTGACGGGGCAAGTGTGTGGTGTAAACGCGTACTGATGTTCACCAAACTGCGCTTAATACTGAAACGTTGCGATGTATTAAAGTAAATTTTTTCACTCATGATTATGTCCTTAACTATCAGCCACGCACAAAAAATAGAACGGTCGTGCTTTTTATGCTGATAAGAAAGAGCGAACTCAGCCGCTCTTTATGATTTTATGTCTACAAATCTGGAAAGCGAATAACTGGTATCAGCCTTTCCAGCGAGAAAATAAGTTGTCGATCCCTTGCCAAAACAGGCGCAAGCTTTCTTCCTCACCTTTAATTGAGTAAAAAACATGCGCACTCAAATAAAGACCGTATAAATCAAACGTTGCTTGGCGTGTATCTAAGTCTGCTGCAAATTCTTGCTTCTCTTTGCCTTTCGTTATTTGGATCTCCAAGTAGCTCAGCCAAGTGTCTATGGATTTACGCAATCCGGCCTGAAGTGGGCAATCTTTATCTGCCGTGTCATTCCAAGCGTCTAGAAACATACAACTTCCTTGAAATGCGTGGTTCCAAGTCATCCAAGAGTCGAGCAACCCTCGAATTTTACGTTCGATATTGCCATCCTCTGCTTCACGAACAGGCTCAATAACTCGGGCGGCGAACACTTTATTGGCGTGCTCCAATACAGATAGTTGTAAATTCAACTTCGAATTGAAGTGGGCAAACAGACCACTTTTCGACATACCGCATTGCTTGGCTAACTCACCAATCGTAAGACTGTCTAATCCGTCTTCGCTGGCGATCTCAAAAGCCCGTTGCAGAATAAACTCTTTTGTCACTTTTCCTTTTTGCATAATCTTATTTTTAGCACGATCGTTCTTTTTTGCAATCTAGAGTTAACTGGTCTAACCATACATTAGTGTCATTTTCGACTCGCTAATCACGTATTGAGTTGGTTAATGGGTTAATAATTAAGAAGTTTGAAGTAAGTCTTAAATTTAAACACAGCTTCAGTGTAAGCGCGAGTCTGTTGACTTTTTCACGCATTAATTCAGCCACAACCTGCTACTTTCACCTAAGTTTTTTTATTTAGGTAAGTAATGTAATGGCAAAGAAACAAAAAATAGCCAGCTTAGAGTTTGCGCGTATTATTGCGATGTTTGCAATTATAGGATTGCACTGCCAGATGGCCCTGACATACTGGCAATGGGATGGAATACCGTGGGTTGGCTATATGCTCAACCAATTGGCTCGTTTTGCTGTGCCACTGTTTTTTCTCATTTCTGGTTATCTTATCCAGCCCAAGTTAAGCCGCGCACCTATCGAAACACTAAAAAACTACGCCAAACCACTGATGAAGGTTTGGCTCATTTGGAGCGTGATCAGTTTATTGATGCCATTCCAGTGGCAAACTGTCGCTGAGGCGGGGTATCTCGCCGAAAGGCAGGGCTACTGGGGCTACTTAATGTCGACCCCGTTCAATTCACTCGTCGAAGGCGGGCTCGTTCACCTGTGGTTTATTCCAGCTCTGGTCATTGCCGTTGCCTTAATTGCCTTCCTCGTGCATATCAATATGGCTCAATTGGTACTGCCAACCGCCGTATTGCTATACATATACGGCGTGTTTGCTGGCAGTTATTCGACCATTACCGACCTGCCAGCGCCTTTCTTTACTCGTAATGGGCCGTTTTTCAGTACGTTGCTGGTAACACTGGGTTATCTAGCACGAGAAGAACAGTGGCGATGGTCGCGAAACAATACGATTCGATGCATTCTTCTTGGTATGGCGCTGCACTTTGGTGAAGCTTATTGGCTAATGCAACACGAGGTCGCTTTTAATTCTCACGACTTCCTGTTTGGTACTGTTATCTGGGCCCTGGGTGTCTTCATGTGGCTGTTAGTGCACCCACATTTTGGCGATATGCCTTGGGTATTCAAACTATCTCCTAGCGTGTTAGGCATTTATGTTAGCCATCTGCTTGTGATAATTATTATGATGAATGTCGCTGGATTTATCGGGTTGCAACACCTCGCGAAAGACGCATTTATTTATCCTGCAACGATTGTCGCAACCATAATACTTGTGAAAGCAATTGAGGCTTCGCCGTTGAGAAAATGGCTGCTGCGCTAAATCCATTCAGCGCTCGATATAGCTAGCTCTAGCTCAAAAGGGTTAGAGCTAGCCAGTTAAAAATGAGATTTCTCTCTCACTGACCAATTTTTGACTTTCTAATCCTTCAGAATTTGCCGTCACTCACAAAAAACATTGTTCATTTCCTTTAAATTGGCTCGACTATTACAACATTGCTCATTAAACGGAGGCTGTATGTGGGCAGGTCAAGGACTCGTTCCTTTTTTAGAGATTAGCCATTGGTTAACTTACGGTTTGTATGCCGCTGTGGTTTTATTTGGCGCAGCAAGCATTGCGTCACTCAGAAAATAGTGGCGCACACTATCATTTCCTAACTCCTACTGTTAATTCGAGCTCTCTCACAACTAACTCATTAATTTGTGGCTAATATTTCTCCAACCAGACAAAGGAGAAATGTCTATGCCAATCTATCCAATTGTGGCTTTCTGCTGTTTGTTGTTCTCTAGCGCCACCTTTGCTGCACCCACCAATGAACTGAACCTTGTTAATTCTGGTGTCGGTTACGCGGCTCTCATTATCTTTTCGATTGCTTACATACTGGTTATGTTGGAAGAGTATCTGAAAATGAGAAAATCCAAGCCTGTGCTGCTCGCTGCAGGGTTAATTTGGATTCTGATTGGCTACACCTTTGCTCAACACAACCAGCCAGAAATCGCCAAATCCGCACTAGAACACAACTTGTTGGAATACGCGGAACTGCTGCTGTTTTTGTTAGTAGCGATGACTTACATCAATGCTATGGAAGAGCGCAAACTCTTCGATGCCTTACAGGCGTGGATGGTCGGCAAAGGCTTTGGCTTCAAAAAGCTGTTTTGGCTGACGGGGTTTCTCGCCTTTATTATTTCACCGATTGCCGATAACTTAACCACAGCCCTCTTGATGTGCGCTGTGGTGATGAAAGTCTCTGGTGATAATCCTAGATTCGTGAATCTTGCCTGTATCAACATTGTTATCGCTGCCAACGCTGGCGGTGCATTCAGCCCGTTTGGTGACATTACGACCCTGATGGTGTGGCAAGCCGGGCATGTCAGCTTTGCTGAATTCATCCCGTTATTCGTCCCGTCACTGGTGAACTATTTGGTTCCTGCGTTTTTGATGTCACTCTTTGTTCCAAACACCAAACCGAATACGATTCACCAACACGTAGAACTGAAACGCGGCGCGAGACGTATTGTCGCACTATTCATTCTGACGATTGCCACCGCAGTCTCTTTCCACGCTTTACTGCACTTCCCACCCGTTATGGGCATGATGATGGGCTTGGCTTACCTACAATTTTTCGGTTATTTCTTACGCCAAACACTCAAACATTCTTTGGCAAAAAAAGCGGCCATGGCAATTGCCAATGGCGACGATCACGCATTAAAACGCTTAGGTTCAGTCGTTCCGTTTGACGTGTTCCACCGTGTATCTCGCGCAGAATGGGATACCTTGCTGTTCTTCTACGGCGTAGTGATGTGTGTCGGCGGTTTGAGCTTACTTGGCTATCTCGAACTGGTTTCAAACGTCATGTACAACCAATGGAACCCTGTCTGGGCCAACGTGATGGTTGGTGTTCTATCTGCCATCGTCGATAACATTCCGGTTATGTTTGCTGTACTGACCATGGAACCAAGCATGTCGATGGGGAACTGGTTACTTGTCACATTGACTGCGGGTGTGGGGGGCAGCTTGCTTTCAATTGGCTCTGCGGCAGGTGTCGCATTAATGGGAGCCGCGCGTGGACAATACACCTTCTTTGGCCACCTAAAGTGGGCTCCCGTCATCGCCTTGGGTTATGCCGCCAGTATTGCAGTGCATTTGTGGATGAATAGCGGTTTATTTACCTAAGCACCGCAACTCACGTTCTTCACTTGCTATGCGGCCTAACGGTCTGATGGGTGGTTAACGCCATCCATCACTTCGATAGTTCCCAATTCATATGGGTTGACGCCCTCTAAACAACCGACATTGTAGCCGTATTCACTCGGGTCAGAGCGACGCTGATGGTGCGTATAAATACCACATTCGCCACAGAAAAAGTGCTTCGCTGTGCGAGTGTTAAACTGATACAGCTTCAAAACGTCTTCGCCTTGCACGATACGAATACCATTCAGAGGCACAGATGCCACAATCGCGCCGCGACGTCGACACATGGAGCAATCACATCGTCTCGGCTTCTCAATACCATTAGGTAATGCAAGTTCCAGCTCAACTTTTCCGCAGTGACAACTCAGTCGATGTAATTCGTTGATTTGGGTAGTGCCGACTTTCTTAATCATAACTTTTCCTTGTTGTTTTTCTACCTGTGTACATTATGTTAAACAGGCTAGCATCAGCACAATCTTGTCCAAAAACTCGACATTCATCACTTTTCGCGACATTTTATTGGCCGATTTGTTAGTTGCTATTTTGGCAACTGTTTATCGCGTTGAATGGACGTGTTGTCTCCGGCGCGGTTTTTAAACCAAGGAAAAAATTTTATGGATAAAGATCATAGCCTAAGAGAGAATCTCTTGGCTCTGACGCTCGGCAGTGCGTTAGTGTCGCTTGGGGTAATATTTTTCAGCAAAGTAGGATTGCTCACCGGCGGTACGGCTGGTTTGGCGATCTTCCTTACCAAAGTGAGTGACTTCAGCTTTGGTCAGATATTTTTCGCTCTCAACCTCCCTTTTTATATTTTGTCTGTAATGCGCATGGGATGGCGCTTCACCATTAGTACCTTCATTGCGGTCTCGATTGTTTCTTTTGCGGTCGATCATCTGCACCATGTGATTGAAATTTCACGAATCGAACCTTTCTATGCAGCACTTCTAGGTGGTGGGTTAATTGGAATAGGTATGTTGGTGATTTTCCGTCACAAGATGAGTTTAGGCGGTTTTAACATTCTAGCGTTGTACCTTCAGGAACGTTTTGAAATTAGAGCGGGTAAAGTTCAGATGGCGCTCGATTGTGCCATCGTAGTGATGTCGCTGTTCATTGTGGATGCTCACCTTATCGCTCTATCCGTCCTAGGTGCCGTGGCGACAAATTTGATTTTGGCGATGAACCATAAACCAGGACGATACCAGGCAAAAGCGCAAATAGCTTAATCAACATCGTGTAATGAGTGAACTTACAAAATATGAGCCCCGAGCCATTCGCTCGGGGATTTTTTATTCAACGTTGAGATCATGTCAACGAACTCGTTGTGCAGTATTGCTGCATCCCCACATCCACTTTAGCTTTATATTTCTGGCTAAGATGGAAGTGCACTTGCATCAGCAAATCATGCGCATGGAACAGCTCAAACGCGTCACCACCATTTTGCTGACAAATGGCTTCGCAGCGCTCGGCATGCTGCTTGGCTTGTCCGGCTTCACCCGCTTTGAGTAAACTCATCGCTAAGCGATACTCAGCACGTTCTTCTTGCATCCAACCCCCCGCCACTTTCCAGTAATCCAACGCGAGCTTCGCCGCTTCTAGCATCCTCGATTTTTCCACATCCGTGCGCTCAGCCAGCGCTTCATACTGGCACGCCAAGTTGTTTGCTGTGATTGCGATAGAGCGCGCTAGCGGCCCTTCAGCATCTTGTGGTGTCATACCTAGCGCGGCTTTCTCCAGCCATTGGCTCGCCAGCTCAAGCTGAGCAAGTGCAGAAAGTTCATTCGAAATCAGAGCGTAAACTCGGCGTTGGTCTTGCTCTGCTAACAACCCCACACAGTCACTGCCATCAACGAAAAAGCGCGCAACGGCAATACTGCGTTGCAATGCCGAACTCTCGGCAACCTTGCGTTCATCAAAGCGCTCTAAACAAGCAAGAAACGGTTCTGGACGCTGGAGGTGCCCAATCGCGGTGTGCAGCATCAATGCGAATATTCGCTCGATGTGGTTAACGTTTTCCACCTCACTCAGAGCCGTTTCCAATTGAGCATAAGTTTGTTCGGGCTGTGTTTCGTGATGCTGCCAACACTCACTCATGAATGCATCAAAATCCGTTTTGAAAGGCATGTCCTTATTATCCTTTTTCTATTCGTATAACGAATATGAAACTCTACACTATCGTTTCCCCTGTGCAGCACGCTTAGTCACAATATGAGAATCGCCTCACTTAAAGCGGTGTACCTTGCTCCAACGCAAGTAAACGTTGCTTGCGCTCTACTCCACCAGCATACCCTGTCAATTTACCGCTTTTGCCAATAACGCGATGACAAGGCACCACGATAGAAATAGGATTTTTTCCGTTTGCCAACCCAACAGCGCGCACAGCTTTAGGGTTGCCAATCGCGTTGGCGAGATCTTGATAGCTCCACGTCTCGCCGTATGGAATGGTCGTTAGTGCCTGCCAAACTTGATTTTGAAAATCCGTGCCTGTAGCCGCCAAAGGCAGCTCAAATTCATTACGTAGGCCAGAAAAATATTCATTCAACTGGGTAACAGCTTGGCGCAAAACTGGGTGTTGATCGTCTCGCGCTCCCAGTTCACTCGGCTTAGTGGTGCATGTTTCAAACCAAATGCCAAGCAAGCCCTCAGCGTTAGATTGGATGGTCACCGTTCCTAATAGGCTCGGCATTTCGGTATAAAATGTTTTCATGATTGATTCCATAAGTGAAACGTCGCGTAGCTTCCCCAAGGGGCCGCAGTGTGCGTATTCAGTGATGGGTAACGCTGCATCGCCTTTTTCACCACTAAGTCTTTATCTAAAAAGCAATCGGGTTGAGATTGTCCTCGCAGTTGAGCATAACTGACTGTCCAAGGTCCAATGCCTTTCAAGGCTAGCCACTTCTGGGGGTCGGCTTCTGAGTTGTCCTGCATGAACTGGGCGAAGCGCACTAGCGTCTCTTTACGGCTTTGCGGCATGCGCAAAAAGCTCACGTCGGTATTAGCTATCGCATCTGGTGTCGGGAAAAAGCGTTTTTCTGACTCTCCACTAAGTGTGGTCACCAATAAGTTAAGTTGACCAATCGCCGCTTTAACCGACACTTGTTGGCCTAAAATCGCTCGAACTCCAGCCTCCCATGCATTCCATACACCAGGAATCCGAATACCTTTACTCGACACAAGCCCCGGTGCAACATAATCCAAATGCTGCTCAACAGTACAAATATCGGCGTCAAGATCGAACATACGACGAATGTCAGACACCAAGTTTTGCAGCTTCGTTACATCTTCAATTTCAAACGCTAGCTCTAGGTACCCTTCACCTTTGGTCGCTTTAAACCATGCTTTACTGGTATCCAGACAAACGTTGCGCTGATAACTCTCATCACTCACCAGCTCAACCCCCTCAATCGCTCGTAAACGGTAGAAGTTCAGCATGTGCTGCCAATTCAATTCACCTCGATAAGGCAAGGCAATTCGATTGCTACCCATATCGTCAAACTCTTTGCGACGGACTTGAGAAGGCGTCAATTTGAGAAACTTTTGGAAAGCATCGTTAAAGCGGCGTGTACTGTTAAAACCAGACGCAAACCCCACTTCGGTGACCGACATAGAACTGGAATGAAGCAACTGTTTGGCGAACATTAATTGTTGATATTGCGCATACTGCTTGGGTGACATCCCTAGATACTGCTCAAACAACATACGTAAGTAACGATCCGAAATCCCAACACGCTCTGCTAGCTCAGACACCGAATGGTGATGCAACTCCCCTCTATCAATTAACGAAATCGCCCGTTGAAAGGTCGTTTCTACGCCTTTCCATGCCCAAGAACCCGGCGCGCTATCAGGTCGACAGCGCAAACATGGACGGTACCCCGCTTGGAGAGCTTGCGCTTTATCGGTGAAGTACTCTACATTTTCTTCTTTAGGTAAATTAGCCGGACAAATTGGGCGACAAAATATCCCCGTTGTTTTCACTGCCACATAAAATCGCCCATCAAAACGGCTGTCTCGCGCGACCCGCGCCTTATGACACTGCTCGAAAGTCAGTGAGGTATGGGGGTGAATAAACATAGTGCTTTCCTTGCTCATGCCTTTTGTCATTTATTGTTCATAGGCATCGTTCAATATAGTGTTATTGTAGCTTGCTTAAGCGCCTACCATTAGCCATTTTCGGAACTCAATATTGAGATTTATTGGCATTAGCGCTTTTGTACACTAAAGTTAGATTCAGAACATCACAACAACGTCGGCTAAAGGGAATTGGCATGGACTTACACACTTGCGTAATTGTACTAAGAAACCAAAAGGTTATTACCAGTAAATCCGTAGATCATTCAATTGGAATTATCGAACGAGACTCAGATAACGAGATCTCAGAAATTCAAATTAATGCCACGGATGGACGTAATATTCGAACCTATCACTACAACAATGTAGAGGAGTCACTAGAGAGCTTAATGAACCTCTGACGGTTTTCTTTAACACACCTTTCTCCCTTGTTAATAGCGAAAGCAATAGAGCACAGCAACCTGTGCTCTTTTTTTGTTTAACAGCAAAAATGTTTATCGAAAATAATGATGGAGCCTGATTTAAAACACGACAAAACTGGCATAAAAAAACTCATAAAAAACACTCAAGCAACTGATTAAAAATAACAAAAATCCATTATTCAATTTTTTAGAACGAGTTTATCAAAATACTCCCGTTATTTTTATTCTCACCGCCACCTAAACTGTTCTCAACAGCACGGGAGCACACGCTTCCCACTCATTGAAAAGAGTCAGAGGACAGAATCATGAAAGCACTATTACAGAAAATTACCACATCAAACGCAGGTTACAGCGCACTATCACTTCGCGTTCCAATCGGCATTATCTTTATGGCGCACGGCGCACAAAAGCTGTTTGGCTGGTTTGGTGGCTACGGGCTAGAAGGCACAGGTCAGTGGATGGCATCTATCGGTTTAGGTCCTGGCGTGCTCATGGCGTTACTTGCGGGCAGCGCAGAGTTCTTTGGCGGCTTGTTCATCTTGCTTGGCCTGCTAACTCGCCCGGCAGCCGTTGCTTTAGCGTTCACGATGGTGGTAGCGATATTCTCCGTCCACTTTGAAAACGGTTTGTTCATGGCAAACAACGGTTACGAGTTTGGCTTAGCTTTACTGGCAGCAAGTGTTTCACTGGCGTTTTCTGGCGCAGGTAAGGCCGCGCTAGATAACTTCTTGAACAAAAAGCTCTCTTAAGGAGACCCCATGATTACGGTAAGACATGCAGCAGACCGAGGTCGAGCAAACTTTGGCTGGCTTGATAGCAAACATACGTTTTCTTTCGGTAGCTATTACGATCCACAACATATGGGCTTTTCTGAGCTGAGAGTCATTAATGACGATGTAGTCCAACCTGGCGCAGGTTTTGATACACATGGCCATCGTGATATGGAGATCATCAGCTATGTGCTAGAAGGTGTTATCGCGCACAAAGACAGTGAAGGTAACGTGAAAACATTACCTGCCGGGGAATTCCAACTCATGTCGGCAGGGAAAGGGATTTACCACAGTGAGTACAATGCGTCGAACCGCGACACGCTGCGCTTTCTACAAATTTGGATTCAGCCAAATACATTTGGAACCAAACCAGGTTATCAGCAAAAAGACTTTGGTCGCACGCCTGGATTAACAACTATCGCGACTCCAACAGGAGAAAACGGTACGCTACTTATTAAGCAAGATGCCACATTACATCAGTTAATTCTTGAACCAAATAGCGAACTTAACTTTGAGATAGAATCGGGTAGAAACTTATTCGTTCACCAAGTAACGGGGAGCCTTAGCATCGACAATACCACCTTGACGGCGGGCGACGGCGCGAAGATCGAACAGCAAAGTAAGGTTGTTTTACGCAATACATCGAACGAGAGCACAACCGCCCTGCTATTTGACTTGCCATAACTATCGATTCATCGAGATAAAAAGAAAGCCGCCTGGATTTTCCAAGGCGGCTTTTTAATTTCTCTGACTTTTCACTCAAAGCTATTCGTCGGAAGTGCCGGAACCAATTTGCTGAAAACTGTAAGCCGTCAGTGGATCAATCTCTTTGACAATTTCTTCCACTTGCTTAATCGCGTCTACCGACGAGCTAGCTTTACGATAGCTCAAATAGATAGGGCGACACCAATCTTCTACGCCAGACACCTTGTGAAGCTGCCCGTTAGCGATAAAGGGCTCTACCAGAGAGATGGGTAAGTAAGCGGCACCGCCCTTCTCTAAAATAAAGTCCAATGCAATGCGCGCCGTTGACGTGCGTAGATACGGAGCCGGGATCTTAGGGTGACGTTCAGAATGTTCTGATGAGAAGCGCGTTCCCCAATCCACATACACGTATTTGTTTTCAAAAACGGTGTCTAAAGAGTCTTTCTCAGTCGATACCAAAACGAGAACAACATCGGCCACTTTTTTGCAGTTAAGCTCATCAGCTTTGATTTGGTCGAACGCAAATGCCATATCTAACGTGCGCTCTAGCAAGCTGCGACTGAGCATTTCCCGCCCCATCACTTCTGCCATGAAGCCATAGCCTCCAAATGAATCAGTGACGACACTTAAACAGTTCTGCAAGTAGGCGTCCCAAATATTTGGCGTACCGCCTAACGTTAATTGCAGCGCTTTGCCATCTTCAAGCGATAACTCTAGCTTCGCTTGTTGCAATGTGGTGACCATCACCTCTGCATAACTGATTAAGCGCTCACCTGCAGAGGTCAACTTTATGTTATTTCGATCACGAATAAACAATTGCGTATCGAAGTAACTTTCCAATTGTTTGATACGTGCGCTCACTGCAGCTTGGGTAATATAAAGATTCTCAGCGGCGCGTCCGAAGTGACGAACCCTTGCCAGCTCTAAAAATGTTCGAAAGACTTTTACATCCATAAACCATCTCCTGGTTAATATAAAACCAGATTAACAACTAATTAAAATCATGACGACAAAAAAGTTTTGTTTTTCTTTTGTTAGCTTTACGCCTAATTTTCGCCGTAGTTCACTACATTCATCAATAACGGTTACAGAGGCTGTTGACATGTCTGACACTGAATTCCGTCATGGCAAAAAACGTTTTTACGACAACGTAAAATTCCCACGCGGCTTTGCAAAGTCTGGCGATTTTACTCTCTCGGAAGAGGAAATCCTAACAATTTATGGGGATACTATGCTTGGCTTAGAGTCAGGCGAATTAACACCTGAAAATAGCGAAGAGAAACACTTCATCAAGGTGCTAGAAAACCCAGGCAAAGCAAAAACAAAACTTGAGCGTACGTGGCTAAAGTACACCCAACTTGCTCGTGGTCGCAAGCGCTTCCACACGCTAAATGGTCGTAATAAGCCTGACGCGACAGAAGATTACATTGAAGAGAGTTTGGTCGAAGACGATTAATAACCAAATAAACTAATTCTCGCCTTTTTCTAGCAATAGGCAGTAGGCGAAAGCTCGTTTGGTTTGACTGAGCGAGCAAAACAAGCTCATGTCTTCTCCTAAAGCCCAAGGGCGCGTTCTCCCAAGGGCTTTTTTAGTATTTAGTGCTGCCAGTCCTACTTTGCAAGCATCGCGATCTTTTTCAAAAAGCTCTCTTTCAAGTGCTCTTGGTCGTACTCCAATTGATAGGTATTGTGGAAGCCAACCTTTAGCTCAACACCATTCCCTCGTAAGAAAACGTTGTACCCGTCGTAATCGGAAAACGCTTCTACACCTTCATACATTTTGCCAAATTCGGTTGGTGTACCGTTGTTCATCACACATTCGTAAGCCTGTAGTACTTTGCTCGGATCTAACTCATTTTTCATACCGAATTCCTCACTGGTTTACACATTTCAATTATGGTTAAGGAATGAGCGTCGTGCCATGTCCATCCCATAATATTTGAAGTTCGTGTGCGGTTTCACACTCTGTAGGTTGTTAAAAAACAAGGTTAAGTGCGAAGACAGAACTTAATTTAGATCATAAATTTTATCTATCAATTCGTCAGTTTCATAATGCAATTTCTTTGTAAAAAATCGGCTTATAAAAGCATTTAGATATAAAAACAGTCGATAAAATCAACACTGGTTAAAGAAAAAGCAAAATTTTGACCTAAAACAATAGCAGTTCGTCATTACTTATTTTATAATGCGAATTAATGTTTCGGTACATCGTAAATTCCAATAACTAGGGGCACAAAATGAGACTTATCCCGTTAACTCGAGCAGCACAAGTAGGTAAGTGGGCAGCTGCGCATATCGCTAAGCGTATCAACGACTTTAAACCTACTGCTGAGCGTCCATTCGTTCTGGGTCTACCAACTGGTGGCACTCCTCTAGCAACCTACAAAGCCCTAATCGAGCTTTACCAAGCCGGCGAAGTGAGCTTCAAAAACGTCGTGACTTTCAACATGGATGAGTACATTGGCATCCCTGCAGATCACCCAGAGTCTTACCGCTCGTTCATGTACAACAACTTCTTTAATCACATTGATATCCAAGAAGAAAACATCAACCTACTGAACGGTAACACTGACGATCACGACGCAGAATGTAAGCGTTACGAAGACAAAATTAAGTCTTACGGCAAGATCAACCTTTTCATGGGCGGCGTGGGTAACGACGGTCACATCGCGTTCAACGAGCCAGCGTCATCTCTGTCTTCTCGTACTCGCATCAAAACACTGACTGAAGACACTCGCATTGCGAACTCTCGCTTCTTTGACGGCGATATCAACCAAGTGCCTAAATACGCACTGACTATCGGTGTGGGTACACTACTAGACGCAGAAGAAGTGATGATTCTGGTAACAGGTCATAACAAAGCTCAAGCACTTGAAGCAGCAGTAGAAGGTTGTGTAAACCACCTATGGACGGTTTCTGCACTTCAACTTCACCCTAAAGCAGTGATCGTATGTGACGAGCCAGCTCAACAAGAACTGAAAGTGAAGACTGTGAAGTACTTCTCGGAGCTAGAAGCGGAAAACATCAAAGGTTTTTAATCCATAGGATGACAGCCTAGATGCACGCTAAAAATACGAAACCCGTGATTGATCACGGGTTTTTTCTTATCTGAACAGCGGGCTTAAGTCGTTAATAAGCTTTAATACCAAACTGACGAAGACGCTTAGGAAGCACTTCATCTAACTTGTCTAGTTCACTCGGTTCGACTTCGATAAGGTTGAAATGATGCTGCTCATAAACAGTACGAATGGTCTCACGGTCAGCCTCAGCCATCTCCCCAGTATCACTTCCCCAAAACTGTAAATAGACTTTACCGCCTGGCAAATAAAAATCACTGGTGACATCTTGGTCAATCGGCAGTTGACGCTCATAAGCGTGCACCACACCAGCCAAGTACAGCCAGTTGTCGATGAGCAACTCTCCCTTAGAGCGCACGTAATGCCCATCTAATGTTCGGTGTTTGGCTTCAAACTTTTGGCGAAAGCTTGAGTACGATTTATCCGTGGAGTGTGACTCCGCATCTTGCCCTAAAAATTCAATGACAGACTGCTTAAGACGCTTATTACGCAGCACCACATCGTGCCATACGACAAAGGTATTTTGTGTCTCTTTATCGGTTCTTTGCTGGCCACCAGCGCGTATACCAGCTTCAGTGACACTCCAACCTTCTTCAGATTTGGCGCTCCACCCCAACTCACTCAACAGTTGGTTCATGCGCTTCGCATTCAGTTTCAGCTTTTCACCCAGCTGCGTGGCGCTTAATGTTTTCCCTGAGCTGGAAGTCAGCTCAATATGTAAATTGGTCGGCCAGACGATGAACTGGCCAAATTTAGGGTGATCCACATACTCGCCGCCAAACTTGGCGCCTTCTTCCGTCAGAATCCATTTTTCGTCTTGGCGAACAATGTAGCCAGCACGTTTGAGATCGGCAAACAACAGCTTGGCTTCAACCTTGCGCATTTTAGCTAATGCCGACGTCGATATTTTTTCAGACATGTGGGTACCTCATGCTGCTGTAAAACTGAACACTATGTCATCATAGTAACGTATTGATTTCACGGCTTGAAGTCAGAGAAACAAGATTTCGTGTTACAAATAACAAAGCCAATCTCAAGGGACTGGCTTTGTTATGTTAAGTTGAAAGAAGCGGGGGCTATTTAATAAAAGCAATGCAGCCTTGCAAAATCACTAAGTTCACAATGTCGATGAAGAATGCACCGACAATTGGTACTACCATAAATGCTTGTGGTGATGGACCATAACGACTCACGATAGAGCCCATATTCATGACCGCAGTCGGTGTGGCACCTAAACCGAAACCACAGTGTCCACTGGCGATCACCGCGGCATCGTAATTACTGCCCATCATGCGGAATGTTACGTAATAAGTGAACACCGCGAGTACGGCAGACTGAATAGCAAGAATAATAAGGAATGGGATCGCAAGATCAAAGATATTCCACAATTTCAAGCTCATCAGAGCCATGGCAAGGAACAGCGATAGCGAAACCGTACCAAGAATATCAACGGTTTCTAAATCAACCTTGCGCACCTTGGTCACTTCCATGATGTTGGTGATGACAACACCAATAAACAGCGCATAAACAAAATCTGGGATCATTAACCACTTGATGCCAAAACTGCTCACCCAACTCTCCAGATAGCTCGCGCCTGTCACGCAAAGCAAAATAATGGATAAGCTTTCTACAACTCTTTTCGCCGTGACACGATCTTCTTCATGTTCGTTATAGGTCACCAATTCAGGGAAACTCTGATGGCTTTGGTTGGTGCGTCCGTATTCCGATTCTAAGTTGTGCTTGTTGAGTAACTTTTGCGCGACAGGGCTGCCAATAATCCCGCCCATGACCAAGCCAAACGTAGCAGAAGCCATCGCCACTTCTAGGACATTGTGCAAACCATACATTTCTTGAAAAGTTTGCGACCACGCCGCACCAGTTCCATGTCCGCCAGAAAGCGTAATAGAGCCGGCGATCAACCCCATGAGTGGATCTAATCCCAATGCGGTTGCTAAGGATACGCCGACCGCATTTTGGATAAGAATGTAGACCGATGCCACAACAAGGAAGATGAAAACCTTCGTACCGCCTTTAATAAGTTGGGTGTAATTCGCGGCCAAGCCAACCGTCGCAAAAAACATCAGCATAAAGGTGTTTTGCAGTGGCAAATCAAATGATACATCCACACCATTTAAGTGCATCGTCGTGAGCACGCAAGCCACGACTAGACCACCAACAATTGGCTCTGGGATATTGAATTTCTTTAAGGTTGGTAATTTGGTGTTAATGAACTGCCCTAAAAATAACACGCAAATTGCGACGAGAAACGACTCTTGTGGGCCGATAGATATTACCTGATTCATGAGACCTCTTTACTCTCCTCTTTCTCATTCATTGAGCAAGCGCTCAACGTGAGATAGGTGCCTAAGTCAATCAGATTGCCTCTCGAACCTTTTGTTTTCTAGGGTGTATTTGCCACAAATTCTCATCAAGTAAGAAATGGATGCACCCCAAATCCCACTGATTATCATTATATGAGAATACCAATACCAAGCTGGTGGTAAATACCTTGATTGGATTAGAAAAATAACACTTCTCAACTTATGAGAAGTGTCTAATTTATGTTCACAATAAAGTCTTCAAAATAGCTATCACATAGGTAGATATTTAGGGAAAGCGAAGGCTGGAACATACGCTTAATTTTAAATTATTACTTTCTCTCCGGCACACTAGGTGTTATACCTATATATAACACCATTTCAGCCAAGAGATTCACTCATGACCAATTGGCATGATCGCCAACCGATTTTTCGACAGTTGGCTGACCAGATCACTCAACAAATACTGCAAGGTATCTGGCAAGAAGGCGATGCTCTACCCTCAGTTCGTAGCATCTCTGCGGATATGAAAATTAACCACCTCACCGTCATGAAAGGCTATCAATTGCTTGTTGATGAGGGGTTAGTAGAGAAAAAACGCGGTCAAGGTATGTTTGTCGCTTCAGGGGCAAAGCTCAAATTGCTCGCAGACGAGAAGGCACGTTTTCTTCAACAACAAATTCCGCAGATAGCCGGCACAATACAGCGTCTGGATATGTCACTCGACGAATTCATTCAACAACTAAAACCACACTTGAAAGGTGACCAATGAGCGCATTAGTCAGTGTAAACAACGTCTCCAAGCAATATCAGCAACAAGGAGAAGCACTGCATGAAGTGAGTTTCGACCTACATGCAGGACAAGTACTTGGCTTACTCGGCCATAATGGCGCAGGTAAATCAACGCTTATTAATGCCCTACTCGGCGCACATGAATATCAAGGCACTGTTCGTATCAACGGATTTGAACCCATTATGCAACGCGACAAAATAATGCGGAGCTTATCCTATATCTCGGATGTGAACGTTCTGCCAGATTGGATGACTGTCGCTCAACTGCTTAACTATACCGAAGGCGTGCATCCAGGGTTCAATCGCGCTCAAGCAGATACGCTGCTTCGTCAAACGGACATCAAACCTCGTGCGCGCATCAAATCTTTATCCAAAGGGATGAAGGTGCAATTGCACCTCGCGATTGTAATCGCGACTAACACCCAAATCCTCATATTGGATGAACCGACACTCGGGTTAGATCTCGTGTATCGTGATACGTTTTATCGTCACTTATTGGAATGGTTTCACGACGGCGAGCGCGTGTTGATCATCGCCAGTCATGAAGTATCAGAGATTGAGCACTTGCTGACAGATGTGCTGATTCTTAAGCATGGTCGCCCCGTTCTGCAAACCTCGATGGACAGTATCAGTGAAGACTATTTCATTCTTGAAGCCAACGACGAGCACCGCACACAAATTGAAGCGATGAACCCACTCTCGTCACAAAAAGGGCTCGGTTCAACGAAATGGTTACTCACTGCCCAGTATGCCCAACAAGCAGAAACAATGGGGACCATCCATGGGGTGAAGTTAGCGGATCTATTTTTAGCATTGCAGAAGGAGGCAGCGTAATGCGTTCAGTTGTCGCGATGTTGCAAAAAGAGTGGTTGGAAAACCCTCTTGTTTTACGTATTCCACTGTTTGTGTTGGCATGTGGACTTATTCTCTTTGTCAGTTTAATGAGCAACGACACTCTACAACACAATATGTTTTTCCAAATGAGCTTTGGTGGCGATGTCAGTGACATTCACAAAGAGCTTGGTGACGATGTAAACATGTTGATCACCGGCGGGGCGGGACTGCTGTCTATCTTGTTAGCCGTTCAATACTTCCCGAGAACACTGCGCAAAGAGCGCGCAGAGGGCAGTATTATGTTTTGGCGCAGTATGCCGGTCAGCGATATAAAAACTCACTTAGTGAAGCTAGGGTTTGGCTTATTGGTGATTCCGCTCGTTTGCTCGGCGCTTGTGCTCGCAGCAGATTTGATGCTGTGGTTGCTGAACATCTCTACCGATCACCAATTGGCTTTATTGTACCGCCAAGCCTCGTTAGGTTACGTGCTGCTGCATTGGGGAGAGTTTTTAATCAGAATGTTGTTCGCCAGTATTCTACTGTTACCGCTGGCATTAACCGCAATGGCTATTTCTCAGAAAGTGAACTCACCACTGGTCATTTTGTTTATCGCCATTTATGCGCTGCGCTGGATGCCAATCGCACTATTTGGCTATTACGGCCTAGATCAGTTCTTCTCCGAAGTGCTTTACCTTCCACTGCACGCCATTGTTGCACCAAGCCCATTTAATGCAATTCCTCAAGCGGGTTGGTTAAACGTTGGCATTTACGCTTTCATCGGCGTTCTTGGTTGGACAGCTAGTCTCAAGTTCAGCCGAACCATTCAATAATCCGTCGTTCGATAAACGGCCAAAATCGAGCCATAAAAAAACGGTCACAACCTGTGTTGTGACCGTTTTTATTTCGACCTCAGGAGATCATGAACTTAAATTTAACCAAGGAATGAAATGTAACCTTGTAAAATGATTAAGTTAACGATGTCGATAAAGAAAGCCCCCACAATTGGCACCACCATAAATGCCTGCGGCGACGGGCCAAATCGGTTAACGATAGAGCCCATGTTCATCACGGCTGTTGGGGTTGCCCCCAAGCCAAAACCACAGTGACCACCCGCAATAACCGCAGCGTCATAGTTGCGTCCCATCACTTTGAACGTAACGTAGTAAGTGAAGATAGCTAAGACCACAGACTGCACAGCCAAAATGACCAAGAATGGAATCGCTAAGTCAAAGATATTCCATAACTTCAAGCTCATTAATGCCATCGCCAAGAACAATGACAAAGAAACGGTACCGAGCATATCGACGGTTTCTGCGTCTAACTTACGAAGCTTGGTCACCTCTAAGAAGTTCGTGATGATCACACCAATGAACAGCGCATATACAAAGTCTGGAATCATCAACCATGAGATTTCATACGTGCTAACCCATTGCTCAACATACTTCGCCCCCGTAACACAGATCAGTAGGAAGAAGAGTTTCTCCACCACTTTTTTCGCCGTTACTTTATCTTCTTCGTATTCGTTGTAGGTCACCAACTCAGGGAATTTTTCGTGAGTTTTGGCATCCCGACCACCACGACCATACTCCGATTCAATGCTGTTTTTTTCTACGAGGCGCTGTGCCACTGGGCTACCAATGATACCGCCGATGATCAAACCAAAAGTGGCTGATGCCATCGCTATTTCCAAAACGTTATCCAATCCATACACGTCTTGGAAGGTTTGTGACCACGCAGCACCTGTACCATGGCCACCAGACAGAGTAATCGAGCCAGCAATTAACCCCATCAAAGGATCTAAACCGAGCGCTGCCGCGAGTGAAACGCCAACGCCGTTTTGTATGATGATGTAAAACGATGCGACAGCTAAGAAGATAAAAACCTTCGCACCTCCTTTCATCAACTGAGTGTAATTTGCGGCCAAACCAACCGTCGCAAAAAACATTAACATAAACGTATTTTGTAACGGCAAATCGAACTCCAAGTCGATGCCGTTGAAATGAAGAGCAGTAATCATGCAAGCCACAATAAGGCCACCTACAATCGGCTCAGGTATGTTGAACTTCTTTAAAATCGGTAGCTTAGCATTAATAAAATGCCCCAGGAAAAGCACACTGATTGCGACCAAGAAGGACTCCAGTGCACCTACAGATATTAAATGATTCATATCGCCTCTTATTATTGTTCTCTTCATCCTCCGTAATGATCGAGTGTTAATTTAACCTTCATTCAATAGCAAATGTTCTCGCTTTACTGTTTCGAAAATACTCAAAAGTTGGTGTAGATGCGCCTTAGGCTAGTTTAAGGGACGCTCCTTTAGCGATGTGTCAGTTTTCCGCTGTTAGCAAGCCCTTAAATGTGAAAGGAGCCGATATAGCTCCTTCAAATGCCCCCTCGCAATACCTGCGCGTGACTGCTTGGGGTATAGTGTTGTGAGTAAATTCTGGGTGACACTTTCTGAACCACATTGGGCTCCCTTACTTAAACAGAATGTGTCAATTACTATCAAACAAAGTTCCTTCCCGTTGTAACCTCTAAACGCCGAGATCGCGTTCAAAACAATTGGGTTTGCTTGTTCCTGTCGTAGTTTTTTAACTCTGGCTCATGGTGTATAAACGAGCCGAATCCAAGGAAACTCTCAAGCTGCAACAAACGTTTTCGTCACAACGGAGCCGGATTATAACATATTGCTGATAATTTTCTTCAATTCAGTGACATTCACCAACCCCATGGTTTCGTTCCATAATGATTAACTGCTGAATAGCATTTTTACAGACAAAAGAGCGAAGCGAATTCAACTTAGCCTCACCAAAAAAATAAACCTTAAAAGCCAATCACTTATCTATGGTCTACTGAGTACAACGTGTTTTGATAGGCTTTCTGGAGAGCCCAGCAACCAAAATGTACGGTGTTGTCATGGTAGTCTTTCGAGGCTAACTACCCGATTCTGGGTGATAAAAACAATCCCAATTATGCATCATACAAAAACATGTATAATTTTTATGTAAGCTATTCAAATAACAAGAGCCCTACATGAAAATTCATTCGCTTTTCCCTGTGCTATTACTCTGTGCCATCTCATCTGCCACTGCAGCGGAAAATATCCGTATTGAATATTCTCCCGTGGAAACAACCCATGAAAACATCGCCCTGCAATCTATCCAAAACAGCGATGTAAACCCAATTTTTGTTGAGCTATCTCAGATCCACTTTCCATTTCGCAAACCACTCACACTAGTTTACGGCGGAGAAGATGGCCCAATGTACGATCCCGATACGCACACGATACACATTCCCTACACTTTTTATTTGGAATCACTCAATTACTTCTCCAATAACCAGTATGAAGAACGCCTTGGAAAATCCCCAAAAACAGGGGCGTTAGATACGTTATTACACACCTTGCTGCATGAAGCCGGGCATGCTTACATCGAAGATCAAAACATCCCTGTTCTCGGAAAAGAAGAAGATGCCGTCGATAATTTTGCCACGATCTTAATGATTGACTTCCTAGAAGATGGCGCAGAGATGGCCATTAGCGCCGCCGACATGTTCGCATTTGAGTCCGATGACAGACCGGACTACTACGACTTCGGTGAGTACATTGATGAGCACAGTTTTGATTTGCAACGCTACTTCTCTACCTTATGTTTGGTGTACGGCAGTGATCCGGAACAGTACAAGTCGCTTCTCGATGAAGTTGAAAAAGACTACCTACGAGATCGCAAAGACTTTTGCCAATACAACTACGAGAACATACGCGCGAATTGGAACCACTACCTGCAACATAATGAACCAAAAGAAAAATCGCCACGTAGAACTCAGTAAGCCAAATCAAATAATAAGACGATCGCAATGACAAAACTCACCATATTTTATGACGGAACTTGCCCACTGTGCGCCAAAGAAATGCACGCACTTAAGCGACGAGATGTAAAACAAGCGATAAAAATCGTCGATATCTACAGCGATGACTTTTCTGATTACCCACAGATAGACGCAAAAAAAGCCAATACGATTTTGCATGCGCTGAATGATAATAATGAACTGATACTTGGTCTTGATGTGACTCACCGAGCATGGCAGTTGGTCGGACGAGGTTGGCTATATGCACCACTACGTTGGCCATTACTCAAACCAATTGCCGACTGGCTTTACCTGCGCTTTGCCAACAATAGGTATCGTGTCTCATACTGGCTTACTGGTAGCTCCCGCTGCAACTCGGGCCAATGCTCTCGCTAATTGTGATCCTGCTTAAAAATGTGAGTCTCTCTCGTCCACGATCACCAACTTCCTGTACTTCTCACCCGCCAACTCGGTTAATCTGCAATCAGTACAAAAATAATTATTAACACTTTTATTTGGTAAAGCTATTGAAGTTTACCAATTTGTAACGCTGCGCCGAGACGTAAGGAAGTACCTATGAATCTAACGATAAGAAAGCGACTTTATATTCTTTCCATCATTCCCGTGTTAACGATTGCTTTGGGTATGATGTGGTTTACCTACCTCCAAACCAGTACCTACAACCAACAACAAATCAATCATACGCACACGACGATGATGGCGATGAAGAAAGCGGAACTGAAAAACTATGTGCAGATGGCTCATTCCGCACTCAAACCGTTATTGGATCGTAATGCCTCATTGCAAGAAGCCATTCCAGTGCTCAAAGAGCTAGAGTTCGGCCAATCAGGTTATATTTTTGCGTACGACTCAAAAGGCGTGCGTGTTGTTGTCGGAAAAAACAACAAAGGGGTTGGAGAAAACTTCTATAACCTTCAAGACAAAAAAGGCAACTACCTGATCCAAGACCTGTTGAAAAACGCCAAAACGGGTGACTTCACAACCTACTACTTCCCTAAGTTAGGGCAAACCGAAGCATTACCAAAACTCAGCTACTCCATCTTCATTCCCAAGTGGGATATTATGATTGGCACAGGTTTTTATACTGATGATATCGATGCGATCATTACAGAGATGGAAAACACAGCAAACGATGAGCTAAACAATACCTTAGCCGCTATTGCTATGTTTTGTGTCTCTATTGCCGTTGTCGTGGCCATTTTTGCCGTACTCGTCAACCGTAGCATTATGCGCCCTATCGAACAGTTTGACAGCTCAATCCAATCTTTCGCGCAAGGTGACGCCGACTTAACCGCGCGTATGGAAGAATCTAGCGTGCCAGAATTTAAGCAGCTCGCGCATAACTTCAATATCTTCGTTGAGAGCTTGCAAGGAATTATTAAGAGCGTCAGCCATGTCGGACAAGAGGTAGTATCAGAAACTAACAACATGTCTCAACGCGCCTCACAAGTGGATGAATTGGCTTCTGGTCAACGTGAGGAAACGGAACAAGTCGCGACAGCAATGACAGAAATGACGGCCACCGCTCACGAGATCTCTGGCAACGCAAACCAAGCCGCCGATTCCGCTAAAAACGCCGATGACAACGCACAACAAGCGAAACACATCGTAGACTCCGCCGCTAATTCCGTTGAAGCGCTAGCGAATGAGGTCTCTGAAGCAAGCACTGTAATTTCACGTCTAGAGAGTGACGTGCAGAACATCTCATCCTCACTTGAAGTCATCCAAGATATTGCTGAACAAACCAACTTGCTTGCGCTAAATGCCGCCATTGA
The DNA here is from genome assembly GCF_024181935.1 of Vibrio sp. Y51_MX_L26. Lineage (NCBI taxonomy): Bacteria > Pseudomonadati > Pseudomonadota > Gammaproteobacteria > Vibrionales > Vibrionaceae > Vibrio > Vibrio sp. Y51_MX_L26. Next base: position 56,811 of record NZ_JAMZAS010000006.1, read on the forward strand.
AGCGGCACGAGCGGGCGACCAAGGACGCGGATTCGCAGTTGTAGCGGATGAAGTGCGTAAGCTTGCAAGCCGCACTCAGGACAGCACAGGTGACATTCACAAGATGATCGATCAACTTAAAGCTGGATCGGATGCCGCAGTAAAAGCGATGGAATCTAGCCAAGCACGTGGCGAAGCGACAGTAGAAGAAGCACGTGCTGCATCGGTTGCGCTGCAAGATATTCAAGCAGCGATTGCGAATATCATGGACATGAACACGCTGATCGCTACCGCGACCGAAGAGCAAAGCCAAGTTGGACAAGAGATTTCACAACGCATCGAAGTCATTTCTCAGCAAAGTAGTCAATCGGCACACCTTGCCAATCAAAATCGCTCGGGCAGCCAAAACCTCAATCACAAAGCCAACGAGCTTTACGACTTAGTGGGACGCTTCACGGTTTAACTTCCTTAACCATACTTAATAGTAGAAACAGCGACGCCTTAACGTCGCTGTTTTTATTTCTGCTATCCTCAGAAGTCTTAGGGTCTGTTGATCTTTCGTGGTTAAATTTTGTTCGAGATAAAATCGTTTTAGGCGAGGCAAGGAGTGTGTCGCCTAGTCACTCTAAGCAAATACTCCTTAACGAAGCATAAAACGATTTTAGCCGAACCCTTTGGGCAGCATTTGTTGGATCTTTCTACTGCGTTATCGACTTCTCATGTAGGCTAGCTACACAGCAAAGCCTCTGCCTTGTGTAAACACCCAACAATTCGCTGCAAAAATCAGCTCGAAAGGTCAACAGACCCTAGCTATAATGCCGCCAACTAAGCACCCATAAGGGCAAAACCAGATGATTATCATGACCACCAATTTCGGTGACATCGAAATTGAATTGAATCTAGAACGAGCGCCAGTTAGCTCAAAGAACTTCAAAAAATACTGTGAAGATGGCTTTTACGACGGCACCATTTTCCACCGCGTTATCGACGGCTTTATGATCCAAGGTGGCGGTCACACCGAAGACATGGCAGAAAAGCCAACACGCGCCCCAATCGCAAACGAAGCAAACCGTGGTCTAAAGAACCTTGTTGGCACTATCGCAATGGCGCGTACCGATGCACCGCACTCTGCAACGGCACAGTTTTTCATTAACTTGGAAGACAACGATTTCCTAGACCACACCGCAACCACCAACCTAGGCTGGGGTTACGCGGTATTTGGTAAAGTGACCGCGGGTATGGATGTCGTAAATCGCATCGCGAAAGTGAAAACAACTTCTAAGCTTGGTCATGATGATGTGCCATGCGATCCAATCATTATTGAGAAGGTGACGATCAGCGAATAAGCACACTCGCCTCTTCGAAGAAGTCGTCACTATAAAACGATAAAAGCGCCTAACGTCTTATGACTTAGGCGCTTTTTGTTTTGAAGGCTCAGCTTATTAGTTTAAGTTTAGTAACGGAGTTATTGATAGAAAAGCTCGGCTTTTGCTCCAACCAAATCCAGCTCAGAGCCCTGAAAATCAGCCAGATATTCCGCGACAAGGTTGTACCCGACCCAATACCCCATGTACTTCGGCCAGCGGCTTTCATCACTGCCAAGAAAGTAAGCATCGAAGTTGTAATCTAAACTGGTCAGCTTGTCTTTCATCTCAGCATAGAAAGGACGCCAATCTTGATCTTTGATGTTCTCAAACAAGCTCGGAGTGACGCCACCATTCACCTTACGTTCGAAATGACAAGCTAACCCTTCCATAATCAGCACATCACCAAGCGCAACGCCATTCTCTCCCGCTCGCATACGGAACAGGTGATGCAACTCATGCGCTAGCACCGCAGCTAGTTCTTTATCAATCACGTTTTTAATATCTGCACGTTGAGTATCAAGAAGAATCTCTACACGATGGGCGCTTAAGCAATAGCCACCAATCCCCGTCTGCGGTACGTCATTGCGATCAAACGGGCTAATGGTCAGGTCGACGTTACTTAAATCGTTGCTACTTAAATCGTTGTTACTTAAATCAAAGTAACTAGAAAGCTGTGAGCTCAGGTCATCAAGTTTCTGATGCAAATACTCAGCGATTGGAGACAACTCTCCCGTCGCATTTAAGAGGGTGACGCGATAACTCATTTATCTTCCTTGATAATTTGGGTTAAGAGTAGCGAGTTTACAGTGTAAAGAGTGAGCAGTTCTAGCGATTACATTCCTTTGAACAAACTTTGAGATGCACGGCTCACAGGGAGCTTATTTTCTCCAACGTGAACAAACATTCTGCCTGCAAAGTCTTTGTTTACTTTGCTAATTTTGCACACTTGCACCACGCTTGAACGGTGCACTTGCCAGAACTGTTCTGGGTTAAGCTGCCCTATCAACTCTTTCAACGATGTACGAATCAAATACTCCTGCACTTTGCCTTGTCCTTGTTGTGCATACACAGAAACGTATTTTTCTTCCGCTTTGAAATACAACACATCAGACGTAGCAATCAGATGAATATCTTCCCCTTGCGTCGCTTTGATCCACTGAAGATATTGCGGCGTTTGTGGCGCGGAGAATTGCTGCAACTGTTCTAACAGGCTGCTCATCTGCACATTACTGCTTTCTTAATCTCGCTTAGCAAGGCGTGCTTTCACTCTTTCACACGTCGTCAGGAGGCGCTCATCCGAGATAGGCTTGAGCAAATAATCGGCGGCATTTTGTTCAAAGGCTTTGATGGCGTAATCATCGTACGCGGTGACAAACACAATCAAAGGTGGATTGGCGAGTTGATTGAGTTTTTGCGCTAGTGTCATGCCATCCAAAACTGGCATACGAATATCAAGAAACGCAATGTCAGGTTGGTTGTGCTCAATAGCTTGCAACGCTTGTTCACCATCTGCAACTTTGGCTATTACCTCTAGCTCTGGCCACACTTCAGCTAGGCTTTTATCAAGATGACGCCTCAATAACGGTTCATCATCAGCAATAATGGCAGTAAACCCTATATTCATTCCTTTCTTCCTTGCTTACGATTCCATTGGCCAGCTCAAGCGAACACAAACGCCACCCTGAGCAGACTCACTGATAACAACCTCTCCTTGCCCTGCGAACAAAGCTTCAACTCGCTGCTTGAGATTACTCAAACCCACGCCGGAGCCCATGTGCCCACTAACGTGATTTAAGCCAACACCTGTGTCTCTGACTTCAATCTGCAAGTTCTGTTGTTCGCGCTTGATGAGCAAACTGACTTCGCCGCCTTCTCGCTTTGGCTCAATACCGTGAACAATGGCATTCTCCACCAAAGGTTGCAACATCATCGGTGGCAGTTCTGTTGTTCCTAAACCGTCTTCTACTTCAATTTTGTAGCTTAGACGTCCATCCAGACGTATCTTCTGAATACTCAAGTAGGCTTCAATTAAGGCAATTTCATTCTCAATCGTGGTGTGCTCTTCACGTGAGCTTTTTAGCGTCGCACGTAATAGTGCGGTAATTTGATCCAACATCTGCTTGGCCTTATCAACGTCCTGGGACATCAACGCGCTGATATTTGCCAAGGTATTAAATAGGAAATGCGGTTCAATCTGGCTTTGCATCTGTTTAAGCTGACTTAGCAACAGTGCACGTTCCTGCTCTGCCTTTTCACGCTTGATACTCTCTAATTCACGCTGAGCAATCGCTTCTTTCTCTCGTGAGTGGAAATAAAAGTAACACATGCCGCTGAATAACAAGCCCATCAGCAACACTGGCAGCATGCCCGAAATACCGAAGTATTCACCGAGCCAAAACTGCGCATTAATGACACCAAACAACAAACAGGCGGTCAGTGACAAAGCAATTTCTAGTCTACGGGGGATGCTAGGAAACAACTTGTCGACTAACCAAGAGAAGAACAAGGCGGAGTAACCAAAACCAAAGCTCACCAATACATGTACATAGTAAGGACCACCCCAAACAGACAATGTCATTACCGAGATAAACAAACAGAATAAAGTCGTGACAACCACACTGCGTAGCCATCCACTTTCTACCATTAACTTAGCTGAATACATTTAGAATTTCCCTTTGATATTAAATACAATCATATGCTTATCATTGATTTGTGCGTAAGCAGATTGGTCGTCTCCGGTTAAAAAGCGTGCGGCAACTTCCACTTCTACACTTTGATCGCCAGTATCAATCCATTGGTAGTTAAGCCACTGCGTGACAATCACACCACTATCTTGTGGCGACAGCATCACATCCAACGTGGGGGTTACATCACTTAGCCAGCCCATATCCGCTTCGCCGTTCCATGCAGCCCACGCTTCCACATCCCAACTCCAGTGCAGCATTACGTTATGCTGAACGATATTGGCATGCTGAAACCCTTGGGCGTAGCTTGTTGCAAGTAGAGCGCTGCTAGCCAACAGAGAGTTGTTAGGATCAGGGATCTGAGAAAGTAATTCGCCACGCTCTATTGCTTGTTGCCATTCGCTTTTCGACCATGCACGGCTGTCGTACCAATATTCAGCAATCACATTGTGTCCGGCTTGGTTTGCCCAGTTCAATCCAATTAAGGCTTGGAATGCGCTGCCCTGCTCCTCAACTGAAACGGGTTGGTAAAGATCATCCTGCTGAAACTGATACCCGACACTTTGCTTTTGCCACAGCATGGAACCGTGCATGGCGATGGATTCATCCCACACGGCGATGGCACTGGCGCCAAGTAAACCGCGGCGCACATCATCGTAATAACCAATAAGTTGATACTCGGTATCACCCACCAGCGCATAACGACGAATACCAACACCTTGTTGCTCTGCGGCTTGATCCAGAGCACTTTGGTCTTGCTGCCCCCAGCTTGAATCCGTCGCAATGACGGTCCATTCGCCGGCCATATCGTAGTGTGAAAGTGAAAACACACCCGCACCTTCTTCTGCTACTAAGCCAACAGGATTTTTTCGATACGGCTTAAACAGATCCAAAGGTCGGTAGCCATAACCCACTCCCCAATCCACGCGTAACTTACCCAAACTCACATCAAGAGCGGTATCACCGACTTGCCACTCCCCTAGCCAAGCCAGCTCTCGAACCAACAGTTGGTTATCAGCTTCACTCCACCAATCACTCTCTCCTTGTTGATTGAGGTACAAGCCTTGGCTGTACAGAGCGAACAAGCCACTGAAGTTTTGATAGTTCACTTGCACATCCAACAGTGCATTAAGTGAATCATGAGAGCTGCCCTGCGCTTGCATAAATGCGCTATCACGCTGCTTGGCAGTTTCGTAGCTGACAGCCCAATCCCATTCAAAACTCAGCTCATCATTGGCAAAAACTGGGGCTGCTGTGCCCACACACAACGACGCAGCAATCAACAAACTGGTGCTTTTGTTAAGGTTAGGCTGGTGCGGTTTCATGTGACTTCCTTGCTCGTTTTTATGGTTCTATTTACGAAGCTCAGACTAAAGCTGAGTCGTGTTGGCTTTTGGCAAATAACTTGGGTTGTAGAACTTGTTGTCCAGCTGCCAAGGTACGATTTCTTGATACTCGATAACGGTCTTTTTGCTCGGCTGAATGCTATCAAGCAAGGTCATCTCACTGACGTAGTCTTCACCGTTGTCGCTTGCACGTCCGTATTGCGCTTGCTTGGCGAGTTTGCCAGAGCGCAAGTAAAGATCGGCTTTGATTGGAAACGCATCTTGCTCAGACAACCACAAGTCGATCTTCTGATAGCTCGCCCCTTTGGTTTTCGCGGTTAAAGCAAGGTGATAAGCCGCGACACTTTCTCCGTTCACCGAAACGGTTTCTGTCGCTTTCCATTCACCTTGATAATCTTGGCTCCACGTCAGGGTTGAGATGTCGCCGATAGACGCTTCCCCAAGCAGCTTTTGCATTGGCGTAATGCGAATCGGACGGCGGCTTTTTGGCATTTGCAGCCAGTAGTTGTCTCCCATCATCAGCATCTTTTGCCCAGCTTCGACTGCCGATTTGAATACGACCAGCGATTCACGATTTGGACGCGTGTACACATGGTAAAGGCGGGTTTTATCTAACTCTTGGTCTTGATATAGGCGCACCAATGACACTACTTTGGAGGAATCATCGTGCAAGCGGTAGCTATCCGCTTTTTCAATCAATTGCGCGACTTGCTGTGCATCTAGCGCTGTTTCATTCGCACTGGCATTCATGCTTGCCATGCCGCTTACCGTCAGCAGTGCAATTGGTAATAGTGATTTGAAATTAAACATAAATCAGTGCCTCCGTAATTGGCTTGTTCACCCCTTTGCGCGCCGAGAAAAACGCCGCAACCAAACAAATCATCAATACTGCAAATCCTGCGACAGCCACCAGCTCCCAAGAGAAGTAAATCGTCAATGGGTAACCTTCTGTGCGTCCTGGCGGTGGCGGCATTTGTACATCCACGACCATCAGTAAAATGGTGACTAATGCAGTGAACAAAGCGCCGATTAAGCTACCAATCACCGCGAGTAACCCTGCTTCGCGCAAGAACCCAGTAATGATTTCGCGAGGGTAGCTACCAAGTGCTGACAAGGTGCCGATTTCACGTGTACGCTCGGTGACCGACATGGTCATGGTGTTGAACAGCGCGACAAAGACCACCAACGCCATTACTGCACCCATGATGCCGAAGATACGGTCGTACAAATCTTTCACTTTGAGATAGAAGAACGCACGCTCTTGCCAAGGCGTAATCTCAATATCTTGATCACCAAAGTTCTGCTTTTGCTTACTCAGAACCGAAGCCACTTGTTGCTCGACTTTGCTCGTTAAACTGGTATCGAACAGGAAGACTGATAACGCACTGACTTTATCGGAGCCCAACAACGATTGCGCACTGTTGATGTGCACGTACAGCTGGCGTTTATCAAGCTCAGGCACGCCGGTTGAGTAAATGCCACGTACTTTGAAGTCATACGCGTTCAATGCGCCGTCGGTTGTGGTCGCCAGCAAGGTAATCCAATCGCCAACGTGCACGCTTAGGTTATTCGCCAAATCAACGCCGAGCATCACTTCTGGCTCTGCTGGGTCATAACGCGATGCATGAATGTTGGACAGCGTCTGCCCTTCGCGCACATCCAAAAACGGTCCTTTCATATCGAATTCGCGCTCGTTAACGCCAATGCCGATAAAGATCGAGGACTTGTTACCGTTGGAAATCAAACCGCTGAACTCAACTCGTGGCTGCACGCCTCGCACTTCATTCAACCCAATCAATTGCTTGGTGATGTCGTCGGCGTGAGTTAAACCGTTACTCAACGGCATCTCTTCTTCTTTAGCGAAGTAACCCGGCGTGGTTAACGTCAGATGCCCCGTGTCACGCGCTGTCGACTCTTTTAAACTGTCGTAGGTATACAGACCAAAACCACCCGCACTGGTTAACGCAAACACGGCAATGGCGATGATCAGAATCGACAACAAACTGCGGCGGCGATTGCGTTGCAGGTTCAACCAAGCAAGGCGAACCGAAACAGGAATTAGCTTGCCCATGAAACCTCCTCCACACTTGCGTGCGTTTGGGTGATTTTGCCGTCCACCAATTCAATGGTGCGATCACAACGAGATGCCATACGAGGGTCGTGTGTAGCGACGATAAAAGTGGTGCCAAGCTCGTGTCCAAGTCCTTTCATGATGTCGATGACCTTGTTGGCAGTTTGGCTATCAAGACTTGCGGTTGGCTCATCGGCAATCACCAACGCCGGTTTGTGCACTAAGGCACGCGCAATTGCCACGCGTTGTTGCTGACCACCTGACAAGTTATCGGGCATGTGATGAATAAACTCGCCCAAGCCAACGTGTTCTAACATTTGTGTAGCGAGCTCGGTTTGTTCCGCTTTTGAAAAACCGTTGAGATGCAGCGGATACGCCACGTTCTCCAACGCTGTCATCACGGGGACAAGATTAAATTTTTGGAACACAAAGCCAAGCTTTTCACGGCGCATTTTCGCCGCCTGCATTTGCCCAGTTGGGTATGGGCTGCCTGCAAATGTCACCTGACCTTGGTATTGAGTATCCAGCATGCCAAGCACGTTAAGTAAGGTGCTTTTGCCTGAGCCAGACGGCCCGCACAGAGCCACCATTTCGCCGGAAAACACTTCACCAGAAACGTCTCGCAATGCACGCACCGTTTGGCTACCAAGGGCGTAATCGCGGCTAAGTTGATTAAAAACGATCATGACGCCTCCCTAATACTTGGCTAGCAGCGCTTTCGCAGTTTGCGTTTCTAGATTGCTGTCGCCCAATTGCTCCATTTGCGCTAACCATGTTTTGGCTTGTTGAACATCTTCAGCTCGTAGTGCTGCTTCAATGGCGTAGCGATAAATCCAAGACGTTGCGGCGAAAGGTTGCTGACTAAAACTCGGCTCATCGAGCAATGAAAGGTACAGCTTGTAGCCACGCTCAAAGTGATTGAACATGTCAGGTAAAGAGGTAAACGTAGTGGCTGCCATGGCGGTGGCTAGTTGGTATTCCGGCAAGCCTTGTAAACGTTGTTGTTCTTGCAGTGGTACTGGCTGATTCGCCATTAAATCCAAACCCTTTTGGATTGTGGCAAGACCGCGCTCGGTGAACTTCATCTTGTTCCAAGGCATAAACGCCTCACGACCTTGCAACGTTTCAGCACTGCCTAAATACACCAAGGTCACCGGCGTTGCACCTTGCTCTTCGAGTTGTTTGGATAATTCGCCGTAAACGGTATCAACTAAGCCAGAGTCACCTTGCGCTGCTTGGTTGAATTGACTGAGTGTGCGCTCGCTTGGATTAGCCAGAGCCAAATTGCTGCTGAGTGCAAATGCGGCGATAAACGTACTTGCCAGTTTAAGAGCTTTGATTGAGCGAGATTGAGAAACCATCATGTACTGTCCTTAGTTGAACGTGATTTGATGGTTTCAGATTAAGGGAGAAGATCGCACGCTGCTTTTGCATGCGACCAATGGCAGTTATTTAGAATGAACGGTTGTTTGCTGCGATGAATGACATTCCATCCTTAAAGAGAACATTTATCCCAGCTTGTTTGTAAGCGTCTGTCTTTCACCACAATAGGAATAAAAATACTGGCTTAAAATCTGCGTCTAGTGTATTTATCCATTCCACAGCTTTCCAAGCAGCTTACCCATAACAGACGACATCGACGCCCCTCTCATACACACCTTTGCATGGTGTCTGTTATTTCCAAATAGGATTCTTAGCATCGGAATAGTTCGAACTCTCGAGTTCTGGTTGTTTTCGCGCTCGAACTGGGTGCGTTATTAGGTCGTAGAAAATGAATAAGCGTTTTTTCCCCAGGGTCGATTTGCCACTGCTGATGGCGATCATTCCGATCATGCTATTGAGTACACTAACACTTTGGAGTGCCAGTGGCTTTAATGAGGCCATGCTCTTCAAGCATTTAGCACGCTGCGGACTGACCTTGGTTTGTATATTGGTCATGTCATCGATTCCCGCCGCTAGCTATCAACGCTCAGCTCCATATCTCTACATTATTGCGGTTGCGCTGCTACTTGCTGTCGCTTTGTTTGGCGATAGCACTAATGGTTCTCAACGTTGGCTCGATATTGGCTTTTTTCGCTTTCAACCCTCGGAGCTAATCAAACTCTCGATTCCAATCATGATCGCGTGGATGCTACATATTGAAGGCGGCAGACCAGATAGTAGGAAAATTGCATTTTGCTTACTCATCACTATGATTCCTGCCGGATTAATCGCGCTACAACCGGATTTAGACGGTGCGGTTTTTACCGTCATTTACGCCTTATTCGTTTTATTTTTAGCTGGCATGAGCTGGAAAATAATCGGTGGCTTTGTCGCGAGTATATTAACGTTGGCGCCAATTTTGTGGTTCTTCGTCATGGAGACGTATCAAAAAAGCCGCGTTACTCAGTTCTTGCACCCGGAGTCGGATCCGTTAGGTTCGGGCTACCAAATCATCCAATCTTTAATTGCGATAGGCTCCGGCGGAATGAAAGGCAAAGGTTGGATGAATGCTACGCAAGGAACACTTGGCTTTATTCCAGAAAGTCATACGGACTTTATTTTTTCGACTTATGTCGAGGAGTGGGGTTTTGTTGGTAGTTTAGTCTTGCTCGCACTGTACTTGTTTATTACCGCGCGCGTCATGTTGCTTGCATGTCAGTCTGACCACTTTTTTAGTCGGCTTGTGAGTGGTGCATTAGCGATGAGCTTTTTCCTGTATGCTTTTATCAATACAGGCATGGTGAGCGGCTTGTTGCCTGTAATGGGAAGCCCTTTGCCGTTCTTTAGTTACGGCGGCACGGCCATGCTGACGCAAGGCATCTGTTTTGGTGTGATCATGTCACTGTGTTATTCCAAATATCGCAACGCATAATGCTGCTAGCAAAAAGTACGATCAAAAAAGGCTTCCCTCGGGAAGCCTTTTTACAACGGTGGAAGCTAAGAAATTATAGCTCTGCGTTGTGGTAAACCTGCTGAACGTCGTCACAGTCATCTAGAAGATCTAAGAATTTCTGGAACTTCTCAGCATCTTCACCCGCTACTGGAGTGTGAGTTTGAGGAACGAAAGTGATTTCTTCCACATCGATCGTTAGATCTGGGAACGCACCATTTAGTGCTGTTTTCGTCTTGAAGAACTCTGTATGAGGAGCGAATACAGTAATCACTCCGTCTTCTAGCTCAACGTCAGTTACGTCCACATCTTCCATCATTAGCGTTTCTAGGATGATTTCATCATCGTCGCCTTTGAACTGGAATACCGCTTGGTGATCGAACATGTGAGAAACTGAGCCCTCAACACCAATTTTCGCACCCACTTTAACAAAGCATTGGCGTACATCTTGGAAAGTACGGTTGCCGTTATCGGTCAGACAGTCAACGATAACACTAGTACCGCCAGGGCCGAAGCCTTCGTAGCGCGCTGGTTGGTAATCTTCACCACCGCCGCCACTCGCTTTGTCTAGTGCTTTGTCGATAACGTGCGCTGGTACCTGATCTTTTTTCGCTTTCGCGATCAGGTGGCGAAGAGACAAGTTCATGTCTGGGTCACTACCGCCGTTTTTCGCGCACATGTAAATTTCTTTACCGTATTTGGAATAAACTTTAATTTTCGCGCCTGCAGTTTTCGCCATAGAGGCTTTGCGCACTTCAAAACTTCTTCCCATCGGGATGTCTCTCTAAATTCAAATTTAATGCGAAGGATTTTAGCAAAAAGCGAAACCTTTTCAATTTCGCTTAGCAAAGGAATGGGGAGGTTACCTCATTCGCCACATAGTTTTATACCGTTGTCACGATTCGCGTTAAGCGACACCCATTACTCGTTTGTACTTTTCGACCGATTGCTGAAAAAACGCTTTTTCATCAGCATCGTTAATCTTGGACAACTGTTCTTCTATTGCTTCAGGACCAGATTTGGCCTCTCTGAGCTTCCAAACCAAAAACGACGCTTGTTTATCCAGTTCGATTTTGTTTTTTTCATCAGGCGGCAATAGGGATAGATTGAACGACATTTACAGCCTCAAGGTACTTTAAATACTAGCCGCGCACTATAGCATACAGAGTTACAATTGCAGAATAGAAACGCACTTAACTTGATCAATTTCAAGTTAACTATTTGGGACCCGCACTGATTTTCAGTGCTTTTGGTAAAAACTGCTCGAATATTTGATGCAACCGATCTTTGGTCACAGGTTTGGCGACAAACTCATTCATACCGACGTCAAAGCAATGTTGTTGATCTTCCTTAATAACATTGGCACTCAACGCAATAATGGGAACGTGTTTCCCCCACTCTCCCATTTGTCGAATACGCTCAGTAGTAATGAAACCATCCATCACTGGCATTTGGCAATCCATAAACACCAAGTCAAAAGCTTGCTTCTCACATAGCTGAAGCGCTTCTTCACCATGATTTGCGACGCTCACTCGAACGCCGAGCTTTTCCAACATAATACGCACGACTTTCTGGTTTACGATGGTATCTTCAACAATCAATACCCAAGGTTGATTGTCATGCTGGAGGCTGGTTTCATTATCTTCAATTTTTGGAAACGTCAAAACATTAGGTCGTTCCGTGTAGGTAGACCGTGCTTTTACTACAACTGGAATCGAAAACTCAAAACAACTACCAAGCCCCAACTCACTTGTCAGTTGGATTTCTCCTCCCATTAAGTTCACCAACTGAGCACCAATCGCCAAACCAAGGCCGGTACCACCGTACTTTCTGGTTGTACTGCCATCGGCTTGTTGGAAACGTTCGAAGATCGCTTGTTGGTTCTCTTTCGCAATACCAATGCCAGAATCAACGACGCGAAATCGAATCATGGCGACATCATGCTCTTGACGTGTTAACTCAACAAGAAGCTTCACATGACCACGATCAGTAAATTTGATCGCGTTGCTCAACAAATTGTTCAATACCTGTTTTAAGCGTGCAGCATCACCTTGCACTTCCGCTGGCAAGTGAGGATCAATATCGCTAAGCAATTGCAGATTCTTCTGCTTGGCTTTGACGGTATGTAAGCTGATCACATCATCCAAAATACGGCGCAGATCATAGCTCGCATTTTCTAATTCGACTTTACCTGCTTCGACTTTAGAAAAGTCGAGAATATCGTCGATGATCGTCATTAAAGAGTGAGAAGAACTATCGATGATCTCTACAAACTCTTTTTGCTGAGGATCGAGTTTGGTGTCACCCAGTAATGAAGCGACACCAATAATGCCATTCATCGGTGTTCGAATTTCATGGCTCATGGTGGCAAGAAATTCACTTTTTTTGCGGTTGGCGACTTCCGCTCTATCTCTTTCTTCTTCAAGTTCAGTCTGATGCTCACGGACTTTCTCAACGCTTCGGTTGTATTTCTCCGCCAACACGCTCACTTCATCAAAACACCAACGCTTTGGGAGCGTAACTTTGCTTGGGACCTTCCCGCCACTAAAATCGCTCACGGCGCCGGAAAGCAGTTGGAGAGGATTGACCAAGAGGCGGAAGGCGACCCAAAGCACGCCAATTATGAGCAATAGGATCTTGATCGCTTCTGTCGTGAGTAAGAAAAAAAATTGTTGCCAAAGATCTTCATAAATCGAGCTCAGATCCGCCTGAACAGTCAATGTCGCCAGATCATAGGTTTTATCACCAACACGATATTGCATCGGCCAACTTCTTTCTACGACATCCTCAGAAAGTGCGGTGCCCAGTTCGACGATAACTTCATCTTCATTAGCGATACGTAAATAATCCACAGAGGGCATGCGCATTGCGCCCTCTGCTTGAGTGAGTAACAGCTCCCTATCCTCCACCCATAAGCTGGCAGAAAAGCTCGATAAGTAACTGGATTCGACCTGCTTTAGCTCGACGTGCAAATGGGCTAAATCTTCATTAAAAACTCGATATAAACTCACAGCGGAAATGATGACAGTAAAGATTAAACTCAACGTTAACACCGCCAACATAAGTTGGTTGCCGATACTAAATCGACGTTGAGATCGCTCTTTTTCATCCATATGAAATCGCTCCGATAAACTTGCGCTACTCTAAATATAGCCACGCGCAAATAATAATCGAGGATACGATGAAAAGACTTCTACTTAGATTGGCTTTTAGCTTTATTGCGATAGGAACTTATGCTACTGCCGCTGAAGTGAACTATTACGTTATCGCCGACCAAGCAAGGCCATTTCAAATAGAACAACAGGGGCAAATGCATTCCGGGATTGTGACTGACATCGTCAGTGCCATTTTCGCTGAATCGGATTATCAGGTGAATTATCACACTTATCCGTTTAAACGAATGATTTCCATATTAGAAGAAGGTGGCGAACCAAACTGGCTAACTTACGGCAGCCCAAACTGGGGCAAGGTGCAATCAGAAAACTTGTCTGAAGAGCCCATTTACACTGTAAAACATGTATTGGTATCGAGTAGTGAGAAGCCGTTAGAGTTCAAGAATATGGACACTATGCATGGCCGATCTATCGTATTACTACTCGGTTTTGATTATCCGAATTTAATCCCATTCTTTGAGGATGGTAGTGTGAATGAAATACGCGTTAAAGATTATGATGCCGCATATCGAGTGATAACCCGAACACCAGGAGATACAGCCTTCGTCGAAATGGAATCACGCGTTATGTACAACTTAAAACGCCTCAATTTGTCGCTAGAAGATTTTCAGATCCAATCTTTCGACTCAGTTATCCCTGACTACTCGATCTATTTGGCCTTTTCGCCCCAAATGCAGCCAGAAACTCAGGACTACATCAATACACGTTTGGCTGAGTTAAAAACATCGGGTGAAATTGATGAGATCATTCAAAGGTATCAATAAATGACCTAACGAATGAAAACGCCAACGATTCTATCGTTGGCGTTTTCATCTATTGAGACATAGATGATGCTTTACTTGGTGTGATTGACAAACTTAGGATCAAACATGTGCCCTAATTTACTCGCCTTAGTTTGCAAGTAGTGTTGATTGCTTGGATTATTACCTTCTTGCAAGGGCACACGCTCAATGACGTTGATATCAACCGCTTTTAACGCAGCCAGCTTACGTGGGTTGTTCGTCATTAGTCGCACCGCATCAATGCCCAAATGCTCTAACATCCCTTTACAGAATGCGTAATCACGCATATCAGCAGCAAAGCCCAAACGTTCATTGGCTTCTACAGTATCGGCGCCATCGTCCTGAAGGTGATAAGCTCGAATTTTATTAATCAAGCCAATACCACGTCCTTCTTGACGCAAATAAAGCAGTACACCACATCCCTCTTCGACAATATTTTGTAGCGCCCTATTGAGCTGAAAACCACAGTCGCAACGCGTACTAAACAAGGCATCGCCAGTAAGACACTCCGAATGCAACCGAATAAGCGGTGCAGCGCTGTTTGCAGGCTCTCCATACACGAGGGCAAGATGCTCTTTGTTCGTGGCAGTTTCAACGAAGCCATACATCATAAATGTGCCCCATTGGGTAGGCAATTTGGCTTTATCGATGAACTTCACGAGATTGTAGGGCTCGACATGTCTCAGCTCAGCCCGAACGTTCATCAGAATTTCTCCTAAATGATTTTCTCCTTTACCGTCTCCCCCATCCCCCCAAAAGGCATCTTTGTGAGAATGCTCTGTGAGACAAGCGTTACCCGTTCTCATTAACTGCTGCGCTAAAGGTGGATTTTGCAGAAACTTTTCTCTAACGATGAAAGCCATAACGGCCAACTTCATATCCTCCCAGTCACTTCTGACGAAATGTTCGTATTTTCGGCTTAAGGCGAATGCTTCATCGGGAGTGCTCGCGTGTTGAATTTTGCTTTGTAACTGCGCATCGAGGAACTTTTGGGCTTGATAATAATGTTCGCTGGTGGGCCAAGTTTGGGAGGATATATTGACTGGGGCATGGCAAAAATTGGAAAGAAAACCGTGGGGCTCATCGGGCTCATAAAAAAGGATTTGGTCAACCATACTCGCGCTCCTTGCTTTGTGGTCGCGATAATCAACAAAAAGCATATCGCTGTTGATATATCTTTTAGTAACGCTAGGTAAGATTGTCAAACTTCTACACAGATGAAAATGAGTTTGGATCTAGAACTTTTTAGGTGAAAGAGAGGTGAATTAGAACGTTTGGATAAGAAAAATAAAGAGATGTGAGATGTTGTAGTGAGACGCTATGGCTAAAATGGAGCGAAAAATAAAAAGGGCAGCCCGACGACTACCCTATGGATTGCTATACCAAACTAGAGCAATCAGTGTATCAAGCCAAGCTCCCTTGCTTCTTCAATGGTCAATCCACTTTCACGGATTTCACGTAGCGCTTCAATGCGTCTTCTGGCTTCTGCTGATTTCACTGTTTTCTCAGGCTTCACAACGGCTTCTTCATCAGGTAATTCCCATTTGTGAGCGATGTTGGTCATCTCGTCATGGTCGATAGAATTAATGGACATATTTCCTCCGAACACACCATGTTTTCGATGCGTAATCTATAGCAAAACAGGAACGAGGTGGTAAGAAAAACTGTAGGGAAATGTGACCCCTCCCGCCCTTTCGTTAACTCCTTAATAGATCCATCAT
Organism: Vibrio sp. Y51_MX_L26; assembly: GCF_024181935.1. Taxonomy (NCBI): domain Bacteria; kingdom Pseudomonadati; phylum Pseudomonadota; class Gammaproteobacteria; order Vibrionales; family Vibrionaceae; genus Vibrio; species Vibrio sp. Y51_MX_L26. The sequence continues at coordinate 72,806 of NZ_JAMZAS010000006.1, forward strand.
TTAAGTTTTGCCAAGGGGCAAATTTACGATTAGATTTGAATAATTACCCCTAAGAAAAGTGTGCTGATCCAGCTCTCAATTCTCGTCTTCCTTGACTTTATTAACAACGCCGGATACCACTTTTTATTTCGCCTAACTTTCGAGTCACTTCACTGATTCACCGCTTGCCACTTTCTAAAAACCATCACACCTGATAATGATAATAGTTATCTTTTACATTGGTGAGGTGTTTATATGGATGGTATTAACTTAAATCATGCATACCACAATAATCCGGTCATCCAGATCCGAGATTTATGCGTCGATTACATCACCGATAATGGTGATTTCAATGCGGTAAAATCCGTCAGCTTCGATATCGGCAAAGGGGAAGTATTTGGGCTTGCTGGTGAATCGGGATGTGGCAAAAGCACGATCGCATTCTCGATCAACCGTCTCCATAAGCCGCCAGCGTTCATTTCTGGCGGTAAAATATTGTTTGATGGCAAAGACATTCTTAGCCTCTCAGATTCTGAGCTAACCGCTCTGAGGTGGAGTGAAATCGCCATGGTGTTTCAAAGCGCGATGAACTCACTCAACCCTGTCTTAACGATCCAAGAGCAATTCGCAGATGTATTGCGTCATCACCAAGGACTCACCAACGCTCAAGCGAAAGATCGAGCAGAAAAACTATTGGACTTGGTCAATATTCCACGAGAACGGTTAACGGAATACCCTCACCAATTTTCAGGTGGAATGCGTCAGCGCTTGGTGATTGCTATTGCTTTGTCTTTGAACCCTAAGCTGATCATTATGGATGAGCCCACAACCGCTTTAGATGTGGTGGTACAAAGAGAGATTTTACAACAAATCTACCAGCTTAGAGATGAATTTGGCTTCTCAGTACTCTTTATTACGCACGACTTGGCGCTGATGAGCCAATTGTGTGATCGCATTGCCATCATGCGGCATGGAGAAATCGTCGAAGTCAATCAGGCATACGAAATTCGCAATAATCCTCAACATCCCTACACACAAAAGCTATGGGCTTCTTTCCCAAACATCCACGATGTCCACAAACAACCAGAGCAACCAGGAGCGTAATCATGAATCAGCCTATCATCCAAATGAAAAACGTGATTAAAGAGTTCAGAGTAGGCGGTGGTTTAGCGAAAGAGGAAACCTTCCGTGCGCTCCAAGGCGTGAGCTTTGATCTGTATGCAGGAAAAACGCTGGCTTTGGTTGGAGAATCAGGCTGCGGTAAAAGTACGTGTGCTCGCTTGATCACTAAAGTCTATCCGGCAACAGAAGGCGAGATCCTTTTCAATGGCACTAATATCAATGAGATTACGTCACGTTCAGCGCTCCAAGAGTATCGCAGTAAAGTACAAATGGTGTTTCAAGATCCGTTTGGCTCACTCAATCCAACTCATACCATTCGCCATCATCTCACACGCCCTTTAAAGATTCATAAGCAAATCAAAAGTGAACGTGACATTCCTGCCCGTTTGGAAGCGCTTTTAAATTTGGTGGAACTACCTGAAGAGACATTAAATAAGTTTCCTCACGAGCTTAGTGGTGGACAACGTCAGCGAGTAAACTTAGCACGTGCTCTCGCCGTCGGTTCGCAAATCATTCTTGCGGATGAGCCAACATCGATGTTGGATGTCTCCATTCGCCTAGGCGTACTGAATCTAATGCAGCGCATGAAGCAAGAGCTAGGAATCGGCTTTTTGTACATTACTCATGATTTGGCGACCGCACACTACATCGCGGAAGAAACAGCTGTGATGTACAAAGGGCAAATCGTTGAATGGGGTGATACACACTCAATACTGAAGAATCCGCAGCACCCGTACACCAAACTATTGATTTCAGCCGTTCCCGATCCAGATCTTCCTTTTGGTAACTTAGTGAAAAGTGAGCCAAACTATTCGATAGATGCCGATGAAATTCGTAGTCGTAGCAGCATCATTGTCGACGAATTTGATCAAATAGGACCCAATCACTATGTAAAACAATGGACTGAGGCTGCGTAATGGAATTGAGGACTTGGCAAGATCAGATCGCCATGTGGTATGAACATCGGAAGCATGATCAAGTTGAAAAACTGGAAACGCTCTTATATCAAGCGCCCGACGGCGTGTTTGGCCCAGAACTGAACGAAGTTCAAAGCAAAGCGATTGCTTGCTGGCTAGACGGTTGTTTACGTGTGTTTCAACATGCTAGGTACCGAGATCCTCAAAAAGCGTATCGAACCTTGCTTTACACGAGCGCAAAGCTCGAGCAAGCGGCATGTCAGGTATCGACCGATATTCTGATCAAAGATTGGTGTTTAAAGCGACTTCAGCACCTTACCGTTTTAGCTTTAGAGTTTTGTAATCAGCAATGCGATCAAAATGAGTGGCAACAACAAGCACATAACTTAATCGAGTCGCATGTTGCTTTGATGCGTTCTTTACATTGGAATGAAGCCAAGAAGCATGATCAAGGTTTATCTCATTAATCTGGAAAAATGATCAAGGCTTACTTTGAGGAATTTGAGGTAAAAAAAAGCGAGTTTCCTGAGGAGAAACTCGCGAAGTCTATTCAGAATGAATGTAACAATATGAGCCAATCTATTAATCATCAGAAAGGACAAAAGGTTGTCTATTCGTTATAAATAGTAGTCTCAGGCTTAGCTCCTAATGTCAGTGATTTGTTAGAGTTAAGTCTGTTTTTTATCATCGAAAGACATTGTTACATTTCAAATCAATACGCCACGCCTATTGCTTGATACACATCAAGCAACGCTTTTAAATCGCCATTTCATCCAGAGCGCGGAATACCATTTCATCCATATGGCCATCGAAGATTTGACGGCACACTTTCCGACGTACCGCTAATCCAGCAATCAAGCGCTCAATGGTAAGGTGCTTAACATCATTTTGGGTGTTAAACAGCTCGACGGTTTTGCTTAATGTCTCATAAGGAATTGGCTCATCCCCTACCCTTAGCCAATCAAGCTTCTCTATGTAATCAGAGCACTCTTCTTTGATTGAGGCATACGAGTGCCCTGTCATCGCAGATAAAGCCGTTATACTGCGTTCTAGAGCCTCTGGTGAGGTATATTTAGATAAAGTAATGGTGATCTCGTCTGCATTGATCTCTACCAGGTGTTTTCTTTGCTTCACGCGGCGGCCTAAATTCCCTCTTGGAGATGGCGCTTTGCGTTGGATAGGCTCAAATTCGCCGTCTATGATGCCTGAGAGCTCTTCAAGCTGTTGTCGGGTAACCATCTCATTACGAAGTGGGTTTGGCAGCGTAGGCGCCATGTTACGCTTTCCTGCGTTGGTTGTTCGCGCACGTGAATAACGTAAGACTTCTTCCACATCGCATTTTATATCGATCTGGTAGTCCATCACTTTGTCATTCTCGATCATAGTTTCGATCGTCAGGTGATAACCCCACAAATTCACGACAAACAGCTCATCCGTTCCCTTACCATCCGATAAACGCTTCAGCTCTCGGATCAAATCCATCGAGAATCGTCGCCATTCGATGTTACGTGCCAGCTTCTGGTTTAATTCACTCAGCAGCATGCAGTCAGTATGACGACGCACCATGCGGCTACGGAAGAAAGAATACAGTTGGAATACCAAAGTATGCTGCTTCAAGATCTCTGGTGGGAACAAGAAGAAATAATCACGCGTTAATAGTTCTTCATAAAACGAAGGCTCCCAAACCAAAATGTACAAGTTTGGTTTGATACGAATTTCACCATCGCTTCCCTCTACAGGCGCTTCTTCAGACGCAGTGATGGTTCGAGCAAGAAAACGAAAACGATCACTTTTGAATCCTTCTGGCATGTTTTCACTTAGCCAACGACCAGTAAGTTCATGCAGCTGGAAATCGGTAAACTCAATACGATCAATGCTGTCGCGAATAGAATCACGTGCTGGACCACTGTCTTTTTTGCCTCGAAGCGACAAAATATCAGTAATGTATAACGGCGTCTTGTTCGGCACGTGTGCTGCATCGAGTTGATACTGATCTTTGTGATGATCATGGTATTGCACGGTCAACGTGAACAGAGCAAACAAGGTCATCAGATCATCCACAGTCATGATATTTTTGGATGATCGCGTTTCAATAACCGCTTTGGTACCAGAGATCGACACCATGGATTTCTGATAACTTTTTCGAGTTCTTGGTGGTGCAAGTGCTTGGTCAATGATCCCAGCCCAATTCGTTGGAGACACGACAAATTGATCGGCTTCATCTTTCATCGTTGGAGGGGTATTCAACCCATGTTCATTCAACAAACGCTTGTTGACTTGGGTTTGAGCCAATGCTTTTGAACGTTTTTGCTTTTCGTTTTGGCGTACTTTGTCTGTAACAAGACTTGTTGCACCCAACACTGAAATAAGCTGATTAGGATTAACAAACTTATGTAACATCGTCTTACCAGCAAGTCCTTCTTCAAACCGCACTGGAGTTTGAGTAAACAAACCAATGTTTACTGCTGCACGTAAGCGTTGTTGCAGAGCTGCACGAGTGAGTTGTCCGTCCGTCGCTTCCACAATCTCTGTGGTTGAAACCAATCCATCTTTGCTGCTGAAACCTCGCAATGAGATCAGATTAAGCAACTCTAAGATGCTTTTGGTCACCCCTTTGAAATGTTGGTACTGCTCTACCCAGTCTGCAGAGGATTCATGTACCTCAAAAAGATGGCCATCCTTATGGCTTCTAGGTGCTTTAATCAGAATTTTTTCATCAGCCGTCATTTTAGATCCAGATCACACTAGCCGTAGTTGTGCTATGGTTCCGAAGAATAAAGAAAAACAGATCATAAATAAAGAAAAAAGATTGTTTTTTAAATAACTGATCTTTTTGATTAATCTGATCTTAATTGATTATATGATCTAATGATCTGGCTATCGTTTTGCCGCTAAGTGCATGTTCTATAAAGTGATTATTTTCATGCATGTCGGAACTATGATCATGTTAATTCTGAAACTATGATCAACAATAGCCTGAAAGCATGATCACATTTGCTCGTAAGCATGATCATTAAGTTTATGAAAAGATGATCAAAAGAGTCATGAAACGATGATCATGATGTTTTTACAGGTTATCCACAGATGCTGTGTTTAATAATGATCTTAATGAGAATTTTATTGAGCATTGTCGATGTTATTGATACTCGGATCGATGATCAAGAGCTGAGATAGCTATCGTTCTGGAGACAATATTGATGATAAATTACTCATGTGATGAAAATGCATCCAAGTAGCTCTTATTCCGCAGTAAAACCTAGTTTCGGACTATTCTTAGGAAGCATGATCATGAGAGTAAGATTTATCATAGTAACTTGAACAATTTCATTGTTCCGGCTTCTCTATCCACTAATTTCTTCTCCATCCCCCATTCTGACTGCATTCAACCGTAAATTAGAGACAAAAACTCATGCTTCCGAGAGATTCTATAGCTTGATCATATTTCCGATTGATGGATCTTATTTAATCCGCGTGTTTACACCCTCGTCTACTCTATTTTTCCATGATCATGCTTTCGTATTTGTGTTTTATCATGGAAGCATGATCATAAGCATACCTTGATCATACTTCCATAGGAACATCACTTGAACTGCCCTTTTTGGCTCGGATACATGATCAAGGTTGTTATTAGCGTTCATGTTGAAAGATTGCTTTCTATTTTTTGTTTAAATTAGGTTGGCCTAACATAATCCGTAATTTAGCTTAAGAATATAATCGTTCCGGTAGAAAATTGATTTACATTGTAAATGGGTGACGCTGTAACACTTTTATTTTTAAGTTTAAGGTGTCCATTTATTCGAAGATTATTTAATTAAAAATAGTTATGTTTTTTACCATAAATCATAAAAGCGTCGATTTGAGTGTTTTTTTATGTGATGGTTATTCAAAATGTTCGTGCACCTTTTTGTTGTTTTTGGTCTTTACTGCTGTACAATTGCAAGCATAAATCCTTCCAACGGAATTTGGCATGAAAAGAGAAAAAACGATTGAAAACCTTCTTGAGTTGGCGGAGCTGACTCAGCAGGTTCAAGCTGACCGTATTGAAATTGTTTTAGAAGAGCGAAGCGATAACTATTTCCCACCAATGTCTAAGGCGATGATGGAAACCCGTTCAGGTTTAACTCGTCGTAAGCTCGATGACGCGATTGGTAAGATGGAAGCGGCTGGCCATCAATTTACTAAAAATAACGCGAATCATTATTCAATTACGTTAGAAGAAGCACATATGCTTATGGATGCGGCTGAAGTGCCTAAATTTCATGAGCGTAAGAAGAATTCAGGTAACAAACCTTGGATTATTAACGTGCAGAACCAGAAGGGTGGTACAGGTAAATCAATGACAGCGGTCCATTTAGCGGCATGTTTAGCGCTAAATTTGGATAAACGCTACCGTATTTGTTTAATCGACTTAGACCCACAAGGCTCGCTACGTTTATTCCTCAACCCACAAATCAGCATGGCAGAGCATGACAATATCTATTCTGCTGTAGACATTATGTTGGGTAACGTGCCTGATGGTGTAGAAATTGACAGTGAATTTTTGCGTAAAAACGTATTGCTGCCAACGCAATACCCGAACTTAAAGTCGATTTCAGCGTTTCCAGAAGACGCAATGTTTAATGCTGAAGCATGGCAAACGCTATCTGAAGATCCATCACTCGATATCGTTCGTCTGCTAAAAGAGCAACTGATTGATAAAATTGCTGATGACTTCGATATCATCATGATTGATACCGGCCCACATGTTGACCCACTAGTATGGAATGCGATGTATGCATCAAATGCGTTGTTAATCCCTTGTGCGGCTAAGCGTCTGGACTGGGCTTCAACAGTAAACTTCTTCCAGCATTTGCCTACGGTATATGAAATGTTCCCGGAGGACTGGAATGGTCTTGAGTTTGTTCGCTTGATGCCAACCATGTTTGAGGACGACAATAAGAAGCAAGTTTCTGTTTTAACTGAAATGAACTATCTTCTAGGTGACCAAGTTATGATGGCTACTATCCCTCGTAGCCGTGCGTTTGAAACCTGTGCCGATACCTACAGCACAGTATTTGATCTGACAGTAAGCGATTTTGAAGGCGGTAAGAAGACGCTAGCCACCGCACAAGATGCTGTTCATAAAAGCGCACTGGAATTAGAGCGTGTGCTGCATTCTAATTGGCCGTCATTGAATCAGGGGTAATAAGTAAATGGCTTTGAAAACGTCTGAATTAAACGCGAAATTATTTGGCAAAACGAATAAACGTCGTGTTGTGACTCCACAAGAGGCGCAAACCGCGGCAAAAGAAAAAGCTCAAACGATTGAGCTAGCTGTCGCAGGTGAAAACATTGTTCAGTTTGAACTTGTTCGTATTCCTGCAGAGAAAGTCGCGACAGAAACAACGGTGTTTGTTGATAACGCTCGTGAGCAATCGTTCTTAAACGAACATGCTTTATCTGATGTTTTAGTCACACTCAAAGAGCGTGGCCAACAATATCCAGCGGTGGGTCGTAGAACTAAAGATGGCAAGATTGAAGTTTTAGATGGTAGCCGTCGTCGCATGTCTTGTATCCTCGCGGAGCAAGATTTTTTGGTTTATGTTGCTGACAACATCAATACTGACCATGCAAAGTTTTTGTCTGATGTGGCAAATGCTCACAAGCCGCTCTCTTTGTACGAAAAAGGTAAAGAGATGCAGGCTAAACTAGATAGTGGTGAAGCTGAAGATCAGAAAGCATTGGCGAAAATGTTCCAGTGCAGTGAAGCGTTAGTAAGTGGCGCTTTAAAAGCGGCGGCATTACCGTTAGAACTGCTTCAAGCGTATCCCAATGTCGGCGATCTTGGTCGTCCAACTATCGTGAAACTGCACAAACAGTTTTCAACGTTGACGCCAGAGCAGCAGCAAGAGCTGTTAGATAAGTGTCGCTCTAGCGAAGGCTTTTTATGGCAGCGAAGCACAGCTCAAGGCGTTGCTCGTCTGACAAAAGAAGTCACGGAAAGCATCGAAAACTGGATTGCTGAGCTTGCACCAGCAAAACCTGGCAAGAAGACTGAAAAAGTCGACTTAGTAAAAGGTCGAGCAAGCTACAGCCGAAAAGGTAGCAGTCTGGCGTTGAACTTGAAGAAAGTTGACGATAGCTTGATGGAAGAGATTCTTGCCTTTGTGCAAAACAAGCTGCAATAACAAAAGATGATAGAATCAACCGCCTCCGGGCGGTTTTTTTATATCTGAGAAGCGTCAAATTAAAGATGTGATACCATTGCGTCAGTTCAACGTTGGATAGACAAAATGCAGACACAATCTGATTTCCTTTCATCACTTCAACAACAAGCTCACCAATCTTTCCAAAGATTCGGCATCGTCATTCAAGGCGAGTCTTCTTGGCAAGATGCGTTGGTGTCAGAGTTCCATAAAACACAGATGTATCAACGTTGGTTTTGTGTCGGCGATTTTGGTTTGGAAAACGCATACAGTGTTTCGCCTAAACAAGGGCACATGTTGCTAGGCAGAGAGTGTGACGTTCTATTGTTTGATGCTCGAAATGGCTTTGACGCAAATAGCTTTACCGCCGCGCTTGGCTCATTGGTTGGCGGTGGTCTTCTTATTATCATTACTGAGCCTCGACAACCTACGAATTTTGCTCAGCAATGGATGCACAAACAATGGGAGAAGCTCGTTGTTATCGAGCAAGACAAACCATTGCCAACGGCTCCAGACATCAAGCAAGCAGAAAAAGAAAGCCACTACACGGAACAAGAACATGCCATTTCTCTAATTGAAAAGGTGGTGACAGGACATCGAAAGCGACCATTAATTTTGACCGCTGATCGTGGGCGTGGAAAAACAAGTGCTCTCGGCATTGCGTGTGCGAACTTATTACAGCAGAAGCCACTTAGAATCTTAATTACGGCACCATCTATAAAAGCCGTTGAGCCTGTTTACCAACATGCTTTACGTTTACTCCCTAACGCACAGCGCATTAAGAAGGACAGATTAGAATTAGGGCAGGGAGCCATTCAATTTATTGCTCCTGACGAACTTCTATCGAGCCGATCTGAATGTGATTTGTTACTTGTCGATGAAGCGGCTGCAATTCCAGTTCCTATGCTCAAGAGCATTACCGAACATTATCATCGACTCGTTTTTTCTACGACTATTCACGGTTATGAAGGTTGTGGCCGGGGCTTTACGATTAAATTTGTTGATTGGCTTCAGAAACAGCGTTCGGGAATGAAAACGTGGCACATGACACAGCCCATCCGCTGGAGCATGAATGATGCGCTCGAATCATGGCTCTATGACGCGTTTTTGTTGGATGCGGAGTTAACGCACCATCAACTTAACCAGGTCGACTCAATTTCCCTTTCTAAAGCCGATAAGGACGATTTGATATCGCAGCCTAGTTTGCTGCGCGAGTGCTTTGCTCTTTTGGTGAATGCTCATTATCAGACCTCGCCGAATGATTTGATTCACCTTTTGCAAGACGGCAACAGTCAGCTCTATTTTGCTAAGCAAGATAATGCGGTTGTGGGGGTAATATTAGCGGTCGAAGAGGGGGGGCTTGACGCTGAATTGGTTGAAGAAATTCAGCTTGGTAAGCGTCGTCCTAAAGGACACTTAGCCCCAGTTACGATTGCAAACCAATTAGGATTTCCGAATGTCGCGAATCTATCGACGCTGCGAGTCATGAGAATTGCTGTTCATCCGGAATTGCAAGGAAGAGGCATCGGTCAAAAAATGCTGCAGCAACTTGATCAAATGTCGGCTAAACACATTGCTTACTTATCCACGAGTTTCGGTGCGACGGAAGAGTTGGTCTATTTCTGGCGACAATCGAACTTCCGTGCAATTCGCTTAGGGTCAATGCGAGATGCTGCTAGCGGTTGTTATTCAGTCTTGATGGTCAAAGCTTGTGATTCCAAACAGACGGCTTGGGTCGATGAATCTCAGGCGCTATTTGAAGAAATGTTGTCTAACAATGTGGCTGACGTCTATCCAAAATTAGAAGCCTCAATTTTTCGAGCTCTATTACCGCAACCTTTGGGAATGAGTCCACTTCATCCCGCTAAGTTATTACTAATTGAATGCTATGCTGATGGTGGTAACAGTTATGAGTCCGTGTCTGCTTGGCTTCAGCAGTGGTTACTTAACTTAGGTTTGAACTCCGCTTCCGACTTGATGATCAGTAAGCTTTTTCTTAACCGTAGTTGGACTGAATGTGCTCAGCAATTTGGGCTACCTGGAAGAAAGCAAGTTGAGCAGCAGCTAAGGGACGAAGTAAAGCACATTTGGAACGATTTACACTGTAAACAATAAGGTGAGATTTACACTGTAAATGAAATTATTAGGAGCTGATTTTACACTGTAAATCCAGCTCCTTTTTATTTCAGTGTGTATTTTGATTGAGCTTTAGGTTAAATCGAAATGCTCTCTTAATATCTGTTTAACCGTTATTGATGGATTACTTTCTTTAGTGACGTGAGCCTTATAATAAGAAATGCGAGGTTTGTTCAGAAAACGGATTTGGGTAGACTGAAAGTGTTGATGGGAAGCAAAGTGGTAAGGGTATGTGGAAGCTGTGTCTTGAGTTATCTGAAGATAAGACCAAGGTGATAGCCCGTCTTCCGGGAGAAGTGGACCTCGGTGGTGAGCTAAATCAAAATGAATTAAACGAGCAGCTCGTCGCAATGAACGCTGAAAAGATGTTTGTTGTTGAGGGGGAAGTCGTGAGATTCATTAATTGCGCCAAAGAACGTAAAGCCGAGGCCTACGAAGGCATCGTCATTGCGGAAAAACGCAACGCGCAAGTTGAGGTTGAATTATCGAATAATGACATGCTCGCCAGTATGAACGTTGTCGGCGCGTACGGAGGCCGAGGTTTACGTGGCCCCGAGATTGTTCAAGCCCTTGCTCAAGCGCGAGTTTCGAAAGGCATCAACAAACTGGCTTTGAAGAAAGTGTTGGTTGTCAGCACTCAGCTCAAACCAGGCGAAACTTTTTCTCAACCTGTAGCGGTTGGTAAGCAACCTATCAAAGGCAAAGACGCTCTTTTTACTCCTCTCGTTAAAGACATCACCAAACGCATCCTCAAACCCAAAGACGGCCAATCTGCTAGCGACAAAATTGATTTACGTAACCTCGGTGAAACTATCGCGGTTGATGTAGGCGATGAGGTGATGCGCCGCACGCCTGCGACCAAAGGCACACCTGGTTTTACTGTTCAAGGACGAGTGATTCCTCCACAAGCTGGAAAAGACAGCCCAATGAAGCCAGGCAAGGGCACCGAGATAAGCAAGCACGACCCAAACCTATTGATTGCATCGGTATCCGGTACGCCTCTGATTAAAGACAAAACCATTGAAGTTGATAACGCACTCTGCCTCAATAGCGTTGGCGTGAATACAGGCCACGTGAAATTCAAAGGGAATGTGATTATCGGTGGCAACATTGAATCCGGAATGATTGTTAAAGCGACGGGCTCTATTACTGTAGGCGGCTTCATTGAATCGGCTGACGTACAAGCGCAAGACGACATTCAAGTTGGTAAAGGTATCATTGGCCACACCGTGAGTGATGGCCAGCCAAAAAGTTGTCACGTCAAAGCCAAAGGTTCGATTCGTGCCAGCTACGCCCAATATTGTGATTTGCAAGCCGGCGAAGATATTGAATTGGCGGTGCACAGCATGAATAACGATATTGTTTGTGGGCGCAATCTGACGGTGTTGGATGCGAACGGTAGGAACGGCACGCTCAGCGGCGGAGATGCAAAAGTCGGTGACAAAGTGGTGTGCTTACAATTGGGCGTAGAAGGCGACACCGCCACTAAGGTAGAAGCGTTCGCGCGCTATTCTGCATTTAAGGAGCGATTAGCAGAGCTCAAAGATCAATATAAACGCGCTCAAGAAGGAACGATGGATGTGATTCGTAAAGAGCTCGAATTTAAGAAACGTCCTAAAGCCGAACGTACCGACGAAGAACAAGCTCAGATTGATGTGATGAAAACACAAAACAACGAGCAGCTTGAAGCGATAAAGCAAAAGCTAGAACAAACGGAACATGACTTTGAAGTCGCGTTAGAAGAAAATATTGTCGAAGCCAAAGAGCGTGTCTTCACTCGCGTGACAGTGCAGTTTGGCGACGAACAAGTAACGACAAAGCGCACTCATGGCGGTTGTTCGTTCCGTTTCAATCAATACGAAATTAAAGTCTCGGCGAACTTGGAAGAAGAGGACGTCGCTGCGGTTTAAGCTTTCTTACTCACTGAGCCCACATGTCGCAACAAGATGTGTGGGCTTTTGTTTATCTACAAATCGACAATGTGCTCTTGATAGTAGTCCGCAAGCGCACCGACTTGGCTGCTACACATTACTTTCATTGCTTGTTTAATGTGTTCTATTGGCCAGTTCCACCATTGGATATTGAGTAGAGTTTCAATCTCTTTATCGCCGAATCGTTGACGTACGACTTGGTTGTTTCCAACCACCACCGAATAAGGTTGCACGTCTTTCGTCACTACGGCGCGTGCTCCGATGACGGCTCCATCGCCGATGTTTACTCCGGGCATGATCATCGCCTCGCTTCCAATCCAAACATCGTTCCCCACCACCGTGTCTCCGGCACGCTCGAAGCCGTCTTGCACGCCTTCTCCAAATTCTTCAGGAGAGAAGGGGAATGTCGAAATCCAGTCAATGCGATGACCTTGATTTCCTGCCATCATGAAGGTGGCTCCAGAAGCGATGGAACAAAACTTGCCGATGATTAATTTGTCGATGCTATCGGGTTCTCTACTTTGCCATTCTTGAAGTGTGACGGGGTCACCCAACAAGTAGCGTACCGCTTGCTCTTCGAAGCTTTTTTGATGATAGAAGCCCGAGTAATAGCTGTAATCGCCAACGATGATATTGGGATTTGTGATGTGATCTTTAATGACTTGACCTTTTAACCACGTGTCGAAAACACTCATAACTCATCCTTTCAAATTTAGGTTGTACAGAGTTTAGATGCTTTCTATTATTTCCAGTAGTTTGATTTTAGAGATTCAGAATTACTGTATGGAAATAAAATGGCTCAGTTACGTACCACTTTACGTCGCTTTGTGCGAAGAGCGAAGTATTGCTGGCGCGGCAAAGCGCCTGAATTGTTCGAATGCGCATGTAAGTCGGCAACTTAAACAGCTTGAAGACATATTGTCGGTGCAGCTTATTCAGCGAACTACGCGCCAGTTTAATTTGACCTACGATGGTTTGCGGTTTTATCAGCAGGTAAAGAAACTGCTTGAAGGCGCTGAGCAGATCAATGAGCAAGTCATGGCAAACGAGATCGTATCGGGAAAATTGAGAATAGCGGCGTCTGCTTCTTTCGGAGCCGCGTTACTCAGCCAAACATTGATCGAGTTTCGATTGCAGCATCCACAAGTGAGCGTCGAAGTGATCTTTACAGAGACACCTCTCGACTTGATTGAAGCTGGGTTTGATATCGCATTCTACTTTACCGAGACTCCTCCAGAGGGATACGTCGGCCATCAGCTATGCACTTTACACTGTAAACCGATCGCTCATCGCTCGTATTTAGCTAATAAACCAAATATAAGCACGCCAGAGGAGCTTGGCGACTTGGAGCACATCCTTTATAAAAGCCGCGACTTGGTGTTAGATAAATGGACGTTTACGCATAAACAAACTCAGCAGCAGTGCAGTATTGGGTTAGAAAGTACGCTGAGTTTTAATCTTGTCCAGTCCATGTTGGATGCTACTTTGGCTGGCTGTGGTGTAGCCATGTTAGATGAATTTGCACTGGCCGAACTCGAACCTGCACAAAAAGAACAACTCGTGAGTTTGCTGCCAGAATGGCAAACGGATGCGATTTTGCCGCTTTATCTGCTTTACCCAAAACGTGAGCACTTACCAAGAAGAACGCGAGCGTTCATTGATCACTTTAGGAACATATATTCTGTCGGCGAATAGCGACAACAAACTTAGCAACTATTGAGGAAGCAAAGGAATGCGAAAACACTGTATTGCGATTGGTGGTGGTGGCTGGATGATGGGAGAGAATCCGAGTCCGCTCGATCAATACATTTTGTCTTTGTCTGGTAAGGAGAATCCAAACATTTGTTTTCTACCGACAGCCACGGGAGACGCCGATGAAGTGATTGAACGTTTTTACGATGCGAAGCTTAGTGAGAACGCAACCCATTTTCCGCTGTTTAAGTTTGATGCTGGTTGGAAAGAAACGCTATTTGAACAAGACATCATTTACGTCGGTGGCGGTAATACGCGTTCGATGTTGGCCATTTGGCGCGAATGGGGAATCGATAGAATACTCAAGCAGTGCTATGAACAAGGCATCATCATTTGTGGCATGAGCGCTGGTGCAATTTGTTGGTTTGAGTTTGCGGTGACAGACAGTGATCCCGAAGCATACCAAGTTATGCGTTGTCTTGGATTAATTGACGGTTTGGCTGCGGCGCATTTTTCCCATGTCGGTGAGAAGTTTGAGGTTTTCCAAGCCTTTGCTCGTTCTCAACCGAGCATCACTTGTTATGGCATTCACGATTATGCGGCATTGCACTTTGTAGATGGAAAATTGTTAGCTACTGTCACCAGCTTTCCTGATGCAGGCGTGTTGGTCAAAACAGGTAACGAAGAAAACATATTGCGAGGGTGAGCTTCTTCAAATCAGCATTAAAGGCAATAACTACTGACCGGACATAGAAGAAGCTCATGGATTCAGCTAACTTACATTAAATATCGTGCTTACAGCTCGTAACGCAGACCTAAGTGGTAGTAGCTTTCGTCTGCGTGCGCACCGCCAAACGAGACTTCTTGTCCATTGCTGTAGCCACGCGAGCCGTTACGATCAACGTAGTTTGTGTAGATAGAAGAACGAGGCGTCAGTTTGTATTGCACTTCTAGCGTTGTATCTTTCAGCTCTAGCTCGTCACCATCACTGTTTTCTAAAGAACGATAACCAGCACGCAGTGCCCATTTGTCATTTACACTGTAAACCGCCGTCAGTTCCATCACTTTGTCGGTACTGGTTTGTGAGTAATAGCCCTCTAGTTCATCTTCCGAGTACAACGCACCCAACATCAAATCACCTAGGTAGTAACGCGTACCTGCGCCCCAGAATGTGTAATCGGTGTCGTTGCTTTCACGTGCATCACCTTTATTTTTCTGCATCGCCACCACTGGTGCCAAGGTACCCAAATTCCCCATATCTAGCGTATAACGCAGTGCAGTGTTGTAACCGTAGTCGAGTTCAGAAGTGTTGTTTCCTAAAATGTACGCGACAGAAAAATCGAAATTACCTAGGCTGTTTTGGTATTGCAGCGTGCCATCTTGACGGAAAACTTGCGTCGCGGTTTTGTCGACTTTATTCGCTTGGCGCGCCATAGAAACATCGGAAGAGGCGAACACATCACCAATGTCGGTAAACATAATCAATCCAGATGCCACGCGACCACCAGTAATGCGACCATAATCTTTCGCATCAATACCCGCCCATACATAACGTGCAGTCAGAGACGGTTTGTCGTTTACTTGGTTTGCGTATTCAGCGGCACCCACTTGGTATTGCGCTTGGCCGATGATCGACGCGTACTCGTTGATGGTTTGTGAACCGTTTAAACCAATACGGCCATCAAACTCGCCATTTGCATCGCCGTGCTCATCATTTTTACTGGTGACATTGAAACCAAGACGAGAGTAAATATTTAAAACTGACCCATCTTCCGCTTGATACAGCTGCGCTGCCATTGCGTTTGATGCCATCAATGTTGGGAGAAGTAGAGTCAAAATGTGCTTTTTCATGATTAACGACCTTTCATTTCTATTGTTTTAGGTACGACAAAGCCCCTTCCGAGTAACGGAATAAGAAAAATTGTCGTGAAGTAGAGAGAGGGTGCGCCCTTGTTTGCCAAGGGCGCGAGCTAGTCCATTCCTATAGGGGAAGAATGATTTAGCTTAAATCGACGTCTTTGCAGCCAAAGAAGTAAGTCGCGAGGAAACCGACGATGTAAGAGATAAGCAGGCCAGCAACAAACACCATCATGCCCGGGAAGATGCCATTTTCTGATGTCATGAGAGGAATCGCCACGATACCGGACGGGCCAAACACCGTATTAAGACCAACTGGTAAGCCAAGGTAAGAAACTAAGCCGATAAAGAAGCCACCCGCAGCGCCACCAATACAAGCGGTAACGAATGGTTTTACGCGTGGTAATGTCACGCCGTAAATCAATGGTTCGCCAATGCCTAGAAGGCCCGGAATAATAGCGCCTTTAACTTGAGTGCGCAGTAGAGCGTCTTTTTTGGCTTTGAAATACAGCGCCATTGACGCGCCAACCTGACCGCCACCAGCCATCGCCAGGATAGGAAACAGCGAGTTAAAACCCTGTGCTTCCATCAATGCGAAGTACACTGGAACAAAACCTTGGTGGATGCCAAATACCACAGAAATTAAGAACAAACCTGCCAAGATTGCAGCGCCTAATGGGTTATCGTTTAAGTTGAGGAACAACCAAGACATCCCTTTAAATAACTCGCCGCCGATCGGCATGATGATCAAGAAGGTTACCGCACCCATGATCAATAGAGTGATAACGGACGTTAAGATCATATCCAGATCATCTGGCATGTATTGACGAACCTTACGCTCGACTTGCGCACCGATGATCGCCGCCAAAAGTACGCCGATAATGTTGCCGCGCGGATCAATCGCAAAGCCGAAAAACTCGTTCATGCCAGAGTAAATGCCGGATGTCGCCTCAGGGTTGTAACCCAGCACAAACAAAGAGGCGAGAATGGCACCATTAACACCAGAGCCGCCAAACGCTTGCTGCGCGTTGTAACCAATCAGAATACTTAGGAAAGCAAACAGACCCTTACCAAAGACTTTCATGTAGGCAATCAAATCCAACATAAACTGGCTTGGTGTCTGGTCGAGAACAAACATCTGTTCCAATAACGTCGCAAAACCTAGCAACAAACCAGCGGCAATAAAGCCAGGGATCAACGGCGTAAAGATGGTGGCAAACTTGCTTAAAAAACGCTGAACCGCACTGGTTTGCTTACTCTTCATCTGTTTTTTCTGCTCGGCCGCGACGGCAGAAAGATCTTGTTGCGGCATATCTGGTTCTTCACTGTAACCAGAAGTTAAGCTGTCGATCAATTGATTCATCATCTCTGCCGCTTGTTGAGCTTTTCCGGGACCGAGAATGATCTGAAATTGCTCATCGCTTTCCACCACACCCATTACGCCGGGAATTTGCTTGATAACTGACTGATCAGCCAAGCCATTGTTGGCGAGCGATAAACGCAAACGCGTCATACAGTTACCACATTTGCTTACGTTGCTGCTGCCACCCACTGCGGACAGCAACTGCGATACTGTGTTTGAAGTTATTTTTGCCATAGGGTCTATCCTTCAGGACTCGGATTATTTAGTTATTATTTAGTGCTGCGCGAATAAAACCGTTGTGCGCGGCGAGGCGTGATTTGGCTTGTTCGGCATCCAAATTGGTCAAAATCATTAAGATGGCGGTTTTACAGTGGCGATCGCAGGAATTTAATGCTCGCTCTGCTTCTTCTTTTGATGCGCCAGTTGCTTCTACAACAATGTTGGTTTGGCGTTGGATGAGCTTGGCGTTGGTGGCCTCTACATCCACCATTAAGTTACCAAATACCTTACCGCTACGAATCATTGCGCCTGTCGTGAGCATGTTTAACACCAGTTTTTGTGCGGTGCCGGCTTTCATGCGAGAAGATCCAGTAACGACCTCTGCGCCAACAATCGGCAGAATCGCGATGTCGGCCGCTTCTGCCATGGTACATTCTGGATTACAAGCGATAGATGCGGTCGTAGCTCCGATGGATTTAGCGTACTCCAAACCACCTAGTACATAGGGTGTACGGCCACTCGCTGCAATGCCTACAACCACGTCATGGCTGGTGAGGTGAAGCGCTTTTAAGTCGTCTTGACCCATTTGCGCGTCGTCTTCGGCGTTTTCTACCGCTTTCAAAATCGCTTGGTGTCCACCAGCAATTAAGCCAATCACCATGTCTGGATGCGTGCCGTAGGTAGGAGGACACTCGCTCGCATCAAGAATTCCTAAGCGGCCTGATGTGCCAGCTCCCATGTAAACCAAACGGCCACCATTGGCGAACGCTTGAGTAATTGCATCAACCGTCTTTGCAATTTGTGGTAGTACCGCTTTGACCGCGAGCGCGACTTTTTGATCCTCTTCATTAATGACTTGCAGCATCTCGATGGTCGAAAGCGTATCAATCTCTGCACTGGCTGGATTACGGCTTTCTGTCACCAATCGGCTTAAATCAATTTTCATGTTTTACACTCTTCGTAATGTTCAATCTGAGGGCGATTCTATGGAATAAAATATTCTGTTTTGGTGATAAAAATCACACTTGAGGTTATTCTTTATGCAGGAGAAATTTGGAATAATGAGAGAAAATATATGTCTATTACATCCGCTATAAACTGGCTTGGTTAGAATAATCATGGAGTTAAATCAAACTCCAATTATTTTTGTTTTGGAATAATTTATTTAAATTTTTTGAGGTTTTTGTTGTGTCAGTTGTCAATAAGATAGTCGCGAGGCGTACTCAGCTTTCGCAAAGTGGTCGTTTGGTCGGCGATTGGATTGTTGAAAACGCAGAAAAGGCCGCGCTGCTCACTAGCCAAGAACTTGCGGCGCAAGTAAAAGTGAGTCAATCGAGCATTGTGAAATTTACTCAGCGTATCGGCTTTAAAGGCTACAGCGAGTTTAAGTTAGCTCTGAATGAAGAGATTGGCCGTAAGCATGCGATGCAGTCGACACCGCTGCACAGTGATATTTTGGCAGACGATCCCATCGCGGTTATTTCACAGAAGCTGGTGAAAGCAAAAACAGATGCTATGTTTCAAACCACCAATGCGCTGTCTTATGAAGCGTGTCACCAAGCGGTGAAATGGTTGAGTGAAGCGCGTCGAGTGCAAGTGGTCGGGATTGGGGGATCCGCCCTGACCGCGAAGGATTTAAGCTTTAAACTGCTTAAACTTGGTATTACGGCGCTTTCTGAACAAGACAGCCACGTGCAGATTGCTGTTGCCCGCACGCTCTCTCCAGAAGATGTTCAGATCGCAATCTCGTTTTCGGGTGAGCGCAAAGAAATTCTCGTCGCGGCAGAAGCGGCAAAAGAGCAGGGCGCGAAGGTGATTGCGTTATCTGCGCCTGGGAGAAGTCGCTTGCGCGGTATTGCCGATATTACGTTTGATACCATCGCCAATGAAACGGAACATCGCAGCTCATCCATTGCTTCGCGCACCGCGCAAAACGTGATCACCGATTTGCTGTTTATCATCTTGGTTCAGCAAAGAGACGACAGTGCCCGTCAGTTGATCAGCGATATCAGTACTGACATCAAGCAGATCCTCACATGATCGCTTGTTTAACAGCGGACTAGAGATCCGGATCGTGCCTCAGCAAAGCAATAAAAGCAGAGAGATGTTTTTCAATGGTGAGATCGGCAGAAATCGCGGGCAATTCCAACGTGATGCAAGGTAAATCACGTTCACTACACCAAGTGCCGAATGAGCCGGGTGTTTCGTAGTCGACATCGTCAACGATTGGCAGTTGGAACTGCTCGCCGAGCCATTTGGCAAGGTCGGAATGTTTGGGATCATCCACAAAAGCAAGCGGTTCATGAAACGACACCACAAACTTTGGCTTGCGCAGTTCAATCAAGTTAATTAATGCGCTAACTTCAGGCTCTAGTTGGTTTTTAGTGCCAGTTTTCACCTGTACGTCTCGAACGGGTGTGTGAGAGCTCCATCGATATACTGTGCCATGCTCAGTCCAATTTTGGGTTGGAAACGCGCGATTGAGATCCACTTGGTTTGCATTTGCACGTGTGCCTAGCTGGTTGCCGTCAGGATTCATTGACAGAATCACATCATGTCGTAAGTTTTCAGCAGGTAAGCTTCTTAACGCGCAGGACAAACCTGCAATCGAGGCCGTCTCATCCCCGTGAGTGCCTGCCAAAATCAAACCTCGCGAAGCAATTTCGACTTGAGCCGGAAAATACAGTAATGGCGCACCAAGCACGGATTGACCGTATGATGTTGGCCGAATTAAAAATGCCGCTCTTTCCGTTCTTGGAATTAGACTCACCGTAATCTCCTGATTGATGAAGTAGTATCAATATCTAAGCTAATTAAACCTAGCTAAACCGAACCGTTTAAACTCGTCAACGGTTGAAATGTTAATTGTGGCGCTTGCTTCACAAGACGCGTTAGGAGAACGAAAAACGATATGGATTTTAAAAAACATTCAACGGCGTTGCTGATGTCCTCTTTATTCACCCCTTTTCTTTCTGCATCTGTCGTTGCGGAGACCTTACCTAACGGCGTTCAACTCGCCGCAGAGCAACATTTGGTACGTGCGAATGACGCAGAGGCGGCGACGCTTGATCCGGCAAAAGCCGAAGGTCTGCCAGAAATGCATGTGATTCGTGACTTATTTGAAGGGCTTGTGATTCAAGATCGTGACGGAAACATCATTCCCGGTGTGGCAGAATCATGGGAAACCAACGACAACCAAACCTTTACTTTTCACTTGCGCAAAGACGCGAAATGGTCGAATGGCGAGCCTGTGACGGCGGAGGATTTTGTCTATTCACTGCGCCGAGCGGTAGATCCGAAAACCGCTTCTCCAAATGTTTGGTATCTCAAACTCACCAAGATCAAAAACATCGCCGATGTAGCAGAGGGCAAAAAGCCTTTGGACGAGCTCGGTATCAAGGCGGTGGATAAATACACCCTACGTTTTGAGTTGGACAGTCAAGTTCCGTACTTTGTTGCCATGACTGGGCACACGTCCATGATGCCAGTGCATCAAGCGACAGTGGAAAACCGCGACAAGCCGTGGAGCGATCCAGACCAATTTGTTAGTAACGGTGCATTCACATTGGATAAGTGGGTCGTGAATGAGCGCATTGAACTGGTTAAGAGTCCAAGTTACTGGGACAGCGCAGATACGTATCTAAACAGAGTGACTTACATTCCGTTTGAAAACCAAAACGCTTCGATCAATCGCTATGAGGCAGGAGAGCTGGATATTACGTCAGATGTGCCGACTCATATGGCACAGAAGCTTCAACAAGATTACAAGCAGGCTTACACGGTGGTGCCATTACTGTGCACGTATTACTACGCGTTCAATACCACTCGTCCGCCATTTGATGATGCGCGAGTGCGTCAAGCGGTGTCGTACTCCATCATGCGCGATGTGATTACGAATGGTGTCACGCAAGTGGGCAACCTTCCTGCTTATACTTTTGCGCATCAGTACACCGCAGGGTTTGATGCAACGCCCCCTGAGTATAGTAAGTGGAGTCAGCAACAACGTGACGAGAAAGCGCGTCAGTTGTTAAAAGAAGCGGGTTACAGCCAAGACAAGCCGCTCGATTTTAAATTGCTGTACAACACCAGTGAGGCAAACAAATCGATCGCGGTTGCGATAGCGTCGATGCTACAAAAAAATCTCGGTGCAAACGTGGAGTTAGAAAACCAAGAGTGGAAGTCGTACTTAGTGGCGCGTAAACAAGGCAATTTCGATGTGATGCGCGCTTCCTGGTGCGGTGATTACAATGAAGCGTCTACTTTCCTGAGCTTACTTCGCTCAGGTTCTTCGGGTAACTTTGCACGTTACAGCAATGCAGCGTACGACAACGCGATGAACAGTGCATTGGCTGCAACCGATGAGAAAGCGCGCCAAGGATTTTACGACCAAGCTGAACGGTTGCTGGCGGCAGATATGCCCATTGCGCCAATCTATTATTACATGCAAGCGCGTTTGGTTCGCCCAACCGTGGGTGGCTTTGCAAAGAACAACGTAGAAGGGCGCATCTACTCGAAAGATCTCTACATCAAGAAGTAGCGCTCAAAACAAGCGATAAATACGAAGCCCCGAAGATGTGTCTTACGGGGCTTCTTTTTATTGTTAGCGAGCGGAGAGCTTGTCCACTAGCATTGCGACTCGTTTGCCAAGATACTCCGCCGTTGCAACATCAGAAGCATGCAACTGACCACCTTCACCACCTTGTGCAACAATACCACCTTGTACACCATAACGATTCAGGTTTTGCTCCCCAGAATTGCTGATCTTATCCAACCCGACCCACATCATGCCGTGTTGGTTAGCGAGCGTTTGTAGATATTGTAATGTGCAAGATTGGTCGCCATTCATTGCCCCACCACTGGTAAAGCCAGCCGCGATTTTGCTCGCCCATTTTTGGTAATACCAAGATTCACTGCTTGCATCTGCAAATGCTTTAAACTGCGCTGCTACACCGCCCATATAGGTCGGTGAGCCAAAGATAATCGCATCACACTCAGCAAGTTCATCCATTAGTTTAGGGTTCACAAAACGTCCCTCAATAATCTCACTGCCTTCAATTCGGTGAGAGAGGATTTCACAGTCATCTTGCTGCTTAATGCCTTGTTGTTCAACGCCTGCGGCAATCGCGCGAGCAAGCTGACCAGTAACGTCGGTTTTAGAGAAATAAATAATCGCAATTTTGGACACAATGGTTCCTTTTTTCATTGTTGATTTTTAATCGTGCGACTAAGGCTAAAACCTCAAGCTAAGTTGAGGTCAAGAAGAGATTTGAGATAGATAAAGTACGAATTGGTATCTAAAGAGCTTTCTTATAGGGTAAGCCGACGGCATAACTAC
This sequence comes from Vibrio sp. Y51_MX_L26, assembly GCF_024181935.1. Lineage (NCBI taxonomy): Bacteria > Pseudomonadati > Pseudomonadota > Gammaproteobacteria > Vibrionales > Vibrionaceae > Vibrio > Vibrio sp. Y51_MX_L26. The sequence goes on from NZ_JAMZAS010000006.1 coordinate 95,542, forward strand.
AGTGAATGCAACGACGATGAATATCGTGTATAAAAGCGTTAAAGGAAGATCTTAAAAATGTAGAAAACTCTCTTGGAAACAATGATAAAGGTACCGATACTAGTGATGATTAATAGGCGGAAAAATAGATTAAAATATGTAAACTCAGACCTGATCCAAGGCGGGAAAAGTACATTTCATCGTTTCTTAAGGCGAGGGATTATTATCATTATGGTAGGAGGCCTTTCTACAGCCTCTTCCACGGTATTTGCACACTTTATAGCGGGGGGTGTTTGATGTGGATATGAATGTTCATCCAGAGAGCTTAGAAGAAAAAGTGCATGCACTACTTTTTGTTTCGGTCAGTCTTGTTTTTTACCTCTTTTCTGCCCTTATCTCGCTAAATATTAGTGGGTGGCTCATAATGAAGCTAAAAATATAAGCTTAACTAAAACCATGTCCTTGTATTTTAAGGAAGATGGAACTAGTGACGATTTTTTCTTTGCTTGCACCATCTCTATTTTTTGTATTTATTTAAGGTTCGTAAATAAGAAGCTTCCTTTGGTTAAAGTGGCGCTTTTGGTTTCGGCGATGTGTCATGTGTTTATCATGAAAGAATACAGTGGTGACCTTCAGCTTATACGTTTTGTCTCTTCACTGTTGTTCTCCATTAACTTTGGGTTATTTGTGACTACCAAGTGATATTAAAAAGCCGATGTAGATACATCGGCTTTTTAGTGGGTTATTTCTTTCTGCGAGTATAAATCCGAGATTTTGCTTTACTTGGCTCTGGCTTGTTTTTCGCCAGCTTTAGCACTGCTTTTTGCAAAATCTGGTTGTTTGGGTAAGTGATCAAGTTACCGTTATCGTGCTTAATTAACACGTGAAACATACTGATTTCTTGAATCTCGCCGCTGATGTCTTCGTCTTTGTCTACGACTTTAATGCGATCGCCCACTCGGTATGGGAAGACAAAAAAGATCAAAAAGCTGGCAGTGATGTTGCTCAGAATTGACCATTGCGCAATAAACGCCACACCCAATACGGCGAAAATGGACGATAGGAACAATGACACATCGCCATAGCCAATCCCGGTGATAATGGCAAAAACAGACGCGGTTAAAAATAAAAGCACGACGTTAAAACAACGCTGAATAAAACTCAGGCGGGCCTTTTTTACACCTTTTGAGGTCGCTAAGTTTAAAATGGCTCGATTGACGATTCTCTTCAGAATGCGATAAGCAATCAGGACAATAATGCCCATTAAGACTTTGTACCCGAGAGAGCCAGCGGTGAAATACTGGCTCACTTGATCTAGATGGATCCAATCATTCATTTCTTCAACTCGACGATATTAAGAAAACCGCTGTTATAGCTGATTTTCTGATGTAAGTAATCACAAATTTTTCTCTCCATTTTCGTCTCTCTACCTAGGAATTTCGCCCTAGAGCCTACGGAGAGTTGTAGAGTTTTATCAATAGTGTGCAGAGCTTTACTTCTGTTTGCGCTCACCGCATATATTCAACCAAAGTTGATGCGGTTTTAAAGTGTTTAATGTTTGAGCTGTATCTCATATCCGGTATTGTATGAGGCTAGGATCGTATAAACGTGCTGAATATGATTTTTGTCCTGATAACCTAAGACGTGTTGAGTGAAATGGCTTGCTAGGATATCTATCAAATGGAAGAAGATGAAAAGGCGATTATGATTTTATTCGTGATTGTTGGCCTTGTACTCGTTTGGATAGTGCTTGAAGAGCTTAACTATCTTGGATTCTCAATAAAATAAGCCCCGTTAAACATGAGTCAAACGGGGCCTTTCTCTTTTCTAAATGCTAATTTCGGTTAGCTAACCGCACGTACTTTGCCTTGCTTTAGGTCATTCAGCACTTGCGCTTTAGGACCATCAGCAATGATGCTGCCTTTCTCCATCACAATTACTCGATCAACGATGTCGAGCATCGACGTTTTATGCGTAATCAGTATCAATGTTTCGCTCGGTTTGAGCTGAGATAGCTGGTGCTTAATATGCATTTCAGAGCGGTTATCCATCGCGCTGGTTGGTTCATCCATAAGTAGGACGGGAGGACGGCCCAAAAATGCACGAGCGATCGTGACGGCTTGACGTTGACCACCAGAAAGCATCGCACCACCTTCACCTACTTGACGTTCTAAACCAGCTGGATCCGATTGTGTAAATGCGGTCACGCCTGCACGGTTTGCTGCATCAAGCACGTCTCGGTCATCGGTTAGTGGACGACCCAAGGTAATATTGTCGCGAATCGAACCGTAGAATAGATTCGAATCTTGAGGCACACAGCCGATGTTACGTCGAACATCAACGTGGTGAAGCTGTGCGATATCAGTATCATCGATACGTACGTGTCCCTCTGTTGGCTTATACAAGCCCATGATCAAGCGCTCTAACGTTGTCTTACCCGAACCAATCCGACCGATGATAGCGACTTTTTCTCCAGGATTTATCGTGAGAGAAATGTTACGTATAGACGCGACAGGAGAGTCTGGGTAATGAAACGTTACGCGATCAATTTCAATCTTACCTTGGATGATTGGGCGATGGATGTAGCGTTTCCCTTCTTCTTGCTCGTCTGGCATTTCCATGACTTGATTGATAATCGTCATAGAAGACTTCGCTTGGTTATAGCGCGTTGAGAGCAAAGACAGCTGAACCAAAGGCCCTATAGCGCGACCACTCAACATGGTTGCGGCGATTAAGCCACCCATAGTGAGCTCGCCCTCTGCAATCAGATAAACACCGAGAATGATCATCCCAACGTTACTACTTTGCTGTACGAAGCCTGCCGCATTCTGAATGCTGTCGGTAATGCGGCGGCTTTTGATGTTCCAGTTCGCCATGTGCGCCACCGCTTCTTCCCAACGGTATTGGAATTGGCTTTGCGCGCTGAGCATTTTTACGGTTTCTAGCCCCGCTAGACTCTCAATTAAGTTGGCGTATTTTTGCGATGCTAAGCGTGACCCTTCCTCTATAGAGCGACGCAGCGGTCCTTGTATCAGTAGCGAATGAACAATCAAAATGACCACGCCGACCATTGGAACATATACAAGATCGCCAGCCATTAGCCATATAATCACCAAGAACAGAATGGCAAAAGGCAGGTCAATTAGGGCACTGACGGTCGCTGAAGTGAAAAACTCTCGAATAGATTCGAATTCTTGTAAATGGCGAGCGAATGCGCCGACCGAAGGCGGCTTGGACTCCATTCGGATGCCCATCACTTTGCTGAACAGCTTGGAGGAAATCAGAATGTCAGACTTCTTTCCTGCGACATCAATAAAGTAGTTTCTCAACGATTTGAGTATGAAATCGAATAGAAAGACAACAAAGATGCCGCTTGCCAATACCCATAAGGTTTCAAACGCGAGATTTGGTACCACTTTGTCGTACACCAAACGAGTGAACAGCGGGGCGGCAACGGCAAAGAGGTTGATGAGAAGTGAGGCGATTAAAACATCGCGGTAGATACGTTTTGACTGCCACAAGGTTGACCAAAACCAGTGACCTTCGTTGGTTTTGAGCACCTCGGGAGAGCGCTCATCGAAACGGAATTGCTTTTTAACTAAAAAGTAGCGACCAGTGTACTGCTCAAGTAGGTCTTCTAATGGAATGGAGATTGGCACCATTCCACTTTCTAAGGTGGTGACTTCGGCTTCGCGTGTCTCCGCGTTAATGCTGTTGAGAACGCATGAGTCACCGCCTTTAAGAACTAAGATTGCCGGCAGAATCAGGCTGGAGATGTTCTCCAGCTCTGCACGGTTTTCCTTGGCAACCAATCCGGCCCTTTCCGCTGCTCTTGGTAGCAAAAATGGAGTTAGCTTGCCGTCTGAAAGCGGAAGGCCATTGACCAGCGCTTCTGGCGAGTTAGCTAACCCATAGTAACGGCTAACGTAGATGAGCGAATTCAGTAAAGGGTCTTTCATCTGTGGTAAACCTTTTTATTCCTTGTCGACGATGAATCCTTGGAATACCTCAACAAAATGCTCGGTGAGAAAGTCCAACTGGATTTGAGTTTCAATACGCGACGCGATAGTCGTAATGCCTAGGTTATGAGCAGTACGAGAAATCGACGTTAGTGTGAATTTCTGTTTTTCGTCGTGTAAGTTGTGTGTGAATAGGTAATCGAGCTTCACATAGTTAGGGCGGAACTCTTGGATATACTCCAATGACTGGAAGTTACGTCCATAGTTATCTACGCCAAACTCAGCCCCGGATTGGCGAATGGCATTACATAACAGCGCCGTGTGGTGAGGCTGATCAATAAAACACTCCTCTGGAATTTCAAAGTGTAGCTTAGAGGCCACTTTTGCGTGTTTTTCTAACATGCTGGTGGTCCAGCGAATGAACGATGGCTGAGACAAGCTGCTTTGCGCAATATTGATCGCGACAGGATCGGTTAGCTCGCCACTTTCTAGCATCTTAATCATCGACTCAATAACGTATTGGTCGAAAATATTGGTGGCGTCTAACTGCTCTAGTGCGAATAAATATTGGTTGGCACGGAACGTTTCGCCCTCTTTTTCGATGCTTGAGAACACTTCGTTATGGAACACTTTACCCCAAGTGTTCTTCGCTGCTTGGAAGCGGAATTTAACCCAATCGCTATGAATCGCTTCTTCAACCAGCGCTTTCCACTGCTGTTTACCCATTAAGTTAGAAGGTGTGTCACTGCCGATAAAGCCGTAAGCTTTGTCTGGTTGAGCTTTGGCTTTCGAGAGCGCATTATCCACCATAGATAAGATTTCAGAGCGCGTTTTTTGGTCTTTACTATGCGCAACACCTAAGGCTGCTTTTGGTTTGGCTAGACCGGTTGGGTCAGTGTTCAACCCGTTAACGCAGTTCACGATGCTGTCCGCCAAAATGCGTAGTTCGCTTTCATCCATGTGTGGGAAAAGCAGGCCAAACTCATCACTAGACAGGCGCGCAATGGTAGCTCCCGGCACATCAATGGTGTTCTTCAGACGTTGAGACAACTCTTTTACGTGGGCATCGGCGCGTTGGTAGTCTTTTGTCTCGTAAATGTCACCAATGTATTCTGCATGGAGTAGCGCGATACCCCCTTGCGTTTGCTCTGCAAGCCATTGGTCTATTTGGTTGATGTAGAACGAGCGATTACCCAGTTTGGAGATAGGGTCGAGGTAAGCTTGAGCACGCAGTCGTTGTGCCTCTTTCGCTTGTTCTTTGAATGACAGCTCAATTTGAGCAGACATCATGTTAATGCCATCTACCACCGCGATCAGATCTTTAGTTCTTGGACGAGCAAGTGGTTCACCAAATTGGTTATTAGCGATTTCATGCATTTTCTTCACGATGGCCGCTAATGGTTTTAGTGAGCGACGGAGGATGTACGAAATCGCAATTAAACCAGCCAGGAAAATGACACTGAATGCAGATAACAAACCAATAAAGCCTTGCCAGAGCTGCTCGTAAGCAGCTCCTGGGTGGCTAATGATTTCCACTTCAGCAAGTTGCATCCAACCACTGGTTACTACGCGCTTATCGTGAATGGCTTTGAATAGATTCATGTCGATAAACCATTGTGGCACCGTACTTGGTTTTACCGGGTAAGTGCGCACGATTTGGTAGTCAGAATCTAAAGCGGTAAGGCGAACAACCGAGTAGGTGCTGCCGTCAAACAGAGCATTAATCACGGATTCTACCGCGACTTTATCTTTGTCTTTAAGGTAAGGAGCCAATGCCAAACCTACGGTGTTAATGGTGTTGTTGACCTCTGAACGTTGCTGTTGTTCCAAGCTGTCTCGAGTCGTGTTGAATTGGATTACGAATACTGATGCCAACAAGAGTATAAAGACCGTAACCATTCCCACTACAAGCTTCTTATATAGGGTCATGTTTCTCACTCGTCATAGTTAATTTTAGGTTTATTTAACTGCAACTTACGTTCGCGCGAGCGTAAGTCATTCCAAAGGCTCAACCGTGATGCTTTCCCTGCCAGCTCTCCAGTGCTAGCAGAAGACTTCATCAACCACAGGTTTGTACCATTAAAACTGTATATCGGTAGCAAGTCGCTACGTTTAGAGGCTCGGACAATATCAGGGTTGATATTGTCGAGAATGAGCGGCTCAGAGCTTGGGGTTGGGTAGTAAGCTAATACCATGTGAAACTGATTCAGTTCGATGGCTTTTACGTAGATCAAACGCATCTTAGAATCTGGTATTCCTAGCTCGAGTAACGAGAAGTACTTGGCGATGGTGAAATCCTCACAATCCCCTGCATTACTCCCTAAAAATTCGAGTGGCGTAGCCCAATAATCTGTCTTTCCCCACAGTTTTATGTCGTCAACAAAATACAGCTGGTTAAAAAAGTCGTTGACGCCAGCGAGCTGTTCATGTGTCTCTAATTGTTTAAATAAGTCGAGGTTTTTTCGCCATGTATTTACGCGCAATCCCGCACGTTCGCCGTACACCGCTGTGACCGTATTGACCCATTGTTGTTCTTTACTGCTTAACGCACCAATTTGGAACGAAAAACAACTTAAACTGATTAATAATGTAACTTTACGCTTCAAATTGGATCGCATATTCGACTCATATCACAAGTATACTCTTCTAAAGGGTTCGTCAGTGAGAAACAAGTGCTTTTTATTTAGTCACTTATCGCTCAATACTCGCCGTTGTGAGTACCTTGGTGTGATTTACTCCTTCAAGGCGTTCGTTTTGGCACTTAAAATCGGCTTAAGTAGATATTCCAAAACGGTTCGCTTCCCTGTGATGATATCGACCGATGCCGTCATTCCTGGAATGATTGGTAAATCTGCATCTTGACCAAAATTCGTTTTATCGGTGCGGACACGAACGATGTAAAAGCTATTTCCTTCTTCATCTTGGGTTGTATCTGCGCTGATGTGCTCCAACTCACCTTCTAAGCCGCCGTATTTAGTGAAGTCGTAAGCCGTAAACTTCACGATGGCGTGTAGGTCTGGGCGCAAAAATGCAATGTCTTTTGGCGCAATTTTCGCTTCTACTAATAACGTATCTTCAGTTGGTACAATTTCGACGATATCCATGCCTGGCTGGATAACTCCCCCAACGGTGTTGATGTTCAGCGTTTTGATTTTGCCTGTGACTGGCGAATTCACAACGGTTCGATTGACTCTATCTTCTAAACCCACTGCTGATTCAACCAAGGCAGATAACTGGTCTTGGGCGCTGTTGAGCTTTTCTTGCTGTTCTGAACGGAATTTGAGCGCAACATCAATACGATTAAGCATGGATTCTCGAATCGCTGATTTTAATACCGGGATTTTGAGCTCACTGGAAGTCATTTCGCGGCGGGTGTCGTTGACTTGGCGTTGTAACTTGAGTAATTCAATACGAGGCACAACACCTTCATCAGCCAACGGTTTGGTGATGTCTAATTCTTTCTTCGCATATTGATAGCTTTGACGTAAGTTCCTTACTCGCGCTTCAATCTCTACTAAGTCCTGCTGCTTTTGCTGAACTTGTTGGTCAATCACCGAAAGTTGGTTGCGTAAATTGTCTAAATCTTCGCGGTATTCAGCTTTCTGGCGCTGAGTGAGTTTCGGTTGAGTTTCTTCTAAAGTTGGTGGAAAGGTCAGTTTGCCATAATCGAGTACTACGCTTTGACGCCAGTTTTCCGTTTCAAAATCACGATTCACGGCAACACTGTTGATTGAAGCTGAGAGTTGCAGCACAGACGCAGTTAGGTTGGCAACTTGTTGTTCACGCTCACGAAAATCAGAGCGAAAGCGAGTGTCATCGATAAGAAGTAACTGCTGACCTTTTTCAACCAACTGACCTTCTTTGACTAAAATTTCTTTGACTAAGCCACCTTCTAAGTTTTGGACAACTTGAATCTGTGAAGAGGGAATGACTTTTCCCTGACCAACAGTGACCTGGTCGATTTCAGCCCAAGATGCCCAGCCTATTGCAGCAATAAAAAACAACACCATCACCCAGAGCATCAAACGTGCGCTATTGGGGGTGTTGAGGAGCAATGCTGCAGTTTTGTCGTCAACAAAATCCAACTCTTCATTGTTGAGTTTGTTGTAGTTATCTCGGCTCATCACAGTCCCTGCTTATATAAATGCTGATTATCTTTTTGATCTTATTATTATTAACCGATCATGTCAGTATGCTCGGCGAATAAAAATATGAGACGAAGACCATTCTCTCTCCGAATGAGCGTTTTCAATGCTTCTCTAGCAAAAGAAAAGTGAAGATATCGTCAGAGTATGGCTATTGCGCCTTGAACTTGGTTTTATCCAACTGATGTTTTTTTAGTTTGTCGTACAAGGTTTTGCGTGATACCTTTAATTCTAGTTGAACCTCTTTGAGTCTGCCTCGGTGTCTTTGTAGTGCATCGAATAATAAGCAATATTCAAAGTATTCTGTGCGCTGAGTCATACTCTGAATTTCGATACTTTTTTCACTGTTCCAATCTTCCATTCGGAAGGTATCTGGCTTGAGTGCGCGAAGTTCTGCAAATTGGCGCAGCTGCTTAATATTCTCTGGCCATTCTAAATCGGTCAGATGTTTGACTTCTTCTAAGCTAATGTGTGGCGGTTGAAGCTGATAACGGCTCGCTGCGTGGCGTACAAAGTGCTTATATAAAGGTCCAATGTCTTCTTTTCTTTCATCGAGTGTCGGCAAGTGAATTAGAGTAGCCAGGGCTTTGATAGACGGATCGACTTGGGTTGTCGCACCAAAAACACGCTCAAGTTTCGGGTGGTTAAATAAGCATCGCCATTGTTCATGTGACACATGATCAGCACTATGTAAGTACAAGCTGCAATGGCTTTTTCCTTCAATCAAGCGATGTATGGCTTTATCGAGGGCTTCCAATGAAAGCTCATAGAGATCCTCACCAGAAGCGGCGATTAACTCGCTGTCTGGCGTTGCATGTATGTCGTGGGCAAATTGTGCGGCGAGCCGGCGACCTGTGCCATCTTGACCAACAAAAATGATCGGCTGGTTCGTTGGTGCGCTGATCAAAGCGCGACGAATGCTCACCATGGCTTTACTGTGACCAATCATTTTCGGACCAACATGAGTTTGCATGTCGAGCTCTTTCTTAAGCCAGATGTTTTCCTGCAATAGATTCAACTTATCGCCAGCATTATTGAGCGACTTCATAAGTTGTTCCGTTGAAAAAGGCTTTTCGAGAAAGTCGTACGCGCCGCTTTTCATGGCATCCACCGCGGTTTTCACATCTCCATGTCCGGTAAGTACGATAAATTGAAAGTGATCGTTTTTGCTTCGCAACGTTCGCATGAACTCCAATCCATCCATCACAGGCATATGGATATCGGTAATGATGATCGCTGGCGTATTTGGGTCGATAACGCGTAAGGCTTCCACGGCGTTTGGTAAGCAGGTGACGTCTATCCCTTCAATAAGCAGTGCTTGAGCGACGGCATCACGAATATGTGGTTCATCATCAACAAAGAAAACGGGATTATTCATGGTTGTTTTCCACTTCTGGGTTGCGTTGGTTTTGGATAGCGATTGGCAGTGTCACGATAAAGGTCATGCCTCCTGCTTGTTGTTCCGTGTTCTGATGTTTATAAGCACTGAGTGAACCGTGATAGCTTTCTAAAATGCGTTTGGAGATGGTCAAACCTAATCCTAAGCCCTCTGGCTTAGTCGTAAAAAATGGGTCAAAGACTTTTGCTAGGGCTTCGTCCGACATGCCGGGCCCGTTGTCGGAAACAAGAATGTCACAGCTGTCATCATGACACTGAACGGCAATAGATATTTGCGGATCAATGCAGTAGTTTTCCATCGCTTGTGCAGCGTTGTGGAAGAGATTGATCAGAACTTGCTCTAACTCAACGCTGTGAATTGCTAGCTTCACATTATAATCGATGGCTGGGACTTTTAATGTCACCCCTTGTTTAATGAGTTTGTTGCTCAAAATGCTGGTGGCAGTATGTACTGCGTCGTGCAGTACCGCGATTTCATTGTGTGAATCGTGCGTGGCTTTCCGAGTAAAGACTTTTAAGCGAGCGATCACTTCCGAAATGGTGTCATTGAGTGTCAGCATTTTGCCCAAGTTGTCGGCGACCATTGGGTATTTTTCCATTGCCAACAAACGCTGCGAGTTTTCGGTATAGGTTCTTAGTGCGGAAAGTGGCTGATTTATCTCATGATTAATACTGGCAGAAAGTTCTCCCAACAATGCCAATTTCGCGGCTTGAGTCAGTTCTTGTTGTGTTTGTTTAAGCTCTTGTTGGCTTTGCTCATATTGGCGGATGGTCTGTTGTAGCTTTTGGTTGGCCTCACTCAACACTAAGGTTCGTTGCACCACTTTTTCTTCTAGGCTCACATTAAGGTCGGCTAGGCGTGCCTTGTTCACGAGTGTTTGGAACCACGCCAACGCAATCAGCGCAATGAGCGCATATAGAATCAGAAAGACGACATCAGCCTGTAAAACGGCGGCAAGGACGGTGTTGTGGTTTATCAAGGCAACGACGCGAAATCCTTTATCCAATAAATGTGTCGCGTATGCGAGGTAATTGGGTGAGAGGAGCAATTGATTATCAGCAAACTCGCTGACGCCACTTTGCGCGGTAAGCTCACCAAAATACTCTGGTAAGGTATCGCCATACTGACGCGTTTCGGTAAGCTCGTTTATCGCACTCGGTGACAGCGGGAAAAGTGCACGATAGCGCCAGTTAGGCAAATTGCTCATAAACACGACATTGTGTTTATCCGTGATGAGTACGTCCGTCGTGGTTTGCGAAAGACGCTGTTCTAACTGCTCCAAGTTCACTTTTACCGTGATCACGCCAACGACCTCGTCATTTACCCAAAGCGGAGATGAGAAGAAGTACCCACGTTTATTTGAACGAACGCCTAACCCGACATATTGAGCTGGTTCACCGCGTCGCGCATTTTTAAAATAGGGACGATAGCTAAAGCTGGAACCAACAAACGTATCTTCTTGCTGAAAGTTACTTGAGGCAATGACTAACCCTGTGCGGTCATGAACGTAAATCGTATCGGCCAAACTTTGTTTCAACCAATCTGCTAACAATAGATTGAGCTCGTGAGAGGGCGCTCCGCGTTCTACTGCTTTGAGTAATCTCGGATCGTGACTTAATAGGTTTGGTATCTGTTCAAACTTTGCCAGCTCGTAGTCGACTTCTTGCGACACTTGCGCCGCTTGTCTCTCTAGCTTTTTTTGCCACTGATCATGTTGGTATTGAGTTGCGTAATGATGAGTAAGCGCAAGCCCTGAAATGCCAACGGCACACAGCAGCAGTAGAAAATGACGTAGGGCTTTAGGGTTGAGTAAGTTCACGATCAGCTCACTGGTTTTTTGTGTCATGGTATCAAATGACACACTGTGATGCTGTGAGCGGCAACGATAACAAGCATAATGATGTCCTTGTATTTCCTCAGTATCGGGAGCACAATCGACAAAAACGAGTGAAGGAGTAAAGATGGAACTTGCTGATATTCGTCGTGAGTACACCAAAGGTGGGCTACGTCGTAAAGATTTGAAAGCTGATCCTATTGATCAATTTAATCTGTGGCTAGAGCAAGCGGTTGAAGCGGGTTTAACGGATCCGACTGCGATGACAGTTGCAACGGTTGATGAAAATGGCATGCCGTTTCAACGCATTGTTCTATTAAAAAACGTCGACAAAAATGGCTTTGTATTTTACACCAACCTAGGCAGTCGCAAGGCCCAGCAGCTTGAGCATAACAGCAATATTAGTTTGCACTTCCCTTGGCATCCGTTAGAGCGCCAGGTTCATATTACTGGTGTGGCGGAAAAGCTCACCGCCGTAGAAAATATGAAATACTTTACTTCTCGTCCAAAAGAGAGCCAATTAGCCGCAATCGCGAGCAAGCAAAGTAGCCGTATTTCTGCTCGAGGCGTATTAGAAGGTAAGTTTTTAGAGCTAAAACAGAAATTTGCTAAGGGTGAAATACCGGTTCCAACCTTCTGGGGTGGCTTTCGCGTAAAACCACAGAGCATCGAGTTTTGGCAGGGTGGTGAACACCGTCTTCATGACCGCTTTCTTTTCTCCCAACATGACGGAAGTTGGGACATTGACCGTCTAGCGCCATAAACTCTCGTGCCTCATGAATAAACAAACACCGCCCACTTGGGCGGTGTTTTTGTAGGTAGAAAGTGGCGCGAATTATCGCTCTCCATTCAACACTACCGATAATTGATGCTTAAGCAGCGTTTTGGGTACAACAGAGCCGTAGCCTGCTTCCATGGCTTTATCTATTAGTTCGTTCTTGCTGTTTGCTGCAAACTTATTACGTAAGCGTGCGACGTGACCTTCAACGGTTTTTGTTGATATACCCATGACCTGAGAGATGAATTGTGGCTTCTTGCCGTAGAGCAAGAGGAAAAGCGTTTCTTGCTCGCGACATGTGAGCTTCTCTGGTTTTGGCTGTAAGTCAGAGAAACGAAAGATGGATTGCTGATTAGGGTTGGTGCTGATTGCACGACAAACCCAATACCCGACTTCAATCACGGCGGTGTCGGTGAGTTCTCTTCCGTAGAAAATGGTCCCTACGATGTTACCATTGTCATCTCGCCACGGTGTTTTAGTAAAGATATGCGCTCGCCAGCGGCCATCTGGATAAGGATGGATATCAAGAATTTTGAGTGACTCACCAGTTTCGATGACGTGTTTATCTTGGCGTTGAAATTCTTGTGCACATTCAGTGGTTGGGCTTGCCATCTCAAAATCAGTTTTACCGACGCACTCCTCGGGCGACGTGTGTCCCAACAGTTCTGCGTATTCCTGATTTACGTAGCGGAATACCGAATCTTTATCTTTGCATCCCCAACAACCTGGAAGCTGTTTAAGGAGGGATTGTTCTATGGTATCGACTGAAATATTCACAAAAGGACTCACTACATACTGCTTTTACCAATACAGAGACGTCCGTGTTGCGTTGTTAATATTGACATTGCCAAGTAGGCAGTCATGTTGCTAGAACACGTTCGTTGATTGGCGCTCAATCCAATTAAGTTCATGGTGTTCGATATTTTCGTCACACAGTGATAAACAACAACGAAATTGAACGAAGAATTTAATTGGGAAAATGGTCTGTTTCATTACAGATATGTGCGCTCACGGATGTCCGCCTGATGTTCGGCTTACAACTCGTATCGTCCTTGATCATGCTTCCTACAACTCAGTTGTAATTTAGTTAGCGTTCATATCACTCATCGAGAGGGAGAACGGCGCCTAAGTCATATGAGAGGGACAGTGAGACGAAAGCTATAATATCAGCTTATGCCATTGTTTTCATTGTTGAGAAGCGAAAAAAAAGCCAGCCTGAAGACGGGCTGGCAACACAAGATATAATCTTGTCGACGTGTAGAAGAGGTTCTAAATTACCTAGCGAGGGTCTGCTAAGTAAGTTAGAGGTATCAATGAGATACCGAGAGCTTTAGATCGTATGCATCTTAAAGCTCGAGGACTAATGTATTGAATCAGAAGCATATTAGTAAGGGGGGAAATCCCTCTATGTTGATTTCAAGAGGTGGCTTTGATCTGTTTATGAGGCGATTTATCTATTTTGAACCGCAGTGTTCTACCAAATAACGGATTGTTCGGTAACAAGGATCTTTATATCTATTGGTTATGTATACGTAAGGTGCTTCTATCTATCCGTTTTTGTTAATAAAATTGGTTGCTCATTGACCGTAAGTTAACCTCGCATGATCATCGTTCCGGAACTATGATCATGTAAACGAACTTGATCATGCTGTTTTGATCTTGTGCGATTGAGTTGGGGAAAAGTTGCAACCCAACAAGGAAGGTATATGATGCCAAGACGTAAGCTGACCGTGTAAAGACGACTGTTTAAAATGAGTGATTCAGATAACCCCAAAGCCCCGCCATATCAAGAGATTATGCTGCCTAAGCCAGCAGAACTGATCACACTTCCGTCTTATATGGATTGCCATGATCATTCCTACACACAGATCGTGATTGGTTTAAAAGGACAAGCCGAATTTGAAGTGCGTGGACGAGGTAATCTTGTCGGTCCTGGTCAAGGTTGTGTGGTAACCGCATGCTCTGATCATGCTTTCGGTGGCGTTATTAACCAATCGGATATTTTGGTGTTGAATATGCCAAAACCGACAAATGATGATCCTGAAATGCTGCAGAAAATCAATAATCTGGAGAGAGACCATGTCTACTTTCAGTTAGACGGTCAAATTCAGAAGCTGATACAGATGTTGGTTCAGGAAATGCGAAACCATCCGGACGACCTGCTGTTAAGTCGCGCGTGTAACGATACCGTGATTGCATTAATGCAGCGCCATATCTCGGCATTTGAGACTAGCCGAAAAGAGTCACGCTTTGATTTGGAGGCGATTGATCGCTACATCGAGCAGCACCTTAGCCATAAAATCAGTGTGGCTCAGTTAGCGGGACGAGTGTTTCTTGGGGAAAGTCAGTTCCATTGCTTGTTTAAGGAGCAGATGGGGATTACACCTCATCAATATGTTCTCGGAAAGCGTATCGACATGGCTCGTGAATTAATCGAGCAAGGCCACCTTTCTTTAGGGCAAATTGCCGAATTCACTGGTTTCTCAAGCCAGAGTACGTTTACTCATACTTTTACTCGCTTACAGGGAATATCGCCATCCCGTTATAAAAAACAAGTTGGATAACAACGCGTATTTTTAGGTCAAATTAGCAGCAATCAGAAAAAAGCCATGCAATGTGCATGGTTTTTTTGTGTTTTATTCACGTGACCTATCTCTCGTTTTGTTAAATTCTCTGTCCTTTGGTGTGACTGATATGCCACTTGATCCTACATTTTCTCTTAGAACGAACGCTTCACAAAAATCTTATTGATATTCATGACATTTTGTTGTGATTGCAATGAAAAAATTAAAATTTACAACACAAAATATTACCTATTTGAATGTGACTATGTGGATGTTTTGTTATAAAAGCGAGTTTTTGGCAAAAATGTCGTAGTTTTTGACAAGTATTCTTATCGGCCTCAAAATACACTGCCAGCCATTGATAATCCTCGAAGCGGTTTTCGAGGAGTGAGATTGAGGAACACACATGTTTACAGCTACGAACGTGTTGACACCGGAATTTATCGGGCAGCCGCTTGATAAGTTGTGGTCACTGATCTCGCCATTGTATATGGTGGACGAGTCTCAATGGCTAGAGCAACTATTGCCACTAGCGACGCCGACAGAGGATGAAAAATCGGCGATCACTACCCAAACGACCCAACTTATCGAAGCCATTCGTGCCGATAAGAAGTCAATCCAGATGATTGATGCTTTATTGTTGGAATACAGCTTAGATACTCAAGAAGGTATCTTGCTGATGTGTCTTGCAGAAGCATTAATGCGCATCCCAGATGCCGCGACAGCAGATTCTTTGATTAAAGATAAGTTGAGCGTCGCAGACTGGAAATCTCACCTGAAAAACTCTGACTCTGTGTTTGTTAACGCATCAACATGGGGACTTATGCTAACAGGTAAAGTGGTTGGCCTTGGTGAGCAAGGCACCCAGAGCCCTGGTCAGGCTGTAAACCGTCTGGTAAATAAATTCTCTGAGCCTGTGATTCGTAAAGCCATGTATCAGGCAATGAAGATCATGGGTCACCAGTTTGTTCGTGGTCGTACGATCGAAGAAGCGCAGAAGAACGGTCGCCCAATGCGCGACAAAGGTTTCACCTACTCATTTGATATGTTAGGTGAGGCGGCGTTAACTACAGCGGACGCGAACAAGTACTTCAAAGATTACCTAATGGCGATCGAAGCGGTAGGTCGAGAGACTTACGGCAATGACACTAGTCCTGCGCCTTCGATTTCCATCAAGCTTTCTGCATTACACCCGCGCTACGAAGTCGCAAATGAAGAACGTGTAATGACAGAGTTGTATGACTCACTAATGCAGCTATTGAAACGTGCAATTGAAGTCGACGTTGCAATCACAATCGATGCAGAAGAAGCGGATCGTCTTGAGCTTTCTCTGAAGCTATTTGAGAAAGTGTACCGTAGCGATCTTGTGAAAGGTTGGGGCAAGTTTGGTTTGGTTATTCAAGCCTACTCAAAACGTGCTCTACCAGTCTTGGTGTGGCTAAACGCACTCGCAAAAGAGCAGGGTGACCTTATTCCGCTGCGTTTGGTTAAAGGCGCGTACTGGGACAGCGAAATCAAGTGGTCTCAACAAGCGGGTTACGCTAATTACCCGGTATACACTCGCAAAGAAGCGACGGACGTTGCGTACCTAGCTTGTGCTCGTTTCCTACTTAGCGAAGGTGTTCGCGGTAATATCTATCCGCAATTTGCAAGCCACAATGCTCACACGGTGACGGCAATCGCCGTTATGGCTGAGCACAAAGAGTACGAGTTCCAGCGTCTACATGGTATGGGTGATTCACTGTATAACCATGTTATGGAAATGTATGGTCAGCCAGTACGTATTTACGCTCCTGTCGGTAGCCATGCTGATCTTCTTCCGTACTTGGTTCGTCGTCTGCTTGAAAATGGCGCGAACAGCTCTTTTGTACATCGATTGGTTGATGCGCGTTGTCCGATTTACGAGTTGACTCATCACCCTGTTGATGTGTTGACGGGTTTTGACACGCTACACAACGACAAGATCCCATTACCTGCCGACATCTTCCCTGAGCGTAAGAACTCATACGGCGTCAACATTGATATAGACAGTGAGGCGAAGCCATTTGAAGCGCAAGTAGAAAGCTTCATGGACAATCAGTGGGTTGCAGGCCCGATGATCAATGGTGAGCGTTTTGCCGAAAGCATGATCAAGGAAAATGCGGCTGAGATCATCACCGCACCGTACGATCGCCGAATTGAAGTCGGCAAGGTGGCATTTGCAACTCTTGATCATGTTTCCGCTGCAATTGATGCGGCGCAAACTGCTTTCTCTGATTGGAAAGGTGTTCCTGTTGAGCAAAAAGCGGCTTGTTTAGAAAAGCTTGCTGACTTAATGGAAGAAAATCTGGCTGAGCTGGTGGCGATTTGTCACAAAGAAGCGGGCAAGACGATTCACGATAGTATTGATGAAGTTCGTGAAGCAGTGGATTTCTGTCGTTATTACGCGAAACAAGCGCAAAACCTACAGCCATTTGAGCTAGAAGGTTTTGACGGTGTGAAACGCATTTCTAGCCGTGAAGGTCTTGGTGTGTTTGTGTGTATCAGCCCTTGGAACTTCCCGCTGGCTATTTTCCTTGGTCAGGTAACGGCAGCACTGATTGCAGGTAACACAGTGGTTGCAAAACCTGCTGAGCAAACGAGCTTAATTGCCGCTCGCGCTATTGAATTAATGCTTGATGCGGGTTTCCCTGCTGGTGTGATTCAGTTACTTACTGGTCGCGGCGCTGAGATTGGTCATGCACTGACTTCTCATGATGCCATTGCTGGTGTGGCATTCACTGGCTCAACGGCAACGGCGCAACGCATTAACGTCACGCTCGCGGAGCGCAGCGCGAAACCGGTTCCGTTTATTGCGGAAACAGGTGGTCAAAACGCAATGATCGTGGACAGTACTGCATTGCCAGAGCAGGTGGTGCGTGATGTGATTCGTTCGGCGTTTGCATCTGCAGGTCAGCGTTGTTCTGCCCTTCGTGTTCTATTTGTACAAGAAGATGTAGCAGACCGTATGATCAACCTGATTCAAGGTGCGATGAATGAGCTGCATGTTGGTTTACCTTACCTACACAAAACGGATGTTGGTCCGGTTATCGACAGCAATGCAAAACAAAAACTCCTTGCTCACCTTGAGCAAATGAGCAAAACACAGACTAAAGTCGCTCAGCTACAGCTGGATGAATCGTGCCAGCATGGTGACTTTGTCTCACCAAGTGCGTTTGAAATCTCGGGCATCGATGTGCTGAAAGAAGAACAATTTGGTCCAATCTTGCACATTGTTCGCTTTAAAGCGTCTGAATTACCGAACGTGGTTGCGCAGATCAACAAGACGGGTTTTGGCTTGACGATGGGTATCCATAGTCGTAACGAAACCACGTACCGTTGGATTGAGAAACACGCTCGAGTGGGTAACTGCTACATCAACCGAGACCAAGTTGGTGCTGTGGTTGGCGTACAGCCGTTTGGTGGTCAAGGCTTGTCGGGTACTGGCCCGAAAGCTGGTGGTCCACACTACCTATTCCGCTTTACTCAACATCTTCTTGCTCAAGCAGAAAACGCATAAGGAGTCGCATTATGGTTCATCAGATCACCTATTTTAAAGATGCATTCTCTGCGTGGGAGCAGTGGAATCTGACTGATTTTGATTACAAATGCGAGCATGTTCTGGCATTTAAATCTGCATTAGAAGGGCAGCAGTCTACCGTTGCCAAAGTGGTTTCTTACCACTTGCAACAAGCATCAACTCTTCTTGCAGAAACTCACCAGTTAGTTGGCCCTACAGGGGAAACTAACGAACTGTATGCCGCAGGACGCGGTGTGGCTTTGGTGATTTGTGAAAACAACATCGAGCCTGCTGATAATGCGTTATACAGTGCTTTTGCAATGATCACCTGTGCCTTAATTGCAGGCAACAGTGTGGTCGTTTGCAGTGACAATGCAGAGCTAAACCAACTGGTTAAGCAAGCTGTAGCGTTGGCAAACTTCCCATCTAACTTAGTCCAGGTTGTTGCGTACGATGCGTCTGCCCCGTTGCTTGAGAGCGATGTACGTAGTGTGGGTTATGTTGGGCGTTCACAGGTTGAGCATGCGCTCAATCTTCAACTAGCTAAGCGTGACGGTGCAATCGTCGGCTTAGTTTCTGAAACGGATTTAGAGTCACCGAAATTGGCTCATGATCCTCATCTCTCGTTGCGCTTCATTACCGAGCGCACTCGAACGATAAATATTACCGCGGTGGGTGGTAACGCGACTCTACTCGAGTTGGGGAACGAAACTCACTAACCTGACTTGTGATACCAATCTGGAATAACTGGACTGAGAGCCGGTCCAGATTGGTTTCTTATACTCTGATGTATTGCTGAGACGGTAAAATATCAGGGCAGGCAAGGAAGGAAATAATTATAACGAGGACTATCTAATGATAGAAAATAGCTTTGCTATCACGTCCACTTTTGTGGCGTATTTACTGATTATGGTTGCTATTGGCGTTTACGCGTATAAGAGGACTTCCAATTCATCTGATTACTTCCTAGGTGGCCGTAGCCTAGGTCCGTGGCCTGCTGCATTATCTGCAGGTGCTTCAGACATGAGTGGTTGGTTGCTGCTAGGCTTGCCTGGCTATGCGTACGCTGCGGGTATCGAGGCCTTCTGGTTAGCCGGCGGTCTACTTCTTGGTACATGGGCAAACTGGCTCATCAGTGCAAAACGCCTACGTACCTACAGTATCCAAACTGACGCGTTAACGTTGCCAGAGTTCCTGTCACGTCGCTTCAACGATAAGTCGAAACTGATCCAGACAATCTCTGCGTTTTTCATTCTTCTATTTTTCCTTTTCTACACCAGCTCAGGTTTGGTCGCAGGGGGCAAACTGTTTGAGACGGTATTCGGTCTAGATTACACCTACGCTGTTATCATCGGTACGGTGTGTGTGGTTTCTTACACACTATTCGGTGGTTTCCTTGCGGTATCTTGGACTGACTTAGTGCAAGGCTTGCTAATGGCGGCTGCGCTAATGATTGTTCCTGTTGCAGTAATGGACGGTGGTCTAGGTCAGCTAACTTCTGATCTGCATGACATCAACCCAGAACTTGCAACGCTATGGAATGACGCCAAAGGCGAACCACTGTCTGCGATTGCTATCATCTCTTTAGCGGCATGGGGTCTTGGTTACTTTGGTCAGCCACACATCCTAGCGCGTTTTAAAGCGTCTCGTTCAAACAAAGATCTAACGACTGCACGTCGTATCGCTGTGATTTGGACTGCACTATCTATGGTTGGTGCAATGCTTGTTGGTCTTGTCGGTCTGGTTTGGGTTACGGGTCATCCGGGCACTCAACTAGAAGATGGCGAGAAGATCTTCATGCTATTGGTTAACGCAGTATTCCACCCTGTCGTTGCGGGTATGTTGTTAGCAGCAATCCTAGCGGCGGTAATGAGTACAGCAGACTCACAGCTTCTTGTTTCATCTTCAGCGCTTGCAGAAGATTTCTACAAGCAAGTATTCAAGCCAGAAGCGTCTTCTGAAGAAATCGTAATGATTGGCCGTATCGGCGTTATCGTGATTTCGCTTGTTGCGCTATTCCTAGCAATGACACCAGATAGTTCAGTACTTGGTCTTGTTTCTTACGCTTGGGCTGGCTTCGGTGCTGCATTTGGTCCTGCGGTTGTACTTAGCCTTTACTGGAGCGGTATGAACCGTAACGGCGCACTAGCAGGTATCCTTGTTGGTGGTATCACTATCGTAGTTTGGAAGCAGCTAACTGGCGGTTGGTTTGATGTCTACGAAATCGTACCGGGCATCATCTTCTCTACGCTTGCTATCGTTGTTATCAGCAAAGCGACAGGCGGTGCAGCGCAAGACGTATTAGACCAACATCAATCGTACGAGAAGAAACTAGTTGAACTAGACTAATTACTTCCTTTTACGAACACAAAGCCCGCTTATACAGCGGGCTTTGTTTTATCTGAACTTAATAAACGTTAATGGTGATTGCTTGAGGCCAGACTGTCACGTCGCTTTATTCTTTGTGAGTGTATTAGTCACGACGAACTTTGGCGTAAATAACGGTGTTACTTAGCTCGCCAGAAGGCGCACGCCGAGCATTGCGTAGCTCACCTTCAAACTCATACCCACAGCGCTCAGCAACCGCACGACTTTTGCGGTTATTCGCATCGGCTAAAATCGCGATTCTTTTCGCGTCCAACGCTTCGAATGCATAGTTTTCAATCGCCGCTACCGCCTCAGAGATATAACCGTAGCCTACCGCGCGATCATCAAGCCAATAGCCAATCTCAAATGCCGGTATCTCTTGATCATGGATCATTAACCCAATGGCGCCGAGTAAACGATCGCTTTTCTTGTCGATTAGGTAGTAGCGCAACTCTTCTTCGAAGTTTTCAAAGTTTGCGATGGCTTTCTCTGTCCCTGCAATCATCGCTTCTAAAGTGAGCACGTGAGGTACCCATGGCAGGTAAACTTCAAGCGTTTTTTGGCTACGAACAACGGCCTGATGTGCTTCTTCTGCACGTTCCAAGCAAGCTGGGATGAGCTTTAAACGTTTGGTTTCCATGTCGAATCTCCTAGGCTTTTATACTCCAATCGTTTCGTAATGCAGGACTCAGAGCGTTATCACTAAAAATCATTTAAACAGAAACACTTAGAGACATCTAGCCTTCGCAAGAACATTATTCACTTGGTTTGTAAGGGAGAAGCTGAGAGAATTGAGGCGTTATAAACATAAAATGGTTTAATATGAAACTTCTAGTAAGAAACTTAGCTCGTGAGACGACAGAGCAAGACATCCGTACTCTGTTCTCAAACTACGGCAAAGTTGAGCTTTGCACCGTCGTGCTTGATCAAGAAACGGGTTTATCAAAAGGGTTTGGTTTTGTGATCATGCCGGATGAAGCCGAAGCCGTTGCGGCGTTGGAGGCACTAAACCTGTCTTCAGTACACAAGAGCAAGATTCGTGTGAAAGTCGCACAAGACTAGTATTTTTGCCTTTCAAGGTGAAAGATAAAACCAGCTGAGAGGCTGGTTTTTTAGTGCCTTAATTTTGAGAGGTTGCTACGGTTACTTGAGGCGAAAATATTTGCTGGTATATGCAGACTTCTCGTTCTTTTCCCTGCATTTTGATGATGTGATTGTCGATATACGTCATGCCCAACTTTTGAATGACTGATTGGGATTGTCTGTTTTCGACCAAGTGCATCGCTTTTAGGCCCGATAACTCAAAATGTGGTCTGGCAAACTGAATTAAAGCCATTGACGATTCTTGAGCAAACCCATTACCCCAATAATCGACACCAAGCCAATACCCTAATGTGCCGACTCCCTTAGAAATGTTTAGCAAACTAACAGCACCAATTAACGCATCGTTTTGACGTAGAGTAATAGCATATATGACCCCACTACGTTGGTGATATACGCCAACATGGCTCTTAATCCAAATTTGTGCCATCGGCTCTTCATAGGGATGAGGAATGTTTGCGGTCATATCAGCAATGCTCTTGTCTCCTGCGAGTCGTGCGACTGTTGCGCTGTCTGTCGGATGAAATGGGCGAAGAATAAGCCTTTGTGTCGTGAGCGTTGGTTGAAGCGTCATCGTGCGTCCTTGAGATGCGTCAGTATCGTGGAAATTGCAGATTCACACTGTAAATCAGGCATGTTTAAACAACCAAGTAATGCCTGAATCGAAAATGTGAGTGAAAGCCATATTTAAAACGCCATAAAATTGATCATTGCAGATTGAAATAGCGAGTAGCAACAATTGCTTATGTGTGATGTGTCGTATTATTACACACATAAGCGCGTTCGTTCATAATAATGGTACAAAAGTTGAGGTCTGACCAATGTCTCAATTTTTTGATACTTTCGTCCAATTTTTTGAAGATAGGACACAAAAAATTAAAGGGGCTTTTTTATTGTGGAATTATTTTGAACAAAATATGTCAATTGTCAGTAGTACTGAAAAACAGGGAGAAGAGAAATGCCGGATATATATTGCGCAGCTTGTAGAAAATCAACGCAACATAAAGTGATCATGAAGCGTTGCGAGCCACACCCCGTTGATTCGTTGACAGGTAAAGTGGTGAGTTTTACACAGCTGATGGCGAAATTTGTATCAGGTGAACACTACTACGAGATGGAACCACAATACTACTGCCGATGCTGTAATCATCGTGCAATTGGAGAAGTGATTCCTCATCCTACCAGGCATACGTCGGCAGCTCTCTAATTCAGAGCGATAGCTATGATTAATAGCTAAACAGGGCGGCTTGCTTGCCCCGCACGCCAGATCTATAAAGGCGTATCACACGCTTTCAAATTTGCGACTCTACGGGAGCCGCTAGATTACTTTTGTTCTTCATACTCGGGTATGGAGAGAGCGGCAGTAATCACAGCCCTTTTCTTCCTTAGTTATTTTCTAATTATTCTCTGCTGAATTTCACATGCTGTGCATTTGATGGTTTGCAATTGTTTAAGCAACGATTAATGTGATGCTTCCTGAGTGGTTACAAGGATGTGGTTAATGAGTTACCAATTGGACCGGATTGATTTACACATTTTGAGAGTGCTTCATTCAAGAGGCAGAATTCCAGTTGTTGAACTCGCAAAGCAGATCAACTTAACGACCTCGCCGTGTTCTGACCGCGTGAAGCGGCTAGAAAAAGAGGGGTATATCAATGGCTACCATGCTGAGCTGAATGCGGAAAAATTAGGGTTGGATGTGCAAGTATTCATCCATATTCGCTTAGACCAAACCAGTTTTTCCATTTTTGAAAAGTTTGCGAAAGCCGTCGAATTGATGCCGGAAATTGAAGAGTGTTATTCGCTCTCTGGGGACTTCGATACCATGATAAAGGTTCGTGTTAAGAGTATGAAAGCGTATCAGGAGTTTATGTCGAGTAAGTTAGGCACGCTTCCGGGCGTAATCCAGACTCGCAGTGAAGTGGTAATTGAAGAACATAAAACAGGATTTGGTGTTAATCCTGAGCTCCTTGGTTAGGCGAGGCATGCGTTGAGCCCCGTTATTTAACGTGACTTGGCGTATTACTTTTTCAAGATCAAAAAAGGAGCCGAAGCTCCTTTTTGATAAATCGGTGAGCGACTATGCGCCGATAAAGGTGCTGATAACACCAATTAAACCGCCAAAAACACCGCCCCAAACGACTAGCCAGCCAAGGTGTTCTTTAATCATTTTTTGCACCATTTCTTTGACCAGTGCGGGTGTTAACTCGCTCAAGCGCTGATCAATGATGCCTTCAATGTTTTGCTTTATCTCATCCATCATAGCAGGAGATTCGAACTGCTCTTTCAGTGCTTCTTTGATGTTATCGCTCTTGCTCAACTCAATAATGGATTCTTGCATCTTTTCGACGAAAGGCTGCCGCATAGGTTGTAATGCCTCCGCGCCGCCAAACATCGCTAGCATGCCGCCAAATTGAGAGCCTTCGATCACTTCTACCAAAGAGTCAAACGCTGGGTTTAAATCCACTTTCTCAATCACAGGTTGAAGATCGATGTTTACACCGCCCGCCATTTCTTTGTTCAAGAATCGATCGATGTTCGCTTCGGTAAAGAACTGCTCCATCATCAAGTTTTTGATAGCCAGTTTAAACTCTTCAAATCGCGCGGGGATCACGCCAGAACCGTATAATCCAGGCACTTTTTCAAACAGCATGTGGATGGCAAGCCAGTTAGTGATGGCGCCTGAGAACGCAAACAGCCCCGCATACCAAAGGTAGTCGTTTTGTAATTGATGACCTCCAGCCATCAAAGCGATAGCGAGGACATTCGTTAGCAAACTTTTGTTCATAGTGACCAGTTATATGTGAATATCGGAATAAATAAGTGGGCCTGATTCTATACCTAAGTCACATTGAGATGCTAGGTTTTGCCGTGATGAGTGACCGTGTTGCGAAGGGATAAAAATGGATGTGCAGAAAAACAAAACCCGACAATTACTGTCGGGCCACTGCTTTTTCTTAGAAAAACTAAGATTCTATTTTTAATTTTAGATGCGGTAGATCTTACAACAAAGTTGGCATTTCCATCTTTCTGAGTAGCCGAATAGCTTGTCAGCCCAACTTGGTTTGAGTTGTACGATCTGCATTGAACCACATTTACACATAAGCTAATTACCTTATTGTTAATCTAATAACTAAGCCATCTATTGAGTATAGCTGTTTCTCAAAAAGTGAAATGACAAATGAAGACGGCTCA
The DNA here is from genome assembly GCF_024181935.1 of Vibrio sp. Y51_MX_L26. Classification (NCBI taxonomy): domain Bacteria; kingdom Pseudomonadati; phylum Pseudomonadota; class Gammaproteobacteria; order Vibrionales; family Vibrionaceae; genus Vibrio; species Vibrio sp. Y51_MX_L26. Next base: position 120,401 of record NZ_JAMZAS010000006.1, read on the forward strand.
AAACTCTGTATTGTGTTCATTGCAATGGATACGCAACGAGGCGGTATATTAGCAGAAAAAATGTGAGCTTTATCATGGAGGGTGTTTCATATATGAGAAACTATAATGGCTATATGAGTATAGGATTATCAATAAAAATGAAAAACGGCGCTTCATGCGCCGTTTTTATTGGGTTTCTCGCTAATTAAGAAACGTGTTGATTTTCTAACTCTTCAGCGATAAATCCGCCAGTTTGATGGGCCCAAAGCTGGGCATAAATACCGTTGTTCACGATGAGCTCTTGGTGAGAACCTTGTTCAACAATACTGCCTTTATCTAGCACGATGAGGCGATCCATTTGTGCGATGGTCGACAATCGGTGCGCAATCGCAATAACGGTTTTTCCTTGCATTAATTCATTCAAGCTTTCCTGAATCGCTGCTTCGACTTCTGAATCCAGAGCCGATGTAGCTTCATCCAGTACCAGCAATGGTGCATCTTTGAGTAGCACACGAGATATTGCGATACGCTGACGTTGGCCGCCAGACAGTTTCACACCACGTTCACCAACTTGCGCATCGTATCCGACATTACCAAATGGATCGGTCAGAGTTTCAATAAACTCATGGGCATGCGCTTGCTTAGTGGCTTTCAGCAAATCTTCTTCTGTCGCATCTGGGTTGCCATACAAAATATTGTCGCGAATCGAGCGGTGTAGCAGAGAAGTATCTTGGGTCACCATACCGATCTTTGAACGCAAAGAGTCTTGTGTGACTTCAGAGATGTTCTGTCCATCGATCTTAATGCTGCCGTCTTCGACATCGTGGAAACGAAGTAACAAGTTCACCAGAGTTGATTTTCCGGCGCCGGAGCGCCCAACCAAGCCGACTTTCTCTCCTGGTTTGATGTTGAGATCGAGGTGGCTAATCACGCCTTTGTTCTCACCGTAATGGAAGCTGACGTTATCAAAGTGAATGCCACCTTCAGTGACTACTAAGTCTTTTGCGCCTGGTTTATCTTTAATATCAATAGGCTTAGAGAGCGTTTTCATTCCATCGACTACGGTTCCCATATTTTCAAAGAGGGCGCCAACTTCCCACATGATCCACATCGACATACCATTTACGCGTAATGCAAGGCTAACAGCAATCGCAATCGCGCCAACGCTGATGGCACTATCCAACCACAGGTAAATCGATAAAGCAGCAACGGAAAAGACCAAAATATAGTTTGAGATCTCTACAGCAACGTCGAAGCCGGTCACTAGGCGCATTTGACGATAGACCGTATTTAAAAATCCCTTCATCCCTTGCTCGGCATATTGGGTTTCGCGCTGGCTATGAGAAAACAGTTTGACGGTTTGAATATTGGTATAGCTGTCGACGATGCGTCCTGTCATTGTCGAACGTGCATCGGCCTGCGCTGAAGCGACGTCTTTGAGCTTAGGAACGAAATAGATTTGGATAGCGATGTAAGCGAGCAGCCAGACGATCATTGGGATCATCAAACGCCAGTCTGCCGTCGCTAACATAATGATCATGCTGGTGAAGTAAACCGTAACATAAACAAATACATCCATAGCTTTCATGACGGTTTCACGCACAGCTAGTGACGTTTGCATGACTTTAGTTGCAACTCGGCCTGCAAAATCATCTTGATAGAAGTTTAAGCTTTGATTGAGCAAATACCGGTGTGCAAGCCAGCGGATAGACATTGGATAGTTGCCTAATAATGTTTGGTGAACGAGCAACGAATACACGATCACCAAAATGGGCATGACAACCAACAATAAGGTTCCGTAAAAAATCAAATCTGCTTTATTGTCTTGCAAGAACGTTTCTGGATTGCTGGTGGACAACCAATCAACCAATTGTCCCATCGCGCCAAACAACATAACTTCAACGACAGCAACAATCGTGGCCATCAAAGACATGATGATCAAAGGCTTTTCGTAGCCGCGGGTGTAATAACGTAAAAAAGCGAGCATCCCTGAAGGAGGCTGATCTGGTGTGGATTTGGGGAACGGCTCTGTAAAGCCTTCAAATCGTTTAAACATAACTCATCCTAAAGTTAAAACAGTGCCATTTGGGGTGGCTAAATCCATCGATTCACGCAGCTTTGGACGAAGCCGCGTGTATAAGAGTTTTTGGCTGCTCCTCGAGAAAGCAGACGGATTGACGAGTGGGGCGAAAAAATAGTCTAACCGATTGTGTTTTAAATGTAACTAGTTGGTTATGGGTGTGGTTGTCTATGGTTCTGATTCTTATGATGAATTCTTCGCATGTTCATCGCGATACCATAAAACCTTAAACCTGCATAGTGACAATAAAATTTCGGGAGAAATAAGCTAAGTTCAGTGAAAATTACTTCTAGATAATTAAATTAATTGTGAAAACAGCAAAACTGAAGTTAACAATAAATTTACAATCTCCTCATTCTAGTGATAAGGAATGTATTGGATGCTATTACACGAATCAGTGACCCAATTTGCTAATGGGAAAGAAGAAAGCACGCAAAGTGCTCAGCGCCAAACCGCAAACTGCGTAGTGATGGTGCCACCGAAAGAGTTTCGTTTTAATGAAGAAACCGCACAAGATAATGAGTTCCAACATAAAGTGTCACTCAGCCAAGAAGAAGTCTCGCGTAGAGTGATGGCCGAGTTCGCGAGTATGGTAGCAACGCTGCGTCAAGAGGGCGTTCAAGTTGTTGAGTTTGATTATCCGGCTTCAGATGTTGCGACGCCAGACGCGGTATTTCCAAACAACTGGTTTAGCACTACGCCAGATGGCACGTTGTACACCTTTCCAATGGCCTGTGAAAACCGTCAAAAAGAAGTGCGTCCCGATGCGCTTGTGGCGGCACTAGCGCAAGCTGGGCGAGAAGTTCATCGACGTAGCAGCCTAACTGAATATCTTGATGAGCAAGCGTATTTAGAAAGCACGGGTGTGATGGTCTTTGACCACTTAAATAAAACGGTCTATGCCGCACTCTCACAACGTTGTGATCGTCTGGTTTTAGAAGATTACGCCGATCGTATTGGCTATGAACGAGTGATCTCTTTCCAAACTCGTTTGCCATCTGGTGCGCCTATTTACCATACCAACGTGATGATGGCTGTGGGTGAGCAGTTCTGCGTGATTTGTGACGAAGTGATCCCAGAATTTGAGCGTCGTTTTGTGATGAAATCTCTCGCTAAAGATAAACAAGTGATCTCTATTTCGATTGAGCAAATGAACCACTTCTGCGGCAACATTCTTCAGTTGGAAACCATCAATGGAGACAAAGTCATTGCGATGTCGCAATCGGCATACGATGCTTTCTCTCCAGCACAAAGAAATCAACTTTCGACGCACGGTAAATTGCTGCCATTCGATGTTTCTACCATAGAATCTATTGGTGGTGGCTCGGTTCGCTGTATGTTGGGTGAGGTATTTTTGCCTAGTCGACAAGCGGTGTTATAAACAATATTGCGCAGTTTTGCTTGCAAATGCAGGTGACGTTCATTCTCTCCCAAATAATAAAACCGTTAGCCTCGAGGCAGTACGAGGCTGACGGTTTCACTTTCTAGCTTCTTCCTAGGATATTCCGAGCTTAACCCATACTCTCGCGCAAAGACTTGATGTCTTTGGATGGTGGCGCACCAAATAAACGGCTGTATTCACGGCTAAATTGAGAAGGGCTTTCGTAACCCACTTTAAACGTAGTCGCCATGGCATCGAGGTTTTCTGTCAGCATTAAACGCCGAGCTTCGCTGAGTCTTAATTTCTTTTGAAATTGCAGTGGCGTCATAGATGTCATAGAACGAAAGTGGGTATAAAATGCCGATTTACTCATGCCACTGTATGCGGCTAACTCACTGACACTCAAAGGCTTTACGAAATTATTCTTCAACCAATCAATGGCCTTCGCGATTTGATGGCTGTGACTTCCTGCAGTCACGATTTGATTAAGACGAGCGCCCTGTTCGGTGATTAACAGTCGATAAAAAATCTCTCGCTTAATGATCGGCGCTAAAATTTTGATGCTTTGTCCTTCATCCAGCAGCTCTATTAAACGCAGAAAGGCGTCAAGTAATGGCTCCGACAACTCTCCAACCGCTATGCCTTTTTGTGCTTCTTTGCTTTGATTAAACGTCAGTTCACTATCGACAATAAGTTGAGATATTTCAGTCAGATCCAGCTCCATAATCACCCCTAAATAAGGTTTATCTTCACTGGCTTCAATGATATTGGCGATAATCGGCAAGTCGACAGAGGAGATCAAAAAGTGGTTCGCATCGTAAACAAAGCTATCTTCACCCAACAACACGCGCTTTCTCCCTTGAGCAATTAAGCAAATACTTGGGTTGTGGGTGTAGCTTGTCGGTGGTGTTGGGGTTGCCCAGCGACTGAACCTTAATCCTGGAATTTCTGTGTCATATTGGTTCGCGCCATTTGCCCATTTCTCAATGTGCTTGGCAAGCTTTTCTATTGCACTGGCCAGGGTTGACGAAGTGTTTGACGGTACTTCTTGCATAAGTCAGTGCTCTCCTCTGGTTGGCCTCAGGTTCGGGGTTAACGGCATGCGATTTCTGCCTTTGTAGTTAACGCCTCTTCGGAGTCAATTAAGCGACTTCATTAAGCATAGTTATAACAGTTCATTTCTTTAAGTAAAGAATATTGGGCAAGTGTCTATTTCGAGGTTAAGAGATCAGAGAGTGATCTTTCTGGTTGGTTTTTGAGCGGGTTAATTGTCTGTTATGAATTTTATTATTTAATAGTCAACTACTTATGTATAGATGAGTTTTTATTCCGTTTTTTCTAACCGGCCTCAAGTATGGTTGTCTTTTGTATTGGTTTGGAATATTGGGCAAGTATTAGCAATGAATAGGCTAACGGTCATCTATCAAAGCGCAATACAGTGAACCTATGGTTTGGTGAGTTGTAAGCACTCAAGAACACTATTTGGAGTCATGATGAATAACAAAAGCAATACTCAAATCCCTGATGTACTGCAAGCCGGTGTATTTCAAGGTCGAGGCATTTTCGAGTTTGGTGAAAAGAATGAAGCGTATGCGGATTACTTTACCGGTACGAGTTATCTGGCGTTGCTCAATCAGCCTGGTCTTATCGTGGCGAACGTAACGTTTGAACCAGGGTGTCGCAATTTTTGGCATATTCATCATGAAGGTGGGCAGATTCTGTTAGCGACAGGAGGGCGAGGTTGGTATCAAGAATTTGGCCAACCAGCACAAGAGTTGAATGTTGGCGATGTCGTGCATATCGCTTCAGGTACTAAGCATTGGCATGGCGCAGCTAAAGACAGTTGGTTCTCACATGTTGCAATAGAAATACCGGCTGAAGGCGCAAGTAATGAATGGTGCGAACCAGTCTCTGATCAAGAGTACATGCAACTAAAGTAGCCCGAGCTAAGTTTTCAGTGAGAAAAGGGAATCTCGATGAGACAAGCGTACCGTTTCAATCAGTGGGTGAGATGCGTTTTGGTGAGTAGTGCCTGGATGTTCCCCTGCATTGTAAACGCAGAAGTTAATAGCGCTGGATTGGAGGAAAATATGGTGAAAATTCGTTTTATTTTCGATGATTGCAGTGTTTTAGGTACATTGAAGAGCAGTGCGAGTACAGACGATTTTGTTCGTCAATTGCCTCTAACATTAGATCTACAAGACTACGCAAATACAGAGAAAATTGCTTACTTACCGAATAAGTTAACTCGCGAAGGCGCACCTTCTGGAACTCAATCAAAAACGGGTGACATCTCTTATTACGCCCCTTGGGGAAATTTAGTTATCTTTTATAAGGACTTTGGTTACGCGTCTGGGCTAATTAAATTAGGTCAAATCGATGATGGGATTCATTGCTTTATTTCGAAAGAAACAAACCGTGTCACGATCGAAAAAGTAAATTAATGAGCCAGTTAACGATGTAAATTATTAATGTAGAAATCAGAACGCTAATAAATATATTTCTAGAACTTCTATGGATTAGAACACCGTTACATAATGGAATTTTGATATGAAAGCATTAAACAAATCTGTTAAATCAATATTAATATTGGTGCTCACTATGACAACGCTATGCACAACGAATATCGCTTCAGCATCAGAAATATTCAGTGACAAAGAGCGAGCTATTATTCCTATTTCTGCTTTTACTGCGAGTGGTGAAATAGAAAAACTAACACAAAGCCTTAATGATGGGTTAGACGCAGGCCTAACGGTCAACGAGATAAAAGAAGTGCTGGCTCAGTTGTATGCGTATGCTGGGTTTCCGCGCAGTTTGAATGGACTAGCAACATTTATGACGGTGTTGGAGGAACGTAAAAGCCAAGGTATTACTGATACCTTAGGGCGAGAATCAAGCGCGTTACCTAACGATAAAACCAGCTTAGAATTTGGCGCTGAAAACCAAACACAACTTGTTGGTGCAGAAGTAAAAGGCGCGCTATTCGATTTTTCTCCGCAAATTGATGAATACCTAAAAGCACATTTGTTTGGTGATATTTTTGAACGCGATATGCTCACTTGGAAAGAGCGTGAAATTGCTACGATTGCAGCATTAGCAAATATGAACGGTGTTAATAGCCAATTAGCAGCTCACTATAATATCAGTATGAATAACAATGTTTCTATTCAAGAGTTAGAGGAATTTATTGTTGTATTAAGTGAGTTCTGTGGTGAAAGTGTGTCTAACAATGCTCAATCGGTCCTAAAAACAGTTTTGGAAAAATAAATATTATTTGGCCAATCATATCAATTAGAAAGGAATTCGTTTTATGAAAAATAAATCATCATTGCTTATTTGGTCTGTGCTGTTGTCGACGGGATTTATGCTTCCAATCGCTCAAGCAGCCGATGGTAACTCATCTTCGCAGCAAGTTTATCGCTCTGCTGATCAGAAATCGTTTCAAGGACCTGAAAACCTATTTACCGGGAAAGTTAACGTCGAGATGTTGTTTCCTGAAAACGAAGTTGCAAACTACAGCGCCGCCTATGTCACTTTTGATGCAGGAGCTCGAACCGCTTGGCATACTCACCCAGCAGGACAACACATGATCGTCACTTCTGGTACCGCACTTACAGGAACGCGTGATGGGCATGTAATTCGACTTGCTGCTGGTGATAGTGTCTGGTGTCCGCCTGGTATCGACCATTGGCACGGTGCAACACCAAATGCGCCAATGACTCACCTAGTGGTTACGGCGTCAAAAGACGGTGAAAACGTTATCTGGAAAGAGCAAGTCACCGATGGTCAGTATGCAGCAGGACAGTAATAACCAAGGCCACTTTTTTATAGTGAGCGCAGAGCTTTTACTCTGCGTTTTTTATTGTCTTGTTGGGCCAACCAAGCGCATTTCCCAATCCTCAACTTCGCCAGTTTCTAGGCGGCGCTCGACCAACTTGCCCCAAGATTCAACCAATGGAAGTTCTGCCAGTTGGCTTAGCTCTATTTTATCCAGGCAGCCAGTGAAAACCGCGCCCATGATGCGAGCCAGTGGCCATTCTGGATAAGGTCTTTCGCACAGAATAATCTCGTCACCTGCACCGATATCGCCTTCTTCCAGCACTCGGAAATACCAGCCTGTTCGAAGCGTATCTTGCAGTCTTCTCGCCATGTCGTGTTGGTCAAAGCGTACGTTAAGTTTCCAACAAGGCATGCGACCTTGCGACACTTCAAGTAGTGTTGAGCCGATACGGATTTTATCTTTCAAGCAAATCGTGGATTCGGTGACGCCCTCGGAGCTGATGTTTTCGCCAAAGCCGCCAGCGGATTGGAAAATTGTTCTTTTTCCTAATTGTTGTTGCCAGATTGGGTAGTGCTCGCTTGGGTAAATATGAAGCGCTTTTTGAATTCCACCATGAAAGCGTGGATCGCCTTGCTCATCACTGATAAAACCAAGCTCTGTTGCGTGCTGGCGCTCGGGCAACACTTGTTTGTTGATTGCGCTTTGCGCTCCATGAGCATAAGGGACAGTTTTCCCTGCTAGCACAGCTTTTACGACGCCGATTTTCTTCATGTAACCTCCTTATTGTTTGAATGAGAGGTAAAGTGTTTATCTTCATTCGCGATGCGGAGCATGATAGCCTAGTGAACTTCTGTCGGAATAGGGATGAAAAGACAAACAACAATGCTAGCCCGCCAAATTGATTCGAAGTCAGGCGTGGTCACCTCCAATGAGATGATGGCTGCGAATCCCCATTCTCCTGTTTTGGTGAAAACCATCGACATGCCAAAAGGTTACATTGATGCGCTGCATCAACACACTTGGCATCAAATCATCTTTCCTATCAAAGGGTTATTGCAAACACAAACGGAGCATTATCAGCATTTGGTTCCGCACACTTCTGCGTTATTTGTTCCTGCGGGTGTTCAACACGAGTCGATTGCTCTAAGCAACACGATATTTGTTGGCATTTACCTCAACCCTGAGTTTGGCGCAACGTACGAGCCACAAGTGAGAACCATTGCTTTAACGCCGTTTTTAAATGAGCTTTTACAAGAGATCCGTAGACAGTGTGAAGGTGAGACAAGCCACGAAGAAGTGCTGCATTTGCTAGCGGTGTTGCATGATCAAATTTTGAAAAGCAACGTGCAGACATTTCAGTTGTTGCTGCCACAAGACCGCCGACTAAAACTGATTTTCGAGCAACTGACTGACGAGCCCGCGTTGAGCTGTTCGCTAAAAGAGTGGGGGGAGAAAATTGGGGCGTCTGAGCGCACTTTATCACGGTTGTTCGCCAAGGAATTCAACACTTCATTTCTGCTTTGGCGGCAACAAATTCGGCTGATTTACTCGCTTTCTTTGTTAGATGAAACGTTACCAATCCAAGCCATTGCAGACCGAGTGGGTTATCAAAACGATTCATCCTACATCAAAGCATTTAAAGCCTATTTTGATATGACGCCACAACAGTTTAGAGTGAACGGCGCATCGCGCAGGTAGAAATACAGAGCTTCGACTTCACTTAATGCTTTTGAGTAGAAGTCGCGAAACTTCCTTTTTGAATTTCAATTACATGGTATGAATAACAATGGCACCAACGATAAATACTCGAGTGAACCAATTCTGCTTTGGTCAGCCAAAAACATCGCTGTCGTTGGAAAAAGTGCCCCTCAAACCGCTTGCTCAGGGCAAGGTTCGGGTGCGACTGGAAGCCACCAATATTAACCCAAGTGACTTGCTTTCCATTTATGGTGTTGGGCAATACCGCCGCGTTCACGTACCACCTCGCGTGCCGGGATTTGAAGCGGTTGGGCGTGTGGTGGAAGTCAGTGCAGTCGGTCAAACTGGCCTTCAAGTTGGGCAAAAAGTGTTGGTGGCGATGGGTGGTACTTGGCAATACTACATAGATGCTTCGCCCGAGAATCTTTTTCCGCTACCTGAAAGTTTGGATAACGGCTATGCCTGCCAGTTGTACATCAACGCGCTAACCGCGTGGGTTATCACCACGAAAGTGGCTAAGTTGAACAAAGACGATGTGGTGATCATCAATGCGGCGGGTTCGGCGATCGGTAAGATATTTGCCCAGCTTGCTCATTCACTGGGTTTTACACTGATTGCTGTGACTTCAAAGCCAGACGAGTATCCGTACGATACGACTCCAGTATTGGACGCGAAGCAAGACTTACACGTGCAACTGCAAACGCGCAAACTGCCACAACCAACGGCCGCTTTGGATGCGATAGGCGGTGAGGCTGGCACATATCTCATTCGTACCTTGAAAGAAAATGGCCAATACATCAACTACGGAACGTTGTCGTTAGCGCCTTATACGCCTGCGTTTTTTGAATCGATGAAGACCAACAACATCGACTTTAGCACCTTCTTTTTGCGGTATTGGGAAGAATCGGTAGGTAAAGGCGGGAGAAAGGCGGTATTCGCTGAAATGTTAGACCACTTTATCGCCAACGATATAAAGTTAAGTGTAGCGTCTGAACTGCCGCTAGAGGATTTTCAAACTGCGATTGAAATGGTTGAGCAACGCTCATCGGCGGTGTCAGGAAAAATCATTTTGACGCTATGAATTACAGTGAGTCTGTTGAGAAAAGGGAGGATAAATCCTCCCTTTTTTGATGGGTTATTTGTAATGATGGGACTATTTTAGATGGAAAATTTGTTCTGTTTCGAGCGATGTCATCGTACGTACTTGACGCCAAATGTAATAAAAAATACCGAACATCATTAACATGCTTGGAATTGCAATCATCGGGTAGCTGTAAAGCGTCATCTTACCCAACTCTTCATTAAAAGCAGCCGTGCCCGAAGGACTGGTCACGATCCAGGTCGCAAGGAAGTAGTTCATCGCGGATGAGAACGCAAAAGTACTCGCAAACAGATAGTTTGATGACATTAGACAACGTTCAAATGCCTCTGATTGACCGTTCTCTTTCAAGCGTTCGTTAATCAGCGATAAATTCAATACCGTGTCATTCAGTACTAACTTCTGCATCAGTGGGTAGCGGGTAAACGTTGAGCCCAAAACCGCTAAACCGATCAGGCCAGGGATCAGGGCTTCTTTCAAGGCTAACCAACGTGTATCAAGCTCTAACAAGCCAATGCCGCCAGTTAATAAAACACTGATAAAGCCAAGTGCAGAAATAAAGTTAAATTTCTTGTTCCGGACAAGGTCCATACCGCCGTAAATGATAGGAAATAGCAAAGCGACAACCAGCGCCATTGCTGTTCCTAGGTTTTCATCGCCGCTAAACTTCATCAAGATAAAGGAAGGGATGAATACGTTAAAAAGAATCTCGAATAGGGGATTCGGCTTTTTCGCCGTTGTGTTACTCATAATGTTTTACTGACTCTACTCTATGTCGGCTGTTATTGTACTTTGACGAGAAGTGTTCATCTAGTCGCGCTTGATGTAAAGCGTTAAAGCGCCGAGTTGTGTAACGACTTATGAAATAGACCGGAGCATAGCCAGTTAGTTGACATGATTGACTACTTTTTTGTGTCTTAATCGCCCTCCCTCTGCGCAATGATCTGATTGCGTGCTCTGAATAATCGAGTCGCCACGGTGTTGTGATTAAGCTCTAAGACTTGAGCAATTTCATTATGATTAAACCCGACTACGAGTTTTAAGACCAATGGCTCTCGGTATTTGGGTTCGAGAATCATCATTTGTTTTTTAAGCCAATCTTGTGCCATGTCGTGGTCACTGCCAGGGTAGGTTTTTGCCTGTATTACACACTCATCAATATCGACAAAATCGTACTGCTTTTTATCAAAGCGCCGAGCATTCTCACGACGCAAAATGGTGATGAGCCAAGGCTTCGCGGCATTGGGATCATTTAAGTTATCAAAGAATCGCCACGCTTTCAGGAAGGTGTCTTGCGCCAAATCTTCAGCAAGGTGATGATCTTTGCATAGCCAATATGCGAGACGATAGATATCTTGGTATCGCTCCTTCGTCAGTGCTTCGTATCGTTTGTGTTTTTCCATAGGATTAAGATCAGAAGTGTAGAGCTGAGTAGCAAGGTAACCTCTGAAGCTTCAAAGGTTACCTGCGGTTTCGTCCTTGCCCGCTTAAAATGGTTGGGTAGAAAAACGTGAGTATTGAAGGGCGTCTGCGACTTCTTGAGCTTTAGATTCCGAAGTCATGAGATGCAGCAATTTAAGTGCGGCCTGATAGCTAACTAGGCTGCCGTTTGAGGTGATGACGCCCTCATCAACAACAAAATTCTGGTCGACCTGTACATCAACTGCTGGATAGTCTTTTTGTAATCCGTTTTCACCTCCTGCCCACGTCGTCGCTTTCTTACCGTTTAACAGGCCAGCCTCGGCCAATAGATACGCACCAGAGCAATTACTTGCCATCCAATCTGCCGCCTTTGATGTGGTTTGAATAAAGTGAATGAGATCCTTGTTTTCGATTAGCGCATCCATGTCGTAGCTGGATGTTAAAACCAGCACGTCGAGTTCCGGCTGATCGCCAATCCAAGCATCCACACCAATTTTTAATCCCTCTTCAGTGGTGATGGTTTTCTGTTCAGAGACGGAAATAGTGACTACTTCATAATCGCTAAACCAAGTCAGACGACTTGCAACGCCAAAGACCTCTAAAGGCGCAGTAACATCAGAGGTCAGTACGCCGTCGTAAACTAGAATGCCAATGCGTTTATCCGTCGCATGTGCCGTTTGAAGCATCCCAAATAATAGGACTAAGGTCGCTATTAATAGTTGTAGTGCATTCTTTAATCCATTTTTACCCATTGTTTTTTCCTCGCTAACAGAGCATCAAGTTATTGAGATTCATTATATTTGGGCTGATTGGTGATTGAAGAGCCACTTTGTCTTTACTAAAGTGAATAAAGTTCACGAATGGAGTGCACGAGTTTTATGGATAAGATACGGTCCCTACGATTTTTTATTGCCACTTTAGAAGGTGGCAGTTTTGCTGCGGCCGCCAAAGCGTATGGCACAGACCCTTCTACGGTGAGTAAGGCCATCCATCGTCTTGAAAGCGACTTGGGAATACAGCTTTTCCAGCGTTCTACGCGACAGATCCGTCTGACAGAAGCCGGTCGTCGATACGCAAATACCGCTAGGTTTGTACTGGACGAACTGATAGCGTGTGAGGATTCATTGAAAAGCCACAATGATGCGCTTTCAGGACTGCTTAAGATTAATGTGCCGGTCTCTTACGGTCGCCTTTACATTCGCCCTTTATTAAAAGAGTTTTGTCGCCGCTACCCCAGCATCACTATCGATATTCATTACGATGACGCCTACGTTGATATTATTGAGCAAGGGATTGATGTGTCGATTAGATCTGGTGTCGTTCAGGACAGCCAGCTGATTGTGCGCCAGCTTAGTCCTATCGATTTTATTATTTGTGGCAGTCAGGATTACTTAGCGCGCCATGGTGTTCCGAGTGGCCCGGATGTATTCAATGACCATTCTTGGGTTCGTTTTCGTTTTAAACAAACGGGGAAACTGTTGCCGATTCGGATGCCAGAATCAGACGGTGCAAGTGAGTATAACCCCGAGAGAAATTTTATTGTAAATGACGGCGAATCCATGGCAGAGCTTTGCGCAGAAGGTTTAGGGTTAACTCAGATTCCTCATTTTATCGCGAGAGACTGGCTCAAAGCGGGGCGTTTAGTGCCGATATTTCCGAGTATGCGCCAAGCAGGAAATGGCGTGTATCTTCTCTATGCCAACCGGGAATATGTGCCCGCCCGAGTGAGGGTGTTCATCGATTTTATCACTCAAGCAATACAGGAGATGGATGAAACGCCATTCCATACGTGGGCTGAAACGTTGCCGATTTACCAACCGAACCAAGGCGATTGAAAACTTCATGTGAGTCTTTGGTTAAAACACTCCAAGCCATATGGTGCTTTTATGGGTTTTTGTTAGGTTATTGGGCGTTATTATCGACAAGCGCAGTTTGCTCTTCGTCACTCATAAAGGAAAGACAATGCCAACTAAGATCTTAGTGCCTGCTTTGGCCCTACTTCTCAGCGCATGTGGCGGCGATGGGGAGTCGTCAGCACCTGTAGAAAACGGCTCTCAAAACACAGGTTCCACATCGTCACAAGGCACATTTGCCGAGCAGATGCTCGCAGCGGTCAACAGTGCTCGCTCTACTACACAGCAGTGTGGGGCAACCACCATGCCACCTGTTGGGGCCCTGACTTGGAGCTACGATTTGGAAAGCGCCGCTTATCGCCACTCAAGCGACATGGCGAACAGCGATTTCATGAGTCATACAGGCTCTGACGGCAGCAATATGTCAGATCGAGTCAACGCAACGGGCTATGCTTGGAGCGCCATTGGTGAGAATGTCGCCGTAGGGCAAAGTTCCATTAACGCCGTCGTTAATGCTTGGTTATCGAGCGAAGGTCACTGCCTCAATATCATGAGTGCGGATTTTGATCAGATGGGCGCGTCGCTTGTCGAAAATCACTCGGCAAGCTACGGGTATTACTGGACTCAGGTTTTTGCCAAACAGCGCTAATGCGATAAAGAAACCTGATAGATAAACCAAAACGCCAGTAGTCACCATCTGCTGGCGTTTTATTATTTACGTCTCTTTTAGCTTGTCAGGTTACGAAGTTTTGGATCATCCGTCAGGTATTCAACAAATTCGATCTCAAAACCTGCAGGGTCAACAAAATACACATTCTTGCGGTATGGCTCATCAGCCCCAGGTTGGGCAATTGGATAACCGGCATCGGTCAGTCTTTTTATGATGGCATCGACGTTGTTGGTCACATAAGCAAAATGCGCTAGCCCAACTTGGTGCCCGCTCAACTCGCGGTTTTCTCCTTCACCGTGGTCACTCATCGCAATATATTGATACTCGTCGCCAAAATGTAGCCAGTTTCTTGGCTTACCACTCCATTCGCCTTTCCCCTCATCACGCACGTACCAATGTGGAAATGCAGTTTGATAAAACTTCAGCATTTCAGGGATGTTTTTCACGACTAAATTAATATGTTCTAGTTGGATCATGATGTGCTCCTTTTTGTCATTTTCTAGCCAACGATGAACATGCTAAAACCTCAAGTTAAGTTGAGGTAAAGAGCTTTTTTAAAATTTTTTAGGGTTGACCCCGTATTTAACTTAGAGTTCGGGATGTGGATGGCTTTAGAGTAGGAGTCAACAGGTGGCGTATAACGGACAGTTTGAAAATAGTTAGTTTATAGATGGAAATATATAATACTGTCATTTTCAAGAATATTAGACTGCTTTTGTAGACTTACTAATAAGCATTTTAACAACTAGATTCATAGTTTATTTTTTACACTTATTTTATTGCAAAGGGTTTGTTTGTGAGTGGTGTGAAAGAAAAATGTGTGTCGATTAAAGAGTTAGAGATTGATTTGCTTAATTCGACAGGTAACCCTAGTTTGGCTAAACAGCAGGCTCAAGCCTTCGCGATTCACTATGCAGGACGAGTAATTGACGCTGTAAAGTTTAGAAAAGGAAATATAAGTAAGGATGATTTGCTGTTGAGTAGACATATACGGTGGGAGCATCACAAGAGACATAGTCAAAACTTGGCCAAAAACATGCTTTCGGCAAATCGAGGACCAAAGCCTAGCAATACTTGTGCTCACCATATAGTTCCTTGGTTTGATGATAAAAGCGCGGCCTGCTCTCGTTCGAGATTACGTTTAGCTGCATGGGGAATAGATATTGACCATGAGGCGAACGGTGTTTGGCTACCTCGTTTCAGGTGTCATATACCTCATGATGGCATTCCAACAAAAGTAGCTCATAGCCAAACACATACTATGGTTTATTATCTCAACGTGGACTCTCTCCTTCGAGATACGATCGCAGAAGGACTTGGTCGTACTGGTATCATTGATACCTTGCGTGAAGTCGGAGAAATGTTACATGATGGGGACTTCCCAGTTAACCGTTTGATTTAAGTAAGCAAAAGATGAAAGTTTTTAAATTAAATCATGATGTTGAGAATTTCCCTTTTTTACAAGAAACTCAACTAGAGATTTCTATACAATACTCGGATGGCGATTTGCGGGAGTTATGTGGTGAGCGTGTCGCTGATACTTGGATGACTATTGATTTGGAGTGGGTGAGTGATAACCACATGCTTACAACAAAACCTGATTTTGCAATCTGGCGTGCAGGCGAGTTTGCTTGTTCTGAGTCCGCATATAATCAAATAAACGAAGCTCTTGATTCCAGTTGTGAGTTTTTGCCATTACGCGTCGCTGGCGAGCGTTGGTATGCCATAAACATACTCAAAACTTGCGATGCCATTGATAAGGATCGCACTGTGTTAAATGTAAGAGCTAATGGTAAGCCAAGTCGTGTAAAGCGGTTTAAAAAATTAGTGCTGAGTAGTAAATCAATCAAATCCGGAGGCTTATTCAGGATTGAAAATAACGGAAGCGGTGTTTACTGCAATGATGAATTAGGTGGTTTGTATGAAATTTACCATCGTTGTCAGCTAAAAGGTCTGATATTTGAAGCAGTAGAAACGAGTTAAAGCCCGCAATGTTTCACCCTAAGTGTATTTCGGCAGATTTATTTTACTCTGTTATTTCTAGTAATAATTTGCTTTCCCCCCCCCCCAAAAAAAAAACCAAAAAAGCCAGCAGTTAGTACCTGCTGGCAAAGTCTTTGGGCTTCTAGGTTTTTTGCTTTTATTTCTTGTTACTCATCGCTGTCACGGTGCCCCGATTGGTTTTCAGGGGAAGAAAACACCGCACCGTGCGCTTTGTGCTCAAGAAATTGGAGATTAACCTTGCTTACGGATTAGGTAGTCAAACGCGCCTAAGCTTGCTTTTGCACCTTCACCCATAGCAATGATGATCTGTTTGTAAGGAACCGTCGTTGCGTCACCCGCTGCGAAGACACCTTCTAGGCTGGTTTCACCACGGCTACCAACTTCAATTTCGCCGCGCTCAGAAAGCGCTACTTCTGAATCTTTCAGCCATTCTGTGTTTGGTACTAGTCCGATTTGGACAAAGATACCTGACAGTTCAATCTCTTTGATTTCATCTGTGTTACGGTCTTTGTACTTCAAGCTTGTTACGCGAGTACCGTCACCCACTACTTCTGTGGTTTGCGCCATCGTGATGATGTCGATGTTTGGTAATGAGTTTGCTTTGTCGATAAGTACCTGGTCTGCGCGAAGTACGTCTGCAAATTCAAGAACGGTTACGTGCTCAACAATACCTGCTAGGTCGATAGCCGCTTCGATGCCTGAGTTACCACCACCGATAACTGCGGTTTTCTTGCCTTTGAACAACGGGCCGTCACAGTGTGGGCAGTACGCGACGCCTTTGTTGCGGTACTCTTGCTCACCCGGAACGTTCATTTCACGCCAGCGTGCACCAGGGCTTAGGATGACACTCTTACTTTTTAGCGTTGCACCGCTTTCAAGTTGGATGTGAATCAAGCCATCATCTGTGTGCGCTGCGCCCATCAGTTTTTGCGCTTGTTGCTCAGTCACAACGTCTACGTCATATTCTTTTAGGTGCTCGGCTAGGTCAGTCGCCAGTTTTGGACCTTCAGTACGTTTTACCGAGATGAAGTTCTCGATTGCCATGGTGTCCATCACCTGACCACCGAAGCGTTTAGCGACAACGCCAGTGCGAATGCCTTTACGCGCTGCGTATAATGCTGCTGCACTACCACCAGGGCCACCGCCGACAACTAGCACGTCGTATGGGTCTTTTTCGCTCAGTGCTTTGGCTGCTTTCTCGCTCGCGCCATCATCCACTTTGTTTAGGATTTCAGTTAGAGACATACGGCCTTGACCGAATAGCTCTCCGTTCACGAATACGCTTGGTACGGCCATGATGTCGCGTTGTTTCACTTCATCTTGGAAGAGTGCACCGTCGATCATGGTTGCTTTCACTTTCGGGTTGATCGCCGCCATCATGTTGAACGCTTGAACAACGTCTGGACAGTTTTGGCACGACAGTGAAATGAACACTTCAACATCCAATTCTTTATCTAGCGCTGCGATTTGTTCAATCACTTCCGGCTCTAGTTTGATTGGGTGACCACCAGAGTGCAGCAATGCCAATACCAGAGAGGTAAATTCGTGACCCATTGGTAGGCCAGCAAAGCGAAGTGCTGTGCCTTTTACTGGGTTGGTCACCGTCATCACTGGTTTACGTGCGCTTGCGTTGTCGTCACGTTCAACGGTGATAAAGTCGCTCATCTCTGCGATTTGGTTCGCCAGAGACAGAATGTCATTCGATGCTTTGCTTTCATCTAGACTAACCACTAGACGAACGTCTTCTTTTACATTAGCCAGATATTGTTTGAGTTGTTGTTGGATCGCTTGGTCTAACATAGTTGTTGTTACCTTAAATAAACAAAAGAGTGGTTACTCTGGATAAAATCAGTAGGGAGAGAGCAAACCAGGCAGAAGGTCGTCAAGGTATCTAACCTGGAATGCTCTCTAAGTTAAGCGTCAATTAGCATGTCAAATTGAGCTTAAATTCAGTGGCTTAGATTTTGCCTACTAGGTCTAGAGAAGGAGCTAGCGTCTCTTCGCCTTCTTTCCATTTTGCTGGGCAAACTTCGCCTGGGTGTGCTGCTACGTACTGAGCTGCTTTCACTTTGCGTAGTAGGTCTTCTGCGTCACGACCGATACCTTCAGCAGTGATTTCCATTGCTTGGATAGTACCTTCTGGGTCGATTAGGAACGTTGCACGGTCTGCAAGACCTTGACCTTCACGCATCACACCGAAGTTGTTTGTGATGTTGCCTGTTTGGTCGCCAAGCATGTAGTACTGGATCTTGCCGATGGTTTCTGAGCTATCGTGCCAAGCTTTGTGAGTGAAGTGTGTGTCTGTTGATACTGAGTACACTTCAACGCCGCGTTTTTGTAGCTCTTCGTAGTGGTCTGCTAGGTCACCTAGTTCTGTCGGACATACGAATGTGAAGTCTGCTGGGTAGAAGAAGAATACAGCCCATTTGCCTAGAACGTCTTGTTCTGTTACTTCAACGAATTCGCCGTTTTTGTATGCTGTAGCTGCAAATGGTTTGATCTTTGTATTAATCATTTTTACTTTCCTCAGAATGTTTTAGGGTGAGCAGTTCTTGCTTTCGGAAAGTATATTCGCATTGGATTGTGTTTAAGGAAAATCGCTTGTAACTATCCTATTGATAGTCATTTCCTATCTTTATTAATAGGGAAGCCCGATGTAAGTGAGTTTGCTTTGATAGGTTTTATTGAAGAGGAAGGCCGAGTGGTAATAGAGAATACCGATGATGACCTTTAAGAGATCGTCCGGCTAAGATCGAAAGAACCTGCATCTCGGCAGGCTCTTTCTAATAGGAAGTGAGGAAGCGGATGCTTTTATTTTTTAGTTCAGATTGTCGAGCACCTTGCCGCACAACTTCTTCAGCATGATCATTTCATCCAGCTCCAACGTGATTTTACACATCATGGCGTTTGGCACTGACTTGGCTTGCTCTTTGAGGTCACGACCTTGCTCTGTAAGGTTGAGTACGCGTACGCGCTCATCGGTGTCACTGCGACCACGTTCTACATAGCCCTTTGTTTCTAATCGTTTAAGCAGCGGCGTGAGCGTGCCTGAATCGAGGTGAAGCTGTGATCCCAGCTGTTTTACGCTCGTGCCATCTTTTTCCCACAATACCATCATTACCAAGTACTGCGAGTAGGTGAGATCAAGTGAGTCCAACAACGGTCGGTACGCGCGAATCACAGCGTTAGCAGCGCTGTATAGCGGGAAGCAAACTTGGTTTTCGAGTAAGAGTTTATCGTCGTCGGTCATGGTGTTGTCGGTGTAACACTGGCTCATTGGCGTTGCCTACCTGCTCACAGAGAAAGAGAGTAACAAAATAAATTGTGCACAATATAGTTGCAAACGATCTTTACTTCGATATAAGATTGTAAGCAATTAAATTGCGCACAACTTAAATTAAGAAGGACACTCGCATGACTACTCTATACAAAACTCAAGCTACTGCTTTGGCTGGTCGTAATGGTCAAGTAAAAACCAACGATGGTCTGCTGGATCTTGAACTTGCTTACCCAAAAGAGATGGGTGGCACAGGCGCAGCAACGAACCCAGAACAACTGTTTGCAGCGGGTTACTCAGCTTGTTTCTCTAACGCGATTTTGCACGTTGCGCGTGAAGCAAAAGTAGCGCTAAAGAGCGCACCTGTGACAGCTGAAGTAGGCATTGGCCCGAATGAAAACGGTGGCTTTGCGTTGACCGTTAGCCTCGCGGCAGAGTTAGATCTACCACAAGAACAAGCATTAGAGCTAACGCGCATTGCACACCAAGTTTGCCCATACTCAAACGCCGTTCGTGGCAATATTGATGTTGCTGTTACAGTAAACGGCGAAGCGATCTAATCGATTTAGACATTATTTCTAATAGAAGGAAAGCCTGCGAACGTGCAGGCTTTTTTCGATTATTTGATGGCAGTGCAGAAGCTGACGTCTGCATGGTGCGTTTGTGGATCGTAGCTATGATAAAGTTCGAAGCAAGGTCGACAGTCGTTCTCAATACCAGATTCAACCACTTTGCTCATCAAATCATCCCATGCTTTAGGGTATTGGCTGAATTCGGTAATTTGCTGGCGCATCACCGCATATTGACCGCCGGGGAAGTCTTGCAGCTCAATGCCTTTTGGTACTTCGGTATCTTCTGGCACCATTAGACAGATGTCAGTACGACACTTCTCGTCTGGCGTGATTTCTGGGTTATCGTGATAAATGAAGATACAGGTATTGCCCGCCAAACCTTTCATTCCTGCCCATTGATACAAGCGACCTGATGGTTCTTCATAACCTTGGCCATAAGGGCCGTTAACGCGAATGTAAGCCAATTTTGCTTTATCAAAGTTTTGCGTTTCCATATTGTTGCTCCATGTTGTGAGTTCAGAGTCAGTATATGAATTGCTTAGGGTTCGTTCGTTTCCATTCTTGCGCAGTGCGTGTCCAATCTTGCTGTTTCGCGCGAGTTCAGAAAATTGCTGGTAGTTTTTACAGTCGCGAAAGGCGGTTGGTGTTACGCCATAATGCTGCTTAAACGCTTTAGCTAGGCTTTGCGAACTAGAAAAACCGTACTCTAACGCGATGTTCAGCACTGGTTGCTTTGATTTGAAAAGGTCGTCTGCTGCCGCCTCTAGCCGTAAACGTCGAATGAAGTCGGCTAATGTTTCGCCTTGTACCGCCTTGAAGGTACGGTGAAAGTGATAGGGAGAGAGGTTGGCTAGCGCTGCCACTTCGAGCAAATTGAGAGGAGCGTTAAAGTGCTGTTCCAGATAGCGAATAACAGGAACGAGTCGTTGGTGATAATCGACACGCATGAGAGGGGCCACCCTTGTTTGATTTGCTCAAAGCGTACCGCAATGAAGCAAGGATTCAAGGCTAGTATCGAATAAATGCGTCGTAGTCATTTATTTCTGATTGTGATGCATTCTGTTGCGGGTAGGAGATGGTTCTTAAGATGGCTTCTCAACGGTAATTGAAATCCGTTCAGAGCGCTTAATATCCCGTCAGCTCCATATAACCAGTCCCAGAATGAGAACCATCAATACGCACCGGACCTTCCCAATAAGGCACTGAAAGCGGCATTTTCGCGTTCGGGTTGAGTGCAGAAACGGTTAGCTCGATTTGTTGCTTAGGAATCGACACTTGCCACTGGGTTGGATACTTTCGCCCTTGGATTTCTGTTTGATTGGTTGCCTCTAACTGAATGTCTTTTTGTGAGATAGCGATGCCGTAGCCATCTTGCTGCATCAGCCTTGCGCTGGCGTAACTGGTTGCTCCGGTTTTCGAATCCCGCAATTGGAACACCACCAAGCTGGTTTCGTCACTCAACCTTAGAGCAAACCAGTCCCAGCCTTGTTGTGAGTCGAGTAAGAATTGCGAGCTCCACTCTCGATCTATCCAGCCTTTGCCCGACACTTGATGGGTTTCGCCGTCGATGGTGACTTCACCGGAGACATCAATAAACGGTTGGCTGTAGTAATACGAAGCCACCTGACCATCGGCACTTTTGGTGCTGTAACCTTGCTCGCCTTGCTTTTGATACGGTGCGCTGCTGGTAAGAGTGAGCGAATAGCCAAACTGTTCGGAGTTCGCCTTCAATGTGGCAGGGAAGAGGTCGGTGGTTGAAGAAGTCCACTGCCAATCATCGAGGTAAACACGAAACGGTGAAGTGTCGACGCCGGCTAGAGAGGCTTGATCGCGGGACCATTTTTCATCGGCGTAATGTTTGTCCGTTGTAGTGACCGCGCTGTGCGCCATGTAGATTTGCTGAGTTTGCCACTCGGTTTTCTTCACGTCATCTTCGCCCGTTGGCGGCGCAGCAGCAAAGCGAAATTGTGTCCACTGGACGCCAAGTGGGTTGCCATCTTCATCAATTAAGTTAGCGGTTAAGTACCACCATTCATGACGAAAATTCGGGTGCGCTTGATGGTCTGCCGGGAAGGTGAGTTCATTCCCTTTTTCTACGGGTGTGAATAGGTTGCTCTCGCTTTGCGTATCTCCACTGCCTAGCAACGTGCCCATATTTTGCGTGCCCATATTTTTTTGTTGGGGATCTTCACATCCAAATAGGAACAGACTGCTTATGAGTAGAGTAAGTTTGCTTGCCAACCGAACCATCACAACACCTCGCTTTGCAAACTGGAGACGACAGGCTTACTGACCAATCGCCACAGCGGAATCACGGTTGCGATCACTGCCACCAAGATGGTGATCGCCGCAATGCTCAGCGCGTCACTCCAGTTCCACAGATAATTTAAGCTCCAACCAAAAGCGCGCAAGGTGACGATGTCTGTTAGTACATAACCCACCATAGCGCCGAGAGGCAGGGCGATAACCAGAGTAAAACTGACCAAAGCGACGATCTGTCCGACTACCATGGTCATTAATTTTCGACGGCTGACGCCAAGGGCATACAGCCTTGCAATGGCGGCTTTGCGCGCGTCGAGCAACATGAAGCACGCACTGAACAAACCAATAACCGCGACCATCAAAGTCACGCCGTTGAGTGCGCGCGTAATGGCGAAGGTCTGCGAGAATATATCCAACGCGATGGATTTGATTTGCGCCTGATCGTAGAGCTGACTTGGATGCAGATTCAGTTGCTCGCGCAGTTGGTCGTAGACGATTTGTGGGTCCCCCGAAACTTTAATACCAAGGCTTGTTGGCAGGTCGGTAAAGCCACTCTCTTGCCATAATTTGGGTGCTAATAACACTTCACCATTGGGTGAGCCATAATCGTGAAATATCGCACCCACAAGCAGGTTCTTATTTGGAACAGCATCAAGCGTGAGCGCGCTACCCAGTGATAAACCCAGTTTGACCGCGGTTGGTTCACTAATCGCGACTGATTCACCTTGGTAAAAACGCTGCCAGAAGTTCTCAAAATGCGATTTGAACACCATGGTTTGTTCTAAGGTGTCTTTGTCTTTGGTGCCAAGCAAAATCGGTAAGCCTTGCAGGTTATCGTCGACGTAGTATTGCTTGTAGACGGTCTCAACCTTGTCGAACTGCCCTAACGCGCGCTCTACATCAGCGATTTCTCCTTGGGCAGGGCTGACGTAAATATCGGCGTGTAGCCTTTGTTCTAACCACTGTTTTAGGGTGGACTCGAAGCTACCAACTAGCGTGTTCATGCCCATATTGGCTGTAACGGCGAGCAGCAGTGCCATCATGGCGAGAGAAAGCGGAGAAATCAGCTCACGCAGCTCTGCAAACAGATACTGCATCAAACCAGAACTGGTGCGTTTTTCACACCAATTGGCTAATACGCTGAGTGTTTTGGGTAGATACAAAGGAATCGACACCACAAGCACGCCGAGCCACGCCATGGTAAATCGGTGATGTTCACTCAACCATAACCCTGCGAGTGCGAGAGTTGTCAACGCAGCACCTATCACGAACAATTGGTTTTCGTTAGAAGCTTCAGGCGCTTGATAAAATCCGCCATGAGAAGAGAGCGGTTGGCGCACTCTTTGTTTAAAGTGCTGCCAACACGCCAACAGGGTTGCGGCTAACGTGAGCAGCAGGGCTTGCGCCCACCATTGCCACTGCCAAGTGCCGGGCAGAAGTGTCGCACCGTAAAGCTGCTCAAGCGTTAGTGCCACGGTCGGATGCAACCAATGGCTGAGCTGCATGCCCAATACAAAACCGAGGGAAGCGCCGATGGTAACGAGAAGAGTGAGTTCAACTAACAGCGCAGAGAGCACAATACTTGGCGCAACACCTGCCTGTTGGATTTGTACTAGCAGTCGATTGCGTTTCAGCAAGCTGTACTTGACTCCGTTGTAAGCAATGAACAGCCCGACTAAAAAGGCGAGTAAGCTCATTGCCGTGAGATTGAGGTGAAAGCTGTCGGTCAGCGAACCAAGGTCTGTACTTTGATTATTGGAAATCCATTGCCCTTGATCGCCAATCAGGTTCTGCCATTTTGCTTGCGTGTCTTTATTCCCTTTATCACCTGACTGGAAAACCGCAATGTAACTGAGCTGTCCTTGTTTATTGAGCAGTTGCTGCGCAAAACCAATGTCCATCAACATTCGGCTACCTAACTGCCATTCGTCAGGTAGCACCACCACTTGGGTTGGGATATCGTCCAGAGTCAGAGTTTCTACTTCACCTAGGTTTTGATGTTGAGATTGGCTCATCATCACGATCGGCTTGCCGGCCAAAAGCTCAGGCAAAGGTAAAGCACTGTCGAACAAAGACACGTTTTGTTGGTTTTCTGATGACTTTCCGTTTGCAGAATACCGAGACCGCGAAGAGATAGCGGCAATCAACTCGCTGCCTTGCACTGACCAGCGTCGACCTTGTTCGTCTCTCACTCTCCCTTCGATTATAGGTAGCGCTGCACTGAGTCCGTTTTGTCTAAGGGTGAAGTAGAGCGATTCGGGCAGATAGTTTTGCCCTGCTGGTGGAATAATTAAGTTCTGAGCTTGTGCGCTAAGCTGCTCGGTAGACTCAGCATAACTGCGCTTGGCATTGAGGTTGATGGCTTGCACCGCAACAAACAAGGTCACAGCCAGTACGATACCGATCAGAATCGCAGCGGCTTGCAGCGGCGATTGTCGATAATGTGCCGCAAACAGATTCAGGGCGAGTCGCGTATGAGTGAATCTGGTGTTTGGTTGCTTAGCTTGCTTCATGATGTTGCTCATTTACATCGCGCTGATTTTGCGTCAGTCCGCTTTGCAAACGACCATCCTTCAAACGCCCATCCTTTAAACGTAACTGGGTTTGCATGAACTCAGCGCAGTCAGGGCTGTGGGTGACTAACAGTACTGCCGTATTGCCTTGGGTGGTGATTTCACTGAGTAGTTTCATCACTTCTAACCCTGCTTTTTGGTCGAGGTTTCCTGTGGGTTCATCAGCAAGTAGCAGTTTAGGTTTGTGTGCCAATGCGCGCGCAATAGCGACTCGTTGTTGTTGGCCACCGGAAAGGGCTGAAACATGCCTGTCGAGCAGTTGGCTGATGCCTAGAGTCTCGACCAAATAATCGCACCAGTCGTTCCATTTCTGTTGATTCAAATGCAGAGGGAAGGCGATGTTTTTCTTTACGTTAAGAGGTGTTAAGAGGTTGAATTGCTGAAAAATAACCCCGAGTTTTTGATGGCGGAAGCGGCTCCATTGTGGGTCTTTCCAAGCCACCGTGTTATCGCCATCTAACCACAACTCACCTTCGGAAAGCGGCTCAAAGCCAGCGATGATATTGAGTAAGGTACTTTTGCCGCTGCCACTCGCCCCCGTCAGTGCGACACTCGCTCCTGAATTCAGGGTGAAATCGACTCCTTCCAACACGCGATGTGTCTCTTTGCCATCAACAAAGCTTTTGCTGGCGTGTTTGAGTGTGACAAGTGGGCTTTCCATTTCCTCTCCCTACAATCAAAAGGTGTCGTTTCTTTTGGCAATGGTTATTACAGTAAGTTCTATAGAAACTTTAGCCAACAATCAGATAAAAACAGCGATTTACATCGATTTCTTAATAACTTGTACTGAATAGAGGAGGGAATAGATTAATCGAGAAAGGGATATAACAGGCATTAAAAAAGCCCGAGTCAAACTCGAGCTTTCAAAGAAATTCAGCTTGGTCAGCTTATACGTAGTACGCTTCAACTTCGCCTTTAAGTTTGATCAGCATTGGGTTGCCAAAACGGTCTTTTGCTTTAGGAGAAGCAATTTTCACCCAACCTTCGCTCACGCAGTATTCTTCTACGTCTGTGCGCTCTTTGCCGTTAAAACGGATACCGATTTGGTGATCGAAACATTCTTTGATGAAGAATGGGCTACGTGGGTTACCTGCTAGGCGATCTGGTAGAGCTGGTTTAGCTGTATCTGTCATGTTTGTGACCTAAATTCCGTAAAAAGTGCGCCATTGTAGTCAGTGCACAGTGAGTGTTCAAGATATGTTGAGAGTCGATACGTTGTTTAACTTTCAAGTAACGCCTACAACCCCTTTAAATACTGCGCGTTGGCTGTTGGTTGAATCATGGCATTCAGCGTTTGGACGGCTTGTTCACTGTGATCTTCAAGTAGAGCTAAGAATGCGTCAATCAACTCAGGTTTGCTTGCTGAGACTTTCGTTTCGGTCTGGATATCACGCAGATCGATCAACACATCGGAAAACAATTGCGGGAGATCGTGCAGCACTTGCAGGTTTAAGACGTTGTGCTCGCTGTAGATTGAATTGTGGCTGCCTTTCGGTTTTTGCACCACGTAAGGATTGTCTTTTAAGTTGATGATAGACGTGCGTTTATCACAGCGTTTCAAACAACCTTTGTTGACCTTCACCTTACGGCATCCTTCGGTTTGTTGGAACAAACATTGGCGACTAGTCAGCAGAGTGTTCGGGTGGTAAATACTGTAGTAGCTGCGCATGTTGTGCGGGCGCTTAATGTGGCGCATCTGCTTCATATTCAGCTCGTTAGAAACAAACGCGCCACTTGCCGCGAACTCGTCTTGAAGGCATTTAAACGCGTATGAGTTCACCGTGTTCATTTGTGGGCCTGCCACCCAGCCTAAGCCGAGCTCTTTTGCGATCATGCCGACGCCTGAGTTGTTGGTGATCAACAACTCAGGTTGGATGGTTTCCAAAAATACGCGCGCGGCTTGGTAGTCTTCGCCAATCAAAATGGCAGGAAACCAAGGTTTGAGCATTGGGTTGGCTTGGAACAACTCAATCATCGCGCTCAGTTCACCAGACAATCCCATTGGCAATTGATAGTAAACATCAATGTCGTGATATTCGCACAGCATGGCTTCTTGTGCTGACGAGATCAGAACCGATAATTTGGGCGCACCTTGGCGAGGTTCTGGGTGAGGTAACGCTGGCAGAGTTGGCACATCAATCGACCCTTTCAAGCTGCGGCCGGATACTTGTGTCGAAGCGACATCGAATGACTTGGTTTGCTCTGCCACTTTCTCAATGATCGCGGTTTTGTCGTCGTAGAGTTTCTTTTTCACCGCTTGCACATCATCAGCAGACTGGCATTGATAAACCTTCGAAAAATGCTTTACAGCGTAGTCGCGCGGGTTGTCGATGTACATCGCCTTGCCGAAATCACCTTGCAAAAATGCGTTAGAGAAATCGCGGTTGAACACCGTGTATAACTCGGTGGTGTCTTCAGAGAGTTCCAAACCCTCGCACAAGCGATCGATTTGCTGGCGCCAATTGTCGACCACGGTATAGACGTAGTGCGATTTCTTGATTCGCCCTTCCACTTTTAAGGAATACACGCCAGCATCGGCAAGCGCTTCCAAGTCCCCAAAGGCGGAGTTGTCTTTCATATTGAGTGGGTAGTTGTTGCCTGTTTTGGTCGTTTCGTACTGTTCGCGACAAGGTTGGCTACAGCGTCCACGGTTACCTGATGCGCCATTGCGAGCGGAACTGATGTAGCAAATTCCGGAGAATCCGATGCAGTATGAGCCGTGGACAAACACTTCCATCATTACGTTGTGCTCGCGACCAAATTGCGCCAGATGTTTTATCTCACTGATGTTAAGTTCGCGAGATAAGTTTACTCGGCTTGCGGTGAGCTGGTTGAGAAAGAGGATCTGACCTTCGTTATGCGTGTTCAGTTGCGTTGAAGCGTGCACATCCAAATCGGGAAAGTGATGTTTGAGAATGTAGGCCAGACCGAGATCTTGCACGATCACGCCATCGATTTTGGTGGTGTTCAGTTGGCTGAGTAAGCGAACAATCGCCGGAATTTCACTTTCTAAAATCAGTACATTCAACGTTAGGAAAATCTTACAGCTGTGCTGATGGGCCAACGTTAACACGCCATTTAAGTTATCTAAGGTGAGGTTGGTCGCTCGGTTACGAGCATTGAAGCGGTCGAGCCCACAGTAAATTGCATCGGCGCCAGCGGCAATGGCGGCTTTGATGGAATCTAAATCACCACCGGGTGCTAATAACTCAAATTGATCGCGTGTCACTACTTTTCTCTTTCTTACTAAAATAGGCTGCAAATGTTACGTATTTCACGCTTTTGATGCTCGGCTAGTTAATGCTTTATTAATCTGAATCAATTAATCCGTGTTACACGGTCGACTCTTGAGTGGGTAGAGTGCAATTCGCGATAGCGGAATCTGACTTCTATAGTGTTCCTACACTTGGTTTTTCTATATTTACAGTTTTCGACTCAGATAGAGAGGAAGGGACGACAAATGAAAAAAGTAATCATCGGGTTGGTCGTGGCGTTGACGTCATTGAGTGCGTTGGCTGGTGAGGGCGTGGTAACCGTTGCGAGCACGCATTCAGCAAAAGATACGGCGGATAAATTTGTCGCTATCGCGCAAGAAAAAGGGTTGAACGTCTTTGCGCGCATTAACCATCAAGAGAATGCCACGAAAGTCGATATGACGTTGCGACCAACCGAAGTTATCGTGTTTGGAAACCCTAAAGTAGGCACGACACTGATGATCTGTGCGCAGGAAGTGGCGCTCGATTTACCCCAAAAAGTGTTGGTGTATGAAGATGATGAAGGCAAAACGTGGTTAGCTTATAACGATCCTATGTATTTAAAGCAGCGCCATCATATTGAAGGCTGTGACGAGGTATTGAACAAAATCAGCGGCGTGCTGGGCAATTTAACCAACGCGGCGGCGAAGTAGGGCTGGTTATTGGCTTCGCTTTTTTTACTCCGAAAACGAAAAAGCCAACCTCACAAGGAGGTTGGCAAATCTTACCTAGATTGGGGGAGGTAAGATCAGGAGGTGGCGAGTACGCTGTGCACTTCTGACTTAATTGAGTCAGACTGCGTACCGAAAATCGCTTGTAAACTGTCGCCAATCACTAACACATCTCGCGCGCCGAGCGCTTTTAGCTTAGCAACATCAACGTTGGCAATGTCTTTTACCGAGACACGCAGACGAGTAATACACGCATCGACTGACTTAATATTGGCTTTGCCGCCCAATGCAGTTACTACATCCACCGCGATTTCATCGGGTTGTCCGGCAATCTTCACTTCTGCAATGTCGGTTTCACGGCCCGGCGTTTTCAGATCCAACTTCACAATTAGGAAGCGGAACAAGCCGTAGTACAACGTCGCCCAGATTGGACCGATGATGATGAACATCCACGCGTTGGTCGACATTGGGTAGTAAAGGAAGAACTGGATCGCGCCGTGCGCAAAGTCAGTACTGTGTTTGATTTCCAAAAATGCGGTGATCGCAAACGCAATACCGGTAAGGAAAATATGGATCACATACAGCACTGGCGCGACGAATAGGAAGGTAAATTCGATTGGCTCTGTGATACCAGTTAACCAAGAGGTCAACGCCGCAGACATCATCAAACCGCCGACGATTTTCTTACGCTCAGGAGACGCGCAGTGGTAAATAGCCAGTGCCGCCGCTGGTAGCGCCCACATGGAGTACATAAAGCCACCAGACAGATAACCTGCGGTTTTATCGCCTGCGAAGAAGCGAGTGAGCTCACCAGTAAACTCTTTGCCGGTTTCTGGGTCTACATAGCTGCCAACTTCGAAGAAGAACGGCGCATTCCAGATGTGGTGCAAACCAACAGGGAGTAATGAACGTTCGCCCGCGCCGTATACCGCCCACGCGAGTACCGGGTTTTGGTACGCTGCCCAATGAGAGAATGCATCAAGAAGTTGTCCGACAGGTGGCCATGCAAACGCGAGAATCGCACCAACGACGATCGCCGATAGACCGGTGACAATGGGCACAAATCGCTTACCCGCGAAAAAGCCCAAATATTCCGGCAGTTTGATATTGTAGAAGCGGTTGTACATGATTGCCGCGACCGCACCGATAAAGATGCCGCCAAACACCCCGGTTTGCAGCGTCTCAACGCCCATGATAGTGGCGTCAGTTTCTAGGCCGCGCAGGCCAGTCACGATACCGAGCGATGCGTTCATAATAATTAGGCCAACTAAGCCTGCGAGCGCAGCGGCACCGTCATTGCCTTTTGATAACCCGAGCGCCACACCGACCGCAAACATCAACTGCATGTTGCCGAACACGCCTTCACCGGCGGCGAGTATCACTTTGTTGACTGCCTCCGGAATAAACGCAAACCCCGCGTTACCAATACCCAGCATCAAGCCAGCCACCGGTAAAACCGCCACAGGCAGCATCAACGACCGCCCTATTTTTTGTAGTTGTCCAAATATACTTGCAAACATGGTTTCCTCCTGACGAATGCCAGTGTTGTCGGACCTGATTCCTTCAGGTCATGTTGTTTCACGTAAGGTCAGGATGATCATAGCGAGCAAAGCGGCGCCTAAGGTTACAAAAGGCAATCAGTTTGTAAGTGGCCGCTTACAAATCTCTTACACCGAGAAGTGAAAATTGTAATCGGCTCGATTGTGAATGTGCGTTTAAGAATGCATCATATTGGCCAGCGCCAAACTTAGGGGCAGGTACAGGGACGGACACAGGGAAAGTAGGATGGAAAACAAGCAGATACTGGTCGTCGATGACAACCTTGACCTTCGCGAAGCGTTGTCAGATTACCTTGGTCGCGCAGGGTTTGAAGTGCTTTGCGCAGAAAACGGCGGCGTGATGTGGCAACTGCTCAACGATCACCATCCTGATTTGATCATCCTCGATATTATGATGCCCGGTGAAGACGGCTTTACCCTGTGCCAGAAACTGCGCAAAAACTCCGATATCCCGATCATCATGCTGACCGCCGTCACTGAAGAAGCCGACCGAGTCGCAGGGCTAGAAATGGGCGCTGACGACTACATCACCAAGTCATTCAGTCCGCGTGAACTGCTCGCACGCATCAAAACGATTCTGAGACGCAGCCAATCGACCGCCAATAGCAAACTGACGCGTAAAGTGCGTTTTGATGATTGGTTGTTAGATACCGTAACCCGGCAACTGACCCACGTCGCTAGCCGCGAAGTTAAGCAACTTAGTGGCGCGGATTTGTCGCTGCTCGGTTTGTTCGTCAACCACGCGCAATCAATATTGTCTCGCGATGACATTGCGCGCGAGATCTGGGGACGCGATGCCGACCCGTTTGAACGCGGCATTGACGTGCAGATCAGCCGCTTGCGTCATCACCTTGAAGATAAAGACCGCTCGCTGATCCTAACGGTGCGCAATAAAGGCTACATGCTGACCACGGACGTGCATTATGAGAATTAAACGCTGGACAGGCTCACTGGTCGTTCGCACCAGTGTGTTCCTGTTGCTGGTGATCATTCTGGCGCAGGTATTATCTGGGATTATCTGGTATCAACACGCCAGCGAACGCGATAAAGAAGGCCTGACCACCACGGTCAAAAGCTTAGCACTGAGCGCTTCTTCCACCATCGCTTTCTTTCAAACCCTCCCTTCGGAATACCGCCACTTGGTACTCAATCAACTGCGCAACATGGGCGGCACACGCTTTTTCGTCTCACTCAACAACCACCAGATTGAGGTCGACCCGCTGCCGGAGAGCGAACGCAAAACGTTGGTCATCAACCAAGTTCGTGAAGTATTAGAAAGCGAGCTGAGCGGCATTCCTAATATCGAAGTGGAGTTCACCCAGCGCGACAAACTCAAAGTGTTCAACAACGAGCTACCTATCGATGAACTGCCACTATTGTGGGCGCATTATTCGCTTTCGTTTGGTGACCTCAATCCACCCATTCTGGTGATGCAGGTCGAAGTCGCGCAGAACGAATGGTTTTATCTCGCGGCGGTGCTACCCGCGCCTTACATCAACCTAGAGACTAACTATTTTGAGCTGCGCCAATGGCTGACACTATTGCTATCCGCGCTAATGTTGTTGCTGTGTACCTGGTTTATCGTTCGCAAAGAGATTCAACCGATTCGAGAGCTGGCAAAAGCCGCAACCCTGATGTCGAGCCGATTAGACGTGCCCGAAGTTTCTGAACGAGGCAGTAACGAACTAAAAGCGGCGGTCCGTGCGTTTAACAAGATGAATCGACGCATCGACAGCCACATTAAAGACCGCGAGATGCTGTTCAGCGCCATCTCCCACGATCTGAAAACGCCGATAGCCTGCCTAAAACTGCGGGCGGAAATGCTGGATGACGACGCCGACCGAGAACGCTTTATCCGCCTGAGTAACGACCTAGATTTGATGGTCAAAGGCGCATTGCAATGCATTAAAGAGACCGATATCCACGAGGAAATCGAGCCGATCAATTTCACCCAACTGATTCAGCACATTTCCGCCAATATCGCTGATGCGCCGGACACAATTCGCATCCACGGCGAAATCCGCACTCACTTTGCTGGTAAACCGTTAGCGATTAAGCGCTGCATTCAGAATCTGGTCGATAACGCGCTCAAATACGGCCATCAAGCGGACATTACGCTGAGTGAAAGCCCAGAGTCGATCCAGATTGAAATTGAAGATCACGGTGATGGTGTTGACGATTTATTACTTGAAAAGCTCTGCCAGCCATACTTCCGCGCTAGCAACGACAAAGAAGGCAGTGGGCTGGGGTTAACCATTTCACAGAGCATTGCAAAGGCTCACGGCGGCAGTTTGTCGCTGAGCCATTCTCAGTTTGGCGGCCTCTGCGCCACACTGACTTTCCCGAGAGACTGACTATGAACAAACTGGCATTCTTGTTCCCACTGTTGCTCGCCCCTTGCGTCGCTCACGCTGAGTCGCCACAAGGGGTAGAGTTTTTACATTGGTGGACTTCTGACGGCGAACAGCAAGCGCTGCAAACACTTAAAGCTCAGCTACAACGGCACGATATTGATCTGCTGCAAAGCCCGGTGTTAGGCGGTGGTGGTGACAGCGCGATGACGGTACTGCAAGCTCGCGCGCTGGCGGGCAATCCACCGAGCTTCGCGCAAATCGAAGGGCCAAGTATTAAAGCGTGGGATGCCATCGGTATTTTGCACAACGTCAACGCGGTTGCCGATGAGCAGCGCTGGGACGAGGTGCTCTACCCACTGTCTATCGAAATCAATAAAACACAAAACGGCTATATCGCCCTGCCACTTACGCTGCACCGCTTAAACTGGCTGTGGGTCAACCACAAGCTGCTTAAACAACTGAATCTTTCCGCGCCGAAAAACTGGCAAGAGATGTTCACCGCCATGGAGCTCGCTAAGCAAAATGGCATCGTGCCGATCGCAGTCGGTGAGCAGCCGTGGCAAGTCGCCCAACTTTTCGAGAACTTAGTGATCTCCACTGGCGGTGTTGAGTTCTACACCAATGCGATGGTTAAACTTGAGCGAGACAGCATCGACAGCGATACTCTGCGCCAAGCGCTGACGCAATTTCGCCGCCTGAGCTTGTTGATCGACAACCAATTACCTGACAGTAAGTGGGATACGGCGACCCAAGCGTTAGCCGACGGTCAAGCGCTGTTTCAAATCGGTGGTGATTGGATTTTGGGTGAGCTGCTCGCCAATCAAGTCTCGGTTCCGCAAGAGATCGGCTGTTACCCAACACCTGACAGCGATGGTGTATTCCTCTACAACATGGACAGTTTGGTGTTTATGTCGAGCAAGTCGTTTTCTGCCGAGGCTGCTCAGCAAACCGCAAGCGCGCTGGCAGACGTCGAGTTTCAAGCTAAGTTCAATAAGGCAAAAGGCTCGATTCCGGTACGCACCGATATCGACATCAGCGATTTTAATCCGTGTCAGGTTCAGTCATATCAAGACTTTCACTACGGCGTTAAACACAACCTCGCTGTGCCGAGTATGATTGATTCGATGGCGGTCAATCCGGTTGCTCAGCAAGCGATAAACTCGGAAATATTCCGTTTTTACCGCAATCCCAAGATGGAACCCGACGAGCTGATAAAACGCGTTATTGCTATTTCGCAAAGCGGTTAATGGTAATGAATTTGTGCCGAGATGGAATAAAAAAGCCCCAATGATTGGGGCTTGAGTGAAGCGAAGTATGCCGTTTAGAAATAGTGGAGGATCGGCGGCTCATGCATCAAGAAGTTTTGATGGGAGATGTTCCACGCATACGCGCCCGCTAAGGTAAACACAACGTAATCACCAATATCGACGTGGGCGACGTGTTGATTGCGTGCCAGCACATCTTTGGGCGTACAAAGCTGGCCGACAAAGGTCGCTTGTGCATGCTGAATTGGGTGAGAAATCTCATGGTGTTGCTCGCTTTTCAGGATGACGAATGGATGATCATGGCTCTGAGCTGCTGGCGTGCGGAAGTGGTGAGTTCCCCCGCGTGCGATGACAAAGTTTTCGCCAAGATTTTGCTTAATATCCAGTACTTCCATCACGTAATAACCGCATGCCGCCGTGATGAAACGTCCGCATTCAAAACGCAGTGTCCAGTCTTGCACTTGCTCTTTAGCGATGAGGAATTCCAACTTGTCGCAAAACTCCATCCACGGAAAGTGTTGCTCAGGGTTTTGGTAGTTGATGCCCATGCCGCCGCCCAAGTTGATCATCAGCTCACCGAGTTCGAACTCTTGTTGCCACGCCTTCACGACTTGGAAATAGCGCTGCATTAACGCTAAGTGACGTTCAACATCGAGCTGATGCGACATCAAGTGAAAATGGAAGCCTTTCAGTGAAACTTGCGGGAAATCGCGCAGCAACATCAAAGCATTACTCAGTTCGGACTCGTCCAAACCAAAAGGAGTCGGCTTGCCGCCCATCGCCAACTTGCTGAGCGTGATGTCGCCAATATCAATGTTCATACGCAAAAAGATCGAAGCTGGGCGGTTGAGGCGCTCGGTTAGCGCACCAATGCGTTGCAGCTCGGTGAGGCTTTCGACATGAATTGCATCAACATCAAGCTCAATCGCTTGTTGCAATTCACTTGGCATTTTTCCTGGGCCACCGAAGATCAATGGCTTATCGAGTTGCTGCTGGTGGAGGTGTGCCAACTCCCCGCCAGATGCCGCTTCAAAACCATCGACATACGGCGCGAGCGTTTTGAGAATCGGGCCCGATGGATTGGCTTTGGCTGCGTAAAATAGCTCGACATTTTTCGGCAAAACGTGACGCAGTTGTTTGATGTGTTCTTCTAAGGCGTTTAGGTCATACACGTACGCGCACAAGGGTTGATTTTGCTGCTGTGCGAGCGTGTGAACTTGCTGGCTAACGCGTGTCGGTAGGGAGAGTGAATTAGACATGTTGCGCTCCTTTTTCGTGTTGCTGCCAAGGCGCGGCGACTTGGGTATAGCCCGACTCTTTATCGGCTTTTTGCATCAAACGCGTGGTGAAATTATTTTTGCTTGGGAAGTGACCGCCATTCAGCAATGCTTCTAGTTCCGGCTGTTTCCCATTCACTGATTGCCAACGCACAATGGCACTTTGCACCGCATTCCACAGCGTTTGCTCTAGTGGCTCATCACCTTCTGCGATGAAGAAAATCGCTTCGCTGATGTTGTTGATAACGGTGCAGTATCCGATGCGATTCCAGCCTTGTTCGCGACTGTAGTAAACCGATTGTCGCGCGCGTTCAGACAAGTCAGTTAATGTTTCTGCTGGCCAAAACTCCGGCAGTAACTTGGTGCCTTCCAAATCACGAATCCAAACACAACACGGCATCTCTTGTTCAAAGCCAATCAAGGTGTTTTGCAAATGCGGCTCAAACGCCACCCCGTGTTTGAAGTAGTAGTTAAACACACCTGGAATTAGGCAATGCAAATAGCGTTCAAACCACAGTGTCGCGATGTCGGAATAGCGATTTTGCGTAGTACGCGCTTTGTTTTTAAGGCGTTGAGCAATGCAACTGTTGCCGTTTTTGTCGTAAGCAAACAGAGCGCCAGCGAGGGTTGGTTTTAAGATGTCGACTTCGCTCAGCGAGAAATTTTCGCGATACAAAATCCCAAACGATTCGCGCGCTTTGGTGTTGTCATCCCAATTACGCTCAGCGACACTTTCTAGATTCAACGTGGTGGCGTAAGGCTCTGTCATCACTTTAAATACAGGATTGTGCAGCTGTTCGTTTTCTCTAATTGGTTTAAGAATCGACGTGAGCTGCACGGCGCTGTCGAGTTCGTACCACGCATTTTTGCGCACGCAATTGGTTAATCGTACGTTGATGGAGAATTTCGCAAACCAATCCATATCTGGGTGGTAGAGGGTACGAACTGAAGAGGTCGGCTGCATCTTTTCACCACCTAAACCCAGTGGCGTGATCTTGCCTTGTTCAATGGCACGCTTCACGCTTGGGTTGCTCAAAATGGTGTAGCTTTCCCAAGGATGGCAAGGGTAGAGGGCCTTCCCATTGCTGGTGGTGTGTTGTGGCGCGAGCTGTTGTAGCATGCGTTGCGCAGGGTTAGCTTCTCCGTCGGAACTCAGCACATCAAGTAACGATGTATCCACTTCAAACCAGTACAACGGGACTTGCGCGCCGACTTCTGGAGAAAACGCCAAGAGATCATCCATGGTGACGCCCGAACGACTTTTCGGGGTCGGATGGAAAGTATGCCCCCAAATCAGAGATTGTTCCGAAGCGATAAATTCGTTGTGATGCGATTTGGGCGCGACGTTGAGAAACTGCTCGGTAACCAGCACGCTATTTTCCAGTTGTTCGATCAGCTCATGGTTAAATGGGATCGCCAACACCTGCTTGAGATAGTTAAGCAAAAGCGTAAGAGTTTGCGTGGCATCCAATTTCGCCCAGCCAGATCCCGGCATTTTCGCCCAAGGCAGTTCTGCCAATTTGATTTTGCCCAGTTTGCTCGCGTAGTGAATCGGCAAAACCAACACGCCATTTTGTTGAGACAGATGAACGGCTACCCGTTGTTTGGCGGAATAGTTGCGTTTTAACGTTTGGGGCAGCGATGTCGATTGGTAGTGCCATTCCACTTGTTGATTCGGTAGCGCAAATTCCCGTAAGTAACAATTAAGAACACCCATTATCGTGTTGAGTTGGGCTTTCTCACGATTGAGCTGCACATCATGCGCGCGCAACTCGCTAGTCTGAGAGGATTGAGTTTGTAACATGTTGATTTCCAAATTTTGAATGGAGAACCAGCGCGATCAAGGTGATTACGCTGACTATCGCAGAAAGTAGGAAAGGAACCTCAAGTAGCCCCAAGCTAGAAATGAAAGAAGCGCAAAATCCCGCCGCCACGCCACCCCATTTGGACATGGCATCAAAGCGAGAAAATACTTTGCCACTGAGTTTGCGATCCAGATTGCTCGCAAGATGCTGATGCAATCCGTGATAACAACACACCATCGCGATGCCGAAGATAATTCTCGCAGCAATGAGTGCGGTTTCGGACGCAATCAAATGCAAGGCAGAGCTCACGGCAAGCAATGCAAACCCGAGCCACAACGTGCGCAGCGGTTGATGGCGATTCAGCCCATCTGACAACACGTGGATTTTGCCTGCCAGCAACAGATAGACGCCATGCGGCAGTGCGTACAAAAAACCGATCCATGCGTGGTGAGTGATGCCATATTGCTGCACAAACGGCGAGAAATAAGGAAAGGTCACCACCATGGAAAACGCAAACCCGAACTGAGCAAAGAAGATCCAGCGAATGGCATGCATTGCGTTTTTCTGTGCAACCGGTTTTTCTTGCTGAGATTCTGAGTTTGGCTTTTCGAGGTTTTGGTCGGCGGTTTTATCCACTGGCAGTGTTAGCGTGATGCCCATCGCAATTAAAGGCAAAACGCATAACCAAAGGTACGCGTTGAGCGGGTTGGTCTCTGACAAGCTCCAGCCGAGCCCAATGGGCGCAACGATCAGCGCCAAGCGAGCAGATAGTTGGGTTTTATTGAGCGACTTGCCGAGTGTTTTGGCTTCTTTAATTTGACTAGATAAGTAGCTGTTCGAGGCGGCCATGGTGCCGCCAAAGGTTCCTTGAACAATAAGACCAAACACAAACATGGCGAGGTTGTCTGCCAAGCCGCACAGCGCAAAACCTGCTGCAAGGCCAAGTTGCGCACGCAAGAGTGAGCGGCGGCGACCGTAGCGATCGGCAAAGTTGCCCCAAAATCGCGCCGCCAACGCAGTACAAAACGTAGGTAGGATAAACAATACCCCTGCCCAGTCCGCATCAATGCTTGCGCCTAATGTTGGCAACACGACGGGTAGAAATAGCGGCATACCTAACGCGGCAAACGCAGCGATAAAGTGGCACAACAACACACTGTAGATGAGTTTGGTCATAATCGTTTAACGTACGCTTTTTTTGATGGCTTCTAAGTAGGCGCGCTGCGCTTCTTCGCTAGAAAGCAGTAAGAAGTTCGGGGCCGACAAACCATAGAACTTATTGATGTCACTCGCGCCGGAGGCTTCTTTCGAGAGCAAACTGCCAGAGCTCAACAAGTACTTGGCGTACAAATCAGGCGCCTCTTGCAGTAACTCGCGTGCCAGTTTTGTTTCTAACCCTTCGCCTTCCAATCGGTTGAGTTGCTCAGCAATGCTTTTGGCCACGATGGCGTAAAGCGATGCTGAAGAGGCAATGCCCTTTGTAGCCATGGCTTCTACAATCGCTGCGATATCCAGTTGTAATGTGATGGTGGTAAACATCTGACCGAGCGCCAATTCATTGTCGACTTTGATGCGTTGGTCGAGCAGTTCATCGCAATCCACTGGAATTGTTCCTGCGCCCTGTTTTTGGGCGGCATGCTCTGTTGCAAAGTGGAAGCGCTCTGGCCAAATTCGCGCCGCGTCGTTGTCTTTCATCGCGAGCGTCATTTTGCCCTGTTGATCAAATGCAACGATGGCGTTTTGCTGGTTGGACTCCAATGCGATGCCATAACGAAGCCACAAGGTGAGGTGCACTTGGCAAAGAAGGTCGACGTAATCTTGGAACCACGCCAGCGTATCTTGTTGATAGTACTGCTCCGCCAAATGTTCTAAGAACAAGCGGTCGTCAGGCATTGGGCTTGCCAGTGCTGCAACCGGAACTAACGCTTTGTCTTCGCAATGAGTAAGTGGGTACTCACGTACGATGTACGCGAAGGTTTTATCCTCGCCGACGTGTCCACCGTGTTTTTCGTTGCAATGGAACAAGCGACTGTTTAAGTCGGCGTCCGTTTGTTCAAGGTGGCTGAGTAGACGTTCAAACCAGTGGCCGTCATACAGTGTTGAAGGCTTGATTAAGCGAATGTTTTTCGTGCCTAGCGATCGCATGATCAGCGGAACTTTGATGTGAATGTGCGGCGCGTCGTTGACTACCACAGTACGAACGGAAAGCGTTGGCGTCACGTCTAGGTACGTAAACGGCGCTTCAATCATGCCTTCGGGTAAGGCTTCTAAAGAGCGAAGGGTGAGCGGATGCGCAGGGAACAGTACGTGGCTCAGTGCAAAATCAGCAGGAAGCCCCACTTGCTCCATCGTCGGCCAGCAATCAGGTTGTTCGCTGGTTAATGTCACCAGTGATTTTTCAATCGCAATCCAATGCAGAGCAAAGCTTTGTGCGAACTCGGGCGCGTACTTAGCAAGGTCTTCATCGCTCAGACCAAACTTCGCCCGCGCAGTTGGATAGTACGGGTGGTCAAGGTAAGAAGCGATCTGGTCGGCAAGCAGTAGCTTTTTATGCCAAGAACTAAGCTTGGATATTGGTTGAGAAATGTGGTCTGCGTGATGATGAAACGCTTGGTCACACAGCGCTTTGTGTTTCTGTGCGCATTCCAGTTCTTGAAGATACCCCGCCAACAATTCGTGAGAGCTCTCATGCGCCAGTGTCGTTAGTAGCGCAATCCACTCTTGATAATGCTGCTGATGCTCGATTTGACCATTTTTCTCCACCCACCAACCTAGCGGCGCTTCGCCATAGGCGTGGCCGTAGCGCCAGTGCTGCATGTAATACGTTGGCGCAACGGGTAAATACAACGTGAAATCAGAGTTGGCAAATATCAGCCAGACTTGCTCGCCTTGAGGAACAATTACCCCTTTTGGCGCGTCGCTACTGAACTTGGCTTTCGACAAAATGCCAAACATGTCTTCGCGTAAGCAAGTGTCGATCAATCGTTGCGTTAGATACAAAGCGTTGTCGTTCATGCTGCCACCTCACGAGTCGGAGCTAGATCGAAATTGCTAAGCGCGTTCTGCAGCGCTTGGTCGAGGTTTCGCCCTGATGGTGAGACAATCGAAATTCGGGCGAGATAATCCTTATTGGAATAACTCTGTTGGAAGTGTTCTCCAGCGGTTTTTAGTACCTGTTGCTGGGTGATGATATCGTCATCGTGTTGGATGAACGACGTCGAACCTCCGTCGATCACACCACTGTGTTCCGCAACTACGTAGTGCACGTGCGCTGACCCATGAATTTGGTAATCGCCGTCCAATCTTCGACCCAGATGCAGACCCAAAATCGTGCTAAACCAGCCGAAGTGAGCAAGATTGTTGAGCAAGAATTCGCGGCCATCCCCAATGCTGCGATAGTTGATTTCCACCAGAACTGGGCCGTTTTCAGTGATAATAAATTCGCTGTGGCAAACACCAAAACCAACGCCAAACGCTTTCAGTTGAGCCAGGCAAGCTTCTCGGTGAGCAATGCCGTTTGGTCCGTCCCAGTCTGCGGCCGTTTCGATAAAGTAAGGCGGCTCAGAGAGCGACACATCAAAACCGCCCACGGCGATAAGGCGCTCACCATCTCCTAAAGTTTCTAGCGTAACCAACGGCCCTTGAAGAAACTGCTCCACCAGAATGGCGGCGTTTGGGTGTTTTTGCCAAAACGCATCGCAGTAAGCATCGAGCTCGCTTTGGGAGTCACAGCGCTGCACATCTAAACTTGCCACGCCTTCTTTGGGTTTTGCCACGACAGGAAAGGCCATGCCTAATGCCACATTCGAATGGCGGTGCAGCAAACAGCTTTGTGTGTTGGGTAGGGCTTTTTCATTTAACACTTGTCGAGTTAAGTGTTTGTTTTTGGCTTTTAACGTGACAGACCAATCTTTGGATGGGAGGCCAAAAAATTGCGCGCAGATGGCGGTGGAAGTTTGTAAGTGATCACTATTGCTGAAAATAGCGTCTGGCTTTAATTCATGCTCCGTGATGGTTTCGATGAGTTCTAATGGGTTGAAGACATCACATTCTAGAATGGTATCCGGATTAAAGTGACTATCACGACTCGCCAGCTCTAAATGGCTGATCTTGTGGTCGGTGATAAGAACGACGTGAAGGTCCATCGCTTTAGCTGCAGGCACAAAGCCGTGAGTGACTGCATCGTTAACGACATGACTTACGATAATCATCGTAGATTTCATGAGCTTTCCTAATTTTCTAACATTTTCTTCTAACGTTGATAAAGTCGCTCACGGTCGTCTTCCAATGTGCCTCTCCCGAGACGGAGGGCAGAAGTTTTAGTGTTTATTGTTATTATGTTTGGTTTTTTGTTGTTAGTTGTGTTTTTAGGGTAAATAAATATAGAGCATAAAATTAATATTGCAAATAGAAATAATATTTGTTCTTATTTCTATCCGTTGGCTTTATAACAACTAAACGGAATTATGGAATGAATAAATTATTGACCCTGACCCCCTTGGCGGTCGCGATTGGTTCTTCACTAGTAGCACCAAGCGCAGTGGCTTCAGAAGAGACGAACTCAACCTCATCAGCAACTGAAACGATTCAAGTCTTCGGGCATCAGTACGAAGGTTATGCTGAACACATGCCTCAATCAGGCACCAAAACCGATGTGGAATGGCTTGATGTGCCACAAGCGGTATCCGTAGTAACGAAAACAGAAATGCAAGACCGAGGCGCGGTGCGTTTAGTGGATGCGCTAGATGGGGCAGCCGGGGTCAATAACACCTTGGGCGAAGGCAGCCGTGACCAGTTCATGATTCGCGGTTTTGATTCACTCAACGATATGTACCGTGATGGCTTGCGAGATGACGGTACGTTGCAGTCTTACCGCAGCTTAGCGAATGTTGAACGCGTTGAAATTGTGAAAGGCCCTGCGGGCGCTTTGTATGGCCGTGGCTCGGCTGGGGGCATCATCAACTTGGTGACGAAACGCGCTAACGGTGAGAATTTTACTCACGTAAACGGCAGTGTAGGTAGCAACAACCAGTATGTCGGTCAGGTCGACAGCTCAATGGCGTTTTCAGATAAGGTCAACGGGCGTATTAACTTGGAATACCGTCAAGCCGACTCGTACGTTGATCATGTTGATTCAAACGATTTCTTCATTGCACCGACCATTCGTGTGTTACCAGCGGATGGTCACACCATTGATATTGACGTGGAATACGCCCATCAAGAACTAGTGCCGTATCGTGGTGTGCCATCAAAAAATGGCAAGCCAGTTGATTTGCCAGTAAGCACTTACTTTGGCGGCACAAACGACTATCAGGAGTCAGACAGTCTCCGTATTGCGGTGGATTACGAATGGCGTCTGAATGATCAATGGGTATGGAACAACCGAGCGGCGTTCAACCATATCGAACTGGAGCAAAAAGGCACGCGTCAGGGCAAAGTGACGGGTAATGAAGTGTCTCAAACCGTCAACAACTTTGGTTACGATCCACGTACTACGACCACTTTACAATCTGAGTTGGTTTGGGAAACCAGGGACAATCAATTGATGGTGGGTGCAGATTTCAACCAGATCGATATCGACCTAACGTTGGCAAGTGACAAAACGCTTCCTGCGCAAAATATCTACGACCCAGTCGTTGGTCCAACGCCTGATCCGGGCTTTAAGCCATTTCGTGACAATACCACCACCACGACAGGTTTGTATGTGCAAGACGTCTATACGTGGGGTGACCTTTCTTTGATCGGTAACGTGCGTTACGACTCGATGGAGCTAGAACAACAAAAAGCGGGCTCAGATAAGGAAAAGTTGGATGATGACAAAGTCAGCTACCGTGCTGGTTTGGTATACCGTATCAATTCCGACACATCCGTATACGCCAGTTTAGCGCGCTCTTGGCAGTTACCGTACGCTGGTATCTACATCAATCCAAAATTGGCGGAATTCTTCCACACCGACTTAAAAGAGGTGGGTGCAAAAGCGTACCTTTTGGATAACGCATTAATGTTGAATGCGGCACTGTTCCAGATTGATCAAGAGCAACCACAAACCAACGTGGACGGCGATGTGATCGATAAAATTGAAGTGCGTCACCAAGGCATTGAATTAGAGGCTCGCGGTCAAATCACCAAACAGTGGGACATCTCTGTGGGTTACAGCTACTTAGACGCGGAAGACAAAGCCACAGGCAAAAAGCCGAACGATGTATCAGACCACTTGTTCTCTCTTTGGAGCACTTACCAATTGGATGACAACTGGCGTTTAGGAGGTGGTGTGAAGTACGTGGGCGACCGTTACGCAGGTAACGACGAAGCCGTCGCACTCGGCGATTACACAACGGTGGATTTGATGGCGGCGTACACCACTGGTCGTCACAAAATCCAAGCGAACGCTTACAACATTTTGGATGAGAAATACATTCTTGGCGCAACAAACGGCACGTCTGGCTTAAACCAGATTGGCTACGGCGCACCTGCCGAGTTCATGCTCAGCTACGGATATCAGTTCTAGGCTTTTTGTGCGTAGTTAGCGCCTGTTAGCCAATTTTTACCTCATATTGAGGATGTTTAGCCCCGAGAGCCTACGGGATGTATTCTGCCCGAGGCTCAATTTCTCGCAAAGGAGATCTTAATGTCTTACCAGAATTTGGATGGTAAAGTGCGTGTACGTGCTGGTTTGTCTACCACTTACAGTGTGCTCGCGATTGCAATCGCTTCTGCCACATCCATGAGCGCGGTTG
Organism: Vibrio sp. Y51_MX_L26; assembly: GCF_024181935.1. Lineage (NCBI taxonomy): Bacteria > Pseudomonadati > Pseudomonadota > Gammaproteobacteria > Vibrionales > Vibrionaceae > Vibrio > Vibrio sp. Y51_MX_L26. The sequence continues at coordinate 163,974 of NZ_JAMZAS010000006.1, forward strand.
CCGCTCCTGCTAAAAAAGAACAAACTACCGCGATGGAAACCGTCGTTGTCACTGGTAGCGTGATTGGTAACTCTGAAATTGAAGATGTCAAAGAGTACCCAGGTGCTCGTACCGTCATTACCCGCGATCAAATCGAGAAAACCGCCGCAGGCTCGATTGATAACGCGCTACAGCGCGTGCCGGGTATTAAAGTTCAGGATGAAAGCGGAACGGGCGTATTGCCTAACATTTCTGTACGTGGTTTGAAAGCAAGCCGTAGTGGTCATGCTCAGTTCTTGATGGATGGTGTACCGCTAACACTTGCGCCATATGGTCACACTGGTCAGTCTATCTTCCCAGCAACACTGTCGATGCTTGATCGTATTGACATTGTACGCGGCGGTGCCGCAGTGCAGTACGGTCCAAACAACGTCGGTGGTGTGATCAACTTAGTGACCAAACCGATTCCACACACTTGGCAAACTGAAATCAGTAACCGCCTTACCGTGTTTGATGGCGGTGATGCGCCGCTGAATGATTTTTACCTACGCACGGGCGGTTGGTTAAGCGACACATTCGCGCTGCAGTTGGAGGGTAACTTCCTAAAAGGCGAAAGCTTCCGTGAACATTCCGATACGGACGTGAAGAACTTTCAAGCTAAAGCACAGTGGCTATTGAGTGATACTCAAGAGATTCAAGCATTCCTGCAACGTTACGATGCTGAAACGCAAATGCCGGGCGCACTTTCGCCACAAGATTACGAGCAAGATCGTCATCAATCGAAACGTCCTTACGATGATTATGAAGGTAAGTCGACGCGCTGGAGTGTTAAGTACATCCACGATTTGCCATTTGCCGACAGTGCCGAGCTAGAAGTGCTAACGTTTGGTCACAAGTCAGAGCGTCTTTTTAAGTGGGGCTTTAACAGCGCGGGTGGCCATTGGGCGGATCCGGCTCTGCCTGCGACGGACGTTCGTACCTCTCCACGTGAATTTACCGTGTATGGTATAGAGCCAAAAATGGCGATGTACTTTGGCGAAGGTAAATCCGTTACTCAAAACTGGATCGTGGGTACCCGTTATGTTAATGAAGACATTGACTACAAACTCACTCAGACTCCAATCGCCGGTGGTGCAACCAGCGTTCCGCGTGATTGGCATCTAGATACGGACGCGTTTGCTGGATACGTTAGCAACGAAATTGGTTTGTTCAATGATACATTGAAGGTAACGCCTGGGTTGCGTGTTGAGTCGGTTCGAATGACGTTTACCGATCGTGGTAAAAAACAAACGGCAGACAACACCGTGACGGAATGGTTGCCAGGTTTGACGGTGGCATACAACTTAACTGACCAGTGGGTGACGTATGCGAACGCGCAAAAATCACTTCGTGCGCCACAAATTGCCTACATCCGAGGTTTGGGTGAAGAAGGTAGCGAACTGGCTTGGAACTACGAAGTCGGCGCGCGTTACACCCAAGATGCGACCAGCTTTAACGCTGCACTTTATCGCATCGACTTTGAAGATCAATTGCAATGGCAAAGCTCAACGCAGACCTTCGATAACATCGGAAAAACACTTCACCAAGGCATAGAGCTTTCTGCTCGTTACGTGCCTGAAGCACTACCTGCACTGAGTTTAGGCGCAAGCTACAACTATCTAGACGCTACGCTTGAAGAAGAAGGCGCGAATAAAGGTAATCAACTGCCTTACACCTCTAAGCATCAGCTTGGTTGGGATGCAACCTACGCATTTTACGGCATGGACACCACGCTATCGGGTTTCTACTTCAGTGACTCGTATACCGATAACGCCAACACTAGTGCCGAAGATGCAACAGGCGCAACGGGTAAAGTACCATCTTACATGGTGTGGAATTTCAACTTGGGGACGGATTTATACAAAGACGACAAAGGCAAGTTACGCATGAATGTTGCGGTGAACAACTTGTTTGACGAGGAGTATTACTTCCGCGGGATTGATACAAGCCCAGTTGGTCGGTACCCAGCTCCGGGACGCTCTTACACACTGGATCTGAACTATCAGTTTTAAGCGTTTCGTTCACCGAGTTTGAAAAGAAAAGTCGCCAATTTACCTTGGCGACTTTGCCGATCTTAGGTACTGGAAAACTCTTAGCACTGGAAAAAGCAAGATGAAAAATAAAAAACAATTTACGATCAAACACTTTTCAACCGTTTTGCTGATGCTACTGAGCTCAGCTTTGATGTCATTTAGCGCATTTTCTCAGGCGCGCAGCGTGCAAGATGAGCAAGGCACGTTTGAGCTAGAAGCGATACCTCAACGTATTGTGGTTTTAGAGTTTTCGTTTGTCGATGCATTAGCGGCAGTCGATGTCTCACCGGTAGGCGTTGCCGATGACAACGATGCCACACGAGTTATCCCTGCTGTTCGAGCCAAGATTGAACCTTGGCAATCGGTCGGCATGCGCTCACAACCGAGTTTAGAGGCGATTGCGGTGCTCAAGCCGGATTTGATCATTGCTGATGCAGAACGTCATCGTGCGATTTATCAAGATTTGCAGCGAATTGCGCCAACCTTGCTGCTAAAAAGCCGTGGTGAGACATATCAAGAAAATCTCGAATCCGCACACAAAATCGGCGTGGCAATTGGCAAACAAGCGAAAATGACACAACGAATTGAGCAGCACAAACAGACAATGGCGGAGTTCAAACAGCATTTTGCGACACAAGAAACCATTCAGTTTGGTGTGGTTTCCGATAAAGGGATGTGGCTGCATAGCCCGGTTTCTTACGCTGGTGGCGTTTTGAGTACACTAGGCATCCAAAGCCCTCTGGCTCCGTCTGAGCAAAATGCTTATATCCCAACCAGTTTCGAACTTTTACTAAAAACCAACCCTGATTGGTTGTTAGTTGGACTTTACTCTCAACCAAATATTGTGGATGAGTGGCGCAAAAACCCATTGTTTAGGTTGCTAACTGCTGCGAAAAAACAGCAACTTGTTGAGGTTTCTCCTGAACTGTGGTCGTTAAATCGCGGCATGTTGGCTGCGGAAGAAATTGCCCGCAATCTTGAAGCGTTATTGGAGCGCTCATGAGTGCGGCGATAAGCTCGGAAAGCGCGTCTTCGGTTAGCAAATCGCATTGGAAAGCGAGCTTGTTTGTCTGTGCTATGGCGTTGTGTACGCTCTCAGGCTATGCAGCCTCAATGATTGGCTGGTCCAACTTTTCTTTGAGCGTTAATGATCTGACAAGCTATTGGTTTGCGTTTGATGAGGGCAATATGCTGCATCAAATCCTCGCGACGCTGCGTGCGCCTCGTGCCTATGCTGGGTTATTAATTGGCGCTTCGCTTGCGGTATCCGGAGTGCTGATGCAAGGATTAACTCGTAACCCTTTGGCGTCGCCATCCATTCTCGGCATTAATGCCGGTGCGGCGTGTTTTATGGCCTTGGCGTCCATCGGCGTACCATTCTTTAGTCAATTGAACCCAATCATCAACGCAGTACTCGGCGCGCTACTAAGTGGTGGTGCGGTCATGTTGTTGGGCGGTTTTTTCTCCGCGCGTTCTCACCCATTGCGTTTAGTGCTAGCGGGCATTGCCATCAGTGCACTGCTGATAGGGTTAACTCGTGCGTCGGTAATTTTGGCGGATGACATGGCTTACAGCGTGTTGCATTGGTTAACGGGTTCACTCTCTGCGGTAGATTCTGAGCAGTGGCAGCAACTGTGGCCTTTTGCGACTTTAGGTTTGGTGCTCGCCATGGGCTTAGCGCGAAACTTAAATTTACTCGCGTTGGGGGACGAAGTTGCTGTTGGGCTAGGTGGTAACATTCGTCTTACGCGATTTATCAGTGGTTTAGCGGTTGTGCTGTTGGCAGGAACTAGCGTAGCGATTGCTGGGCCAATTGGCTTTGTCGGGTTGTTAGTGCCGCACTTGGTACGCCCGATTGTTGGTCACAACTATCACATTCTCATTCCGGTTTCCGCCTTGTGTGGCGCGGCATTGGTGACGTGGTCAGATGCTTTATCACGAGCGATTGCCTTTCCGGCTGAAACGCCAGTGGGCGTGATTACCGCGCTGTTGGGCACACCTTGCTTTATCGCGATTGCAATGAGGAAATCATCATGATGAATCAAACCAAACTGTTTGCATTAGTTGGATTGTTGCTGATTGCGTCTTCTCTCACGCTGTTTGTTGGCGCGGCGAACATGTCGGCTCAACAGGTTTTTGCATTACTGTTTTCTTTCTCTGGCTCGGACTTTGTGATTCACCAATATCGATTACCGAGAATGTTGCTCGCCATTGGCGTGGGCGCTGGGTTGGGGCTGTCAGGCGTTTTAGTTCAAGGCGTCATCCGTAATCCACTTGCCTCACCAGATTTAATGGGGATAAGCGCCGGAGCAGGACTGGCGGCTACCGCTTGTTTGGTGCTGTATCCGAATGCGCCAGTGGCAATGTTGCCGATGGTCGCCATGGCGGGAGGCTTGCTTGCTGCTGGCTTTATTGCTGTGCTGGCTTACTGGTCGAAACCAACACCAGCACGTTTGGCGCTGATTGGTGTTGCTGTCAGCGCATTTTTAGCCAGCGGTATCGATTTTCTTCTGATTGTGCACCCTATCGAAATCAACACGGCGATGGTATGGCTAACCGGCAGTTTGTGGGGACGAAACTGGCAACAAGTGCCGTTTATTTGGAGTGCTCTATTGCTGCTACTGCCATTGGCGTTTTGGTTGGCATGGAGGTTAGATGTGATGGGACTGGGAGAAGAAAGCGCCACTACACTTGGCACGAAACCAAGACAGATCCAAATTCTTGCGCTGATTGCTGCCGTGCTATTGGCGAGCATCAGTGTGTCTGTGGCAGGCACGATCAGCTTTGTTGGCCTGCTTGCGCCGCATCTTGCGCGTTTGCTGTTTGGCCACAACCACAAGTTGTTGATTCCAGCCGCTGCAACCCTTGGCGCTTTGTTGGTGATTTGCGCCGATGGTCTAGCGAGAGGCTTACAGCCACCAATTGAGCTGCCAGCGGGTGTGCTGACTTCTGTTATTGGCGCACCATATTTCATTTTTCTTTTGTATCGTTATCGAGGTTGGTAAGCATGTTACGAACGCAGAACTTATCCGTCGCGTACGGCAAACAGACCATCATTCCAGATCTCTCTTTGTCGATTCCTCAAGGTAAAATTACCGCACTAGTTGGTCCAAATGGTTGCGGTAAATCGACACTATTAAAAACCTTGGTACGCATCAATAAACCAGCTTCTGGCCAAGTGTTGTATGACGACAAACCACTAAGCAGCTACGGTGATAAACGCTTGGCGCGTTCGTTGTCTTTGCTGCCGCAGATTCTTGTCAGTCCTGAAGGCATTACCGTCAGAAAACTGGTCGAATATGGCCGCTCGCCTTACCTCTCTCATTGGGGCAGGTTAAGTCAACAAGACAAAGCCTTAGTCGAGCAAGCAATGCAAGATACTGGCGTGATAGAGTTTGCTGACAAGCCAGTTGAATCGTTGTCTGGTGGTCAAAGACAAAGGGCGTGGATTGCGATGGTAATGGCGCAAGATACTGACGTAGTGATGCTTGATGAACCAACCACTTACTTGGATCTCTCTCACCAAGTTGAGCTGATGAAACTTATGAGGCAGATGAACGACAAAGGCAAAACTGTAGTGGTAGTGCTGCACGATCTAAACCAAGCTTGCCGTTACTGTGATCATTTGGTGGTGTTGGAAAAAGGTCAGTTAGTCACTCAGGGAACGCCGCAAGAGGTACTAACAGAGGGCATGTTGGCATCGGTGTTTGATTTACAAGCGAGAGTATTTAACGACCCAATCTCAGGTACGCCGATGTGTGTGGCGGTGTAGGTTTACGTCTTTCGAAAGCTATCTGCAATAAAAACGTCGAGCCATAAAAATAAACCCCGCTAGTTATACATTTGCTAGCGGGGTTTGTTGTTTTTAAGTGCGTTCCTAACGTGGCGTTTAAGCCAGTTTAAACGTCGCTACTTTCGAGTTGAGATCCTCGGCTTGTGATTTCAGCTCAGCAGATTGATTCATCGATTCTTCGGCACCAACCACCAAGTGATCAGTCACATCTTTAATTGACGTGACGTTTTGCGTGATTTCATTGGTTACGTGCGTTTGCTCTTCGGCTGCGGTCGCAATTTGCGTTGCCATATCGCTGATCAGCGCAACGGCCGCGTTGATTTCATCCAGAGCCAGTGCTGCGCGATCGGCATCTTCCACTGAGCCTTGGGCAAGTTGAGAGCTTGTATCCATGATGGTCACAGCACGTTGTGTGGTTTGCTGCAAAGTCTCGATCGTCGAGCGAATCTCTTCGGTTGAGGTGTGTGTGCGTTGTGATAGTACGCGAACCTCGTCTGCAACAACGGCAAAACCGCGACCTTGTTCACCTGCACGCGCCGCTTCAATCGCCGCATTCAGAGCCAGTAAGTTGGTTTGTTCTGCGATGTCTCGAATCGTTGATAGTACGGTTGAGATGTCTTGCGCGTGCTGGTTGAGCTCGCCGATGACAACGCTCGCTTGGTTGACTTCAGAAGACAAATTGTTGATGGACGACTTGGAGTTGATCACCAATTCATGACCATTTTGTGTGCTCGCTGAAGAGTCTTGAGCGGCTTTAGCCGTCTGCTCTGCATGTGCTGCAATCTCTTGCGTTGCCGATGCCATTTCGGTCACAGCGGTCGCCACCATAGTGATTTCTTGTTGCTGATGGTTCAGATCAGAAACCGACTGATTCGCGCGAGTCGTGCTCAGTTCTGATTGCTGGCTTAGTTCTTCCGCTTGGTTACGAATATGACCAATAAGCTGCTGTAAACTTTCAACAAACTGGTTGAAGTTTTCAGCCAGTTCACCAACTTCGTCACGGTTTTCTACTTTGATGCGTTGAGTCAGATCGCCGCTACCGTTGGCGATTTGCGCAAGCGCATTCGAAACATTGTAGAGCGGACGGAACAAGATGTTACATAGCAGGTTAAACAAAGCCACACAGATAACGACGACGATAGTGGTTGCGATGATTTGATCCCAAACAGCATCGTAAAGTGGGGCAACCAACGAGTTTTGATCTAACACTGTGACCGTTGTGAGTTTGGTGCCCTCAATATGGCGCGCGTAAACCACATATTCGGTGTTGTTAATCGAGACACGACGCTCTGTGCCGGAACGTGCGGCAGAGGTAATATCGCTGTTGTTTAGGCCCAGCTTGCTAACAGGTTGATTCAGCAGCTTACCGTCGTTATGGGTGAAAATATTGCCCTGTTCATTGGCAATAAACATATAGCCTTCACCCGGCAGGATCACTTGGTTGAGGCTGTTTAAAATATCTCCAATTTCGACATCTGCACCCAGAACGACGGTTTGACCATGTAGTTGCAAGGCTTTACCGAGCGACACGACGTTGGCCCCCGTGGCCGCTGCGACGGTTGGGTTATCCATAAAGACTTTCGATGGATTGGCAATGGCGTTGGTGTACCAACCCCATTTGCGTGGGTCGTTATTACCTGGTGGCAAAACCACCCCATTGGCGTTGTCTTGTGAGCCGTCTGGGTAAGCGAGAAAGACGTTATCAAACGCGCCAGAGTCTCGGACTTGTTTCAAGTGCGTAACCAGAGAACGCTTCTCTGAATCGGAAGAGAGTGACGTCAGTGCTCGCTCTTTTGAGAGTAACCAGTCCTTTACGTATTGATTGTAAGATGCGCTGGTGCTCTCTAGTCGTTGCGCGACTTCGACATCCAGTCTGTTTAATGAATCTCGAAAAGACAGCCCTTCTACCAGCACTCCCCCGAGAATGATGGCAGCACTGGCAGAGATTGCCAGTTTGTTTTTTAATGATAGATTTTTGAACATAAAGCGAATAATAGATCTTTGAATAATAGTTGTTGTGTTTTTATTCTCATCAGGACTCACCGAGCCGTTGAATATGCAGCAGAAAGTCAGATTCGAATCTGTTCAATAATTATATTTTATTGCTCAAAATAAATACTGACTCCATGTCGCGATTTTGAGTTTTACATCAAATAAGAAAAAGGCTTTTAAGCTGTGTTATTTATCTATTTGTAAAGTAAGGATTTGTCTATTTTTTGTAAATGATAATTGATTTCATTAAAAGGTGATTTACGTCACGTTTGAGTAGTAAATAATCCATTAAAAATGTGAAGGTCATCGAACGAGGATTATATTAATCGGCTTAATCATTGTTATGGGCAATAGTTATGCGCAGTATATTGTTAGTCCCCGCGTTATTACTGTCAGGGTGTGCTCTGACACAACAATCGACGCCGATTCAGCCTGACGCCAACTGGCATGTCGACCAGTTATCGAACGGTATGAAATACCATCTTTACCCAACAAAAGACCAAGAAGTATCGGTCCGTTTGGTTCTGAATGTCGGCTCATTCCAAGAAGAAGCCAATCAAAAAGGTTACGCTCACTTTGTTGAGCACATGGCGTTTAATGGCAGCACGCATTTTACCGGCAACGACGTTGTTAAACTTTTCGAGCAATCTGGTGGTAGCTTTGGTGCCGATATCAACGCCTTTACCACTTATCAGCAAACTTCTTACCAACTTGATCTTGCCAATAATACAAAGCTGGAAGATGCCCTGAAGTGGATGAGAGATATCGGAAACGGACTTCAGTTTGCTCCTGAACAAGTAGAGAAAGAAAAAGGGGTGATTCTTGGTGAATGGCGACGTGCTAACCCGGATGATAAGTCCTTTTCTATGCATGCTTATCAAGCGTCGATTGAAGGCACTATGTATGGTGAACACGACCCAATTGGTACTCGCGAAGCGATTCAAAATGCCTCATCAAGCAAGCTAAAAGCGTTTTACGACAAGTGGTACCAACCACAAAATGCCGAGTTGGTTGTGACCGGTAATATCGACGTGGATTCACTGTCCAATATTATCAAAAACAAATTCTCGAACTGGGAAAGCACCTCGGATACCGTAATAGAGAAGCGCCGCGATATTCGAGTGAATAACCAAAACCGAATCTTGCCAAGTAACACGATGGAATCACCAAGCCTTCATTTAGTGATTGAGCGTGGTCTAAGTGGCAGCACTACGATTGAACAGCAGCATCAAGTGTGGCGTGATGAAGTCGCAACACAGCTAATTCAACAACGTCTGATTCGTGTACTTAATGATGCCGCTGAACCTTTTCAGTATGCTTATGCCCAGCCTTACTATTCCAACTACCAGCGCATGATGTCGGCAGGTATTTCGTTTGGGCCTGAGCGTCGTGAACAAATGCATCAAACTTTCATCAGCACGTTGGCGTCACTGAGAGATTATGGTGCGACCCAATCTGAGTTAGAGAGCATCATGTCAAATTGGCAAGGTGAGCTCGCAAATATTGATTCAGACTGGGACCAACGTAAGCCAAACAGTTATGCAGAAGCGCGCGTTTTTCAAATTGACCAAGGCAGTGTGAGTCAATCAAAAGAGAGTTACGCCCAGAGTTTGTCTGAATTCATCAACAACGAGAATCTAGAGAGCATTAACACGCAATTGAATGCCTTGTTGTCTGAGCAACCAATCTTTGTGATTGGGTTAGGGAAAAGTGAAACGTCAGCTCAGTTCAATGATGTATTTACCGATCTATACAGTGCCTACCTCCAAACTGGCGAAAAACCGTTAGAGATGTATGACAAAGTGGATGGATTCTTACAGCCTACTCAAGAAGGTACCATCACCAGCATGCGTCAGGAAGCGGGTGGCTTTCAAGTTTATACGCTATCAAACGGTGTCGAAGTGTGGTTCCAAAAAGATGCCAAAGCGGGTGGTCGAGCTTATATTTACTATGCGAGCCAAGGTGGTAAAGCCGCCGTTGAACCAGCGTTATATGCTGCGTATGAAATCGCTGCAACGACGGCGATACGCAGTGGGTTAGGGGCATTTTCTGGTTCAGAGTTAGACAGTTACTTACGCAAAAATAACATTGCGCTTAGCGCGATTCTTGATGCGACCAGTCACGGTTCACAAATTACCGCGCCAACAACGCATTTAACTTACGCGTTGAATGGGTTGTACAACCTAGCGACGGAGATCAAAGTTGACGAGCGCCAGATGGCGGCAGCAAAGCAAGAGTTTAAACAACAGAGTGGCGCTTTTTTTGAATCGCCGATGGGAAAACTGATTCAGAAAGTAAACGGTAATTCTTATTTGCCGGGTAGTCGTCATCGTATCGTGTCCAGTGACGATGTGGAGCAAGTGACTTCTGAGCAAATATTGGCGGTGCATGAGCAACTTTTCAAAACCAATGATGGTTTTAAGATGGTCATTGTGGCAAATGTCGAGCCGGAAGAAATTACGCCACTCTTGCGTAAGTATGTGGCCTCTATCGAGATGAAACCGGGTCGTTCGATTGATTACCATGTTGCGTTCAACACCGACGTGCCGGCGCGAACAGTCGTTGCGGATGGTCATGAACCTTCATCGTTGTATGTAATGCGTTTGACTAACACGAACGATTACCAACGTACGGCAAGGGATACGGTTATCGAAGATATTCTACAACGTATCAGTAATGCGCGTGTCTTGGATATTGTGCGAGAAGAGTCTAGTCTCGATTACAGCCCAAATATTTACACCGTGACGCAAGATCGCGAACCAATCTCTGATTGGCTCTTGGAATCTCAAGTTGAGCCCGAAGACGTGGCAGTTTTAGATAGCAAGTTAGGCAAAATGTTTGATGACTTAGCTTCGAACATCACGCAAAAAGAGGTGGATACGGCAGCGAAGCAATTGGCGGTAGCGATGCAAGGATTAGATGATAACCCTGCTCAGCGCGCATGGTCGTATACTCGCTACTTAGTGCATGATTACGGCGTCGATGTGTTGCTTGACGTTGAGAAAGCGGCTAAGAGTGTGACGTTAGACGAAGTGAAAGCGCATGCGAAAGCGGCTTTTGGTCCGCAAGCAAAGCGCTCGGTGATGATTTTAAACCCGGCCGAATAATCACTGTAGTTTCTGACGAAGCTCGTGTCTCTAGTAATAAAAAAGACGGCGTGAAAGCCGTCTTTTTTATGCACTTTAACCAAAGAGTTTACGCTGATTTACGCGCAGGTCGCTTTTCATTGTTGGTATTGTTTTCTTTCGTGCTGGCGTTCTCTTGAGTCTTCCCTTTCAGTGTCACCACTTCTTTTTCAGGTAATTCGGCCGCTTCACCAAAGAATTTACCACCAGGTTCGATGCTGAGGTTATTACTCCAGATCCTCCCACTTATACGTCCCTTGGCAAGTACTTGAATGTGTTCTGCGTGACAGTTACCATCCATCATGCCATTGATGATCAGTTGCTTAGCGTAGATCTCACCGTTTACTCGGCCGCTTTCTGCAACGACGAGAGTGCCTTCTACATTAATTTGACCATCGACGATGCCATCAATCTGGACATCGTTTTCTACTTTGAGTTCTCCGCTAACAGCACAGCCTTTGGCGATGAGAGTTGAAGCTGCTGAGCTACTCGTTGTTCCACGGTTTTGATTAAAGATTCCCATCGTATTCTTCGCTCCTTAGTAAAAATGTCTTCGAAATCATTGAGGCTCCAATCGACAAATGGCTTCGGATTCAGTGCTCGCCCAACAAAACGCACCTCGTAGTGAAGGTGAGGGCCAGAAGAGAGCCCACTGTTGCCGGAAATTGCAATCAGTTGCCCTTTTTTGACGAACTGACCGCTTTTTACTTTGAACTTTTTCAAGTGCGAATAAGAACTCGAAAAACCGAAAGAATGTTGCAGCCTGAGGAAGTTACCAGAGCCTTTATTGCTGCGGCGGGTGACTTCCACAACCCCATCTGCTGGGGCATAAACCTTAGTACCGGTATTCACGGCAAAATCGAGCCCGCGATGCATCTTAGCGACTTTTGTCACCGGATGAATGCGCTTACCGAAGCGAGAAGAGAGCCGCGCTTTACCGACCGGAGACCCGCTTGGTATTTGGTTTAACAACACCATGCGAACGTTCGACGTAATCGCCGCCGCATCAAGTCGGGCATCCAAATTATCCGTGGTAGTATGTTCTCCAACTCCAAGGACTTTCTCTAACTCTCCCAAACGCTCCGAAACAAGTTGTACTCGTTCTTCTCGCTCTGAGAGATCACTTTCCAGCTCGGATTTTAATGCTTTCAGTGTGCTGAGCTCTTCACCCATAGTGCGCGAATGTTCTGTCAATTCAGCTTGTTTTAACGCGGCATTATCGACGCGAGTGTACAAGTGATGAATTAAGATCGCGGTTGCGGCCAGAGCAATGACAAAAAAGCATAAAAACGTTTTTAGATTGCGTTGCATCCTTTTACTGAAGTACCAATGTCTGGAGCCATTGATGGTTGATATAGAGATCGTCAACTGGTCTTTCATCGTCTTCTACTGCTCGTATCTGGTATACGTCTCGTCACTGAGTTAATGGGAATGTAAGGAAAACGAACGGGGACCGCTAGAGGCAAATTGGAAAGAAGTGTCAGGCCGTGAGGCGTTTTCAGATATTAGATAAAAGACTCAATAAAGATTTAATATCCTAGCGCTTTTGGTCGTAGTTACTCCAAATCGCTTTATTGAACTGAAGATTTTGATTTGTAAGGTGGTTATCCGAGAAATTAGATTGTGAATATTGCCAATAGCATCCTCACGCAATTCAACTTACTTCACGGTTTACCTTATAAATGTTGGATAATTTATCAAACCGACATTCATTATATCGATAACTTGTTTATGATAGCGGTCGATATAAAAGTGCTATTCAAAGGCTTTAAACCTAAGCGTGATATTTCGCTTAGGAACACATAACTATGACAACGGAGTTGGTCGTGAAAAAACTACTATTGGCTACAGCAGTGGTCGCAGCTGCAGGGGGCGCTGGCTACCTGTACCAAAACAATACTACCTCGAGTGATTCAGTATCACTACTTTCGCAAGTTCCTGCGGATTCGCTCATGGTGACGTATCAGACGGAACCTTTTAATCATTATAAATACATGAATGCATTTGGCACGGCTAACCAAGGCTCGATTGCTGAACTTTTTGCCGATGAACCACTTTCTCCACAGCAACAGTTTGCCGTTAACTTGTTTGATGGATATCTGGAGAGCGCTGCATCGCCAGAAACGTTAAAAGCCTACTTAGGTACCGGAGAAAACATTAATCCTGTGTTGTACACAATCGGTATGGTACCAGTGTACAAATTGAAGATTGAAGACCCTGCCGCGTTATGGAAAACATTGGATCACGAAGAGCAGATGAGCGGTACTAAGCACGAGCTGGTTAAACTTGGTGAAGTGGAGTTTCGTCGTTACGAGATGACAGATTCGGTTGACCCGCAAGATGGCATTGGCTTGGTTGTTGCCGTGGTTGACAACGTACTTACGTTAACGGTTGATATTCCGCAACTGGGTGTTCAAAACCCGCTTAAAATGGCATTGGGACTTGAGTCACCAAGTCAAAACATTGCGGAGAGTGGACGCCTAGCGGCGTTGCAGGCTAAATACGGCGAAAACAATAACTCTTTCGGTTACTTTGACCACCGTGAATTGGTTAAAGGTTTGACGACGAAAGATGGCAATATCTTTGCGCGTCAAGTCAGCATACTGGATGCCATTGACCCTGAGCCGACTATTCAGGAGATGCGCTCACCAGCCTGTCATACTGAACTTACTCAAGTTGCAGAAAACTGGCCTCAATCCGTCGCATTTGCGGAATACAAGTTGAAAGGCGAGCAGGCATTCATTAAAGGTGCTTTTGTTGTTGAATCGAAAAATAAAGTAATTCTAGATGCGCTTAAGTCGATTCGTGGCGTTTTGGCAGAATCGAACAATGATAAGAGCTTCTTTAGCATGGCGCTTGGTTTAGACATTAATACGCTAGCGCCATCGATTGGTCAGATTTGGAGCGACTTGACTCAGCCTCAGTACCAATGCTCTTTATTGACTCAAATGCAGCAAGAGATGGGTGGCCAAAACCCAGCCGCAGCTGTGAGCATGGGCTCCGGCATGGTTAACGGCCTGAAAGGATTAAGCCTGCAGATGTTTGATATCCACGTTGACACTAATGCTCAGCACGGTGAAGTATTTAGCCAGCTAGATGGTATGTTGTCTCTATCTGCCAATGATCCAATGATGCTGATTCAAACCGCGCAAATGTTTGTCCCTGAACTTGCTCAATTACAAATTCAGCCGGATAACCAGCCAGTTAATGTCAGTGACCTGCTAGAAATGCACACAGGCTTGAAGATGGATGTGTTTGCTCGCTTAAACGAAAACCATTTTACGCTCTACAGTGGTGAGAATGCCGAAGACGCGAGCAAAGAAGTGATGGCACAACCACTTTCTCCAAATGGCTTGTTCAGTTTTGACTTCGATTCAGAACGCATTTTGGAAGTGTTGGAAAGTGCGTCAGCCGTGACTGGTGAGCCGTTACCTGATGATGTTATGAAAAGCTTACAAGGCGAGCTTGTTGGTGGTATGACGATGGATGTAACAGATCAAGGTATTGGTTTTGAGTTTGATTACCGTGGTGCGACCAAACCCGTGACGGTTGCACAGCAGTAAAACATCGAGTAGAAAAAAGGCGGCGCAGTGCCGCCTTTATTTCATCGTCGAACTCAGGTTTGTTTACCATCGAGTCGGACTTTCATCAAGACTATGACTGCAACCAAACAGGGTTACTCCAGGCCGTGCTGCCGTCTTTATCTTCGACTTCTAAACTTATCCATCCCTCTGCGTCGCTAGGTATAGGTAGCGACAGCTCTATGCGTTGAGTATCAACTTTTGGGTTAATCGTCAGAGTATTCAGCACGTTGCCGCCTTTACCGAACAATCGAATTTCTTTTAGACCATCGGCTGCAACGACGTGGATGTCCCACGTGTCGCCAGCTGTTGCTGTTTCACCAAACATAATGTTTTGCGGATAAAGAATAGGGCCTTGTGTTGCGTAGCCATGGCCGGCTTTAAGTGCTTGCGCAAACTTCGACGGCGTTAGCTCGCCATCGACTCTTGCCATCATTCGAATCTGCCCCGTGAGTTGGTTCCACGCATCGTGGGTGTCGGTTCCCGCCGTAAAGTACATTGCTTCACCTTGATCCCAGAGTTTATGTGCTTTCTTCAACGTTGGTTCATTGTCTACGCGCGCATTAAGCTCCATAAGGTCGAAGCGATCCGTTTTACCACCAGGGACTGCATTTTTAGCGATATTCGTAAAGTAGCCATAATCGTTGTATGGATGGTTCATCGGTACGACTTCAGCCCCCATCTCATGTACGGCGTCAAGTAACGTGTGAACGTCAGTGGTGCCAGGATCGACCGTTAGCTCGGCGCCATTGTCGATAGGAAATGGGTTCATATGTCCCCATGATGGCGAAACTTCGATTGACGGAATAAAAGGCACGCCACGTTTCGCAGATAGTTCTGCAAACTTCTGGTGGTTAATGGTTGAGTCATGATCGCTAATGAAAGTCAGGTCAAGATCCGTTGCCAATTGAGCACGCACAACAATTTCTGGCGGGGTAACGCCTTCCAACACGTTGCCATGATGGTGTAAATCTGCGCCATACCAATGCTGACGGTTAGGAAACGTCACTTGAGGCACTTCTACTCGTTGCTTCGTCGTTTTACCGGACGTTAGAGTTACGTCTAATGTTTGGGTTTTAGCTGTAAAACCTCCACCAGAGTTGATACCTAATTTGTATTGACCGGGTGCCAGTTTTAGCTCCGCATGACCTGCAGGCAGCAGATCGGTAAAGAAGGTGCGTTTACCCAAAAATTCAACCGGTGGCGCTTGACCTTCAAGGATGGTGATTCTCGCATCTTTGGCCAGACCTGATGTTGCCTCTTCAACTTGAAGTGAGAGAGTTGCTGGGCGTTTTAGAGACGTAAAATCGAGTGTTTGCTCGCTATTTCTCGCCACTTGAATCGATTGCAGCTCGCTGTTTGCGTGACCAGTCGCTGTGCCGTAGATTTGGTACTCACCCTCAGGCAGCGCCATGCTGTACTGGCCATCTTTGGCCAATGTCCAGGCATAGGGTTGTCCTTCTTTTTCGATCATCACGATGGCATCTTCAGGAATACGACCATTATCCGCGCGTAATTGGCCGTTGATGGTGCCTGTCGCTTGTCCTAGTCGGTCAGCTTCTGCCTTAACAATGGGAGCCATGTCTCCATTCGGAACCACTTGTAGTCGGGATTGGAAAGTGCGGCTTTCACCTGCTTTCAAGGTATGCCCCAGGTACATGTCACGACCATTGTATTTGACGCGATCAAAATAAGGAGCATGAAGTGCAAAGGCCCAGTCTCGATCATAAGCGACCATACGATCGGCGAGGGCATTGTCGGCCATGGATTCTTCTTTCCCTTCCAACCCCGGCACGGCAAATTGGTAGCCAGTGTCTGGCCAAATGGTGTGCCCTGATTCTAACGCGAGATCTTTTTTACCTTGGTTGGTCATGACCGTTTTAAGCGCAATTGAGTCAGATCCAGAAGCGAGTGTATACCACGTTGTGATATCAACGTTATCGAAGTTGCGGCTCACTTTAATGACCGCTTTATTGTCGCTGTCTTCGATAATTTCAATGGATTTGCGATCATTCGGCCATGCGGACCAGCTGTTAGGAATGAAGTCAGCAAAGGCAACCCGGTCAAGATCTACTTTGCCATTCTTTACTGCTGCCAAATCGACCAATGTTCCTCGCGGTACGCCCCATGGTGGTGCTGATTCAACAGCGAGAGCGAAGGCGACATGTTCGTTTTGAACGGTAATGTCTTGAGCGTGTGTAGCTTCGCCATCGGGGATCGTGGTCTTTCCTTGTGTGATACTCACTCCCGCATTCGCTGAAGTTCCAAGCAAAAGGCCAGAGATTAAAGTTGCCACTGCACTTTTTGAAAAATTATGCATGAAGACACTTCCTTTTTTTCATGATTTATTATGTGAGTTGTCGATGGCATTGTGCGTTAACTTGATTAGACGTTCAATTAAAAAAGCGAAAGAGATGAAGAGGTTAACTCGTTGCTATTATTGTTTTACAATTGACTTTTAAACCTTAAGTTTTGATTTTAAAAGTTTTTTTGTTGTTTGGTTTGTTTTTGCGTAGAGTAATAAAAATATTTAGAACACTAATTATTTTGGGAGAGATGTGAACGATTTTTGGCAGCATTGAGCAAACAAAATGATAACAATTACACTGTATATGTGAGAAAAAAGGTCAAGATAGTTCTGAGAACGCATATAATATTTTGAGTTAAATTTGACTTTTTATTCTTTATGTTTGGGTTTTTATCTTGTCTCTGACTAAAAAACCTCTAATAAAGATTGGAGCAAACATAGAGCACTATGTTTTTTGAGTGAACTATATACGGTGGCAATATGTCGAAGATATATCAATTGATTGCTTGAGGTTTAGATGGGGTTTATTCGTAAATATAAACTGAGCATAGTTTTGTTTTTGAGTGGTGTGGCATGTTTAATTGCGTACCACGCTCAGGGCTCTTACGTAGATGAAAATGGCTTATTAGTAGAGTCATTTGGGTTTATCCCTTTGTTTTGGCTCTTCTTGGGTTTAGCCTTCGCCTCTTTTGTGGGCACTTTTTTCAAACACCATAATCGTAATTAAATAGCAAACGTGAAGTTTACTCCTTTATCTGAGGATGGGAGTATTGCTGATATTTTGGTAACTCTTTCCTTAGATTACTAAATGTTGCTCGTGCACTTTGTTTTGATAGTTTGTTGATTAGCCAGATTGGCAAAAGGCCTCCGGGGTCAGCAAACGCTTTGTAGTCAATGAGTGTCGTGCCATTAGTGAGCTTTTGTAATTCCCAAGTTGCATCAACCGAACGAATGCGAACATAGCCCTTTTGTTCAGCAAGATATGAGTCTGGTGCGCTTTTGATTTTTATCGTGAACCCAAGCTCATCGACCCAATATTCAGAGTAGGTGAGCATATCACGATTTTTTGCAGGCCATGGCGCCGTAAATTGGGTATAAACGATGTTTTCGGTGGCTGATATTTGATTTAAAACCCGGCTATGACTGGCATTGTCAATCCAGTTCGGGATATTGTCACTATCTTCCAATAGTGTTAAAAATGCGCCATAGCTGGTGGGTGTGAACATCCGAGCACGAATCTCAACTAAACCGTCGGTATGCTCTCGAGAGTAGATAGTGATTCCGTTATCGTCACTATCAAATTGCCAGTACTCGTTGGCTTTCGCGGTGGTGCCAGCGGATATAAAAGTGGCGACTAGTAGTGCGCCAACTCGTAAATGCAACATCATGTTAGTACCCGCCAACTTATCCATAGTTAAAGCTTATACGATGTGTTCTTAATTGTAAGAACAATAGTAAGTCTTTTCGTTACTGTTCTGAAGGTTGCTCTGCTCCAAAACCTCGTAGAATGTTGGTGAGCGTTATTGCTGCAAACACCACAATAACGATTGATAGATGCCAGGCTTGGCTTAAACCAAGCTGTACCAATGTTAAGCTGACCAATGAGGATACGATCATTTGTCCACCTCCAGACATGGCTGCTGCAGCACCAGCCTGCTTTTTGTAGGGTTGCATTACCATGGCTTGCGCGCAGGGTAGGGCAATGCCGTTACCTAAGATCATTAATAGTTGCCCCAACATTAAATACAGCGGTTCTACCGGGCAGAAGAACAACCATATTGCAGCACTGAGATGCAGGAATGGACTACAAAGTAGCATTCTTTTGTTGCCGATAATTGGCCTTACTCGGTTACAAATCGTGGTGCCGCCTAACATACCTAAAGCGGGAATGAGTGCCCACATTGCGTATTGATCGGATGTCATGCCAATTTGGTCTTGCATGATAAATGGCATCACGGACACGGTCGTTATCATCAGGCTGAAGTTTAACCAACTGATGCTGGCAAAACTCATAAAGTAACGTGACGTCACCAAGTCTCGATACTGGAAAAGCATGTTGCGTGGTGACGGGATAACAGATCGTTTTGCAATGGTTTCTGTAAACTTAAAGGCGATGATTACCCAAGCGAGTGAGACATAACCTAACAGTGAAATGAACACCATACTCCAACCAAAGTGGAAGTTGATAAAACCGCCAATCACAGGTGCAATGAGTGGCGTGATCGAAGCTGCCATAGCGATGTAAGACATGGCGACAGGGAGCTCATCACCGCTAAATCTATCTCGAGTCGATGCTCTCGCGAGTACCGCGCAGCACCCAGTTCCTAAGCCTTGTAGAAAACGCCCCATCACCATGCCTGTGAAGGTGTCACTAAGGAAAATGATCATCAATAGACCAGACATCGCGATGAGCAAGCCCGTCAGTAGCACTTTTTTTCGACCCAAAGCATCCGATACCGGACCGTAAACGAACTGAGAGGGACCAAAACCGAGTAAGTAAATACTCACGAGCAGTTGGGCTTGATCAAGGGAGATAGAAAAGTCTTTTGCGATCCATGGCAAAGAGGGCATAACAAGCCCCATGCTCAATTGGCCAACACTGATAATAAGACAGGCGAGTAAGATAGTGCGAAAGTTGATTGGGCGACTCATGATGGATCACCATCAGAATAACCTCTTTGCTTTCGTGTTCTGAGGCAGCCTTCATCATCCACTTCATTTAACTTAGATTTGACGCGTTTTACGGTAGATAGGCTGACATCACACTGCTCCGAAACACTCTTCAACGTATAGCCTTCTAACAGCAACGTTGCGATCTGTTGGTGTTTAGTTTTGTCTGCTGGGCGTCCGCGAAATTTCTGTTTCCACAAATCTGGTTGATCTTTAATGGCTTGCCGTCCTTGCTCTGCTGCAAACAGGCGATGTTCAGTCTGCACTTTTCCATATCCGGATAGCACGGTGAGTAGCGTTTGAGTTTGAACAGAATCCGGTTCAAATGTGAGTGGTTCACAAACGGTTTTCAGTGTGACCCCTTTTGCTAGTAATACTTTTATTGTATTTAACGCCTGACTAAAATCTCGACCAAATGCCGTTAGCCACCAGAGCACAATCGTATCACCTGCTCTGACGGAATCGAGCAGTTGTAAGAATGCCTCTCTCTCGGTTGGAGGCATGCAACCACGAACCTTATCCTCAAAATGCTGAGCTTCGGGCGCAAAAGCTTTTAGAGTATTAAGGTGCTCTTGGTAAGCTCGATTTTTTGGCGAATAACGTGTGTAAAGATAAGTAGCCATATGGACTATACGCCTTTTTAATTTGGTTCATATACTGTAATGGCTCATAAATATACAGAGGTTCATTAATGCTTACAACACTAAATGGACCCGAAGTCGTTAACGGACTTCGGGTCTTTTGCTATTAAAGTCGTGTATATAAGCTTTCCGGGTTATTGTTCTATGATTGATCTGATTTCGGGTGGTAATGCAAAATCACCATCGAAGTAGGTGATAGCAAAACCTCGCCTTCAGCATGCCCTGGGTTGAGGTTACGTACGTTTGTGTCGCAGATCGTTACCCATTCTTGCTTTCGCTCATTAGGGAGCTTAAAGCGCGCTGTGGCGTTAGTTTGGTTGATGAGATAGACCAGCTCTTGTCCTTCTTTACCGATACCAAGGTGAAGTGCGACAGAGCTTAAACGGTTCCAATCATCATGCTCCATTAAGCGACCGTCTGTTCGGCGCCAGAAAATGCGGTTGTTATTGCGGTTTTCGCCACTGAAAGCTCGGATAAATGGCACCATGTATTGATTTCGGTTGGCGACCATTTGTGACATCCACGTTTTGAAATGTTGCTTACGCTCCGTTTCTCCCCAGTTAAGCCAACTGGTTTCGTTATCTTGGCAATAGGCATTATTGTTACCGCCTTGGGTGTGAGACAGCACGTCAGCAGTGAGGATGTGTGGGATTCCAAAAGCAAACAGCAAGCTGGCAATAAGGTTGCGTTTTTGCTTCTCACGCGTGGCGATGATCATCAGATTTTCTGTCTCGCCTTCGATACCGTAGTTTTCTGAGCGATTGTCACCGTGGCCGTCGCGATTTTCTTCGCCATTAGCTTCATTGTGTTTGTGCTTGTAAGACACTAAATCTTGCAGTGTGAAGCCATCGTGATACGTGATGTAATTTACGGTGAGTTTGTATGGCCAGTTCGCTGCACTATAAATGTCACGAGAGCCCATTAATCGAGTGGCAAACTCTTTTAAATAGCCTTGATCACCGCGCCAAAAACTGCGGGAAATATCACGCAGTTTGTCATTACATTCGTTCCAACCAAATGGAAAGTTACCCACTTGGTAGCCATTTGGACCAATATCCCAAGGTTCGGCAATCAATTTGGTTTCACGCAAAATAGGGTCTTGCGCAATGGCTTTAAAGAAAGCTGCTTCTGGGTTGTAATCATCGCCTTGACGCCCTAACGTTGCAGCTAAGTCGAAACGAAAACCATCGACTTTAAATTCGCTAACCCAGTAGCGCAATGTATCCATCACAAGGTTTAAAGCGGGTTGATAGGTGAGATCGACCGTGTTGCCACAACCAGTGTAATTTGCGAAGTGGTTGCCATGTTTGATGTAAAAACGGGAATCGAGCGCTTTCAGGTTGAAAATTGTAGGCCCTTCCCCCCCCTCTGCAGTGTGGTTGTAAACCACGTCGAGAATCACTTCGATGCCGTTTTTGTGCAGTTCTCGAATCGTTGTTTTGAGCTCTGTGACGGCGTCTTTTTCTGCATAGCGCGGATCAGGCACCATAAAGAGATAAGGGTTGTATCCCCAATAGTTGACCTTTTCCATCTCTAGTAGGTGAGGCTCATGCATACACGCAGCGACAGGTAGCAATTGCAGCGTGTTGATGTTTTGCTGTTCATAAAAGGCCAGCATTTCAGGTGACGCAAGACCTAAATAGCGCCCCTTCAGTTTGTCCTCAACTTCTGGGTGGAGTTGGGTAAGCCCTTTGACGTGTGTCTCAAACAACACCATCTCTTCTCTTGGTATACGCGGATGATCCGTATCTTGCCAGTCAAAATTATCTTCGATAACGATGCACTTCGGCATATCGAAACTTTTGGCTGGAGAGTAGGGAGGGTGGTAGTGGAGGGCTTTATCAATTGACTTTGCGTAAGGGTCAGAAATTAATAGTGGCTCTTCCTTGTGGGAGACAAGGTAACCGTATTTTTGCCCCGGCTTAATATCCGGAATAAAAGTATGACGTATGCCAGCGTATTCATTCGGTAAATCATGAAGCGCGTAACTGCCATCGTCTGCAAACAGGGCGAGTTTTATGTCTTTTTTCCCCGGAGCGTGAATAGAGAAGTTACAACCTTCTTTATTTACAGTTGCACCCAAGGGGTAAGGGCGAGAGAGAAGTCGTGTCATCGGAGATACTTTATTTAATATTTATTTCTACCTTTAGGAAACTATAAGTTAAAAACTTTGTCTTACTAAGGTCAACCACCCTAAATATAAAAATATTCATGTAATTTAATTACTTTATGTGACGGCTTAGAGTCAAAAATATGAAATGGCTATCACTTTGTAGCGGCTCAAAACCGAATAAACTTACTAATTCCTCCCTAGATTGGTGATCTGACTCGAAAAAACACCATTCGGTAAATTTTCTACTCCCTTCTCATCCCCCCTAAATTAGTTTGGGGCGGAGGAAGTCATCCTTGTACGCCTCGGGTAATCTCATAACTGTTGAAACAAACGGGGATTCGTTCCCATCTTACCTCTCTTTCTTTAGGTGTGTTTTTACTGCCTATATCCACCTAAAAGAGTGAGCAGGGAAGACAGAATTATAAATACCCTTAATGGAGTTAAGAATGAAAAAAGTAAGTGTAATTGCTGCAGCTGTAGCTGCAACTTTAGCTGCTGGTTCTGCGTTTGCAGTGGATTTTAACGGTTACATGCGTGCTGGTACTGGTATCAGCGGTAATGGTAATGGTGACCTTGCTGTAAACAAATTTGGTATTGGCCGTCTGGGTAACGAAGACGATAACTACTCTGAGTTTGGTTTGGCGGAAGAGTTGAAAATGGGTGACCAGACTTGGCGTATCGAATCTATGATTGCTTCTGGTGCTCCTGGTGCGAATGGCTGGGAAGATGCTGATTTTAACGTTGCTCAGTTTGCTGTAAAAGCTAAAGGTCTGATTGCTTCTGATAAAGACGCAACTATGTGGGCTGGTAAAACTTACTACCAACGTAAAGATATCCACATCACTGATTTCTATTTCCTAAACACTTCTGGTACTGGTGGTGGTATCGAAAACCTCTCAGTAGGCAACCAAAAGCTATCTCTAGCATTGATTCAAGATGGTGAAACTTCAGATTCAACGGGTTACATCTTTGATGCTCGTTTAGCGAACATCGGCCTTTGGGATGATGCTGCTCTTGAGTTGGCTGTTGCTTACAACTTTGCGACAGATTCTAATGATGCAAGTGAAGAAGCGGATGACGGCGTATTGGCGTCTGCGATTATCCATCAAGGTATGAGTAACGGTTTTAACCAAACAGTATTTCAATACGGTACAAATGGTTACGGTGTTCAAGCAGCTAACTTCTGGGGAGCAGGTGCTTACTACGCGCGAGGTACAGAGGCATTTAATGATGCATCAGGCTTCCGTTTGATCAACTGGGGTGTAATGAACCTAGCTGAGGACTGGGAAATGGGTCACCAACTTGCTTACCTATCAGGTAGCGACATTGGTGGTCAAGCTGCTGGCGCTTACACAGGTAAAAACTTCGATATTGATCAATATTCTGTAGTTGTTCGTCCTATGTACAAGTGGAACGACACAATGCGCACAGTATTCGAAGCGGGCTACAACTCTGGTGAGAAAATCGCAGATAGTGGCCTAGCAAAAGAAGATTTCGGTAATGCTAAATTCACAGTTGCTCAAGCTTGGGCTATGGGTGACAGCTTCTGGGCTCGTCCAGAATTACGTGTATACGGAACTTACTTGCTAGATACTGAAAATGACAATGCGTTCAACGGTGACGATACAGAGTTCGTATTTGGTGTTCAAGCTGAGGCTTGGTGGTAATCAAATAAACTCTTAGTTATCTAGTTGTCCTAGTCAAATAGCCGACATCAGTCGGCTATTTTTCTAAGGGTTATTGAAAAGTTAGACGTTTCACTAAAGTCACTCTAAGATGCTTTAGTGCCAAAACCTTTAGAAAAATAACTAGAAGGATAAAGTATGTACTTCCGTGCCCTCATGTTAAGTGGATGTGTAGCGCTTGCTGGCTGCCAATCCACTGAAGTTATCGAACAAGTTCAAGTTGCTCAAATGCAACAAGTTGACACACTCTCTGAACTTCAATCGGTAAAAATGAAGCTTCCTAGCTCTGCAATTGTAGATATCACTACTCAGAGCCAAGTGCTGAAATACAAAGATATCGACAGCCGTGTTGCGGTGTTTGAGTTGCCTGCTGACCGTGGCGAGTTTGCCATTAAAATCACTAGTTTTATCGAAGACACTGCTTTCGTACCAAGAGCGATTATCGTAGATAAAAACGGTAAAGAAATTGAAAACTACGGCAAAGCGGAGTTTGAGTACACAAAACCTCGTCTTCATCTTGGAAACCGTCTAGTCGCTGAAAAAGACTTCTTCCCACCAGTGGGTTTAGATTCTGTTTACCTAATTGTTTACACTGATCAATCGGATCTAGGTGGATTTACGGATGTGATTCACCCTGCGCGATTGGATGCAGAGGGACGAGGCAATTACTTGCCAGAAGTAAAAGATATTCCAATTCCAAACAGTGATACAGGTAAGATTGAAGTCTCGATTGACCGTGTGAGTTTCTTCTCAATCGGAACATCAAGTAGTGGACCAACAGCGGCTCCAGTTGCGGTCAAGGCGGTTGAATCAGTACAGCCTGAAACACAAACTTACTACCACAACGCAATTAAAGCGGCGGTAAAAGCAGATGATATCCCTAAAGCTCTGAGCTTACTTGATGAAGCAAAAGCGTTAGGAATTGAAGGTGCGCAAGAAGTATTTGTAAAAGCAGTGAATAGCAAATAGGTAATTTCAAAAAGCCGACTAAGATAGTCGGCTTTTTTATTGCGCATTTAGTTATCTTTTTCACACATTATATTATTTCTATTTAAAGTTTATTTTACTTAGAGTCATAATATATATGTTCTAATTTAATTAGTACTTGGTATAATAAAAATAAGGATATAACGTGAAAAAATTAATTATAAATACAGCATGTACGTTAGCTGCTGTGTCTATCTTGTCTGCTTGCTCGTCCACATCATCAGAAAATACAACCCAAGATGAAGTACATAATGCGGTTGCATTTACGAGCACTCAGATTGATATGATGACAAATTGTAGTTTGCCGGATTCGGCAGAATCAGGCCCATTGTCTAAAGACATTTTTGTTGTAGGTAGTTTCCCAAATGCAGATTGGAAGCACACTGCCGAGCGCAAGCTAACCTATAAGGGGAATAATGTATATCAAGTGATTACCGATGAGGTTTCAGGTAATTACAAAATGCAGTATGCCGCTGAACAATGGAAACCGCAGTTCACTGCCAAAGGTAAAAAACTATCGGTAGGACAATTAAATGAACTGACTTACGGTGGTTACGGCACAGATACAAAACTAGAAATTAAAGAGCCTGGTAAATATCTTTGGAGTTTAGAATTTAGAGATGATGGTTCACCTTATTTAATAATGGTAAATAAGTGCCAATAATATTCCATTTAGTTATTTAAAATCTATTTTTATTTATTAACCCCTACATGGGAAGCATGTTGGGGTTAATTTTATTACTCAAATGTTTTTACTTAATTTGAGTAAGTTAGGGAGAGTAAAATGCGTAACGTCCGACGTAACCATCGCCTGTATCGCTCGCTGCTTGCGTTAAGTGTGATTGGTGCTTTATCTGCGTGTAATTCTTCTGGTGGTGGCGATACTAATAGCAGCACTCCGCTACCGGATACCAGTTATGCTTGCCAAGCCAATGTCATGGCGCAAAGTAACCAACTTCGTACTTATCAAATCATGGTCGAGAGTTTTGTGGATGGTGATGCAAGCATTGGTCACGGTACGGGCTATGGCACCAGTCACCATAATGGCGATTTGCAAGGGGTGATTGATTCACTTGATTACATCCAAGATTTAGGGATGAACGCGATTTGGTTGACGCCGATTTTTGAGTCTGAAGCGATAGCAGGACAAGATCACTGGGCCGATCGTTTGGACGCCACGGGCTATTTTGCGACAGATTACTTTAAGATCGACCCAAAATTTGGTGATTTAGCGACCGCGAAAACTCTAGTCGAAGAAGCACACAAGCGCGGTTTATACGTGTTTTTTGATGGCGTATTTGGTCATCACAAAGATGGTTTGATCAAACCATCTCCCTCCGGCTTGTTGCCATCAGGATCGAGTAACCCCGTTGATTACCCGGCCAGTCTCGACTTCTACAAAGAGGTAGCAACGTATTGGATCAAAGAACTCAAGATTGACGGCTGGCGTTTAGATCAAGCCTATCAAGTTCCGACAGACGCTTGGACACAACTTCGTAAAGCCGTCGATGAAGCCTCGCAAGGTGTCACGTACACCAATAGCAAAGGCGAACAAGTGAATCCGTTGGGTTACATGGTGGCAGAGATTTGGAAAGGGGAGTCTGAGATCGCGAATGAGGCGTATGGATCGAACAGCGATCCAGCATTGTGCTCTGCATTTGACTTCCCGATGCGCTATCGCATCGTAGAAACTTTGGCCGTGAATGAGAGTGGCGTGGGTGGTCGCGGTGTGGATTGGCTAAACAACGGCTACAGCACACACAACCAATATCCAACGCATGCGCAACCGAATTTGATGATCGGCAACCATGATTTAGTACGCTTTGGTGACTTGTTGCAACGCGGAAACTTAGCGGATGTAAATGATGCAGAATATTGGTTACGCCATAAAGCCGCGTTTGCTTTCCAAGCGGCGTACACCGGGCCAATCACGTTGTACTACGGTGATGAAATCGGGGATCAAGTGGATGGTTTTGCCGCAAAAGAAGACAACAACACCTGCGCCATTCAAGGTTTGTGCGATGATCACGTTGCGCGCAGCAGTGCGAAAATTGAAGGTGTGACGGCGACGCTTGATGCAAACCAAGCCGATCTCAAAGCTTACGTGAAATCGCTGATGACGATGCGCAGTGCGCACCCAGCATTGTATCAGGGGTCACGCACGAATTTAGTTGCGAGTAACGGCAGTTATGTGGACTTGAAACAATCTGGTACAGACAAAGTACTGTTTGCGCTAAACACTTCGAAAAGCGCGAGAACAATTATTCTTAATCAGGAAAGTGTTAGTACTGGTGAGTTGGTGGATTTGCTCACGAATGAAAAAATTACGCCAAGCAATGGTCAATATCAAATTCCGATGTCGCCATTACAAGGTCGATTCTTTGCGGTTACACCCTAAGGAAATATCCGGAATCACCGCTCATCAGTTGAGCTGACCAGAAGGTTTTCTCATACACAAGCCAAGTGTTGTTGCTGACCCCCATAGGCGCACACTTGGCTTTTTTCCGTCCGTTTTACTTTTCCCTTAATGGTTTTCCAACGATGTAGCCAACAGGTTGCTTCGCTTTTTGCATTGGCGTTTGTTTTCGGCAGGTAGATATTTGTGAGATAAGCTGCACATTAAAAAGTAAATTAACACTTGTGCAACGTAAAAGTGTGACCGAAGGATTACTTATGCCTTACTAATATGTTTATCGTGTTTGGGATTTACATAACTAATGGAAAAGTATAATGAAATCCATAACGAAACCCCTCTGTCTTCTTGCTGTTATTAGCTCTCCGCTTGCATATAGCCAAATTCTCAATGGTGACTTTGAACAGTGGAATGGCAGTGCGCCTACGCAGTGGTCAGTGATTGACGCTGGCATCGCGGTGTCGCCAAGCAGCGAACAAATCAAATCGGGCGGCCTGGCTGCTCAAGTCGTCGTGAATACAGGTACCCAAAGCAACACTGACCTTTTGCAAACCATTAATGTGGAGCAAGGGAAAACCTATCCGTTTTCTGTCTCGGTTTATCACACCGAAGGAAATGTAAAAGCACGTCTGGTGGTTGATGGTTATCACAATTACTCAGATCCGCAGCAGGTAAACCAGTGGCAAGAGCTGGCGCATAACTATACTGCGAGTTCGAACAAGACCATCAATGTCGGGTTGCGTTTTTATGATGAGGCCGGGTTTGATGGCTCAGAAGTTGTCTACGTCGATAATTTTCAACCGACCGAGACAAGTACACAACCTCCTGTAGAAAGCTGTAGTGATCATGAAGTGGTTCTTACACTCACGACGGACAACTATGGCTCAGAAACTAGCTGGGAGTTGAAAAATAGCCAAGCGCAAGTGCTTTTCTCTGGTCAGGGGTATGAGTCGTCAACCACTGTTGAAAAGACCATGTGTTTAGCCGATGGTAACTACCAATTTACGATTCAAGACAGCTATGGCGACGGCATTTGCTGTGGCAATGGTTCGGGGTCTTACGCGTTGAAGGTGGGAGATAAGACTCTTGCTTCTGGCGCTGAATTCTCGAAAAGCGAAACCACCGACTTTACGTTAGGTGACTCAACCTCAACCCCACCAGTGGTTGATGGTTACTACCAAGCGGCGTCTGGCAAGACGGGCTACGCTCTAAAAACGGCGCTGTTTAACATCATCAACAACCACACTAGCCGAGGTTATTCTGCGGTGTGGACCTTGGTAAAAGATGCCGATATTGATCGTTATTACGAAAATGATGGCTCTATTCTCGATATGTATTCAGAGAAACCTGCGGGCACTGATGCTATCAGCTTCACGAAAGTGACAGACCAATGTGGTCAATACAGCCAAGAAGGGGATTGCTACAACCGTGAACACTCGTTCCCGAAAAGCTGGTTTGGCGGCAAAGTTGAGCCGATGAACTCAGATGGTCACCATTTGTTTGCGACCGATGGCTATGTGAATGCGAAGCGCAGTAACTGGCCATTTGGTGAAGTGGGCACCGCGACGTACGTGTCTAGTAATGGTTCTAAACTTGGTCAAGCAAGCACTGGCCTAGGTTATTCCGGTACGGTGTTTGAGCCGATCGATGAGTTTAAAGGCGATTTTGCTCGTGCCTATTTCTACATGGCAACCCGCTATGAAAATGTAGTAGGTAACTGGGAAGGCAATTCAAGCAATGCGGATGCTGTCCTTGATGGTTCAAGTTCAACGGTTTTTGAACCTTGGGTGTTAAACATGCTGAAACGTTGGCACAAAAATGATCCTGTTAGTGAAAAAGAACAAAACCGCAATCAACAAGTGTTTGAGTTTCAGGGCAATCGCAATCCATTCATTGATCACCCTGAGTTTGTTGAACAGATTTGGGGAAACTAACACCTTCTTGATTTTGGTATCCACCATTTAGTGACGCCAAAAAAACAAAGGGGAAGCGTGATGCTTCCCCTTTTTCATTACGGATGTTTTTAAATGAAACTAGTTTTTCGTTACCGTCACGATTGGCGCCGACTTGTCAGCCGCGTTGAAGTGGAAGTTGTAATTTCCCGCTTCTGCAATCGCAATTTTCAGGTTTGCACTACCGCCACCGACTTCCATCGTTAGCGCTTTACCAAGCTCAACACTGCCTTCGCCACCGAAGTTGGTGTCTGCTGCCCAGTCTGCGCTCGCAACTTTCATCTCGTAGTTGCCCGCCGATAGGTCAATGTCTAGCGAGTAAACGTCATTTGCTACATAACTGAACTTCGCAATGGAGTCTTGCGCTGGAGTATCCCATGTGGTGATAGTGCCACGTAGGTAAAGTGCTGTTTCACCGAATGTTGGTGCATCTGCTGACTTGGTCACTGAAACGACAGGTTTTTCTACGCTTTCATCTTGAACATGTAACGCGTTCAGAGTGAAGTTGTACTTACCAGTTTCAGCTACAGACAACGTACAGTTCCCCGCAGAGCCTAAGTCTAGTGAGCCAGAAGCCAAATCCGCAGCATCACAACCGATGTTTGGATTTGCCCATCCTGAGTCCGCAAATTTGAACTCGTGTTCACCTGCTTCAAGAACGCCAGTTACAGAGTACATGCCGTTGCCAATAAAGGTCATCGCCCAGTCACTGCTATCTGACCACTCGTTCATGGTGCCTTTGACGTAAACCACGGTTTCGCCGTAAGGAGGAATGCTCGATACGTCTTTATTGTCCGTGTTTACTGGTAGGCCTGCACCCTGCGCGCCGTCTTGTGGCTGTACGAATACCGCTGTTGTCAGTGCTGGTACTGTGAATGTTTCATTGGCGAAGCTTGCACCTTTCACGATGTCATCCGCAGAGTTTTGTTGAACTTCATGCAGCTCGAAACCAGTAGCGCCAGCAACTTTGAAAGATTTCTCAGTTGATGTTGAGTTCACAACGGCCACGATCGCATCGTAGTTCGAATCCAAATCGGCACCTGCTGATGTGCCATCGTCGATAGACATCACAATCAAGCCTTCCACTTGGTCTTGGCCCACGTTGCGGAAATCAACACGATTCATCACTTCTTGCGCGGTATCTAAGCGGAACAGTTCGCTTGTACTGCGGATTTTTAGTAGCTCTAGGAATTGTTGCTTAGTCAGCTCGATGTCCGTTGAGTCTGGTTTCGCCGTGCTGTCACCGACGATGGTTTTGATCAACTCCCAGTTTGCACCGTCTTTGTCTTCACGTGGTAGACCAACGTTCCAGTTATTGTCGCTTCCATCGAAGAATACACGGTTGAACCAGTCACCAGAATCGTACGAGTCACGCTGCATTGACTTAGAGCGCAATAGCTCAGAACCCATGTGAATGAACGGAATACCTTGACCTAGCATCACCGTTGATAGTGATACAGACTGCATTCGTGCTCGCTCAGCAGATGAAGTGCCTGTCGCAATCTTGTAAGCGTTGTTGTCCCACAGCGTTTGGTTATCGTGCTTAGACACGTAGGAAATGTTCTCTGATGGCACTTTTGTGTAGCCTGCTGGAGCACCATTGTAATCAACATTCTTACCAAGTTTGGTTTCGCCTTTGTAATCCAGAAGGACGTAGTCAGCTAAGTTACCAGCCATACCTAGACGAACCAGATCTTGGTTGTGTAGGCGGCCATTCACAGATTCTGCATCAGTTTTAGTTTCTTCGTTCGGGTAAGCGGCGTTACCAAAGCCTTGGTTGAAGCGAAGTGGGTGCTTACCTTCTGAATTTACTCCGCCATCAAACGGGCTTCCGCCACGAACTGCGTCACGCAGACGATCAGAGAAAGTACCGATTTCTGTCCCCGCCATGTTGACTTGTGTCGCTTGATCGAAGCGAGCGTTTTGCGCAACTTCACCGAAGTCCCAGCCTTCGCCGTAGAACAAAGTATTCGGATCAATTTCACGGACTTTTTCAAGTGCGTAGACCATGACATCTTTCGGCTGGTGGCCCATAAGGTCAAAACGGAAACCATCGACTTTATAGTCATCCGCCCACACCATCAATGAGTCAACCATCAGTTTACCCATCATTAGGTTCTCGGTTGCGGTGTTATCACAACAGGTTGAGTTTTCTACGCCGCCAGTGTTGACGTTTAGGCGGTGGTAGTACCCAGGGACAATTTTATCCAGTACTGATTTTTCGTTCACACCGGATGCATTCGTGTGGTTGTACACCACGTCCATGACCAGTTTCAGATCCATTTTATGCGTCGCTTGAACCATTTCGCGGAACTCAAGGATACGTTTAGAACCGTTAGGATCGGTCGCATAACTGCCTTCTGGCACGGTGTAGTGGTATGGGTCGTAACCCCAGTTGAAGCTGTCTAGCATGCGAAGATCGTTCATCAACGCTTGTGCTTTGCCCGTTGTTGGGTCGTAGCTGTTTAATACCTCTTCAATCACTTTGCCGTCGTCTTCGGTCTCACAGATGGACGCTTCTGGCTTGATGCCACAAAGTTTACCCACGGTGTCGGTGATATCGACTCGTTTGTCGGCGTCTTCATCCACGGTTGCAATATCAAATGCTGGTAGGATATGCAGCGTTGTTAGGCCTGCATCTTTTAAGGCTTGTAAGTGAGAAACAGACTCACGCTCAGGTTCTGTAAGGGCAAGATATTTGCCATCAAGACTTGGCGTGCCTTTGCTGTCATTAAAGCTGAAATCACGAATGTGTGACTCGTAAAGGACATGGTCTTCGTCTTTTTTAACCGTTGGGCGCGCGTAGTTATTCCAATCTTGAGGCATTAAGCTTGGGTCATCTAAATCAACCACTTGCGAGTATCGCGAGTTTTTAGACAAGCTCATTGAATATGGGTCTGTTACCAAACGCGTTTCAACGACCCCAGTTGTAGGGTGGTACACCTTAACTTGGTAGCGATAGTATTTGTTAACAACATTGCTTTGTGCCTCAGAAGCCCAGATACCTGTTGCTGGATCTTCTGTCATTGCAACGGTCGCTTCTTCCGCTAAGTTTTCATCGTAGATAATAAGATCAACATCTTGAGCAGTTGGTGCCCATAGCTTGAAGGTTGCAGCACCGCCTTCCACAATCGCGCCGAGCTCTTGACCAATCGCGTTACCTGCCTTGGAATCGGCAAATACTGCATCAAGAACCCCCGGCTTTTGCACTTCAGTTGCAGAAATGACGTCACCATTTGCGTTGTAAGCTACCATAACGATTTGTGACTTCAGGATCGTGCGTAGGGTCGCGTCATCGACATCAATGCCTGCAGCTTGGAGGCTAGCAAGGTGACGGAAGCGTGATTTCAGACCATCAGATAAATCACCTGCTTTCGTCAACTCAACCGCTGTGCCACCGGAGATTTGCTTGCCTTCATCCATTTTAATGTCGTTGCTGAGGCTGTAGAACAGCTTCATGGAATCCGCATTGGCCGCCGCTTCCCACGCGATGGTGTTGGCATCTAGCCAATGCGCTTTTTGACCATCAATATCAACAGGGCGTTCTTCGATTGGCTCGTAGTAAAGCTCACTGCTGCCGTGGAAGCCAAACAACCCTTTAGATTCGCCGATTTTCGTCAGCTCCACTTTTGAGTTTGCACTGCCGAATGCTTTCTCATCGCCTTTGTGCAGAATGAAGTTCATGCATTCGTGTGGGTCAGAGGCATCTGGGTTCACTTTCAGTACGTAATAAGCACCGTAGGTGTCGTTGATGCCATCGAATGGATGCGGTGCCGACCAATCCGTTCCTGTGCCAGGAATGCCCATTGCGTCTAAATCTGTGCTGGTACAGCCTTCACCGTTCCACAGGTGCAAGCCCCAACCTTCGTAGTCGCTGGCCGTTGAAGCGGACGCCACGTCGCGTTTGTAATAAATGACGACCTCGTTCTCTCCCGCAGGGTACAAGCCTGAGCCTGGGTTCGTCGTATCTTCGTTCGTGCTATCACTACCACAACCGCTGATGACTGCGACGGAAATCAAAGGCAGTACGGTTTTGGCAATTGTTGATAATTTAAATGTCTTATTGTCCACGTTTACAAATCCATTGTTATTGAATTGATATTGAGCTGCGCGCTGCCTTCGCTGACTCAGTCATCAAGAAGGTTTCGCACACGCTAGAAAGGCAGATGCCGAAAAAGGAAATGTTCAACTAGATGCTAATACACTGAATCATCAGCAAAATGTGAGAGCAGGCAGTTAAGTTTTTTACAAGTGAAAATTTTCTGTCACAGTCGATTCTGTTCACAAATTAAATAATAAAACAGACGCATAGTGAGAGCTTCTGCACATCATTAAAATGTAAATTTTTATAGGAGGAGCAAGGGGGGATGATAGGGGAGGAGAATATCTCAGCCCCAAAACCGTGATTAAGTTCTATAAAAATCGCAGTGATATTTTTTAATTAAAAATAAGTTGCAGTGATATTGCATAAAATACCGCCATTAAGTATTGGCAAGCTTCAGATTTTCGCTAAGTGGTCGTTATATAATGAAGGTAGTCGGCGTTATGTCGGCGCGTAATCTTAAGATTTCCCTGAGAGGGAGATGAATTGGGCCCTGAAACCAAAAGAGGCTATTTATGAGTAGTATGGGCATTGCCATTGCGGCAACTGGCCTTTCACTCGTCCTGATATTTGTGTGGATGATCTCGTTGTCGATGCGGAAACAGAGACTCGAGGCAGAGAGGAAAGCTCGCGAAGCCGCTTATCGAAAGGCGATGCAAAAAGCGCGAGAGCAAGAGCGTAAAGAGCGTGAGTTCAAAGCAGAAACCGGACATATCCCCACCATTTTATTTCTAGCGAAAGAAGCTGAGAAGGACAACATTCGTCAAGCGCTGTATTGGTATGATAAAGCCGCTAAGTTGGACAATGTGACGGGAATGTACGGTATTGTTCGCTTGAGTGAGCGCATGCGTGAAGATGTGATTTTAAAAGAGCAGGCAAACTTTTGGCGTACCGCCATTGCCGGAATGGAAGGGGATACCGAAGCGAAATTTGCGACAGGCAAAGCGTTGGTTTTTGGTCGCGGAACGGAAAAAAATATTCCCAAAGGTAACCAACTGATTGAAACCGCAGCCGAGGAAGGCTGCATTGATGCCATGCTTTACATGGGTGAGTGGCAACTTTCACCAGACAATAGTGCAGGACGCAGTGCAGATGCACTTTATTGGTTTATGAAAGCGGCTGAAAAAGACAGTGCGGACGGAAAGATCCAAGTTGGCTTATGTTACCTAAATGGTGTTGGTACAGAAAAAAGCATGGTCAAAGGCTGCTATTGGCTTGAAAGGGCCGCAGAAGGTGGCAGCGCCGAGGCGATGTATCATGCTGGCGAAGCGTGGAAGGACAAAGGTAAAACAGGCAATGCGATTGCTTATGTTTGGCTGTTTCTTGCTGCCAATATGGGGTATCAGCCAGCGCGTACGTTGCGTGACGAAGTGGCGACCAATATTGGTGTTGACGTCGTCGTTGGATTGCAATCTATAGCGAAACCGTTGCAAAGAAAGCTGGCGTCAGGGATGGTAAGAAAGCATTCCATTATTCGGGCGCTGAACAAGGTGTACAAACGCGAAGCGTATTTTCCTGCAGAGGAGGAACTTAACGCGGTGTTGAGTGACGAAAATAAAGACGATGCTAACGCATGGGATGAAGCATCGGCGCCGAACTTCCAGCCAGACATGACCACAGCAACGACGGAAGGACAGACAACCACATCGTCTACCGAAAAAAAGCTCTCTAAAGAGGCGCTCGATTTCACGCAGAATTTCCTTCAACCATAATTTATCTTATCCCTAAGCCTCATAATTGAGGCTTTTCTTTTGCCTTTCTGTCTCAGTATCTCTGTCGGTTACAACTACAGACTGTAAACTTATCTAAGCGATTTATTTACTGGATTGCATACTATTTATTCGATTTTTCAACACATTTTTAGTACTTCGATAAGGCGGGATATGTTTATCTTCAAATAGAGGGATTTCCCTCTTTATCTACTTCTCCTGTTGGGCTCAAATCAAGTCTCTTCAATTGATAGTAATAATGATTGAAGAGCAATACTTGATGCCCAGAGTAATAGGTGAATAGTATTCATTACTTTATCTAATAATGTAAATTAAAAATTGTATTATAAATCTTAAATTGTGTTTTTATATTTAGGCATGGATTATTGATTTTATAATTAATTAGGCGCAAGATGACGTACAAAATAAAATAGCATAGATAATATGCAGAATTACACTAGGAAGTAACTTTTTCATTACATGTTTCAGCAGAAATGGAGCGAATTAGTTTGCTCTGTTTTTATTTCTATTAGAGATTTGTGTATGTTGAGAATCATTAGTGCAGATAAATTCATCTCTTCAAGATTTATCTTAGAGTACAGTAAGGCTGAGTTCGCTTCTTTATTAGGCGTTTCCGTTGCTAAGATAAGTAATATTGAAAGTGGAAAATCTTCAATCCCCCCGGTGTACGATTACGCCATTAATTATTTACTTAGTGAGCATCCTTTTAAAGATAGTGCTGTTGACGCTTTATGCTCTCACGAAACGTTAAACTTTGCTCGGCGTATTGACGTCAACACCAAAGTAAAGCGCCTGTCCTGCAAGCGCTGCGATAGCCGAAGGCTGCACGTTATGGCAGGAATGAGTGGGTTGTATTTTGTTGAGTGTATGGATTGTAAACATACCATGTACTCGTCAGGCATGTCTGTAAAGCGTTATCAGCAATGGTCGAATGGTGGAGTCAAGCTAGATAGTCATTTATTCAATTAAGTTGTTTTTTCTTTATATCCAAAGTAAAGAGCCATCAATACATGTGTTGATGGCTCTTTTATTATGTGTTTAAATTTGGTTAAAAGTGGAGTGTTTTAAACTGTAATAATATAATTTAACTTATTATATAGTGATGGAAATCTCAAAACTTTATTTTCTTATAATAACCTTCTTTTTAATAATGGGCGTTGTCACATAATTATTGAAGGTTCTTTCCTTTTAGGTGCGTTTCAATATCATTGAGATAGAAGCTGGAAAGTGATGAAAGTCTCTAAATTTTAATTCGATAAAATAAGTCTTTTAAATATGAAAATTTAATCACGAAATTTGTAATTTGAATTTTAAATAAATATTTCGTTTGTAATATCTGTCCTTGTCATTTTTAAAGAACAAAAAGAGATATTTCAAATGAAACGTTTAATTATAGGTGTTAGTAATTACATGCCTGAAGACTTTAGCTTATTAGCTGAATCTTTAGATGAACAATTTAATCGTCACTTACTGCCTTTAGAACAAGTTGAATTAACCGACGTTGGTGCGGCTATTATTACGTCAGCAGACATTAAAGCGGGTCTGCACAGAATGATTTCGGAAACAGGGTACGGAATTCCTGTTTTCTTAGTGACCGATGAAACTCCAGTTTCGGCAGAAGATTACGTTTGGTTAACGGGTGTTATTGATTTAGAAAGACAATCTATCGATTACTACTGCCGTCAAATTAATGAAGCCGTGACTAAATATGAGTGTCGTCTGCTCCCTCCTTTCTTCAAGCAATTAACGCACTACGTTGAGATGGGTAACTCGGCGTTTGACTGTCCAGGGCACCAAGGTGGTCAGTTCTTCAAAAAACACCCTGCTGGTAAACAATTCTACGATTTCTTTGGCGAAAACCTGTTCCGTAGTGACTTGTGTAATGCGGACGTGGACTTAGGTGACTTACTGATCCACGAAGGTTCTGCACACCAAGCGCAAGCACACGCTGCAAAAGTATTTAACGCGGACAAAACTTACTTCGTACTCAACGGCACTTCTGCTTCAAACAAAGTGGTGTGTAACGCGCTAGTAACTGAAGGCGATTTGGTATTGTTCGACCGCAATAACCACAAGTCAAATCACCACGGCGCGTTAATCCAAGCGGGTGGTATGCCAGTTTATCTAGAAACGGCGCGTAACCCTTGGGGCTTCATTGGTGGTATGGATGAGCACTGTTTCGATGAAGAGTACATTCGTGCTCAAATCGCGAAAGTATCTCCAGAGCGTGCACGAGATGAACGTCCGTTCCGCTTGGCCATCATCCAGTTGGGTACTTACGACGGTACAATTTATAACGCTCGTTACGTCATGGATAAGATTGGCCACCTTTGTGACTACATCTTGTTTGACTCGGCATGGGTAGGCTATGA
The DNA here is from genome assembly GCF_024181935.1 of Vibrio sp. Y51_MX_L26. Taxonomy (NCBI): domain Bacteria; kingdom Pseudomonadati; phylum Pseudomonadota; class Gammaproteobacteria; order Vibrionales; family Vibrionaceae; genus Vibrio; species Vibrio sp. Y51_MX_L26. Next base: position 201,489 of record NZ_JAMZAS010000006.1, read on the forward strand.
GCAGTTCATCCCTATGATGAAAGATTGTTCGCCACTGCTACTGGATCTGAAACCAGAAGATGCGGGTGTGATCGTGACCCAGTCTGTTCACAAGCAACAAGCTGGTTTCTCTCAAACGTCGCAAATCCACAAAAAAGACCGCCATATCAAAGGCCAAGCTCGTTACTGCAATCACAAACGCTTTAACAACGCGTTTATGATGCACGCATCGACATCTCCGTTCTATGCGTTGTTTGCTGCATTGGATGTGAACGCGAAGATCCACGATGGTGAAGCAGGCTTACGTTTATGGAGCGACGCAGTTAAGACAGGTATCGAAGCGCGTAAAGAAATTCTCAAAAGTTGTGAGTTAATTCGTCCGTTCATTCCAAATGAAATTGAAGGTCAACCTTGGGGCAGTTACGACACTGATGTGATCGCGACCAACAAGAAGTTCTTCATGTTCGAGCCAGATGCAAACTGGCACAAGTTTGAAGGTTATGGCGAAGGTCAATACTTTGTTGACCCATGTAAATTGTTGCTAACCACGGCAGGCATTGCCGAAGACGGCAGCTACGCTGATTTCGGTATTCCGGCAACGCTATTGGCGAACTTCCTTCGCGAAAACGGCATCATTCCTGAGAAGTGTGACTTGAACTCCATCTTGTTCCTACTCACTCCTGCCGAAGATATGGGTAAGATCCGTCACCTTGTCGCGCAAATCAACCGATTTGAAAAATTCATTCGTGATGATGCACCTCTCAGTATCGTGCTACCAGGCGTCTACGAAGCGAACAAAGAGCGCTACCGTGGTTACACCATCCGTCAGCTATGTCAGGAAATGCATGACATGTACAAAGAGCTGAACGTGAAACAGCTACAAAAAGCGATGTTCCGCAGTGAATACTTCCCACAAATGGTTCACAAACCAGACGTGGCAACACGTAAATACTTCCGCGGTGAATGCGATTACCTACCACTTAAAGAGGCCGTCGGCCGCGTAGCCGCCGAAGGTGCACTGCCTTACCCTCCAGGCATTATCTGTGTGATCACTGGTGAAATCTGGACTCAACAGGTGGTGGATTACTTCTTATCTCTAGAAGAAGGCATCAACCGATTCCCAGGCTTCGCGCCAGAAATTCAAGGTGTGTACCTTGAAGATGTCGACGGTCGCACTACCGCACATTGCTATGTCCTAAAAGATTAATCTACCCGTTCGCACCACGCTCCGGCGTCGGTGCGAACCGCTTATTCGTGGAGAATAATTTATGAGTACTGAAACTAAAAAAATGTCGGTGGTGCAGTTAACCATTCTGACGTTCATCAACATGGCTGGCTCCGGTATCATTATGCTGCCAAGTAAACTGGCGCAAGTGGGCACCATTTCTGTGTTATCTTGGCTGATCACGGCAGCGGGCTCTTTGGCGTTGGCTTATGTGTTTGCAAAATGTGGTCGCTTTAGTAAACGTGACGGCGGTATGAACGGTTACGCGTCTTACGCATTCGGTAAATCGGGTGCGTTTATGGCGGGCTGGACTTACGGTTTGTCGCTCCTTATTGCGAATATTGCGATCGCGATTACCTGTGTGGGTTACGGCTCCGCATTTTTTGAAGTGACCCTATCTCCGGTCGAAACCTGTTTGTACACCATCGCCATTCTTTGGATTTGTACTTTCGCTAACTTCGGTGGTGCGAAAATCACAGGTCAAATCGGTACCTTCACGGTATGGGGTGTGATCCTACCGGTATGTTCGCTAGGTATTGTTGGTTGGTTCTGGTTTAACCCAACCATGTACATCGAAGCTTGGAACCCACACCACCTACCATTTGGTGAAGCTGTGAGTGCTTCTATTGCCATGACACTATGGGCGTTTCTTGGTCTTGAATCGGCCTGTGCGAACTCAGAAGCGGTAGAAAACCCAGAGAAGAACGTACCAATCGCAGTATTGGGCGGTACGTTGATTGCTGCGGTGGTTTACATTGTATCGACAAACATCTGTTCTGGTATCGTTGCAAACTCTGAGCTTGCCGCTTCTACCGCGCCATTCTCAACCGTATGGTCTGTGATGCTTGGCTCAGCAGCAGGTAAAGCGGTTGCTGGTATGGCGGTATTGGCTTGTGCGGGTTCTCTATTAGGTTGGCAGTTCACTATCGCGTCAGTGTTCAAATCATCTTCTGATGCGGGCTTCTTCCCTAAATTGTTCTCTCAAGTGGACAAACGTGGTACGCCAATCAAAGGTATGGTGGCCATCACGGTTATCCAATCGGTGCTGTCTTTAATGACTATTTCTCCAACGCTGAACGAGCAGTTCGAAGCGCTGGTTAACCTAGCGGTAGTAACGAACGTTATTCCTTACATCCTATGTATGGGCGCAATTTTCATCATGCAGCAAGTGGCGCACGTACCAGAGCGCGAGATGAAAACCACCAACATTATCGCTCTGATTGGTTCCCTATACAGCTTCTACGCGCTATATGGTTCCGGCTACGAAGCGATGATGTGGGGCTCAATCGTCACCTTCCTAGGCTGGAGTGCTTACGGTCTGATTGCTGCCAAGCATGAGCCTTTAGCAAATTAAAAAATAATAATGAAAGAGCCTTCCCAAACGCGGTGTGGAAGGCTCTTTGTTTTTAGGCGCTTATGCCAAGCCCAAGTCAGAACAAGGCTCTTGGGAATAAATATCCAATGATGTGAAAACTCATTTTCGACATTTGGAGGACGAAAGATGATAAGTCAACCTGTTAAAATCGGTGACGATACCGCCGTAGTCATTCCAAGCGTAATCCTGACTCAACTCGGGATAAGGGAAGGAGATACCCTAGAAATCGCACTGAATAAAGACAAAATGGAAATCAAGAAGATGGTGTTGAAAACCAGCGCTCCAACTTACTCTGAAGAAGTTAACGAGAATTGAGTTAGAGAATCTTGGTTTGTCGGATACACTACTGGTTTCGCAAAACTGGCGCTTGCCGCTGTCTTTGAACTATCGATAACAACAATAAGAGGTAAGGTACTATGCAAGGTATCCTCTCTATACAATCTCATGTTTCTTTTGGTCATGCTGGTAACAGCAGTGCCGTTTTCCCAATGCAACGCATGGGCTTCGAAGTATGGCCGATTCATACCGTTCAATTTTCTAACCACACGCAGTATCAAGAAGGTTGGACTGGGCGAGCGTTTGCGGCTGAAGACATTAGCGAGTTAGTGCGTGGTCTTAGTAACATCGGTGCATTGGAAAAGTGCCAAGCGGTGTTGACGGGCTACCAAGGCAGCGCAGAGCAGTGCCTTGCTGTTGAAGAAACCGTGACGAAGGTGAAGCAAGCGAACCCGAAGGCACTTTATGTTTGCGACCCTGTGATGGGCGCTCCAGACAAAGGCTGTATCGTGGCTCCGGGCATTGCTGAGAATCTTCTGACGCGTTTGATGCCAATGGCGGACGTGATCGTTCCAAACCAATTCGAGCTAAGCCAATTTGCAGAGATGGAAATCCACTCGTTAGACGATGCGATCACGGCATGCCAACGTGCGCTAGCGAAAGGTCCAAAAGTGGTGCTAGTTAAGCACCTTTACTGCCTAGAAAATGGCAGCTTCAACATGCTATTGGCTACGCAAGAAGGCATTTACCTTGCGAAGCGTCCTCAGTTTGAGTTTGCCAAACAACCTGTGGGGGTAGGCGATCTTATTTCGGCTATCTTCACCGCTGGATTATTGAAGGGCTGGTCTCCTAAACAAGCTTTCCAACACTGCCATGACGCGTGCTACGGGGTATTAAGCGCCACTTACCATGCTGGGGAGTGGGAGCTGCAAACTATCGCGGCACAGCAAGAGTTTGTTGAGCCAAGTAAGCATTTCTCAATTGAAGAGGTGGCTCTGGCCACCGCGTAATTGAGCGCAAATAATTAGTATATAAAAAAGGGAGCCATCATCGGCTCCCCTTTCTATTTATTCTGTCAGTCTTACTGAGCTTTTTGCTGTTCTGATTTACAAACTGCTGCTGTGAAGACAACGTCTGTTGAACTGTTTAGTGCAGTTTCAGCAGAGTCTTGAATCACGCCGATGATGAAGCCAACCGCTACAACCTGCATTGCTACGTCGTTTGAGATACCAAACAGACCACACGCAAGTGGGATAAGTAGTAGCGAGCCACCTGCAACACCTGATGCGCCACATGCAGAAACCGCAGCCACAATACTTAGCAGTAGTGCAGTCAGTAGATCAACTTCAATACCCATAGTGTGCACAGCTGCAAGCGTTAGCGTTGTGATAGTGATTGCAGCACCAGCCATGTTAATGGTCGCACCTAGAGGGATAGATACTGAGTATGTATCTTCGTCCAGTTTTAGCTTCTCACATAGTGCCATGTTTACTGGGATATTCGCCGCACTTGAACGAGTGAAAAACGCGGTTACACCACTTTCACGTAGGCAACGGAATACAAGTGGGTAAGGGTTTTGCTTAGTTTTAACGAACACGATCGCCGGGTTTACAACGAGTGCGATGATCATCATAGCGCCAAGAAGAACAGCCAGAAGGTGTGCGTAGCTTGCTAGTGCGCTAAAGCCTGTTGTTGCGAACGTTGAAGCAACCAGACCAAAGATACCAAATGGTGCAAGACGAATGATAAAGCGAACAATGTGAGACACGCTGTGGCTAAGATCTTCAAACACGGCTTTCGTTGTTGCAGATGCGTGGTGTAGCGCAAGACCCAGACCCACACCCCAAGCAAGAATGCCGATGTAGTTTGCTTCTACTAGTGCATTTACTGGGTTGTCGACCAGTTTAAACAACAGTGTGCGTAGAATTTCAGCAATACCTTGAGGCGGCGTTGCACCTTCAGCGCCGGTGACAAGCGTTAAATTGGTCGGGAAAAGGAAGCTTAGAACCACTGCTGATAGCGCCGCGAAGAACGTACCCATCAGGTACAGTACAACGATTGGACGCATGTACGTGTGCTGGTTTTTCTTTTGGTTCGCAATTGAAGCGGCAACCAAAATAAACACAAGGATTGGCGCGATCGCTTTAAGAGCACCAACAAAAAGGCTACCAATTAATCCTGCACTTTCGGCATGGCTTGGGGAAATTGTGGCGAGCAAAATACCAAAGACAATACCGACAAGGATCTGGACGACGAGGTTACCACGAGCAAATCGGGCAACGAGGCTGTTGTGTTGCATACATCATTCCTGCAATTTTATGGCAGAGCGAGCAGGGCAATAGTCCATCATTACACGGCGATAATGCCCTTGTATTGCAAGGGGTGAGCATTGCTTCTGGTCACTAAGACACATGATTATCAATTATCCTGTTTTTATAAATTCAGCCATTTTCTTGCTGAATATCACATATCTTAGCTTGGTAATATTTTGTGTCTAGTTTTAGTTTGTTTTTGGATTAAATGTTTGCTCAATGTTATTTAAATAAGATTTTTATGTTGAAAATTATCATTAGTTATGAGTAATGGTTTTTAATAAAGTTGTTAAAAAGGAGACTTTCGTCTCCTTTGATTTTATTGACAACTCAAACGTAACAAATCAGTAACTTTGTTGGCGCCTGCGCTTATCACTCATGGCATTTCGAGTGAGTTTCCCGAACTGTCGACTTTGAGCTCGTTGTTCTGCCAAAGTCGCGCCGTTAAAGGCTTGTTCTCGCAATAGTTTTTGATAGTTATTGAAACGACGAACCTCCAGTTTGCCATTTTCAATCGCAGCTTGAACTGCGCAACCCGGCTCAGTTTGATGCTGGCAATCACCAAAGCGACAACGCTGAGCGAGAACCTCAATGTCAGAAAATGCCTCACTGACGCCCACTTCGCAGTCTGCTAGTTGAAGCTCGCGCATTCCCGGAGTATCAATCAAGATGCCGCCATCAGGTAATAGATGGATAGAGCGCGATGTGGTTGTATGTCGCCCTTTGCTATCGTCTTCACGAATATGCCCAGTCGCCTGTTCTTGCTGCCCGAGTAATGCATTCACAAGAGTTGATTTGCCAACGCCTGAAGAACCGATAAAAGCGACGGTTTGTCCTTCTTCGCACCAGCTCATGAGTTTAGAAGCACTCTCTGTTTCTAAGCCGTTGACTGTCTCTATGACTAATAGAGGGTCGAGCTTCTGTACTTGGCTTTTTAGTTCATCAATGTTGCCACACAAATCGGCTTTGGAAAGCACGATGACGGGTTCGACTTCGGCTTCATGAGCCAAGGCGAGATAGCGTTCAATACGACTTAAATTGAAGTCGTCGTTAAGGGAAAAGACGATAAAAACGGTATCCACATTTGCGGCGATGAGCTGCTCTGCCACTTTGCTTCCTGCTGCTTTGCGGCTAAAGAGGCTCAAGCGATCCAGTAAGCGAACAAATTGCTGATCGTCATTTAAGATAACCCAGTCTCCGACGGTCATATTGGGTAGAGAGTGGTGGGCATTGAGGTGGACTTGCCCCGTTTCTGTCGCCAATAGGTAACCACTTCGGTGATGTGCAATCACACGTGCGAAGATAGTGTCGTCGTAATCGTCTAGTGTCAGTTGTTGCTGAAAAAATGGTTTCCAACCCAATCGTTTTAGTGGGTTTGAAGTTGAAATTAATGTTTCACAAAAAGTATGTGTTTGATTCATTGTTGAATTATCCCAGACGCAAAAAAGCGCCTTAATACAAATCGCATTAGGGTCTAATTCGGATAGAGTTGACCCCGGTGAAGACCGGGCAGAGAAGGGGAGTTGTGGCTATGCCACGTAATTGGTGCGGTTAGGGTTACCCTTGCGATGCCCAGTTAGTGTTATTCAATACAATCATCATGTGTCCTCTTCGTTGGTTAATAAATAAGTGAATTAATTAAGCCAAGAGAGTATAGCCGCCCTTTATCTTAGAGGGTAGCTATACTGCGAAAATATTAGCTTTGTTTGTTGATGCGCTCTTCCATTATCTGCGAATACGTGTTGGCTTTTAAGCCGTATATGATTTGGACATGACGCTCATCCAGTATCACGACGCCATGTGCGCCATGATTTTTGAGTGCATTTTTATCTATGATGGACGTCGTTCTGAGGGTAAGACGTAGCCGAGTCGCGCATGCTCCAGTTTCTAGCAGGTTTTCTATCCCCCCAATGGCGTCAATGATCGTATCGACGTCTTGTTCGACATTGGGGTTGGTTTGAGTTAGGAAACTGAAAAACTGTTTCAGCGCTGACTTAACTGTCATTTGAGGAGCCTTCAGTCGTCAGTTTTGAAATGGCTTCAACAATCGGTGCCGGCGAGAGTGTATGCGGTACCTTGGTGATTAACGTGCCATCCGGCTTCAAGAAGTAAAAGTAAGAGCTGTGATCAAGCGTGTATTTGAGCTCCGAGCCTTCCAATTCGGTTTTTCGGAAAATTACGCCATAGTTGTGTGCCAGAGGTGTGGTTACATCAAGCGGTGCCGATAGGCCTTCAATCATAGGATGGAAGTAATGGGCATATTTCGCCGAGGCATCGGCCTCATCACGCTCTGGATCTAAAGAAATGAACATTGGGCGCAGTTGCGCTTTTTGCGCTTCATCGATCTGATTTAGGGCTCCTGCTAGCATAGCAAGCGAAGTTGGGCAAACATCCGGGCAGCGAGTAAAACCAAAATAGACGACTCGAATGCGAGGGTCATTCACATCGAAGATATTGACGGCTTGGTTATTTTCCCCAAACAATACCGTTTGTTGAGACGTGGAACTATCCACTTGCTCTGGCTTCGTTTTCTGATTATCTAAATAGCTTTTTACGCCAAACCCGAGGGCGAAAGCAACTACGAGAAATAGGGACCAATTGCGGCTCATAACGATTCCTTATCTTTGCATTTTTATAGCAGGGTAAACGGTACTCTCTCCATCACTGAGTTCACCAACCCATGTCATGGCGTCTTGAGTGCAAACCGGCAGAATGATGTCACCTTGATATCGACCGGGAGCGACTTGCTTCAGTAAAAACTTGGGTTCTCCCATCTCCATTTCTCTTCCTGAAAGGCTTAGGACGAGTTGCTCAGCATCGCTTGTGTGCCACTCAACATTCAGAGTAGTAGGGACCAAGGGTTGAGCAGTATCTGCGTTGAGCGTCATCGTAACATTCTCTTGAACGCACGAGGCAGTAGAGAGAACGCAATACTCATCTATCGGTTTGATCGGAGTGGATGAAGAAAAGCTTTTTAGTAAAGTTGGGGCATAAAATCCCGCAACCAGTGCGGCTGAAACAGCGGCGATTTGTAACACTTTCATTAAGGTTCAGCATTTATCACTTAACATTACCTGCATCGTAGCACAGAAGCGTCATTCGCCAACTCGTGGCCTAGATAAATTGTGCGTTGTGCCTCGATGACAGAGATCAAAATAACCGCGCGGTGTAGGGGGGGGTGAATCAAGCCCATAAAGATTTTCAATTGCGATGATTTTCTCTTTGCCAACAAACAAGAAAGAAGCCAATTGGCTCCGTTCTTGTTTGTTGATTCCGTATTGATTTGATACCGCAGTTACTTGTCTGAATCTGCAAATTTTTCGAGGCTCAAAACCAGCGCAATGGCAGCAAGCATCATCACAACGGCAAGCACTAACTGAGAAGGTTGTGATGTCACGTGTTCAAATTCAAATGGTGATAGGTTGTGCTGTAGCAAGGGCACTTGTTCACCCTTTGAATTGGTGCGCCAAGTGATGGTTTCTTTCCAAGGCCAAATCTTTGGTAACGTACCAATCATTAAGCCTGTCAAAAACATCAGAGTGAAATCGCGGAACTTGCGTAGTAACCACGACAATAGATGCGAAAAGGACAGCAAACCAATCACACAACCTGACAAAAACAGCGCCAATGTATCGACTTGGAAGCCTTTCACGGCGGCTAATACTGGCGCATACATCCCAATCAATAACAAGATAAAGCTGCCAGAGATGCCCGGTAAGATCATCGCGCAAATCGCGATAGCACCAGCGAACAACGTGTTAATAGCCGTTGGTTCCATGTGTAAAGGTTTAAGCACGGTGATGCTGTAAGCAAACCCGACACCAACAAGTAAAGTCACGAAGCGGATAAGATCACGTTGTTCAACCTGACGAATAATGTGATAGACCGATACCAAAATCAGACCAAAGAAAAATGACCAAAGTGGGATGGGGTGTGTGTCAAGAAGCCAAGTGATCAACTTTGCTAGCGTAGCAATGCTGGTGAAAATACCGGCAAACAGAGCGATAAGGAAGAAACCGTTGATGTGATTAAAGGCGGCTTTAACCCCTTTTTTTCGCCAAATAGAGAAAAGTGATGGGTTAATGCGTCGAATGCTCTCAAGCAGCGTATCGTAAATGCCGGTGATAAACGCGATGGTGCCGCCTGATACGCCAGGAACAACATCTGCTGCGCCCATGGCGATTCCTTTGAAGAAAGTAATTAAGTAGTTCATTGCTCTAATGCTAAGTCGTTTCGATGGCACAGAGTATACAAACATTGCGACGAAAAAAGTATGAAATAGTGCTGTAGCTACTGGGTTTTATATCCAAGCAATTGCTTATTGTTGTTACAGGTTATGAGGTGATTCAAATACAATGATATCTTAACATTTGGTTTACATTATTGAGATAATTAACTGTACTATCAATGGCTACGCCTGTTGCATTATGCAAATGCAATTTGATAATTGAATTTGCATTTTGCTATATTTTATATAGACAAATTCACTTTATATGAGATCCTGTGCCCAAAAATAAGTCTTTGCATTTTGGCATGATTAATGCATAATACTGCTCGACCCTTCTTAAGCCGAGGGTCACCTAGCCAACTGACGTTGTTAGTGAATACAATTTGTTCACACTAAATATAAGCCAATCGCGATTATTGCGGTTGGCTATTTTTTTATATGAACAACGTTACTTACGTGCTTTGCAAATTGCACTTCTCTCGTTCTAGACTCATAAAAAAGGGCTGACGCATCACGCCAACCCCTTGTATTTCACTTTAGGTTTTAATCTGTTTTCTTGAGCTGATCAGTACCCCATCAACTGGAGTAAATTTTCAGCTGTCACAATGGCCTCTTTACGATTGGCGATATTGAGCTTTTGGTACAAGTTGCGAATGTGAGTTTTAATCGTGGTGCCTGCCACATCAAGCTCTTGCGCGATTTGCTCATTGCTGAAACCAGAATAAATCAAACCAAGCACCTGCCACTCACGTTGAGTCAGTGGGCTTGTGCGAACCAGTTCCGGTACGTTAGGGTGGTTTACCAGCTTCTCAATGAAGTCTTCATCAAAGTGAATAGAGCGGCTGCGCTGATTGGAGGAAATATCCTTCATCAATTGTTGAGCGCGGTGGCGTTCTAGATCGCCTAACTCATGGCGTAGGCTTAACTTCTCCAGTAGCCCGCCAATGGTGGCGCCATCAATGAGGAAATTACCTACCATCCCCGTCTGGTTTGTCATCACTAACGCTTCTTTTAGCAATGCTTTTGCTTGCTCTTCGTCTTTTTGGCGAGCAGCAAACACTGCTTCGACCACTAAGTTGCGATTAGTATCTGTGATCAGGTTGGTTCGACGAGCTTCACTTTGGAGGAAATCTAACGCTGCGCGCGCTTCGGTATATTGGCCTAAGTTGATGTGTGCACGTGCAATGTTACGCCATTGCAATTGTGAAAAGTGGTTGCATGCCGATTCAGGACGAACCGCAGTGTTGAGCCATTCTTGCATTGCATCGGTATTCCCGCGCGCTTGCCAAAACAGGATCAACGATAGTGAAGCGTTTGCTGTCCAATCTACGTGGTAAGTCGACTGTTTCATCAAGTGTTGGATATGCTCAATGAATTTACCGGCTTTGTCTAGCTCGCCACGGCCAACCGCAATACGCGCCAGCATCGAGTAGCTGTGTAAGTGTTTACTTGGCGAATGGTTTTCGAGAATTTGTAGACCTCGGTAGGCACATTCCTCTGCTTCATCAAGTCGGTTCCAGCACCAAAGCACTTGCGCACGAATACGCAGCAAAAACTCGTGCAGAGGAACATGTTGAAGTTGCTGATCTTCAATCAAACGGAATGCGGAATCTTGCAGCTCAAAGGCGGCTTGTACGTAACCTTGCGCAATCAAAATCTCGCTTTGTTGTAAAATCGCCCATAACGCTTGGTGGTAAACTTGGTACTGACGAGCCAGCTTCTCGGTTTGTTGCATCATCGGTAACGCGCGGTCGAGTTTACCTAGCACGTGGTTAACTTCGCCAACAACCGAAGTTGCCACAATGCGGCTACGGTAAATCGTGTTATCAAGTTGGCTAAGTGCTAGCTCCGCTAATTCGAGTGCTTTCTCTGGCTGGTTGCTGTTGATAGCCACTTGAGCAAGCAGCGCGTTTGCTTGACCTTGATAATGAATATCTAACTCAATGTTACGCTTTTTATGCTCCTCTTCCGCTTCTTCAAGCAGGTGGCCTACTTGGTTATAACGGTGCTGACTTTGAGCCAACCAAGCTCGGAGCATCGTAAGTTTTGGGTGGCTGAACAGAAGCTCAGCATCCAACTTATTAATTGAGCTTTCCAGTGTGCTGAGCTCGCCTTGGTTAAACATCTTCCAGCCGAATTCGTTTAGAATTTCTACCACCAAGTCTTTATCGTTCGACTTTTGTGCATGGTGAATCGCTTGGTGCGGTGCTTTTTGTTGTAACCAGGCAACAGCTGCATTGCGGTGAAGATCTTTTTCTTGCTGAGGAATACGCGCTTGGCGCTCATGAGACAAAAACTCGCCAAATAAGTTATGGAATCGGAACCAGTTTTGCTCCCCTTCGAGTGGGTAGATGAATAAGCCGTAGCGGTTTAATGATTCGATCAAACCAAGCGCATCTTCGCGTTGGGTGAGGGCAAACACCAACTCATCATTGAAGTGGTCAAGCACGGAAACTTGCATCAAGAAATGACGAGTTTCGTGATCGAGTAGGTCAAATACTTCTTCGACCAGGTAATCCCACAAATGCGCGTGATTGAACTGCGATACCGACTCTACGGTTTGTGCCAATGTACGGTTTTGATGTTGCGCTTGCAACGCGATCAACTGCATCGCCGATGGCCAACCTTCCACATAGGTTCTGAGGCTGTTTGCCATGTCTTCGTCGATGCCATCGGCAATACGCTGATTAAAGAAGCGAGTCGTTTCTTCGGTATCGAACGCCAACATCTCGTTGCCGATTTCGATCATTAAATCACGAACACGTAAGTTTGCAGTACCCAGAGGCGGCGCTGCACGACTTGTTACCACAACGGTGAGGTTGTCTGGCATGTGTTTTAAGAAGAAACGCATGGATTCATGGATTTCATCGTTGGTAATCAAGTGATAGTCATCCAGCACCACGTAGCACTCTTGATGAAAATCTGCCATTTCCGCGAATACTTCGCTGAATAAAGAACGTAGAGAAGAGATCTGGCGTTTTTCCGCCAGTTTTTGTGCGTTAGAGCAACTGAAGTTGGTGGCTTTGTTTAATGCTTGAAGCAGGTAGTTCACAAAACGAAAGCCGTCGTTATCGCTGTCATCAATGCTGTACCAACCGACGTTTGGTTTATCGGATAGCCACTGCGCTGCCATGGTGGTTTTTCCGTAACCTGCTGGGGAGCGGAATAAAACCAATTTGTAGTAAGGCGCTTGCTGTAGTAAGTCCAACACTCGTGGGCGCACGATGGCATTGTGCAGGCGTCCTGGTCGAGTAAGCTTAGATGGAATCCACATTAGTAATTATGTCCTTATTTATGTATACCCAAGTGATTGCGACATGATCATTTCAGTAAGGCCCCCTCGAAAGCTTCGTCTTACTGAATGATTTCACCGGCATCAAAAACTGTTTGAATGCTGGTTGATGTCGCCTCTTGTTGGGGCTTGCATCCGTCTGAAAAAGCATTCCATACGGTCACTTAGATATAAAAGCTAGCGAAAACTAGAAATAACTCACACCGCCTAATTCTAGTTTGTATAAAAAGCGTACAATCCTGTGAGCCGTGTGGGATGGTACGACATCAGAAATGTCCGTTACTTTGATCCACTTCCTAATTCTCAAGGGTTGATGGATTTACCATCAACTACGCCCTTTATTTGTGATTCTTGTCACTTAAATATCGTTTGTGTCGTTAGCGTTAAGATCGCGTTGCACATCGATTATGAAAAATCTTTCCATGTTAACCAAGTTAATGTGACCAATATTACAATTTTCACATCATCAGATGAGTGGGCTATAAAAAGCGTCATGAACGGGTTTTAACCTTTCTCATATTCCATTGTGATCAAAATCACTAAGAACTGGAGCAAAGCTCACTTTGTTGAGATTTGGATCACTAACCTAGCAATGGTACCCCCTCTACGCCCTCAGCCCTCCTCCTTCAAAGGAGGAGAATTAGGAGGATGTTTATTCACAGAGGTAAATGCACGATGTATGGCAGATGAATTACCAAAAGACGTGAGAATTTCGTAATGAAACCTACTCAACAAAAACAATTTGACAAGAAGTCGTTCCAAGAAAGCGTAAAGAAACACCTATCTGTAACTTACGCTCACACGATTGAAAACGCAGACAGCCGCGCTTGGTACCTAGCAATGGGTCATGCACTGGCTGAGTTCACTACTTTAGATTTGCTTGCTACTGAAGAAGATCCACGCATTAAAAGTGCGAAGAGCGTTAACTACCTTTCTCTAGAGTTCCTTATCGGTCGTTTGACGGGTAACAACCTAATCAGCATGGGTCTGTACGAACAAGTAACAGAAGCAATGGCTGAACTGGGTTACAACCTAACTGACCTGCTAGAAGAAGAACGTGACCCATCATTGGGTAACGGTGGTCTTGGTCGTCTAGCGGCATGTTTCATGGATTCATGTGCGGCACAAGAATTCCCAACCGTCGGTTACGGCTTGCACTACGAATACGGTTTGTTCAAACAGTCTTTCAAAGATGGTCGCCAGCAAGAAGCACCTGACGCATGGCGTGGTGTAGAAGGCTACCCTTGGGAAATTGCTCGTCCAGAACTTGCACAAGAGATCGGTTTCTACGGTCACGTTGAAGTGGTTAACGAGAACGGTAAAGAAGTTCGCAAATGGGTTCCTGGCATGTCTGTAAGAGCAATGCCTTGGGATCTACCAATCGTAGGTTACGAATCAGACACGGTTTACCCGCTACGTCTTTGGGAATGTCAGGCAATTGCACCGTTCTCGCTAGCAAGTTTTAACAACGGTGACTACTTCGAAGCGCAGCACGCACTGATCGACGCAGGCAACATCACTAAAGTGCTTTACCCGAATGACAACCACGAGAAAGGTAAAACACTTCGTCTAATGCAACAGTACTTCCACTCAGCTGCGTCTGTACGTGACATCCTACGTCGCCACGAAGCTGCTGGCTACTCGCTAGCGGATCTACCGAAGCAAGAGACTATTCAGCTGAACGATACGCACCCAACGATTGCGATTCCTGAGCTAATGCGCATCCTGATGGACGAAAAAGGTCTTACTTGGGAAGCGGCTTGGGAGATCAGCTCTCAAACATTTGCGTACACCAACCACACGCTACTTCCAGAAGCACTAGAGACATGGCCAGAGTCGCTAATTCAGCACCTACTACCACGTCACATGGAGATCATTTACGAGATCAACCACCGCTTCCTACAAGACGTACGTGCAATGTGGCCGGGTGATGTCGCGAAACAACAGAAGCTTTCTATCATCGAAGAAGGTTTCCACCGCATGGTTCGCATGGCAAACCTATGTGTAATTGGCTCTTACGCAGTAAACGGTGTAGCGGCGCTTCACTCTGAATTGGTTAAGAAAGACCTATTCCCAGAGTTCCACGAAATGTACCCAACACGTCTACACAACGTAACGAATGGTATTACGCCACGTCGTTGGTTGAAGTTCTGTAACCCAGGTCTTTCTAAGCTAATCACAGAGAAAGTCGGTCCAGAATGGCCAGCGAAACTAGAGCAACTAGAAGGCATCGCTAAGTACGCCACTGACGAGAAATTCCAGAAAGAATTCATGGCAGTGAAGAAAGAGAACAAAGAACGCCTAGCTAACTGGGTGAAAGAGAACATGGGTATTGAACTCGATACTAATGCGATCTTCGATGTTCAAATCAAGCGTCTGCACGAGTACAAGCGTCAGCACTTAGACCTTCTACACGTACTGTCTCTGTACCATCGCATTATTAACGAACCAGGCTTCGAATGTGTGCCTCGCGTTGTGTTCTTCGCAGCGAAAGCGGCACCGGGTTACCACCTAGCGAAAGAAATCATTTTCGCTATTAACAAGATTGCTGAGAAAGTGAACAACGACCCTCGCATCGGCAACAAGCTGAAAGTGGTCTTTATTCCTGATTACCGCGTGAGCATGGCTGAAATTATTATTCCTGCGGCGGACGTATCACAACAAATTTCACTTGCGGGTAAAGAAGCATCAGGTACTGGTAACATGAAGATGGCGCTTAATGGTGCCCTAACGATCGGTACGATGGATGGTGCTAACGTTGAGATTCGTGAAGAAGTAGGCGATGAGAACATCTACATCTTCGGTCTAGACGTTGAAGGTGTGAAAGCGCTGAAAGCTCAAGGTTACAACCCATTTGATTACTACAATGCGGATCACCTACTCAAAGCGTCTATGGACCTACTACTGGGTGAAGAATTCACTCCAGGTCAACCAGGCTTACTGCGTGCAACGTACGACAGCCTACTAGACGGCGGTGACCCGTACTTATGTCTTGCGGACTTCGCATCTTACGTGAAAGCGCACGAAGACATGAGCGAACAATACAAAGACCAAGCTGGTTGGGCGAAGAAAGCCATTCTTAATACCGCCCTTGTCGGCAAGTTCACCTCAGATCGCTCAATTCGCGACTATGTGAACAACATCTGGAAACTAAAAGCGGTTCACCGTTAATAGAACAGAGTTAAGACCAAGGTAGCCAAGCGCTACCTTTGGTCATTTTCCAAAAGAAGTTATTGATAACAATAAAACCCTACATGGAAGGTGTTGGTATTACCTTCGGAGAAAGCGATGAAAGAACAAACAGCATTAAAGAAAGTCGCGGAAATGGCGAGATTGGCTGATAGCTATGTCAGTGCTTGGGGAGATGAGGCAAAAGTGTCTGAGGAGACGCTACGCCGCTTGCTCGCTTCGCTTGGCTACGATACTAGCAGCGATGAAAAACTATTGGCTTCTGCTGAAAAGAAACATAAAAAAGACGTACTAGCCCCTGTTCTTGTTTTACGCGACGGCGAACCAGTCGAAGTGGAACTAAACCTAGGTACGAGTGCTCGTGAGAGTGAATTCAGCTGGCGTTTAGAAACAGAACAAGGAGAGGTACTTGAAGGCTATCTTCAGTCCCAAATTGTTCGTGATGAGCGTGCTGAGGGTGGCCCTCTAGTGTTTGCATTGCCAAAGAACTTGGCTTGGGGTTATCACAAATTGATTGTCAGCCGTAAGCGTCGTAAAACGCCTTACGAGATGTCATTGATCATCACGCCGAAAGCGTGTTTCAAACAAGACGATCTAAACCAACATAAAAAGCTATGGGGTCCTAGTATCCAGCTTTACACACTGCGTACTCAGCACAACTGGGGTATCGGTGATTTTGGTGACCTAAAACAGTTGGTGAGCGATATCGCTTCTCGTGGCGGTGACTTCATTGGTTTGAACCCGATTCACTCACTGTTCCCAGCGAACCCAGAAGGCGCGAGCCCATACAGCCCGTCTTCTCGTCGTTGGTTGAATATCATGTACATCGACGTAAGTTCTGTACCTGAATTCGCACTGAGTGCTGAAGCTCAGCAACGTGTTGGCAGTGCAGAGTTTCAACAGCGTCTACAAAAAGCACGTGACTCTCATTGGGTGAACTACACAGAAGTTTCGCAACTGAAAATGAGCGTTCTTCCGCTGCTGTTTAGTGAGTTTAAAGCTCGCCATTTAGACAAAAACACCGACCGCGCTCGTGCATTCTTGGATTTTGTCGAAAAAGGCGGCGACAGCTTGTTACACCAAGCTGCATTCGATGCGCTTCATGCGGATTTACACGCAGAAGATTCAAACATGTGGGGTTGGCCTGTATTCCCTGAGAAATACCGCACATTCGACGCAGCCGGCACTCAGAAATACATCAAAGACAACCAAGACCGCGTTCACTTGTACATGTACCTACAGTGGATCGCAGACGATCAAATCAAAGAAGCGCAGTCACTGGCAGAAGAAAAAGGCATGGCTGTTGGCTTGTACCGTGACCTTGCTGTCGGTGTTGCCGACTCAGGTAGTGAAACTTGGGCCGACGACGGTAACTTAGTGTTAGACGCCAGCATCGGTGCGCCGCCGGATGTACTTGGTCCTCTGGGTCAAAACTGGGGTCTGCCACCGCTTAACCCTCAAGTTTTAGAAGCGACTGGTTACGACGCGTACATCAAGTTGTTACGTGCCAACATGAAGCACTGTGGTGCACTGCGTATCGACCACGTACTTGGCCTGCTTCGCCTTTGGTGGATTCCAAAAGGCGAGAAAGCGACAGAAGGCGCTTACTTGTACTACCCAGTGGAAGATATGCTCGCAATCCTAGCGCTTGAGTCGCACCGTCATCAGTGCTCTGTGATTGGTGAAGACTTAGGTACTGTGCCAGATGAAATCGTCGATATCCTACGCGATGCAGGTGTGCACTCATACAAAGTGTTCTTCTTCGAAACTTCGAAAGAAGACGGTGGGTTCATTTCTCCGAAGCACTACGCAGAGCAATCGATGGCGGCACTGTGTACGCATGACATGCCAACCCTGCGTGGTTTCTGGCACTGCGATGATTTGAAAATGGGTCGTGAGATTGGCCTTTACCCAGATGAGAAACAGTTGGAAGGCTTATTTGCTGATCGCTTGAAGTGCAAGCAAGGTATCTTAGACAGCGTTCGCTGGCACGGCTATTTGCCAGAAGGCATTGGTCATGATGCTCAGTACGTACCGATGGACTCGTACCTAAGCGAAGCGCTGCAACTGCACGTAGCTGCGGGTGACTCTGCACTGCTTAGCGTTCAGCTTGAAGACTGGCTAGAAATGGATCAACCGGTCAACATTCCTGGCACGGTGGATGAGTATCCAAACTGGCGTCGTAAATTGTCGATGAACCTAGATGAAATCTTCAGCCGTGAAGATGTGAATCGCATTTCCAAACGCCTCACTGAAGTTCGCGCACAGGCGAGCAAATAAGATGCGTAGAGTGACGTAGATGAATGAGCGGATTACCAATTTTGTTAGCTCAGAGGTACGAAAGTTCCGTCTAGGTCACTCATTCCGAAAACACAATCCGTTAGGATGAAGTACCGTTATTATGCCCGCGACAATAGCGGGCATTTTTTGTTTTTGACATCGCTTGATGCATACATGTTTTAAGCGAAGTCTTTTGTGAGTTCACAACGTTGGCTGTGGAGAAACCGATGTTTGATTCAGATTTCTGGTCTTGAAAAGGATATTGGCTCTAGGGAGAAAGATTTGAAAACCACCAAAACCAAGAAAATAAAGAAACAACACGAACGCGCATACGAACTGCTTGCTGAGGCGGCTTACTCAGACCCATTTTCGGCGTTGGGGCCATTCATTGATGATGGCGAAGGATCGCTGCGAGTGTGGATGCCGGGCGCAAACAAGGTTGAACTGCTTGTTAATGGCGAACCTCGCGTGGCGCTTGAGCGTGATGGTGACAGCGGTTTTATCTTAAAAGAACAACGCGATTTACACCTGACCCACTACCGTTTAGCGGTCGATTGGAATGGTGTTGAACAAATTATTGATGACCCGTACCAGTACCACAATATTTACCAAGAGTACGAGCATCTGCATACGCCCAAAGACATGTATCACTATATGGGCGCACACTTTGTCACGCTAGAACGTGGCGGTGAAAACATCTCCGGTGTTCGCTTCCTTGTCTACGCACCGCATGCATCGGCTGTTAGCCTTGTGGGTTGCTTCAACCAATGGGACGGTCGTCGTCACCCAATGCAACGTTTAGATTATGGCATTTGGGGTTTGTTCATTCCTGGCTTAGAAGAAGGCGTTCAGTACAAATTTGAGCTCAAAGGGCCAAATGGGGAAGGGCTGCCACACAAACAAGACCCTTGGGGTTTTTACTCTGAGCAATACCCATCGTTCGCGTCCATTACTTACGATCACAAGCGTTACCAATGGCAAGATGCCAAATGGCAAAATCGCGCAGTGACACAAAAGCGTGATGAAGCGTTATCGTTTTATGAGCTGCATGCAGGGTCATGGAAGCGCAACGAGAAAGGCGATTTCCTCAACTACCGCGAACTCGCGGAGCAGTTGGTGCCATACCTTGTGGATATGGGCTACACCCACGTTGAGCTGATGCCTGTTTCTGAGCATCCATTCTACGGTTCATGGGGCTATCAACCCGTTGGCTTATTTGCGCCAACTAGCCGTTACGGCTCTCCTGATGATTTCAAATTCTTCGTGGATGCATGTCACCAAGCTGGTATCGGTGTGGTGCTGGATTGGGTTCCGGCGCATTTCCCATCGGATGACCACGGTTTAGCAAACTTTGACGGCACACCGCTGTTCCACGACCCGGACCCACGTCGCGGTTGGCACCAAGATTGGAACTCATACATCTACGATCTCGGTCGTGAACATGTGCGTCGCTTCCTTGTATCGAATGCGCTGTACTGGTTTGAACAATTCCATATTGATGGCATTCGCGTGGACGCAGTCGCGTCGATGCTCTATCTCGATTATTCACGTAGCCACGATCAGTGGGTACCGAACGTCGACGGTGGCAACGAAAACTACGACGCAATCGCAACCTTAAAATGGATGAACGAAGAAGTGTACAAGCACTTCCCGAATGCTATGACGATTGCGGAAGAGTCAACGGCGTTTCCGGGGGTGTCTGCGCCAACCTTTATGGGTGGTTTAGGTTTTGGCTTCAAGTGGAATATGGGGTGGATGCACGACAGTCTTTCATACATCAAAGAAGATCCTGTTCACCGCAAATACCACCACAATACCGTCACATTCCCGTTGGTTTATGCGCACAGCGAAAACTACGTCTTGTCTCTCTCTCACGATGAGGTGGTGTACGGCAAAGGCTCTATCCATAACAAGATGCCGGGCGATGAATGGCAGCAAACCGCAAACCTACGTGCATACTACGGTTACATGTATGGTCAACCGGGCAAAAAGCTGAACTTCATGGGCGCGGAAATCGGCCAAACGGCGGAGTGGAACCACGATGATCAGTTGCAATGGTTCTTGCTGGAATATGAGCGTCATCAAGGCGTTCAAAAGCTGATGCGAGATTTGAACCACTTGTACCGAAATGAAGCGGCGATGCACGATCAAGATTGTGTTCCTGCTGGTTTTGAGTGGCGTCTACAAGACGAAGCGGATGCGAGTATCCTAGCGCACGAGCGTATCAGTAAAGAGGGTGAGCGTATTCTCATCATCACCAACTTTACGCCCGTACCACACGAGCGTTTCCGTTTAGGTGTTCCAAATGCAGGTCAATACGAACTACTGCTGAACACGGACGACAGCAAATACGGCGGCAGCGATTTTAAAGTGCAGACCAGTGTGAAAACGGAAAAAGTCGAAAGTGAATCACTGCCTCAATCACTTGAGCTTCGTTTACCACCTCTTTCAACCGTGTTCTACAAGCTGAACAAATAATTCAACCTAATCAAATTCTAAGCCCGTTTTACAATGTAAATCGGGCTTTTTTTGACCTATTTTTTACCTCGAAAACTTGTTGTTCCTGATTGAATCAGGCAAGCTCGCTGGTTTGTTTATCATCAATCGCTAATGCATTGGGGAGCCACACATGTTGAAAAGGCTTAAGTCATTTCTATTTAAAATGGTGTTGATATTTCTGATCGCCCCAGTCGTTTTGGTTGGTGTGGTGAAATATGTCGATCCGCCAATATGGGGATGGAAGTTAAGCCGCATTGTTGCGCCACCAAAGAACTATCCAAATAGCAGCCAACACGAATGGGTACCCTTGTCGCGTATTTCAAAAAATATGCAGTTAGCGGTGATTGCGACCGAAGACCAAAAATTCCCTCATCACTATGGATTGGACTTCGAATCGCTATTCGACGTGATTGCCGAAGCAGGTGACAATGGCCCGTCGAGAGGCGCGAGCACTATTACCCAACAAGCCGCGAAAAATGTGTTTTTGTTTCCTTCTCACTCCTACGCTCGCAAGGCTTACGAGCTTTACTTTGCTTTGCTGATGGAGCTGATGTGGAGTAAAGAGCGCATTCTCGAAGTGTATCTAAATGTGGCTGAATTTGGTCCCGGTATTTACGGTGCTGAAGCGGCGGCGCAGAATTATTTTGGTGTCAGTGCAAAGCAACTCTCGAAGTGGCAAGCAGCGCGTTTAGCCGTGGTGTTGCCAAACCCATATCGAATCAAAGTCTATCCACAAAGTGATTACACTGCTCGCCGCACAAGATGGGCAATGAATCAAATGAGCAATCTTGGCAGCGTGCAACTTTAAGTTCCTAAATCCATTGTGTTTAAATAGAACTACGCCCCTATATCAATAAAATGTGAAGCGTCACACCCTTTGGGGCGTAGGCAGTTAGAATGATGTGTTCAGTTTCTTATCTAGGCACAATTAGTGTGAATAAAACTAATAAATGTGCATGGTTACCATGTGCTACCAATGGACTGAACGATGAAACTGAACCTGATTACCACTACTTTACTGCTTGCGTCGGCAAGTGCCATCGCCGAGCCTAACATCACCATTTCTACCACGACTAACAGCCGTGACTTCCCGCTAAGTGCAGAGCAGCCTTTGGTAGTGCCTCTAACCAAAGACGGATACACGCTTAAAATCACGGGCGTTGAAGGTGATTGCGTTGCACCCGATGGTCAGAAAGTGAAGTTCAACAAACCTCTTGCGCTGAACTGCGGAAAACCAACGGAACTGCCGTTAAAAATCCGCTTTACCGGCGATTACTCTTTTGCTTTTGATGCGGAAGCCAAAACACTGCGTTTTAAGCGTGAACCTAAGAAAGCCGCCAAGAGTGAGTTCAAACGCCCAATTCCACAAGTGCAATGTGAGGTTTACCAAGGCGGAGAAGTCACCATTGCGTTGGGTGATAGCTTCCCAGATGGTACCAAGTTGCGTGATGCCTATTCTGGTCAAATGGTTGAAGTGCAAGATCAGCAAGTATCGCTGACGCCAAGCAAAGACTCTGGCGGCCTAGTGCTTTTAGAGCCTGTACAGAAAACCAAAGAAGCGGTGCTATTTGATTACCGAAACGCGAACATTTACTTCGTGATGGTTGACCGTTTCAACAACGCAGACGCAAGTAACGACACCAGTTATGGTCGCAAAAAAGACGGCAAAGATGAAGTTGGTACGTTCCACGGCGGTGACCTTAAAGGTGTAATTGAGAAATTGGACTACATCAAGAGCCTAGGTACAGACGCGATTTGGTTGTCGCCAATCGTTGAACAAGTGCACGGCTTTGTCGGTGGTGGCGATAGTGGTTCATTCCCGTTTTATGCTTACCACGGTTACTGGACGCGCGATTTCACCAAGATTGATGAGAACTTCGGTAACGAAGAAGATTTAAAAACGCTGGTGGAAGAAGCGCACAAGCGTGGCCTCAAAGTCTTGATGGATGCGGTTATCAACCATTCTGGTTACTCAACATTGGCGGATCTACAGTTTGATGGTATCGATGTGTTAAAGCCTAATGCCGAACTGCCCAAGAAATGGGGCGACTGGCAACCAAAAGCAGGCGAAAATTGGCATAGCTACCACCAGAATATTGATTATCAGAGTCCTAACTGGTCGAAATGGTGGGGCGGTGACTGGGTAAGAACAGGTCTACCGGGATACCCAGCTTCGGGTAGCAGTGATATCACTATGTCATTGGCGGGTTTGCCTGACTTTATCACCGAATCAGACAAAACCGTGAAGCCAGCGCAATGGTTATTGGATAACCCTGGTACTCGCGTAAAGGCGCGTGACAATTACACCGTCTCGGATTATCTAATTGAGTGGCAAACTGATTGGGTGAAACGCTTTGGCATTGATGGCTACCGTGTCGATACGGTGAAGCACGTTGAAGGTGATGTGTGGAAACGCTTGAAAGAAGAGGCATCAAGCAGTCTTGAACAGTGGCGTAAAGAAAATGGCAAATCAGGTCAGCCGTTCTGGATGATGGGCGAAGTCTGGGGACACACCGCGTATCGCAGCCCTTATTTCGATGATGGTTTTGACGCGTTGATCAACTTCGATATGCAGAAGAAGCTAGACAAAGGCGCGGCGTGCTTTAGCCAAATGGCAGACACTTACCAAAGCTATGCGGAAACTATCGCGAACGAGAAAGACTTCAACCCAGTCAGTTACATGTCTTCTCACGATACGGAGTTGTTTTTCTCACGTTTTAAAGATTACGGCATGCAACGTAACGCGGCGAACGCATTGCTTCTTAGCCCAGGTGCGGTTCAGGTTTATTATGGTGATGAAGTAGGTCGTAACATTGGCCCTTACGCGGATG
Organism: Vibrio sp. Y51_MX_L26; assembly: GCF_024181935.1. Taxonomy (NCBI): domain Bacteria; kingdom Pseudomonadati; phylum Pseudomonadota; class Gammaproteobacteria; order Vibrionales; family Vibrionaceae; genus Vibrio; species Vibrio sp. Y51_MX_L26. Next base: position 224,975 of record NZ_JAMZAS010000006.1, read on the forward strand.
ATTTCCACCAAGGCACACGCTCTGACATGGTATGGAAACTATCGGATGAGAAGCAAGCGCTGCTGAAACATTGGCAAACCCTTGGTCAGTTTCGTAAAGCGCACCCAGCGATTGGTGCGGGTCAGCACGAAGTGATTGAACAAGAAGGCGCGTATGTGTTCTCTCGTTTGCTTGGCAATGACAAAGTCGTCGTGGCGTTTGTAGGACGTAATAAGTAACTAAACGCTCTTTATGTCGATAAATAAAAAGCCCTTCCTTGAGTTATCAAGGAAGGGCTTTGTTGTTTTAGTTCGCCAGTTCTTGGTCGATGACTTTTTCTAGCTCGTCAAACGGCACATAGCCAGGAATGACTTGATCATTAATGATCAACGCAGGCGTGCCGCGTAAACCAAGTTGCGTGAAATACTGATAGTTCTTATCAAGCAGCGCTTTGGTCTCTTTGTCGTCGACAAGCTGCGCTTCTGTACCCGTTTTTTTCGCGATTTGTTTTAACGAACGTGCATCATGTGCGCCCGGCTTTTTCACCAGTAACTCATGCACTTGTTCGTACTTATCTCGCTGGTTTTGCCAAACATTTAATGCGTAACTTGCCGAGTTGTAGCCGTTTTTCTCGTATTGTTCTTTAAAAGAGACATTGAGGTTAAGCACTTTTATCTGCGGATATTCTTTGCCAACTTTGACCAGTTCTCCTTCTAAACGTTTACAAAAAGGGCAACTGTAGTCCGTTACGTTAATAATGGTTAACTCAGGGTTTTCAGCTCCAAAAGAGGAATGTTTGCCATCACTTAGATAGTGACGAACCTCCTTCAAGGTATCTCCAAATGACTGTTGATACGCAATGTACTCTTGAAGGTTTTGGTGTAATGAATCAAGAATTTGAGGATTCTCTTTTAGTATCTGAGTAACTTCCTCTAGCTTTTGTTCTGCGGTCTTTTCTGATGCGAAAGATACGGCAGGTACGATAGCCATCATTAACGTCAAAAGTGTACGAGTGAATGTCATAATATTTCCTAAAACTTTTAGATTTCGTTGTTTGTTATGTGAAGTGAATAAAATACGTACAAAAGTCAGGCGAGAAGGTCTCTCGCCTTGCTAGGTTTATTCTCTAAACACACAAAGTTTTAGGTGAACCCGACACTTTTCCGGTATCGGTTCTGTGTATTCCAGATAATGAATTGCTATGGATGCCATCGGCAGCGCCACAATCAAAGCAAACAGAAAAAATGGAATAAGAATATGGTCCAACTGGTGTTGGTACGCTTGAACCAGCTTCTCTGAAAGGTCGCAAGATGGTGATAAATTCACGCTTTCATCTTGCTGACTCTGTATTTGGTGAGCCTTAGGGCAGCTTTTCGAGAAGCCGGAGTTTTGGCTTAAACATACCATCACCACCCAAAACACGAGGGCGAGTGTCCACTTGGCTATTTTAGGTTGTGAGCGTAACAATGGGCTGCCTAGTCCTGTTGATTCTGGTTTATGCCGTTTGCATATGACCGGACAATCCTAACCTAAATTTCATTATGGAATGTTACTTTCGAGTTAATCGATATCGCCTCAATACCAAAGTATGAAGTACGTCATGAATGTTGTAGAAAGCAATATTCGTCAGAATCATTGGTCGGGTTGATGAAGAAGTCCTGAGGTATCGATATAGATTAATATACCTAATTGTTAGCACAAATTTTTATTATCTTTCAAATGTGATTAAAATCATAAAACAAAACTTCATAACTGAGTCGCTAGAATGTTCGGCAGGCAGATTGATTTTGATCATCTCTCTAGCACATTATTCGAGTGAACATATGTGTCCTGTCCCACATGTGTAGGTAATGTTATGAAAAATCCTGTTCAAACCGAGCGCAAGGTTACGCTGGGGTGCTACGCTGCACTGGCGTTTGCGGTCGTCTTCTTTTCTGGTCTCATGCAATCGAATGAATGGTATGGCGTATTTGATTTCACCACGTTGAATGGCTCTTTCGGCAAGGTGGCTTATGGCGTCACCGAAACGGCTGACGGTGTGCAAGTTGCAACAACGTCGCTTCGTGGTACTGGTGGTAGCGGTGCACGTGACGGTTTCATTTTTGCACTTACTTTGATTCCTACCGTTATGTTCGCACTGGGTATGATCAATGTACTTGAGCACTATGGCGCACTAGAAGCAGCACGCAAACTGTTAACGCCGCTTCTTCGTCCAACTATGGGTATTCCGGGTAATTCTGGTTTGGCTCTTATCGCTTCGCTGCAAAGTACCGACGCAGGTGCGGCGATGACTCGTCAGCTTAAAGATGAAGGCCATCTTACCAAACGCGAAACCGATGTGTTCACTATGTTCCAGTTCACCGCTGGTGCCACCATTGTTAACTTTTTTTCCTCAGGGGCGGTGCTGTTTACGCTGACGATGGCGGATGGTTCGCTTGCCGTAACGTCTTCTATTGGTTTGGCGGTTGTGGTGATGTTCTTATTTAAAATTGTGGGCGCGAACTTATTCCGTATCTACCTAAACATCACAGAAGGTAAAGAAGACAAGCAAGATCAAAACAAATCTGAGAACTTAAAAGAGGAGACGGCGTAATGAGTGACGTAAAAGCAAGTAAGCCGATGGTGACGGATATTTTCGTTGAAGGCGCTAAAAAAGGCTGGGTTATTGCGACAACATCAACCGTGCCTAACGTTCTTATGGCGTTTGTCATCATTAAAGCGTTACAGATTACTGGCGCGTTGGATTTGATGGGCTCGGTATTTTCTCCAGTAATGGCGGTTTTTGGTTTGCCAGGTGAAGCAGCTGCGGTGCTGATTGGTGCTTGGATGTCGATGGGCGGCGCAGTTGGCGTGGTTATCACATTGTTTGACCAAGGCATCTTGAACGGTACGCACATTGCGATTCTTGCACCTGCAATTTACCTAATGGGCTCACAGGTTCAGTACATGGGGCGAATTATGGGACCTATCGGTACTGAAGGTCGTTATATCCCAATTATGATTGCGATTTCCGTATTGAACGCATTTGGCGCAATGCTAGTCATGAACTTATTTGTTTAGGGGGCAATCATGCAGTTTTCTCTCAATGAATATCTCGAAGAACTTCGTCCTCTCATCAATGTCGATTGTGGCACGTACACGACTGATGGCATTGAGTTCATCGCTTCTCAATTTGAAGAGAAGTACCAAGCGATGTCAGGTTGGAGCGTAAAACGCATCGACTGTGGCAGAGCGGGCATCGGTCTTGAAGTTCGAAACAAGCCTGAGGCTGAGCAAGTTGACGTGATGCTGATTGGTCACATGGATACCGTGTTCCCTGTCGGCACCGCTGGATTACGCCCTATGTCTCAAGACGCTGACAAAGCGTACGGTCCGGGTGTCTCGGACATGAAATCTGGCTTGCTGAATATTGTGTACGCGATGCGTAACCTCGACCAGGCGGTGTTGGATAAACTGTCGATTTGTATCTGCATGAACCCAGACGAAGAAACCGGATCGTTAGATTCGGTCGACTGGATTCAATCTGTTGCAAAAAATGCGAAAAACGTATTGGTGGCAGAAGCAGCACGCGCAGACGGAGGTTTAGTCAAAGCGCGCAAAGGCATGGCGCGTTACAAAATCACGTTTAATGGCATTGCAGCCCACGCTGGCAACGAGCCAGAAAATGGCCGCAGTGCAATCACCGAGATGGCGAACTGGATTCTCGTAATCAATGCCATGACGAACTTCGAATCTGGCACCACATTAAACGTGGGTATTGTGTCTGGCGGTAACGGCGCAAACATCGTCCCTGAGCACGCTGAAGCGATCGTGGATGTGCGTTTCTGGAGTAATGAAGAATACGATGATGTCGATAGCAAGCTAAACGGCATGCTGGAAACACCATTCGTTGATGGCGTTAGCATCGAGTTGGTTCGTGAAGCTTACAAACCTTCTATGGTGCCAAGCGCGCAAACCGAAAGCCTGATGGCATTAGTTGAAGACGCAGCAAGTGAACTGGCTATCGACATCAACTGGAAAGAAGTGGGTGGCGGCTCTGATGCAAACAATACGGCAATTCTTGGCGTTCCAACTTTGGATGGTCTAGGACCTATCGGTGCAGGTTTCCACAGTGACCAAGAGTACTTGTTGCTTGAGTCTATCGAACCACGTATCAAAATGCTGATGCGTGTACTGGAGAAGATTGCTCAATAAGGCATTCTGCTTCTAAAGCTTGGTTCCCAAGACAATAATCCCCGGACTTCGGTTTGGGGATTTTTCTATCTGTGTTTTTGTTTCACTTTACTATCATTTCTTGTTATTAATCTTGCGTTCAGGTTCGATTTATTAATATGTTGGCCACAGTCATAAATTTCGGAGGCAACGATGAGCACAACAATGTCTGTAAAATCGGCGCCGAAAGACGCCAAAGATAAAACGATGCAAGCGCCAGATGAGAAAACATTCTGGCGCAAAATGAAAGGGTCGGTTAAGAAAGCGGGTGAAGAAATTGCCGTTATGGGCATCAAATCATGGCTCGCGATGACAGATTCCAACACCGCCGTTCGCCATAAGGCGATTTTAGGTGGCGCATTGGCTTACTTCGTATTACCCACCGATATGGTGCCAGATGTGTTAGCAGGCGTCGGCTTTACCGATGACATGGCAGCGCTTACCTTAGCCGCTAACTCAGTCGGCAATGCCATTACTGAAGAACACGAAGAACGAGCCAGAGAAAAATTGAATTCGATGGCGGATTAAGTTGAAAATTTATTGTACAGCGCTAATAGCCATTTGTGCTGCTCGATAAAGTTTTCCAAATACCATAAGAAAAACATTTCTAATAAATTTTGCAGACATATCTTCAATTGCTGTTACTGGTTTTCCAATAAACACCAGCATATGGCCTAAAAGCCCTTTGACTTGTGATTCTCTTACTTTAGATGCTTTAGCTACTTTTTCTATATTTCTAGCGAGTATGTCATAAAATGTCATTCCAGTAGATACTGTGGCTTGGGCTGCTATTGCTGAAAACAAGCCAGTATCTTTTAATAATGTTATTAATGCTGCTTGAATTCTTTCTGACCAATACTCTGTAAATGATGCTTGGTTTCTGTGCTCAAACTTAAATCTAGTAGGAGTATACAAGTACTTGTTAGATCTGACTTTTATTGCTCCCCACGTTTCGGAGTTAGCATTATCTAAATACCCTAAACTTGTTTCGCTAGACATACTATGAGCATTTAAATTAAAGCCAGTACTAGCGTCTAAGCGGTACTCATCGCCATTATGTGGCGCATGAATAAATGGCCAGACAGGTACTTTAGGTACAGGATCTGCGCCGTGAGTACAGCGGTATACTTTGTCGTTGCTTTTACTAGATTTACGGGAATATGGTTCTAAACCAACTCTAGGTGCGCCAAAAGTATATAAATTCACTCTTAATGAATACTCTTCTCTCAGCCAATCAGAACATAATGAAGCTAGAGCCCCTCCTAAACTATGCCCAACACAATGAATTCGGTTAGGTAAACTTTGGAATTGCTGTAAATATTGTTTGATACTTGAAAATGAATTAATAAATCCAGCATGAGCAATAGAGCCATTTGGAGAGCCTTTAAGGCCTACATTTAGGTTGGTTACCCAATCATTGGCGTTTTGCGTCCCTCTAATGGAAATTACTAAATCTCCCTTATATTTTCCTTTCCCAACACCAATTACCGCAAACGCTTCAGATGTTCTCATTACACCAGGTATCACTTTTCTAAACAATGGTATACGATCTAATCCTGTGATACCTCCAGTTCGGCCACTAAAAACATCTTGCTGCGAAAATGCAAAGTGTTTTTTCAAAACCTCCTTGTCCCTTGAACGCTAGTCTCCCTTGCCCCTGATATACTCCATACGGTATATTCGCGATCTCTGATGCAAGTTTTGGTGTTAAAGACGGCATTATGTATCCTCCGTAAACTCTGTTTTATATAAAAATCCATTTAAATTGCAATTGCTAATAACCATTAGATCTCGAGCATTATCTAGATTGATATTTTTGAAAAAATATCGGAATTCTTTATTTTTAAGCTCACAGTAAAGATTATTTAAGTTATCTTTTATAAATATAGGCGGTGAAACGTAGTTTAACTGGGACTCCCAAATGTACTTCTTTTCTTCATTTATATAGGTATATATTCCGATATATGAATATGTTTGATTCAAAGCTGATTCTTTGAACCTTTGAGAATGTATGACTGGTTTAAAGTGAAATTCACCTAACTCATTAGTACTTGAACTCCTTTTGTAAGTATTCTTTAAAAAATTAGCTTCTAAGTAAACGGTTACATTTTCTAGAGGTCTTTGCTCAAGAACTAAAGTACCTTTTATCTCTGGGCTTAATGTGTATTTAAATTTCTTAAAAAAACCGAACATACTTTCGTTGAAACCTAATGCAAGTATTGGAAATGAGAAACTGAGTAAAAAAAGACTATTTTTAAACATGAATTTATGATGTATGTATCTTAGTACCCAATTAATTATCAGACTACTACCTATCGCGATTTGGTTTTGATCTTTAATTTAATAATGGAATTTGTATCTCTATATGATGAAAATGTCCCTTATGTCATTTTCAAAATGATAAACATAGACTAGTAAAACTCTAATTCTTCAGAAGAATTATTATCATAACCTAGCTACTTACCGATTCGTAACTAAGAAAAGTCTAGAAGCAATTATATCTGTACATTAGCACCTTTAGCGGGGGCATCTTGTATTAAAATGCGTTGACATTTTTTACACTAAGCCAACTTCGTTAGCTGTTGGCTTTTTGTATAGAGGCCTCCAGTAAGGCTGGATTTCCCGTAAAGCTTACAGCTATAATTCAGTTATATAACCCCTTTCAATTTGATAAAAACGTTTTGTGGTCTGGCAATTGCAGAGTTAATTAAGAATTGAAAGGGGTCCCAATGGATACAAAAAGAGCTTAGCGCACACGCGATGGAATTATAAATATCATGTAGTTTTTGCACCAAAGTATGAAGGCAGGTGTTCTATGGTGAGAAGCAAAGGATAGTAGGCGAGATACTTTTTTATGAGATTCGTCCCATGTTCAGAGTCGAGAATATCAATTAACTCGTTAAAGGAGAGGCTCTTCACCCGTTCATCTTCCAATTCTCTTTCAAGTCGTTGGGTTTTTTTAGCCGGAAACTCTTTCGGTTTCGTTTTTTATGCATGGTGTTCTTCCTTGGGTTATGTATCCAATCCATTTTTCCATATTTTCTTAGTCAGGTTAAAACCGTTGAACGCCCTTGAATAACATAGGTTGCGTGGGCTTGTTTGTAATTCATGTAGCCTTTTTCAATAGCATCGACGACCTGTAATTTAAAGCATAGTGTGCTTTCACGCGGGGTTCGCTTAACGTAGGGGTTATGTGCAGTAGTCATAATTTGTCCTCAATGTGTAAATACATTTCAGGACAACACATGGAAACAAAAAACCACCTTAGAATAAGGTGGTTTTTTCTTAGGCAGGATAACTTAGTCGTAAAACGATTTAGGCGTCAGCGCGTTTAAGATGCACTTCTTCTTCGGCTACGCCTGCCATTGGATCGTTGAAGCGAGCTTCATCCAATGCGCCTTCTGATTTTGCGACAATGACGGTAACTGCACTGTCACCAGTTATGTTTACCGCAGTACGAATCATATCAAGTAGACGGTCAACACCCATGATGAGCGCGATACCTTCAAGCGGCAGACCAACTTGGTTCAATACCATAGCTAGCATTACAAGGCCAACACCAGGGACACCCGCAGTACCGATAGATGCCAATGTAGCTGTCATGATTACCATGAGGTAATCGCCCATAGTTAAATCAATATTGAAGGCTTGAGCAATAAAGGCGGTTGCGACACCTTGCATGATCGCCGTACCGTCCATGTTCACGGTTGCACCAAGTGGTACTGTGAACGATGATACGCGGTTCTCAACCCCCATACGGTGCTTAGCCGTTTCCATTGTCACTGGAATCGTCGCGTTTGATGATGCGGTCGAGAAAGCAAACATGATCGCGTCTTCCATCTTACGTAGGAACGTAATTGGATTTAGACCAGTGAACCCTTTTAACATTAAGCTGTAAGTGACTAGGCCGTGCAGGACAAGCGTCCCCGCCAGTACTAAGAAGTACTCTGCCAGATTGACGATTGCGCCCAGACCAAGACCAGTAAATAGCTTCGCCATCAAGAAGAACACACCATAAGGCGCTAAGTTCATCAAAATCGCTACCAGTTTCATGATCACTTCATTCAGATCAGAGAAGAACGCTGCAATACGTTCACCAGGCTTGCCTGCTGCGCTGATCGCTATACCAAATAGCACTGCGAACACAATAACTTGCAGGGTTTTACCTTCAGCCATCGCACTGATAGGGTTGGTTGGGAACATATCGATGATCACCTGACCCAAAGATGGTGCTTCTGCTGATTTGAATGAACTTGCTGCGGTTAGGTCAGCGCCAGCACCTGGCTGGAACAGAGTACCCATAGTTAGAGCAAGCGTAATCGCGATAGCCGTTGTTGTAACGTAGAAAGCGAGGGTTTTACCACCCATGCGACCCAGTGTAGAAAGGTCTTTGAGGGAGCTAGTACCACAAACTAGTGAAACAAACACTAGAGGGACTACGAGCATTTTTAAGCTGGCGACGAAGATCTGTCCACCAACTTCAAATAATCCATTAACAATGTATGCGTCGACAAATCCGTTGCCGGCAAAAAGTGTGCGAATTGCAAATCCTGTCAAGATACCCGCTACCATACCCAAAATTACGCGGCTGGTTAGCGACATCGGTTTCTTGGTATTCATGAGAACACTCCTTATAGTTATGCACCTTGAGTTCACTTCAAAGCGGCGAGCAGAGTAGCAGTGGAGTGAGAAAATACGAAAGAATAATCCTCTGATTGATTAATAGATGTGAACCTTGTCACTATAAAAAATAGAACTTTAACTAAATTGTAACGAAATGGCTGGATGAAAACTTCGAGTTTTAACACTTTTATCGAACATACAACCGATAGAAATGAATTCTTACATTTTGGTTGAATAAGGAATGATGTGCATATCTTCGAGGCGGAAACTGATTTTTGCATAAATAGTTACGGTTTATGCAGTGTGAAATAGGTGATAGGTCGTAATAGTATTTGGATCCAGACGGCGATGCTAATGCTCACTACAGTCAATAGCATCACAGCTCAAGGTTACGTAATTATGATTTTTTGTAGTGAGATAGTGAGGAGATGCGTTGGTGATCCCAACGCCAATGATTATGTTCGCTTATTCGCATTCCACCCACCCAGTAACATTGCTTTGCTCGCTTTTGGCCTGTTAAACACGCTTTGCCAAATTCGGTCAGAGTAACTTTTTGTTCCCACCAACTTTTCTCTAATGAGTCGATAGCGAAAAGCGGCGCTTCGGATTGAGTAAGTGGTAACAGTAGGGCGTAAAACATGACATCACCTAAAAAAGGTAGCGGTTCAATTTGCTGATACCGCTTGAACCACTCTGTTACAGAGATGGGTGAACGCTGTGAACTCAATACATTTAAAGCAAGCTGTTGAGTCATGCTCAAACCGCTATTGGTATGAGGCAGTTCTTGCAAGAGACGCCTAAGCACATCGGACATGTTCGGTAAGCAACCCAGTTGATGTTGTTCTATCAAACTGGCGATAGCTTTTGGTGAGGAACATGACACTGCTTGCCAACACTGCTTTGCTTGGCTCAATAACTTAGCAGATACGGGTTTACGGTATCGCCAACAAGAACGAATAGCTTCTTCAGGCAACTGCCCAAAGCCGATGAATCGCTCAGTGCCCGGGAACTGGTTCAACTCAATGATCTCTATCACTTTATTCTCTACATTCTCTAACTGTGTTAGAGCACGAATTAGCATCAATTGATCATAGCTGTCATGTTCGACCCAAAAGACGATTCGTTCAAATACATCACTTTGCAACAGATCGAGGTTTGATTGTTCCAATGTGACCATATCTTGAACCGAGTCTTCACGCTTCATCACGGGCAGCAGAGTCTCTACGACATATTGGGCACGAATGGCAAGGAAGTTCTGTGGTGTTGCTGGTATGGGGCCAATACAAAGCGGATCGATCAGGGCTAAAAATGTCCCTTCAAATCCGCTGGCTTTAAGTTGTTGTTGAATGTCGTGGCCACAACGAACGTGTAGCGTTTTTACTTTCGCATCTAGGGGCGGTTTTTGTTCTTTGATGGCTAGTTTGTGCGCTTCTAGCTCTTCGACATGAGCTTTTAGTTTACTCCAACTGGATAAGCCCAGTTCTCTTGCGAGTGCATGTTGAACGTCAGCCAATTGAATTGTATTAGGAGTCAATGACTCTGGTTTGGAGTGACATCGCTTAACTAACTCCAACGTAGCGTCATCGTATAGGCGGATAGCTTTGAGCCTTTTTTTAGCAATGGATTTTTGCTGATTGATATTGATCGAGAAGCTATTTGTAGAGTTCATATTTCACCTTTCTTATTTCTTCCACACTCGCCTAAATAGAAGCTAAAAAGAAGGTAAAAACAGATTGTGCCTGCTAAACCAAGCAGGTGAGGATATTGCCGTGAACCGAGTTCTTTCCGCGAGTGTTGGGTGCTTTAGGCATGAGCAGAGTGATAGTAGGTGGTCGCTATCCTCCGTGCAACCTTTTGTGAGAGTGTAGCGTCACAAAATGGCCGTTTCTCTATATTTAGGGAGCATCAATAGGCGATAACACTAGCGATTCAACTCAATACCACTGTCGCTAGGATCGAGTTTCTACACTTTTGAGTAAAGTACGATAAAGCACTTGAGTCGCAGGACCACTTTTGGCTCCTTTGGGTAAAGTGAGGTGCAGCGCAACTTGATATTGATGGGAGTGTTCGATCTCCAATACTTTAATTTTATCGCTCTTGCGGGCTGCGACTAAGTGCGCTGGTAGCCGACAAAATCCAGCGCCTTGCTCTACGGCGTGAAAAGCGTGGTCGAAGTTATCGACGGTAATACGCTGACGTGCGCGTAACCAACCCACATCTCTTTTTGTTTTGTCTGAATCGCCTAAGTCACGGATGACAATTTGGCTGGTGGTTGCAAAATCGTCGATGGAAACATGCGGCTTTTTAGCGAGTGGATGGTGTGCTGCGATTACAGGCAGCATGGTTGTTACGCCAAATGCTTCGGCAGGGTAGTTGGTTATCGGTAAGTTGATGATTGCGATGTCAGCGAGCTCATTTACGACCATTTCGGTTGTTTTGCTCAGTGACGTTTCAACCACTTGAACGGAGGTCGTGTTGTTGTCCTCCAAAAATTGACTGATTGGTGCATAAAGCTAACGAGGGTCACAAAGATGATCTATTGCGACCGTGATTTGAGATTCCACCCCACTTTTTAACTGCTCGCTGATGACTTCCAGTTCCCGCGCTTGTTCAAGCATGGATTGTGCACGACGCAGTATGGTTTTACCGTGCTCAGTCAAACCTGCTTTACGCCCTCGTACTTCGATAAGTTGAATACCAAGTTGGTCTTCTAACTTCCTCACCGAGTAGATCAATGTGGTATGGCTCTTGTTGAGCAGCAAAGCTGCAGATTGAATGCTACCTTCTTGATCAATCGCTTGTAGCGTTTGCCATTGTTCTAAGGTCGTTTTTAGTCTCATCAGTCAATCTTTTAGACAGCTAATGGCAAAATTATGAACTTTTTTGTCAGTTTTATAAAGGCAATAATCTTGTCATCGAAAGCGAGTCAATTAAGAAGAGGAGACCCAAGGTGGCGAAATTATTGCAAGTTGATTTTGAATTTCATGGTCCGTTTGGTGAAGAGATGTCGAATGCTTTGGTCGACTTAGCTAAGTCGATTAACCAAGAGCCGGGCATGATTTGGAAAATTTGGACGGAAAACGAAAAAGACAAACTCGGTGGTGGTATCTATCTTTTTGAAGATGAAGCCACGGCGCAAGCTTATCTCGAAATGCATGCCGCACGCTTACGAAAAATGGGCGTAGTCGAAGTACGAGGTCAAATCTTCGATATCAATGTGCCGTTAACGACGATCAATCAAGGGCCGATTGGAGGATAAGGAAATGATGACCAACCGCACTTTTCTAACCGTTCATGGTGTCATATATACGGTATTCGCTTTTGCGTTGTTTTTTGTACCAACCATGATGTGGCCGATGTATGGCGTACAAATTAACGACCAATACGCGCTGTTTTTATCGCAACATACGTCGATCTTTTTAGGTGGAATCGCTGCGGTGAGTTTGATGCTACGTGATGTGGAATCTGGTAAGACTGCGAAACAGCTGTTTAAGGCATTATTGATTACTAATGGGTTAGGGGCAGTGATTACTACCTATGCCAGCATTACAGGAGTATTTTTCGGTTTTGGTTGGAGTGCCCCAATATTCTTTGTCTCGCTCAGTTTGTTGACGTACAAGCAATTAAGAATGCAATAGAAAAAGCCCTGCTGTTTCTAGCAGGGCTTTGTCATATTTGGTCAAATTAGCGATCTAGATTAATTCATGATTCGCTTTTGTACGCGTAGTTGTAGTAGCCGTATCCATAGCCGTATGAGTTAGATGCTTTTTTCTCAACCGCATTGAGAATCACACCTTTAACTTCTACACCTGATTGCTCGAAGCGACCACGTGCTACCTCAATTTCTTTCAATGTCGTTTGGTCGAAGCGAGCTACCATCAATGTGGTGCCAGCAAGTGCACCAACGATGCTTGGATCCGTTACTGCAAGTACAGGCGGTGTATCGATGATGACTAGATCGTATTCTTTTGATACTTGTTCTACAAATTCAACAAATCGTGGATGCATCAAAAGCTCTGATGGATTTGGTGGTACTTGACCACGAGTAACCACATCCAAGTTTTCAACTTGACTTGGCTTGATTGCGGTTGCTCGATCAATTTTTCCACTTAGTAAGTCAGATAACCCTTGCTCTGCTGTGAGGCCAAAACATTGCTGTAAATAACCTTTTCGCATGTCAGCATCCACCAAAAGGACTTTTTGACCCGTTTTAGCCGCAACGGCAGCAAAGTTGGTTGATACGAACGTCTTACCAATGGAAGGAGCTGGGCCTGAGATCATTAAGACATTGTTTTTGGCTTCCAACATTGCGAAGTGTAAGCTGGTTCGAAGTCCACGTAGTGCTTCAATTGAAAGATCTGCTGGATTGGCATTTGCTAAAAGAAGTAAATCTTTGTTGTTTTTACGTTTTAGCTTGTTCGCGACTTCCAATTGTTGTGCCGATTTTGGAACACTTGCATATACAGATATTCCAGTTTGCTCAATTTCATCAGGAGAAGTCAGTCCACGATGAAACGCGGTTTTTACCAGAACAAATGCGACAGCTACCATGCCTCCTAGAAGAGTAGCCAAAACTACAATCAAAGGTTTTTTCGGTTTAATAGGAATTGCGTAAGATTGTGCGTTGTCAATAATACGCACATTACCTACGGTGCCAGCTTTTATGATATTTAGCTCTTGAACTTTATTCAAAAGTTGGATGTAGATTTGCTGGTTTACTTCGACATCACGAGTCATACGCAAGACTTCGCGCTGTGTTTTTGGCAGTTTTTGAACTTGTTTGTTAAGACGCTCTTTCTCTTGCAGTAATGTCTGACGTTTGTCTAACAGCGATTTATAAGCTGGGTGGTCTTGGGTGAATTTTTGACTGATTTCACTTTCTTTAAATGTTAACTCATTAAGTTGGGCTTCAAGTGCCACCATCACTTTTAGAGTAGATTGTGCTTCGAGATTTAAATCGATAGATTCGTTTTCTTGTCTAAAACTGTTCAATGTATCTTCTGAAATAGTTAGCTTGTCCTTAATCTCGGGTAAATGACCTTTAAGGAAGTTGAGGCTCTGCTCAGCTTCAGCTGAGTTTCTTCTAACATTCTGCAAAAAATAGTTTTGAACAACATCATTTAAAACAAGCTGATTGTGGTCTGGGTATTCACCTTCAATGCTTAGAGATACAATACCTGTTTGGCTACCTCTCTCTGAAATAGAAAGTTGTGAGGCTAACTTGTTGATAGCATCTAACTTGCTTATTTTACTTATTGTAAAAGTATCTTCATTTTGAGCATTGAGCTGGTTCACTTTTACACGATAGCCATTCATCTCAATTAGTTGACCAACTGAACCAGAAAGTACCATTTGGTCTTCAAGCATCAAGCTGAATTGACCTTTCTCGATGTCTGTAGTAATCAGTTGATGAGATAATCCTCTAGCCGTTCGAGGTACTTCAAACGTGGTCAAAGAAATGTAGTTTTGAGTACCGTTGATTCGTGCTAGACCTTTACCAACAAAAGGTAAGTAATCAGGAGTGGCAATGGTTGTTAAGTTAAACTTATCAACGGTATCGCCAAGAATCATTCTCGATTTAATTATTTCAATTTCTGTAGTTGCAGATGATTCGGCAGAAAAGAGTTCTCCCATGTCACCGACCATCGCCGAGATACCACCTGAACTCTTCTTTTCGATTTGTATTAACGCGTCGGCTTTGTAAATCGGAGTTGATAGCAACGCGACCGCGATACCTAATGTTGCAAAAAAGAGTGTAATGCTGATGATAAACCATTTCGCGTCTATCAATATGCCGAAGAGCTTGCCTAGGTCGATCTCATCATCAGCAAGAGCAGATGATTGTATTGTTTGGTTAGCCATTATTTTTTATTTCGCCAAGTGATCTGAATTTATATTTTTTTTGCCCATGCATGAGCAGCATTTTCAATCAGAGATAATGCATGCTCAAAGGCTTCTCTACTCTGTCTGTATGGATCTGGAATATCCACGGAACCTATCCAGTGACCAAATAACATTGCTTTACCTCTAGCCTCCGGTACCAGCTCCGTCAAAGCATCGATATGACCTTGTTCCATCACCAATATTAGGTCTTGCTTTGCGCACAACTGAGCGGTTAGCTGCTGTGCTTTGTGGTCTAGCAGGTAGATACCACGTTCTGACGCGACAAGTCTGGCGGTTTCATCTGCTGGCTTTCCGGTTAGGCGACTTTTTTCTACGGCAATACCCGCCGAAGAAATCTGTTTATTTGGGAGTAGTTGCTGTAGTAACCGCTCTCCTGTGGGGGAACGACAAATATTACCTACACACACGACAAGAATGTTCGAAAACATGTTTTGCTCCTTATAGACAACGTTTGAAGGACTTGTTTGTGTTCAAACAAGCCCTTCAGAATGCTTTTTCTATGGCCAAGTCCTGACTCGAAGGACGCCTTCTGTAAGTTCATTGAAGCCTGAGATGGTAGGTACTAGCTGTGCAATAACGCGATTCCAACGACTGATAGGCGCCGCAGTGACATAAACAATGTCATACGGTTTGAGAGCAAATTCAGTACCAATAACGAGCGCTGCCGCATCGGAGACATCAAGTTGATATATGTCGCCCAGTGAACCAGCGTCTTGTGACCTCCTAATCACGAATACACCTGTCGCATCCGCTGATATTTGGTTAATACCGCCAACGTTGCTCAGAGCTTCCGTAAGGCTCATGCCAGCGCGATCTATTTTCAGTAGTTTAGGGTCGTTAACTTCACCCATAACGAAAACCTTTTGTGAATCATTTCTTGGCACATGGATGATATCACCTGGTTGGAGTAGCCTATTTTCAGTGAGGTCGCCTTCTTGCATCAGCGCATAAAGAGATATGTTTTCAACTATGCCGTTTCTTGTCAGTGTTACATTTTTCCAGTCGGCGTTTTCGGCTAATCCACCTGCACGGTTAATTGCATCTAACAAGGTGAGTGGGATATTGGTGATTGGTTGCTGTCCCGGATTATTTACCTCACCAGTTATGTAGGATTTTTTCGAACGAAAAGCGGCGACGCTGACATCCACTTGAGGACTTTCTATGTACTTTGCTAATCGGCGAGAAATATCTGCACGAATTTGACGAACGTTTTTACCCGCAACTTCAACAATACCTATATATGGATAGAAGATAGTACCATCAGCATGTACCCAGTTACCCGCTTCAGCAGAGCTGCGATAAGAACCAGCAGGAATAGTTAGTTCTGGGTGATCCCAAATAGTAATGTTTAGTATATCTCCAGGGCCAACCTCATACTCATAAGCGCTAAGTTGGCGATCTAGATCAGGGTTGGATTTGGCTTCTATCTCCAAACTTTTAAGTTGAGATACTTTATCAAGTGTAAGTGGAAAAACTTTGAAATCAGAAGTGCGACTAACATTGCTGTCTTCGACGAAGTTTTTTCCATCTGTGGAAAGGTGACTACCGGGTACAGTACATCCAGAAAGAAGTACTGAGGAGAGCACTAAACTAGCTAGCTTTTTATGTTTGAAATTCATGTTTTTTCATTCATCTGACGTAAAGAGCGAGTTGCTGGTAGCAACATTCTTTTCCAGAAAAGACTTCACAACATAACCTTACAAGCACCACTTTCTTTTATTTATAAAGTGCTCAATAAGGGATTGGTTGCATCTGGAGGCATGAACTCTAATGAATTTCAATGATTAGAGCAATAGACAGTAATGCAGCAAGTGTCCAGATAAATATCGTATTTTTATGTTTTCACTTACAAGATTTCATATTGCGGATAAAAAACTTGTTCAATTAGCTCAAATTTTGTTTATTAGCTCTATATGTAGTGTTTTCTTTCTAAAATACAACCAAGAAAATCTACCGACTAATTACCTCGTTGTATTAAATAGGATTATCAATAATGTGACTCATGTCCCGTTTTTGTTTTGTTGTCTTTCGACATGGTCACTTCTTCGCTAACCCCTTCCCATTCAAATACGGAAGGATGTGCGGACGTGATTCGCCAGTTAGTTTACTGGTGACTTCTTGTGACCAAGTGCTTTGTTTTTGATTGCTCGAACGGTTTGCATAGTAGTTTTGCATGGTTTGGTCATAAGCCTGAATATCATCCAAATTTAGGTCTTGATACTGATTCTCATGCACCACGACATGAGCAGGTAGACGTGGCTTAACTTCAGGGGCTTGATCTGGATGACCAAGACACATACCAAATAAAATGGCTGTATTTTTAGGTAAGCTTAATAACTCGTCGACTTTTTGAGCATTGTTTCGTAAGCCACCAATATACACGCCTCCTAGTCCCATAGACTCTGCTGCAAGTAAGCAGTTTTGTGCCATGATGCCAGAATCAACAGCACCGATAAGTGTTAACTCGGTGAAATCAGCTTGCACATCAGGATTGATACTTGCGTGGCGCTGGTAATCAATGCAAAACACCAAAAACTCAGCAGCGCTTTCAACGTACCCTTGATTCCCCGCATATTGTGCCAATAGCGTACGCTTTTCTTTATCGGTCACGCGGATAATTGAGACGACTTGCAACATACTTGATGAAGACGCCGCAAGGCCAGCTTGTAGAATCGTTTCTAATTGTTCGCTCTCAATAGGTTGTGAGGTGAACTTTCGAATTGAGCGGTGATTGAGAATTGTTTGTATCGTACTGTTCATGGTGACTTAACATCCCCTGTTACATGTAAAGGCTGAAGCCTCACCTTAGCGATATTTGATGAGTCGGTAAACTATCTCAAAAGAAAAACAATGCTTAGGGCATAAGTGTGAAGATGAATAGAGAATACATCACTCGTTCTGCTTGAGAGCGTATATACTGTTTTTAGAATCAACAATTTAACTGCAGTGGAAAATATGAAAGAACTCATCGTTCATACAGTCACGGTGTTTATGGGCTTCTTTGCGATCATGAACCCCATCGCCAATATTCCTATCTTTTTGAGTTTAACGGCTGATGAGGATAGGGAAACCGTACGTTCCATGGCGCTTCGTTCGGTTTTTATTGCATTTGTCATCATTGCGATATTTTCGATCGCCGGTAAATTAATTTTTGATTTGTTTGGTATCACGCTGTACGCCTTGCGAATAACGGGCGGTATCTTGGTGTTTTTGATCGGTTTTAATATGCTTCAAGGTGATTCGACGCATCAGA
The DNA here is from genome assembly GCF_024181935.1 of Vibrio sp. Y51_MX_L26. Taxonomy (NCBI): domain Bacteria; kingdom Pseudomonadati; phylum Pseudomonadota; class Gammaproteobacteria; order Vibrionales; family Vibrionaceae; genus Vibrio; species Vibrio sp. Y51_MX_L26. The sequence continues at coordinate 242,946 of NZ_JAMZAS010000006.1, forward strand.
AAACTAAAGAGAAAGCGTATTCTCCAGCGCAGCAGCAGGCGGCGTTGAGCATTGCCGTTTCTCCACTTGCAATGCCGATATTAGCAGGGCCTGGAACGATTGCTACCGCGATGAACTTTGCTACGGCGGGTGGTTTTGATCAAACCATTATTACCATCGTTTCTTTTGCTGTGTTGTGTGTTATTACCTATATACTGTTTTTATTTGGAGACAAATTAGTCAAAGCAGTTGGACCGAGTGCTCTGAACGTCGTGACGAAAATGATGGGCTTAATCCTAGCGGTTATCGGTACTCAAATGTTTATTGATGGCGCGGGCGAAGCCTATAAAACTGTTTTCTCTTAGGCGTTTCCATCTCGTCTAAATCCACACCTACATTTCTAGCTGGTGTGGATTTTTTGAACTTTAGTTTTCAGTTTCTAAGAAAGAAACCCGATTTCAGATAATAAGTGCGACATTCATGGAAAGGTGTAGAAGAGGAAGCCAACTGCTGAAAGTGGTACGCTCTTCTCGCCAAAGAAACAAGCAGTACTACCATGAATTATCAGCAG
>NZ_JAMZAS010000007.1:0-213316 GCF_024181935.1 Vibrio sp. Y51_MX_L26
GCGGATAAATTATCGACCGAGAAAATGTTTAGACTTCAAGCAGCCAGCAATTGTATTTAAAGAAATGGCATTGGCTGCTTGATATTAGCGAGTGTCGCACTTCGCAGTTGAATTCGGGCTTGATTAGTTTAAGAAACTTTAGGATTGTGCGATGCTTGACGAGGTATAATCCTTAATACCAATCTAATATTTATACAGGTGATTAATGTGGATGTTGTAGCAGTAATAGTTGCTCGCGGTGGAAGCAAAAGAATTCCGAATAAAAATATTCTTCCAATCAATGGCGTTAGCCTCTTAGAGCGGAAAATTGATACTCTAAAGCAATGTCCCTCTATTAGCCGTGTTGTTGTCGGTTCTGAAGACGTAACGATTTTAGAACTAGCAAAAGCAAGAGGTGCAGAAGTAGTAAAGAGACCAGACTACTACTGTGATGAAGCACGAGCTAGTGCCAATGATATGATAGGAAACATGTGTAGTTTGATTTCCGCAGATGTTGTTGTTTGGGCTCACTGTACAAACCCATTAGTATCTGTCGATACTTATGAGAGTGCTGTTAACGCTTTTTTTGAGGCTGAACAAGAAGGGTACGACTCTTTGTTATCGGTGTATGAATTGAAAGAGCACTTATGGGACTCTAATTTTCAAGTTTTAAATTATAACCCATATGCGGAAAGGCATACGCTAGCATCAGAGCTGGAGCCGCTTTATGCACAAGATGGTGCTATTTTTATTCAAAGGCACAAAAATATGTTGAAAAATAGTTACTTCTTCGGTGCTAAGCCTAAGCACTTTATAATGCCAGTAGAAGAAGTTTTTGATATCAATTTCCCTGTAGAGTTCAAAATCGCTGAGATATTACTATCTCGGTGTGAAGATGAATAGTTAACTACAAAGCTATTGAATACAAAAAATATGAAGCTAGTAGGCAATAAGGCTATTATCACAACGACTTTCGATTATTACTATCTAGTAATGCTATTTGTTCTTTCGTTTTATCTAATAATACATTGTTTGCATATTAGTGTCTTTAGCTACCTATAGTTTATATATTATTAAATAATTACTAAGTTATTGCGACATAGATTAAAAGTGCAGTTAAAGAATATAAGCAACGCTGTAAAATCTTAGTTTTAAGGTCAGGAAATGAAAAAAAAACTGCTAATGGTATGTTACGGTGGTGGGCACGTAACGATCATTGAGCCCCTTTACCAGCAGCTCAAAGATAAATACGAGATAACGGTCCTAGCTTTGACTTTGGCCGCTCCTTACTTAGCTGCTCGGGGCGTACCTTATGTGACATTCCGATCTTTCAAAGAACTCTTCGATCCGGAAGTCGTTACTACTGGTGAAGGCCTCCTTGCGAACCTCGAGCATAATGGTGAAGTACAATATGAAGATAGCTTATATTACATGGGTTGCTCATACTACGATCTTGTCGAGAGCGTAGGTCTGGAGGAGGCAAAGTCATTGTATGAAAGCAAAGGAAGAGCTGCTTTTTATCCAGAGCCCACGTTAATAAAAATTATTCAATCTCTTTCTCCTGATATGCTTATCACAACGAATGCAATCAGAGCAGAACGAGCGTCTTTGTCTGCGGCGAAGAAGTGTGGTGTACCGACGCTTTGTATCAACGATGGGTTATGGATTGAAGGTGGGCTTTCAGGAGTTTTAGATATCGCTAATGACCAGTTAGCTGATATTATTTGCGTCCTTTCCAGTGAAGTTAAATCTAACTTGGAAGCATCAAGAAAAAGTCGCTCAGCTCGAATTGTTGCCACCGGTACGCCAGTTTTTGACAGTATCAAATTGACAGAAAGAAGAAAAAAAACAAATCAGTTAACGCTTTTGTTCGCTGACTGCCACCTGCCTAAACATTTTCATTTATATCCTGATATTGTAGGTGACCCGGAGTTTGCATTTAGAGTCCGAGAAAAGCTCAATGTTCTTGCTCAAGAACATGATTGGAAAGTTATTGTAAGGCCGCATCCAAATCAAGTTATTGATTATTCAGACTACAGTAACTTGCATGTCTCAGGTAAGAATGATTCACTTCATGAGCAGTTAGCTCAGTCAGATATTGTTTTGACTAATATGAGTACCGTTGGCTTAGAGGGCAAAGCCATGGGGTTGGGATTAGTTACATTAGAAGGAACTGTTTTCAACCGCTACAATTCATTCTATAAGGCTGGTTTATCCACCCCCGTATTTCATGAAAGTGAGCTGTACAATGCCATTATTGAAGAGCTTGAAAGAGCCACTCACGGCATAAGTCTATATGAAGGCTTAGCTACAGAAAATATTTCACGTGAAATTTCTAGATATCTAGGTTCCTAGCTATACCCATGAAGAAAATCTTCCTTAGTGCATTAATTGTTTCGCTAGGACTGTTTATCGGTCGTTTTAGTGGCTTTCTTCGTGAAATAATAATCGCAAATAATTTTGGGGCAACAGAAAACAGTGATTTTATTGTTTTATTGCTTACAACTCCAGACTTTTTAGTTAACTTACTCATGGGCGGTGCCATGAGTATGGCACTAGTTCCTGAGTTTAAGAAATTAAATGAAGAAGATAGTCAGTTACTTTACAAACAAGTAACTTCAGTAATGTTTCTTTTTGGTTTAACAGTTTGCTTGCTTTCTTATCCACTTAGGAGTGACTTAATATCATTTCTTGCTTTGGGAATGAATGAGACATTTATAGAAACCAATCAAGATTACTTCTTCTTTAGCTTAATTGCATTGCCTTTTTCATTGGCAACTGGTGCTTCGTTAGCTTATCTAAATTCCAAAGAAAGGTTCACAATTACTTCTTTGAGTACGTTAATAGTTAATCTTACTATTATTGTATTTGTTTGCTTAACAGCCTTTTTAGATAGTGGGTTTATCTTAATATCGATTGGCTTGGTGTTAGCGTCTTTAATGAGGTGGCTGTCACAAGTACTTGCTATAGGGTTACCCCCATTTTTTATCAAACATGAAAGAAATTTAATAAGCAGAGATTTATTATCTAGATATTTTTATGCTTTGGCTGCAGGTGGTGTTATCTTCCTTTTACCAATAATTGTCCGTACCGTCGCTTCCATTGATGGGGGAGGGTCGTTGTCTTTAGTGAACTACACAATTAAGTTGGTAGAGCTGCCTTTAATTATCCTATCGACGGTATTTAGTATAATATTTCTTCCTAAATTATCGGGAATATACTCGAATGGTAATGAAGGTAAGTTCTTAAAACTAGCATCCAATATATTATGTTTTAGTCTTTTTATGTCCATACTTGTGACGACAGCAATGGTTCTTTATGCGGATACTATAGTTGAAACTATTTATGGTTGGGGGGCGTTAAGTCACCATCAGTTGATGAATATTTCTGAATATTTGAAAACGTATGCCATAAGTTTACCGTTTCAGTGCGTGAACGGCATTATTCTAGCTGTTTTTTCATCAAGAAGGGATACTAAGCGACCTTTCATAGTTACTACCCTATTGGGTATTGTCGTCTTTTCTTTTTTAATATTGGTAAAACCACCAATTGAAGATTTGCTTTATTCTCTAATAACTTTTTACGCCTCTACAGCAATATGTTTTTTGATTGCTCTTCGAGCCGGTCATAAGATTTTTCCATTCTATGTAGATATGAGAATACTTGTGCTTGGTATTTCCTTGCTATTGATGACGTTTGTTATTTTGTACTCTGCAAAGAACTTTGTTATTACATTAGAACCTATTATTGGAACCTTTACTATAGGAGTATACGTAACATCAGTTTTATTAGTGTTTGTTTTAATGTTTAGGTTTATGACTAGTAGGAGTTAGTATGAATTTAATGTATATAACTAATAATCCAGAGATTGCTTCTTATGCTAACAGTTGTGGTATTAGTCGTATTTTTGTTGACCTGGAAGTTCTTGGTAAATATGAGCGTCAAGGGCATTTAGATACTGTAATAAGTAATCATTCTGAAGAAGATATCAATAAGGTTAAAACGGCATCAGGTTCATCTGAAGTATTAGTTCGCATCAACCCTTTCAATAAAAACATTAGCAAAGAAGTCGATCGAGCTATTGCCGAGGGTGCTGATATCATTATGTTACCAATGTTTCACTCAAAAGAAGAGGTGAACAGTGTTGGTAAGATGATAAATGGCAGAGCCAAATTCATTCCTCTTATTGAGACAAAATCTGCAGCCGAGTCTCTAGAAACTTATGTTGATAGCCCGTATGTATCAGAGTTCTATATAGGGTTGAATGACTTGCATAGAGAGTTAGGCTTTCGTTTTATGTTCGAGATCATTTCAACGGGATACTTGGATCAATTAGTTGCGGCAATAAAAACTTCTGGAAAGCCATTTGGCTTTGGGGGCGTGGCTAGAGTCGGCGAAGGGACATTACCTGCTAGTTTGATTTTGGGAGAACATGCTCGTCTTGGTTCAAGTGCGGTTATATTGTCCAGAGCATTTCATCAGCGTTCTAAAAACCTTGAGGAACTAAAGAGTAAACTCGATCTAGAGCTAGAAGTATCGCGCTTGTATTCCGAGATAGAGAGATTGAAAAATAGGACTTATGAGCAGATTCAACATGATAAAAACGAACTAAAAAGAATTGTGGACGGCATTGTAGAAGGTGAGATGTGAAAACTATTTTTGATTGTTTAGTTTCGGCGTTGGCATTGATTTTACTCGCGCCACTTTTGTTTGTTGTTGCGATCATCATCTTCGTCGATGATCCAGGTTCACCATTTTTTAAACAAAAAAGAGTGGGGTTAGGAGGGAGAGAGTTTGGGATGTATAAATTTCGTAGTATGAAATGCAATGCATCCGAAGTGGGTCCTTATTTCACTCAACAAAATGATCCAAGAATCACTAGAGTTGGACGAGTGATCAGAAGAACAAGTATTGATGAATTACCGCAACTTATAAACGTGCTATTGGGTGATATGAGCATCGTTGGCCCTCGTCCTGACGTCCCCGTCCAAGAAAAAAACTATACGCCAGATGAGTGGCAATTACGTAATAGCGTCAAACCGGGAATCACGGGTTTGGCTCAAGCTACGGTGCGTTCAAATACGACACCAGAAGAGAGAACCCGATTAGATCTAGAATATGTAAAGACTCATAGCATTTATCTCGATCTTAAAATTATAGCGATGACAGTGAAGCAAGTTATTAGAAAAGGTGGGAATTAATATGTGCGGTATTTTCGGTTACTTCGACTTTTCTAATCGTTCTTTAAGCGAAGAAACGGTGCGTGCCATGGGGGAGGCGATTGTATATCGAGGACCTGATGGCATGGGGTATTACCACCGGGAAGGTAGAGCACTCGGAAACCAGAGATTAGCAATCTTAGATTTAGAGCACGGACAACAGCCTTTTTATTCTGATGAGCACGATATTGTTGTAGTTCAAAATGGTGAAATATTTAACCATGTTGAACTTGCTCAAAAACTTGCTGGGACCCCTTTCGAGTGTAAAACAACATGTGACACAGAAGTATTGTTAAGACTTTACCAAAAGTACGGTATTGACTTCATTTCAATGCTAAACGGTATGTTTGCAATCAGTATTTACGATAAGCGCATAGACACTATGTTTCTCATTCGTGATCGCGTTGGAGAAAAGCCACTATATTATGCAAATCACAACGGAATGTTGGCCTTTGGTTCGGAAATAAAATCAATCTTGAAGGTAGGTATTCCAAGAGAACTAAATAAGAAAGCATTAGATAGTTATATCTCTTACAATTATGTGGTACCACCCATGACAATGTTTTCCGGTGTGGAGCATGTCATGCCGGGAAGCTACCTCTCTATTTCTAATTCAGGCATTGAAGAAGTCTCTTGGTGGGATGTCGCTGATGTCAATCCAGAAGAAGCAAGTGAAGCGGCCTGGATTGAGCAATTGGACACGACTTTAGATGATGCAGTTCGACTTCGTTTAAGAGCTGATGTCCCGTTTGGTGCGTTCTTATCTGGAGGAGTAGATTCAAGCTCCGTTGTTGGGTATATGGCGAAGCATTTAGAACAACCAGTCAAAACATTTTCGATTGGGTTTCATGATAAAAAGTACGATGAATCCCCCTACGCAGAGGCTGCGGCCAACAGGTTCAATACTGAGCATGTTTGCGAAAAAGTAGAAGCAAACCTCCTGAACTTGTGGGGGAAATCAACATATCATTGCGATCAACCGCATGGTGATGTTTCATTTATGCCGACGTATAAAGTCGCAGAACTTGCTTCAAAAGAAGTGAAAATGGTTTTAACAGGCGATGGGGCTGATGAACTGTTTGCGGGATATGATAAATACAAAAACTTTTTTGATTCAGACACTGACTCGCTAAGTGACGAAGAGTTTCAGATTAAGTTTTTGGAAAGTATTTCGCTATTCCAACAAACATCGAAGAGTAAGCTATACAGCGATTCTATGATGGAAGCTTTGGCTGGGGTAGACAGTCACTACTTTGCGAAACAAGCATTTAAGAAAGTAAAGCATCAGGACAGAGTAAACCAAGCCTTATATATAGACACCAAGCTATTACTGCCTGGAAATAACTTGGTTAAACCGGACCGAATGGGAATGGCGGTCTCTATTGAAAACCGTGCTCCATTTCTAGACTTTAGAATGATTGAGCTAGCTTTTTCAATTCCAGGTGAATTAAAACTACACGATGGTGAGACGAAGTACATTTTCAAAAAGACTGTATCTAACCTGATAGGCGAGGAGTTAGCTTACCGTAAAAAGCAAATGTTCACAGTTCCAATTGGCGAATGGCTCAAAACGGACTTAAAGGACATGGTTTCCGATCTCTTATTTAGCGAAAAAGCCAAATCAAGAGGAATTTTCAACCATGATTTTGTCCAAGAGCTTTATGAAAATCATTGTAAAGGCACCTCAAATAATACTCGAGAGATTCGAGCTTTAATGGCAGTTGAACTTTGGTTTAGAGAGTTTATTGATTAGTGTATTCAGTCATGGGTTTATGCTCATGGCTGATTAACAATATGTATTCTCATGTACGAAATGCATGAGTAAGCTCAAGTTGGTCGTAATGAAAGAGTTTTTTTTGAGACGTAGAGTGAAGGATACGTTAGTAGCCCTCTCCGATTTTAACTTTATATTACTGTCCTTTTGGATGGCAGTTTTCACAAGGTTTTATCAGCTAGAGTACTTGATAGATTACTCTAGCTACTTATACCTATCTATTTCATCCGCTACTCTCTTTGTATTTATCTGTTGGATTCGAGGTGTTTACAAACACGTGCTAAGACATGCGATGAATAGTATTGCAAAGTTAATTGTAAGCTCATTATGTATTGTCGTACTTTTTTTAGGTTTTACCTCTTATTTTAATCAGGTAATGCTGCCGCGAACATTACCAATATTATTCTTTTGTTTTTCTTTCATTTTAACCTTCTTTTCGAGGTTTGTTATTGTAAGTCTTATTGAAGGGGCTTCATCGAAAGGTAAAGAAAACATCATTGTTTATGGTGCAGGAAAAGCCGGACGGCAATTGGTTGTAATGTTGCAAAAAGGTGAGTTGTACAATGCTAAAGCATTTATTGATGATAACCCAACTCTAGTTGGAAGAACGATTGTTGGCGTTAAAGTTTACTCACCCAAGAATATTGCAGGCTTAAAGCGTAAGTACGGTATTCAAAAAGCGATCTTATCCATTCCTTCAGCGCCGAAAAAACAGAAAGCGGAAGCTGCTTCTCTGCTGTCTACAATGGGGATTGATGTTTTGACAATTCCAAACTTGGATGATCTTGTCTTAGGCATTGTAAAGATAGACGAGTTAAAAGAGGTAGCGATAGAGGATTTGCTTGGTCGTATACCAGTCGCACCAACCCAGAAACTGTTAGAAGCGAATATTAAAGGTAAAGTTGTAATGGTGACTGGGGCGGGAGGCTCTATTGGTTCTGAGTTATGTCGCCAGATTATTAAGAATAAACCAAGAAAGCTGGTTCTTTATGAGCTTTCAGAGTTTGCGTTGTATCAGATAGATAAAGAGTTAAATAGTTACATTGCGAATGAAGGCTTAGATTCAGAGGTGATACCTTTGCTTGGCTCCGTCCAACGCCAAAATCGTTTATCGGCTGTGATGAACGCGTTTAAAGTAAACACGGTGTACCATGCTGCAGCATACAAACATGTTCCATTAGTTGAGCACAATGTTGTAGAGGGCGTTAGAAACAACGTTTTTGGTACGTACTACACCGCCATGGCCGCAATCGAGAGTGGTGTCGAGTCTTTTGTATTGATATCAACCGATAAAGCTGTGAGGCCGACAAATGTTATGGGAGCCACGAAACGTTTAGCTGAGCTAGGCTTACAGGCACTCGCTGAGCAGCAACTTCATGACGCTAAAGGTACAAGGTTCTGTATGGTTCGCTTCGGCAATGTTCTCGGTTCATCCGGCTCTGTCGTGCCTTTGTTCAAGCAGCAAATTGAGCATGGAGGCCCGATCACTCTGACTCACCCAGAGATCACTCGATACTTTATGACCATTCCAGAAGCTGCACAGTTGGTTATTCAAGCTGGAGCAATGGGTAAAGGAGGGGACGTATTCGTACTTGATATGGGAGAGTCTGTGAAGATCATCGACTTAGCTAAAAACCTCATTAATCTTTCGGGGCTGGAGGTAAGAGATGATGAGAATCCTGATGGTGATATCGAAATACGCTGTACAGGCTTAAGACCTGGTGAAAAGCTCTATGAGGAGCTATTGATTGGAGATAATGTCAAGAAAACTAGCCATGAGCGTATTATGACCGCTCATGAGACCTACTTACCGCTTGATCAGTACCAAGACATACTCTGCAAGTTAGATGAAGCTTGTCATAACTTTGAGCATGATAAAATTCGGAGCATATTGCTTGAAGCTCCAACAGGTTTTAAGCCGACTGATGGAATATGCGATCTTGTTTGGAAAGCTAACCTGTAGAGGCTCGTAGGTTAAAAATGAAAGCGGCCTTCGAGTATCTCATGGGCCGTTTTTAGGTAAAAAATTTAGAACGTAGCGTTTTATAAACTTTCTCTTAGTGTTCACTCTATTCTTCTTTACTTTGTATCCAACATAAAGATATGAGTGCGATGAACATTATGAGTGGCTGAGCATGATTTATAGGTATGTCCGTAAAAGCTGAAACCCAGAAAACAGTTAATACACCAAGCACAATGCTTGCCGGCAGTGTGTCTAATTTTCGTACCTGTGATAAAGGGAAGAAAAATAATACGATAAGTAGTGCCAGCCCTACTAGGCCTTGTTTTACAAGAGTATTGATGTATTGATTGTGGTAGTGCCCCCATTGAGCTGTATCTTGCTCAATAATGCCTTTATTAGCTAACGTTTCTCGAAATGATTTCTCTTTACTGCCCAAACCGAATATCGGTTTCTCAAATATCGAATAGACACTTGAATGCCATAACTTTATTCTTGCTCCAATCGATGTGTCTGTTCCACCTTGCTTGATTGTTTCAATCGCATTTTCGGTGCTTTTTACTCTCTCGGAAACAATAGAAGAATGAATTGTGAAAGATAAAATAGTGACAGTAATAATAGATAGCAACCTACCATATTTAAGGCATTTCTGTCTTTGAGTGAAAATAACAACAATAAATAAAGAGCAGAGTAAAGCTAAAAATGGTCCTCTTGAAAGGCTTATTACCAATGAATTAAAGCTAAATATAAAAGCTATTAGACTTATATTTCGAATTTCTTTTGTTTTAGTAGTTAAAAAGTAACATATCGAGGCAGTTGCCACAGCTGCGGAAATTGTTGTGTATGGTATAGGGTTTATATCCCATAGTGCTCTAGGATTGTTCCAAATATACATGTTAAGAGTGGTGTACGTTAACATGAATAAACTGGAAATAAGCAAAAGCCAGTGAAGATTGTGAAATAGTTTGTCCGATAGTTTATCTGGAAAAGAAACAAGGAAGACAAACATGATTGCATAAGCACGCAAGGAGTCGTTGGAGATTGAACTATTGTATTCTTTATAAAATATAGTTGATAATAACATTATGCCAATAACTTGAGTCCACCTATTCTTGGTGATGTTATGGATGATTGTTTTGCAACCATAGTTCCAAACTGAACTAATTAGAGAAATTACTGACAGTACGATCATCGCTTTGTAAGAATCAGAGTTTACTAGTTGACCCGAAAAAGCCCATATTATTGGCATGGATATTAGCCATTCGTGTAGGGATATCTTGCTTATACTTACTTTATCAATAAATTTCATTTTGACAGCTCTTTGAGAACTCAATGTGATGGCTTATTTGTTATCAAGGCACCACTTTATTACTAAGCTTTATGTGTATGCTCAATGCTTGGCTTAAATGTTAATTTTATATTATAAAATTTACTGACCATTTATAGCGTTAAGCTTCTGGATTGTGGATTTTAAAGCCCCACATCTTTTAGACGTAAATGCTTTTAACTTGCTACTTATTTCATTCCGTTGATTTTTGTTACTCATATAGAGTGCTGTATAAAGTGCAATTTCCTGAGAATTTGGGGCAATATCTATAACACCTTCTTTCTTCATGGTGACGACAATATCTTCAAAGTTGAAAAAACTAGGTCCGGTTATGGTTGGAACGCCCAAAACCGCTGGCTCTAACACATTGTGTCCACCGACTTTATCTCCGATTAGACTGCCACCCATAAAGCAGATGTCCGCAGCGCCCATCAAAGTTAGCATCTCGCCCATAGTATCGCCGAGATATACTTGAGTATTAGTCTCTACTGAATGTGTTGAAGTACGACGCACAGTGTTAAAGCCTTGCTGTTGGCAAAGCGTGAAGACATCATCAAATCGTTCTGGATGGCGAGGAACCAAAACGAGTAAAGCATTTGGATGAGATTTTAAAACTTGTCTATGTGCATCTAATACCTGTTCGTCCTCGCCTTTATGGGTGCTAGCTGCAATCCAAATCGGACGATCGTTTCCAAGCTGGGCTCGAAGCTGTTGTCCTTGTTGTTTCACTTGCTCTGATATTTGAATATCGAACTTAATCGAGCCAGTAACGGATAGTTTCTTTTTCTCAACGCCTAAGCGTTCGAAGTGCTCTGCATCTGAATCCGTTTGGCAGAGTACTTGAGTTAGGCATGGATGAAGCTGGTTAAAAAGCCGCTGTATTTTGGCGTAGTTCTGACATGATTTTTCAGATAGGCGCGCATTCACGACAGTTATAGGGATACCCGCTTTGTGAACATTGTGAAGTGTGTTTGGCCACAGCTCAGTCTCAATGATCAACATCTGTTTTGGTTGCACTGCTTTAAGAAAGCCTTTGATAGCAAACCCAAAGTCAATTGGCATATAGCGGTGTTCAATTAAATCACCCAACTTAGCAATCTGTTCAGCTCCGGTACTTGTTGTTGTAGTAACTAGAATAGATTGTTCGGGGTTTTGTTCCTTAAGGGCTTTAATTAAAGGTGTTGCTGCTATGCTTTCACCAACAGATACGGCATGTATCCAAATAGGTTTGTCGTTGCTTTTTAGCTTGGGAGTGATACCAAAGTGCTCTTTCCAGCGAGAGCCGAACTTAGGCTTATTTGGTTTGCTCTTGTACAAACCAAATAAAAGCAGCGGTGACGCTAGAGCGAGTAGTAAGGTATAAACAATACGAACTAACATGAGCTTATCGTAATGGCGTCAAGTTTTTGGATACTATCTAGCACTTGCTTAGGCGAAAGTTCTGTCAAGCACTTGAGGTGTTCGTATTGACATTCACGCTGGAAACAAGGGCGACAATCAATATCGGTATGAACAATCTCCACTTTTTCTGCGAGTGGGGGGGTGTACTTCGGTGAAGTTGAGCCATACACGGCAACAACATTACAACCAACCGCAGCTGCCACATGCATTAAGCCTGAGTCATTCGCGACAACAGTCTTACATGCAGCAAGGAGATCGACTGCTTCAATTAAGCTGGTTTGGCCTGCCAGAACATGAATGTGCTCATGGAATTGCGTCGGAACAAGTGCGCGAATATTGTTACAAGTCTCTAAGTCCTTTTGAGAACCAAACAACCAGATTTGATGCCCAGATCGAGCCATTTGCGTCGCAACTTCAGCGTAGTGTGTTTCGGGCCATTTTTTGGCGGGACCAAACTCTGCTCCTGGGCATAGTCCAATGGTTGGTTGGTCTTGGGCTAAGTTGAACTTTTTGAGCGTGGCTTGTTGCTCTGCCGCGTTGATTGCAAGGCGAGGGCGAGGTAAGGTTTCAAGCCCGCCAAGAGAATTAGAGTCCACCATTTCTGCTTTTGGATAAGCTAACGCTACATAGCGCTCTACCATGTACTGAAAAGACTTCATGTTAGGGCGTAAGTCATTCAATAAACCATAGCGCATTTCTCCTTTCCAGCCAGTACGAAGAGGAATGTTGGCAAACCATGGGATCAGTGCTGATTTCGCTGATTTAGGCAAGATATAGGCGTGGTCATATTGCTTTTCACGTAATGATTTACCAATTTCCCTGCGGCCTAATAAGTTAAATTCACCATGACCGATAGGCATTTCAATCGCTTGGTGGATTTCTGGCATACGCTCAAGAATCGGTTTACACCATCCAGGAGCAATGACATCGATAGTGCAGTTTGGGTGTTGGTGTTTAATGACTTTGTATAGTGATTGTGACATCACCATATCGCCAACCCATGAAGGGCCAATAATGAGTATTTTCATGGTTTAATCCGGTGCTCTCATAGAAAAGTCTTTTATTTGTTCATAAAGCCTAAAAGACTCAATATAAAGCTTGTCGATAAGAGTTATACCTTGTTTGTTCTTCCTTGAGCTGCCAATAGTTGAGTCTATTTTTGCTCGAACAACTAAATCAGGTTTGAGACAGTATGTGAAAATACCGTGTTTATATGGTTTTTCCATATAATCATCGACAGGCTCGATAAACTGAGCAGCATTGTGAATGAATGACTGTGCAGCTTTTGGTGAAATGATATAGCCCATAATTCCACATGTTCTTCTGTAATAACGGATGATTTTTATTTTTGAATCAAAAGCTTTGATGTTTTTATACTTCTTTGGGCTTGTTGCGCATAGCTTTAAAAAATCGAACTCAACCGCGATCTTTGGCAGATGTTTAAAGTACTCAAAAAATTCATCAGTAAGATCACAGTTATCTTCTAATATCAACAAAGGAGCACTGGATTCAGCTGCGATCTGCCAAGCTTGAAGGTGGCTGGAAAAACAAGCAACTTCGCTATCAACAAGTTTATAACCAAATCTTTTTTTTGTTATTTGATCGTTTCTACGTTCAGATAAAGGGAAGTTTCCTTGTTGAGCGTCAGCGGCATCCAAAAAGCTAAACTCTATTCCTGACGCTTCTAATTGTGATGCAATACGCTCTCTTCGTTCGACAGAGCGCTTTAAACTGATAACTATGACTTTCATTACACTTTCCAGTCGCTGTTATATCTTGGTTTAAACAAATTGTAATAGTTACTGCCGTCTTCTTGAGAGTGCAGCAACTGCAATACCCACATATATTGTTCGGGTTTATCACCGACAAAGTATTCAATGGTTTCATTACAGGTACGAGCGTCTTGCTCTTCGCCTTTATCCAGCTCAAACGCCGGTAAAATCTCAATATCAAACGTACCATCTTCAGTGTTCATCGACGCAAATAGAGGCAGTACTTTTGAGCGTGATAGTTTCGCAATTTTGCCTAAACCAGGTAGTGTTGCTTTACGTGTAGCAAAAAAATCTACAAACACACTATGCTCTGGGCCGTGATCTTGATCGGGTAGATAATACCCTACATAGCCATCTCGAATGGATTTCAGAAAAGGCTTAATGCCACCTGAGCGTTCATAAACACGACCACCGTATTGAACTCTTTGCTTGTGCATCAGCCAGTCAGCAACATCATTCTTTTGTTTCTTCGCCATTGCAGACACTGGCATTCCCATTGAAGCGAGCAAGATAGCAGGCACATCAATTGCCCAAGAGTGGGGAACCATTAAAATCACATTTTCGTTGTTATCAATGTGCTGTCGTAAAATGTCTAGGCCGCGAATTTGGCAACGGTTCTGAAGCCACTTTGGTGAGCGTAAACTTAGTAACCCGAAGCGAAAAAAGAACATGGCTGCTGTGTAGAGTGTTTTTTCTATCAAAGCTTCACGTTCTTGGAACGACTTTTCCGGAAAACACAGCTCAAAGTTCACCCTCGCTCGGTGAGCTGGACCTTTGTGGGATTTAGACAGCTTTTTGGCTATGGTTTTCGCCAACCACTTTTGTAAACCGAGTGGCATTAATGATAAAGGTAAAAATAAGATAACACCTAACCACGTGCCCCAGTACTTAGGCGACAGAAAGTGGCGCTTAAACTCAGGGTTATATGCTTTGGGGTCGAAGTCATCACGTTTTATGGTCATGGCGTGTCTAGTTACCTATTCGTGTACGGGCGAAGTGGTTTAAATGAGAAAAAGATAGTTAGGAATGATACAGGCTATTGCACTTGAGTAAAGGTGGCAGGTTATAGTTCTACCACCTTGTGGTGTTTAACGGTTTTGGATAGTCAAGTATTCGGCAACGCCTTCTGCAACTGTCTTGAATTCAACATCACAGCCTGCGGTGCGCAGTTTGGTCAGATCCGCTTGTGTGAATTCTTGGTAAGCGCCTTTTAGGTGCTCAGGGAATGGGATGGTTTCAATTTGGCCTTTGCCATGATGCTTGATAACTGCTTTTGCTACCTCTTCAAAAGATTCAGCACGGCCAGTACCACAGTTAAAAATGCCTGATACGCCGTTTTCTAAGAACCACAGGTTAACTTTACATACATCACCAACGTAAACGAAGTCGCGTTTGAATGATTTGCTGCCCGCGAACAATTTAGGATTTTCACCTGCGTTAAGTTGGTTGTTTAGGTGGAAAGCAACTGATGCCATGCTACCTTTGTGGTCTTCACGTGGGCCATATACGTTGAAGTAGCGGAAGCCAGTGATTTGAGAAAGGGTCTCACCATGTTCTTCAGCGTCTTGCCATAGGCGACGAACGTAGTTATCAAACTGCTGTTTCGAGTAACCGTATACATTCAGTGCGCCTTCGTATTCGCGTTCTTCAACGAAAGTCTCTGTATCGCCGTAAGTGGCTGCTGAAGAAGCGTATAGGAATGGAATCTCGCGATCTAAACAGTAATGCAGCAGCTCTTTAGAGTACTCGTAATTGTTTAGCATCATGTACTTACCATCCCACTCAGTCGTTGCAGAACAAGCACCTTCGTGGAAAATTGCCTCAATCGGACCAAAATCATCGCCCGCCATAATTTGGGTCAGAAAGTCGTCACGATCCATGTAATCTGTGATATCAAGATCAACTAAGTTTTTAAACTTCTTGCCATTTTTTAGGTTGTCGACAACCAGAATATCGTTAATACCTGCTTCGTTCAGTGCTTTAACAATGTTGCTGCCGATCATGCCAGCACCACCAGTTACGATGATCATAAGACTTCCACCATAGATTAAAATTTTCTCAGGAATTCTAGCAAGAAACAGAAATTTGCGCTATTGGAAGGAAAAGAAAGGTAAAGAGCGCTTGGGCATAAGTAAAAGGGAGCTGAAGCTCCCTTAAATAGTGTTGTTATTCAGCGTTTGACGCGTTTGGTCTCTGGTACCAAGGGTTGCGCTCGTCTGTTAATTGAATAAGTTCGTATTTTCTATTTAGCTTCTGACCACCATCACGAGTGATTGGTTGCCAAGAGAAGTTTGCTCTATTGTTACTTGGTTTCACTGTCATGATATCGTATGGAATCGAAATGTAGAGACCTTTAGTAAAACTGCCTTCACCAAACTCTTCTGCAGTTAAATTCGTAAACGAAGCGTAAGCACCGGCGATTACGCCACTGTCAAACTGCTTAGCTATGTTTATTTGAGTACCGACGTCACCACCGAGGAACTGCCCCACATCTACTTGTACCATCAAATTGGATAGAAAATCCCATTGGGGGTAGTAATACGCAGAAACGAAACCTGTGAAGCCTTTATCAATAACTTGGAAAGGATCTCCGTATTCTGGAACATACTGCCACTTTTCATCGTACACACCGAAGTAACTTTGCGGGTCACGTTGAGAGATCAAGTTTACATCTGCACCGATCGCCCAGTTTGCGCCTTTCGGTCGATATAAGAACTCGGTACCCACACCCGCAAACATGCTCTCTAGATAACCGGCGTAGAACTGTTGGTCCATGGTATCTGAGTACTCTTTGAACCAAGTTAATTGAAGATTCTGCATAGTTACAGGATATTCATCTCTATAGGCCCTAAACATCGTGCGTACACGAGGTATCGTCGTGCCATCCGGCGGAGTGACGTAGTTAAACTTGTCGTAGTTGTTGTACCAATCCCAATAAAGAGCACCGCCTACTTCTAAGTCATCTGTCAGCCAATAAGAGGCTTCACCTTTAAGTCCCACACTAAAGAAGTAAAATGTTTCAGCAGCACCCAGTGTTTGAACCAGTTGCGGGGAAAAACCATAATCGAAACGCTCAAAACCGTCGTAGATAAGATTACCTTGTGGTTTTTCATTTCCTTTTGAAGTTGCGTCTTCAATGCTAGGAGTGATGTAGTTAACTTCTGCAAAGTCACGGTATTTCTCTTTGGAGATAACCGTTTGATCGCCGATCAGACCACGACTGCGTTCATTGATAGTAAAGGTATCAATGTTGTCTGGCATTTCGTTATAAAGGACTGCCGCCGCTTTTTCATGAGCTTCATTGCGATCACGATACTTTTTCTGCTCGCCAACAACCGAAACGGTATTATCTTCAACATAGAGTTGGGTATTTTGGTAGCCAGCAATTTTATCCAGCTCCTCGGTAACACGTTCCCAATCTACATCAGACAGTTGTTCTGGTTGCTTGTCTTCAACTTCTGGTGTTGGTGTATCACGCCAGAAAGACGGCATATCATTGAAGTTAGTGTAAAGACTCACGCCAGCAACTAACGTATCTCCGCGCTCGTAGCTCAAGCGCAAATCTGCCATATGTCCTAAACGATATAGAACACCAAAGTTCCAAGGCGTATGAGGTGTCATGTCTACACCACCACGTACCACTGGGAAATCTTCGCTGTAATCGTTGCTGTCGTATTCAAGCTTAAATCGCAGTGGTGCGTGCAAAGTTTGATACTCGACACCACCAAAGAGTGCAGCAGGACCTTTGAACCAGCGTTCAAAATCCACACTACCACCATTACCTTTGTAATCAGAAGGGCGTTCACAGAAACTATCGGACAGCTTACAAGCTGGGTTGCTGATGTTGTCGCGCGTACCTAAGTAGCCCCAGCCCATACCTAAAGTGAAATCAAAGGTACCAAGGTTTGGGTTAGAGTAACGTTTTGTTGCAGCAATAAACTCACCATCAAAAAGGCCGGTACCTGCAAAATCACGCACACCAACAGAAAGCTCTGGCAGGTACTCGGATTCTTCTAACAAGCGAACTTTAAAGTCGATTCCCTTGTCGGTGTACTTGGTATCACCCGAAAAGCTCGGATCGTTACTGTAGAAAAGATCGTTCACCATGGTGTAACGAATGGTCGTTTCTAGCCATGGCATCACTTGCAAAGTCACATTGTAAAATAGGTACTCGTCGCTACCGGTAACAGCAAAGTTAAACTCGCCTTCAGGTGCCATACGACCTGTAGGCATCTGCATTAAGCCGACACCACCAAAGTCCATTTGTGATGGTTGCAATGGCGGTGCTTCGAAAGGTATGTCTTGAGCCCACACCAACGCTGGACCCATTAAAGAAAGGGATAAACTGGTTCTGATCAGGTTCATGTCTAGTTCTTCGATGAGGTTGGTTTACGTTGTGCAAGCAGAGCGACAATGTCTTTATCCATTTGTGATTTTTCGAACTCATCAAACGGTATGTACACCATGGTAAGTGGTGGTAAGTAATATTGAGTGGTTAACCAACTGCCATGGTGAGGATGAGCGATCCTGCCATCCGGGTAAATCAGAACTGGCGGATAGGCGAACTCACCAATGTCACTTGAACCTAGATTCTCGACCTGTTCATACAGAGCGATACCCGCTTGGTTTTCTACCGCGTAGACTTTTTCCAAGTTACCCACATACAACACTTTTTCTTCACGTTTTGGTGCACTTAACGCAAATTGACCTTGTATAAGAGGGTTATCAAATTTATTTAGACGGATGCGATCCACATCAATGGCGGATAGGACGCGAGGTGCAAACTGGCTTTGTTGGATAAACTTGTAAAATGGGTGTGCAACTAAATTATGTTGAATCATTTGGTTCAACACCGAATTCTTTAATGCAGTACTTCCTTGTACTGCTGTCTCGGAATTATCAAATAGAGTCACAGCTAAAGGGTATTGCAGGGCGACTTGTCGTTCTTGTACATGCTTAAGTAAGCTCTCTAAACGTGCCGCTTGTTGGAACTGCAATGCTTTGCCCGTTCCGACAAGTTCTATATTGAGCGGTGATGGGGGGGGATTTTGAGCTCGAACGGTAGTAGGTGTTGCCAGAATCGTTGCCGTTAAACTTAGGTTTAATAAAAATAGCAGTCGCTTATTCATGATTTGCTGTACCCTTTCAGAATCGTCAATTCAACAGGCACCATGTTTGGACCTAAGTGTTGACGTGTTTTCACTACTTCTCCTTTACCGTTTACCCAGTATTGGTTCTCCACACTTTTTTCTAAGCTAGTAAACGTTACAACCTCGGTATAAACATCAGTAGAGGTAGATGAAATAGGGGTTATGACGGTTTCTTTACCTTGACGAGAACGTTGGACTTTAGCCGGGAACCCATAACGGTACTTGTCAGCCCAATCGTAAGAAAGAGAATATTGCACAGAGGGTGCTGAGTAGGCAGGAACGTTGCCATAAATGCCTGCTAGATTGGTGGTTTGCAAACCAATAGTTTTAACAATATGACCGTTCTCTGTTACCACCATTGCCTTGTCTGCACTTACCCACTTTAATTGGGTATTGCCAGTTAATGGGTTTTGTTCAGCAAAGGCCAACACTACGAAGACCTGTTTTTGGTCACCAATTTTTAAGTAAGCACTAGCATAAGGAACTGCTTCAATTTCTTCTGGCGTTAGCTCGACATCGATGTAGTTGCCATAAGCTTCTTGGATTGTCGCGGATACGTCATTAAATTTTTGTGTACAGCCGAAGATTGAGTTCAGTAAAGGTAGGGCAATAAGTAAGCGCATCCATTTTAGCGATAGAAAGGTGTTCATCATTCCCTCATTACAAATAAAATCGCCCTGAGAAATCAGGGCGATATATAAGTCAAGCTAGGCTTGCTTATTTTTTAACACTAGTAGTCGTAGTTGTAGTTGAGTCACTATCTGACGCTGCAACCGCTACTACAGTTACTGCTGCTGCTGCACCTACCGCTACTGCAGTTGTACCAGTAGCAGACGCAGATGCGGCACCAGCAGAACCTGCTTCTTCAGCTGCAAATGCAGTTGATGCGCTTAGAGCCATAAGAATAGCTAGAGCTGTGTTCTTCATTATTAATCCTTGTATTTCAGATTTTAAAACATCGATGTTTGGTCTGTTTAGAACATACCATCGTTCATTTTAGTTAAAAAACAATCAGCATGTAAACAGTTTCCTATGTGAATTTGCCTAACGTTAAAGAAAAATTGTTGCAAGACTGAGAATAGAGAATCGCTTAGGTTTGATAGTTGTATTTAATCAAAATGCTTATTTTTACTGTGTTACTTCAAGCCACCTCTGAGTTTACGCAGACGTTCACATTTTTTATTCAATGCATCCGTAGTGGTGTTCTGTTTTAAGCGGCTGACAGCCAGTGTCTTTCTCATTCGTGAGAATTTACGAACCATAAATGGAAATCTGAGACGTTTTTCCCCCTTGCCGTTTTGCGCTAATACATGCATAATTTGCCAGCTTTTGTGTTGTGTTTATAAAAGATTGTTTTTTTGAACGGTTAGTCGCAAAAGTGAGGCTTAAAAAGAATATTTATATCAATAAACCGAATGAATCGGGAATCAGCGAACAGTGGCTAACGCGTAATGCCGCCGGGCGGTAGCGTGTAAATGCACAAGCGAAATTGACAAAAGTTAACAGACATTCACTGCGCGCGTCGTTCATAATGTGCAGCGGTCAGTCGACACCCAAGGAACACTTACGTGATTAATAAACGACCATGGCTAGGGGCGTTGAGTGCAATCAGCTTAGGCTTGTGCTCATTTTCTGCCTCAGCAGATTTTTATGCTGGTGCGTTAGTAAGTTACTCTAACGCTGAATTTCATCATTCCTCTTCCCCAGTAACCGAGGGAAACCCTTTCCTTCTTCAAGCGCAAGCTGGTTACTTCTTCAATGATTACCTCGCTTTTGAAGCACGTTACGGAACTTCTGTTCAACGAGATAGCGGACTTGCAGTAGATAGTCTTGCGAGTGGTTTTATTAAGTTGAATATGCCAGTCTCTGAGCGTGTAGCACTTTACGGACTTGCCGGTTATTCGAGTGTCCAGATTGACCAACAAAATGTAGGCCCTAATAAAGATCAAGGCTTTAGCTTTGGCTTGGGTATGCATTATGCTTTGGACAAGCAGAATGCGGTTGTCTTTGAGTTCGTAGATAGTACATCTGAAGATCAGGTTCGCTTGAACGCAATTACTCTTGGCTTTCAACACCGATTTTAATTAAAGACCTAGTGCCTAGTTTTGTGGCTAGGATTTTTAACTCCTGACTTTAAATAGCGAATTATCATGCTCAAAGGATATTTCTCGATAGGTGCTTGCATTCTGGCAAGCCTATTTGCGCCGCTTACTATTGCGCAGACTCCAACCCCAGAACAAATTCAGATGTTTCAGAACTTGCCAGCAGACCAGCAACAAGCATTGGCGAGTAAGTATGGTATCTCTTTTCCTTCCGGCGTTTCTTCTCAGCCAAGTAGTTATCAAAACCCTCAAGTGATTGAGCAACGCTCGGCTGCTAGTAGTACTGTTGAGGCAAAAGCTAGCGACTCAGAAGACTCAGAAAAAGGTGAACAAGGTTTAAAGCGTTTTGGTCTAGATTTATTTGCAGGTTCACCGACGACGTTTGCACCAATCAGTGACGTACCTGTTCCTGCTGACTACACGGTAGGAGCTGGTGATGAAATCGTTATCCAACTTTTTGGTAAAGAAAACACAACGCATCGTCTTCGTGTTAATCGTGCAGGCATCATCAACTTCCCTTCCCTTGGTCCTGTTCAAGTGGCCGGCATGACATTCTCTGATGTGCGTGATTCTCTAAACCAACGAGTAAAAGAGCAAATGATTGGTGTGCGCAGCGACATTTCGCTAGGTGAAATGCGCACCATGCAAGTTTTTGTTATGGGTGATGCGTACAAACCAGGTGCTTACACAGTTAGTGCACTAACCACAATCTCTCAAGCGATTTACTACAGTGGTGGCTTTAGTGAGAGTGGTGCCCTGCGTAACGTGCAACTTAAGCGTAATGGTCAGGTAATTCGTAAACTGGATATGTACGACTTATTACTAAAAGGCGACGCTCGTAACGATGTACGCTTAATGCCGGGAGACGTAGTATTTATTGGCTCGGTGGCACAAACCGTTTCAGTTGATGGTGAAGTTAACCGCCCTGCGATTTATGAAGTCAAACCGGGTGAAACTTACAAACAATTAATTCAAATGGCGGGTGGTTTTACTGCCAACGCCTTCTTTGAACAAATCAACATAAAACGCTACGGCACTGAAGGTAGCCGAGAAGCATTAACGCTGAACTTTATTAATTCCCAAGACCAACAAGCGAAAGTTAAAGTGGGTGATGAAGTCAACGTATTGAAGAAAAGCGAAGAGCTGACTCGCTATGTTCAAATAGAAGGTGACGTGCGCCATCCTGGTTTTGTTGAATGGAATAATGGGTTACGTATCGCAGACCTTTTTAACTCCGTTGACTCTTCTTTTAACTCAACAGCAGACGTTAATTACGCCGTAATCGTACGGGAAATTAATCCTCAACGAGATATTGAAGTTCATCAAGTTAACCTTGCCAAAGCAATTTTATCGCCAGGCAGTAAAGACAACCTGCAATTAAAATCTCGTGACCGAGTGCTGGTCTTTAACCGTTTTAATAATGAAGACTTAGATAATTTTGCTGAAGAAGATGTTGTTGCAAAAGCCAAAACACTTGAGGAAGCCCAAGCTCAAGCACAACAAGATCTACAACAAGAGCAAGAAGTCTTGAACTCTCCAGTTGCTGTGGCTTCGGTGGATAGCAAATCAAAAGCGAATGCTAATAAAACCAAGATGATTTTCCGTGGTAAAGAAATCACGCGAGAAGATTTTGAAGCACTTAAGCAAAACACTCGTCGTACTTTGCTAGCACCAGTGCTGTTACAACTGCAACAACAGTCTCGTTTGGGCCTAGCACCACAAATCGCAGAGATATTCGGCGAAGTAAAACACCCTGGCCGTTACCCAATTACACCAAGAATGACGGTTTCTACGCTGGTTGAAGCAGCAGGTGGACTGACTTACAACGCCTTTACCATCAATGCCGAACTGGCGCGAACTGTTATCAATAACGTCGATGAGCGCGCTTATGTTGATGTAGAACGTATCGATCTACGTAAAGCGGTTCAGGGTAGTACTACGGACGACGCGATTATTGCAGGTCGTGACCGTTTAAACATTTTAGAAAAGCCAAGTGTTAAGTTGCAAAGCACAGTAACACTACAAGGTGAAGTTCGCTTCCCTGGTACTTACACAGTGAGTCAGGGTGAGACACTAGGACAACTACTGGAAAGAGCTGGTGGTTTGACTGAGTTTGCACATCCGCAAGGTGCAATATTTACACGTGAAGCACTACGCCTACAAGAGCAGAAGCTACTCAACGAGTACGCTGCTGATATGCGTGCAGAAACTGCGAAGAAAACCTTCCGCGCCGACAGCAACTTAGGTTCAGTTATTTCTGACCCAGAGAAAACCCTGAAGTTTGTTGAAGAAGCAAGCCGCAGTAAAGCACTTGGCCGTATGGTGGTTCAGTTAGATCGTATCACTAAAGGTGAGCGTTCTACCGACTTTATGCTAGAAGATGGCGACTTCCTATTCGTTCCAACCTTCCGCAATACCGTATCCATCATGGGCGAAGTTCAGGTTCCTATTACCTATCTGCTAGATAGTAAGCTGGATGTGGATGATTACCTAAACAAAGCGGGCGGCGCGAAAAAACAAGCGGACGAAGACCGCATCTTCGTTGTACGTGCAGATGGCTCTGTGTACAAACCAACATCAGGCTACTGGTTTGGTAATAATAATGAAGAACTCAGTGCAGGCGATACCATTGTTGTACCAATAGATACCGATTACCGCGATGCTCTAAGCACCTGGACCGCCGCAACGCAAATCCTGTATCAAACAGGTGTAGCGATAAATGCGCTTAAGTAAAGGTTATAGGGCCTAGGATCCTAGGTCCTAGGAAACCCAAAGATTTGGAAGTGGATGATGCGACAGCTTGCTTTTGAAAAACTCGAACTTTGGAAACGTAGTTGTCGCTTGTCTTGTGAGTTATATAAAGAACTAGATAGTTGTAAGAACTACGGCTTTAAAGATCAACTGACCAGAAGTGCACTTTCAATCGCATCTAACATTGCTGAAGGGGAAGAGCGAGAAACAGCAAACGAGTCCGCAAGGTTTCTTTATATTGCAAAAGGCTCCGCTGGCGAAGCAATAACCCAACTTTACATCGGCATAGAAGCAGGCTTTATAGAAAAACAAAAAGGCCTAGCCCTAATCAACGAAACCAAAGAAATATCAGCAATGCTAGCCGCCCTTATAAGACGCAGAAAAGGCTCAGTCCGCGAACCTTCAGCACTATACGAATAAATAAATTCAGGGTGTTTTCTAGAATTCTAGGCTCCTGACTCTAACATTTTTAACCAATCCTACACCTAGCCCCTAGCTTAACCCCTAGGACCTAGGACCTAGGACCCTAGGACCTAAACAATCCATGGAACAAAATAAACCTCAACATCACGAGTATTTACCATATCCCCCGAAAACCTCCGCGGTCGCTGATGATGAAATCGATCTGCGCGAACTGTTTAAAGCGATTTGGAAAGGCAAGTGGGTCATCATCGCCACAACATTTGTATTTGCCGTGGCTTCAGTTCTTTATGCCCTAAGCCTTCCAAATATTTACAAAGCCGATGCTTTATTAGCACCTGCAGAAAGCTCAAGCGGAGGCGGCTTATCAAAAATGGCTGGCCAGCTTGGTGGGTTAGCAGCACTCGCTGGGGTTAATCTTGGTGGCGGCGAAACTTCGCAAACCGATCTTGCAGTCCAAGTCATGAAGTCTCGCCAGTTTGTCGACGCATACATCAATAAACATGACTTGCTAGTACCGTTAATGGCAGCAAAAGACTGGGATTTATCTAATAACCAATTAGTTTTAGATGAAGAACTATATGATCAGAATACTGGCAAGTGGTTACGCGAACCCGAAGGTCTTCGCGGTGCAAAACCAACAGCGCAAGAGGCTTTTGAACGTTTCAGTAAAGATACCTTAAGTGTAAATCAAGACAAAGAAAGTGGCTTATACACGGTATCGGTGAAGCATTACTCCCCTTATATTGCTCAGCAATGGGTTAACTGGCTGATTGAAGATATCAACAAAGTCATGCGTGAGCGTACGATCGCGGAAACGTCTCAAAACTTAGCTTATTTGAATACTCAGCTACAGAAAACGGCCGTAGCTGATATGCAAAGCACGTTTTACAAGCTTATAGAAGAACAAACCAAAAGCTTAATGTTGGCAGAAGTTCAAGAAGAGTTTGTGTTTAAGACAGTCGATCCAGCTGTGGTTCCAGAATTTAAGGATGGGCCTAAACGCGCACTGATCTGTGTACTAGGTACATTACTGGGTGGAATGCTAGGTGTCGCAGTTGTGTTAGTACGATTTGCGTTTCGAAAGGATGAAGATATAGAGGACCTAGCATCCAGAGCCTAGGCTCTACAGAAGCCATTGGGGCGGGTTTAGGAAACTAGGCGAAAACAAGCAATGACAATAAGATAGTAAAAATAGATTGTCTCAAAATGAATAAAAAGTGTCTCAGGTTGGTTGGAATGTCTGAGACGGAAAATGGATTTATTTCAATGGTTCAGCGTGCGATTAAAATAAAAAACGTGCGACATCAGAATACAAAGGGCAGTATTTTATGAAAATTCTCGTCACTGGCGGCGCGGGCTTTATCGGCTCAGCAGTTGTTCGTCACATCATTAACAATACCACAGACCGTGTTGTTAACCTCGATAAACTGACCTATGCAGGAAATTTAGAGTCCCTGAGTGAAGTAGGCAGTCACGAGCGTTACGCTTTCGAGCAAGTGGACATTTGTCACCGCACCGAACTTGACCGCGTATTTGCTGAGCACCAACCTGATGCGGTGATGCACCTTGCTGCCGAATCGCATGTAGACCGTTCGATTGATGGGCCAGCGGCGTTTATCGAAACCAATATCGTCGGGACGTACACGTTACTTGAAGCGGCGCGCAGTTACTGGAACAAGCTTGATAGTGAACGTAAAGACGCATTTCGTTTTCACCACATCTCTACTGATGAAGTGTATGGCGATTTGGAAGGTACCAATGATCTGTTTACCGAAGAAACGTCTTATGAGCCATCTAGCCCATACTCGGCATCGAAAGCATCAAGTGATCACTTAGTCCGTGCATGGCTTCGTACCTACGGTTTACCAACCATTGTGACCAACTGTTCAAACAACTACGGTCCATACCATTTCCCAGAAAAACTCATCCCTCTAATGATTCTAAATGCCTTGGAAGGGAAAGCTCTGCCAGTTTATGGTGATGGCATGCAAATTCGCGATTGGTTGTTTGTCGAAGATCATGCTCGTGCATTATACAAAGTGGTCACTGAAGGCAACGTGGGAGAAACCTACAACATTGGTGGTCATAACGAAAAAGCCAATATTGAGGTGGTGAAAACCATTTGTGGACTATTAGAAGAGTTAGTGCCGAATAAGCCACAAGGTGTTACGCAATACACCGATTTAATCACTTACGTCACCGATCGCCCTGGACATGATATTCGCTACGCGATTGACGCTTCAAAAATCGAGCGTGACCTTGGATGGAAACCAGAAGAAACGTTTGAGTCGGGAATTCGTAATACAGTTAATTGGTATTTACAAAACAAGACTTGGTGGTCGCGTATTTTAAATGGATCATATACAGATAAGCGTTTGGAGTTAGAGGGAAAGTAAGTCTATGAAAGGTATTATATTGGCAGGTGGGACTGGTACTCGACTATATCCAATAACGAAGGCAGTATCAAAGCAGTTGCTTCCCATATATGACAAGCCAATGATTTATTACCCACTTTCTGTACTAATGTTGGCGGGAATAAAAGAAGTTTTAATCATTACAACACCTAGTGATAAAGAGCAATTTTTTAGGCTGTTAGGCGATGGTTCTCAATTAGGAATGACAATAAATTATGCTGTTCAACCTAAACCAGATGGCTTAGCACAGGCGTTTATCATAGGCGAGAAATTTATAGGTGAAGATAGCGTTTGTTTAGTTCTTGGCGATAATATTTTTTGGGGACAAGGGTTTCGTAACAAGCTATTGAGTGCCGCAAGAAGAGAAAATGGAGCAACAGTATTTGGATATAAAGTTCATGACCCTGAGAGATTCGGTGTGGTTGAATTTGATGAAGACATGCGCGCTATCTCGATTGAAGAGAAACCGATTGCACCAAAGTCAAATTTTGCAGTAACAGGTTTGTACTTTTATGATAATCGTGTCGTTAATTTTGCTAAAAACGTCAAGCCATCAGAACGTGGTGAACTTGAAATATCAAGTCTAAATGAGATGTATCTAAAAGATGGGACGCTTAATGTAGAATTACTTGGGCGTGGTTTTGCTTGGCTGGATACTGGCACATACGATAGCCTTCTTGAGGCGAGCCAATTTGTTCAAACTATCCAACATAGGCAAGGACATGAAATAGCGTGCCTAGAAGAAATTGCTTTTAACAATGATTGGATAGGCAGACGCACGATAGAAAGTGTAGTGGATTCAACGAAAGATAGTATTCATGCCAATTATTTAAAATCTTTACTAGGAGATACAAGTGTTACTGTATAAAAAGTTCGACATACGCAATCATATAGATGAAAGAGGAAGTCTTAGCGTTGTTGAACACGGAAAGGAAGTTGACTTTCTTGCTGCGCGTGTTTATTGGCTTACAGCAAACGGTGGTTTTTCTAGAGGTGCGCACGCACACATGAGTGGAAAACAAGCTTTGATTTGTGTTCAAGGTGAAGTGAAAATTAGACTAAACAATGGCTATAAAGAAGAAACTATACTTTTAGAGAAGAATAAAGATGGTTTACTGATTAGTGGTTGCGTTTGGAGAGAAATGACTGATTTCTCAGAAGACGCAATATTATTAGTTCTAAATGATAAGGCTTACGATTCTGATAGAGTTATAAGAAACTGGGAACAATACTTGGAGCATATAAATGAGTAGTTTTAATCAAAGGTATGATGAGTTCCTAAATAACAATCAGTTACCAAAAAATATTGAAACAGAGTTAACCTTTGAACGTATTTATAAAGAAAATCTATGTGTAACAGAAATTCTAACGTGGTATGAAGAAATTAAAAACTCAACCAAGATGCAATATGCGATCATACCTCTTTTGGAATGTAAAGGTTGGGAACTATCCGGAGAAACTGGCTCCTTAGTCCATGAAAGTGGGTCATTTTTTCGTGTTGATGGTATTAGAGTAACTAATACAGAGGGAAGAGAGGTAGTAGGTGGATGGGATCAACCAATACTAACTCAAGTAGGATATGATGGTGGAATATTAGGAGTATTACGGGCATACATTGATGGCGTACCTCATTATTTGGTTGAAGCTAAATCAGAACCTGGAAACTTTGGACTCACTCAGATAACAACTACTCTTCAAGCGACTTTTAGTAACATCAATCAAAAACACAAAGGTAAGCGACCAAAGTTTACAGAATACTTCGTCGAACCAGAGACATCAGGTGTAGAAGTTATATATGACATTTGGATGTCGGAAGACGGTGGTAGACTTCTCAATAAAAGGAACAACTTTAAATTGGTACATATAAGCGAACCTTGTTTGATAAAACATGGTCATGCCCATAAATGGGTAGACCTAAGAACTTTAATTGAAATAAATAGAATGCCAGGTTCAATAATTTCGCCACACCTTAGATGTTTACTTTCAATAAGTTAGGTTACGTTATGTTAGCAATTGTCGGTTATGGTGAACATGTAAAGAAGAATATCTTACCTGCCTTATCTCGAATGGGATTTAGCGAAGTTTTAATTTACTCAAGAAGTACTGAAAATCGAGAAAGTGATTATTATGATGATATTCTCCTGATATTTTCTCCTAGCGTAGAGTCGTTAGCTTCTAATAATAAAGTTACACACGTATATATTGCAACCCCAATTTCTTGTCATTATGAGTTAATTAAGTTCTTTGTTGAAAATAAGAAGAATGTACTTAGCGAAAAAACCATGACTAATTCTCTATCCCGGACAAGAGAGTTATTTGAACTTGCAAAGGAAATGGATACTTATCTTGACGAAGTTTGTATATATAAACATCATAAACAATATAGCGAAGTATTAGACTTTTTAAATAAAAATTATGATCTAATACATCGAGTAAATATATCCTTTCAAATTCCTCATCTAGATAGAAAAAATATTAGGTATTCGTTGCAGCACAATGGCGGAGCTTTGTTTGATCTTGGTTACTATCCGCTGAGTATCACAAGGGATATGTTTAGAAAAGCAAAGCTTGAGTACAGTAATATTAGCAAAGCGTCAGGTTTTGACGTGGATACAAAAGGCACCGCTATTTTTTCAATAGATAATATTGTTATTAATGCCAACTGGGCATTGGGCAGCGTTTATGAAAATAAAATTGAGATATATGGAGAAGGATTTTATGCTGAAGTACAACGTGTTTTTTCTAAGCCATATAATTTAAAAACCGAAATTGTTTATATAGAGCCAGGACTTGATAAAGTCATTATGCCTATTGAGCCAGATGATATATTTGCAAATATTTTTTGTGAATTTATGGAACAAACTAAACTTGACGAAAATAAAAAGATTAATGTTCTAAATAGAATGGCAACAATCGAGCAGGTGATAAATTTAAATGAAGAAAATAGTAAAAAACAAAATCAGTGTTCTAACGCTAACGTATAATCATGAATGTTATATAAAAGAGTGTTTAGATAGTATACTCAATGCAAGTAAACAGTGTAATTTAAATGTCCAAATCATTGTTTCGGATGATGCATCTAAAGATGATACGCTGAAAATAATAGATGAATTTAGTAGAACCTCAGATGTGGATATAAAAAAACTGTCCAGAGAACGAAATGTTGGTGTAGCTCAAAACTTCCTGTCAGCAATTGAATACTGTGATGGAGAGTACATTATTTTCCTAGATGGCGATGATAAAGTGATGAAAGATAAAATCACCAAATCCCTCAGAATGTTTGAAATGGATCTAAATACAAATTTAGTTCATCATAATGTCAATGAAATAAACGAAAATAGTCAAATAACGCGTGAAAAAAAATTTAAAAATGGCGTGTCAGGAGATGTGAACGCACTTTATTATAATTGTCAAGAAAATATTCAGAGCTGCGCTGTGATGGTGCGAAATAGAGAGGGAATTAAATGGGAGGATATAATAGATATAAATAATAATTTAGTTGACTTGCCTTTCATTATAGCATTTTCTGATGTCGGTAAAATATCATATATAGATGAAGTGCTGTCTTCCTATAGAGTATTATCCAGCTCAATTATGAGAACAACCAATATAATCAAGCATGAGGCTAACACAAGACAATATTTAATTAAGCTAAGCCAGAATGAAAGTAAATGGGCTAGAAATACTGCAATTTCAGCTTCATTTATAAGAGAGGCTTTAGTTTATAAAATGCAGGGAAAGACAAAATTGTTTATATTTACTCTGGTGAAGTCAATTTTATTATTACCAAGATTAAATAATGTCATAGCAAGATATTATTACCGTGTATATTTGAGCTTGGTGAAAGATGTAATTAATATTAAAAAATCACGCAGTAAATGAGATGCTAAAGAGTTCAGCTTTATCTATTTTATCTAAGTTCCTAAGTCTTATATGCAGCCTTATATCAATTAATGTGCTAATAAAAGGTATGGGGAATGATTCATATGGCGTATGGGTTACATTAACTTCAGTTATCACTTGGATTACATTATTTGATTTGGGAGTTGGTAATACTCTAAAAAATGCAGTGGCTACAAAAAATGGCATGGATATTAATCGAGAATACTCTATGGTCATGTCGATTAGCACTTACATGAGCTTACTTATGCTCATAATCATGATAATCTGCGCTAGCTTTTTTAGTAAACTAGAAGTCAATATAGCAATAATATTCGCATTGTATATACCAATTATACTATTTTTTCCATTAAAGAACTTCAGTTATGCTCTTCAAGGCCTAAGGTTGGTAGGTGTAAATAGCATTATAGAGTCATTAAGAATAGTTCTTTGGTTGACTTTTGTCTATATATATTTTCTAAATTGGAATTATAATTATGAAACCCTTGTTTTTTTATTTGTCATTTCAAATATTGTTCCTAGTTTAGTTCAATTTTTTGTTTTTAGGTTGAAATATGAAAAAAGATTGAAATTTAAATTAATACCACCAAAAGAAATACTATATAGTAATACGCTTAAATTAGGGCTTAGGTTTTTTATTATTCAATTATCTTCAATATTACTTTTTAGTATAGGTAATATTATGATTGCTAGTAATTTTTCAATTTCAAATGTGGCGATGTATGATACTTATAATAAAATTTTCATTTCTGGTTTATCTGTTTTTAATATGATTATAGCTGTTGCTTGGCCAGAATTTTCTTATTTACACTCTAAAGGTAACGCTAATGAATGTATGAGGCTCTACAAGTATCTCATAATATTGGCTGGAATATTCTCAATAGGTGTGTTCATGGTTTGTATGGCTTTTGAACGTATTATGTTTGTTTTAGGCTTGTTAGATAATATTGATATATCCAAACCACTAATATACATAATGGGTACCACAATATGCATACAAGCATTTTCGTATTGCGGAGCGGTCTATCTTAACGCTACAAATGTGCTTAATTATCAAATAATATTATCATTAATCGGCATAGTGTTAATTTTTCCAACTTTCTACTTGTTTAAGTTCATTGGTCTTGAGTTACTCTCTTATCCATTATCGACAGCAATTATTGTATCAATATCTTTAATTGCTTGTAACTTCAAAGCAATTAAAGAAATAAAGAGGTTGAATGTTTATAAATAAATTAATAAAACGTGCATTCTATAATCCATATAAAATGGTTTCAGAAAAAAGTAATAGTGTTTTTATAGGAAATTCCAATATACTAAGAAAATCTTTTGAAATCTCTGGTTTAAGTAATATTGAAAATGAAAAATCAGTTAAAATTGGCAATGATAATATCCTAGGTTGTAGAATTATTTTTGAAAGTAAAACTGGTGAGGTTTCAATAGGAAATCGATGTTTCATAAATAGTGGTACTTCAATTATTTCAATAGATTCGGTTATTATAGGTAATTACGTAACAATCGCTTGGGGAGTAACTATTTACGATCATGACTCTCATTCTTTGGATTATATGGCTCGAAGAAAAGATATAGAGCAGCAGCTTAGTGATACAAGAGCTGGAAAATCATTTATTGCCAATAAGTGTTGGTCTTCAGTAAAATCATCTAGTATAAAAATCGGAGATGATGCATGGATTGGGATGAATGCTGTTATATTAAAAGGCGTAACTATCGGTGAAAGAGCTGTTGTTGCTGCTGGATCAATCGTAACAAAAGATGTACCAGCGGACAGTGTTGTTGCGGGAAATCCAGCGAAAGTAGTCAAAAGATTAAGTAGGTTTTAAGTGTCTAAGATAATTTTAGTTTTAGGTGGGGCCGGTTTTATCGGTCAACATCTAATTCGTCATATTGAACAAACTACAACGCATAATATTATATCAATTGGGCGTGGGACCATAGAATCTACCTCCGATAGAGTAATGCATCACAGTAGTGACATAAATTATAATACGTTATTAAAAATAAAAGAGACGATTAATAGTGATTTGTTAGCTATTATTAACTGTGCTGGGAGTGGAAGTGTGAGATTTTCTCATGAAAATCCCAAAGAAGACTTTGTTAAAACAACAGAGGCCACAATTGATTCCTTGGAATTCATAAGACAGTTTTTTTGGGGCGCAAGGTTTATTCAGATCAGCTCTGCTGCAGTTTATGGGCAATGCCACTCATTACCATTAACTATTCACTCACTGACAAAACCAGTTTCTTCTTATGGCTTTAGTAACTTAATTAGTGAGCATTTAGTTAAACAATACTCAGAAGTATATGGCATAAAGTCAGCTACTTTACGAGTATTTTCAGTATACGGGAACGGACTCAAGAAACAAATTCTTTGGGATGCTTGTCAAAAAATAGTTAGCGGAAACGCTAAATTTTTTGGGACAGGAAATGAAATTAGAGATTTTATTCACATTAATGATCTAGTAAAAATTATAACTATTTGTATTAGTAAGGCTTCTGTTAGTAATCCTGTTTACAACTGTGGAACGGCTAATCCAGTTAAAATTAGAGATTTAGTTTCCATAATAAGTTCTCAATTGTCCAATAATATTCCAGTTGTATTTACAGGAGAAGATAACCCTGGAAACCCTAAAGGTTATCTTACTTGTGGTTCTGAAAAGTTTAATATTGACTATACTGACTTGGAAAAAGGAATTAAAAGTTATTGCGACTGGTTTTTAAATAATGGAAAATATGATTAATTTAGCATTTATATATCTACCTTCAAATAATTGGGTTGGTGGGAAGAATTATTATCTTTCTTTATTCAAACAGTTGAGTAAGCAAGATGATGTTACTTTACATATTATTTCTTCACCGGAGGCTGAGCTTGATGAAATTCCTAATAAAAGTAATATCCTAGTTACTAGGACAAAGCTTTTATCTAACCGAAGGTTATCATCAAGAATAATTAGGTATATATCAAGGACAGTATTAGGGGAGAATGCCTTTTTATATTTCATTTTGAAAAAACTAAAAATAGACTTACTTTCCCATTCCTATATAACTCCTTGGCTAGGGTTTAGATGTATTCCTTGGATACCTGACTTTCAGCATAAGTACTTACCTCAACACTTTTCAAAAAAAGAAATCTCGGTAAGAGATATAAAATACAAAAAGTATCTTTCATCCGGTTCAGTACTTTTCAGTAGCTACAGCGCTAAAAGCGATGCAGAAAAGTTTTATAATTTATCCGCGATACCATATGTATATAGATTTTCTCCATATTTAGAGAGTGCGAACGAAAACAGTAGTCCCTCGACAATAGATGATATACCAAATACTCCATATGTTTTTCTACCTAACCAATTTTGGAAACACAAGAATCATAAAGTGGTTTTTGAAGCTCTAAAAGTATCGACTTTGAGAGGCAGGCCTTTTAAATTAATTTGTACAGGAGAGTTGAGTGATTACAGGAATCCCCACTATATCCAAGAGATTAGCAATTTAGTAGAACACCCTGATATTAGAGAACATATTTCTCTGCTAGGTTTAGTTGATAGACAAATGTATATTAAACTTTTACGTGGTGCAGCCTTAGTTGTTAATCCTTCATTTTTTGAAGGTTGGAGCTCAACTGTTGAGGAGTCTAAGTATCTCAACAAAAAGCTCGTTCTATCTGATATACCTGTACACCTAGAACAGATTGAAAATTATGAGAATGCACTTTGTTTTAAAGCTGGTGATCATGAAAGTTGTCTATCAGCTATTTATCAATCTCTAGAACAATCAGTCGTTACTAATTCGTATACTTCTGAGGAATATTATCAGATTGTAAAAGAAATTTTAGGGAAGTGATCAAATGAATATTGCAGTCTTAATGACGTGTTTTAATAGAGTAGAGAAAACTCTTAATTGCCTGAACTCTTTAGAGCAGCAAAAGTACATTGAAAGTATAGAACTGGATGTCTATCTAGTTGATGATGGATCTAGTGATGGCACTTCGGAAGCTGTTTGTAACAAATTCCCTAATGTAAAGCTTATATCAGGTAATGGTAACCTATACTGGAACGGGGGTATGAGACTAGCTTGGAAGAAAGCCATTGATAGTGGGATTAATTATGATGGTTTTCTATGGTTAAATGATGATGTTACCCTTCTTGATGATGCAGTGTCTCGCATAGTTACTTCCCTTACAAATTTGAGATTATCTGGAATCAAAGTTGGTGCAATCTGCGGACAAATGGTCAACGATAAAGGAACTCCAACTTATGGTGGTTGGTTAGATCGTGGAAAAGACAGACTTAAGCCTAAGATGCTACAAGTGGATGATAAATTCAATCAGTTGAGTGATACTATCAATGGTAACTTTGTATTAGTATCACGAGAAGGGTACGAGGAAATCGGTAATTTATGTGAGGTATATACTCATCAAATGGGAGATTTTGACTATGGTTATCGTCTCACTGAGAAGGGGTTTTTAAACTTTCAATTAAAAGGCGTTGCAGGTTATTGTTCATCAAATTCAAAAATAGGTACATTTAGAGATATTAGCCTCGATTTTAAAACTAGACTTAAGTTACTAAATCGGCCAAACCAAATTGCTCCAGTAGACGAGTGGAAGTATTTTGTCAAAAAACATAGTCGAAAAAATGTTAATGTTCGCATGGCAAAGCTTTATTTTAGAAAGTATGCACCTTCGATTTGGTTGATATTATTCGGTAGATAATTAATGAGTTTGTCACTGTATTGTTTTTCATTTTACATATTTTTGTCATACTTTCAGTTTTTATTTGCTTCTGTGTTGCCTTTAAATTTGCCTCATAAATTAGTTAGTCTAGGCTTGTTAATTTTTAGTGTTCTAGTAATTAAAAAAAAGGTAATTAGTTCTGGCTTCGCTTTATGGCTTGCTATAATCATTTTTTTAAATATCATTAGTTTTTATTTTCTTGCATTTGATACGGAATTAATTGGTTACGGAAGGACGATAATGTATCTCTTATATAAGTTACCAGAAGTGGCTTTGATATGTATATTCGTTAGTAGCCATGATAAAAATAGGCTTTATGTTATTCTTCCTAGGGTTAGGAATTGGTTTGTTATCAGTAGCTTTATACTGTTTTTATATTTTGTTCTAGTTTATTTTAATATATTACCTTACATCCATAGATTTATAGCTTTTAATAGTGACCGTTTTGGTGGTTTAGTTGGCGAGCCTAGAGATTTTGGTTTATTGTCATTTGTATTTTTGATGTCAACATTTGCCTTTCCAGATAAGAACTCTATATGGCAAAGAGGCATATTAGCTGTTTTTGTGGTATCTAGTGGATCGAATGCAGTGGTGTTATTAATATTGGCATTACTTTGGTATTATATTTTCTCAATGAAACCTAAGGCTACTTTAGTATTATCAGTATTCATTTTTTTCTCCCTCTATGGTGTTATTTCAACAATTGATTTTAAAATCGGAAGATTTGACTTGGATGCATCGGAACTAGTTAACATTGCTACATCATTTAATCCAAACAATCCTCCTCCAGCTCTAAACCCTATAACGGTCCGTTTTTTTAATTTTGTCTTTAACTTATACTGGATGTCAAAAGGCTGGTTTTCATATGGTATCGGTAGTTCTATGGACATTGCTTATAATCAACAGTTATTTGATTACAATGTATATGAATCGTCTACTGGCTTATTTGGCTTTACAACCATAGGGGTTGAACTCGGTTTAGTAGGCTTAGCGATAGTTTTAATTTCAGCGTTCTCTTTTCAGGTTAAGGTTCATCACTTAGGCTGGCTAAGTTTACTTTCATTTTCTATTTTGATAGTCATATTATTGCTAAGTAGCCCCTATTCTGCGTTTTATTTGTTTCTCTTGTTGTATGTTTATAAAATAGGATTAAATGAAAAGGTTCTAAAGGGTAGATTTCAGTGAAAATAGGAATATGTGTTATATGTTATAACCGTTTGGATGCTGCCAGTAGAGTTTTTTCTACTCTAAGTGAAGCACAATTTAACCAAGATGTAGAAATCATTGCGTCAATAGATTATTCTAAGTCGCAAGGTCAAATGGTTGATTTATTCACAAGTTACTATTGGGGGGATAAAAAAACTCGTTTAGTGACTTATAATAATAACCTTGGTTTGAAGCAACACGTATTAAGTTGCGGAGATTTAGTTAAGGATTATGATTTATTAGTACTAATAGAAGAAGACCTATATATTTCACATTTTTTCGAGAACTATTTAGTATCATCCTATTATTTATCAAGGTCTGAACCTAAGTTAGGTGGCATCTCTCTATATTCATACACTAGGAACGAGGATGACAAAGTTGATTTTAGGCCTTGTATTGATAGCTTTGATAACTACTATTTACAGTTCCCGTCATCATGGGGTTTTGCAATTACTCAAAAACAATGGGGTGATTTT
This sequence comes from Vibrio sp. Y51_MX_L26, assembly GCF_024181935.1. Lineage (NCBI taxonomy): Bacteria > Pseudomonadati > Pseudomonadota > Gammaproteobacteria > Vibrionales > Vibrionaceae > Vibrio > Vibrio sp. Y51_MX_L26. Next base: position 36,602 of record NZ_JAMZAS010000007.1, read on the forward strand.
AGAGCGTGGTTGTCTTTTAATGATTGTGAAACGTTTACTGATGATTTATTACCCCAATATATATGTAGATGGAGTAAACAATCATGGAAAAAACACTATGCGCGATATTTAGTTCATACGGGAAAGTATTTTAGTTATCCTAGATATTCGCTAACGTCCAATCCTGGTTTAGCTGGTAGTCATCACTTTGGTATTAAAGGTCTTTACTCCGTCCCAGTCTGTCTTGCTGAAAGAGATTGGAAGTTGGGTTCAGTAGATAGCTCCTTGTCCATTTATGATGTTAACTTTTCGTCTACTAGAAGCGTTCATGACGATGATGGTTTCTATAGCCATGGTGTTGAAAGGCCTACAAATAAAGGTGAATATATCGCAGATAACTTCTATTTAAACCTGAGAGATCTTTATTCGGTTCTCTTCAATTGTGTTAAAAAATTCTTAGTAAAAGTAGCAGGAAAATTAAAGGTATTAAAATGAGCAACAATAAAACAGCATTAATCACTGGTATTTCAGGGCAAGATGGTTCGTACTTGGCCGAGTTTCTAGTTGACAAAGGCTACGAAGTTCACGGAATTATTAGACGCTCTTCTTCCTACAATACAGATCGAATAGATGCTTTGCTTAATACTAGCGATAAAGTTCATTTACATTATGGTGATTTAACTGACAGTTCAAATCTAATTCGTTTAGTTGGGCAAATTCAACCCGATGAGATTTATAACTTGGGTGCAATGTCTCATGTGGCAGTCTCATTCGAGTCTCCAGAGTATGCTGCCGACGTTGATGCTATGGGAACAATCCGTTTGTTAGAAGCGATACGTATCAATGGATTAGAAAAGAAGACTCGCTTCTACCAAGCATCGACTTCTGAGCTTTACGGTGAAGTTCAGGAAATACCTCAACGTGAAACGACCCCTTTCCACCCACGCTCTCCATACGCGGTTGCTAAGATGTATGCTTACTGGATCACTGTAAACTACCGCGAGTCATATGGTATGTATGCGTGTAATGGTATCTTATTTAATCATGAATCTCCTCGTCGCGGTGAGACATTTGTTACACGTAAAATTACGCGCAGTATTGCCAATATTTCTCAAGGGTTAGAGTCTTGTTTATATTTAGGTAACATGGATGCTTTGCGAGATTGGGGACACGCTAAGGACTACGTTCGTATGCAGTGGATGATGCTGCAGCAAAACATGGCTGATGATTTTGTTATTGCTACGGGCAAACAAATCTCAGTGCGAGATTTCGTACGTATGTCAGCAAAAGAAGCGGGTATAGAATTAGAGTTTTCAGGAGAAGGCGTGGATGAAATTGCAACTGTAACTGCTATCGATAGTGAAAAAGCACCATCTATTAAAGTTGGTGATGTGATTGTTCGTGTTAGTCCTAAGTTCTTCCGACCGGCTGAAGTTGAGACACTTTTAGGTGATCCAAGTAAAGCCAAAGAAAAGTTAGGTTGGGTGCCTGAGATCACTGTAGAAGAAATGTGTTCAGAAATGGTTGCTGCAGATGTATCTAAAGCGAAACAACATGCGCTGTTGAAATCTCATGGTTTTGATGTGGCAATTTCTTTAGAAAACTAAAAGTGAATATGATGGTGAAAAAACGTGTTTTTGTTGCTGGTCATAGAGGAATGGTTGGGTCGGCAATTGTTCGACAATTATCTTTACGGGATAATGTTGAAGTTGTTACACGCACACGCACAGAGTTAGATCTCTTAGACCAAAATGCAGTTAATGAGTTTTTTGCAGTGGAGGGGATTCATGAGGTCTACTTAGCTGCGGCTAAAGTTGGAGGTATTCATGCAAACAATACTTATCCAGCGGAATTCATTTATGAGAACTTGATCATGGAGTGCAACATCATCCATGCAGCTCATAATAATAATGTTCAGCATCTTCTCTTCCTTGGCTCATCTTGTATTTATCCTAAGTTAGCTGAACAGCCTATGACGGAAAGTGCGTTGCTTACAGGGACGTTAGAGTCCACCAATGAGCCGTACGCGATAGCGAAAATTGCAGGTATTAAGCTTTGTGAATCTTATAACCGACAGTACGGTCGTGACTATCGCAGTGTGATGCCAACAAACTTATATGGTGAAAACGATAATTTTCATCAAGAAAACTCTCATGTAATTCCAGCTTTGATGCGCCGATTCCATGAAGCAAAACTAAATAACGATATAGAGGTTATTGTGTGGGGGACTGGTAAGCCGATGCGTGAGTTTCTTTATGTGGATGATATGGCAGCAGCTTCCATTCATGTTATGGAACTTGATAGTGAGAGTTACCAAGCCAATACCGAACCTATGCTTTCTCATATTAACGTTGGCACAGGCAAGGATTGTACTATTCGTGAGATGGCGGAGACAATGGCCAAGGTCGTTGGATTTGAAGGTAAAGTGGTCTTCGATAGCTCAAAGCCTGATGGTACGCCTCGTAAATTAATGGATGTTTCACGCCTTGCCTCTTTGGGATGGAAATATAAAGTGGAACTAGAAACGGGCCTGCGTAACACATACCAATGGTTCTTAGCAAACCAAGATCATTTTCGTAAATAATAGGTATAGTTATGACGCAACGACTGGATGAATCAACGTTTAAAACGGTCGTTGCATCTACCCCACTTGTTTCTATAGATCTCATTGTTCGTAACTCGAACGATCAAGTATTATTAGGATTAAGAACAAACCGTCCTGCAAAAGGTTTCTGGTTTGTTCCAGGTGGACGTATTTGCAAAGACGAAACTTTTGAGCAAGCCTTTTTACGCATAACCCAAGTTGAGTTAGGGGTATCTATACCTATCTCCAAGGCATCCCTATTAGGTCCATATCAGCACCTTTACACGGATAATTTTTCTGGTAGTGAGTTTTCAACTCACTATGTGGTTTTAGGTTATCAAATTGAGCTAGATGTAATATTATCTGGTTTGCCCGATGAGCAACACCAGAACTACCAATGGTGGGAAGTAAACGAACTACTTGCATCTAAGCTGGTTCATAGTAATACCAAGGCGTATTTTTCTGATAATTATAAATAATGTAGGTAAGTAATATGCTTTTACCTGTAATAATGGCTGGAGGCTCAGGTAGCCGATTATGGCCCCTTTCACGTAGCTTGTATCCCAAGCAATTCATTAGTTTGACGAGTGAGAAATCTATGCTGCAAGAGACGATAGTGCGTCTTTCTGGTTTAGAACATCAATCTCCTTTAATAATATGTAATGAAGAACATAGGTTTATTGTTGCTGAACAGTTGCGAAAGCAGAATATTCAGCATGGTGGAATTATACTAGAGCCAGTAGGCCGAAATACTGCACCTGCAATCGCTCTTGCTGCTTTGCATGCGGTTAAAAGTGGTGAAGACCCATTGTTATTAGTCCTTGCTGCTGATCATGTAATCCAAGATTCTTTTGCATTCTCTGATGCAGTTAGAGCCGCTATCCCATCTGCTGAGGAAGGCATGTTGGTCACTTTTGGTATTATACCTACTGCACCTGAGACTGGTTATGGTTATATTAAGCATGGTGATGCCATCGAAGAGTCTGTTTTTCGAGTTGCTCAGTTTGTCGAAAAGCCAGATTTAAATACAGCAGAACAATATCTGGCTTCTGGTGAGTATTATTGGAATAGTGGTATGTTTTTGTTTAAAGCTTCTCGTTATTTGGAGGAGCTTAAAGAGCAACATCCTAATATCCTTGAAGCTTGTGAATCTGCTATGCAAGGCTCGCGACAAGATTTGGACTTTATTCGATTAGCTGAAGAAGCATTTTTTCTTTGTCCTGATGACTCCATCGATTATGCAGTAATGGAAAAAACTCACGATGCATTGGTAGTTCCTATGAATGCAGGATGGAGTGATGTGGGCTCTTTTAGTGCATTGTGGGAAGTATCTGCTAAAGATGATTTGGGCAATGTAGCCGTAGGGGATGTACTGACTGATCAAACCAGTAATAGCTATATCTACGCACAAAATAAACTGGTGTCTACAGTTGGGGTTGATAATCTCGTCGTTATTGAAACCAAAGATGCGGTGCTAGTTGCCAACAAAGACAAAGTTCAAGACGTAAAAAATATTGTTAATCTGTTGAAAGTCCAAAACCGAAGCGAATGCGAACAACACAGGGAGGTTTACCGCCCTTGGGGTTCACATGATGAAATTGCTGAAGGGGAACGTTTCCATGTTAAGCACTTGCGTGTAAAGCCAGGTGAAAAAACGGCACTTCAGATGCATCATCACCGAGCGGAGCATTGGGTTGTGGTTCAAGGCACGGCGAAAGTAACCAATGGTGAGAAAAGCTATCTAGTCAGTGAAAATCAATCTACCTATATTCCACTTGGTTCTGCTCATCGTATAGAAAACCCAGGAAAAGTCGATTTGCATTTGATTGAAGTGCGTTCAGGCAATTATTTAGAAGAAGATGACATAGTACGCTTGGAAGAGTACGGAGTAGGATACTGATGAAAGTTTCTATTATTACCGCAACTTACAATAGTGCTGAGACCATCCTATCGACCTTGCAATCATTAGAATCACAGACTTACCCAAATATTGAATATATTATTGTAGATGGAGCTTCGAAAGATAACACCTTAGACGTGATTAAAGCTAATTGCTCTCGTGTATCTACCATTATTTCTGAGCCGGATAAGGGCATTTATGATGCGTTAAATAAAGGTATCCAAGCAGCGACAGGCGATATTATAGGCTTTCTACATTCTGATGATATATTTGCTTATCCAGATGCCGTTAGTGAGCTTGTAGCTTTGATGGATAAAAAGCAAACCCAAGCAGTGTACGCTGATTTGGAATATGTATCTAAAGATAATCTTAATAATGTTGTTCGTTTATGGAAGTCAGGCCAATACCAACGCAGTAAGTTAAAGCAAGGTTGGATGCCGCCTCACCCAACGTTTTATATGAAGCGAGAGTTATACCAATCTTGCGGTATGTTTGATTTAAATTTCAATATTTCAGCAGACTATGACTCATTGCTTCGTTATTTGTGGATTAATAAAATCACAATGGCTTATTTACCTAAAGTCATTACTAAGATGCGAGTCGGTGGTACGAGTAACAATAGCCTAAGTAACATTATCCATAAAACCAAAGAGGATATTAGAGCCTTAAATAATAATGGCTTGTTCTGGCCTAGCGCTATTTTCATAAAAAACGTGTCTAAAATACCACAATTTTTGAAAAAGAGTTGATTATGTTAAATACTAAACAAGTTATTCAACAGTCGGGCATTCAGTTTGGAACTAGTGGGGCTAGAGGGCTAGTAGAAGATTTTACCCTAGAAGTTTGTGCTGCATTTGCTCATGCTTTTATGGCAACAGTTGAGACTGATTTTGAATTTGGCAAAGTAGCTGTAGCGATTGATAATCGCCCTAGCAGCTACGCTATGGCACAAGCTTGTGTTGCTGCGATTAAAAACCGGGGTTACGAAGTAGCATACTACGGTGTCATTCCTACACCTGCGCTTGCTTATTCTGCGATGCAAGAGTCTATCCCTTGTATCATGGTAACGGGAAGCCATATCCCATTTGATCGCAACGGGTTAAAGTTTTATCGTCCAGATGGCGAAATTACCAAAGTAGATGAATTGAGTATCTTAAACTCAGATGTAGAGTTCCTCGCATCAAATGTATTACCAGAGTTAGTTGTCGATGCCAAGGCAACTGAACAATATTTGGAGCGCTATACTAGTCTGTTTGAACCAGATTTGTTGCAAGGTAAACGTATTGGCATCTACGAACACTCCAGTGCTGGACGAGATTTGTATCAAGGTCTCTTTGAAGCTTTAGGTGCGGATGTTATTTCACTCGAGAGAACAGATGAGTTTGTGCCTATTGATACTGAAGCCGTTGCTGAATCAGATAAAATTAAAGCCCGAACTTGGTCTGAAGGTTTAAATCTAGACTTTATCTTCTCTACCGATGGTGATGGAGACAGACCTTTAGTGGCTGATGAAAATGGAGAATGGTTGCGTGGTGATATCTTAGGATTGCTTTGTGCAGAAACGATGAATATCGAAGCGTTGGCTATTCCTGTAAGCAGTAATACTGTGATTGCAGCTTCTCCAGCGTTTAAGACTGTTTCAAAAACAAAAATTGGATCCCCTTATGTGATTGCTGAGTTCGCTCAGTTAGCAGAACGTTATAGTTCTGTAGCTGGCTTTGAAGCTAACGGGGGCTTTTTGTTAGGCTCGGATATCAAAGTAAATGGCAAGGTGTTGAAAGCGTTACCAACGCGTGATGCCGTATTACCAGCATTGATGTTACTTTCGGCTGCGAAAGAGTCATCTATCATTGAGCTTGTTCAACAATTACCCAAACGCTTTACCCACAGTGATCGTATTCAAAACTTTGCCACTGAAAAGAGTTTAGCGATTTTAGATATTGGTAAGGCTGCTCCTGATAGTTTGTTGTCTCAACTTGGCTTTGATGGCTTAGCAGTTGAAAGCATCGATGTAACAGATGGTTTAAGATTAACTTTGTGTAATGAAACGATTCTTCATTTACGTCCATCTGGAAATGCACCTGAGCTCCGTTGTTATGCTGAAGCGAATACATTTTCACAAGCGAAAGAGATTGTTGAGCACACTTTATCTAGGGTTCAGCAACTGTAATATTAGATGCGAATTACAAAGCTTGATTTAGTTTTCTGAATCAAGCTTTTTTGGTTTTTATTATGATGAAAAATAATTTTTACAAGCTAGAAAATCCTATTCAAAACTATTCTTGGGGAAGCAAAACATCAATTTCTACGTTGTTTGGCATTGATAACAAACATCAAGAGCCACAGGCTGAAATCTGGATGGGAGCCCATCCTAATGGCTGCTCTAAGGTTATTGTTGAGGGAGAGTCAGTGCTGCTTTCCACATTGATCAATGAGGATAAAATTGGGGTACTTTCTAAGTCAACAGCAGAGTTCTATGGTGAACTTCCTTATCTGTTTAAAGTATTAGCCGCAGACCAAGCTCTATCTGTACAGGTTCACCCTAACAAAGAAGAAGCCGAACAAGGTTTTATCCGTGAGGAAGCTCGAGGTATTGACCGTCTCGCTTCGAACCGGAATTACCGCGATGCTAACCACAAGCCAGAGCTAGTTTATGCATTAACATCTTATCAGGCCATGAATGGTTTCCGTAGTTTTAAAGAGATCCTTGCTCTTTTTACCCAATTACTCTCTGAAGCAGAAATGCCTGCGGTTGATAGATTAGTTGACTCTTTTAAGCACAGCATGACGCCCAAGGGATTGGAAGCCTTCTTCACTGGCGTTTTATCTCTAAGTGGTGATGAGAAACATCAATCAATATGTGCTTTGCTTGAGCACGCTAGCAAACACCAGCGTCCAGAAATAGATAATGACTTGAATGCATTAGTGTTGGAGTTGGCGAAAGCCTATCCGAATGATATAGGTCTTTTTTCTCCGTTCATGCTTAATGTGCTGACACTCAAGCCTGGTGAAGCCATGTATCTTGATGCCAGAACTCCTCATGCATACTTAAAAGGTACAGGACTCGAGATTATGGCAAACTCGGATAATGTTCTTCGTGCAGGACTTACGCCCAAGCATATCGACGTTGTCGAATTGACAAAGTGTACTTTATTTGAAGAAAAACCTTCTAGGTCACTACTCTTGGAGCCGGAAATTGAAGGGAGCAAACTAAGCTATCCAGTTCCTGTTCAAGACTTTAAGTTTGATTGTTTTATCCAAGCTGATGCATTGGTTTTAGCAGTTGATAGTGCTGAAATAGTGTTTGCTATCGATGATGATGCTCTGCTTGAGCATGTATCAGGAGAAACAATGCTTATTAATCGAGGAGAGTCTGCATTTATTCCTGCTTATGCGAAAGAGTACAAATTAACGTCTAGGGGGCGTATTGCAAGAGCTTACAATTAATAGCATCAATTTAGTCTATTACTATTGATGGAGATGGATGAAGCATGATGTAGAATCTCAACTTTCTACATCATGCCTATGTTGAAAAGGTGTCTATAATACCTTTGAGTTTTGGATCTGTGAATTTCCATGTAATTTGGCTCTGAGGAAACTCGTAATTTTCCATATATACGCCAAGATAACAGAATAAAGAATAAAGCAGCCAATAAACAACCCAAACATAGTGACTTCGGGAATATTTGTTGCTTCACCATAAACTCCGAATGAAGCATACATCGCTGCGATCAAACATATAGCGACTAGCGTTTGTCTTGGTCCCAACCCCAATCTTTGGAAAATATGGTGTAAGTGTTCACGGTCAGGCTTGAAAGGGGAGTCTCCTCTTCTAACACGGCGAATCATAATAGCAGCCATGTCCATTAACGGTACTGCAATAAGCCAAAGTGCAGTTACTGGACGCATCAGTGGAGTACCTTCTGTTTGGCTTACTCCTAGTAGTAACCAGATGACAGTAAAGCCAATCATCATACTACCTGCATCACCCATAAATACTTTACGTTCTCGCCCTAATACTCCTATGTTCATGAATATATAAGGTAGCATCGCTACGATAATAACAACACACAGGTAAGCTAAACCGTGTTGACTATCTACTTGTAACAAGAATGCAATCGCGCCAAAACTTACGATAGATAGCCCACCCAATAAGCCATCAATACCATCCACCATGTTAAAGGCATTAATCGCTCCAATGACAGCCAGAATAGTAACTAGCGTCCCTCCCCAGCCTAATGATATTTCACCGATCCCGAACATATTGCCCAAGCTATGTAACTCTATACCCGCTACTTTCATCATGATAATCGATAGAGTCGCTTGAACTCCCATACGTATTTTAAAACTAAGGTCAATCTTGTCATCGATTGCACCGACAAGAGTAAGCACTGCAATACACAGAAGGTATAACCAGCTATGCTCAATAGTCTGTGGTTTGAACGTTAAGTATTGCGCCAACACCAAACAAATGGATATTCCCCCCACCAATGGGACTGCGCCATGGTGGAGTTTTCTTGTGTTTGGTTTGTCTACTAACCCTATTCTTTTTGCTATTTTTCGCATCAAGAATAAGGTTGTAAATGAAGAAAAAAAGATAAAACTAAGCTCGAGGAACATAATTTAGCCAACGATTATTTTGATTATATCGACTGATTTTAGCTCAACTTCTCTAATTTAAAAAGTTCAAACTTATAGGCTGGAGAGGTTATGGTTCATAAGTGGTTCCATTTTTCAAGTTCTGGTATTCTTTGTAAAAAATTAATGAAGGATATAATAATGAAAATCGCAGTTGCGGGAACTGGCTACGTGGGTCTTTCAAACGCCATGCTTTTGGCTCAGCATCACGAAGTGGTGGCGGTCGATATCATCCCAGACAAAGTGGCATTACTAAACAACAGACAGTCGCCTATCGCCGATGTTGAAATTGAAGATTTTCTGGCAAACAAAACACTTAATTTTGTTGCGACCACAGATAAAGTGCAGGCTTACGACGGCGCTAAGTACGTGGTTATTGCGACGCCGACGGATTATGATCCGGCCACCAACTACTTTAATACCTCTTCAGTTGAATCGGTGATCAAAGACGTGATGGCGATAAACTCTGAAGCGGTGATGGTCATCAAGTCGACGGTTCCGGTAGGTTATACGGCTCGCATTAAACAAGAGCTGGGTTGTGAAAATATCCTCTTTTCTCCAGAGTTTTTACGCGAGGGTAAAGCGCTTTACGACAACCTACACCCATCTCGTATTATTGTCGGTGAGCGAAGTGAACGTGCCAAGACTTTCGCAAGTTTATTGGTCGAGGGTGCGGTAAAAGAAGACATTCAAGTACTGTTTACGGATTCAACAGAAGCAGAAGCGGTTAAGCTGTTTTCAAACACTTATTTAGCGATGCGTGTTGCGTATTTCAATGAGCTGGATTCTTATGCAGAAGCGCATGGCTTAGACGCACGCCAAATTATTGAAGGTGTCGGTTTAGATCCTCGTATTGGCAATCATTACAATAATCCATCGTTTGGTTACGGTGGCTACTGTCTGCCAAAAGACACTAAGCAGCTTCTTGCAAACTATCAAGATGTACCAAATAACATCATTGGTGCAATTGTAGATGCAAACCGCACGCGCAAGGACTTTATTGCCGAGTCGATCATCAAACGCCAGCCTAAAGTCGTCGGTATTTACCGCCTAATAATGAAGGCAGGTTCTGATAACTTCCGCGCTTCTTCTATTCAGGGGATCATGAAGCGCATCAAAGCAAAAGGCATTGACGTCGTGGTATATGAGCCTGTTCTGCAAGAAGAGGAGTTCTTCAACTCTCGTGTCGTAAAAGACTTGAATGAGTTCAAACAGACTGCTGATGTGATTGTTTCAAACCGTATGGTAGAAGAACTGGCTGACGTCGCTGATAAAATCTATACACGTGACCTGTTTGGTAGCGATTAATTTCAATTTTCTTAAAGCTAAAGGCTCCTTCCGTGGAGCTTTTTTTTCAGTTGGTAATTAAAAATGATAAAAAAATGTCTATTCCCTGCAGCGGGTTACGGTACGCGTTTCTTGCCTGCGACTAAATCCATGCCAAAAGAAATGATGCCAGTGGTCAACAAACCACTCATCGAGTATGGCGTCGAAGAAGCTATTGAAGCAGGCATGGATGGCATGTGTATTGTGACGGGTCGTGGCAAGCATTCACTGATGGATCATTTCGATAAAAACTACGAGTTAGAGCATCAAATTAGCGGTAGTAGTAAAGAAGTACTATTAGATGATATCCGTAGTTTGATTGATTCAGCGAGCTATACCTATATTCGTCAGCGTGAAATGAAAGGCTTGGGTCATGCTATTCTGACCGGGCGTGAGCTAGTGGGTGACGAACCGTTCGCTGTGGTATTGGCCGATGACCTGTGTGTTAACGAAGACAAAGGTGTGCTAGCGCAGATGGTTGAGTTGTACAAGCAGTTCCGCTGTTCGATTGTCGCCGTACAAGAAGTCCCAGAAACAGAGACGCATAAATACGGTGTGATTGCGGGTGAGATGATCAAAGATGACATCTTCCGCATCGACAATATGGTTGAAAAGCCAGAGCCGGGCACTGCACCAAGTAATCTGGCGATCATTGGTCGCTATATTTTGACTCCGGATATATTCGAATTAATTGAAAATACTGAGCCGGGCAAAGGTGGCGAAATTCAAATCACGGATGCGCTGATGCAGCAGGCACAAAACGGCTGCGTATTGGCGTACAAGTTTAAAGGTCAGCGCTTCGACTGTGGTAGCGTAGAAGGTTACATTGAAGCGACAAACTACTGCTTTGAGAATATTTACAACAAACCTTCGAAAAATCAGGTTGAAGAAGTGCCTACCGAGCAGGTTGCTTAATTACGTTAGGGCCCAGGTACTTAAGTCCTAGGCCCTACAACCTCATACATCAATAAACCACCGAAAATCCTTTCTTTTCTAACGCTTTCCCCAATACTTGTTGGGCTTCATCTTCCCCATGAATCAAATGAATGGCTTTTGGTTGTGTGGGAATGCCAGTAATAAATTTGAGTAAATCACTTTTGTCTGCATGGGCGGAATAACCAGATATAGTATGAATCTGGGCATTAACTTGGATTTCTTGAGCATCTATCTCAACCTCTGAATTGCCTGATAGTATCGCCTCACCTAACGTACCTTGAGCTTGATAACCTGCGAATAGCACATCGTTTCTTTCATCGGGAAGAAGGCCTTTCAAATAGTTGACGATTCTGCCGCCTTCACACATTCCGGAAGCGGCTACAACAATGGCGGTTTCATCAGTTGAAGCGAGTCGGCGTACTAAGGCTGTATGCTCGGTGTGACTTTCAACTGTAATACACTGTTCGAAAGCAAGTGGATGGCGTTGATTGTCTAATCTTTGTTTTGCTTCCTGACTCCATAAGGTTTTAAAACGTCGATACGTTTTTGTCACTTCTTTTGCTAGAGGGGAGTCTAGGATGATCGGTAATGACGATGCCAATTCATGCTGGTTAATCAATTGCTCAATATCAAATAGCAGCTCTTGTGTTCGGCCGACACTAAAAGCAGGGATCAGAATCACACCACCATCTTTTAACGCATGATCAATGATGTCGTTTAAACGCTTTGTACGTGTCGCAATGTCTTCATGTTGTCTATCGCCGTAGGTGGATTCTATAAATAGGTAGTCCGCGCGCTCTGGCGATTGTGGATCAGGCAAAAGTGGCGTATTCGATGGCCCTAAGTCACCGGAGAAAACGACAACTTCATTATTTGACAGTTTAAATTCGACATACGCAGAGCCCAATATATGCCCTGCAGGTTGGAAGCGGACATGTGCGAGAGCAGGGATTTCTACCCACTGCTGATAATCACAAGGTTTGAGTTGCTTCTTGATGATATTGAGGACTTGTTGTCGCTGGCGGTAGTTTAAACCGAGTTGCAGTTTCAAGCCGTCTTCAAGCATTAAGGGAACGAGTTCCGCCGTTGCTTGCGTGCAATATATTGGCCCTTTAAATCCAGCAGCTAGTAACCATGGCAATCTGCCAATGTGATCTATATGAGCATGAGTGAGAACGAGCGCTCTTATCTGTTCGATAGGAAACTCAATGTTCAGAGAGGAGTTGCGACCATTAAAGCTGAGATCCTTGCCTTGAAAGAGCCCGCAATCAATCAAAATACTGCCATTGTCGAGCTTAAGTTCATGACAGGAACCCGTAACGGTATGCTTTCCGCCATGATGGATAACGCTGGCGATGTCTGAGATTGGTGTCGTCATGGCTTAAGTTCTCCTTCTATCTTCAGCATAGGTGAGTAGGTAAGAAAAGAGTAAGGCTTATGACCTAGTGGATTGGATGTAATTCGTTGGAAAATTAATGAAATGCGATGAGGTTAGCACCGAAAAACATTGCCATCTTAAAGGGTTAATAAGGAGAATTTAGAATATACGGAAATAGTTAGCTGTTGTTTAGTGTATTTGCATTGGTTTATTTGCTGTTTGGATATTCCTGATGTCGCAGGAGCTTCTCGGAATGACGGGGTTGAGGAAATGAGTTAGGACGAGGCTTATCTTACCAATAGGCGAGCGACTCGTCACAGTTTTCCAAGTTCGTGGTACAATTAGCATTAAGTTCAAAGAGTTCCTCTCGTAAATACAACGTAAGCGCTTTCCTGCTGTCGATTACAAGAGAAAACATGTAAAGGTTAAAGATGCAATCAGATCATGAATTCCAAAACTGGACGGTTATCGGTAAAGGTGCAGAGCGAGTTTGTTTTCAAAACCCTTCCAATCCTGCTCAATGTGTGAAGTTGAGCCAGAAAGACGCAGCGGAGAAACCTATCGAGAAATTGAGTTTTTTGAGCGACTAAAAAAGAAAAGCGTTCAGTTCACACATATTCCAGAATTTTTGGGGAAGGTGACAACAGAGACTCAAGTTGGCTTTAAGCAGCAAGTGGTTTTGGACGAGGACCTGTTAGTTTCATTAAACCTTGCACAATATATTGTGCAGCAAGGGAATGAACTCGATATCGACCATTTGCTGTTGGAGATTCGAATTCTAAAAGATTACTTGATCGAGAACCGAGTTATACCAAGTGATTTAGTGTTGACGAACTTGCTGGTGAGGCAGGCTGAAGGGGCTATTACACTCTATTTGGTTGATGGATTTGGTAATACAGAATTTATTCCGGTATCGGACTTTATCCCTTACCTAATGCATAAAAAGATTAATCGTAAGTTTAAGAAATTTCCAAGGAAAAACTTGCACGTTTTCATCAAGAAGAAAAAACAGTTGAAGAGTTAGAGGCTTACGGCAAAAAAATCGATAAGTTTGAAGACCTGTACCTTTGAAGGTGTTTTATTTGGTGGTTTGATGTTGGTGGGTGACGGTTTTGAACCGAGATAGAGAAAGGGATGCATGATGCATCCCTTTGTTATTTTTATTTGTTTAAAAACAAAATTAAGCTTTAGCCGCTGCTTTAGCGATTGCTGCGAAACTTTTCGCGTCTAGAGAAGCACCGCCAACGAGAGCGCCGTCGATGTCTGGTTGTGAGAAGTAAGCTTCAGCGTTTTCTGGCTTAACAGAACCACCGTATTGGATGATTACTTGTGCTGCAACTGCTTCGTCTTTCGCTGCGATTAGTGCGCGGATAGAAGCGTGGATGCGTTGTGCATCTTCAGCTGTTGCTGCTTTACCAGTACCGATAGCCCAGATTGGTTCGTAAGCGATGATTGCGCCGTTTAGAGCTTCAACACCGTAAGTGTCGATAACTGCGTTGATTTGACGTGCGCATACAGCTTCAGTTTCGCCAGCTTCGTTTTGAGCTTCAGATTCACCGATACAGAAAACAGGAGTTAGACCGTTTTCTTTTAGGAAGTTGAATTTCTTAGCGATGAACTCGTCAGATTCGTTGTGGTATTCACGACGCTCTGAGTGACCGATGATGATGTGAGAAGCACCGAAGTCTTTCAGCATTTCTGGAGACATATCGCCAGTGAACGCACCGCTGTTGTTTAGGTCAGTGTTTTGAGCACCTAGGATGATCTTGTTACCGCCTTCAACGATTAGACGCTCAGCTAGATCTAGGTAAAGTGCAGGTGGAGCTACTGCTACGTCAACACCTTCAACGCCTTCAAGCTCAGCGTTAAGACCAGTTAGCAGCTCAGTTACCATTGCTTTGCTGCCGTTTAGTTTCCAGTTACCCATCACTACAGGACGACGCATAGGAATATCTCCCTTATTTTTAATGTAAATAGTCTATTAATGTAAAAAATCTACGTAGGAATATAACAGAATAATGTGAACAGATCATGATTGGCGTCATGTCTTGTCCGGCTTTCTTCACTGATTCGACCAAGCATCGATCCTGTTATTTTTGTTAAAAGCAATCGATTGGTGATCGCGTAGACAGAATGATAGTTCATTCCTCGGAAATTGCTGGCTAGATTGGTATTACTACGCACTGAATTTATTATGTTGTAGAAAGGAATCAAAATGCCAAACTTAGTTTTAGAGTATTCGAACTCAGTGGAAGAGCGAGTCAATGTACAAGGTTTGCTGGAAGACTTACATAAAGCTGCGTTAGATAGTGGCCTTTTTGAACTCGCGTCTGTGAAATCTAGAACGCTCCGGTGCCACAATTGGTTAATAGGGGAGGAGGGAGATAGCCTCGACTTTATCCATATCAACTTTGATTTGTTATCTGGCCGCTCCCAAGAACAAAAGCGAGAACTGTCACGAGCCTTGATGGCGACACTTCAAGAGCAAGCCAGTCACGTACACAGTTTAACGGTCAATATCCGAGACATGGATATAGATAGCTTCCAAAAGGTAGTGAACTAGGTTGCGCTGAATTGCCCGAGAATAGCGAGGGGTTATTGTTACGAATTCTCAGCCTGGCTCTGCTTGTTATAAGGACGTTGTGGGCATCCAAGTTATCGGTGTCCTTTCCAAACTATATCGACTCGGCTAATCTATAACCTTTCTACTTTGGGGTAAATTTGATGTCGACTAAAGAGTTACTGTTTTCTTTTCAAGGACGTATAGACCGTAAAACCTACTGGATTTGGAACGTAATTTACTATGTGTCCATTCTAGGCTTTGGTGCCGGTATCAGCCAACTGCTTCCTACTCTCTCTTATGTGCTTCTTCCTATTTTCTTGGTGGCCCTGTTGATCCCTGATTTGGCGATCACCACCAAGCGTTGGCATGACCGCAACAAATCGATCTATTGGCTAGCACTGAATATTCCGTTGATTATAGGACGAATTGCCACTCCAATGACTAGCCCTGCCGCGCAAGAGCCGTCGACCCCACAGATGTTCATCGCTTCCATTTCTCTAATTTGTGGTTTATGGATTCTAATTGAATGTGGTTTCTTAAAGGGGACATCAGGACCAAACCAATATGGCCCTGAGCCGGAATAAGTATAGCTCTATGTTTTGGAATAAGACTCTAGGGTTCTAGAGTCTTATTCCTGCCTTTTAGTAAAAATCATCCCTATCTTTAAACGTATTTAAGCTAATCACATTCGCGTTTTGAGTCGGTGCCGGTTCCCCTTCTAGTGCTGCTTTGAACTTCACGACCTGTTTTTGCAACTCGTTCATCAATACCACATTGGTGTGATGAGGGTTTTTACACGTGCTGATGACTCTATCAATGTGGCTTTGTTGAGCCCACAATCTTTCTTTCATATTTTCTGATGCGCTCTCGATCATCTCTTTCGCCATCTCATGACGAAATTGCTCAAAAGCTTCGGGATCTCGCTCTGCCATTCGAACCATCTCATCGAATGGAGGAAGAGTTTGGGATGAGGTATGACGTAGAGTAGACATCGATGCTCTCCAAATCCTTATGGAAATTGCCTTTAGTTACTAAAAGCCTATACCACTAGAAAGAGGAGAGAGGATGAATTCTTCAGCCGTCTCACTTATAAGAGAAGCTTTCAAACTTGATATTGAATAAGTGCAGTATGTCGATGTTTATTTATGGTGGTTACTGCAGTTGTTGGATGCGGTAAACGCAGCGTCTTTGGCCGCTAATGATGTGTTCGGTACGCTCTACTTTGGTGTCACGCCCAAGTAGAGACTGAAAGACACTTAATTCTGATTGGCACAAGCTTGGGCAGCGAGTTGCGGCTTTACAAATCGGACAGTGATTTTCGATCAAGATAAATCCGTTCTCATCTTTCTCGAGCTCTGCCATATAGCCTTCTTGTTCTCTTAATGTGACGAGTGTTTCTAGTTTGCTTTGCAGAGAGTCGCATTGCTTAAGATGCTGACGATAACTTTGTAACGTGAGTTTTTCCCTTTCTGATGTGACTTTTTCCAGTCCATCTTTGCCAAAGATATGTTCGACAGCTTCTATAAACTGAATGGTCAACTCACCGTGACGGTCAGCAAATTGCTCATGACCTTTTTGAGTGAGAGACCAATGACGAGCAGGGCGACCAACTTTTACTTTTACGTCATGGATAGAAAGAATGCCATCATCTTCTAAACTTTGCAGGTGCTGACGAGCCCCCATGGTTGTCATACCTAGCTCAGAGGAGAGTTGTTTTGCAGTGACGGAACCGTCACGCTTAACGATTTGCAATATCCTATCTACGGTCTTCATATACCCACCATTTATACGTCAGTAGATATTATGCGCGATAGGGTTAGTAAAGAAAAGTGTTGACTTAATTTGAGTGTGGATTTGTAGGGGCTATGTTTATGCGAACCAATATATACACTCTGAACAGTGAGAAACGAGGTGATTCAGAATCTATTGTCCGGCTGTGCGGAAAGAAAGGCTCAAACTCAGATTGAGCGAGAGCCTCGAGAAATGCTTAAAGAATAATATCGCGTACTTCTGGATCTTTACGATCTAAGTAGTGAGTCGATTTGATGCGGCGAATAGTTCGGCATCGACCGCGCACGAGCAGCGTTTCTGTGGTTGCAATATTGCCTTGACGAGAGATACCTTCCAGCAAGTCACCTTTAGTGATGCCTGTAGCTGAAAATACCACATTGTCGCTACGAGCCATGTCTTCCATTTTGAGGACAACATTCGCTTTTACGCCCATTTCATCGCAGCGTTTTAGTTCATCTGCGCCGTAAATGCGGTTTTCTTCAGTATCGCCTTTTACCTCATGACGAGGAAGCAGGCGACCGTGCATGTTACCATCTAGCGCTCGAATTACTGCTGCTGATACAACCCCTTCTGGCGCACCGCCAATACAGTACATCATGTCCACTTCACTGTCTGGCATACAAGTCAGAATAGAAGCAGCCACGTCACCATCAGGCACCGCAAAAACACGTACGCCCATTGCTTGCATTTCTGCAATAACGTCATCGTGGCGAGGTTTCGCAAGAGTAATAACGACTAGGGTATCAAGTGGCTTGTTCAGGGCTTTTGCTACGTTCTCTAGGTTTTCTTTTAACGGTTTTTCTAAGTCAATGACGCCTTTTGCACCAGGACCAACAACCAGTTTTTCCATGTACATATCTGGCGCTTTAAGAAAGCTGCCTTTCTCACCTGCGGCAAGTACGGCTAGTGCGTTCGATTGCCCCATTGCCGTCATACGCGTCCCTTCAATCGGGTCGACAGCGATATCCACTTCATCACCACCAATACCAACTTGCTCTCCAATGTACAGCATTGGCGCATCATCGATTTCACCTTCACCAATGACAATTTCACCACTGATATCTGTTTTGTTCAGTAGCGTGCGCATAACTTCAACAGCTGCGCCATCGGCTGCATTTTTATCGCCACGGCCAAGCCATTTGTAACCAGCCAGAGCTGCACCTTCAGTCACACGGGAAAATGCCATTGCTAAATCGCGTTTCATGATGTCTCCAAGTAAGCAAGAGGGAAGAAGAATTTGCGCGGCGATTCTATCACAAGGTCGAGTAAACGTTTGCCTTTTTGCGAGGCTTTTACTTTATCTAACTTGAATTTGATCAATACTTAGGGCGATTTTCAGAGTAGCGGGACGCAAAATCCTTGCTCAAAAATGCTTCGGCGACAAGAAAAGTCAGCGTTTAGTGAGATTGCGCTGATTTTTTGACCGAATGATGCAAAATATCGAATATAGTGAGTGTTTCTCATCGCGACGCTGAGTAGAATGAACCTTATATAGGTTAGGTGTGCATCAATCTCGCACATCGTCCCAACGGAATAACATAGGTAGGCCAAGATGTCTTTTGAAGTACTAGAACAACTAGAATCTAAAATTCAAACTGCAGTTGACACAATCACTCTTCTTCAGATGGAAGTCGAAGAGCTGAAAGAAGATAAAGCTAAACTTGCGGAAGAAGCGAACGAGCTTCGCTCTCAACGTGAAGAGCTAGAGCAAAAAGCACAACAAGCACAGCAAGAGCACGCACAATGGCAAGAGCGCATTCGTGCACTACTTGGCAAAATGGACGAAGTGGAATAATTCAGCTTCTTCATTCCAAATTAAAAACACCCGCGCTAAGCGGGTGTTTGTGTTTTAGGGAAGTAGAAAATGTTAAGACAAGGCTAGGCGCTGATAGCTAAGAGAAGACCCTATAACTTAGACACCTAAGACTCGCGCTATGCTTCTTCATCCAACTCTAAATCAATATTCAATGGTTCTGGCGACAGGATAATTCCGGTGCTATCGGCATAAATATAATCTTCAGGTAAGAAGCTGACGCCGCCAAAGTTGACTGGTACATCCAATTCACCAATACCCTGGCTGGTCGCTCCAACAGGAATAGAAGCGAGGGCTTGAATGCCTAAATTCATATCTTCAAGTTCATTGACTTCACGAACACAACCGTAAACGACAATGCCTTCCCACTCGTTTTCTTCCGCAATGGTCGCGATTTCTGCATCGATAAGGGCTTTACGTAGGGAACCGCCACCGTCAATTAACAAAACGCGACCAAGTCCATCTTGCTCTAATGTCTCGCGGATCAATGAATTATCTTCAAAACACTTGATGGTGGTGATTTGCCCGGCAAATGAAGCGCGGCCGCCAAAGTTACTGAACATTGGTTCAACCACATCTACCTGATCGAGGTAGATATCACAGAGTGCTGAGGTATTGTATTCCATAGCGTACCTTTCTAAACAGAAATTGGTTGTCTTTGAGTATATCTAGGCATTAAGTCAATGCAATGACAATCCTTTTTTAACTTACTAGAGTTTGAGCTACCACAATTGTTGCAAACAAAACGTTGGTGACTAGAGAGCATTTCACGATGACTGGCATCATTGGTGCTATCTGAGCGGGCTTTTGTGTATGCCAAACCGCTTTACCATGATCGGCCACGAAATAAATACTAAGTAAAAATGGCAAGCTAATCCAAACGGGTTTGTCTTGAATTAACAAGTAAGCCGCAAAGGCAAGGATAGCTCCGCTAAGTAAAATAAAGTGGTACTGTTTGGCTTTACGTTGACCTAAGCGTACCGCCACCGTGCGTTTACCACACTCTCGGTCGTTCTCTATATCACGCATATTGTTGATATTGAGTACTGCAACGGCGAGTAAACCGCAGCCTAAAGCAGGTAAGAATAGCGTGGTGTCTACGTGACCGGTATGCAAGAAGTAGGTACCGGATACGCCGAGTAGACCAAAAAACAAGAACACTGATATATCGCCAAGCCCCACGTAACCGTATGGTTTACTACCCATGGTATAAGCAATGGCTGCGAGAATGGCCAAAATTCCCAGCCCGATAAAAGTGACAATGCTTTCCAGTGAACTTAGTGAATAGAAAACTAACACCAAGCCTGAAATGGCGGTCAGAACGATGTTAAAGATAATTGCCTGTTTCATCTGTTTCGCACTTACCGCGCCTGACTGCATCGCTCGTAATGGGCCGAGGCGTTTGTCGTTATCTGTACCTTGAACGGTATCGCCATAGTCGTTTGCCAGGTTGGACAGAATTTGCAGCAATGTCGCGGTTACGAAAGCCATGATGGCAATTGTCAGTGAAAAATGACCTGCCGAGTAGGCGAGTACGCTACCAGTTAAGATAGAGACCAATGCCAGAGGTAATGTTTTTGGACGAGCGGCTTCAAGCCAGATCTGTAGAGATTGTTTCATGGAAATTTCGTGCTAGTAACCAATGTGCCCAGTATAGACATAAATTTTTATGTACACTATTAACTTAAATCAAATAGGAGACGATTAAGTAAACCAATATGAGTATTAAAAGCAATACAGCGAGGTTCCTATAGCCTTAAGTATTCATTATTTATGAGTGATTCTATAACTTTATTTCTTTTCATGTTTTTTGAAATTGATATAGCTTTAAGTTTTTCATTGCTGCTTTCAGATAAGTTTATACAATATTGCTTTTTAGATTGAATTTTATCTCTAAACTTCTTTTGATCCCATGCCTTTTTTATCCTCTTAATAGTGATTTCTCTTTTGTTCTCTTCAATTGCATCAAAAAAAGCGATAATGAAATCTTTCAGGTCTTGCGTTGAGCTTTTATTATTCCAAATGTATTTAATAACCAAAGGCTCATGTTTAAGTATGTAGCTCCATGCCCACTTTATTTTTTCTTCATCATCTTTCAACCATGAAATGATCTCAGTTTTATCAAGTGATAAATACCACTTTCTTACAATCCCCCTCTCTAGTTCAATATGGCTATGCTTGCTTCTATTTACCTTTCTTATATATGATACTACCCAGTCTACTCTTTCTTTAAAACTGCTTCCATTTGGATTTAATGATAGTTTTCCGGATAGTTTTTTTTGAATGTAAAACCATGAAAAATTACAAAATCTTTCATTTTTTCGTATTTCATTTTTTATGTATAAAATTGAATTGTATTTTTCTTCTATTTTCCCGACAATCCTTTTGCAATATTCAAATGAGTATGATTTAAGAGTAGTATTTATTATGTTTTCATTTTCTTTAATACTTAATGATTCGTCCCATACTGCTCTAATACCATGTGTTGATAGCTGATTAGTATAGAACTTTCCCATGTTTTCATCTTTAATCATTACATCGTAATCTTCCATAATTAAACCCTCTTAAATAGTAATTTTTATCAGCCAGTATCTTACATTTACTACAATGTAGTTTCAATCTGATCAACCTTTACCTTTCAAAACTACAATGTAGTTTTTTCAGTGATGTAAGTTAAAAGTTGATTGTCACTAATCATTCATGGTTGTAGCTAACTTCAGAGTCGCTCTTTCGCATGTGTTGTACAGGGGGCTTAGAATTAACGCTTACTAGATATGTTGGTATGGTTAATATACATAAATACATACATAATTAAATATATAGTTAACCGTATATACTCACTTAACTAAGTACTTATATCCTACACACTCTACCTCAGTAGAATTGGTATGCTCTCCTTAAATACCATGTATTAAATAACACAGTAATTCATATCTTTGGATGAATACCAAAGAGAATGAATGATGACTTATACTTACAAAGGTTTAGAGGTTCTTTATCCGGTCGATCAACTCAATACACACTATCTAGATCGTATTATATTAACCATGTCTAAAGTATTAAAAGACTATAAGAGAGTTCATGCGTTAAGACTGGATCTGAGACTTCCTGTTTCTGACAGTGAAAAAGACATACTTTTCAGAGATGAGATTTTGAACAATACATTTAATCAAAAAAATATCATTAAACGATTCTTTGAATCCTTGAAGGCAAAAATAAAAGCGCAAGAAAAAAGAATGAAAGCGAGTGGTAAAAGGGTATATCCATGTCACCTACGGTATGTTTGGTGTAGGGAAAGGAATAAATCTACAAATGACCACTATCACCTTGTCCTGTTTTTTAATAAAGATAGATATTGGAGTAGCGGTTATAGAGATAATGAAGAAAGTTTAGCAAGACTCATTATGGATGCATGGAATAGCGCACTAGGAAAGTGTGTTGATAATACAGATAGGTTGGTTCAACTTGTTTATAAAGGTACGCATTATTTAGAACAAAATAAATACGACTTCGAGAACAAATACCAGGCCCTCTTTACAAGACTCAGTTACTTTGCCAAAAATAGAACGAAGCATTATGGTGAAGGAAAACGTTGCTTTGGAACTAGTCAGGGATGATAGCTAATATTAATCTGCTCATCTGTTTAGTATTTCGAAACGTGATTGCTCTATAGATTGATTATAAGTGTAGAGATAACTGGAGAAGCATATGGTCTCTTAGGTTCAACTTGCCATTCGGGGTATGCTAAATAAGCACGCAGCATTCGGTGGTACGGTCATGCACTGTTGGTAGATTGGCCTCGATAACATCAGTAGTGTTAATGGTATCCGTTCTCAGGCCCCTACGTCTGTGTCAGTGTAAATGCCGTCTCACGTACTTAGTTATTCATGTATTATTTCTGAGTACGCTTCGTTGTGCTCTATAATGACATTGGGAGTCTGACAAAAAAATAGGAAGCTAGGCCTCCTATTTTTTCGATCTGCTGAAGATTACTATTTGGTTAGAGTTACACATGCCTTCCATGGAAAGTTAGCAGGTGCAGGCTTTACTGTATTAACCGTAACGCAGTCTTCGAATGACTGACCTTCAAAGTCTACATCCGTTAGACGATACCAAATACTAACGCCAGTATCAGTGTATTCAATTGATGCGATTTCACCGTGCTGGAATTCACCAATAACTTCGAATGTCATAGGACGACCTTGGTAGTCGATAGCCCATGCACCAGCTGGACGTAGTCCTCCGATTTCATCAGAGCCGATATTAACACCGCCAGTGTAAGCAAACACAGGTAAGTCTTTGTTAGGTAACACGCCGTCACCATCAACATCGATAAAGTAATCTACGTGTGGAATATCAAAGTCTAGACCGTTGTCTGCGTAGTACTTCTGAGTGTTCTCGTAAGCTGCTGTTTTGTACAGTGCTAGGCTGTACTTGGTCAGAGCTTGTTTCATTTCTTCAAACTGAACGGAGTTAGGCTCTAACAATACCTGACCAATTTTCTCGATTTGTTGCTCTAACGTGAGTCCGTTTTCGGTTGCCATAGTTAAAGTACTTGCAGAGATCACGAGTAGCACAGTGCTGGTATCGCCAGCGTTAGAAAGGTTGACGTTATAGAAGTTAATGCCATCTGCCCATTGCTCAGGATCATAACTGTAAAGGCTTAGCAGCTCAGCGGTCGCCTCATGCACCGCCTCCTCAAAGGTCTGTCCGGCTTGTACCTTTGCCATGATACTTGCTTTCATGGCCGCTGTAGCAACATTGAAGTTCACTTGTGTCGTTGCGTTCATATCGACAAAAGCGCTCATGCGCATCTGCTCATCACTTTTTCCTGTCAGCTCATTAAAGTAATTCCCCTGTGCAACGAGCTCGACATAAGGCGTATTGAATCGCTCATTCATGTTGTAATTACCTTCATAGTCCTCTATTTGAGTGGTGTAAGAGATGTCGGTCTTTTCTAAGTCTTGGTTAAGTTCATAAGCGGTGACGACTGAACCAGGTTGTAGAGGACCTTTCTGTACTGCACCACCAAATTGATATGATTGCCCTGAGTCGTTATTGTCACGCCCGCCAGAAGAGCCGCCACATCCGATTAAGGCGAAAGGAATAGTAAAGAGAGCGATGGTAAGTAGGGGTTTAGATAGGTTCATTCTATTTCTCCATAATAAGTTTTAGAGGTTGCTATTTTGTTTAATTCAAGATGAGAGTCAGCGATATCAAACAGCTCTTTAACTTCAGACGAGAGCAGAGTCGCATCTGTTTGAAGCTCAAAGCGAAAGCTCGACATCGTGGCCTCCTGGATGTTGCAAAGAGGTAAGGTGTTCAACTTGGTGTGCGTGTGTGTACGCCAAACGAGATAAGGGCTGCCGTGATGGAGTACGAGACTTATTGGTTGAACGTTAGTTAGGCGTAGAGTGCCGTCTCCTTTGTTTATCTTTAATGAGATAAGACGTTGTTGAAGTGTCGCTAGACATACAATCTGAAAAATTTGGATATCGACTTGAGCGTGTTTACTCAATGGGGTTGGGGCTGTGATAGGAACTTTGGATGACCAATGATTTTGAATGTTATTGATGTCTTCAGGAGTTATGTTCGAAAGGAGGTCATCTAAGAGTGGAGCAAGGCTGCTAGGCAGATGATGCTTGGTTGACTCGATGAGCCAATAGATCAATACCGCTTCGTGAGCCGTCGTGCTCATCTTCAGAGTTTCGGTTTTTTGGTAACCAAAGGGTTTGTCTCTATCATCCACCATTACATTGGGAAACATGGCACAGATAGCGGACAGATTACGTTGGATAGTACGCAAGGAGCGCTCTAAACCAAGCGGGGAAAGTTGAGCTTGAATTTGCCTGGCGGTGACTTTCTTATTGTAAGGAATAAGGTTGTAAATCGCCAAGATAAGCTCAAGGTGATACTGAGTTTGGTTAGGTGGCGTCATGGTCAGTTCAACAAGGTTCGTTTTGTTGGGTATGACAATATCAAAAAGGCGCGACAAAGCTTGTCGTATCAATGCCTTAAGCAAAAATGATACGACGAAATTTGTCACACCTACGTCATGAAGTGTCGTGATTAAGGGGGCAGAGGCTTACTTTCCAACGATGGATAAATCGATTTCGTCAAAATCCATGCTTGAAAGATGCCGAGCGAACGTTTTCATCCATACCTGAAGAAGGTCGATTACTTCTGGATGTTCAAGGTTTACCGCCCCTGTATCGGGCTGATAACACCATCCCTTGGCAAGATGAAAGTACAGTTCAGGCTGAACGTTGAGCGCGCTCTCAAATGGGTAAGAAAAGCTGATAAAGAAGACAACCTGCCAGGGCTCTGAACTTGCAGTGCGTTGGAACTGCACTTCAACAGGGTGAATGCCTCGGCCATGGCGGTAGTAGCTTAATTGGCGGCAAGTCAAGAGCAACTGTTTGGCATTGTCAGGTAAAGAGTACCCCTTCAATAGCTTCTCCAACTGCTGACGCAATTGTGGCGCTAAAGAAACACCACCATAAATCGTGTTGATCATATCCACCCCTTTTCTGCAAACGAGACACTACTTTCTCCCACAACGATATGGTCAAGCACCCTTACATCCACTAACGCTAAAGCGTCGATAAGCTTGCGTGTGATACGCCTATCCGCTTGAGATGGGGAAGGGTCACCAGAAGGGTGGTTATGCGCCAGAATGACTGCCGCTGCATTCACTTCCAAGACGCTTTTGACGACCTCGCGCGGATAAACGCTGGCGGAGTCAATGGTGCCTTTAAAGAGTGATTTAAACTCGATGACACGGTGCTGGTTATCAAGTAGTAGCAGAGCGAAAACCTCGTGCTCCGCGCTGGCTAGTTTGAATCGAACATACTCTTTGGTTGCTTCAGGGTTACAAAGGGCATTACCTCGAACGTAGCGGTTAGCTAGGATTTCAGCAGCATGCTCTAGGATTTCATTTTCTTGGTGTTTCTTTTGTTTATGGTAGTGAAGGTTATCGGTCGGCATAGGTCCTCCAAGAGTGAAACGATAGGAACTTCACTAAGAGGACATATATCTGAAAATAATTGATTCCAAGGGAAGTTGGAAAGAATTCTAAATGTTTAACAACTAAGTAAGTTTTCAGAGAACATTTAATTTTGAGCTTAGACTATTTAGTTCTGGCTATGTTGAAATTGCTGTTACCTACTTTGACTTAGGAGACTGTTCAATAATGGAGAGATAAAAGTTGTGAAGTGAACGATAGAATTAAGTTCACCTAATAAGAGTACGGATGTTGGAAATTTATAAATATATATCATTTGATGCATACGGTGCTCTTGTTAGATAACGAGACGTTGCAAAGTTTGTTTTTCCATAAAAAGGGTTGCCGACGGCAACCCTTTTTCTACTTATTAATAATGGAGTTTTTATGTCTTTGTATCAAACGCTTGGTAGGGCTATTACTGGAACAGCGAGTGTTGCAGGTGTGATCGCTTCTGCGCCAGTATTTGGTCCGAAAGGAACTATTACATCTAGTGGTGTTGTTGTGTCTGTTTTGGTTGGAACATCAGCAGCATTGCTTGACCAAACAGTGCAATCCACATCTTTGCAAGACCTTACTGTCAAACCTAACGAGCATTGTGACGAACTATAAGCTACAAAATCTTAGGTAGATAAAGAAAGCCATTACACAGTGTCATCCCTATTAAAAGTGGCGTGACGGTAATGGCTTAAATGAACTTACATTAACCAAATGAAAGTTTCCAAGTGTGCACATTTACACAATGTAATTCACTAGGCTAATTGAATCTTACTATTTATAGGATAAATCGGCTTAGATCTTCATCTTCAATCGTATCGCCTAGGCGCGCTTTCACGTAAGCGGAATCAATAACGAATTTAGCGCCAGATTGCTCCGCTGCGTCGTAAGAGATTTCATCCATCAAGCGTTCCATTACGGTGTGTAAGCGACGAGCACCGATGTTTTCTGTGCTTTCGTTGACCGTCCATGCCGCTTCCGCGATTTGCGTGATGCCGTCTTCTGTGAATTCGATGTCCACATCTTCCGTTTTCATCAACGCAACGTACTGCTCTGTTAGAGAGGCTTTTGGTTCTGTCAGAATGCGTTTGAAGTCGTTGCTGCTTAGTGCTTCTAGCTCAACACGAATTGGTAGACGACCTTGCAACTCTGGGATCAAGTCAGACGGTTTTGCCACTTGGAATGCACCAGATGCAACGAACAGAATGTGGTCTGTTTTTACCATGCCGTGCTTGGTTGATACTGTGCTGCCTTCAATTAATGGAAGTAGGTCGCGCTGAACACCTTCGCGTGAAACGTCTGGGCCTGAGCTCTCACCGCGTTTACAGATCTTGTCGATCTCATCGATAAATACGATGCCGTTGTTTTCAACGTTGAAAATCGCTGCTTCTTTTAGCTCTTCTTGGTTTACCAGTTTCGCCGCTTCTTCTTCCGCTAACGCTTTCATTGCGTCTTTGATTTTCAGCTTACGTTTTTTCTTAGTGTCGCCAGCGAGGTTTTGGAACATGCCTTGCAACTGGTTAGTCATCTCTTCCATACCAGGAGGCGCCATGATCTCTACACCCATTTGTGGTGCGGCTACGTCGAGTTCAATTTCTTTATCGTCTAGTTGGCCCTCACGCAGTTTCTTACGGAAGATCTGGCGAGTGTTAGAAGACTCTTCCGTTTGCTCTGCTTGACCCCAGCTATCACGTGCCGGTGGCAGTAGCGCATCAAGAATACGTTCTTCCGCTTGCTCTTCTGCGCGGAATTTCACTTTTTCCATCGCTTGTTGATGCGTCATTTTTACCGCGACATCTGTTAGATCACGGATGATGGTTTCAACTTCTTTACCAACGTAACCCACTTCGGTGAATTTTGTCGCTTCAACTTTGATGAAAGGGGCATTTGCCAGTTTTGCGAGGCGTCGTGCGATTTCGGTCTTACCAACACCAGTAGGACCAATCATCAAGATGTTTTTGGGCGTCACTTCGGCACGCAAGTTTTCTTCAAGCTGCATGCGGCGCCAGCGGTTGCGAAGTGCAATCGCAACCGAACGCTTGGCTTTTTCTTGACCGATAATGTGGCGGTTCAATTCATGAACGATTTCGCGAGGCGTCATTTCAGACATATTCTTTCCTTACTTCGTTACGATTACGCGGTTGGTTTTTCAGGCTCTACTGTTGAGTCTAGCTCTTCTAACGTGTGGTGATGGTTAGTGAACACACAAATATCACCCGCGATATTGAGAGCTTTTTCCGCGATCTCACGAGCATCTAGATCTGTGTTTTCTAGTAGGGCGGTTGCTGCTGCTTGTGCGTAAGCACCACCAGAGCCAATCGCAATCAGGTCGTGTTCTGGCTGTACGACATCACCATTACCGGTAATGATTAACGATGCGGTTTCGTCGGCAACGGCAAGTAAGGCTTCGAGCTTGCGCAGAGCACGATCGCTACGCCAGTCTTTGGCTAGCTCAACTGCTGCTTTGGTTAGGTGACCTTGGTGCATTTGCAGTTTGCTTTCGAAGCGCTCAAAAAGGGTGAAGGCATCCGCAGTACCGCCGGCAAAGCCCGCTAGTACTTGGTTGTTGTATAGGCGGCGAACTTTGCGCGCATTACCTTTCATTACGGTATTGCCTAGAGATACTTGGCCATCACCCGCGATGACGACTTTATTATTTCGACGTACAGATACAATGGTAGTCACAGTCGACCTCTTGATTATTTCTCTTTGGATTTAATTCAGTATATGGGGGAGGAGAAATGGGGATTCAAGGGGGCAAAAAGAAAGGCCCTAGGATCTTAGCTCCTAGGGCCTGAGTTTAAAGATTTTCTTTCCAAATCGCGCACGGCTCGATTTTCGCGCGTTGCAGTTTATGACGGTCACGTTCTGCATCACGTTTGAACTTATACGGACCTAGTACCACGCGATACCATGAACTGCCTTCTTTCTTACGAATCTTGCTCGACATCCCTTGGAATGCGATTGCAAGCTTGCGCTCTTCTGCTTGTGCCTGGGTTTTGTACGCGCCACACTGCATGATGTAAGGAATTTTAGAAACTTCAATTTCTTTGGCCACAACTTCAACTTCACGTTTCGGTAGTGACTCAACATATTCCCATTTTTCTTCTGGTGGTGGCGGCAAATCTTTTTTCGGTTTTGGTTTACTTACAGTGGTTGTTGGCTGTTTCACTACAGGCTGTTTAGGTTCTGGATCGCTACTCAAAAGGTAAAGACCATAGCCAAAACTACCCACTAGCAAGATAGCGAGCAGACCACTACGCCAAGGCTTTTTTCTTATCGGCGGCTGTTTTTTTGTCGACTTTTTTGGGGCGCCTCGCCCCCGTCTTACATAATCTCTATTTGCCACGGTTATTTCTGGTCATCAAGGATTCTTGCAAATATGTTAATCCAGAACGAGTTGAGAAAACACCCTATTGATAGAATCTTGATAGCTAAAGCGCGACAACGCCCGAGTATAGGGGTGTGTTTCAGTTCTCGCTTATATTTATTCAGGGATACACAAAAAGCAGGAGGGTAAATAAAAAGCGGCGCCTTAGCACCGCTTTAGGGATGAATACTAATCTTTAGGTTAAGGGCGCTGTGGTGGCGCTGCACTTCCGCGAATGACGAGATTAGTTTCAAGCAGACGCGAGCCTGAATGCACGTCGTGGCCTTTTAACATCTCGAGCATCATTAGCATTGCTTGTCGACCAATCTCATAGCGAGGCTGAGAGATAGTGGTCAACGGTGGATCGCAGTACTGAGCGAAGTTAATGTCATCAAAGCCCACAACAGAGAGATCTTGCGGGACTCGTAAGCCAAGCTTTTTCGCTTCTTGAATTGCGCCGATGGCCATTGTGTCACAGTGACAGAAAATAGCCGTTGGTGGCTCTGGCAATTCGAGCAGTTTACGAACGGCTTTTGCTCCGCCATCAAAAGAGAATTCAGTAATGACACTATATTGTGGATCTTTATTGATGCCGGCACGGCGCAGGGCTTGTTGGTAGCCTTGTTGGCGGAACTGACACAATATTGCTGTATCTGGTCCAGAGATTTGAGCAATGCTTTTATGACCTAATTGGGTCAGGTAATTCACCGCTTCAAATGCTGAGGTCAGGTTGTCAATATGTACTGTCGGAAGCTCGAGTTCAGGCGCAAATTCACACGCCATTACCATCGGAGGTAAGTTCTTTTGTTCTGGCTTACTGACATCGAATGGTAGATCTGTACCAAGCAGTAGCATTCCATCTGCCTGCTTAGTAAATACGAGATTAACGAAAGAGCTTTCGCGTTTCTTCTGTTGTCCGCTATCGCCCAGAAGGACTAGATAGCCATGTTCCATGGCTGCATCTTCAATACCGCGAATAATTTCAGAAAAATAAGGATCACAGATGTCGGGAACGATAGTAACAATGGTTTTTGATTCGTTTCTACGTAAGTTACGCGCTAATGAGTTTGGAGAATAACCCGCTTCAAGTACGGCTTCTTCTACTCTCTTTCTTGTAGAAGAAGAGACCTTCTCTGGATTCATTAAGGCTCGAGATACCGTAGCCGTAGACACTCCCGCAAGCTGGGCAACATCCTTCATTGTCGCCATAGTTTTTAACCTCTCATTTATTTTTTGCCAAGGTGACGTTATTCCGGTTTGAAATCAGAGTAATCAACCGAGTTAGAGCTGTGTTTGCTCTTCGCTCAGTTCGTGTTAACGAGTGGGAAAATGGATTCTTCACCGCGATATCAATTTATGGGAATAGTCATTGTTTTAATTTAAGCCTGTGCAAACAAGTCACTTTAGACTTTTCTAATTTGGATAGTCTATTCATTTCTAAAGTGAAAGTTACGGTCTGTTTAACAAAAATTGCAATCTTGGTGTGATTTTGGTCACATTAAATGGTAATTCATTACATAGTTAAACGTTTGCTAGCTGAGATCTTGTGGTTCTATGTCTAAATTCCAGCGTACTTTCTTAGCATTTGGCAACAACTCAATAGCAGGTTTGGCACTGGTTAATAACTTTTGCATCAATGAACGATGTTGAGTTTGTAGTAATAGTTGCCAGCGGTATTTACCAGCCCGCTTAGCCAAAGGTGAAGGAGTTGGGCCTAATACCATACAAGAACCATCGAACAGAGGGTGTGACTCTAACGTAAAACGAACCTGACGCAGGAAGTCTTCAACTACCTCACTTTGGTTTGCCTCTGCTTTGAACAGAGTCAAGAAACTATAAGGCGGAAGCTGAGCCAGTTTGCGTTCTTCCAGAGCAGTCATAGCAAAGTGGCGATAGTCTTTTTGAAGCAGGGCCTGCAGCAAGCTGTGCTCAGGATGGTGGGTTTGTAGGATAACCTCGCCAGGTTTACTTGCGCGGCCGGCACGACCTGCGACTTGAATAAACAACTGCGCTAGTCTCTCGGAAGCGCGGAAGTCGCTACTATAGAGAGAGCCATCAACATCCAAAAGAGCAACGAGCGTTACATTTGGAAAATGGTGCCCCTTAGCCAGCATTTGGGTGCCAATCAGAATTTGATGTTCACCTTTACGAATTGATTCAAGGGCATCTTCCAAACTACCTTTGCGACGTGTGCTGTCTCTGTCGATGCGAATAGCGTTGTATTCTGGAAATAACTGAGCCAATTGTTGTTCGAGTTGTTCCGTTCCTACGCCGACGGTAACCAGTTGAGTTGAACCACACCCCTGACACTGATGAATTACCGGTTGTTGTGAGCCGCAGTGATGGCAGCGTATTTCGTTGCTGTAATGGTGGAACGTATAGTACGCATCACAGCGTTTACATTCTGCAATCCAACCGCATTCATGGCACATCAAAGCGGGCGAAAAGCCTCGGCGGTTAAGAAACAACATTACTTGATTGCCAGCTTTTAAATGCTTGCGCATTTCGGCAATCAGTTGGGCAGATAAGCCACTTTCTAAATACTGACCTTTTACATCTAACACTTTATTGGTGGTTGGTACGGCAGAGCCAGCTCGTTGGGTTAGTGTTAAATGGTGATACTTGCCTGACAAGGCATTGTGCAATGTCTCCAGTGCAGGTGTGGCTGAGCCCAGAACAATAGGCACTTGCTCCTTGTGCGCACGCATGACCGCGACATCACGAGCGTGGTAGCGCAAGCTGTCTTGTTGCTTATATGAGGAGTCGTGTTCTTCATCGACAATAATGATGCCCAGATCCGCAAAGGGAGTGAGTAGGGCAGAGCGTGTGCCGATAATGATTCCGGCCGCTTTGTCGCGTGCAGAAAGCCACGCATTCAGACGCTCCGTCTCGTTTAACCCGGAGTGGATGACGTCAACTGGCACATTAAAACGGCGTTTAAAGCGGTTGATGGTTTGGGGCGTTAGACCGATCTCAGGTACTAAAACTAATGCTTGTTTCCCTTGCTCTAAAACTGGCTTGATAAGGTTTAAGTAAACTTCTGTTTTACCAGAGCCAGTTACTCCCTCTAATAAATAGCAAGCAAAACCTGTTTGGCTATTTACACTCGCAATAGCCAGCGCTTGTTCGTGGTTGAGCTTTGGCTTCTCGACGTCGCATTCAACGTGCTGTCCCCACTGGATGATTGCAGGCTTCTTCTCGATTCGTTCAATCCAGCCTTTCTCTTCTAAAGACTTTAGTACTGTTGAGGCTATCTCTTGGTCGACAAATTCCTGGTGAGGCAAAGCGCCGTTAACCAACATTTGCAAGACCTTCTGTTGTTTGACCGCTCGACGATCAAGCCCTTGCATCAGCTTGTCTTTACCGGATTCGGTAATTTGCCACTCTTGTAGCGTCGCAAAATCTGCAGGCTTTCCTTTACGTAGAGCTGCTGGCATCGCATTGTGTAGCGTATCTCCAAGTGGGTATTGGTAGAACTGGCTGCACCAAGTCAGCAACGAATAAAGCTTTTCAGACCATATCGGCTGAGAATCAAGAACTGCTTTGATTGGCTTGAGTTGATCTTTGGGAAAGTCCGAGTGATTAACCATCGCGGTGACGATGCCAACTAACGTTTGGCGTCCAAAAGGTACGGAAACGCGTCCACCAATGATCGGAAACAGGTGCCCCGGAATGGCGTAATCAAATTGTTTGTCGAGCGGAACGGGTAATGCCACTCTAGCAATGGTTGGACGCATAAATTCTTAGCTATTAAAAAAGAGGGAAAGGAAATGAGAGTCTATTAAAATCGGTATGGAAATTCGAGTAAAGCAATATGATTCAGCGTGAATCGTGCCTCTATGATTAGTCTGGCTAAAAAAGTGGCGAAAAAGTTGCCAAATGTGTTGATCCGAGCAATGTGATTCTTTACTATATCGCGCCTTGAGATATGGCTTCGGCAATTAGTTGATGCGGTATCCCATTTTATTATTAATTGCGTGTGGTGTGCGGCTTAGATTCGTATAGCGACACGGCCTACTATTGAGGTTATCCCATGAAAGCTGGTATCCACCCAGAATACAAAGCAGTAAAAGCGACTTGTTCTTGCGGCAACTCTTTTGAGTTCAACTCTACTCTAGGTAAAGAGTCTATCCACCTAGACGTATGTGACAAGTGTCACCCATTCTACACTGGTAAGCAACGTATCGTTGATACAGGCGGCCGTGTTGATCGCTTTAACAAGCGTTTCGGTGCACTATCAAGCGGTAAGAAATAATAGCAGCCGCTATTACGATTACAGTTTAGAAAAGGACGCTTCGGCGTCCTTTTTGTTTAATGGCTACCAAGCGAAGGGGCATGTATAGGGTTTGGAATAGTCTCGATTATTTTTCACTCAGTGCTTGCAACCTAAAGTGTGATCTGTATAATGCAGCGCACTGGTTAAGCCAGTTGTGAACCAATGAGCAGTGAGGAGCGAGCAAATCTAAGGATTTGTGAGGTAATGTATACTCAGCTTATGTTCGCGGTTAATACAATTAGCTATCTTTTCTTCGGAAAAACTATCCTCAAAGGTGACTTTGGCATATAGGGATAGTTAATCGAAAATTAACTGACAATGCGTCCTAATCTTGGATGCTACGGTTTCACATAAATCAATCGGCATTCTCTCGTCTTGACGAGTTTGAGTGGCGATATTGTTTGTGTAATTTATTAAATTTGGAGCTCTGTCTCATGCAGAACCAACGTATCCGTATCCGCCTAAAAGCTTTCGATTACAAACTAATCGATGCTTCTACAGCGGAAATCGTTGAAACAGCTAAGCGCACTGGCGCACAGGTTCGTGGTCCAATCCCACTGCCAACTCGTAAAGAGCGTTTCACAGTTCTTATCTCTCCACACGTTAACAAGAAAGCACGTGACCAGTACGAAATCCGTACTCACAAGCGTCTAATCGACATCGTTGAGCCAACAGACAAGACTGTTGATGCTCTAATGCGTCTAGACCTTGCTGCGGGCGTTGACGTTCAAATTAGCCTAGGTTAAGGGAGATTAGAAGTATGATTGGTCTAATCGGTCGTAAAGTGGGCATGACCCGCGTATTTACTGAAGAAGGCGTTTCTATCCCAGTAACAGTTGTTGAGGTTGAAGCTAACCGTGTTTCTCAAGTGAAAACTCTTGAAACTGACGGCTACGCAGCAATCCAGGTTACAGCTGGTTCTAAGAAAGCTAACCGTGTAAACAAAGCTGAAGCAGGTCACTTTGCTAAAGCTGGCGTTGAAGCTGGTCGCGGTCTTTGGGAATTCCGTTTAGAAAACGGCGAAGAGTTCGAAGTTGGTTCAGAACTAACTGTTGAACTATTCAACGAAACTAAGAAAGTAGACGTTACTGGTACATCTAAGGGTAAAGGTTTCCAAGGCGCTGTTAAGCGTTGGAACTTCCGTACTCAAGATATGACTCACGGTAACTCATTGTCTCACCGTGCTCCTGGTTCTATCGGTCAATGTCAGACTCCAGGTCGCGTATTTAAAGGCAAGAAAATGGCAGGTCACATGGGTGCTGAGCGTGTAACGACTCAAAACCTAGAGATCGTACGTGTTGACGCTGAGCGCAACCTGCTTCTTATTAAAGGTGCAGTCCCAGGCGCAACTGGCGGCAACGTGATCGTTAAACCAGCTGTTAAAGCATAACGTCTCAGGAGTAAGTAATGGAACTAATGGTTAAAGGTGCCGATGCACTAACTGTTTCCGAAACTACTTTCGGACGTGAGTTTAACGAAGCTCTTGTACACCAAGTAGTTGTTGCGTACGCAGCAGGTGCTCGTCAAGGTACTCGTGCTCAAAAAACACGTTCAGAAGTTTCTGGCGGTGGCGCTAAGCCATGGCGTCAAAAAGGTACTGGCCGTGCGCGTGCTGGTACAATCCGTAGCCCAATCTGGCGTACAGGTGGTGTTACTTTTGCTGCGAAACCACAAGATCACAGCCAAAAAGTAAACAAAAAAATGTACCGTGGTGCTATGAAGAGCATTCTTTCTGAGCTTGTTCGTCAAGAGCGTCTAATCGTTGTTGATAACTTCTCAGTTGAAGCACCAAAGACTAAAGAGCTAGTTGCTAAGCTTAAAGAGCTTGAGCTAACTGACGCTCTAATCGTGACTAGCGAAGTAGATGAGAATCTATTCCTAGCTGCTCGTAACCTATACAAAGTTGACGCACGTGATGTTGCTGGTATCGATCCAGTATCTCTAATCGCGTTTGACAAAGTTGTAATGACTGCAGAAGCAGTTAAGCAAGTAGAGGAAATGCTAGCATGATCACTGAAGAGCGTATCCTAAAAGTTCTACGTGCACCGCACATCTCTGAAAAAGCAACTATGGCAGCTGAGAAAGCGAACACTATCGTTTTCAAAGTAGCTAAAGATGCGACTAAAAAAGAGATCAAAGCAGCTGTAGAAAAGCTATTTGAAGTTGAAGTTAAGTCTGTAAATACTCTTATCACTAAGGGTAAGACCAAACGTCAAGGTCTACGCCAAGGTCGCCGCAGCGACGTTAAGAAAGCGTACGTTACTTTGAAAGAAGGTCAAGATCTTGACTTCGTTGGCGGCGCGGAATAACAGGAGTAGTTAAAAATGGCTATTGTTAAATGTAAGCCGACTTCCCCTGGTCGTCGTCACGTTGTTAAAGTTGTTAACGCTGACCTACACAAGGGCAAGCCATACGCACCTCTTCTAGAGAAAAACTCTAAGAACGGTGGTCGTAACAACAAGGGTCGTATCACAGTACGTCACATCGGCGGTGGTCACAAGCATCACTACCGTGTAGTTGACTTCAAACGTACTAAAGATGGTATTCCAGCGACAGTTGAGCGTCTTGAATACGATCCAAACCGTAGCGCAAACATTGCTCTAGTTCTTTACAAAGACGGTGAGCGTCGCTACATCCTAGCACCTAAAGGTGTTGTAGCTGGTGATGTTATTCAGTCTGGTGTTGATGCACCAATCAAAGCTGGTAACACTCTACCAATGCGTAATATCCCAGTAGGTTCAACAGTACATAACGTTGAACTTAAGCCTGGTAAAGGTGGTCAGCTAGCTCGTTCGGCTGGTGCTTACGCTCAAATCGTTGCTCGCGACGGTGCGTACGTAACTATCCGTCTACGTTCTGGCGAGATGCGCAAAGTTCTTTCTGAAGGCCGTGCAACAATCGGTGAAGTTGGTAACTCTGAGCACATGCTACGTGAACTTGGTAAAGCAGGTGCATCACGTCATCGCGGTATCCGTCCAACGGTTCGTGGTGTTGTAATGAACCCGATTGACCACCCACATGGTGGTGGTGAAGGCCGTACTTCTGGTGGTCGTCACCCAGTATCTCCTTGGGGTATGCCTACTAAAGGCTTCAAGACTCGTAAGAACAAACGCACTGACAAGTACATCGTACGTCGTCGTAACAAGTAATCTATATAAAGAGGAATCGCCATGCCACGTTCTCTCAAGAAAGGTCCTTTTATTGACCTACACTTGCTGAAGAAGGTAGAGAAAGCGGTGGAAAGCGGAGACAAAAAGCCTATTAAGACTTGGTCCCGTCGTTCAATGATCATCCCTACGATGATCGGTTTGACCATCGCTGTCCATAATGGTCGTCAGCACGTACCAGTATTTGTAACTGATGAAATGATCGGTCACAAACTGGGTGAATTCGCACCAACACGCACTTACCGCGGTCACGCTGCGGATAAGAAAGCTAAGAAGCGCTAAGGAGTAGATAATGGAAGCAATTGCTAAACATAACTTTGCTCGCATTTCGCCTCAGAAAGCTCGCTTAGTTGCGGATCTAATCCGTGGTAAATCTGTTGACCAAGCTCTAGAAATCCTAACGTTCAGCAACAAAAAAGCTGCTGCACTAGTTAAGAAAGTTCTAGAGTCTGCTATCGCTAACGCGGAGCACAACGAAGGTGCAGATATTGACGATCTGAATGTCGCAAAAATCTTTGTAGATGAAGGCCCAACCATGAAGCGTATTATGCCTCGTGCTAAAGGTCGTGCGGATCGTATCTTGAAGCGTTCAAGCCACATCACTGTTGTTGTAGCAGATCGCTAGAGACTAGGAGAGTAAGCAATGGGTCAAAAAGTACATCCAAATGGTATTCGTCTAGGCATCGTTAAGCCTTGGAATGCTACATGGTTTGCTAACACCAAAGATTTCGCTGACAACCTAGACGGCGACTTCAAGGTACGTCAGTTCCTTACAAGTGAACTGAAAAAAGCGTCTCTATCACGTATCGTTATCGAGCGTCCTGCTAAGAGCATCCGTGTGACTATTCACACTGCTCGTCCAGGCGTTGTTATCGGTAAGAAAGGTGAAGACGTTGAGAAGCTACGCGCAGCTGTAGCTAAAATTGCAGGTGTACCAGCGCAAATTAACATCGCTGAAGTACGTAAGCCTGAACTAGATGCGCAACTTGTTGGTGACAGCATCGCGTCTCAGCTAGAGCGTCGTGTTATGTTCCGCCGTGCTATGAAGCGCGCAGTACAAAACGCAATGCGCCTAGGCGCTAAAGGTATCAAAGTGGAAGTAAGCGGTCGTCTAGGCGGCGCTGAAATCGCACGTTCAGAGTGGTACCGTGAAGGCCGTGTGCCTCTACACACTCTACGTGCTGACATTGATTACGCAACTTCTTCGGCTCACACTCAATACGGTGTGATCGGCATTAAAACTTGGATCTTCAAAGGTGAAATCCTAGGTGGTATGCCAGCAGCTAACGCTGTAGAGCCTAAAGGCGACAAGCCTAAGAAGCAGCGTAAAGGCCGTAAGTAAGGAGTCGACAGATGCTACAACCTAAACGTACTAAGTTCCGTAAGGTTCAGACTGGTCGTAACCGTGGTCTAGCTAAAGGTACTGATGTAAGCTTCGGCGAATTCGGTCTTAAAGCTGTTGGCCGTGGTCGTCTAACTGCTCGTCAAATCGAAGCGGCACGTCGTGCAATGACACGTCACGTTAAGCGTCAAGGTAAAATCTGGATCCGTGTGTTCCCAGACAAACCAATCACAGAAAAACCACTTGAAGTTCGTCAAGGTAAGGGTAAAGGTAACGTTGAGTACTGGGTAGCCCAAATCCAACCTGGTAAGGTTATGTACGAAATGGGTGGTGTACCTGAAGAATTGGCACGTGAAGCGTTCCGTCTTGCGGCACGTAAACTGCCTTTCAAAACTACATTTGTAACTAAGCAGGTGATGTGATGAAAGCACAAGATCTACGCGAGAAAAGCGTTGAAGAGCTTAACGCTGAGCTAATGAATTTGCTACGTGAACAGTTCAACTTGCGCATGCAAGCTGCGACTGGTCAGCTACAGCAAACTCATACTCTGAAAGCTGTACGCCGTGATATCGCACGTGTGAAAACTGTTTTGACTGAGAAGGCAGGCGCATAATGAGCGAAGTAAAACGTACTCAACAAGGTCGTGTAATCAGCGACAAGATGGACAAGTCTATCACTGTTGCTATCGAACGTTTCGTAAAACACCCAATCTACGGTAAATACGTAAAACGTACGACTAAAGTACACGCACATGACGAGAACAACGAGTGTGGCCTAGGCGACACAGTTGAAATCGCAGAGTGTCGTCCACTGTCTAAGACTAAGTCTTGGACTTTGGTAAAAGTTCTAGAAAAGGCGAAGATTTAATCTCGTTAATTCTATGAAACTAAAGCGGCTCCAAAATATTTTTGGAGCCGTTTATTTTTTGACTACCCAATCACAAAAAAGGGTGGTACAATTCGCGTCCCTTTTAAAGAGGCAGCCCGACCCGTGATGGGTCTAGTTATTAATATTTAGCGGAGCACTAACATGATCCAAATGCAAAGTATGCTGGACGCAGCTGATAACTCAGGCGCACGCAGCGTAATGTGTATTAAGGTTCTGGGTGGCTCTCACCGCCGTTATGCACATATCGGTGACGTCATCAAAGTTACTGTGAAGGAAGCAATCCCTCGCGGTAAAGTTAAAAAAGGTGATGTTCTGAAGGCGGTGGTAGTGCGCACCCGTAAAGGCGTACGTCGTCCTGACGGTTCTGTCATTCGCTTCGACCGAAATGCTTGCGTATTGCTAAACGACAATACTGAGCAACCAATCGGTACACGTATCTTTGGTCCTGTGACACGCGAACTTCGTGGCGATAAGTTCATGAAGATCGTTTCACTGGCTCCAGAAGTTCTGTAAGGAGCACGTAGAAATGGCAGCTAAAATCCGTCGTAATGACGAAGTAATCGTTCTTGCTGGTAAAGACAAAGGCAAGAAAGGTAAAGTAACTAAGGTTCTAGCAACTGGTAAAGTTATCGTTGAAGGTATCAACCTAGTTAAGAAACATCAGAAACCTGTTCCAGCTATGGGTATCCAAGGCGGTATCGTAGAGCAAGAAGCAGCTATCGACGTTTCTAACGTGGCTATCTTTAACGCAGCTACTGGTAAAGCTGACCGTATCGGTTTCCGTTTTGAAGACGGCAAAAAAGTTCGTTTCTTCAAGTCTAACGGCGAAACCGTTTCTAACTAATAGAAGTAATTTGGAGTTCTACTATGGCGAAACTGCATGATTACTACAAGTCGTCTGTAGTCGCTGAACTGACCAAACAGTTCGGTTACACAAGCGTCATGCAAGTCCCTAGAATCGAGAAAATCACCCTAAACATGGGTGTTGGTGAAGCAATCAACGATAAGAAACTGCTAGAAAATGCAGCGTCTGATATGGCAACGATCTCTGGTCAAAAGCCACTTATCACAAAAGCGCGCAAATCTGTTGCAGGTTTCAAAATCCGTGAAGGCTACCCTATCGGTTGTAAAGTAACCTTGCGTGGCGAACGTATGTGGGATTTTCTTGAGCGTTTAATTAACATCGCTCTTCCACGTGTACGTGACTTCCGTGGTGTTAGCGCTAAGTCTTTTGACGGTCGCGGTAACTACAGCATGGGCGTTCGCGAGCAAATCATCTTCCCGGAAATCGACTTTGATAAAGTTGATCGAGTACGCGGTCTAGACATCACTATTACGACGTCTGCTGGTACTGATGAGGAAGGCCGTGCTCTGCTGGCTGCCTTTAACTTCCCATTCCGTAAGTAAGGTGAAGGGTTACTGTTATGGCTAAAAATTCAATGAAAGCACGTGAAGCAAAACGTGCGAAGCTAGTAGCTAAGTTCGCTGAAAAGCGTGCAGCGCTAAAAGCTATCATCAGCGATGTAAACGCATCTGAAGAAGATCGTTGGAACGCGGTTCTTACACTGCAATCTCTTCCACGTGATTCAAGTGCATCACGTCAGCGCAACCGTTGCAACCAAACTGGTCGTCCACACGGTTACCTACGTAAGTTCGGTCTAAGCCGTATTAAGGTTCGTGAAGCTTGCATGAAAGGCGAGATTCCGGGTCTTCGTAAGGCTAGCTGGTAATTGCCACTTAATCATTTGGAGTAAATCATATGAGCATGCAAGATCCGATTTCGGATATGCTGACCCGCGTTCGTAACGGTCAGGCAGCAAACAAAGTTGCTGTAAAAATGCCTTCTTCAAAGCTTAAAGTTGCAATTGCTGCACTACTAAAAGCTGAAGGTTACATCGTTGACTTCGCTGTTGAAGGCGAAGCAAAACCTGAGCTAGAAGTTACACTTAAGTACTTCCAAGCTAAACCAGTAATCGAGCAACTTAAACGTGTTTCTCGTCCAGGTCTACGTGTTTACAAGAAGAAAGATGAACTTCCTTCTGTAATGGGTGGTCTTGGTATTGCTATCGTTTCTACTTCCAAGGGTCTTATGTCAGACCGCGCTGCACGTAAAGCAGGTCTTGGTGGTGAAATCATCGCTTACGTAGCTTAATAAGGAGTAGACTATGTCTCGTGTTGCAAAAGCACCTGTCGCTATTCCAGCTGGCGTAGAGGTGAAACTAAACGGCCAAGAAATCACTGTAAAAGGTGCGAAAGGCGAACTAACTCGCGTTCTTAACAACGCAGTTGTAATCGCTCAGGAAGAAAATAACCTGACTTTCGGTCCTAAAGAAGGTGTTGCTAACGCATGGGCTCAAGCAGGTACTGCTCGCGCTCTAGTTAACAACATGGTTGTTGGTGTTACTGAAGGCTTTACTAAGAAGCTAACTCTTAAAGGTGTAGGTTACCGTGCTGCTATCAAAGGCAACGCTGTAGGTCTAACACTAGGCTTCTCACACCCAGTTGAGCACGAGTTGCCAGCGGGTATTAAAGCTGAATGTCCAAGCCAAACTGAAATCGTGATCACTGGTGCTGACAAGCAACTAGTTGGTCAAGTTGCGGCTGACATTCGTTCTTACCGTGAGCCTGAGCCATACAAAGGCAAAGGTGTTCGTTACGCAGATGAAAATGTGCGTACTAAAGAAGCTAAGAAGAAGTAAGGTAACACTATGGATAAGAAAGCATCTCGCATCCGTCGTGCTACACGTGCACGTCGTAAGATTGCA
This sequence comes from Vibrio sp. Y51_MX_L26, assembly GCF_024181935.1. NCBI lineage: Bacteria > Pseudomonadati > Pseudomonadota > Gammaproteobacteria > Vibrionales > Vibrionaceae > Vibrio > Vibrio sp. Y51_MX_L26. Next base: position 78,318 of record NZ_JAMZAS010000007.1, read on the forward strand.
GAACTGGGTGCGACTCGCCTAGTTGTACACCGTACTCCTCGTCACGTGTACGCACAGGTTATCGCGGCTAACGGCTCTGAGGTTATCGCAGCAGCTTCTACTGTAGAAAAAGCGATCCGTGAGCAAGTGAAATACACTGGTAACGTTGATGCAGCTAAAGCAGTGGGTAAAGCTATTGCTGAGCGCGCTCTAGAGAAGGGCGTAACTGCAGTTGCATTTGATCGTTCTGGTTTCCAATACCACGGTCGAGTAGCGGCGCTAGCAGAATCTGCTCGCGAAGCTGGTCTGAAATTCTAAGGTAGGGTTGGAAGATGGCTAAAGAACAACAAGTTCAAGCGAATGATTTGCAAGAAAAGCTAATCGCAGTTAACCGTGTTTCTAAAACGGTTAAAGGTGGTCGAATCATGAGCTTCACTGCACTAACAGTAGTTGGTGACGGTAACGGTCGTGTAGGTTTCGGTTACGGCAAAGCTCGTGAAGTACCTGCAGCGATTCAAAAAGCAATGGAAAAAGCGCGTCGTAATATGACTACGATCGCTCTAAACGAAGGCACTCTTCACCACCCAGTGAAAGGTCGCCATTCGGGCTCTAAAGTTTACATGCAGCCTGCTGCAGAAGGTACTGGTGTTATCGCAGGTGGTGCGATGCGTGCAGTACTAGAAGTTGCTGGTGTACACAACGTACTATCTAAAGCGTACGGTTCTACGAACCCTATCAACATCGTTCGTGCAACGATCGATGCACTAGGTAGCATGAAGTCACCAGAAATGGTTGCTGCTAAACGTGGTCTAACTGTTGAATCTATTTCGGAGTAAGAACACCATGGCAACTATTAAAGTAACTCAAACTAAAAGCTCAATTGGTCGTCTGCCAAAGCACAAAGCTACTTTGCGCGGTCTAGGTCTTCGTAAAATCAACCACACAGTAGAACTTGAAGATACTCCGTGTATTCGCGGTATGATCAACAAGGTTTACTACATGGTTAAAGTTGAGGAGTAATCAGAATGCGTTTGAATACTCTAGCACCGGCTGCTGGCGCGAAAACTTCTGCGAAGCGAGTAGGTCGTGGTATCGGTTCAGGCCTAGGTAAAACTGGTGGCCGTGGTCACAAAGGTCAAAAATCACGTTCTGGCGGCAGTGTTCGTCCAGGTTTCGAAGGCGGTCAGATGCCTCTGAAACAACGTCTACCAAAATTCGGTTTCACTTCTCGTAAGAGCCTAGTGTCTGCTGAAGTTCGTCTAGCTGAGCTAGCGAAAGTTTCTGGTGACGTAGTTGATCTAAACAGTCTTAAAGCTGCTAACATCATCACTAAGAACATCGAATTTGTAAAAGTTGTTCTTTCTGGTGAAATCAACAAAGCAGTGACTGTTAAAGGTCTACGTGTGACTAAAGGCGCTAAAGCTGCAATCGAAGCTGCAGGCGGTAAAATCGAGGAATAATCTCGAGGAACGAGGTACAGATGGCTAAGAAACCAGGACAAGATTTTCGTAGTGCTCAGAGCGGCTTAAGTGAACTAAAGTCGCGCTTGTTATTCGTAATTGGTGCACTTTTAGTATTCCGAGCCGGCTCTTTTGTGCCGATTCCTGGTATTGACGCTGCTGTACTTGCCGATTTGTTCGAACAGCAAAAAGGTACCATCGTTGAAATGTTTAACATGTTCTCCGGTGGTGCTCTTGAGCGTGCATCTATATTAGCATTGGGCATCATGCCGTATATTTCGGCATCTATTGTTGTCCAATTGCTAACTGTAGTTCATCCAGCGTTAGCTGAACTCAAAAAAGAGGGTGAAGCAGGCCGTCGTAAGATAAGCCAATACACACGCTACGGCACGCTTGTACTTGCAACCTTCCAAGCTATAGGTATTGCAACTGGCCTACCAAACATGGTCGACAATCTGGTTGTTATCAACCAAACCATGTTTACGCTAATTGCTACCGTAAGTTTAGTAACCGGTACCATGTTCTTGATGTGGTTAGGTGAACAAATTACAGAGCGCGGAATTGGTAATGGTATTTCGATACTAATTTTTGCAGGTATTGTTGCTGGATTGCCTTCTGCAATCGGTCAAACAATCGAGCAAGCGCGTCAAGGTGAATTGCATGTACTTCTTCTGTTGCTAATCGCGGTATTAGCTTTTGCAGTAATTTACTTCGTTGTTTTCATGGAACGTGGTCAACGCCGAATCGTCGTTAACTATGCGAAACGTCAACAAGGTCGTAAAGTATTTGCTGCGCAAAGCTCGCACTTGCCTCTTAAAATTAACATGGCAGGTGTAATTCCAGCGATTTTTGCATCAAGTATTATCTTGTTCCCAGGAACATTGGCTCAGTGGTTTGGTCAAAACGGTGAGAGCAGCGCGTTCGGTTGGTTAACTGACGTGTCTTTGGCTCTTAGCCCAGGTCAACCGTTGTATGTAATGCTTTATGCAGCAGCAATTATCTTCTTCTGTTTCTTCTACACGGCGTTGGTTTTCAACCCACGTGAAACAGCAGATAACTTGAAGAAGTCTGGTGCATTCGTACCCGGTATCCGCCCAGGTGAGCAGACAGCGAAATACATTGATAAAGTAATGACACGTCTAACCCTTGCTGGTGCACTGTACATTACCTTTATCTGTCTGATTCCCGAGTTCATGATGGTCGCGTGGAACGTACGTTTCTACTTCGGCGGTACATCGCTACTAATCGTAGTTGTTGTAATTATGGACTTTATGGCACAGGTACAGACTCATCTGATGTCTCAACAGTATGATTCTGTGTTGAAGAAAGCGAATCTGAAAGGCTACGGCCGTTAATCCGGCGGTAGACTCAGTTTCATTTACGGAGTTTAGCAATGAAAGTTCGTGCTTCCGTTAAAAAAATCTGCCGTAACTGTAAAGTAATCAAGCGTAACGGTGTCGTTCGCGTGATTTGCAGTGAGCCAAAGCACAAACAGCGCCAAGGCTAATTAGCAGAAATTTTTACTTGAAAATGAAGGTTGGGTCGAGTATATTCCTCGGCCTACCTTTTGCGTGCAAAAGAAGTAGTATTCCGCAGCGTATCCATAACGGGCTTTGCTGCGGCTAATTCTTTTATAGAAACACTTAGGAGTGAATAATGGCCCGTATAGCAGGCATTAACATTCCTGATCAGAAACATGCAGTAATCGCTCTAACAGCGATCTACGGCATCGGTAAAACTCGCTCTCAAGCTATCCTAGCTGAAGTGGGTATTGCTGAAAATGTTAAGATCAGTGAACTAACTGAAGAGCAGATCGATCAACTGCGTGATGGTGTAGCTAAGTACACTGTAGAAGGTGATCTACGTCGTGAAGTATCTATGAACATCAAGCGTCTTATGGACCTTGGCTGTTACCGTGGTCTTCGTCATCGTCGCAGTCTACCACTACGTGGACAGCGTACTAAAACCAACGCTCGCACCCGTAAGGGTCCGCGTAAGCCGATCAAGAAATAATCGGGAAGGTAGAGTACAATGGCTAAACAACCAACTCGCGCTCGTAAGCGCGTACGCAAGCAAGTTGCAGATGGCGTTGCGCACATCCATGCTTCTTTCAATAACACAATCGTAACCATTACTGACCGTCAAGGTAACGCTCTTGCATGGGCTACTGCAGGTGGTTCTGGTTTCCGTGGTTCTCGTAAGTCTACTCCGTTCGCTGCACAGGTTGCTGCTGAGCGTTGTGCTGAAATGGCTAAAGAATACGGCCTAAAGAACTTGGAAGTTATGGTTAAGGGTCCTGGTCCAGGTCGCGAATCTACTGTTCGTGCACTGAACGCCGCTGGTTTCCGCATCACAAACATCGTTGATGCTACACCAATCCCTCATAACGGTTGTCGTCCACCTAAGAAACGTCGCGTATAACGTTTCTAGGACAATTGGAGAAGAATCATGGCAAGATATTTGGGTCCTAAGCTGAAGCTTAGCCGTCGTGAAGGCACTGACTTATTCCTTAAGTCTGGTGTTCGCGCGATCGATACCAAGTGTAAAATTGATAACGCACCAGGTGTACACGGCGCTCGTCGCGGTCGTCTATCTGAGTATGGCGTTCAGCTTCGTGAGAAGCAAAAAGTACGTCGTATGTACGGCGTTTTAGAAAAACAATTCCGTAACTACTACAAAGAAGCTGCTCGCCTAAAAGGCAACACTGGTGAAAACCTACTTCAGCTTCTTGAAGGTCGTCTTGATAACGTAGTTTACCGCATGGGCTTTGGCGCAACTCGCGCAGAAGCACGCCAGCTAGTTAGCCACAAAGCTATCCTAGTAAACGGTAAAGTTGTAAACGTTCCTTCTTTCAAAGTAGCGGCTAATGACGTTGTTTCTATTCGCGAGAAAGCTAAACAGCAAGCTCGTATCAAAGCAGCTCTAGAAGTTGCTGAACAACGTGAAAAACCAACTTGGATTGAAGTAGATGGTGGCAAGATGGAAGGTACATTCAAGCGTATGCCTGAGCGTTCTGATCTATCAGCTGACATCAACGAACAATTGATCGTCGAGCTTTACTCTAAGTAAGGTTTAAACTAAAGAGAGGACACAATGCAGGGTTCTGTAACAGAATTTCTTAAGCCACGTCTAGTTGACATCGAACAAATCAGCTCGACTCACGCAAAAGTAACTCTTGAGCCATTAGAGCGTGGCTTTGGTCATACTCTGGGTAATGCACTTCGCCGCATCCTTCTATCTTCTATGCCAGGTTGTGCTGTAACAGAAGTAGAAATCGAAGGCGTACTTCATGAGTACAGCACGAAAGAAGGCGTTCAAGAAGATATTCTTGAAATTCTTCTAAACCTTAAAGGTTTGGCTGTGCGCGTTGCCGAAGGCAAAGATGAAGTGTTCATTACTTTGAACAAATCAGGCTCGGGCCCTGTGGTTGCAGGTGACATCACCCATGATGGTGATGTAGAGATCGCTAACCCTGAACACGTAATTTGTCACCTAACGGATGACAACGCTGAGATCGCAATGCGTATCAAAGTTGAACGTGGTCGTGGTTATGTTCCAGCTTCTGCGCGTATCCATAACGAAGAAGACGAGCGTCCTATCGGTCGCCTACTAGTAGATGCTACTTACAGCCCAGTAGACAAAATTGCCTACGCTGTAGAAGCAGCTCGTGTAGAACAGCGTACTGATCTAGACAAGCTTGTTATCGATATGGAAACAAACGGTACTCTAGAACCTGAGGAAGCAATCCGTCGTGCAGCTACAATCCTAGCTGAACAATTGGATGCATTCGTAGATCTTCGTGATGTACGAGTTCCTGAGGAGAAGGAAGAGAAGCCAGAATTCGATCCGATCCTACTGCGTCCTGTAGACGATCTTGAACTAACAGTTCGCTCTGCTAACTGTCTGAAAGCAGAAGCGATTCACTACATCGGTGATCTAGTACAACGTACTGAGGTTGAGCTACTTAAAACGCCTAACCTTGGTAAAAAATCTCTTACTGAGATTAAAGACGTACTTGCGTCACGTGGTCTGTCTCTGGGCATGCGCCTAGAAAACTGGCCACCTGCATCAATCGCTGAAGATTAATCGATACTAGTTAGAAGGATTAGGTCATGCGCCATCGTAAGAGTGGTCGTCAACTCAACCGCAACAGCTCACATCGCAAAGCGATGTTCAGCAACATGGCTAGCTCTCTAGTACGTCATGAAGTTATCAAGACTACTTTGCCAAAAGCAAAAGAGCTACGTCGCGTAGTTGAGCCTTTGATTACACTAGCTAAGACTGACAGTGTTGCTAACCGTCGTCTAGCATTTGCACGTACTCGTGACAACGAAGTAGTTGCAAAACTATTTAACGAACTAGGTCCACGTTTTGCTGCTCGTCAGGGCGGTTACACTCGTATCCTAAAAGCTGGCTTCCGTGCTGGTGATAAAGCTCCAATGGCTTACATTGAGCTTGTAGATCGCCCAGCTGCTGAAGAAGCTGCTGAGTAATCAGTTCGTAAGAACGAGAAAGCCGAGCATTAGCTCGGCTTTTTTGTATCTGTAATTCAGTAAACCTTTATATCCAGCCTACATTTATTTCAACCCATGCAGACTGGCAATTTAAAAAGTGATTATCACTTACGCTTATTTACTAGTATTCCACAACCCGCCCAACGAACTTAGAAGCCCTTCGCTAGCGCCTTGCTTGTTCAAGTAATCCAAGATTACTGGAGCAAACTGACTGATCATAGATGGGTCTAAACCTAACGTATCGAATGCACTTTTTACTGCACTGATATTCTCAATATTTCCTAGTAAGCTTTGTGCCCCTTGCAAGTTTGAAAGTCCAGGAATCAAAGACTGTAATTCACTACTATTTTCTTGCGAAAGCTGGCTTTGAGCCAAAGCGAGTAGCGCACCACTGCCTCCGGCTGCTTGCTCAGTGGATACTGGTAATTGGCTAGTTAGCATGTCTGTTAATGGAGATGACTCGGTGTTCAAGCTGCTGCCGACCATGTCCATCAGGCCACTTTCTTTACTTTTTTGAGTGACTGAATCTAAGAATGCGTGCGCACTACCAATGTTGATTGATAGGAGTGCTAGAGTTAGGAGTGTTTTACGCATAGTACCTCCAAAGGTTGAGCGTTTTTTAAAATTGATTTTATTTTTAAAGGCTATCAGAGTGAAAGGTTCAGAGGTGAGAAAGTCTATTCAGTTTAGACAAAAAAACGGCGCTAATGCGCCGTTTTATTAAATCATAATTGAAAATGGTTTCAATTAAAGAATATCTAGTAGTTCTACTTCGAAAACTAAAGCTGCAAATGGAGGGATAGCCGCACCAGCGCCACGCTCACCGTACGCAAGATCTTGTGGTACGTATAGCTTCCACTTAGAGCCAACAGGCATTAGTTGTAGTGCCTCTACCCAACCTTTGATTACACCTGTAACAGGGAATTCAGCAGGTTGACCGCGAGATACAGAGCTATCGAATACAGTACCGTCAGTTAGCTCACCGTGGTAGTGAACGCGAACTGAGCTTTCTGCTGTAGGAACTGCACCAGTACCTTCAGAAATGATTTCGTACTGAAGACCAGAGTCTAGAACATTAACTTCAGGTCGTAGAGCGTTGTCTTTTAGGAACGCTTCGCCTTCTGCTGCCGCAATTTTTGCTGCTTCTTGGCGGGCTGTTTCTGCACGAGTGTGAAGTTCTTGTAGTGCTTTGTTGATTTCATCAATTTCGATTGATGGCATGTCACCAGTTAGTGCTGTTGCAATACCCGCTGCGATAGCATCAACGCTAAGACCTTCAAGACCAGAGCCTGCAAGTTGCTGACCCATTTGCAGACCAATGCCGTAGCTTGCTTTTTGTTCTGCAGTTTCAAATTTAATTTCAGACATGAATGTCGCTCTTATTAGGAGTGATAAAGGCAACAGGATATCAGTTTCGAGCTTAGGTTTAAATGATTGCGACTGAATGCTTAATTGAGGCGGCCAGGTTGTGACTTATCTCTTACTCCAAGTGAAATTTCTGCTAATTTAATCCCAATTCCATTTTAGTTTGGTGAAAAACATATACTCTCCGCGTCGGTATTTTTATACTGGCCGTAGAAGTATTAAGGGACTCATTACAATGAATCGTCGCAGAAAGAAAAAGCAGCAAGTCGACTATGTCGAATTGGTTAAACAAAAATTCGCTGCTATCGACTGGAAGCAGCCGTTCAACAAAGAGCAATGGTTGGAGCGTATACAGCCTGTTAAGCAGTTTTGGTTGCGTCTGCCTAAATTTCATCAGCGTGCTTTGATGGTCTTAGTGCCATTGATTCTGGTACTCCTTGTTATTCCTTTGCCAAATAAAACAGATCAACCAGTTGAGCAGACTGAGGTCGATCATCAACGCGTAGCGATTGAGCTGAACGCGCAGAGTTTAAGCCAGCAGAGAACCTCTCAGAACTCTGGACCGAAATCTGAAGATTGGAAAGAGTACACGGTTAAAAATGGTGATACATTAGCGCAGGTTTTCAGAAGTAATCAGCTCTCTATGGCGGATCTTAGCGCTCTGGTCAAAATAGAAGGCAGTGATAAGCCGCTAAGCCAAATAAAGCAGGGACAGTTGATTCGCTTTAAGCTTAGTGACGAAGGCGAGTTAGATATGCTACAGCTGGAAAAAAGCGGGCGGTCCGTTATGTTTTTCCGTTTATCGGATGGGACCTTTGGACGTAACAAGTAAACGCTTCAAATGAAAAGACGCGAAGATATCGCGTCTTTTTAGTTAGTTTTTCATAGCGATTAGTTTTCATAGTAACCAATCGAGTTGAAGCTTATAGCGCTACGGATTCTTTCCGCATATCCACATGAGGGATACCATCTTCAAGATAGCACTCTGAGATAACCTTGAATCCATGACTAGCATAAAACTGGATGAGGTGTTCTTGAGCACCTATATCTATTGTCTGTCCTGGCCATAATGTTTCGCATTGTGCCAAGGCCTTGTCCAATAACTTATGACCTAAGCCACCGCCTCGCGCGGTCTGCTTTGTCACCACTCGACCAATACTCACATTGTCATACGTAGTGCCTGCGGGTAGCAATCGTGCGCAAGCAACAAGTTCATCACCGTGGTAACCTATTAGATGATAAACACCTTCCAATGTGTCTTTGCCATCCAGTTCAGGGTAAGGGCAGGTTTGTTCAACAACGAATACATCCACACGCAATTTCATCATTTCATACAGCTGCGTTGTTGTTAGCTGAGCAAAGGGCAAAGTAATCCAAGTGAGCATGTTGTTATCCGTAATGAGAATAGAGTGACTGACTTTACTTTGTTTTGAGCTCATACTCATTAACAAAGGTTAATTAGCACTGGTTTTTCCACCAAATCTGGTGATAATGTGCCCTCTTTCCATCTCACCTGAGGATATCCCCGTGAGCAAACAAACATTTGATCAAGTTGGGCTGAACCCAGCGTTACTCGCCACACTTGATTCCCTGAACTATACCCACATGACGCCAATTCAAGCTTTGAGCTTGCCTGCAATCCTAAAACATCGTGATGTCATCGGGCAGGGTAAAACGGGCTCAGGTAAAACCGCTGCATTTGGTTTAGGGGTTTTATCGAACCTCAACGTCAAACGCTTTCGTGTCCAGTCATTAGTATTGTGTCCAACGCGTGAGCTTGCAGACCAAGTAGCGAAGGAAATTCGTACTTTAGGTCGCGGCATTCATAATATTAAAGTGCTTACTCTCTGCGGTGGGATGCCAATGGGGCCACAAATTGGTTCGTTAGAGCATGGTGCGCATATCCTAGTTGGTACACCTGGTCGTATTTTGGATCACCTTGAAAAAGGCCGAATTGATCTTAGCGAACTGAATACCTTGGTGCTAGATGAAGCTGACCGCATGTTGGACATGGGTTTCCAAGGCGCATTAGATGCAATCATCGATGCAGCGCCAAAGCAGCGTCAAACTCTACTTTTCAGTGCTACTTTTCCAGAAAAAATTGAGCAAATTGCGCAGCGTATAATGCAGACACCGGAAGTGATTAAGGTGGAATCGACGCATGATACTTCAAGCATTGCGCAGTACTTCTATAAAGTTGAAGGCTCGGAAGCGCGTGATGAAGCATTGGCGAATTTGCTGCTGACTCACCAACCAGAGTCCGCGGTTGTTTTTTGTAATACCAAAAAAGAAGTGCAAAGTGTCGCAGATGAGTTGCATCACAAAGGATTCAGCGTTATCGATATCCATGGGGACTTAGAGCAGCGTGAACGCGACCAAGCATTGGTGCAGTTTGCTAACAAGAGTGTGTCTATCCTTGTTGCAACAGACGTTGCAGCGCGTGGTTTGGACGTTGATAATCTTGACGCAGTCTTTAACTTTGAGCTATCGCGCGATCCTGAGGTTCATGTGCACCGTATTGGTCGTACAGGTCGTGCGGGTAGTAAAGGTTTAGCGTTTAGCTTTTTTGGTGAGAAAGACGGTTTACGTGTAGCTCGTATTGAAGAATACCTAGAGATGGACGTGGTACCAGCAACATTGCCTGCCAAATCAAATCAGCAGCCATACCAAGCGAAGATGGTGACGATTAACATTGATGGCGGTAAGAAACAGAAAGTACGACCGGGTGATATTTTAGGTTGTTTGACAGGAAAAAATGGTATTCCAGGCTCTCAAGTCGGAAAGATTCACCTATTCCCTGTGCGCGCTTATGTTGCCGTCGAAAAGTCTGTGGCTAAAAAGGCTCTACAGACCATTAGTAACGGCAAGATGAAAGGGCGCCAGTTCCGGGCGCGAATTCTTAAATAGCTCAAATAGCAGAGACAAAGCTCTTCGTTTGAAGAGCTTTTTTCTTTTTTGAGTTTATTTGAGAGTGTGATCTTTGGTTAAGCGCGCTTTGATTCGGCTCAAACTGATTGGCGTAATGCCCAGGTAGGCCGCAATTTGACTATCGGTAATACGTTGCTTTAAATCTGGGTAATGAGCGCAAAATAATTGATATCGTTCTTCTGGAGAGTAGAGCAACATAAAGCGTTCTTTATTCTCTTTATTAACCAGTTGGTTTTCGAGTAGCTTTAAGTAAATGGCGTGCTTTTCTGCTCGCCAGTGATGCAACGTTTCAATTGGCAAGCAAAATAGCTGACAAGCGCTCAGCGTTTCCAATAAGTAAGGCGAAGGTTGGTCCTTTATTATGCTCTCAAACCCGATAACCCAGTCCTTCTCCCAATAAAATTCTTTACTGAATTCTTTGCCGTGCTCCGTGAGATAGCTTGCGTGGCATAACCCCTCAATGATGAAGTAAAGGTGTGAGCTAAACTCCCCTTGGTGATTAAGAATGTGGCGTGTAGGCAGTTCGAGTAACTCACCATTTTCAATAAGTTGGTTTGCTTCTGTCTCTAAAAAGCCATGTTTGACTAAGTCTGAAAAAAGATCGCTGTGCATGTGATAACTCGGAAACGGTTTTCTTTATTTTAACGGGTTTTATTGATAACAAAAAAGCGGCTCATGAGAGCCGCTTAGTGTTGTTGTCAAATCAACCTTATTTATTCAGATCGATTTGATAAATTGCGAAACCAATGTCGTCTGTTGACACGCGTTTCATTGGGTATTGTCCTTTCTCTTTGATGAACTGCGCCGCTTTATCGCTAGGGGAGGTTTCGAAACGAATATCTAGCTTGTTATCGGACTTAATCGGTGCGAAAGACCAGTTGTTGTCAGCGCTTGGTGTCACTTCTCCTTTTTCTTCACTCACGCGAGAAATATAAGTGGCGACGACAGAGCGGTTTTCATCTGGTGCGTCAAATGCAATGAAATCTGGGCCTGTACCAGGGAAAGTATTGCTATAAGCACGGTAGTTATTGGTTGCGATGATGAAATCTTGCTTCGGATTGACAGGCTTACCATTGAACGTCAGATTCACAATGCGCTGAGAAGCTGGATTAATCACTTTACAATCCGCATCGTACTTCGGCGGTTGGGTAACGTCGATTTGGTAGTTAACCCCATCAATAACATCGAAGTTGTACGTACGGAAATTATCCCAATCAATCAAAGATTGCGGTTCAGGATTGTTGATGTCGATGTGGTTGAATTGACCCGCACTGCACTCTAGCCATTCGCGAACTTCTTTACCTTTCACTTTCATCGCAACCAAGGTGTTTGGATATAAGTAAAGATCGGCCGCATTACGGAAGGTGAGCTGACCGGATTCTACTTCTGTAAAGTTATTCGGATCGTTCTTACGACCGCCGACTTTAAATGGTGCTGCCGCACTCAGTACTGGAATGTCAGAAAGGTCTGGGTCGCCTTGAATAAAGCGTTCTACGTAGTCTTTCTGAGCAAGGTTAACGATTTGAATGGTGGGGTCGTCCTGCACTAATGCCAAGAAGCTGTACATGACATCATTTGCTTTGCCGATTGGTTGATTTACAAATTCACGAGTGCCTTTGTGATCTTCTTCTAACGCTTTCACAATATCTGCATCGGCTTTAGCTAATGACTTCTTATTTACTTTATCGAAGATAGGGCGTGCTTCTGCTTGGCCTTCGACGACTTGCCATCTGCCGTCTTTCTCTTTCAGCATCAAATCCATCACACCTACGTGACTTCCCCAGCGGCCCGGCATCACGGACGTTACACCATTGATGGTCCCTTTATCTATATCAACACCAGGTAGGTTTGCGAAGTCTTTCCCTGGGAAGACGGCGTGAGAGTGGCCAAAAGCAATCGCATCAATACCTTCAACTTCTGTGAGGTAGTAAACAGAGTTTTCAGCGCCTAGTTTGTATGGATCAGTAGAAATGCCCGAGTGTGGAATCGCCACAATCACGTCTGCGCCTTCTTTCTTCATTTGAGGAATCAGTTTCTCTGCTGTTTCCTTAATGTCTTTAGCAAAGACTTTGCCTTCTAAGTTTTTCTTATCCCACACCATAATTTGTGGTGGTACAAAGCCGATGTAACCCACTTTTATTTGATGCGCTTCGCCGTTTGTGTCTTTAAATGTGTGAGTTTTGATGAGGTAAGGCTTGAAGTAATGCTCACCGGTTTGTTTATCAAATACGTTTGCATTGATGTAAGGGAAGTTAGCGCCCGCCAACGTCTTTTGTAGAAAGTCTAGGCCATAGTTGAACTCATGATTGCCAATGTTGCCCACATCGTAGTCTAGTTGGTTCATCGCCTTGTAGACTGGGTGCACATCGCCAGCGTTAATCCCTTTCGCCGCCATGTAATCGCCCATTGGGCTGCCCTGAATTAAATCACCGTTATCTACTAGTACCGTGTTTTCTGTCTCGGACTTAGCTTGTTTCACTATTGTCGCTGCGCGACTTAAACCGATTTGCTGTGATGGTTGGTCTTTGTAGTAATCGTAATCCATCACGTTGGTGTGAATGTCGGTGGTTTCGATAATACGAAGCTTGATGGTATCGGCCATTGCTGGGCCAGCAAGCGTTAGCATGCCACTTAATACTGCGAGGGAAATAGGATGAACTGCCACTTTCATTTGGTGCTCCAATTCAATGATAAGGGGAAATCGTACTGCGTAATGTATCAAACACAGATGCAACTCGATGATAAAGATACAGAAAACTGTGAACATTAATCAGTTTACTGAACCTTATTCATATTAACCGCCGACTTTTTCACGCTTTTGAATGAGACCAAACAAAAACTTCTTAGCAGATTTTTGAATAAAAAATGAAATTTTAGAATTTCAGGTAATATAAACGCCCCGCCATAATGCTTGCATAACGATATCAATGGACGATGAGCAAGCACATGGCAACGAACGATTCAGTCACTTCTTTTCCTAAACCAAAGCCCCGGTTAGTTTCTGACAACCCAGTCGCTGGTGTTACTCGTTTTGCAAAGCAATCGCTACAGCCTGGTGAAGTTGCCTTAGTAGGTGCAGGACCAGGCGATCCTGAACTTCTGACGGTGAAAGCACTGAACTGCTTGCAGCAAGCTGACGTGGTTTTGTACGACTACTTGGTGTCTGAAGAAATCATGGCATTGATTCCAAGCGATACGATTTTAGTGTGCGTTGGGAAGCGAGCTGGGCATCACAGTGTGCCGCAGGAGAAGACGAATCAGCTTTTGGTGGATTTTGCCAAGCAGGGCTACAAAGTAGTGCGCATTAAAGGTGGGGATCCGTTTGTATTCGGTCGTGGTGGTGAAGAGTTAGAAGTGCTTGCTGATGCCGGCGTTCGTTTTCAAGTTGTCCCTGGCATTACCGCAGCAGCTGGCGCAACCGCTTATGCTGGTATTCCACTGACTCATCGTGATTATGCGCAATCGGCCATCTTTGTGACTGGCCACTTGAAAGAAGAAAGTGATGAGATGGATTGGTCCACGTTGGCGCGTGGGAATCAGACTTTAGTGATCTACATGGGGCTGATGAAATCACACTATATTCAGAATCAACTCATTAAGCATGGCCGTTCAGCGTCGACTCCGATTGCCATTATTGAGCGTGGCACGCAGATTCAACAAAAAGTATTTACGGGAGAACTCTCCCAACTATCTGATTTATCGAAGGAAGCACAGTCGCCATCTTTGATTGTTGTCGGAGAGGTAGTGCGACTGTCTCAAAAGTTAGACTGGTTTTTGTCTAGTACTGAATTCAACAAAAGTGCTATTGCCAACTCCATATAATTTCAGACCAAAGATTAGAGACGTAATGCGCCTTCAAGCTTAAAAAGGAAATACAAAACATGGACCAACAACGTTTAACTCACCTTAAACAACTCGAAGCGGAGAGTATCCATATTATCCGTGAAGTTGCGGCTGAGTTTGATAACCCAGTCATGATGTATTCGATTGGTAAAGACTCATCAGTGATGCTGCACCTTGCGCGTAAAGCTTTTTACCCAGGTAAGATTCCATTTCCATTGCTGCATGTTGACACCGATTGGAAGTTCCGCGAGATGATTGAATTTCGTGATCGCACCGCGGCCAAATACGGTTTTGAGCTTTTGGTACATAAGAATCCAGAAGGTCTAGCCATGGGCTGTAGTCCGTTTGTTCATGGTTCTTCTAAGCACACTGACATCATGAAGACTCAAGGCTTAAAACAAGCGCTGAACAAGTACGGTTTTGATGCGGCCTTTGGTGGTGCGCGCCGCGACGAAGAGAAATCACGGGCGAAAGAGCGCGTGTATTCATTCCGCGATAAGAACCATACATGGGACCCTAAAAACCAACGTCCTGAGCTATGGAAGACGTACAACGGCCAGGTCAATAAGGGTGAGAGCATTCGTGTATTCCCGCTGTCTAACTGGACTGAGCTTGATATCTGGCAATACATCTATTTAGAAAACATCGAGATCGTGCCGCTTTACCTCGCGGACAAACGCCCAGTTGTTGAACGCGATGGCATGCTGATCATGGTTGATGATGATCGTATGGAGCTTCAACCGGGTGAAGTGATTGAAGAGAAGAGTGTGCGCTTCCGTACCCTTGGTTGTTATCCATTGACTGGGGCTATCGAGTCTGAAGCAAACACTTTGACCGGCATTATCGAAGAGATGCTGGTGGCAACGTCGAGTGAGCGCCAAGGCCGAGCGATCGACCACGATCAGTCAGGATCGATGGAGCTTAAGAAACGTCAAGGTTACTTCTAAAGGATCTAAGGAAAGATAATGAACAGTGCAGTTGAAGCTCAATTAGCCGAGCTTGGTATCGAAGGCTATTTAACACAACACCAGTACAAGTCGTTACTTAGATTCTTGACTTGTGGCTCGGTAGATGACGGTAAAAGTACACTAATCGGTCGCTTACTCCATGACTCAAAACAAATTTATGAAGATCAGCTAGCGGCAGTGCACTCAGACAGCCAACGTGTGGGCACCACGGGTGAAAAGCCTGACCTTGCGTTGTTGGTAGATGGCTTACAAGCTGAGCGCGAGCAGGGGATCACAATTGATGTAGCTTACCGCTATTTCTCGACGCAGAAACGTAAGTTCATCATCGCCGATACTCCTGGACACGAGCAGTACACGCGCAATATGGCAACAGGCGCATCGACGTGTGACTTAGCGGTGATCTTAGTTGATGCACGTAAAGGCATTCTTGATCAAACTCGTCGTCACTCTTTTATTTCCAACCTACTGGGTTTGAAACACTTTGTTGTGGCGATCAACAAGATGGATTTAGTGGATTACTCTCAAGAGCGCTTTGAAGAAATCCGCGATGAGTATCTTAAGTTTTCTGAGAACCTGACCGGGGATATTGATATTCAAATCATCCCGATTTCGGCGCTTGAAGGTGACAATGTGGTGGATAAAGGGCAAAACCTAAGCTGGTTTAAAGGCCCGTCATTGCTTGAACTTCTTGAAACGGTCGATGTGGATCAAGAAAAAGGTGCGGGTGAGTTCCGCTTCCCTGTGCAATACGTTAACCGTCCTAACCTCGATTTCCGTGGTTTTGCGGGGACGATTTCTTCAGGTTCGATCAAAGTCGGTGATGCCATCAAAGCATTGCCATCGGGGAAAACGTCAACCGTGGCACGCATTGTTACGTTTGATGGTGATATTGAGGAAGCTCGTGCTGGGTTGGCGGTCACTCTGACGCTAAGCGATGAGATCGATATTAGCCGTGGCGATTTGATTGTTCTAGACAATGCTCAAGTGGAAACCACAAACCACTTGCTTGCCGATGTGGTATGGATGACAGAGCAACCTCTGCAACCGGGCCGTGACTACGACATCAAAATCGCGGGTAAGAAAACTGTGGGCCATGTTGAAGCGATTCGTCACCAATATGATATCAACAACCTATCAACTCATAGTGCGGCAGAGCTGCCATTGAATGGTATTGGCTTGTGTGAATGGTCTCTCAATGAGTCAGTTGCGCTGGACAATTACCAAGATTGTGCTGATACCGGCGGCTTCATCATTATCGATCGTCTGACGAACGTGACGGTCGGTGCAGGCATGGTCAAAGAAAGCCTCGCGGTGGTTGAGCGCGATTTGACGGACATCTCTGCGTTTGAAGTTGAGCTGAATGCACTTGTGCGTAAACACTTCCCACACTGGGAAGCAAAAGACGTCAGCCAATTGCTGAAAAAGTAATTGGCGCGCCCGAGCACAATAAGCTCTGATTCTATCTGTTGTTGTGCTTGGGGCGTCGCTGCCTAACTGAGTTGCGAAATGCAGTTAGGTTATTCTCCTAATACCAGAATGCTTCGGTAAAGCCCAAGAAAACCGAGCATTCTGATGTTCTTTTCGCTTGCGCTGATTTTGGTCTGTTTACTCGTTTGTCTGGTGTCTCACGGATAAATGAGCCGTTGTTGTGCCCTTTGGGCGATTTGGTAAGGAAAGGCTATGTGGGAACAAGGGTTTGTATTAGCGATTTTGCTTGGCATTATCACTTGTTTGCTTGTCACAAAAATTAAGCCTAGTTATGTCTTTGCGGGTGCCGCTTTTATTGCATTTATGGCGGGAATGATGGATTCAGCCACGATCGCATCCAACTTTACCAACTCTTCGTTATTGACTCTGGTTCTATTGATTCTTGCATCGTGTGCTTTAGAAAAAACGTTACTGATCAGTTGGGTGAGCCGTAGTATTTCTGAAGGCCAGTTAGGTAGTGTGATCGCTAAGCTCGGTGTATCAACGGCCTTGCTCTCTTCATTCACGAATAATACTGCCGTGGTTGTTTCATTGATTGGGGCGATTAAGCGTAATCAGCAGCATGCGCCTTCGAAATTACTCATCCCGCTGTCTTACGCGGCCATTTTTGGTGGCACGTTAACTTTGATAGGTACGTCGACTAACTTAATCATCAACAGCTTTGTTGAAGATGCTGGTTTGCCGAGCCTGAGCTTTTTTACACCCACGATGATTGGCTTGGCGGTGCTGGTGGGAGGAATGCTGATTCTTATCCCGCTCAGTTACTTACTGCCGAACTACGATGATCAAAGCCAAGAAGATTTACCGTACTTTCTTGAGTCTCGCGTAGAGCCTGGTTCACCGTTAGTTGGGCGCACGGTCAGCGAGAATAATTTACGTGCGCTGCGCAAACTGTTTCTTGCGGAGGTTGTACGAGATGGCGTGACGGTTTCCTCTGTAGGACCGGATTTCGTACTCAATGCGAAAGACCGTTTGTTGTTTTGTGGTGATGTTGAGAGCGTCGCGACCCTGCAAGAAATTCCGGGCCTCAAGCTTTTTGGTCAGCAGCACTTGAATGGGCAAAATTTTATTGAAGTTGTGGTGAGCTCATCCGCGACGTTTTGCTATAAAACACTTAAAGAGAGCCGATTCCGCGATCGCTTTGATGCCGTTGTTGTCGCTATTCGTCGTGGCCATGAGCGCTTAGAGGGCGGTTTGGGTAGCATTACCTTAGCGCCAGGTGACACGTTAGTTCTGGTTCCGGGGAAGCGTTTTGAATCGGAGCGCCGAGCTCATCGTAAAGAGTTTGTTTTAGTGCATGATTTGGACTCTAGCGCTCGGCTTGATACAAATAAATCCTCCATCGTGCTACTGGGCTTTGCTGCCGTAATTGGGTGTGCGCTATTAGAGCTAGTACCGATTATTAAAGGCCTTGCCGCGTATCTTATCGCACTTATCGCGTTTGGCATTGTACAGATTTCAGAACTGCGCCGCCGTTTCCCAATTGATATCGTTGTGATTGTCGGCTCTGCTTTGTCCATCGCTCAATTGATGATCTCTTCCGGCTTGTCAGAGAGAATGGGAGCGATGTTTATTGAAGCGTTCAATGGCTGGGGCGTGTTTGGAGCCTTGGTCGCAACTTACATCATGACATTAGTGCTTACTGAACTGGTGACGAATAATGCCGCGGCTGCGCTTTCTTTTCCTATTGGCTATAGCATGGCGGTCGGTTATGGCGTTGATCCGATGCCATTCATTATGGCGGTCTTGTTTGGCGCTAGTGCGAGCTTTATTTCTCCCTACGGTTATCAAACCAACTTGCTGGTGTACAGCGTAGGAAATTACAAATTGACCGACTATGTGAGAATTGGTGTGCCGATTTCGATTGTGTACTCTGTATTAGTACTTACTTTGATTCCGGTCTTCTTCCCGTTTTAATTCCGATATTTACAAGGATACGTTATGACTGCCGAAACGACGGTAAAAGATGAAAACATTGTTTGGCACCAGCATTCGGTCGATAAACAGTTTCGTGCTGAATTAAAGAAGCAAAAACCTGCCGTATTGTGGTTTACTGGCTTATCTGGAGCGGGTAAATCAACCGTAGCGGGAGCGTTGGAAAATCGCCTTGCAGCATTGGGTTACCACACTTATTTATTGGATGGTGACAATGTGCGACATGGTCTGTGTAGTGATTTGGGCTTTTCTGAACAGGATCGTCGCGAGAACATTCGTCGTATTGGTGAACTGGCTAAACTGATGGCGGATGCCGGCTTAATTGTGTTGTCGGCGTTCATTTCACCGCATCGCGCAGAGCGACAGCTAGTGCGCGACTTATTGCCAGAAGGTGAGTTTATCGAAGTGTTCGTCAATGCATCTCTAGAAGTCTGCGAAGGTCGCGATCCTAAAGGTTTGTACCGCAAAGCACGTGCGGGGGAAATTCCTAACTTCACTGGTATTGATTCTGAATATCAAGCACCGAAGAATCCGGAAGTCGATTTACCAGCGGGCGAAAAAAGCGTCGATGAGCTGGTGGACTTGTGCTTGGAAGCGCTTAAGTCGCGTGCAGTGATCCGATAAATAAGCATTTGGATCATTGGTGACCTCAAGCTCTTTGAGCGGCTTAAGAAGCATTTAGATCATGGGTGGTCAAATGCTTCTCGAACTGCCTACACGGTATGATGAACCGTACTTTTAGCGTCACTATGGACACTAAATCTATGATTTAAAAGCGCAAGCATTTGGTCGTAGTAGTCGGCATGTGGTTTGTTACCGAGCAAGGTACAGAGCTCATTGCCTGTTGGCGTGAAGCGGTAATATAAAAGGCGGACGCCTTTGCTGTTCACGTTCAGCGACAAGTTTTTACCTTGGTAGGTGAGGATCAATGGCGTCTCGATACCAATTTCGCCAGATTCAAGCTCGGTACTATGCAGTAACCCTAGTTCAATCAACAGCAACAAACTTGAATAGGGCAACTGAAAACTTCCCATGTTTAAGCTGTTGGCGATGTCTCGTTTGCCGAAGCTAAATATTCCTCCTTGCGCTTTATAACCAATTAACAGCTTGCGACTGTGATCCCCTCCAAAACTGCACGCCAGAGAGGCGGCTCTTTGCAGAGTTTGCGCTTCTTTTGGTGACATATCTTTGAGGATTTTGAGCGCTTTCATAGACGTCGAGCCTGGGTTTGTTACTTCACGCTTCATCACTTGAGCCCATAACTTTTGCATCGCGCTGTTATGGATGTCTTGAGCCATTTCAAAAAAACGATACAACCAGTCTTGGTCGGGCTCTCCGGCAGTTTCATCTCGGCATGAACTGTGTGCTAGCTTTAAAATCTGCTCTAGGTTTTTTTGTCGCTGTTCTTGGCGTCTCTGTTCACGCAGTTGGGCTCTTTCAAGCGCGGATTTGGCTGGTGGATCGGTTTGCAGTAAGGCATCAAGACCGTGTATTTGGGCAATGGTTTTTACCTTGCTGGCACTGTCTTTGATGTAGCCCTGCTTCTTTTCTTGTTGCGTATTTTTTTGTGCGTTTGACTGATGTTCGATGACAACAGGTTGCTTTGTCGGTTCTGCCATTAATTTTCCTACCAAGAACTGCGCTGTTCGCTTGTTTAAATTTACACCTTATCTAACCAGGCGACCAGATAGGAGTTCTCAGTTTTTGAACGAATAGGGCTATCCAAAATGATAATGAGTTGTTAAAATTGTTATCGTTATTTTGGAGGGACAATGAAGTTCTCAGAAGCAGGTAAATTAAAAAAGCACCTGTCGATAGCGTTTCTTTTGGTTATTTATGTTGGCGTATTAGCGTATTTGTCTCGTTATATCGTGTAACACAGAACTAAAAAAGGCGCCGATGTGACGCCTTAGGTGTACCGATGCATGTCAACGACTTAAACTACATATCGTCGTAGGCTTCTATTTTCGATCCCTCAATAACGTAAGCCGTTTCAGCCAGCTCGTGGCTTATCGTTTCGGTTTTCAACTCCCCAACCACATATATGACATCCCACAGTTCTTGAACGGGTGCGCCTTTGGGAAACTTCACGTAAATGATTTGGTTTGGTGGCGGTGGTGGTACGTGGATACAAGCTCCAAAGTATGGCACCAACAAAAACTCGGTGACGGTATTCGCATCACCTTCAAGCGGGATGACAAAGCCCGGGATTTTAACTTGGCTTCCATTTAGCTCTGGTCGAACGTTACCAATTTTAGACTGTTGCGCTGCGCCGCCACTGTGATCAGAAGCTGGCATGCCCACGCTGTCGAACAGTTTGCGTTCTTTCTCAGGTACTAGATCAATCCAGTCGAGCGTTAATGGCTCCTCGCTTGCGAGTACTGGTGCTATAAATGAGACGATCAGCAAGCAACTTGCGAGTATTTTTCTCCACATTTTATTAAATCCTTATTGTCATTCCGTCACTTAGTGACTGTCGGTAGGCGCGAAAAGCCGGGATGAAACCAATTACAATTCCAGCGCATTGTACGAAACCTAATAACATCCATTCATAGGGCGATAAGAGGCTTAAAGTCAGATGTATTCCATAATGCTGTTGAATGATGGGTTGCACGATGGCGAGAATGGAATACAGCCCTGCCACTCCGGTCACAATTCCGGCGGCAGTAAGTAGACTGGCTTCGCTGATCAACAATGAGAAAACATGACGAGGTCTTGCTCCCATAGCGCGCAAAATCGCCATTTCACGGCGGCGCTCCTGCAAGCTGGTTAATAAGCTGCTTAGCATGCCGAGTAATCCTGCAATCACCACAAAGCCAGACACTGCCATTAAGGCTTGCTCGGCAACAGACATCATTCCCCACAGTTCATGCAACGCAATCCCGGGCATAATCGCGCTAAGCGGTTCTTTGGGATAAGTGTTGATTTGCCTTTGTAGGGCGAAAGTCTGAATACGAGATTTCAAACCGACCAGCATCGCGGTAATTTGCTTGGGCTGAAAGTCTCTGTTTTTGAGGTCTTGTGCCTTGGGTGTTGGGCCTAAACGTGCACCGCTTTCCCATCCGACGTGGATGGCTTCGATGGCTTCTAGCGAGACATGGACGGTTTTGTCGACTGGCGTGCCAGTGGGCGCAAGAATCCCGACAACTTTGAATGGCAGGTTGTCATGTCGGCTAAAGCCTACATCACTAATGCCGTGGGCAATGATGATTTCACTACCGACGTGATAACCCAGCTGTTTTGCGACATCAGAACCGAGCACGGTTTCAAATAAACCATTGAATTCTTGGCCTTCTGAAAAGGTTAGTGATTGCTTACTTCCGAATTTATAGTGTTCAAAATAGCTGTGGTTGGTTCCCATGACTCGGAATCCTTTGTGCGAGTCGCCAAGTGAGATTGGAATCGCCCAATCTACTGCTCGATGATTGGCAAACTCTTGGTAGCTCTTCCAGTCAATGTTGTTGGTGGCATTGCCAATGCGAAACACAGAGTAGAGCAGCAAGTTCACTTGTCCAGAACGGCCACCAATGATGAGGTCGGTGCCTGAAATTGTATTGGCGAAGCTATCTTTTGCCTGAGTACGAATGCGTTCTACTCCTAAAAGGAGTATGACAGAAATCGCGACTGTCATGATGGTTAATATTGCCGTCGCCTTACGATTGATTAAGCTCTTCCACGCGAGCTTTGCAACAGCGCTCATGATGCGGCTCCTAGGTTAGATGCTTGGTTAATATCTGGTAGGTTAAGTGTGCGGTCAAATAAGGGCTCAAGCGTTGGATCGTGACTGACGAAGATCAGCGTAGCGTTGGCTTGATTCGTTTGCTCCATCAGGAGTTCAATAAACGCTTTACGGTTATCGTGGTCTAGAGCGGAGGTTGGCTCGTCAGCAATCACTAACCCCGGATACCCAATGAGTGCTCGTGCAGCCGCAACACGTTGTTGTTGGCCAATGCTCAGTTCCGATACCGGACGAGCATGAAGTTCGCTGGGTAGGTGGAGTCTTTCAAGCAGAGCTTGAGCTTGCTCTTCTAACGTTTGAGATGACGTTCTTGAACGAGCGCGGCCACGTCGTGTTTGACTGAATTGGCAAGGCAGTAGTACGTTTTCAAGTACGTTTAAATAAGGCAATAAATTGAACTGCTGAAAGATATAGCCAATGCGATCGGCGCGAAATTTGTCTCTTTGACTTGCACTTAAACTAACAAGGTCAGTATTCAGTACGGATAGAGAGCCTGATGTTAACGTGTTGATGCCAGTTAGTAGGGCAAGCAGCGTAGATTTACCGCAGCCACTGGGACCTTTGATAAATACGTGCTCACCTTGGGCAATATGTAACTGTGGAATATGAATGGTTGCGTGTGTTGAACCGGGCCAGACAAACTGGGCATTATTTAGCTCAACAACATTTGACATGATTTCAGTCATACTAAATCACCAAAGCATTGGCGTGTAAGTGTGTACTTACACGCTACTCGTGTTATTTGATTACGATTTGGGAGTTATCTTTGCTCAGTTTGATGGCTGATTGCATGGTGTCAGTGAATATATTGACGTTGATTGACTCAGTCGTTGGAAATTGATTAAACCAGTCGGTTTGAATGTGACTGAGTTGGTTAACTTGGTCACAGCTGAATCGATATTGCACCGAAAACTCACCATGTCCGCCATTTTCATGCTCCTCATGGTGAGCATCGTGACCGTCATGGTGCTCATGTTCATCATGATGTTCATTGTGGTGATCATGGTGTTCGTGCCCTTCATGATCGTGATTTGTATGGTCATCATGGTCGTGCTCGCTATGATCATGGTCTTCATGAGGGGTGCTGAGGTTATGGTTTACGTAAGCTTCTTCAATATCACAATTGGCTTGCGCGTTAATAGCAAACAGTGTGTTGCTGTCTTCTAGGGTAGCAATTGCTTGTTTAAGTGCTTGCTCTTGCTGTTCATTTTCTGGAGCATGCTCGAAACCGACCACATCGGCTCCGGGAGCAGTAATCTCCACTAACAGATCCTTTCCATCTTGGGCGATATTAAATTCGACGTGACCATGCACATGAGCACCGTGCTGGCGGTATTCGTCCGCATTTGCTGCTGTCGATAAAGAGAGACCAATGACAAGCGCTAAAACATGTTTCGATGACATTTTGTGTTTCCTAATTTTGCTGGCACTAACCCGAGCAATACCGGATCAGATTTGTATTTACTAAAGTGCGATTCGCTGACACGTGAGGTGCAGGAATACGCACAAATTATGTTGAGTGTGGAATAGTTTGGAAATTAAGCAAAATAAGGCGGGGCACGAGCTGCACCACGAATGTCTTCACTATTAACAAGGCGCTGAAAGACATCATGGTATTGGATGCGCGTAAATGTTGGCGTCGATAGGGTCGGTTGAGCTTTGGCTATGCCGTGCTGAACCCCAGAAAATAGCTGGCAATGATGGTGTGTGTGGTGTTCGGGAGTCAGATCAACTTGATGAAGGATTACCGCAAAGTTCCAAGCGATCAGCAACGCGACACTGAAAAATAAAACAGTGCGATGCCAATGCTTCCGTATCTTTTGCTGGTGGTGGTACATCTGAGCTCCTCTTACCGACTGTTATAATATAACACCCATAATGAGTAAAAGTTCACTCTTTTGTTGGCTAGTGGGAAAATTTACGTCAATACATGCGATGTCGCCGAATCTGAGACAGTCTCCTTGGTGGAATCACTGAGCGTTCAACTAGGGGCAACAGAAATCTCAAGCTTTAAGTTTGGTCGCATGGCTCCTTATACTGCGTACCACGGATATTAAGGAGCCAAGCAACGAGATTAGATGTTCTGTTTAATTAGCTCGATCACCTTTGCAATTTCATCTTGCTCAAGTGCGCCTTCTTTTACAAACAGCACTTTGCCTGTTTTGTCTTGAACAATAATGGCAGAGCTTTCTTCTTTAAGATCCCAAGTACTGGCGACTACGCCGTTTTCATCCAGAACCATAGATGACCAAGGAAACTCTTTTTTGCTGTCTTGGGCTGAAGATTTCACGAACGAACCTGTCCCCCAGATTGCATCATCTTGGTTAATGATTGTAGTTGTTTGATAGCTTTCTTGCGGGAATTGCGCGGCGGTTATTGCTGACATCAAAGGAGCGTTCATTTCTTTTGAACTGCTACGACCTGCGATTGCTTGAATAACACGAACCTTACCCTGCATATGCTGGGTTGCCCATGGTTGGTATGCCACGCCCTCACCTTGCAAAACAATCTCGCCATAAGCCGCGACCTTGGCAGAAGGAACGGTCTCACCGACAGATAGGTTGTGTGCAAACGCAAAGCTTGGCGTTATAGCCAATAGTAGAGGTAGGAGAGTCTTAGTTTTCATATTGTTATATTCCGTACGAGTTGGAAGTTTTCCAGTATATATCCAGATCTAGGAAATTTGTAGAACTGTTGATAACATTTATTTAACGTATGGGGTGGTGTAATATTGCGTTATATTTAGAATTTGCTAAAATGAACCTCGTCGCAGATTGCGCATCAAGATTGCAGAGGATAAATAAGCAATCCGTGTTTTCTCAAAGGAATTGAGGTGAGTTATGCTACGTGAGTTTGCTGTATACCGACCATTACAAGTGGCACGTTTCGTTAAAACGTTGTTCAAAGGTCAATTCTTTATTGCTGGGGTTGGATGTTTTCAGTTCGACAATGGCAAAGTTTTGCTCCCTGACGTCAACGATCAGAAAAGACTCACCATCTTTAAAGAAGTCAACCAAGTGATTGCTTCGCTGTCTGTTTAAGAGCCCGTTGGCTTGAATTTAGTTTTCGATTTCAAAAAAGAGCGACCTATTCGGTCGCTCTTTTTGGTTTCAGTTAGTCCTAGGAACTAACTTTGTAAGCTGGGTGGAAAGCAAACACCTGTGCCACCGATACCGCAGTAACCGTCAGGGTTTTTAGCCAGATATTGCTGGTGGTAAGTTTCGGCAAAATAATACGGGCCCGCTGGCTGTATCTCAGTGGTGATGTTCGCGCGTAGTTCCTCTTGCAGTGCTTGTTGATACAAGAGCTTCGATTTTTCTGCGCTCTCTTGCTGCTTCGCGGAATAAGTGTAAATAGCCGAACGGTATTGTGTGCCCAAATCGTTACCTTGACGCATCCCCTGGGTTGGGTCATGTTTCTCCCAAAAAACGGCCAGTAGTTTTTCTAAGGAAATCACGCGTTCATCGAAGACGACTCGTACTACCTCTGTATGGCCTGTTTTACCCGTACACACCTCTTCATAAGTAGGATTGGGTGTATATCCACCGGCGTAGCCAACCGAAGTGGAGATAACCCCATCCAGTTGCCAAAATACGCGCTCAGCGCCCCAAAAGCAGCCCATTCCCAGCAGAATTTGTTGTTGATGCGGCTCCAATGGTGCCTTTAAGTTAGATTTATTTACAAAATGATGATCTTCAACCTGGATCGGTTGCTCTCTACCTGGCAAGGCATCTTCTATACTGATCAATGTTTGTTTGTTGAGCATGGTATTTGTCCTTCAATACGTGTCTTAAATTTGCGAACTTTTTCATTTCGTCTGTATCTGATGCTGTGATGACATAGACCGCGTTAAACCTATTAATATTACAGACTTAGACTTTAATTGGCGTTATCATTATTTACGTTTACTTAACCTCATTCAGCCAAAAAAGCATGATAAAAAAAGCTCTCCTCACCATTGTTGGCCTGTTTGCCTTTTCTCATGGTGCCTATGCCGATGTTTCTTTGACTTTAAAAGGCATCGATGGCGCTTTAGAAGAAAATGTCAGTGCGTACCTGTCGTCCATTCCAACGAAGGACTACTCCACTTCTCTGCGTTTTCAAGCGAGATTAGATCAAAGTATCACTGAAGCTCTTAATGCGCTTGGGTATTATCATGCAAAAATTTCATACTCTATTCCGGAAGGGAATGATGAGTTGATCGTCAGCATCAAGCCGGGTTTACCTGTGAAAGTGAAAGTCATGGATGTGGTGATCACAGGTGAAGCAAAAGACGATGAAGAGTTCGCCAAACTTATTGAACGTTCACCGCTTAAAGTCGGCAAAGTATTGAATCAAGGCGAATACGATAGCCTGAAATCGGGTATTCGTAACTTGGCGTTGCAGCGTGGTTATTTCAATGGTGATTACAAGCTCAGCAAACTTGAAGTGATTCCTGACTTCAATGAAGCGAATGTGCGTTTGCATTATGACAGTGGTATTCGTTATCACTTTGGTCCGATTAACATTACCGGCAGTCAGATTTGGGAAAACCGTGTTGAATCAATGCGACCTTTTGAAATTGGTGAACCTTACTTGGTTTCGCAAGTGGGGGAGTACAACCAAAATCTGTCTAATACCGATTGGTTTTCATCGGTTTTTGTGGAGCCTGATTTAAGTAAATTGGATGAGGGACGCGAATTGCCAATTAAGGTCTCGCTCGCGCCAGCGTCAAAAAACCAAATAGAAACCGGTCTTGGTTACTCGACCGATACTGGTGTGCGTGGCACGTTAAAATGGAAAAAACCATGGGTTAGTTCACGTGGTCACAGCTTTAATACGGCGTTATCACTATCAAAGCCAGAACAGACGATCACGGCAGGCTACAAAATCCCGCTTGATGATGTATTGCGTGAATACTACCAACTGCAATTTGGTTTAAAGCACCTTGATAACCGAGATACGGAGAGTTTGGAATCCAACCTGGCAGTTGAACGACATTGGCTAACCGATGGCGGCTGGCATAAAACTATTTATGTTCGTCACTTGTACGAAAACTTCTCTCAAGGTCTGCAAGATGATGGGGTGCAATTTGTGTTACCCGGAGCCACTTTTTCACGAACTCGTGTCCGTGGTGGCAACATGCCAATGTGGGGGGATAAGCAAAGTGTAACGATCGAATATGGTGATCCTGCTTTGCTGTCAGAAACGCGAGTATTGCGCCTATTAGGGCGATCATCTTGGATCCGCGGGATCGGTGATAATCATCGTGGTTTGTTCCGTTTAGAAGGTGGTGCGAACATCACTGACGAATTTGAAAAGCTTTCACCTTCTCTGCGTTTCTTCGCTGGTGGTGACAACAACATTCGTGGTTATGGATACGAGTCTATTTCACCTGTGGATGAAAGTGGCGCCTTGACGGGTGGTAAATACATCGTTAGCAGCACATTAGAATATCAATATCGCGTATATGGAAACTGGTGGGCAGCCACCTTCTACGATATTGGTGATGCATTTAACGAAACACCTGAATGGAAATCGGGTGCTGGTGTGGGTATCCGTTGGGCGTCTCCGGTTGGACCAGTTAGCTTTGATTTTGCGTGGGGACTGGATGAAAAACCAGAAAGAGAGTTCCGCATCCACTTCTCATTGGGGCCTGAGTTATGATCAAAATGATGTTTAAGTGGACCAAATGGCTGTCGCTAAGTTTGATTGGTCTATTGCTGTTGCTCATCATTTTTGTTGCGACAGTGCTATTTACTCACCCTGGTCTTAAGCTCGCGTTGTGGGGAGCAGAAAAGGCTTTACCGCAACTACAGATAGAGAAAGTTCAGGGTTCATTATTTCCTCGTTTTGAGCTACAGAACGTCAGTTTTGTCGACGAATCTTTGAACATCGACGCAAAAGTCGATCGTTTAGCGTTAGCGGTTAACTTCCGTTGTTTCTTTGATCCTAAAGTCTGTGTCGATGAGCTAACCCTGCAAGGTGTTAACTTTCAGATGCCAGAGCTCCCTCCGGCAGGCGAAGAGCCAGAGGAGATACCACCATTACGTACAGTCAGTACACCAGTCCCTATTTTTGTTAATAAGGTCAGTTTTGATGACATTAACTTAAACATTTTAGGCAACCAAATTGACTGGCAAGATTTCTCTACCGGGCTTTCTATGCAAGGCGACCGTTTAGTGATTGCGCCGACGGCATTAAAAGACATCAATGTTGCACTGGCTCCAAGTGAAGCTAAACCTGAAGCGGCCACAGACGAGCCGAAAGACGCTGACGCTCCGCCGCAAGATATTGTGTTACCCGAGGTGTGGATTCCACTCACTGTGGAGGCAAGACGCCTCGATATTCATAACTTCAAGCTTGCAGGTGAGAAGCCGGTGATCGTTCACCACCTTGGTGTTGTAGCGAAAGCGGGGGGCGACCGTGTGGATGTGAAAACATTAGAACTCGATATGCCTGAAGTGGAAGGTAAGTTAAGCACGCAAGTAACGCTTTCTGCTGACTATCCTCTCAAAGCTAAGCTCGATGCGCTGGTGAAGCAAGCGGATGCGAAAGGGCAAAAGCTGTCTCTGTCAGCTGCTGGCACGGTGGGAGACCTTTCTCTCTCTGCGACCTTATCTGAACTAGTCGAAGCGGAGATCAAAGGTGAACTTCAGCCCCTGAAAGCGCAGTTACCCTTTGATGTTGCAATCAAAAATGTGCAAGCGCAATGGCCGTTAATCGGTCAAAGTGATTATCAAGTATCGGTACCAAGTTTATCTGCAAAAGGTTCCCTGGACGGATACACCGTGGCACTAGAAACACAAGCTTCGGGTAAAGATATTCCTGCTGTAGATGTTGCACTAAACGGCAAAGGCACATTAGAGCAAATCGATCTTGAAAGCCTGGTAGTTAAAACATTGGGCGGTGAGCTATCCGGTCAGGTGATGGCGAATTGGGCTGCGCCAATCAACTGGCAAGCTGACCTTAATTTGCAACATATTCAACCAGGGCTTCAATGGGAAGAAGCGGAAGGCGATATCAGTGGTAGCCTCTCGACTTCAGGTTCTTTAACAGAACAAGGCGGTTGGCAAGTCAGTTTACCTAAGTTAGATATCGATGGCATTTTGCGCGGTTATCCGCTGAATGTGGAAGGCCAACTGGAAGCGTCTGATAAGAATGGCAAAGGTGAAGACATTCAGCTTACCACGCAAGGTTTAGCGCTTTCTCATGGCCCTAACCAATTGAGTGCCAAGGGTAAGATTGATAAGCAGATATTAATGGATGTTGAGGTTAACTTCCCCGATTTTGCGAAAAGTGTTCCGGATCTTGCAGGTAAGATGCAGGGCAATGTTGCGCTGCGTGGTAGCTTGAAAGAGCCTGACATCAAATTAGACCTAGCGCTAAACCAAGTGAACTGGCAGCAGCAAGCGAACGTTGAAAACATAACCTTGAAGGGGGATGTGACGCCTCTGCCAGCACCGAAAGCGAACTTAAGCCTCATTGCGAACAACATTACCTACGACGACATTAAAGTTGATAGTGCAGACCTTGAAGTTTCTGGGGATGAAAAACTGCACCAACTGACGCTAGA
Source organism: Vibrio sp. Y51_MX_L26 (assembly GCF_024181935.1). Lineage (NCBI taxonomy): Bacteria > Pseudomonadati > Pseudomonadota > Gammaproteobacteria > Vibrionales > Vibrionaceae > Vibrio > Vibrio sp. Y51_MX_L26. Next base: position 108,092 of record NZ_JAMZAS010000007.1, read on the forward strand.
TGTGGTGTCTGACATTGTATCAACCAGCTTAGAAATTGAAGGCTCATTCATACAGAAGCCGCAAATGATCTGGGATGGTGCATTGCGTCGTCTTACTTTGAGCACGCCGCAGGGACCTTGGGCGTTGCAGAAATCGACGGCGGTTAAAGTCAACATCGATAAACAAATCGCTGATGTTCAAGCACATTGTTGGCTGCAAGCCAATTCGAGTGTTTGTTTGACCGAAGATATTAGTGTTGGTCAAAGTGGCGAAGCCAAGTTAGCCGTGAACGACTTTGACTTTGAACAAATCAAGCAGTTCCTGCCGCCAGAGACGAAATTACAAGGGTCGGTCAACGCGCAAGCGACAGCAAAATGGGCACCAGAGATGAAGCCGGAAGTCACGGTGAACGTTGATATGCCTAAAGGTCAAGTAGAGCAAGCACTAGAGCAGCCGATAACACTTGGTTGGGAAAGCTTTAGCTTTAAAGCGGCGCTGGCAAAAGACAAGTTAGATGCTGAGTGGTTATTTGATGTGAGAGACAACGGTGACTTATCTGGTCAGGTTTCTTTGGTCGATGTAACGTCTGAGCAGCCTGAGATTGACGGTAAGGTCTCGCTATCGACATTCCATCTGGATTTCTTAGCGCCGTTGATAGGTGAGTACAGCCTATTCAAAGCGAATATGAATACTGATTTGGCGATATCTGGTGATGTTATGCACCCTAAAGTCAACGGTCAGTTCTTGATTGATCAAATGAAGCTACAAGGTGAAGTCACGCCGATAGACATTAACTCCGGTCAGGTCGCGATCAACTTTAAAGGTCACCAAGCGGATCTTGATGCGGGTATCATGACACCAGATGGTGAGTTGGAAGTGACCGGTGAGGCCGATTGGCAGGATCTACAAAATTGGCATACCAAAGCGCGCGTATTTGCGAAAGAGCTTCAGGTGGATCTTCCACCAATGGTAAAAATCAAAGTTGAGCCGGACATGACTATTGATGTCACACCGCAGCTTGCTAAGGTCGAAGGTAATATTAATCTGCCTTGGGGACGAGTTGTGGTTGAAGAGCTGCCACCAAGTGCGGTTGGTGTTTCAAGCGACACCGTGATTTTGGACCAGAACTTACAGCCTGTGAGTGATATCGAGCCAATGCCATTTGATGTTGAAACGGATATCAACATTAAGATCGGTGATGATTTTCAACTGGCCGCCTTTGGCTTGAAAGGTGGTCTGAAAGGTAACCTCAATGTGACACAGAAAGATAAAGGTCCGTTCATCGTTGGTGAGGTTAATATCGTCGACGGTTCTTACCGCTCTTTTGGTCAGGATTTGGTGATTGAAGAAGGTAAGATCTTAATGAATGGTCCGGCAGATCAGCCGTACGTTTCTATTAAGGCGATTCGAAATCCAGATAATACCCAAGATGACGTGATTGCTGGTGTGCGTGTAACAGGACCAGCATCGGATCCAAATGTGGAGATATTCTCTGAGCCAGCGATGCCTCAAGCGAATGCGCTCTCTTACCTACTTCGCGGTCAAGACATTGATGGCGAAGCGGGAGGCAATGCTATGACGACCACGTTGATTGGCCTAAGTTTGGCAAAGAGTGGACGCGTGGTTGGTGAAATCGGTGAAGCCTTTGGGGTTCAAGATTTACAATTGGATACGGCGGGGTCGGGCGATGATTCTCAAGTGACCGTCAGTGGTTACATTCTGCCGGGATTACAGGTGAAATACGGCGTCGGCATCTTTAACTCACTAGGCGAGTTCACCGTGCGTTATCGATTGATGCAAGATCTGTATTTAGAGGCGGTTTCTGGTGTAGATAGTGCGGTTGACCTACTCTATCAATTTGAGTTCGATTAGAGCTTGTTCGTCTGCGTACATAAAGTTCATGACTAAGGAGTGGTTATGCAGCATTTAGTTTTTGTATATGGGACCTTGCGTAAAGGAGAGTGTAATCATCACTTTCTGAGCTCGGCCCAGTTTCTTGGTCAGCATGAAACGGATGCTCAGTTCGCACTGTATGACTTAGGCCCTTATCCCGCGTTGTCTGTTGGGCAGCGCTCGATACAAGGTGAAGTGTATCTGATTGATGATGAAACCTTATCCGAGCTAGATAAGTTGGAAGATGTGCCAGTAGAGTATCGTCGAGAGAGCATCGTCACGCCGTTTGGCCAAGCTTGGATCTACTTGTATCAAGATACTGAACAACTGACCGAAGAAATCGCTTCCGGAGATTGGTGTCAAAAGGTGTGAGCTATACTGACATTATCAATAGCGACGAGCTGGTCACTAAGGAGTCATGATGAAGGTATTCGTAATTGGATCAATGGCGTTGATTCTTGCCGCATGCGCGCAAACAACCCTGCCGACCTCGAGTAATGTTACCGACTGGCAAGCGTTTGGTAAGCAGTCTGCCTTAGATGGATTAAGAGTTTTATCTGAAGATCGCATCGCTGCACTGGATGGTACTAATCATGCTACGCCTGAACTGATCATGGCCTATCAAACGGGTTATCAGCAAGGGAAGCAAGAGTATTGTGAACAAAGCGCGTATATGCTTGGTGTTATCGGGCGTCCGTATTTTGGTATTTGTGATGACCTAGACCCCTTCTTTCAGCATGACTATGACGCCGGCCGAATGTCTTCTGCAGGCGCGCCTATCTAGTTGACTTACACAAGATGAAAAGCAAAAGAGCTGCCCTAAAGCAGCTCTTTTTAATTTTGTATCAGCCGTGATGCTTATTTTTTCTGAGCGCGCTCGTAAGATTCTAGGATCTCAGCTTTAGCGGCAGCAACATCTGCCCAACCATCCACTTTCACCCATTTACCTGCTTCAAGCTCTTTGTAACGCTCAAAGAATTGCGTGATCTGCGCTTTCAGTAGTTCTGGGATATCGTCCACATCTTGGATGTGATCGTACTCTTTCGAGATTTTGGTGTGTGGAACCGCAAACACTTTTGCGTCTTCACCTGACTCATCCGTCATCTTCAAAACGCCAACAGGACGGCAGCGAATCACTGAACCTGGCATTAGTGGGTATGGTGTTGGTACCAGTACGTCGACTGGGTCGCCATCAAGAGACAGCGTATTGTTCACGTAGCCATAGTTACATGGGTAGAACATTGGTGCAGACATGAAACGGTCGACAAATACCGCACCAGAGTCTTTATCTACTTCGTACTTGATTGGATCTGCATTTGCAGGAATTTCGATCACGACATAGATATCTTCAGGCAGCGACTTGCCTGCTGGCACATGGTTTAAGCTCATTAGAATATTCCTTTTCATTAACGATGAGTCACACAGAAGCGGCTTCATCTGATGATAAATTCGCGTTTCACTTTAGCGACAAAAACGCGGCAGGTAAACACCTGCCGCGTTGGACAAAGGTCTGAAATTATTCTTCGTCGCGGTGCAGTTCAAGGAACTCTTCAACTTTGCGAACCATGTTCTTAGAACCAACAAAGAAAGGCACACGTTGGTGCAATTCGGTTGGTTTGATATCCATGATGCGATTGACGCCGTCTGATGCAATACCGCCCGCTTGCTCAATTAAGAACGCCATTGGGTTACATTCATAAAGTAGACGCAGTTTGCCCTGTGGATGGCTTTGCGTACTAGGGTAAAGGTAGATACCACCTTTCAGTAAGTTGCGGTGGAAATCTGCAACCAATGACCCAATGTAGCGAGAAGTGTATGGACGACCGTCTTCTGGCACATTCTCTTGGCAGTACTTGATGTACTTCTTCACCCCTTGAGGGAAGCGAATGTAGTTACCTTCGTTGATCGAATAAATCTTGCCTTCTTCTGGAATCATCATGTTTTCATGAGAAAGGCAGAAGCTGCCGATAGATGGGTCGTAAGTAAAGCCGTTTACGCCGTTACCCGTGGTGTAAACCAACATGGTTGATGAACCGTAAATCACGTAACCAGCGGCAACTTGCTTATGACCAGGCTGAAGGAAATCTTCTTCTGTCGCTGGTGTGCCAATAGGTGAAACACGGCGATAAATAGAGAAGATAGTACCGACAGAGACGTTCACATCGATGTTAGAAGAACCATCAAGTGGGTCCATCAGTACCACATATTTGGCGTTTTGGTTGAGCTCTTTGTTGAAAGCAACCGCTTCGTCTTCTTCCTCACTGGCAACGCCACACACTTGGTCACGAGCTTCAAGCGCGGCTTTGAACTTATCGTTCGCGTAAACATCGAGCTTTTGCTGGTCTTCACCTTGGACATTTTCCGTGCCTACAGCACCAGTGATATCACCGAGACCCGCTGCGTTGATTTCGCGGTTAACGATTTTTGCAGCTAAACGAATGGAGGCTAAAAGGGATGATAGATCACCGCTAGCGTGGGGGAAATCCGCTTGTTTTTCGACAATGAACTCGCCTAGGGTGCGCAGTCCTGACATGGTTAATCCTTACATTTTCATTTCATTGGGGGTAGTGCGCAAGTGAGCATCTCTTTATGGATGTTAAACGATTGCGCTGGATGTAAGTTTAAGTCGCAGATCTTTTTAATGGTAATGAAGTAACTGTTTGAGATCTCAATTTATTTGTAGACTTGTTTGAGGTATTCATCAGTAAGCAAGAGGTTGTACAGTCTGTGTTCAACCTTGTCATATTTGTGAAAGGGACTGCAAGAAGAAGGCTAAAGTCTCTCGCTTTTCTGGTTGTGATCGCGATAATGAAAGCATTAAAGAACGCATTACAAGGTTTAGTTTATGCACATTCATATCTTGGGTATCTGTGGCACATTTATGGGCGGCGCTGCGATTTTAGCGCGCCAATTAGGGCATAAAGTCACTGGTTCTGATGCCAACGTTTACCCACCGATGAGCACGTTGCTTGAGTCTCAAGGTATTGAAATTATTGAAGGCTTCGACCCGTCTCAACTCGACCCTCAACCAGACCTTGTGGTGATCGGTAATGCCATGAGCCGTGGTAACCCATGTGTTGAACATGTGCTCAATACCAACATGCGCTACACCTCTGGTCCGCAGTGGCTCAACGAGTTTTTGCTGCACGATCGCTGGGTATTGGCGGTATCGGGTACACACGGTAAAACGACCACGTCGAGCATGCTGGCTTGGATACTCGAAGACTGCGGTTATCAACCTGGTTTCCTAGTTGGTGGAGTACTTGGTAACTTTGGAGTCTCTGCTCGTTTGGGTGAAAGCATGTTTTTTGTCGTTGAAGCGGACGAATATGACAGTGCTTTTTTCGATAAGCGTTCTAAGTTTGTGCACTACCATCCTCGAACCTTAATCATGAACAACCTTGAGTTTGATCATGCTGACATCTTCGATGATCTAAAGGCGATCAAGCGCCAATTCCATCATTTAGTGCGAACGGTTCCCGGAAATGGCTTAATCTTAGCTCCGAAGCAAGACCAAGCTTTGGCGGATGTATTAGAGCGTGGTTGCTGGACAGAAAAGCAGTTTTCAGGTGTTGGTGGCGACTGGCAAGCGCACAAATTAGTGGTCGATGGCTCAAAATTTGAAGTTGCTCTACAAGGCGAGAAGGTCGGTACCGTCGAATGGGATTTGGTGGGTGATCATAACGTTGATAATGCGTTAATGGCGATTGCCGCCGCACGACACGTTGGTGTAACGCCGGAACTTGCTTGTCAGGCTCTGGGCCGTTTCATCAACACTAAGCGTCGTTTAGAGCTCAAAGGTGAAGAACAAGGCATCACGGTTTACGATGATTTTGCGCATCACCCAACGGCAATTGAACTCACCGTCGGTGGTTTGCGTAACAAGGTAGGCGAAAAACGCATTCTTGCCGTGTTGGAACCTCGTTCTGCCACTATGAAGCGCGGCGTGCACAAAAACACACTCGCGGATTCGCTACACAGCGCAGATGAAGTGTTCTTATTCCAACCAGACAATATCGAATGGTCGGTGCAAGATATCGCGGAACAATGTCAGCAACCTGCTTTTGTTGACGCTGACATCGATAACTTTGTAGCGAAAATCGTTGAACGTGCGCAGCCAGGTGACCAAATCCTCGTGATGAGTAATGGTGGCTTTGGCGGTATTCACGGCAAGATCCTCGAGCAACTTAAACAAAAAGCCTGATTTTATGCAAAACAAACAGCAGCAAGCAGAAAAAGCCATCACTTTAGCGTTAACTGGAGCATCTGGTGCGCCTTATGGCCTTCGTCTTTTAGAATGTTTGGTCGCGGCGGATTATCATGTCTACGTTCTGATCTCTTCGGCGGCTCGTGTCGTGATGGCAACCGAACACAACCTTAAGCTGCCAAGTGGGCCAGAAGCCGCAAAGCAAGCGTTGGTAGAGCACCTGAACTGCAATCCCGATAACATCACCGTTTGTGGTAAAGATGACTGGTTCTCACCGGTAGCATCTGGCTCTGCGGCACCAAAGCAAATGGTGGTTTGCCCATGTTCTGCGGGAAGTGTTGCGGCGATTGCGCATGGTATGTCGGATAACTTGATTGAGCGCGCCGCTGACGTGGTGATGAAAGAGCGTGGGCAGTTGTTGCTCGTCGTTCGCGAAACGCCATTTTCAACGCTGCATCTGGAGAACATGCACAAGCTATCGCAAATGGGCGTGACCATCATGCCAGCGGCTCCGGGCTTCTATCATCAGCCAAAGAGCATTGAAGACTTAGTGGATTTTATGGTGGCGAGAATTCTCGACCACTTAGGTATTGAGCAAGGTTTAGTGCCTCGTTGGGGTTATGACCAGCGTTCGTGAGCTGATTGTGTAACCACTCAAATACCTTTACAATCCATCCAACTCATCGGGGAGCAAACCCATTTAGCATTGAGTCAATCAATGCATTTGGGCGCTGAGACCTAAGTTCTTAACTAGGGACCCGTATTACCTGAACCAGATAATGCTGGCGTAGGAATTGAGTCTGGATATTGGAAGTCCTTAATAGCCGCCTCAACCCTGTGCCGCTCAACTTATTTCTCTGAAATACTCATGGAGAGCGAGCAGTGAAACCCACTCTAAATCTGATTGCCTTAGCTGCAATTACTTCAACTTCAGCGTTTGCTGCTGAAAACCCATTAACTATTTATACCTACGATTCTTTTGCCGCAGATTGGGGGCCGGGTCCTAAAATCGAGCAAGCTTTTGAAGCAAAATGTGGCTGTGACGTTAACTTCGTGGCGTTGGACGATGGTGTGTCGATCCTGAATCGTCTTCGTCTTGAAGGCGGTAATAGCAAAGCCGACATCGTGTTAGGTCTGGATAACAACCTGATGGCAGAAGCAAAGAAAACCGGTCTGCTTACCGAGCACAATGTGGATACGGCCAACACAGTGTTACCAAATGGTTGGAGCGATACGACGTTTGTACCGTACGATTACGGCTACTTCGCATTTGTGTACAACACAGAGAAACTGGCTAATCCGCCGAAAAGCATGAAAGAGCTGGTGGAAACGCGCGACGATTTGAAAGTGATTTATCAAGATCCGCGTACGTCAACGCCGGGCCAAGGCTTGATGCTGTGGATGAAATCCATCTATGGCGACGATGTGACGCAAGCGTGGCAGAAGCTAGCGAGCAAAACCGTAACGGTCACGAAAGGTTGGTCAGAAGCGTATTCCATGTTCCTTAACGGCGAGTCGGACTTAGTGCTTTCTTACACTACGTCACCTGCGTACCACTTAATTGCGGAAAACGATTCAAAGTTTGCGACGGCGAATTTTGCTGAAGGTCACTACATGCAAGTTGAAGTCGCCGCTAAAGTGAAAGGGGCAAAAAATTCAGAACTTGCTGATCAATTTATGAATTTCATTTTAAGTGATGAGTTCCAGTCAGCGATGCCAACGGGTAACTGGATGTACCCTGTTACTGACGTTGAGTTACCTAAAGGTTTTGAAACCTTGAGCGTTCCAAACAAGTCGTTGAGCTTTAGTGCTGATGAAGTAGCAAAAATGCGTAAGTCTTGGATTCGCGAATGGCAAAGCGCACTGACGTTTTAGCTGACGTTCCACCCCTCATCTGAATGAGATAGGTTTTACCTTTGAATTCTGTTCCAAAAATAGGTTTAGGGGTCGCGATGATCATCGCGACCTTTGTTGTTTCTGCCCTAGGTGCTTTGATTGTTCAAGCCCCTTCACTTGATGTGTCTGTGGTATGGGACGACCCGTATTATCAACATGTCACCAAGTTCAGCTTCTACCAAGCTTTTCTTTCCACATTGCTCAGTGTTGGCTTTGCCATTCCAGTTGCGCACGCGCTTTCACGTCGCCAATTTTGGGGTAAGTCATTACTGCTTAAGCTGTTTGCATCGACGCTAGTTTTGCCTGTTTTGGTTGGTGTTTTCGGGCTATTAGCGATTTATGGCAACAGCGGTTTGTTAGCGCAGTGGCTACAGAGTTTCGATAGCAAACTGCCATTTTCTATTTACGGTTTGAACGGCATTTTACTCGCCCATGTGTTCTTTAATTTACCTTATGCTGCGCGCTTGCTGTTGCAAGCATTAGAATCTATTCCTGCCGAGCAACATAAGCTGTGTGCGCATTTAGGTATGAACCATTGGAATAAGTTTCGTTGGGTGGAATGGCCGCGTTTAAGGCAGCAACTTCCCCACGTTTGTGGTTTGGTATTTATGCTGTGCTTCACCAGTTTCGCCACTGTAATGGCATTGGGGGGCGGGCCAAAATCCACCACCATTGAATTGGCAATTTACCAAGCGATTAAGTTTGATTTTGATTTACAAGCTGGGGCGTTATTGGCGCTGTGGCAGATGCTGTTATGTGGACTGCTTGCCATTGGAGTGCAGAAGTTAACAAAGCCTGTTTCTATCAGTGCAGGCAGCACATCGGTACAGCAATATTTAACGAAGGATCATGGGTGGTCAAAAGCTTGGGATAGCTTTTGGATCATAGGTGCCTTTTTACTGGTGATACCACCGTTATTGATGGTGTTACTGAGTGGCATCAACCAACAAGTTTGGACGGTGTTAACCGATGAACGTTTTTGGTCTGCGTTATCTAACTCACTCAAAGTGGCAGGGTTAGCCAGTGCGCTTGCGGTCGCTGCGGGCGTGTCCATATTGTTGACCAGCCGTCGTTGGCGTTTGCAGTACAAAAACACGCGAGCTGATCAGATTGAGCTAATCGGCACCATTATTTTGGTGACGCCAGGTTTGGTGATTAGCACCGGATTATTCTTGCTGTTGCGATCATTTACCGATGTTTTTAGCTTGGCGTTTTTTGTTGTGATTTTGGTAAATGGTTTGATGGCTTTGCCTTACGTGATCAAAACGCTGGCACAGCCAATGCTGCACATCGAGCAGCAATACCAGTATGTGTGTGCCAGCTTAGGCATGCGTGGCTGGCAACGCTTTAAAGTGGTGGAGTGGCAGGCGCTGCGCAAGCCATTCGCACATGCGTTTGCGATCAGCTTTATGTTTGCGATTGGCGATTTAAGTGCTATCGCGTTGTTTGGCGGGCAAGAGTTCCGCACTTTGCCTCTGTATTTGTTCCAGTTACTTGGCAGCTATCAGATGGACGCGGCTGCGGTGGTATCGGTGACCTTGTTGTTGTTGAGTGTGGGCTGTTTTGCCTTGATTGAGAAAGTATTGAAAACGAAGGAGAGAGCGTAATGTTAGTGTTGGATGATGTGCAGTACACCTACCAACGTGAGCTGTTTCGTTTTGACTTAACGATTGAGCAAGGTCAGATAGTGTCGCTGATGGGACCAAGTGGGGCTGGAAAATCGACGTTGCTGGCGTTGGTGGCTGGATTTATCCATCCTGACCAAGGTGACATTCGGGTTGATGGTGAGTCTATTGTGCGTAAAGAGCCTTATCAGCGTCCTTTCTCCATGCTGTTCCAAGAGCATAACTTGTTTTCTCACTTGTCGGTGCGTGACAACATTGGCTTAGGTTTACACCCAGGGCTGAAGCTCACTGTAGACCAAAAGCGTCAGGTTGAACAAGCGGCGCAGCAAGTTGGCGTTGCAGAGTACCTCGACCGTTTGCCTGAGCACCTTTCTGGAGGGCAGCGTCAACGTGTTGCCTTGGCGCGTTGTTTTGTTCAGCCTCATCCCATGTGGCTGTTGGATGAGCCTTTCTCGGCGCTTGATCCGGTTTTACGTGAAGAGATGCTGAGCTTGGTAAAAAAACTGGCGGCAGAGCGGGGAATAACCGTATTGATGGTCACGCACCATTTAAGCGATGCCAAAGCCATTGCCAGCCACTTTGTGTTTGTGGCTGATGGCAAAGTGGAAGCGGCGGATAGTATGTCTGCATTGAGTGAGCAGCATGCTAGTGAGAAGCTTGCGGCATTTATCCGAGCCGCACGCTAATGCTCAATGGTGGCTGGGTTATGCTTCACCGCAACACAAACCATGTCGAGGACCAAATTCAAACTGAGATCTTAGGCTCATGATATGGTCAATCATCGCTTGTACTCGTCGCGTTCGGTTTGCGCCAGGACGATAGACTAAATAAATGGGCATTGGTACCGTGTGCCATTGAGGTAAGACTCTGACTAAGGAGCCATTTTCCAGCTCTTGCGTCATGTTTTGCATAGGTAAGTTAGCGATTCCCAATCCTTTGAGCGCGCCTTTTAATACCGCTTCTACGGTGGTGCTAGAGAAGTTACTGCTTACTGAGACGTTGACCGTGTTGTCCTGCGAAATCAACGTCCAAGGGCCTATCTCTGAAACATACTGATATCTCAAACAGTTGTGTGTTGTCAGATCTTCTGGCGTTTTAGGTACGCCACACTCAGCTAAATACTCAGGACTGGCGGCCAATACTCGGGTGGTGTAACCCAATTTTTTAGCAATCAGTCGATCATCGACGATCTGGCCGACTCGAATTGCCATATCAAAACCGTGTGAAAACAGATCAACAAAATCGTTCGATGCTTCTAACGCAATTTGTACTTTTGGCCATTGTTTTAAAAATGGTAAAAAGATGTGCTCAGCCATATACGCATCCAAGGCTGGCGGCGCAGCAATGCGAAGCCGACCTTGGATCTGCTGTTCCATTTCCTGAACGTCTTGACCAATCGAGTGAAATTCCTCAACTAAGCTTGCAGCACGCTCTAAAACCATTTGACCAGCTTCGGTAATCACCAACTTTCGGGTCGTGCGCTCTAGGAGCTTGGCTTCAAAGTGTTGTTCGAGTTTGGTTATGGCTTTACTAACAGTAGATTTTGGTAGGTTTAACTCCGCCGCGCACTTGGTTAAGCTCAGTAGTCGACAGCTTGTGACAAAGATAGAGAGCGTCCTAAAGTCAATTGTTTCTAAGTTTCGAACAATCACTTTCAATTATCCATATTGTTTCAATATTGATCTGATTATAGTCTGGCTCCTCATCCTTAGCCATCAAGTTATTGTCATTTGAGGTAAACAACATGTCCAACTCTGTAGACTTATTTTCTCCTATCGAACTCGGTCAATTAGCATTAGATAACCGTGCCATTATGGCCCCTTTAACGCGCGCTCGTGCCAGCGCAGATCATATCCCGAATGACCTTATGGTTGAGTACTATGCTCAACGCGCGAGTGCTGGACTTATCATTGCTGAATGCACCATGGTGATGGAAGGAACGTCTGCTTTTATGGCAGAACCGGGCATTTATAACGAAGAACAAATTGCAGCTTGGAAAAAGGTAACGGATGCGGTTCATGAAAGAGGCGGTAAGATCGTATTGCAAATTTGGCATGCGGGACGCGCTTGTCATCCTGAACTGAATGATGGGAAAACGCCTGTTGCAGCGAGCGCACTAGCCATTCGTGATGAGTTAGTTCATACCCCTTCAGGTAAGCAAGCATATACGGTACCACGAGCACTCGAAGTGGATGAGATAGCTTCCATTGTGGCAGCGTTTAAGCAAGGTGCGAAAAACGCTAAGAGAGCAGGCTTTGATGGTGTGGAGATACATGGCGCCAATGGTTATCTTATCGATAACTTTCTTCGTGATGGATCGAATTTACGTACTGATGAATACGGTGGCTCAGTCGAAAATCGTGCCCGTTTTTTACTTGAGATAGTTAAAGAAGTGGTCGAGGTATGGGGACCTGGAAGAGTAGGGCTGCGCACATCACCATTAAATGGATTTAATGACATGAAAGACAGCGATCCGGTTGGCTTGGTTCGTTACTTAGCTAAGCAACTTAATGCTTTCGATCTTGCTTATTGGCACGTGATGCGTGCGGATCTAAAGGGCGTACAAAAAGCAGATGTTCTCAAGCCAGCACGCGAAAACTATCAAGGTTACCTAATGGCCAACGTGGGCTACAGTGCACAAGAAGCGACAACGGCAATTGCAGAAAATCAAGTTGATGTGGTCGCATTTGGCGTTCCATTTATCGCCAACCCTGATTTAGTTGAGCGATTTAAGAAAAATGCACCTCTTAATGAGGCAAAACCTGAGCACTTTTATTTAGGTGGAGCAGAAGGTTATACCGATTACCCAGTAATGGCATAATCCTTACTTGTTCAATATAAAAAGGACGCTAATGTTAGCGTCCTTTTTCGTTTCTTTAGTTGTTTAACCTTGCGGTTTCACGACCATCACATTGATTGGAGAATATTCCACGACCTTACTTGCGACAGAGCCAAGCATTACTTTATTGATTTTAGAACGCTTGTGACTTGGCATAATGATGAGATCAGCGCCCAAGCGCTCTGCATAATCAAGAATCGTCGCGTAGGCTTTGCCCTCAGCAACATGCACTTGGTACACCACATCTTCAGCAATATGCTTATTGGCAAAAGCTTTTAATTGCTGCTTCACGTCTTGCTTCATTTTGGCTGCTGCATCTTTTGGGAAGTATGTAGCAACCATCGACATGTGAATACCAGGTAGTACTGTTAGAAGGTGGATTTGCGCATTCGCTTGCTTTGCCTGCCAAACCGCTAGTTCAACCGCTCGGTCTGAAAAGCCTTGGTCATTTAGATCAACCGGAACAAGAATTTGTTTGTACATTCAATGTCTCTCACTAAGGCCCCTTGTCCTCGGGGCCAAATCGGTTATGCGCTCAATTGTTCCTTACGAGCACGACGTTTTTGGTTCATGGCAAGCACCAGCAAAATCATTAAGCATGGCACAAATACCCATTCTTTCATCGGACGTTCTGCATCTTGGATAACCCACTTGATCTCCCAATCAAAGTCGATACCTGCAGACTCTGCCGGGCTACCAAACTCGACCATATCGACAATCATTTTGTTGTCGCTTTCGGTCAGCATCAGACCCATAGACGAAATACGTGCTTCCGCTGTTGTCGCACTGTCTTCGAATGGAAGACGAACCGTTTTCTCGATGTAGTCGCCTTCAAGGTTTTCGCCGGCAACACGTAGCTCCAATGATTCTCCTACATTTAGCGTTTCCGTGATTTGAGCTACCTCAACGCCAGGAGAAAGAACTTTCGCTGGATACAGCATGTCCCACCAAAAACCAGGACGGAAAAACGAAAATGTCAGTACTAATAATAGAACGGTTTCCCACCACTTGTTACGCGTGAACCACCATCCTTGTGTTGCGGCGGAGAAGATCAGCATCGCAATGATCGATGAGATGACCGTGAGTGCTAAATGCCACCAAGAGTCTATCCCCATCAACAGTAGCTGGGTATTGAACACAAACATGAATGGCAAAATGGCGGTTCGAATATCGTAAGTAAAGCCTTGGATACCTGTACGAATTGGGTCTGATTTAGCAATCGCAGCCGCCGCAAATGCCGCAAGACCTACGGGTGGGGTGTCGTCGGCCAAAATACCAAAGTAGAAAACGAACAAGTGCACCGCAATGAGTGGGATGATCAAGCCATGTGCTGCACCTAGCGTGACAATAACCGGTGCCATCAACGTAGATACTACGATGTAGTTCGCCGTTGTCGGTAGACCCATCCCAAGAACCAAGCTGATTATTGCAGTAAACAGCAGCATAAGAATGATGCTACCGCCAGAGATAAACTCAACGAAGTCGGTCATAACTAGGCCAATACCCGTTAGGGTGACGACCCCAACCACGGTACCTGCCGCTGCCGTTGCAACGCCGATACCAATCATGTTACGAGCGCCAGCAACCAAGCTCTCAGCCAGATCAACGAAGCCATCTTTGGTTTGCTGCATCATGTCACCTTGCTTTGATAACAGAGCAATCAATGGACGCTGAGTCAGCAAAATGAAAATCATGAACACTGTTGCCCAGAATGCTGAAAGACCTGGCGAGAAGCGCTCTACAGTCAGACACCAAACCAATACAACGATAGGCAGTAGATAGTGCAAACCAGATTTAACCGTTGGGCCAGGATCTGGTACTTCTGTTAACTCTGCATCAATCTCAATTGCGCCATCTTGCACGTGATTTGCTGAGATCTTCACCAAGCCAACGTACGCAATTAACAGGGCAACCGTAACAATTGGCGTCGCGGCATCACCAAAGACATCTTTCGTCCAACCCACTCCGTAGTAAACCAATGCGCTGATCACACACAGTCCTAAGATTGTGCCAGTAAAGGAAAGCAAACTTTGTACTAACGTTGGGTTGTGGCGACGAGGAAGACCTGTCATACCCGCTTTACACGCCTCAAGGTGAACGATGTAAATCAAAGCGATGTAAGAGATAAGTGCCGGAAGTAGGGCAGCCTTAATCACTTCAACGTAGGAGATACCGACATATTCCACCATCAAGAATGCCGCCGCGCCCATGATTGGTGGCGTTAACTGACCATTAGTTGAGGCGGCAACTTCAACGGCTCCCGCTTTGGTGCCCGGAAAACCGACACGTTTCATCAATGGGATGGTAAAGGTACCAGTGGTTACCACGTTTGCGATTGAAGAGCCAGAAACAAGCCCGGATAAACCAGATGCAACAACGGCCGCTTTTGCAGGACCACCTTTCATATGACCCAGTAAAGAAAAGGCGACTTTAATGAAGTAAGCACCTGCGCCAGCACGTTCCAGCATGGCGCCAAACAATACAAACAAGAACACAAAAGAGGTTGAAACGCCTAATGCGACACCGAATACACCTTCCGTTGTTAGCCATAAGTGAGACATGGCCTTGTTTAAGCTCGCTCCTTTATGCGCGATGACATCGGGCATGTAAGGGCCTGCAAAGGTGTAAGTAAGGAAGACAGCAGCAACCACCATCAGTGGTGGACCGAGCGCTCGGCGTGTTGCTTCTAAAAGGAGAACCATACCGATGACAGCAACGACGATATCTACCGTTGTTGGTGCACCGGAACGTCCAGCTAGCTCGGTATAAAAAAGGTAAATATATGCCGCAGAAAAACTACCTGCTAGCGCCAATATCCAATCGACAAGAGGGATATGATCGCGAGGGGAATTTTTCATCGCTGGATAAGCAGTGAAAGCCAAGAAGATCGCGAAAGTGAGGTGGATTGATCGCGCTTCCGTGTCGTTCAGTACGCCGAAATTAAAAATAAATGGTAGCGGAGATGCGTACCATAATTGAAATAGTGACCAACACAGAGGAACAAACCAAAGGATTCGTCCTTGCATTCCCGAGGGGCTACGTGCACCTGTGTCTGCCTGAGCCACCATTTCTTGCACATCTTGTGACGGAGCTTGATTCGTCGCCATGTACTTTTTCCTTATTATTGATGGTCCTGTCGGATTTTTATCGAGAACCACACTTCGCCTTTATCAGTGTAGCGAATGGAGCGAAGTTTGCTTTCGAGTATTTTGCTGCCTGAACTCAAAGTGTTGAATTTTGGAGACTCTGCTAGGCGGCGTTTAAGTTTTTCTTGGGTATGAACTCGCAATTTTCGGAAGAAAACTGGCGAATGAAGCATGCAGTTAGCACGTGCTAACTGCATGCTCAAACAGGCAGAAAACCATCTTTTCCTGCCTGTGAGTTTGGAGTCTGAGGAAGTTACTTAAGTAGACCCACTTCTTTGTAGTATTTTTCTGCACCTGGGTGAAGAGGGATAGATAGACCCGCTTTCACCATGTCTTCTTTTTTCAGGTTTGCAAACGCAGGGTGTAGACGTTTGAACGTATCGAAGTTTTCAAACACGGCTTTTGCAACGTTGTAAGCGACATCGTCTGAAACGTCTGCTGTTGTAACCATCGTTGCTGCAACACCAAAGCTGTTTACGTCTTTGTCTGTGCCACGATACATGCCAGCTGGCACTGAGCTAAAGGCGTAGTATGGGTTATCAGCAACAATCTTATCGATTTTCGGGCCTGTTGCAGAAACTAGCTTAGCATCACATGATGTTGTTGCTTCTTTGATTGAACCGTTCGGGTGACCCACCATGTAAATGAATGCGTCAATTTTGTTGTCACAAAGTGCTTGAGAACGCTCAGAGCCCTTTAGCTCAGAAGCCAATTTGAAGCTGTCGTTTGTCCAGCCCATCGCTTCCATAACAACGCCCATGGTTGCACGGTCACCAGAGCCAGGGTTACCGATGTTTACGCGCTTACCTTTTAGGTCTTCAACGTTTTCGATACCTGAATCTGCACGAGCAATGATGTTGAAAGGTTCTGTATGAAGAGAGAACATTGCACGTAGCTTTTTGTACGGACCTTGTTCCGCAAACTTACTCGTACCATTGTAGCCGTGGTACTGCCAATCCGATTGCACGATACCAAAATCTAACTCGCCAGCACGGATAGTGTTAACGTTGTAAATAGAGCCGCCAGTCGATTCTACTGAACAACGAATGTTGTGTTCTTTACGACCTTTATTGACCAATTTACAGATAGCACCACCAGTAGGGTAGTAAACACCTGTAACAGAGCCAGTACCGATAGTAATAAACTCTTGAGCGTTAACTGCGCCTGCACCCATTACTGCTGCAGCGATAGCGCCTACTTTGAGAAGTTTGTTAAATGCCATGAATTTCCCTTCCTTATATTCATTATTTACCCGGAAATAACCATAAATCACTTCTGGAGTTTCCTATTTGGAAACGGCATCTTTTCCAATCCAATCGTTTGAAAAAGCGAGCGAATCATAACAAAAAATTGGCAGAAAATTATCCAATTGTTAAATGTTATAGTTGATAAGTCTGAATCTTGTGCAGGAGGATAGTGTTAGATTTGTGATTTAATTCTTTTTATAACAAACACTTAATGAGTATTAAGTGAACGAAGTGAAAAAGATCAATTGCGTGATGTTAATCACAAAACAGGTGGTTAAATAATGGTCTGGATAAGCAAAAAATTTACATAAATCATGGGCTACAAAATGAGATTTCTTTTATAGCCCACAAAGAGTTAGCTGATCTAAATGTGAAAGAACTTAGCCAGTGTATTCGAACAGTTCACACACTGATTTGAACAACTGTTCAGTCGTAATCGCCATCGTTGGAGTGATAAAGATAGTGTCATCACCTGCAACAACACCAAGAATACCTTCGGATTTACCCAGTGAGTCAAGCAAGCGAGCAATCAACTGCGCAGCACCAGGGCCAGTATGGATAACAACTAATGCCGCGTTATGGTCAATGTCTAGCACCAGTTCACGCAAAGAGCTGCTTACAGTCGGTACGCCTAGCTCAGCAGGAAGGCAGTAAACCATTTCCATTTTTGCATTGCGTGTGCGGACGGCGCCAAATTTAGTCAGCATGCGTGATACTTTCGATTGGTTAATGCTTTCAAATCCTTGTTGTTTGAGTGCATCAACAATCTCACCCTGTGAGCCAAAGCTCTCTTCTTTTAATAGGGCTTTAAAGGCGCGGACTAAGTTGTCTTGTTTTTCTGAATTGCGCATAGTCATTACGAATCTCTTATTACGGGTCAGCAATTTTGCATATTCTCGCATATATATTCATGCGGTGCCAAAGAGTCCCAGTATTATGTTAGTTACGTCACTGTAAACTATATACCACATGGAATTCTTTAACTATATGAAGTAGGGCTGTTTTTGTTTTCTTGAATTCCTTGTCATTTCAACAGAATAAAAGAATAATCCAAGCCCCATTTGTAGCACGGTAACAGCGAGTTGCGCGAGGTCGCAAAGCTAGCGTTAATTGATTGTAATCAAGTTGTGATTCCGATAGCTTTATTTAAGTTGGTTACAAACTACCCTACGAATACGTTTATAAGAGAAATACTCTCAAGGAGAACTACATGAAAGTAGCCGTTATTGGTGCCGCTGGTGGCATCGGTCAAGCCCTGGCCCTTCTACTTAAGAACCGTCTTCCTGCTGGTTCTGATTTAGCCCTATACGATATTGCTCCAGTAACTCCTGGTGTGGCTGCTGATCTTAGCCACATCCCGACGCCAGTTTCTATCAAAGGTTACGCGGGTGAAGATCCTACTCCAGCACTAGAAGGTGCGGATGTTGTGCTGATTTCTGCAGGTGTTGCTCGTAAGCCTGGTATGGATCGCGCGGATCTATTCAATGTAAATGCTGGTATCGTTAAGTCGCTAGCGGAGAAGATTGCGGTTGTTTGTCCGAAAGCTTGTGTTGGTATCATCACAAACCCGGTAAATACAACAGTGCCAATTGCCGCTGAAGTACTTAAGAAAGCGGGCGTTTACGATAAGCGTCGCTTGTTCGGTGTAACAACACTTGACGTTATCCGTTCAGAAACATTCGTTGCAGAGCTAAAAGACAAAGATCCAGGTGACATTCGCGTACCTGTTATCGGTGGTCACTCTGGCGTAACGATCTTACCTCTACTGTCTCAAGTGGAAGGCGTTGACTTTACAGCTGAAGAAGTAGAAGCATTAACGAAACGTATTCAAAACGCAGGTACCGAAGTTGTAGAAGCGAAAGCGGGTGGTGGTAGTGCAACACTATCAATGGGCCAAGCTGCATGTCGCTTTGGTCTGTCTCTAGTTCGTGCTCTTCAAGGTGAAGAAGGCGTAGTTGAATGTGCATACGTTGAAGGCGACGGTGAGCACGCGACTTACTTCGCACAGCCTGTGAAACTAGGTAAAGAAGGCGTAGAAGAAGTACTAAGCTACGGCAAACTCAGCGACTACGAAAAGTCTGCACTAGACGGTATGCTAGAAACACTAAATGGCGACATCAATATTGGTGTTGAATTCGCAAAGTAATCTAGAAAGCTCGAATAAGAAGAAAGCCGATCAAAATGATCGGCTTTTTTGATCTTTGGCTTCTCTGCTTCGTAAAATTACTTGATCAAAACAACGTGGTGAAGGAGAAGATGATGGAAGCAAGTCGAATCCGTAAAGGCATGGTTGTTGAGTGCCAGCAGGGCGTAGGTACGATATTGGTGGTCGACCGTGAAGCAGAGACGGTACTGTTGTCGAAACAAGGCTCTGATCAGCAGATTGCGGTTAGCTTTGATGAAATAGAAGATGACCCACAACTGCATGGCGGTAGTGACAGATATTACTAGCGCCTATCACGGCATTGGGTATCAGATACAAAAAAGGAAGAGCTTGCTCTTCCTTTTTGTTTTAAGTCTTGCGTTATGGGTTGCTATGATTACTTCGTGCGTTGTACCGCGACATGAGCCAGAGTAATAAGCGCTTGCTTGTATTCAGATTCCGGCAATACTGATAGTTCTTCGATCGCTTTGTCTGCTTCTTCTAGTGCTTTTTGCGTCGTGTATTCCAGAGATCCGGCCTCTTTCATCACCGCGAGAATTTCTTCTAAGCGATCCATGCCATTGGCCTTCTCAATTGCTTCGCGAATCATGAGGGCATTGTCTTGCGTGGTATTACGCATAGCGTGAAGTAGAGGTAAAGTTGGCTTGCCTTCAGCCAAATCATCCCCCACATTTTTACCCATGTCTTCGCCATCAGAGGTGTAATCCATGACGTCATCAATAAGCTGAAACGCAGTACCCAAATACTTACCGTAATTTTGCATTGCGATTTCAACATGCTCAGGAGCATCGTTTAAGATTGCGCCAATTTGAGTTGCAGACTCAAATAAGCGTGCCGTCTTAGAGTAGATGACTTGCATGTAGCTTTCTTCTGTCGTGTCAGGATCGTTACAGTTCATCAACTGCTGAACTTCACCTTCGGCGATCACGTTTACGGCGTTGCTCATTAGCTTAAGGATCTTCATGGATCCTAGCTCCGTCATCATTTGGAATGAGCGAGTATAGATAAAGTCCCCAACTAACACGCTAGCAGCATTGCCAAATGCTGCATTCGCAGTTGCTTTACCGCGGCGCATGTCTGATTCGTCGACCACGTCATCATGCAGCAAAGTCGCTGTATGGATGAACTCAATAAACGCAGCTGCCATGGTATGACCGTTGCCTTGGTAACCAAGTGCGCGGGCTGACAGTATCGCTAAAAGCGGTCTCAGACGTTTGCCTCCACCACTCACGATATAAAAACCGAGCTGGTTGATTAAAGAGACATCAGAATTAAGTTGGGCTTGAATTGTTTCATTCACTTTTGCCATGTCATCGGCAGTAAGCGCTTGGATAGTTTTAAAATCCATCGTATATCCGGCTGAAGTTAGACCCTGCAAGGCTTATTCGATTTATATAATTGTCGAATAATACACTAAAAAACGTTGATTAATACATTACTAAAGGGCATGATTGCCGCACTTTTCTTTGGCGATTAGCTTTTCGCCAATTTTTTCAAAATATGGCTTGTCATAGGAGCATCTATTCTGTAGAATCTGCGCCCTATTGATGATTAGTTTAGCGCACACCCTCAAGAAAGGCTGTGCGGAAAAAGCGGAGTAAAATATGTACGCTGTTTTCCAATCTGGTGGTAAACAACACCGTGTAAGCGAAGGTCAAACTCTTCGTTTAGAGAAATTAGACGTTGAAACTGGTGCAACTGTAGAATTTGATAAAGTTCTTCTTGTTGCTAACGGCGAAGACATCAAAGTTGGTGCTCCTCTTGTAGAGGGCGGCAAAATTGTTGCTGAAGTTGTACAACACGGTCGTGGCGATAAAGTTAAAATCGTTAAGTTCCGTCGTCGTAAGCACTCTCGTAAGCAACAGGGTCACCGTCAGTGGTTCACTGAAGTGAAGATCACTGGTATCAACGCTTAATCTATTAGGAGAGTTTAACAATGGCACACAAAAAAGCTGGTGGTTCTACTCGTAACGGCCGCGATTCAGAAAGCAAACGTCTAGGTGTTAAGCGTTTCGGTGGTGAATCTGTACTTGCAGGTAACATCATCGTTCGTCAACGTGGTACTAAGTTCCACGCTGGTAACAACGTAGGTATCGGTAAAGACCACACTCTATTCGCTCTTACTGAAGGTAAAGTGAAGTTCGAAGTGAAAGGTCCTAAGAACCGTAAGTTTGTAAGCATCGAAGCTGAGTAATTAGGTTTTTACCAAGTTACTTAATAGCTTTAAGCTGAATTCAAAAGCCCTGCCGAATCGGCGGGGTTTTTTATTTATGGCAGTCGACATATCGAAGTTTCTCGTTTCCACCTTATTTGTGGGCTGGGAGCTTAGATCTGTCATCTGCTAAAATTGTCAGATGACAAAGTAGATTTAATCCACGCACGAAGTAGTCGGAGTAAAAGATGAAGTTCGTAGATGAAGCGGTAGTAAAAGTTCAGGCTGGCGACGGCGGTAGCGGCGTTGTGAGTTTCTGGCGTGAAAAATTCATCACTAAAGGTGGCCCTGATGGCGGTGATGGTGGCGACGGTGGTGATGTTTATATCCAAGCCGATGAAAACCTTAACACTCTGATTGATTATCGTTTCCAGCGCTTCTACGAAGCGGAGCGTGGTGAGAATGGCCGCGGTGGTAACTGTACTGGTAAACGTGGTAAAGACATCGTTCTTCGTGTGCCTGTAGGTACGCGCGCAGTGGATATCCACACAAATGAAATCGTGGCAGAAGTTGCTGAACACGGCAAGAAAGTGATGATCGCAAAAGGCGGTTGGCACGGTCTAGGTAACACGCGTTTCAAATCTTCAGTAAACCGCGCGCCTCGTCAAAGAACATTAGGCACAAAAGGTGAAGTACGTGAAATTCGCCTTGAACTATTGCTTCTTGCTGACGTTGGTATGCTTGGTCTACCTAATGCAGGTAAATCAACCTTTATCCGCGCAGTCTCAGCAGCAAAACCAAAAGTCGCTGATTACCCATTCACGACATTGATCCCAAGCTTGGGCGTAGTGAGTGTCGTACCAGAGAAAAGCTTTGTTGTTGCAGACATTCCAGGTCTTATCGAAGGTGCAGCAGATGGCGCTGGTCTTGGTATTCGATTCTTGAAGCACTTAGAGCGTTGCCGAGTGTTGCTGCACATGATCGATATTATGCCAATTGATCAGTCTGATCCGGTGCAAAATGCACTAACGATCATTGATGAGCTAGAGCAATACAGTGAAAAACTGGCAAGCAAGCCACGCTGGTTAGTATTCAACAAAGTTGATTTAATGCCTGAAGAAGAAGCGAATGAGAAGATCCAAGAAATCTTAGACGCACTAGGCTGGGAAGACGAGTACTTTAAGATCTCGGCGATCAACCGTAACGGCACTAAAGAGCTTTGTTACAAACTGGCTGACTTTATGGATAATCTACCTCGCGAAGAGGAAGAAGTGGCTGAAGAAGATAAAGTTAACTTCATGTGGGATGACTACCATAAAGATGCGATGGCGGGTAAAGACGTTATCACTGAAGATGACGACGACGATTGGGATGACTGGGACGATGAAGAAGATGACGGTCACGTTGTCTACGTTCGTGACTAATCAGAACCGTCAAACAATGCCTGTTTGTCTATAATTCATTAAGCCGCAATTATTTATTGCGGCTTTTTTTGTATCTAAATCATATTTAGATGGTGTGATTTACGGCACAATAGCCGATACGTCGTGATTTTTGAGGGTTAGTTTGGACCTCTCGCGTATGAATGAGCAACACCCTAAAAGGAATTAGACTGATTTATGACTCTAGAAACCATACCGTCTGGAGAGTTGGCGGTATCCACTCAACGATCTATTTCTCGCCTTGTTGCCCAAGCCGGGCAAATGCTACTCGCTCATGGTGCTGAAAGTACTCTGGTGAGCGATATTATGCGCCGTATTGGCCTTGCTTGTGGGGTTAATGAAGTTGCGGTTGCGCTATCAGCCAATGCACTGGTTGTAACGACGGTAATGGATGGACACTGCATCACCACCACCCGAAGTTGTGCCGATCGTGGCATTAATATGCGCGTTATTACGCAAATTCAACGTATCTGCATCATGATGGAGCGTGGGCTGCTCGATGCAACCATGGCGCAGAAAAAGCTGAACGCCATCAGCCCAGAGCGTTATAACCGCTGGTTGGTGGTGTTTATGATTGGCTTGTCATGTGCGGCATTCAGTCATCTGGCTGGTGGTGATTGGGGGGTATTTGTTATGACCTTTTTAGCATCAGCTGGTGGCATGATCGTTCGCCAAGAAATTGGTCATCGCCACTTTAATCCTTTACTGAACTTTGCAGCGACCGCCTTTGTCACGACCTTAATTTCTGCGCAAGCGGAAATCTACCAAATAGGCAATCTGCCCACAGTTGCAATGGCATCGTCGGTATTAATGCTCGTACCGGGTTTCCCATTGATTAACTCGGTGGCAGACATGCTGAAAGGGCACATTAACATGGGTATTGCCCGGTTTGTGATGGCCAGCTTACTGACGTTGGCGACGTGTTTGGGCATCGTTGCTGCGATGAGCGTTACTGGAATTTGGGGGTGGGCAATCTAATGAGTTTGTTTGATTTGATGCTTGGCCTGCTGAATGACATGTTTTTCGCTGCGATTCCCGCAGTTGGATTTGCACTGGTTTTTAACGTGCCACAAAGAGCTTTAGTGTATTGCGCTGTTGGCGGCGCGATTGGACACGGCAGCCGTTATTTGATGATGCAGTTTGGTATTCCCATTGAATGGGCGACCTTTTTTGCCGCGACGCTAGTTGGGATGATCGGGGTATACTGGTCTCGCCGCTTTCTCGCGCACCCAAAAGTGTTCACTGTGGCAGCTTTGATCCCGATGGTACCTGGCGTGTTTGCATACAAAGCAATGATAGCCATGGTTGAGATCAACCATATTGGTTATTCACCTGAGCTCGTTGCAACTTGTATGGAGAACTTTCTTAAGGCCATGTTTATTATTGCAGGTTTAGCTGTTGGTCTTGCTGTTCCAGGGCTGTTATTCTATCGCCGCAGACCTATTGTATAAGGACCTAACATGATCATTAGTATGATTGCCGCGATGGCCGACAATCGCATCATTGGCAAAGACAATCAAATGCCTTGGCATCTTCCCGCTGATTTCGCTTGGTTTAAGCGTTGCACCATGGGAAAACCGGTTGTGATGGGACGCAAAACCTATGAGTCTATTGGTCGCCCTTTACCTGGTCGCTTGAATATTGTTATCAGCCGTGATGAGACACTAAAGATCGAAGGCGTCACTACCGTAACATCGATTGAGCAAGCTTTGGACGTGGCTGGTGACGTGGAAGAAGTGATGATCATTGGTGGTGGTGCGATTTACGCAGCTTGCCTACCGATGGCCAATAAACTATATGTAACACACATTGAAGCCGCGATTGATGGTGATACTCAGTTCCCAGATTGGGGAGACGAGTTTAAGGAAACTTACTCAGAAAAGTATCAAGCCGATGAGAAGAACGCCTACAACATGCGCTTTACTGTGTTAGAAAAGTAATTCGAGATTAATACAGCGTAGTTAATACGATAATGCCGTTCGTATAACAGCGAGCGGCCATCCCGGCCTGCCATCATCCTGAAAGCGACGGAGGAGCGTGATTCAGGATCTTCTATACGAGTACTTTGTTGTCAAAGGTATCTCTATCTACCCGCAGCGTGCGGATATTAGATTCCTAGTCTCGCTGGAATGACCCTACAGGAGATGTTAGGTGACAGGCATTCTCCCTACGATGGATTATCGACTATTATTCCGTGTTTAACTTAACGCATCCTGAGTAAAGATTTTCTTATCGTCCCAACGGATCATGGTTAGGCTTCCGCCCCAAACACAGCCAGTATCCAGACCGATGATCTCTTCGTCTACATGGCCTTGTAGTGCAGCCCAGTGACCAAATAACACCGTTTTATTGAGGTGAACGCGCTGAGGTACATCAAACCATGGAATAAGTTCGTTACCGGAAACTTGTTGTGGTGGTAGTTTACAATCCATATCCAGACGACCATCGGGGAAACAAAAGCGCATCCGCGTAAAAGCATTGATAATATAACGGTATCGGTCCAAACCCTGTAGAGAGTCATCCCAGGAATCAGGTTGATTACTGTACATGTTTTTTAAGAGCCAAGGCAGCTCTTCACTTTGGATGATGCGTTCAACTTCGCGGGCACATTTTCTTGCGGTTTTTAGATTCCACTGCGGTGATATCCCAGCGTGACACATCACGAACTCGTCATGCTCGGCCATAAGAGGTTGCTGAGCTAGCCATGCCAATAGATCTTCTTTATCGGGTGCAGTGAAAATAGGCGCGGTTTTATCTTTGTCTTTGACCTTTTTTATCCCGTGAGCAACGGCGAGCAGGTGAAGATCGTGATTACCAAGCACAACGGTTGCGCTTTTGCCAAGCGACTTCACAAAGCGTAACGTTTCTAGTGATTTAGGCCCTCTGGCGACCAAATCACCAGCGAGCCAAAGTTGGTCTTTTTTCGCAGAGAAAGAGACTTGTTCTAGTAGTCGCTGCAATTCATCAAAACAGCCTTGAATATCACCAACAATATAGGTAGCCACTGAATCTCCAATTTACTAATTTAAAACATTTGGAACAGCAAGACGAAAGGGTTCAATTTCGGTGATGAACTCCTGCCCTTTTTCATCCAGCATTTTGTAGTGCCCTTGCATAACGCCGACAGGAGTTTCTAACGCGGTTCCGCTACTGTACGTGTATTCATCATTGCTTGGAATAAAAGGTTGTTGACCCACCACACCATCACCTTCAACCGTCATTTGCTTGCCATTCGAGTCTGTGATTAACCAGCGACGGCTCACTAACTGCACGGTTTGTTGGCTAAGGTTTTTGATGGTGATGATATAGGCGAAAACGTAGCGTTGTAGCTCAGGATTGGACTGTTCTTCGATGTATTTGGTGTGAACTTGAATTTTGATGCAAGGTTGAATGACGTCCATGTGCACTCCTCAGAAACGTAATATCCCAATAATAATAAGCCAAACCAGCAAGGGTTTGGCTTATCGTTTGAGTTCTTAGTGCTGCGGGTTATCCGCAAGCCAGTTCGCCATCGCGACGAATTGTTCTAGCGTCAGGTTCTCTGGACGCATGCTTGGATTAACACCTAGCTCTTCTAGTACTTCTGTGCTTAACAACGATTTGTAGCAGTTACGAACTGTTTTACGACGTTGGTTAAAGCCTTCACGACAAACGCGATCCAGCAAACGCAGATCTTTCGCCGGGCATGGTAGCTCTTCATATGGCACTAAACGAACAACGGCAGAGTCCACTTTCGGTGGTGGAACGAATGCCGTTGGCGGTACTTCCAGTACTGGTACCACTTTACAGTAGTACTGAGCCATTACCGTTAAACGGCCGTAAGCTTTGCTGCCAGGGCCGGCGGCTAAGCGGTTTACCACTTCTTTTTGCAGCATAAAGTGCATGTCTTGAATGTCTTTATGGAATTCAAAAAGGTGGAACATCAATGGTGTAGAGATGTTGTACGGCAAGTTACCGAAAATGCGTAGCTTGTTGTTTGGCTTCACCAATTGAGTGAAGTCAAAACGCATAGCGTCACCCTCATGGATGGTCAACTTATCCGCCAGTTCAGGGTGAGTACGTAGGCGTTCCGCCAGATCGCGGTCCAGTTCGATGACCGTGAATTTATCCACTTCACGACCTACCGGCTCAGTGATTGCACCAAGACCAGGACCGATTTCAACCAGGTTTTGACCTGGTTTTGGGTTAATCGCTGATACGATTCCATCAATAATGTATGGATCGTTCAGGAAGTTTTGACCAAAACGTTTACGCGCTTTGTGTCCTAAATGGACATCATTTCTCATTGTTTCTTCTCTACCAAATCTATCGCATGCGTGAGCGCTGTTCGGAAACTCCCTGTATCCGCTTGACCTGTCCCTGCCAGATCTAATGCAGTACCGTGATCCACCGATGTTCTAATAAAAGGTAGACCAAGAGTAATGTTTACTGAACGACCAAAGCCTTTGTATTTTAATACTGGCAACACTTGATCATGGTACATGCCTAAAACAGCATCAGCATCATTTAAATATTTTTCATTGAAAATGGTATCAGCCGGCAGAGGGCCGATCAGGTTGATACCTTTTTCTTGTCGAATTTTTTCCAGTGTCGGAGTGATGGTTTCGATCTCTTCACGACCTAAGCAGCCATCTTCGCCAGCATGAGGGTTAAGCCCGCAAACGTAGATGTTTGGTTGTGCGATAGCAAACTTTTCTACAAGGTCTTTATGAAGAATATCGATGATTTTTTCTAATCGCTCTTCGGTGACCGCTTTGGACACATAAGCTAAAGGAATATGTGTTGTAACCAGCGCCACGCGTAGCCCTTCCGTTGCTAGCATCATTACGACTAGCGGCGTTTGTGACTTCTCGGCGAAAAACTCAGTATGACCACTGAATGCAACACCTGCGCGATTAATCACCCCCTTATGAACAGGGCCGGTGACAATAGCATCAAATTCATCATTCATACAGCCTAAAGCCGCTCTTTCTAGCGTTTTTAATACATAGTGGCCATTCGCTTCATTGAGCTCGCCTGCGACCGCAGGTTCCGATATTTGGATATGATCAACGATAAGCGTGCCAGCTTTTTGTGCTTTAGGTGCTTCTTCTGGATTGTAATCAGACAGTTGGACTTCGATGCCAAGCTGCTTGGCTCGCTCCGTCAGCATATTCTTATCGGCACAGACGACAATTTGGTGCGCCCAATCTTCTTTCGATAGGGCAAGCACTAAGTCTGGGCCGATACCCGCAGGTTCCCCTGCGGTTACGACAATTCTACGAATTGTATTAGTTGTCATTGTTGTCATCCACGATTTCAACAAACGCACTTGCGCGTAGCTCTTGCATCCATGCGCCCGCTTCTTCATTAAATTTACGGTTAAATAGAATACGGTAAGCCTTATTCTTCATCGCTGAGTCAGTACGGTCAACTTGGCGACGATCCAACACTTCAACGATATGCCAGCCGTGAACGGTTTTGAACGGTTCGCTGATTGAGCCAACAGGCAGAGTTTCTACTTGGTGTTTAAATTCTGGCACGTACAGATCTGGCGTTTGATAACCTAGCTCACCGTCTTGTGCTGCCGAGCCAGGGTCTTGGCTGTATTGCGTTGCCAATTGAGCGAAAGTGGCTTCGCCAGCTTTGATGCGGCGTACAAACTCATTCAGTTGCTTCTTCGCCCCTTCGTCACTCAGAATCACGGTTGGTTTAATCAAAATATGACGCGCATTTACTTCCGTTACCGCAACCGTTTCTAAGCCTTTTACATCTTCAATTTTTAGGATGTGGAAACCGACGCCACTGCGGAATGGGCCAATGATGCTGCCTTTGTTTTGCATTTTGATCTGATCGGCAAAGATGGTTGGCATCTCTTCTTTACGCATCCAACCCCAGTCGCCACCTTGTAAAGCTTTAGGACCTTTTGAGTAGGTGTAGGCCATCTCCGTAAAGTCTGCACCTTCGTTTAGCTTTTTCGCCAGCGCTTTTGCTTCTGCTTCTACAGCAGACTTTTCTTTGTCATCAGAGAAGCGCAGTTGAATGTGTCCAATTTTGTATTGAACGGTCGCATTGGTTTCTTGTGATAGTTGCTCAGCAAGGCTGTCTACTTCTGCTGGAAGGATATTAATACGGCGACGAACCAGTGCATTACGGGCTTCTGAAGCGGCGATTTCCTTACGGATTTGTTCGCGGAATTCTGGGTAACTCAAGCCTTCACTTTCTACAGAAGCGGCGAGTTGTTCTACAGATTGTTCATTATTACGTGCGATCTCCGCAATCGCTTGGTTTAAGCGGTTATCGTCAATACGCACACCGATACGGTCTGCTTCTTGGCCTTGCAACGTGTCAATAATCAGCTTTTCAACAACTTGTTCTTTTAACACGCTAGCAGAAGGTAAGCTCTTTCCGCTTTGACGTGCGTTGGCTTGCAGCGTTTTCATCGCTGTTTCGATGTCGCTTTGTAGAATTACACCGTCGTTCACGATGACCGCAACCTTATCGATCTCTACTGGTGCTGCAACCGCTCCGCAAGAGAGTAGGGTCGTGAATAAGATTGATTTCCAAATTTTCATTTAAAATTCCGTCAGTATTTTTGAATAGGCGTCTTATTCATTTAAGACGCCTATTTCGATTAATTGTTCAGATAGAATGGGCGGCCGTACTTAATCGCGTTGTCAGAACCGTCCAGTTCTTTGACTGCAGTATCTTCACGCTGATTGGTCGCAAAGCCTTGAATACCGAAGTTAACGCTAAAGTTATTTTCGTATTCAGGTGATGCGCCAGTGCTGCCGATAGTTTGGTTTTCCCAACCAAGCAATTGGTTGGCGTAAGTCACACCAATGTACCAACAGTCAGACTGGTAACGCAGGCTCGCTAGCCATTCTAGGTCCGCATTTTCATTTAGGTCGTAGTAGTATTGACCACTTGCAGACCAGTTCGGGTTGAACTCGTAGGCCGCTACAATACCTGCTTGTGAAATGCCTTTACGAGTAATTGTGTCTAGGTTTTCGAGAATGATCGTATCTTCGATGTATTCACGCGTGACGTAACGATAGTTACCCTGAATAAAGCCACCGTTAAATTGGTACTCTAAGGTACTGTTCGCCAACTGCATGGAGCTCAAATCGATATCGTATTGAATTCCACCGTGATAGAACAAGTAATCGTTGTAGTTGAAATCAGCTTCAATCGCCCATGATGAGTAGTTGGTGGTCTCATCCGGAAGATTTGGGCTGTTGCTCAGTTTGGTCTTTTTATCGAAGTAGTAAATCTGACCAAATGAAACGTTAAGACGCTCTTTATAGTCATCATCAAAGAAGCGCGTACTTGCACCGTAGCTTAACTGGTTCGCAGAGGCGATTTTATCAATGCCACTGTACTTACGACTGCGGAATAGCCCGTAGTAGTCGGTTTGTAGCAAGGTGGTATCGTAGTTGTAGATATTGGTTTGATCTTCTTCAGGTACGTACAAGTACTGCAGCTGAGGCTCCAGTGTTTGTGTGTAGCCCTTGATCCAACTCGTGTCTCGCTCTAAGTAAAGTTGCGCATGCGTACGGAACTCGGGGATAACACGAGAAACTTCGTCATCTAACTGGTTTTGCAAGTTGACATCTGTCAGACCCGTTAAGTCTTGAGAGTAGTACGTGGAAAGCACGCGAGCTTCCGTTGTCCACGTTGCCCATGAATTTGAAAGCGGCAATGTAAGTCCTGGCTCAATATGAACACGGGTCGCATTTGGTCGCGCAGTATCGCTCGTATCGAAGCGGCTCACTTGGCTCTTCACGTCAAAGTTGAGGTAATCTCCCCACAATGGCGTGTAGTAGTTCAAGTCTAACTGAGGAAGCAGGCGATAAGGGCGGTTCTCTTCTTTCAATAAGATTTGGAAGTCACGAACGGTTAACGAGGCATCCCAGAAATCAGAACGATATTGTACTTGTCCTTCTTGAACCAGTTGACCATCTTCACGGTTACCAATATCGGAGTCGAGATCGAGGAAGTAATCAATATCACTCACTTTTGAGTAATCGACTTTGACTATCCACTGTTTATTGATAATACCGTCGTGTTTAACTTGGTAGCCCCAACGAGACTCGTCTTGATATTTGCGATCGCTATTGAGGTATTCGCCTTTGATTTCACCATTCCCCCAGCCATCCGTTAGGTAGCGGAAATCAGTATCGAGTTTTGTTCCACGCTGCTGCATATAGAGCGTGGTGAGCGTCATGTCATATTGAGGCGCGATGTTCCAATAGAATGGCACCTCGACTTCCATACCATCGCTAGAACCATACGATAAAGAAGGGAAGAGGAAACCCGTTTTACGCGTATCTCCAATTGGCATGGTTAGATACGGCACATAGAAAACAGGCACATCTAACACTTCAAATCGAGGATGGTGCAGCGTCGCCGTCTCTTCATCTTGGTCAACGTCAATACCTGATGCCACTAAACGCCATGAATTGTCGCCTTGAGGACATGATGTAATAGAACCATCTTCGAGTTCATAAACCGACTGACCTGTACGCGCGATGTATGCTGCTGTGCCTCGACCTTGTTGGCAAAGGAACTGATAATCGGTGTTCTCCAGTGAAAACGTGTCTTGGTTGATGTCATTAGTAACACGATCAGATCGAGCTTTGACTTGGCCGTCATTGAAAGTCACGTTGCCTTCGGCAACCACGACGTTGTCTTGTTGGTGCAGCGTTACGCTATCTGCGGTGATTTTCTTCTGGCCTTGGGTGACTTGTACATTACCTGAGTACTGAGCTTTGTCACCATTGATGGCTTGCAGGGTGTCAGCTTCTACCACTACTGGGGTATTAAGAGCGTCCTCCTCGCCACTGGTATCGACCAAACATTGATCTGTGGCGGGCATTTCCTGCACACTATCATGGATATTCGCTTCAGCTTGAGTGGTGGGTACAAACAAGGCGGTGCTGATAGAGGCCGCTAAACATGTGCGGGAGAAATGTTGCATTGAATTGAACTTTCCTGTGTCACTACTACTCGATGGCTATAGGGCTTGTTGTACCCTAGCGTAATAGCCAAATGAATCAACTATAGTCGCATTTATCCCAGCGTATTGATTCACTGTGGCATAATGACGACAAAATAGCTGCAAAGATAAGCAGGCGAAATGGCCTAGCCGAAATAAAACTAATTCCATTATCATAAAGGAAATCGTTGCATCCGGCACTATAAGACCGCCGTCGTCGATAAAAATTCATTGATAGAGAACACATAATGCATATTTTTGGCAAAATTCTGGGTGCCTTTTTTGGCTTGTTACTTGGCGGGCCGCTAGGTTTACTCTTTGGCTTATTTATTGGCCATCAATTCGATAAAGCACGTCGCTTGAGTCAAGCCGGGTTCTCTACTGGCGGCTTTGGAAAAGGGCCGAGCCAAGCTCAGCGCCAAGAAGAATTTTTTAAAGCGGCGTTTGCGGTAATGGGACATGTGGCAAAAGCGAAAGGCCAAGTCACCAAAGAGGAAATCCAACTTGCTTCTGCAATGATGGACCGCATGAATTTGCATGGCGAACAGCGCCGCGCTGCGCAAGATGCGTTTCGTGAAGGTAAAGACAGTGACTTTCCGTTAGAAGACGTTCTTGTTCGTGTGAAAATTTCGACAGCAGGCCGTTTTGACTTGTTGCAATTTTTCCTTGAACTACAAATCTCGGCGGCCTTTGCTGACGGCTCGATTCATCCTAGTGAACGAAATGTGTTACACAAAATAGCACGTGGTTTGGGTTTCTCTTCTGAGCAGCTAGAGCGTCGCTTGCAAATGCAAGAAGCCGCATTCCGTTTCCAAAGCCAAGGTGGTTTTCATGGTCAGCATCAAGGCCAATCTTCTGGTGGTAGCTGGCAACAAGCTTCACAAGCGGATCAACTGGCTGACGCGTACAAAATTCTGGATGTGTCTTCAGATGCAGACAGTAAAACCGTCAAGCGTGCTTATCGTAAACTGATGAACGAGCACCACCCAGACAAATTGATGGCTAAAGGTCTACCACCAGAGATGATGAACGTAGCGAAAGAAAAATCTCAAGAGATTCAAAACGCTTATGATCTGATTAAAAAGGTCAAAGGCTTTAAGTGATTTTGTTAAAATCTAGAAAATGAAAAGGGCACTTGGTGCCCTTTTTAGCTTTTGGGTTACGGGTGACCAAAAGCGTTGCAAGCTGAACGGTGACGATAAATTAGTCAGTTTGATTCAAACTCCAATCGTATTCGTACTTCACTTTTCCAGAGAAGTCTTTGTACTGTGGCGCGTACTTCGCGATGTGGTTGAAGACTTGTTTTTCTCCACCAAAGTCCGCTGCAAACCAATCATAAATGGAAGACAGCTGTGCCGTGTTTCCTTGAATGGATACGCCTTTGTTGCTGTTAATAAACGTTCTGGCAGCACTTTCAAGTAAGGCTTCGGTGTTTTCGGCAGTGAATGCTTGAGCTTGTAGGTTAGGGCATCCCAAACTTGCACAATTTACGGCGTAATGCGTTCTTGGATCATTCCAAATTGGACGCAAAATTCGATGTTCAATATCGTTTAAAGTCAGATCCTTGCCGTTGACCACGACCACATCATCTCCCCAAGGACCAAAGCTAAATAAGCCACCCAGCTTGGTGATGGATTCGACGGGATAGTTATCCAAAATAAGATCAACCGTGATGGCGTTGTAAAGGTTCACCCAATAGGCGTATTGCTCTGCTTGGCTGTATTGTAGAGGGTCTAGTTTTGCCAAACGCTGGATGTATTGTTTCAGCTTAGTTTTATCGACAGAGGTCACTTGGCTATAACGAAACAAAGTATTCTCACCTTGTTCAACCAAGTAATTGTCTAACAGTTGTTGCCATTCCTGATGAGAAATTTGGGTTTGGTTGACCTGATTCGATTGTTGCCAATACGGCCATAAATCAGATTTAGGTGCAGCGAACGCCGAGAAAGAAACTAGAGAACACAATAGCAATAACAGACTCTTCATAGAGATACCTTTGAATGAGATATTGTTGATAGTGTAGACCAGTTTAGTGCTTGTTTTCTTTCAGTAATCCGTTGCCTTTATTCGCCGTCATTCCGAGGAGCATAAGCGACAGCAGGAATCTAATACCCACAAACTCTTGAGTAAAGACAGTATGAATCTGCACAGTGCACTCTGGCAGTCGATCCTGAATCACGCTCCTTCGTCGCTGTTCAGGATGACGAATTTCAACAGAGGCGTTCGGTATTCCGTAAGTAAAGCGATGTGAAATCAGTCGCTCAAAATATTAAAAGGGCCGACAATTGCCAGCCCTTGATTTGTATATTTACTAATGTGTCTTAACGCAAGAAGCTCGGGATATTCGCTTCGTACTCGGCAATCTTATCTTCGTGCTGAAGGGTTAGGCCAATGTTGTCCAAACCGTTTAGTAAGCAGTGACGACGGAACTCATCAATTTCAAAGCTGTACTCTTTGCCGTTGGCACGAACCACATTCGCTTCTAAATCGACCTCGACTTCTGCGCCTTCATTTGCCTCAACAAACTGGAAGATCTCATCCACTTCTTGCTCAGTCAAACGAACTGGCACCATTTGGTTGTTGATCGAGTTGCCGTAAAAAATATCGGCAAAGCTAGGTGCGATCATCGCTTTTATGCCGTAATCCGCTAGCGCCCACGGTGCGTGTTCGCGGGATGAGCCACAACCGAAGTTTTCACGTGCCAGCAAGATGGAAGCGCCCTGGTAGCGTGGGGCGTTCATCACGAACTCTGGATTTGGCTGTTCGCCAGCATCATCTAGGAAGCGCCAGTCATGGAACAAGTGTTTACCAAAGCCTAGGCGAGACACCTTTTGTAGGAACTGCTTTGGAATGATGGCATCAGTATCAACGTTCGCCGCATCTAGAGGAACAACTAAGCCTGTGTGTTGTTTAAAGCCTGACATTTGTTTGCTCCTTAGTCTAGTTCACGAATATCTACAAAGTGACCAGCAATTGCTGCTGCTGCTGCCATCGCAGGGCTCACTAGGTGTGTACGGCCATCACGACCTTGGCGGCCTTCAAAGTTACGGTTTGAAGTAGACGCACAACGTTCATGTGGACCCAAACGGTCGTTGTTCATTGCTAGACACATCGAGCAACCTGGTAGGCGCCACTCAAAGCCCGCCTCTTTAAAGATGACATCTAGGCCTTCTGCTTCCGCCTGCGCCTTTACTTGCTCAGAGCCAGGAACGATTAGCGCTTGAACGTGAGACGCGACTTTGCGACCTTTCGCCACTTCCGCCGCGGCGCGCATGTCTTCGATACGTGAGTTAGTACAAGAACCAACGAAGACTTTATCGACGTTGTAATCCGACAATGACTTGCCCGCTTCCAGACCCATGTAAGCCAGTGCTTTTTCTGCCGATGCTTTTTCTACTGGGTCGGCAAAACTTTCTGGGGCTGGGATTGGTTGGTCTACCGCGATAACCTGGCCTGGGTTAGTACCCCAAGTGACTTGCGGTTTGATATCCGCTGCGTTTAGTGTCACGACCGCATCAAACTGGGCATCATCGTCAGTTTTTAATGTCTTCCAATATTCTACAGCGGCATCAAAATCCGCACCTTGAGGTGAGAACTTACGGCCTTTGATGTATTCGAATGTAGTTTCATCTGGCGCAATCAAACCGGCTTTTGCACCTAACTCAATCGCCATATTACATACGGTCATGCGACCTTCCATTGAAAGGTCTGTGATCGCTTCACCACAGAATTCAACTACGTAGCCTGTACCGCCTGCTGCTGTTGTTTCACCGATGATCGCTAGCACAATGTCTTTCGCCGTGATGCCCGGAGCCACTTTGCCTTTCACTTCGATCTTCATCGTTTTAGCGCGCGCTTGTTTTAGCGTTTGAGTTGCTAATACGTGCTCAACTTCAGATGTACCAATACCAAAAGCTAGCGAGCCGAATGCACCGTGTGTAGCCGTGTGCGAGTCACCACAAACAATCGTCATGCCCGGTAGGGTAATACCAAGCTCTGGGCCCATAACGTGCACAATACCTTGGTATTTATGGTTGATGTCGTAAAGCGTAACGCCAAACTCTTCACAGTTTTTCGATAGCGTTTCCATCTGGATACGAGCCATCTCACCGGATGCGTTAATGTCTTTGGTGGTGGTCGAAACGTTGTGGTCCATAGTGGCAAAAGTTTTGCTGACCTGACGCACTTTACGACCTTTTTCACGCAAGCCGTCAAATGCTTGTGGAGAGGTCACTTCATGTACCAAGTGACGGTCGATGTACAAGATAGGGTTTTCCCCTTCTGCTGCGACGGCAACGTGTGCGTCGTAGACTTTTTCGTATAGTGTTTTGCCCATTGTTTGCTTCCTTTCCTCGTTATCCTTGTTGCTTTGTTTTAGCACCAATGACTTAGAGGTAAGTCATTGGTGGATAGAGGATTTAGTATTTATTATGAATCTGTTCTGTATTACGAGTTTAGGATGTACTCAGCGATCTTATCGCCCATCTCTGATGTTGTAAGTGCCGGGTTGTTGCCTGCAAGGTCGCCTGTTAGCTCGCCAGCTGAAAGTGCTTTCGACACCGCTGTTTCAATGTCTTGTGCTGCGGCTTCTTCGCCAAGGCTATAACGTAGCATCAGTGCTGCTGATAGGATCTGAGCCACAGGGTTAGCAATGTTCTTACCTGCGATATCTGGTGCACTGCCACCTGCTGGCTCGTACAGACCGAACTTACTTTCGTTAAGGCTTGCTGAAGGCAGCATACCCATTGAGCCAGTGATCATTGCGCACTCATCAGAAATGATGTCGCCGAAGATGTTTGAACATAGCATGACGTCGAACTGTGCTGGGTCTTTGATAAGCTGCATGGTTGCGTTATCGATGTACATGTGTGACAGCTCGATATCTGGGTAATCTTTCGCGATTTCTTCGACCACTTCACGCCATAAGATTGAACTTTGTAGAACGTTCGCTTTGTCGATAGAGCAAACTTTCTTGCGACGTAGACGAGCAGACTCAAAGGCGATTTTTGCAATACGTTCGATCTCAAAGCGGTGGTACACCTCAGTATCAAACGCTTTTTCTGTCGCGCCTTCGCCTTCACGGCCTTTTGGTTGACCGAAATAGATACCACCAGTCAGTTCACGGACCACCACGATGTCAAAACCACGGCCTGAGATGTCAGCACGAAGTGGTGAGAAAGCTTCCAGGCCTGCGTGGATTTGCGCTGGGCGTAGGTTACAAAACAGTTGGAAGTGTTTGCGTAGTGGTAGTAGGGCACCGCGTTCAGGTTGGTCATTTGGTGGCAAGTGCTCCCACTTCGGACCGCCAACTGAACCGAATAGGACTGCATCAGACTCTTCACACGCTTTTACTGTGCTTTCTGGAAGTGGAGAGCCGTGATTATCGATCGCGATACCGCCTACATCATGCTCGTCACGCTCAAACGCAATACCGTGCTTCTTTTCGATAGCATCCAATACCTTGTGTGCTTGCGCCATTACTTCCGGGCCGATGCCGTCACCGGGTAGGACGGCAATTTTGTATGATTTGTCTGTCATGTTAATCCTTTAAGTTTTCTAATTTTGAGCTTAATTATTTCAACGAGCGTGTTCTTTCCTGAGCCATGCAGCCCAGTTGTTATTACACAGTCGCAATCTTTTTCTGCTTCATTTCTTCGATTTTGTCTGCACGGTGGATGCTATTAATAACGTGCAATAGTGCTTGACCGGAAGCTTCAACGATATCGGTAGAAACGCCCGTGCCGTGGTATTTACGACCTTTGTAGTTGGCAATGATGTCAGCTTGACCCAAACCATCTTCACCTTCGCCTTTCGCGGTTAGGTCGAATTTATCCAGTACGATGTCGTAGCCTGTCACGCGGTAGATACATTGGTATAGCGCATCAACTGGGCCATTACCGACTGCCGCTTCACACATTTCTTCATCGCCACATTGCATTTTGATGCTGGTGGTGGCCATTACGCTGCCCGATTGCACGCTTAGGTAGTTCAGTTTGTAGAAGTCATCTTCTTCACGCAGGTTCGAGAAGTGCATTAGGGCTTCTAGATCGTAATCGAACACTTGGCCTTTGCGGTCGGCAAGTTTCAAGAAGTCCGCGTATAGAGCGTCTAGGTTGTACTCGTCCTCGTTGTATCCCATGGTGTCCATGTGGCTCTTCACGGCTGCGCGACCACTACGGCTGGTTAAGTTTAGTGCTTGGTTTTTAAGGCCAATCGACTCAGGGGTCATGATTTCGTAGGTATTCTTATTCTTTAACATGCCATCCTGGTGGATACCTGAAGAGTGGCTAAAGGCATTCGCGCCCACAATCGCTTTGTTGCTCTGAATTGGCATGTTGCATAACTGGCTCACCAATTTACTGGTGCGGTGAATTTCATCATGTTTAATGCCAGTGTGAACGCCCAAGAACTCTTGACGCGTCTTGATGATCATTGCGATCTCTTCAAGTGAACAGTTTCCCGCTCGCTCACCAATGCCATTGATGGTGCCTTCTATCTGACGCGCGCCGGCTTGAACGGCGGCAATAGAGTTGGCAACTGACATCCCCAAGTCGTCGTGACAGTGAACGGAGATGATCGCTTTATCAATGTTTGGAACGCGGTTGAAAAGGGTTTGAATAATGCCACCAAACTCGCTTGGTACTGTGTAGCCAACGGTATCTGGAATGTTGATTGTGCTCGCACCTGCATTGATGGCAGCTTCTACCATGCGACATAGGTTGTCGATAGGAGTACGACCTGCATCTTCACAAGAAAACTCGACATCATCGGTGTAGTTACGCGCATGTTTAACGGCGTTGACCGCCATTTCAAGTACATCGTCGTAGCTGCGGCGTAGTTTGTCTTCTACGTGAATGGTGGAAGTGGCTAAAAACGTGTGAATACGGAATTGGTCGGCCACTTTTAATGCTTCAGCGGCGGCATCAATATCTTTCGCAACGGCACGCGAAAGGGCACAAACTCGACTGTTTTTGATGTTTTTTGCAATGGTTTGTACCGACTCGAAATCACCAGGTGAAGAGATTGGGAAGCCAGCTTCGATAACATCAACGCCGAGTCTTTCCAGCGCATAGGCAATTTGCAGTTTTTCTTTAACCGTCAAGCTTGCTGACAACGCTTGCTCGCCATCACGCAATGTGGTGTCGAATATAATGACCTGATCGTTCATGTTTGCTTCCTTCCTGATTTCTGCACTTTCGTGCAAGTTAATCGTTTACTTCCAGTATTTAGATATAAAAAAACCCGCATTCTCATGCGGGTTCTTAGAAATTGGTGTGGTTATTTTTCTTCCACAGCCTACCCGCGCGAACTGGTCACGATCAGGAGGAGGCTAAGCAGAATAGAAAAATGAGCTGACATAGTTGTTAAGCTTTCCACATAATTAAGTTAACAAATTAGTACCGCACTCCATGAAGCGCGTCAACCCTAAAGTCGATTTTTTATTCATATCGGATGAGTCTTTTCGTTTGCTTGAGAAAAATGATGCACTAAGTGAAACGGCATGATGCGATAGAAACGTGCTAGAAGAGGCAAGTTCTCATCAAGTTTGCGACGTTTCATTACCAAAACAAACATTGGGATTGCGACTTGTCACACAAAGGCCCGAATTGTTTGGCAAAAGTTTTGAATGACCATTTATAGTAGTGCAGTTGCACTAGGTAAAAAGAAGGGTTAAGGAATAATGAGGTTAGCAAAACAATTTGGACGTTCAGCCGCAGTATTTACTCTGGTCAGCTTATCGGGTTGTCAGCTGTTTCAATCTCAAACCTATATGGCAGAGATTTCCCCTGTTGCTATTAATGAGCACTCTCAGAGTGTCATGGTGATTAATGATCAAATGGATCGATTCTTGAGCTACGAGGGACGTGAGTCGTTTTTGAATCAAATGCTCGTTGCTCTTGAGTCGGACAGTCGAGATAAATTTAAAGGCAAAGATCCGGAAACCTATTCGTGGTGGAAGATCCGAGTGCAACCTAGTGAGAAACAACAAGCGGAAGTCTTCCGACCAACAGCTGACGGTGTGGATATCTCAAACCCAGTTGAGTTTATGGATGTCTCCTATCGCTCTAAGACCACATTAAACCTGCGATCCAAGCCGAGCCTAGAAGGAGAAAAGCTTGGCGTGTTATCGAAAGGGGAAGTTTTTAATGTGTTGGCAAAAGTGGTGAATCAACCTTGGTTTCTCGTTGAACAGAAAGGCGTGATAAAAGGTTACGTCCATAAGGATTATGCGCGCAGCAATGTGGTAAATCGTGACATTCTTTCTACACAGCCTAATCCTCTTTTAGAGTCTGCTTCGAGCACAACTGAGCAAACGGGCATAGAGCATGAACTGTCAGGAAATTACACTTGCCGCTCCCTTAGCTACGAGCTGACAAAAGATGGCGACATGACGATGGGCTCTTTGCGCGCCTGTCGTAAGAAGAGAAAAGTCTGGTATATCGATACGCCTCAACCGCAGCAAGCAAACCCTTCTTAATCGTTTTCTCCTATGATTGTGCTCAATAGATAGATTATTGGGCACACTCTAATTTGGCATTTGTCATTAATTGTCCAAACTCCCGTCATGCAGTTGTCACCTAAACCTCCTACTTTTCACACAACGGCGTTGTCAAAGTAAGGAAAGGCCACATGCGAACCATAGAGACAATTACACAGCCAATTGCAACCATTGCTAAGTTTGATTTAGCGCTCTCTAGTGTTTGTCTTAAGCACCGTTTTAATCAGCAAGTTGCCAACATCAGTAAAGGAGTCTCCCACAGTGGTGACGGACATCTGTACTTGGTGCTAGGTTTATTAGCTTGGTATTTAGATAAAGAGCAGGGAGTTTGGTTTTTACTGGCGGGTTTACTTGCTTTTGCCATCGAGTTGCCAATTTATTGGACGCTGAAAAACAGTTTTAAGCGTCGTCGCCCTGAAGAACTCAGTGCACTCCTTCCTGCTTTTATTACCCCCTCTGATCGCTACAGTCTTCCTTCAGGACACACTGCCGCTGCGTTTGTCATGGCGACGCTGATTGATCATTTCTATCCGAGCCTAGGCGTTGCTGCATTCTTTTGGGCAAGTTTAATCGGAACTGCGCGAATCTTATTGGGGGTGCACTTTTTTACCGATGTCATCATTGGTGCACTGCTAGGTAGCTTTTGTGGTGGGTTAGCGATTGCGATGCTGGGAGGCTAATTGATGAAAATCTTATACGGTGTTCAAGGTACAGGAAACGGACATATTGCGCGTGCGAGGGCGATGAGTCATGCGTTTAAAGAGCACGATGTTGAGGTCGATTTTTTGTTTTCTGGACGAGCGCCTGAAAAGTACTTTTCAATGGAAGCGTTTGGCGATTATCAGACTCGCCGAGGCTTCACCTTTATCACTGAAAAAGGTTCAGTGAACTATGCGAAAACAGCATTGAGTAACAATTTAGTGCAATTTTGCAAAGAAGTTCAACGGCTTGATTTGTCGTCCTATGATCTCGTGCTCAATGATTTCGAGCCTGTTACGGCATGGGCGGCAAAACAACAAAATAAGCCGTCGATTGGTATCAGTCATCAAAATGCTTTCCGTTATCCAGTGCCGTTAAAGGGAGCGAGTTGGTTAGACAAATCCGTCATTGAATACTTTGCGCCTTCTCAACACCACCTTGGTTTGCATTGGCATCATTTTGATCAACCTTTGCTACCACCGATAGTGCATACCGTCGATAGCCAAGCGGAAAATGACGATTTTGTTTTGGTGTATCTACCGTTCGAATCCATTGAAGACATCTCTGATTTATTGTTCCACTTTAATCAACAAGCGTTTATCTGTTATCACCCCGATGTGATCGAATGTGAGCAAGTGGAAAACATAGAATTACGCCCTTTATGCCACAGCAACTTTCAGCATCATTTACATCGCTGTAGTGGTGTCATTGCCAATGGTGGATTCGAGCTCCCTTCGGAAGCTCTGTCTCTAGGAAAAAAATTATTGCTTAAGCCACTCGCAGGTCAGTTTGAGCAACAAAGCAATGTCGCGACCTTAGAAGACTTAGGACTTGCGATGTCGATGGAGAGCTTAGACATTTCCGCAGTACGCCAGTGGCTAAAGGAGCAACAAGCCGAAAGTGTGAAATACCCAGATGTTGCTCAGGCCATTGTTCATTGGGTATTGCAAGGCGCGTGGGATTCACAAGCGGAGTTATCCAAACAGTTATGGGAGCAAGTTGATTTCCCAAGTTACGTGTCGAACATTTAAGTACGTTGTTCTAAGTACATTGTTCCTTCCTATTTTTGACACGATTTTGTTGCAGCCTTTCAATCTAGAAGGCTGCATTTTTATTCTCTCTCTTTCATTTCTATTCAATGTGTATTTGCTGATAATTTGACTGATAAGTGCAAATTTCACTCAGAGATATAGTCGTCATCTGTTGGTTTGCTCTCGACCAATAACTGAGGTAAATGCATGCGTGTGGTGACCATCCGTCTCATCAATTTGCTAAATACTTCCTCAAAGAATGCGCTTTTACGTGTTTTATAGTTTTTTATGTTTTTATCAAGCTGTTGTTATTTAAAGGGTAAATACCTAATCGGCTAAAATTTACTGATTAAATATCAATCTAGTTGCGAAACCGCAATCGATTAGTTGATAGTACAGTTCGAGCCGGAAGTATCCGGACAGCAAATATAATAAAAAGTTAGGTTATCTATTCGTAAAATGATTCGAATCCAGCCGCCGTCTTTTGTGCGAGATGGGATTCTATTCGTTATGAATTTAATGAACAAAGTTGACGATTACAAAAGAGGCGCACTCAATGTTAGAGAAGAAAGATGCGATGAGCGCAATTGCTAGCTACCGTATGGAAAGCACTTTGCGTGGTGTAGATTTAAACCTACTGACTGTATTTGATGCTGTGATGCAAGAGCAAAATATTACTCGTGCAGCACATAACTTAGGCATGTCTCAGCCGGCAGTAAGTAATGCCGTGGCACGTCTAAAAGTGATGTTTAACGACGAGCTGTTTATGCGTCAGGGCCGTGGTATTCAGCCAACGCAACGTGCTCGTCAGTTGTTTGGCCCAATTCGCCAAGCATTACAGCTGATTCGTAATGAACTTCCTAGCTCCGTATTCCAACCAGAATCTTCGACTCGCTTATTTAAGCTGGCGATTTGCAGTCCTTGTGACATGCGTTTTGCTCCGAAGATCATGGCAAAAGTGAATCAACAAGCACCAAACGTTCAGCTTCACCTAGATGCAGAATTTGACCGTCTGTTGTCTGAGCGTATGCGCTATCAAGAAATTGATTTCGTGATCGATTATGCTCGCTTTGATGAGCAAGGTTTCTCAAGTACTGAAATCTTCAAAGATGAATTAGTGGTTATCGCGTCAAAAACACACCCACGCATTCAAGGTGGTGTAACGGCCGAGCAACTGCTTAACGAAAAACATGCGAAGTTATCGAAAGTGCACGGTCAACGCAGCTTCTCAGAACAAGCATATCGTGAACTGGATTGCCAAGCCGCGTACGAAGGCTCTAGTCTAAGCAACCTACTATATGTGGTAGGTCAATCTGAGCTTGTGACTATCGCGCCACGTTGGATGGCAGAAAATGCGGTAAACAGCGATCAGCTGCAAATTCTAGACTTCCCATTTGCAAACAAGGAAATCAGCGGCTTCTTAAGCTGGCATGAATCAAGTGAAAAAGATAAAGGCCACATTTGGCTGCGCGATCAACTGATGATCACTTGTGGTGAAGTGGTTGCCGCAAAATAAGATGACGTTTGGTCTTATCGGTTAAGACCATATTGGTAATCATCAATTTTTACAATTCATTGGTCCCCGAGAGATT
Source organism: Vibrio sp. Y51_MX_L26 (assembly GCF_024181935.1). Lineage (NCBI taxonomy): Bacteria > Pseudomonadati > Pseudomonadota > Gammaproteobacteria > Vibrionales > Vibrionaceae > Vibrio > Vibrio sp. Y51_MX_L26. The sequence continues at coordinate 151,482 of NZ_JAMZAS010000007.1, forward strand.
TTTGTCTCTCGGGGCTTTTTGTTTTAGCAATCAACAATCGAAACAGTAAGTTAAATAGAGTAATCATTCAGCAGTTTTGGGTATGTTCGCGACGTATAAGTGATAGTTGTCTCTTATTAGTGATAAGTTTGATACTGGTCAGTTGCGTTTTAGCAAGCCGTGAGTACACTTGTTCGCTCAATTAGCTTACGCCTGTAAGCCAAAAGGTAAGTAAAAGAATGGCCAAGTTAGATTTTCATATCGTTAAACGTATTCGTGAACAAATTGCGAACGGTGGTACACGCGTTGCACTCAAGCATAAAGTGGGTGAGGAATGGCAAGGTATTACGTGGACGCAATTTGGTCAGCAAGTTGATGCTTTATCACTTGCACTTTTGGCTCAGGGATTAGGAGTCCAAGATAAAATCGGCATTTTCTCGAACAACATGCCGCAATGGACGATTGCTGATATTGCAGCGCTACAACTACGCGGCGTAACAGTACCTATTTACCCAACCAATACCGCCGCTCAGTCGGCGTACATCATTGACAACGCAGACGTCAAAGTGCTGTTTGTTGGTGAGCAGCCACAATTTGACGCAGCAGTGAGCATTTTCGACCAGTGCGAGCAGTTAGAGCTCATTGTTGCCATGTCTGATGATATCGAACTTGGCGAGCATGATTTCGTTATCTCTTGGCAAGCATTTGTCGCCAAAGGCGATACCACATACCAAGTTGAATTAGACGCACGTTTAGAGCAAGCAAAGGAAGATGATCTACTTACGCTGATCTACACCTCGGGCACAACAGGCCAACCAAAGGGTGTCATGTTGGACTACGCAAACATTGCGGCGCAATTGGAAGGGCACGATCAACGTTTGAGCCTTTCTCAAAGTGATGTGTCATTGTGTTTCCTTCCGCTGTCACACGTATTTGAACGCGCTTGGACCTTTTATGTGTTGTACAAAGGGGCGACCAACTGCTATTTGCAAGACACCATGCAGGTACGTGATGCACTGAGCCAAGTACGACCTACCGTGATGTGTGCCGTACCGCGTTTCTATGAGAAGATCTTCTCTGCGATTCATGAGAAAGTGTCTCGCGCACCGATTCACCGTAAGATTATGTTTACTTGGGCTGTGAACATGGGCGCAAAAATGGCCGCTTGTCATCAAGAAAAACGTCAGCCATCGCTCATGCTGCGCAAGTCATATGAATTGGCGGATAAATTGGTTCTGAGCAAGCTGCGTGCGTTACTTGGTGGACAAATCAACTTTATGCCGTGTGGCGGTGCGAAGTTAGATGAAACCATAGGCCGATTCTTCCACGCGATTGGTATCAATGTGAAGTTAGGTTACGGCATGACTGAAACCACGGCGACAGTATCGTGTTGGGATGATAAGTGCTTTAACCCAGACTCTATTGGTATGTCGATGCCTGGCGCGCAAGTGAAGATCGGTGAGAACAACGAGATTCTCGTGCGTGGTCCAATGGTGATGCGTGGCTATTACAAAATGCCAGAAGAGACCGAAAAGACCTTTGATGAGCACGGTTTCCTAAAAACTGGCGATGCGGGTTACATTGATGAAAATGGCAACCTGTTCATCACTGATCGTATCAAAGAGTTGATGAAAACTTCAGGTGGTAAATACATCGCTCCACAAATGATTGAAGGTGCGATTGGTAAAGACCACTTCATCGAGCAAATCGCGGTTATCGCGGACACGCGTAAGTTTGTCTCGGCGCTGATTGTGCCGTGTTTTGATTCTCTTGAAGAGTATGCGAAAGAGCTGAATATCAAGTATCACGATCGCGTTGAATTGATTAAGCATCACCAAGTGGTCGAAATGCTTGAGAAGCGTGTTAACGATCTCCAAAAAGAGTTGGCAAAGTTTGAACAGGTGAAGAAGTTTAAACTGTTACCAAGAGCTTTCTCTATGGATGATGGTGAGTTAACGCCAACTCAAAAACTGCGTCGTAAAGTCATCAATGACAAATACCAAGATGAAATTGAAGAAATGTATAAGGAAAAGTCAGAGAAAAAGTAACTTAAGCTGACTTAGATTTTATATTGATGAAAAAATCCTCAGTGATGTGATTGCGCATTACTGGGGATTTTTGTTTGTGTTGATTCTTTCTATTTTGCTCACCAAATACAGCTATTTAGCACCCTATACTTAAAAGGTTCTGAAATAATGTTCTTTTTTTAAACGTTAAGTTTTTAGGTTGTACTGTGAAATAAGGTATGTGTGGCTGCTATTCCTACTAACATTCTAATTACTAGCATCTTGTTTAAAAAGTAGACCAACCTCTCATTAGACCCGTTGATAATAAAACGTTACATTTGTTGGGTAACCTTGCGGGATGTTATGACGAACGCAAGACATAGCCGAAAACGTGGAAGTATTTCGATTAGGCTACGAATAAGACCTAGACTATGTAAAACCAGACCAATCCGTTGACCTTACGGTGAGGAAACTGGCTAAGGAGAGCAATTATGACAGCAATGTTGTCAGGCGCAGAGATGGTGGTTCAATCTCTGATAGAAGAGCACGTAGAGCAGATCTTTGGCTACCCAGGTGGCTCTGTTTTGGATATCTACGATGCACTGCATGCCAAAACCGATCAAATCAAACACGTACTTGTAAGGCATGAGCAAGCCGCCACTCATATGGCAGATGGTTACGCTCGCGCTACCGGTAAACCGGGTGTCGTACTGGTATGTTCAGGTCCGGGCGCGACCAATACCATTACTGGTATTGCCACGGCTTATATGGATTCCATCCCAATGATCGTTATCTCGGGTAACGTACCTAATAGCCTAATTGGTAATGATGCTTTCCAAGAATGTGACATCGTTGGTGTCTCTCGCCCAGTGGTCAAGCACAGCTTTTTAGTGAAAAAAGCGGAAGATATTCCTGAAACTATCAAGAAAGCGTTTTATATCGCGACCACAGGTCGACCTGGTCCAGTAGTGATTGACTTGCCGAAAGATGTAATGAATCCGCAAATCAAACTGCCTTACCAATACCCAGAAACCCTTTCTATGCGTTCTTACAAGCCGACGACGTCGGGTCATAAAGGCCAGATTAAAAAAGCCCTTAAATCGCTGTTAGAAGCGAAAAAACCAGTGCTTTATATCGGTGGTGGGGCGGTGATTTCTGGCGCTCATGAACATATTTTAGAGCTCTCCGACAAGCTGAACCTTCCAGTAGTCAGTACGTTGATGGGACTAGGCGCATTCCCTGGAACGCACAAAAACTCACTGGGCATGCTGGGTATGCACGGTACTTACGAAGCCAATATGGCGATGCATGAAGCGGATCTTATTTTTGGTATCGGTGTGCGTTTTGATGATCGCACGACGAACAACCTTGAAAAATACTGCCCAAACGCAAAAGTCATGCATATTGATATCGATCCATCATCGATATCGAAAAACGTGAAGGTGGATTTACCTATCGTAGGCTCTGCGGAAAAAGTGCTTACAACCATGCTTGGCCTGCTGGCAGAGCAAGAAGGTGGGAACGATGAAGATGCCATCACCGCATGGTGGGATGACATTCAGGTGTGGCGTGACCGAAATTGTTTGGCTTATGAGAAGTCACCAGAGCGAATTAAACCACAGCAAGTGATTGAAACCTTACACAAGCTGACCAATGGTGATGCGTATGTTGCTTCTGATGTAGGTCAGCACCAGATGTTTGCAGCACTTTACTACCCATTTAACAAACCACGCCGTTGGATCAACTCGGGTGGATTGGGCACTATGGGATTTGGCCTTCCGGCTGGTATGGGTGTTAAGTTTGCCATGCCACAAGAAGAAGTCGTGGTTGTTACGGGCGATGGCAGTATTCAAATGAATATCCAAGAGCTTTCGACAGCGATGCAATACGACATTCCAGTGAAGATCATCAACCTAAACAACCGATTCTTAGGCATGGTAAAACAGTGGCAAGACATTATTTATCAAGGTCGTCACTCTAATTCTTACATGAGTTCTGTTCCTGATTTTGCAGCGATTGCAGAAGCTTATGGTCACGTCGGTATTCGTATCGAAACGCCTGATCAGCTCGAAGAAGGGCTACAAAAAGCGTTGGATATGAAAGATCGTCTGGTGTTTGTGGACATCAACGTAGACGAAACCGAACACGTATACCCGATGCAAATCAAAGGTGAGGGTATGGATAAAATGTGGCTAAGCAAAACGGAGAGAACTTAATATGAGACACATTATTTCATTGCTATTGGAAAACCAACCGGGTGCGTTGTCTCGTGTTGTTGGCTTGTTCTCTCAACGTGGTTACAACATTGAATCTTTGACGGTATCACCGACAGATGATGAAACGCTGTCGCGAATGAACATTACCACGACGTCTGATGAGATGCAGTTGGAGCAAATTCAGAAGCAGTTACACAAATTGATCGATGTGCTGAAAGTACAAGAAGTCACCGAGTATGAACACATCGAACGTGAACTGATGATGGTGAAAGTGAAAGCCAGCGGTTTTGCGCGAGCAGAAGTGAAACGGACAGCGGACATCTTCCGTGGCCAGATCGTGGATGTCACTGCTGCTCAATACACGGTACAACTTGCGGGCACGAGTGAAAAGTTGGATGCCTTCATTCAAGCGATATCTGAAGTAACTGAAGTTGTCGAAGTTGCTCGTAGTGGGGTAGTGGGCATTGCCCGAGGTGAGCGCGCACTCAAACCGTAATTGTCTAATTGCATATAGAAAAGCCACTTAATCTAAGTGGCTTTTTGTTTAGAAAATAACAATTAATGATATAATTGTCGTTTTAGTAAGCATTATAGGCAGTAGACGCGTGAAAATACCTAAGCGAGTCGGCACATTGTTGGCGACAGCACTATTTTTTAGTGCGCTCACTGCAGTTTACTATTATCAGAAATATCTGACGTTATTAGAGAGTAACGTTGAGAATACCGCTCAAGAAGCATTACACCAACTGGCTTATACTGGTCGCGAATACAACAATATTCAGGATCAAATTGAGACGATCAGCGATCTTCTCGGTCACAGCCAAAGTCTTTACGACTATCTGCGTCAGCCGAACCGGGTCAACCTTTCTATCTTAGAAGATATGTGGATCTCGGTTGCGATCAACCAAAAGCTATATAAACAAATTCGTTTTCTTGATATTACCGGTCAGGAAAAAGCACGGATTAATTACGATTTCAAAACGGGTATCGCTGCACCCGCCCTCAAATTACATGACAAGTCAGAGCGGGATTATTTTCATTACGCGCAAGGTTTAGGTAATGATGAAATTGCGTCGTGGGGGATTGAACTGGAGCGGGAAAATGGTGAGCTTGTTTACCCTTATAGCCCTTCATTGCGTATTCTGATGCCGATTTCTCTCAATGGGAAACGCGAAGGGTATCTTGTTCTTAATGTTGATATTGAGTATTTATCTTCTCGACTCAACTACTCACCGGTGCGGGATTTTCATATTGAGTTAATTAAAAGTGATGGCTTTTATATCGCTAGTCCTAAGTCATCACGCTTGTACGGCAATATTATCCCAGCTCGTTCTCAATTTAATTTTGGCCGGATGTACCCCAACATTTGGCGCACGATGATCTCAGAAGTTTCGGGCTATGAGTACAACGGCTCGAATTTGATTGCGTATAGCACGATCCAATTTGTTTCTAGTGAACCACTTCATCTGGTTATTGATCTTACCAATGAGCAATTACTATCTCGATCTCAGCGAGATATTGATGACTTAATCCAAGAAGCGTTTTTTGTATTAAGTTTGGTGTTTGGTTTTACTTTACCAACGACCGCGCTAGCCCTGCACTATCGACGTCATAGTATGGAATCGAAGTTAGCTCGGGCTGCACTTGATGGCATGACTGCGGTGATGATCTCAGATGCGTCGCACCGAATCATTATGGTGAACCAAGAATTTGAAAACATGATGGGCTATTCCACCAAGCATACTCAAGGCTGGAATGCGCATAATCTAATTTTCTTACCGGAAGATCTCGAGTCGACCCTCAATATTTGGAATAAGCTTGCGAACGAGCACGTTTGGGAAGGTGAGGTTCGTTGTCGAACCAAGTTTAATCACGTATTTACCGCCATTATGCGCATTCAGGCAAACTTAACCAAGTCAGGTAAAGTAAGCTATTACATCACGTCGCTGGTGGATATATCCGAGCAAAAAGAGCTGGAAGAAAAGCTACGCAACCTCAGTGAAAAAGATGGTTTGACGGGCTTGTGGAACCGCCGAAAATTTGAAGAGCAATTAGCGCAATATGCCGGGATTATTGAGCGTTATCCTGACAGTCCCCCAGCGTGTTTGGCGTTGTTTGATATTGACCACTTTAAGCGCATTAACGATGAACTTGGGCACGATGAAGGGGACAAAGTGATTTGCAGTGTCGCTGAGACTCTTCTTAAAGAGGTGCGCAGTACTGACTTTGTGTCTCGTGTCGGTGGTGAGGAATTTGCGGTGATCATGCCGCATACCACACTCGAAGAAGCAGAAGTTGTATTGAACCGGTTACGTGTGGCGGTTCAACTGCGCAGTGATAGAGCGATTACCGTTAGCGCCGGGTATAGTGATTTAACTTCTGATCGCACGCGTACTTATAAATGTGCTGATATTGCCTTGTATGAATCCAAAAGTGCAGGGCGTAACTGCGTATCGCTATGCCATAGTTTCGATGATATTGCTTAGCTCTTTTTCAAAAACAAAAAATCGGGGATAGACCCCGATTTTTATGCTTATTTTAGCCTCAGCGTTATTCGCTAGCCAGTATGCGATATTGGTTGTCGATGGCCGCTTCGATACACTGCATTGACTGTCTCAAATAACGCTCTAGATAACCTAAAGCATCCTGGCTCTTTTTATCTAACGACGTCTTCATCAGCATTTCTTGTTCATCGATATTACAGTGCCCTGGGTTTCCAGTACCTAACATTTGCATAGCAAAATATTGGTAACGCTTAATTTGCGTGAGTAGATCGCGGAAAAAACCAAACATATTGGCAGAGCCAGCGCCTTCAAACAGCGCAGTAAGAAACTGATTATGGCGTTCTTCCCATTCCTTCCAGCAAAAGCTTTCGCCAGATTTAGAGCGGGATAACTTGTGATAAGCGGTTAGGACGTCCAGTTCCCAATTTTCATCGCCACTCACAATTGCTTTATTTAGTAGGCATGCAGAGACCATTTGTAGGCTCTCGTACAAGTCATTCAACTCATCTTTACATACAGGTGCAACCCAGCAGCCTTTTTGCGGCTCGAGTTTGACGTATTTGCTCCACGATAACTGCACCAAAGCTTCGCGAATGGGTGACGCTCCTACGTTGTACTTCTCTTTGAGTTCCGCAACCACGAGTTTTTGACCCGGTTTAAGCACGCCATCGAGAATATCCTGACGGATCATTTTTGATACTTTGTCGGTAAGAGTGGGACTGGACACATACACCTCATAGAAATTTTAATCGTGACGACAAAATTAAACAGTACGCAATTCTGCGCATGGTGAATGATACAGTTAGGCTATTATTAGAGCAAGAAAGCCATATAAAAAAAGAGGGCATAAGCCCTCTTTATCAATCAACTGAAGTATGAAAAGTTCAGTCTTATAGTACGTGTACAGAAGCTGTGTTCGTAGTACCTGAAGCGACTAGAGCACCAGAAACCATCACTACGATGTCGCCTTTGTTACCTAGACCAGATTCTAGAGCAAGCTCTTTACCTGCTACGTAGAATGCGTCAGTGCTTTCGATAGAATCAACAACAACTGGCGTCACACCTTTAGTTAGAACAAGTTGTGCTGCTGTTTTCTTGTTCGTTGTTAGTGCTAGGATGTTTGCAGTTGGGAAGTATTTACGTACTGAACGTGCAGATTTACCACCTTCAGTTGCAACTACGATAAGTGGAGCAGCCAGTTTTTCAGCTGTGTCTACCGCGCCTTTACATACTGCTTCAGTGATGCGAAGACGTGGGCTGTCTAGACGAGAACCTAGCTCAGCTTTTAGCGCTGAATCAGTACGGTTCGCGATTTGAGCCATGATAGTTACCGCTTCAACAGGGTACTTACCTTTAGCCGTTTCACCAGAAAGCATTACTGCGTCAGTACCGTCCATTACCGCGTTAGCAACGTCGCCTGCTTCCGCACGAGTAGGACGTGGGTTGTTGATCATAGAATCAAGCATCTGAGTTGCAGTGATAACCATCTTACGTGCACGGTTACACTTCTCGATCATCATTTTCTGAGCGAAGATTACTTCTTCAGCTGGGATTTCAACACCTAGGTCACCACGAGCAACCATGATACCGTCAGAAAGCTCTAGGATCTCGTCGAAGTTATCAACACCTTCTTGGTTTTCGATCTTAGAGATGATGTGGATGTTCTCGCCGCCGTTTGCCGCTAGAACTTCACGGATTTCTTGAACGTCAGAAGCTTTACGGATGAAAGAAGCAGCTACGAAGTCAACGCCTTGCTCACAACCGAATTTAAGGTCGTTCTTATCTTTTTCAGATAGAGCAGGTAGGTTTACAGAAACGCCAGGAAGGTTAACACCTTTGTTCTCGCCTAGTGCACCGTTGTTAAGTACTTTACATTTAACTTCTGTTTCAGTCTTAGAGATAACTTCCATCTCGATTAGACCGTCGTCGACTAGGATAGTGTTACCTACGTTTAGGTCTGCTGCGAAACCTGCGTAAGTTACTGCAACTTTATCTTTGTTACCTACAACTGAAGTGTCAGTTGTGAAAGTGAATTCTTGACCAGCTACTAGATCAACGTCGTTACCGCCTTCTAGCTTAATAGTGCGAATTTCTGGACCTTTAGTATCTAGAAGAATTGCTAGTGGTTTGCCAGTAGCTTCCATTACTTTACGGAAGTTCGCGATACGAGTGCCGTGTTCTTCGTAGTCACCGTGAGAGAAGTTAAGACGCATTACGTTCATGCCTGCGTTCACTAGCTCAGTTAGCTTCTCTACAGATTCAGTTTTAGGGCCAATCGTACATACGATTTTGGTCTTTTTCATGGAAGATACTCTCCGGTAAGTATAGTTACAATTTGAAAGTCGGTTGTTTACTCTGAAGTTAGGGCGTTATTGATGACATTTAGTGCCTGTCACCCACCGATTTTTCGCCTCATTATCAGTACTTCAGATTCTGAAAGTCTTTCACCAAGTTTAGTCATTTTATGACTAAAAGATCGGCGATTTTGGTTACCTTTTTGTGACTAATCCCACTTTATATGCAGAAAGTTGCAAAAAAATAGCCTTCAATTCTGTAATTTTTTTTCTTTTCGGTGGCGAATTCTACCACTGAATGAATCCAATATCACTGTTTAAGAATTGTCTTAGGACAAGGTTTTATCGAGAAATATTAATTTTTTGGATCGAAATAAATGGACTTAAAAGTTTCGGTTTGACTATAATAAGTTTCACATCGAAACTTAAGTTCAAAACGTAAATGTCGAAACGAAACACTCAACTAAGAAGACACGCCATTTCTAACTTGGTTTCTGAGCTAGGAGAAGTCAGCGTTGACGAACTCGCTCAGAAATTCGAAACCTCAGAGGTCACGATTAGAAAGGATTTAGCTTCTTTAGAGAAAAATGGCCAACTTCTACGCCGCTACGGCGGTGCGATTGCTATCCCAACAGAAGTCATTCACGAAGAATTGAGCGCTAATGTTTCGACTCGAAAGCTAAACTTGGCAAAAGCAGCGGCATCACTGATTCGAGACCATAATCGCATCGTGATCGACAGTGGCAGTACGACGGCTGCGTTGATTCAACAGTTGAATGACAAACGTGGCTTAGTTGTCATGACCAACTCGTTGCATGTTGCTAACGCCCTTAATGAATTAGAGAGCGAACCAACACTGCTGATGACTGGCGGGACTTGGGATACGCACTCAGAATCTTTTCAAGGCAAAGTAGCCGAATCTGTGTTACGAGCTTACGACTTTGACCAGCTATTTATCGGTGCGGATGGCATCGACCTCGAACGCGGCACCACAACATTTAATGAATTGGTTGGTTTGAGTAAGGTAATGGCGGAAGTGTCGCGCGAAGTGATCGTCATGATCGAATCGGAAAAAATCGGTCGTAAGATCCCGAATTTAGAGCTCGCTTGGCATCAAATTGATGTGCTAGTGACGGATGCTGATATTCAGCAAGAACACAAAATACAGATTGAACAACATGGCGTGAAAGTCATTTGCGCCTAATCTAATAATGTAATCAGTTTCATATTTCACTTCCCTCTGAATACAGGCCTTTGCTTGCTGCCTCTATCTGAAACATGGCTAGGGAAGAACAAAACTACAAACGGAGATAAACACATGTGTGGAATCGTAGGTGCAGTAGCACAACGAGATGTTGCAGAAATTTTGGTTGAAGGTCTACGCCGCTTAGAGTACCGCGGTTACGACTCAGCTGGCGTTGCTGTTGTTGATGGCGAGTCAAACCTAACGCGCGTTCGTCGCTTGGGTAAAGTGCAAGAATTGGCTGATGCAGTAGAAGAAGCAAAAGTGATCGGCGGAACGGGTATTGCACACACTCGCTGGGCGACGCACGGTGAACCATCTGAAGTTAATGCACACCCACATATGTCCGGCGATATTGCTGTTGTACATAACGGTATTATCGAAAACCACGAAGAGCTTCGTGAATTGCTTCAATCTCGTGGTTACGTGTTTGAATCTCAAACGGATACAGAAGTTATCGCACATATGGTTGAGTGGGAACTTCGCACTTCAGAAACGCTACTAGAAGCAGTACAAAAAACAGCAAAACAACTTGAAGGCGCATACGGCACGGTAGCGTTGGATCGCAAAGATCCTTCACGCATCGTAGTAGCGCGTTCAGGCAGCCCGATCGTAATTGGTTTTGGTGTGGGTGAAAACTTCCTGGCTTCTGATCAACTTGCGCTACTGAATGTAACGCGCCGTTTCATGTACCTAGAAGAAGGTGATGTGGCAGAAATCACTCGCCGTGAGGTTACTGTCTTTGACGCAACGGGCGAGCTGGTTGAGCGTGAAATCGTAGAATCTAACGCAGAACATGATGCTGGCGATAAAGGCCAATACCGCCACTTCATGCAAAAAGAAATCTATGAGCAACCTAAAGCGTTGATCAACACAATGGAAGGCCGTATCACGGCAGACTCTGTTGTAACTGATGCGATCGGTGTGCATGCGGCTGACATTCTAAGCAAAGTAGAACACGTACAAATCGTTGCGTGTGGTACGTCTTACAACGCAGGTATGACAGCGCGTTACTGGTTTGAAGACATTGCTGGCGTGAGCTGTGACGTAGAAATCGCCTCTGAATTCCGTTACCGCAAGTTTGTGACTCGTCCAAACAGCCTATTGATCACGTTGTCTCAGTCTGGTGAAACCGCCGATACGCTAGCAGCACTTCGTCTTGCGAAAGAAAAAGGTTACATGGCGGCGATGACCATTTGTAACGTAGCAGGTTCTTCTTTGGTTCGTGAATCAGATTTTGCGTTCATGACTCGCGCTGGTGTTGAAATCGGTGTCGCTTCAACCAAAGCGTTCACGACTCAGCTTTCTGCACTATTGATGCTGGTTACGGCGTTAGGTAAAGAGCAAGGTCGCGTCAGCAAAGAGAAAGAAAAAGAGATTGTTGAAGCGCTACACGCACTTCCTAAGCAAATCAACGCGGCACTTTCTTTCGAGAAAGACATTGAAGCACTAGCGACGGATTTCGCAGACAAGCACCACACACTGTTCCTAGGTCGTGGTGAATTCTATCCAATCGCGATGGAAGCGTCTCTAAAATTGAAAGAGATCTCTTACATCCACGCAGAAGCTTACGCGGCGGGTGAACTGAAACATGGTCCTCTAGCGCTGATTGATGCTGACATGCCTGTTGTTGTGGTTGCACCAAGTAACGACCTACTTGAAAAGCTAAAATCAAACGTTGAAGAAGTACGTGCACGTGGCGGCCTTCTATACGTATTCGCAGATGCAGACGCAGGCTTCGAAGGCGATGAAACAATGAAGATCATCACGATGCCTCACGTTAGTGAAATCACGGCGGCGATCTACTACACCATCCCAATGCAGTTGCTGTCATACTACGTAGCGCTGATCAAAGGTACGGACGTAGACCAACCACGTAACCTAGCGAAAGCGGTAACGGTTGAGTAATTACGCTTAACAGCAAAAATCCCAAGCGGCACATGCGAGAGTATGTGCCGCTTTTTTTGTCTTATTCTAAGCGTGATGGAACGCTCAAGAGCCTTCGCCAGTAGGTTGCTTTCATGACAAAAATGTCATGTTGTTGAAAGGGTGGTGTCAGAGGCGGTGTTCAATAATGACCTCATTGAAAACAAGCACTCAAAGGTTAACAACATGAACGCAATCAAAACTGCTCTTTTTGTAACGGTAATGGCAATCACTAGCGCATCTGCATTCGCTCAACCACTTTTCACTGGTGGCAACTACGTGAGCCGCGAAGAGATGAAAACCATCTCAGTTACCCCGACAGCAACGTCAGATGAGGCTTATCAACAGGCTCTGTCTGAACTCAATTCACTTAAAACCATGACGGCTCGTGAACTGAATAAAGAGCTCAATATCCTGACGTTTAATGTGAAGTCTCGTAGTACGCATTTAAAAGATGGTGGCTTCGTGACCGTGCAAGAACGCATGAATGAAGATGGTCAGTTGGAATATTTGGGTAAAGTGAATGTCAAAGTGCATTATGCCGAACGAGATAACAATCGATAATGGTTTACCAATGGGAAAGAGTATGGTGTGGTTCACATCATGCTCTTTTTCGAGCTTTATACTGGGTTCTCATCCTCCCGCTAACACACTAGGTAAGTGAACTTGAAAATATTGATCGTCGAAGATGAGCACAAAGCCGGAGAATATCTGCAAAAAGGTTTGATTGAATCTGGGTATGTGGTGGATTTAGTACATGATGGGGTCGATGGGCTGTATCACGCTACCAGTGAAGAATATGACTTAATCCTCCTCGACATTATGTTGCCTAAACTCGATGGTTGGCAGGTGCTTAATACATTGCGCAGTAGTGGGATTCACACCCCAGTGATCATGCTGACAGCGAAGGAGCAAGTGGAAGATCGCGTGCGCGGTTTTGAGCTGGGTGCCAATGACTATGTCGTAAAACCTTACGCGTTTGCGGAGCTACTGGCGCGTATTCAAAACGTATTTCGTCATCATATTTCCGCGCAAGTGGTCGCATCGCCGCAAACATTACGTGTGGCAGATTTAGAACTTGATATGATCAAACGCGTTGCCACGCGCGCGGGGCAGTCGATGTCGCTTACCGCCAAAGAATATGCCCTGCTTGAGTTGTTGATGCGCAAAACTGGCCAAGTGCTTTCACGTACCACTATTGCGTCGTTAGTGTGGGATATGAACTTTGACAGCGATACCAATGTGATTGATGTGGCGGTCAAACGTCTGCGTAGCAAAGTGGACAAACCGTTCGATAAACCACTGATTCACACTGTCAGAGGGATGGGCTACAAACTCGAAGAGAGTTGTGATGCCTAAGTTTTCGCTCCCTTTTTCCATGAAAAATAAGCTCGTGCTGATGTTTGTTAGCATGACGTTCGTGACCTATTTTTCTTTGGCTTTCATCCTACAGTACGCCATTGAGCGCCACTTTTATTCGCAAGATTTCAGCTATATTTCCAGTAAGTTCAATGCCATTGAGAAAGCGTTAAAACGCTCGCCAGAGGATGTGTTCAAGCAAGCGAATAACAGCACGCTCTACATGTGGGTGTTTGAAGGCAAGCAGAACGTGTATCAGAATTCGAGCCTGACGATTCCTCAGAACCGAGCCTATAGCATTAGCTCACCTCAGGTTTTAAATCACGAGCGCGCCATCGAATGGAGTGAGGACTCGCTGAATATCCGCGCGTTTGCGTTTCAAGCTGGGGAGTATCAGGTGGTGCTCGGCATGAGTATCAACCACCATATTTTGTTTTTGGATAAACTCGACTGGATTTTGTTTTGGGCGCTCGGTTTGGCGTTTGTGATTTCTTCCGCGTTGAGCGGTTGGATTGTAAAACGTGGGTTGAAGCCGATTGTGGGGTTGAATCAGCACATTCAACAGATATCCCCAGAGCAAATGGGCATTCGTCTCGACCCCGATTCGTTGCCAATAGAACTGCGCGAGTTAGCCAACAAACACAACGCGATGCTCGATAGGTTGCAAACTGGTTTTCGCCGCTTGAGCGAGTTTTCTTCTGATATAGCACATGAGTTAAAAACGCCACTCACCAACATTACTACGCAAAATCAGGTCATTTTAGGTGCATGTCGAACGCCTGAGGAATATCAGGATGCGATTGCCTCAACGTTAGAAGAACTCAACCGCATCACGAAAACCATCAACGATTTGCTCTACATTGCCAAGGCTGAAAACAAGCTCATTCATCGCCATGACGAAGTGTTTGCGGTGCGGGAGGAAATCGACCGCTTGGTCGCGTATTTTGAAATATTGGCCGAAGATGCCGAGGTTCGAATCGTGAACTCAGGCGACGGTCAGCTCTATATGGACAAAAACATGTTTGAGCGTGCGGTGGGCAACTTGCTCTCCAACGCGATTCGCCATGCGTATGCTGATTCAACCATTGTGATTGACGTTCAAGAGGTTGATGAATGGGTGACGATATCGGTCAGCAACCAAGGTGACTCCATTGCCGAGCAAAACTTACCGTACCTTTTCGACCGATTTTATCGCGCAGATAAATCTCGCCAACATGTAGGTAGCGTCGGTGCAGGGCTAGGTTTGTCGATTACCCAATCTATCGTGCAGGCGTATGAAGGACAGATAAAAGTAACATCAGATAAAGAAAAGACGCAGTTTGTCATGATGTTGCCATCGGCAGGTGTCAATGGAAGTGATAAGTTAGTTGAAGCATAAAAGGCAAGCCTTGACTTGCCTTTTGGGACTCAAACTCGTTTGAAGTTATTTGGGTTATTGACCCAGTTGATGAGCGGTTAGAATTGCAGAGTAGACATTTTCTGCCGTCACTGGGAATGGCATATTGTGGATGGTCTCTCCCTCGGCCGTTGAAGCTTCGGCGACCTCGCGCAACTTATCGTGATTAAGCTCTTTAACGCCCATATCAAATAAGTTGGTTGGTAGACCTACAGATCGGCAGAAGGCGAGAACCGTATTAATCTCTTCCATCGCTGCGTTTTCTAACACCAATTGAACAAGTGTGCCGAACGCGACTTTCTCACCATGATAAAGATGATGACACTCTTCGAGCTTGGTTAGGCCGTTATGAATAGCGTGAGCGCCTGCTAGGCCACTGCTTTCAAAACCGATACCGCTTAGGTATGTATTGGCTTCAATAATATTTTCTACCGCTTTGGTGCTCACACCATTTTCTACCGCAGCTTTTGCTTTTACACCATCTTCAAGCAAGGTTTCATAACAGAGCTTCGCAAGAGCTTGCGCTGAACGCGTCGCTAAACCACCTGCCATTGTTGCCTTACCAGAGGTCATGTTGGCACGAGCTTCAAAGTAGGTGGAGAGCGCATCGCCCATCCCCGATACCAGTAGGCGAACAGGGGCTTTTGCGATGACAGACGTATCCATGATGACCATGTCTGGGTTTTTAGGGATCATCAAGTATTCCGCAAATTCACCTTCTGGTGTGTATATCACCGCAAGAGCAGAGGTTGGCGCATCAGTCGAGGCAATTGTAGGAACCACCACGACAGGAATTTTGGTGTAAAACGCAACGGCCTTTGCTGTATCTAACGTTTTACCGCCACCAATACCGACAATGACATCATGTTTTTGAGTCGCACAAATGTCCGTGATGCGTTCGATCTCAACGCGCGAACATTCGCCACCAAAAATGTTCATAGTGAGTGGAAGCTTTTCGTCAGCAAAGCTTTGTTTGACGTCATCACCAACCAGGTTAGTCACGAACTCATCGGCAATGACTAACGGACGTTCACCCAATGTTTTCACATAGTGAGCGATAGATGTAAGTACTTGTTCACCTTGGACGTATTTGCTTGGGCTGATAATAATTTTGTCCATAATTCAAACCTTTAACCTTTTTTATGTGTGTTTTTGACTGCAATGAAAATCCATTGTAGCGATAAGGTTTATATTAGGTTTGGTGAGGTAAGTGGTGAAGGATATCTCTGGTTTTGTTCCATGCTTTTATGACCTCTGTGTCAAACCGACTGTCAGAAGTAATAAGCATCACCATGCTTTATGGCGCCGATCACTATTCAAGCCAATTCGTCGTTTTTCGTTTCATATTGAAACAAAAATGCCGAAGTTGTTGTTTCAATATGAAACGGATTGATTTTTGTTGAGCACGTTTTTTCTCTGTTTAAGATGAATTCATACCCTACATAAAAATATAAATGGAATGAGATAGAACGATGAAAAAGTTAATTAACCAAGTCGATGATGTTGTATTGCAGCAAATGGAAGGCCTGGCATTGTCCCGCCCTGAGCTAAAAGCTAACTACGAACCTCGTTACATGTGGCATGAGGAAACGCCGGGGCAAGTGGCATTGGTTTCTGGTGGTGGCTGTGGTCATGAACCTTTGCACGCAGGTTTTATTGGTAAAGGCATGCTGACAGGCGCCTGCCCAGGAGAGGTATTTACTTCACCTACGCCTGATCAAATGTACGAATGTGGCAACCAAGTGAATACTGGTGAGGGCGTGCTGTTTATCATTAAAAACTACACTGGCGACGTGTTGAACTTTGAAACTGCCGTGGAGCTCCTTCATACCGATGGCATTAAAGTTGGGTCGGTGTTGGTGGATGACGATGTTGCAGTCAAAGACAGCCTGTATACCGCTGGTCGCCGTGGCGTCGCTGGAACGGTATTGGTTGAGAAGTTAGTTGGTGCTGCCGCGAACAAAGGTTATTCGCTGGAGCAATGTGAAGCACTGGCTCGTCGCGTTAATAATCACTGTCGCTCATTTGGCGTGGCGCTTAATGCTTGTGTTGTGCCAGCGGCGGGTAAACCATCTTTTGTTCTGGAAGATGATGAAGTGGAGTTTGGTGTTGGTATCCATGGTGAACCAGGTATCAAGCGAGTGAAGTACACCGACGTCGATACGTTAGTGGATGAAATGTTTGCTGAAGTTGCTGAAAACACACCTTATCAGCGCACTTTGCGTATTTGGAATCGTGACGAAGGTGAATGGGATGAAGTGGAATCCAGCATTGAGCCTTTCGCCTCTGAACACGACTACATTGTGATGGTGAATGGTATGGGCGGTACGCCAACTTCAGAGCTTTACGGAGTGTACCGCCGTCTTGCTCATAACTGTGAGCAAGCAGGGTTCCGTATCGTGCGTAATATGGTTGGTAACTTCTGTACATCACTCGATATGGAAGGCGTTTCAATTACGTTGCTGAAGGCAGATAAAGAGATGTTGGAGCTGTTTGATGCTCCTGTCGATACGGCCGCGATCAAGTGGTAACAGGGGGGAGCAAACATGCAAATTGAAAAACAACATATCGTTCACTGGTTAGAGCTATGTGCAAAAACGTATCAAGAGAATCAAGATTTTCTGACCGACCTTGATCGTGATATTGGTGACGCAGACCATGGTCTCAATATGAACCGAGGCTTTAAAAAAGTCGCGGAAAAACTGCCGCAATTTGCGGACCAAAATATCGGCAGCATTCTCAAGAATACGGGCATGACCTTGCTTTCTAGTGTCGGTGGGGCAAGTGGCCCGCTGTATGGCACGCTGTTTATTCGCACGGCTGCCGCTGTCGGAACTCGAGAGCAACTAACGTTTGAAGAGTTGGTTGATGCACTAAAAAGCGGTGTGGATGGCGTGGTGTCTCGTGGTAAAGCGGAACTGGGTGATAAAACCATGTGTGATGTTTGGTTACCCGTTTTAGTTAGCGTGAAGGCGTCGTTAGAAAATGGCATGAGCGCTGACCATTTATTGAATGAAATGGTTGAGCTAGCAGAAACGAACGCGGTTTCCACGATTGAAATGTTGGCGAAAAAAGGGCGAGCAAGCTATTTAGGTGAACGTAGTATTGGTCACCAAGACCCCGGCGCAACCTCTTCTTTGTTAATGATTAAAGCACTACAGCAGGCAATAGCAGGTAATTAAGATGGTGGGAATTGTAGTTGTATCTCATAGTCGTCGCCTTGCAGAAGGGGTGGCCGAACTTGCCACCCAAATGACGCAAGGCAAAGCCAAGCTTGCGATTGCGGCTGGGATTGATGATCCAGAGAACCCGATCGGAACCGATGCCATAGCCGTGATGGAAGCGATTGAGCAGGTACATGATCAACAAGGGGTTGTTGTGTTGATGGATCTTGGCAGCGCCTTGCTTAGCACGGAAATGGCTCTGGATCTGATTGATGATCATGTGAGGGAAAATGTCACCCTTATCTCGGCCCCCATTGTTGAAGGGACCATGGCGGCGTCGGTGGCTGCTGCTGCCGGGCTACCTTTATCGACGGTAGTCGAAGAGGCACAGAATGCGTTAAGCGTAAAACGGGAGCACCTTGGTGATCAGCCACTAACATCCGCTGAGATAGCGCCAGTATCAGAGAACTTTGAGCAAGAACGGACATTTGATTGGGTAGTGCAAAATCCGCATGGATTACATGCTCGTCCCGCTGCGGCCATTGTTGGTGCACTCGCGCCTTTTGACTGCCAATTATGGTTGAAAAAAGGCGAGCGCCGTGTAAACGCGAAAAGCTTAAACAGCATTGCGAAACTTGGCGTTCGTAGCCAAGAGACGATCACGCTGTGCGCACTCGGCTCTCAATCCAGTGAAGCAATCAAGGCATTTGAAGCCTTAGCTAGTGAGCACTTCGGAGAAAAAGAGGCGGTTGAGCAAGGCATTATCGAATCTGAAGAGAGCACGGATACTTTGCTCGATGACATGGTCCCTAATCAGATTGAAGGTGCTGTTGTTGGTATTCGAGTCAATGACGGTATCGCTACTGCTCCAGTTGTCCTTTTTACTCATAAAATGCCAGCTGTGCCTGAACGTGATTTCCAAAGTGAACAAGATGAAATTGAACGGGTTAAGCATGCGATAGGCGTGGTTGTTCAACATTTGCAGGAGCAAGCGAAGCAGCCGAAAGGGGAAATATTTTCTGCTCATAGCATGATGCTCAGTGACCCAGAATTATGGGCATCGGTCGAGTCGCGAATTCAAACGGGCATGATAGCCGAGCAAGCTTGGATAGAATCACTGCAAACGTTAGCCGACGAGTTTCGCCAGGCTGAAAGCCAGTACATGCGGGAACGCGAAGCTGATGTGCATGATATCGCACGCCAGGTTATGGTTGAAATGACAGGTGTAACGCCTAATGCCATCGACATTCAGGAACCGAGTATTTTGTTGGCCCGCGACCTGATGCCTTCTGATGTGGCCGGGCTTAATAAATCGAAAGTGCTTGGTATCTGTTTGAGTGAAGGAGGGAAAACCTCTCACAGTGCGATTCTTGCTCGTGCGATGGGGATTCCTGCCATCGTTAAAGCTCAGGGCTGTCTTGATGCTGTGCGTGCTGGTCAGGTGGTGACTATTGATGGCTTCCGAGGGCATTTATGGTTCTCTCCTTCAGATGTCGTACAGCAGGAATTAGAAGCTCAGCAAATTGAGTGGCAAAACTCCCGACAAAGTTCGCTAGCGAGTGCTCAGCAAGCCGCAGTCACCTGTGATGGCGTCCATATTCCAGTATTCGCCAATATTGGCGGACCAAAGGATATTGATGATGCGCTAACATCGGGGGCTGAGGGCGTTGGTCTATTTCGGACTGAGTTTCTATTTCAAAACAGTGATGAATTGCCAACTGAGGAAGCGCAATATCAAGTGTATCGTGATATTGCCGCCGCACTTGGTGATAAGCCACTTACGATTCGTAGTCTAGACGTTGGCGGTGATAAGCCTTTAGCCGCTTACCCTATGCCATCGGAAGATAATCCATTTTTAGGTTTGAGAGGGGTGCGGTTGTGCCTTCAACATGAGTCATTGTTTACCGCCCAACTTCGAGCCATTCTGAGAGCTTTTCACGAGCAACCGAATATTCAATTGATGATACCGATGGTGGCTCAGGTTGAAGAAGTGAGAAAAGTAAAAGCGCTGTTGGCACATCAAGCAACCCAACTCGGCTTGGATGCGACTCATTTGCCTGTTGGTATTATGATTGAGGTACCCGCCGCGGTATTAAATGCAGATGCGTTAGCACAAGAAGTCGACTTTTTCTCTATTGGCACCAATGATTTGACTCAATATGTTATGGCTGCCGATCGAGGCAACGCCGCCGTTGCTGAGTTAGTGAACTACTTTGAACCATCGGTACTAAAAGCCATTGAACTCACGTGTGCAGCAGGCGATCGCGCGGGCATACCGGTCAGTATGTGCGGTGAGATGGCTGGCGATCCAAATGCTACAGAAACATTGCTTCGCGTGGGGTTACGAAAATTCAGCGCCAGTTCTAGTCTGCTACCGGGACTAAAAGCGCAGATTCGTCAGTTGTCTATTGATGTTTAATCGATACCTTATCGTTAGTACATCTATACCGGCGTGCTTACGCCGGTTTTACTTTTGTTATAGGAACGCCACTTCACGGCTTAATACAGCTTCATTTGCTCCTGCAGCCCAAACTTATTAATTTTTCTCCATAGGGTCGTGCGGCCAATTTGCAATGCTTTCGCCATATCATGCATCTTTCCATCACACTGATTCCAAGCCTGAACAATCGCTCTTCTCTCAGCTTCTTCTAGCGTGATTACCGGCGTATTCTCTGCGGTATGGCGAGAATTCAGTTTAATGTCTTCTGGAATATCGTTCAGCTTAATTAAGTTCGAACTGCGGTTAAGCAAAATTCGCTCAGTTCGGTTTCTTAATTCGGAGTTATTGCCTGACCAACGAAAATTCATCAACGCTTCCAGTGCGACTGGCTCTATCGAGATCGTCACATTGTGGCGGCGCTCATAATGGCTGATAAGCTGCTGGACGAGAAATTCAATATCTTCTTTGCGCTTTCTTAGTGGTGGAATATGCAGCTCGTTCGAGGAGATTTCATAATAAAGTTGCCGACCAAATGAGCGCTGAGTGACATACTCGCTGATCTCTGAAGAGGTGCTGGTAATAAGTTGAAAGTCTACGGGGATCAATCGCAAACTGTCGCTGCGGCTGACGAGCCCAGTTTTTAACAACTTAAGTAGCACGGCTTGTAAATCGGGCGACAGATATTCCACCTTTTCCAAAAAGAGCGTACCGCCATGGGCGAGTTCAAACTTAGAGGGCATGCCTTGTCCCTCGTCGTATCCCAGGGTTTCTTTGACCAGTTGTTCTGTATTGATGGAGCGACAGTTGAGCGTAATGAACGGCCCTTCTTTGTAGGTACTTTCGTTATGAATCGCCATGGCGAGAGTGGCTTTTCCTACACCTTCTTCACCTGTAATTAGAATTGGTGATTTGGACTTTATGGCCCGTTTTGCCACGGTAATGACATGCTTCATTTTTCGTGAAATAACAGGCAAAGTGCTGAATGTATAGCGCGCACTGCCACCTATTTGTTGTTGAGCAAGTTCGCGAATTTTATCGATGGGATGCAAAAATAATAAGTGTGTGCCGTCGTTGAGTGGACGCAAGGTAATGATCGCTTCAACAAACTCGCCACGAACCTCTACCGTTGTGAGTTTTCGGTTGATGCTTGCACCCGACTCAAGACTATTGAGGACATTTGGCGGGAAACGTAAAACAGAAAAGACTTCTTTATCCAAAACCTGACTGGCTTCAATGTTTAACAAACGCTCTGATTGATGATTTACCATGGTGATACGGCTTTCTTCATCCCAGGCCAGAAGGCCGTCATCCATGCATTCTAGTGTTGCGTTGTGAGCACAAGTGAGGCGGTTAATGTTTTCTTGTTCCGACTGAATATGGATTTGCAAACTGACTTCTTTCGCGCTCGACGCGATGATGACTAAGTTTTCTTTCTTATAGGTCTCTGCTTTTTTGAGAAGGCATGTTGTGCCGCGTAACTTGCCAAATTGGTCGAAAACAGGCGCTGCTACAGAGGCATAAGAATGTAAGTGGCGATTGAAATGTTCTGCTGCGAAAACTTCACTCGGGATATGAGTACTAATACAGAGATTGACCGCATTTGTGCCAATTTTTCCTTCAGATAGAAAACAGCCTTGTTTAATGCCGAGCGCCTGCATCTCTTGCTGCATAGAGTGATGTCCCACAACGGAAAGAACGCAGCCGTTGCCGTCAGTCACCATCAATAGCAGG
The DNA here is from genome assembly GCF_024181935.1 of Vibrio sp. Y51_MX_L26. NCBI lineage: Bacteria > Pseudomonadati > Pseudomonadota > Gammaproteobacteria > Vibrionales > Vibrionaceae > Vibrio > Vibrio sp. Y51_MX_L26. The sequence continues at coordinate 173,740 of NZ_JAMZAS010000007.1, forward strand.
TCTTCGTCCCCTAGCATGTCGTAAGTGTCTTCAAGTACGGTCGTGGCGCATTCGATGAGGTGCTCGTTGCGTTTCATCAGAGATGAGAAGGTAAAGCCAGAGGCAATATGTGGCTTTGACCAGGTGTAAGGACTGCATTGCTTTATGCAACGCTCCCACGACTCAAGTACGGGTGTGCGGGAAAATTCTGGAGATACCCAATGGTGTTTCTGGAAAAACTCCCATTTGGTTTTAGTGTCTTCGATTGAAAGCATGCCATACCGTTTCAATACCAGCGATAGATTGGTCTGATATTACAGAGACATACGAATATGGACTGTGATGGCTTTCACGCACGTCATACAGAAAGGATACGCAAAGAAAAGAGGCTAGTAGAGAAGGCGTTCCTTGCCGGAGGTTGGGTTAAAAAGGGCTGTCTTTGCCCAGTTCGTTACAAATCTCGACAATCGCGAGTGACAGGCCGGACTTAATGATTTGTTGTTGGCGCAGAAGTTGGAGTTGATAAAACTCAAGGTCGATGTCGTCATCAGGTTCGTTGACTTCTAATTGCACCATGCCCATTTTCTTCACCAGATGCAGTTTTTTGATCGGTTCTAGGATATTCGGGTCAGTGAACTCGTAGTCCGATGCATCGCTGTTCAGTTGGTTTTTCAGCTTAATGATGTCTTCAATATCATGATAAATATCGTCTGGGAGGACGCCTAAGCCAAATAGGAGTTTCAAACGAACGGAGAGATCGCCCAGCGGTCCGGAGTCTTGCAGTAGGGGACCAACAACCGATTGCACGGCGAAGTTATCTTTACGAAAGATCCTTTGTATTAGCCCGTCGATGGAATCGTTGAACACATCGACTGCTGCAATAAAAAAGCCTCGTACCGATGGCGCGCTGTTTAATCGTTCAATGATCTCGGTTTCGTTGATGTTATCTGCCATATACTGAGTAACTGTTTAAAATTATATTTATGGGGAGCAGAGCTCCCCTTGATTCGATTAAAGCTGGTGGTAAATCACTTCGATTTGAGCCACTTCAACACTGTCTTCAGCCAGGCCAGTGTACGTTGCTAGCGTTTTCTTTACGCCCACGGCTTTTAATGAGGTTTGTAGTTCCACCGCTTGTGGGTCGGTGTCGTTAGTGTACTTCAACGCAGCAGCAATGCCTTTCAAAAGTGTTTGATTTTCAGTGCCATACTCAATTGTACCGAGTAACGGCTTCACTAATCTATCATTTGCACCCAATTTACGAATTGGTTGTCGTCCAACGCGATCCAATTCATCCACTAAATATGGGTTGGCAAAGCGTCCTAGGATCTTTTCGATGTAAGCGTTGTGCATGTCGCGATCAAAACCGTAGCGCTTGATCAGTACTTCTCCGCTTTCGTGCATTGCTTGTTTTACTTCAGCATGAATGCTTGGGTCTTCAATTGCTTCACGAATGGTACGGTGCCCTTTCAAACAACCTAAATAAGCGGTAATGCAGTGACCTGTGTTTAGGGTGAACAGCTTACGTTCTACGAATGCCATTAGGTTGTTGGTTTTTTCCATGCCAGCAATGTTTGGGATATCGCCCTTAAACTGTTGCTCATCGACAATCCATTCACTAAAGCTTTCTACCGTGACTTCTAGTGGATCATCGTTGGCGGCTTCTGCTGGTGGCACGATGCGGTCTACCGCTGAATCAACAAAGCCAACCAACTCGTCTGCCTTTGTGTGCAGTGATTCATCCAAGTGCTTGTACACCTCACCTTTTAGGTGTGTGGTACCACGCACCATATTTTCACAGGCGATGATGTTAAGTGGCGCGTCATTGCCAGCTTCAAAACGTTTGGCGATGCCTTTCGCGATGGTTTTCGCGATGATATCTAATACGTTTGGACCGACCGCAGTGGTAACTAAATCGGTTTTGACGATGCGATCAATCACGTCATCACTGGCTGAGTTTACCGCTGTGACGTGGGTAACAGTGTCGATTTGGCACTCGGTGCCCACGACTTTCACTTTGTATTCTTGTTTGTGGCTGAGCTGGTCTACCAACGGCGCATCAACGTCAGCGAAAGTGACCTCGACTTCTGCGTCTGCTAAGAGTTTACCGATGAAACCACGACCGATGTTACCTGCACCAAAATGAACTGCGTTTTTCATAATTCTTACCTACCAATATCTGAAAATGTTGACTTACGAAACTAGGGTGAGGCCAACCGCATAGGGGGTGACAGCTGACCTCATTTGCCTCAGGAGCAAATTAAAGGAGTAATTAAGCCGCTTGTTGACCGCCAAGGATGTTCAGAATCTCTTCCACATCGTTGGTGCTGGTTAGCTTCTCAATTGCTTCCGGCTCATCGAGCGCGTTCGTAATGGTGGTGATCACCTGGATGTGCTCATCGTTCTTAGCGGCAATGCCGATAACCAGTTTCGCGACATCGTCGTCATCTTCAGTAAATTGGATACCCGATGGGTATTGGCAGATTACAATGCCTGTTTTCTTCACGCGGTCTTTCGCTTCTACGGTGCCATGAGGAACCGCGATAGACTCGCCAAGGTAAGTTGGAACCAACGCTTCACGCTCAAACATCGCGTCTACGTATTCTGGTTCTGCGTAGCCAAGTTCAACCAATTTGTTGCCTGCAAAGCGAATGGCTTCTTCTTTGTTGGCTGCTTTCAAACCTAGGTGAATGTTCTCACGCTGGATTTGGAAAACCGATGGCTGCTGTGGCTCAAAGCAGTCGTCGTTCGCCGCCATGACTGACACTTTCACCATTTGGTCGTCATTGGCTGCGGATTGGTTTTGTGCTGCCAGTAACTTGGTGACTAGCTGGTTATACATTTCGCTGTCTAGGAAGTTCGTCAATGAAATGTGGTGTGCGTTTGGAGCATGCTTACGTGCACGATCCGTTAAGTCTTTATGAGTAATCACGATATCTGCACTCTCTGGTAAGCTGTTAATAGCAAGGTTGGTTACGTGGATGTTCAGACCTGCGTCTTTAACCTTTTTGCGTAGCATGCTCGCGCCCATTGCACTCGAGCCCATGCCCGCATCACAAGCGACAATGATGCTTTGTACTGTCGCTAGGTCTACGTCACCTTTGCTTTGGTTGTTTACCACCGCATCGTTTTTAGATGCAGATTTCATGTCTTTCATTTGTGATGTTGCTTTTTCTAGTGCTGCTTCATCACCGTCTTCTTCCGTTGACGTTTGTGTCTTCATTAGCAGTGCTGCTACGGCGAATGACACGCCTGTTGCTGCTGCGATAGACGCTAGAACACCAACGATTGAACCTTTCTGAGTCATCAACAAGATTGCGAAGATCGAGCCTGGTGATGCTGGAGAAACGATACCTGCGTTAAACATAGTTAGAACGAATACGCCAGTCATACCGCCTGCGATAGCCGCAAGGATTAGGCGAGGGTTCATTAGGATGTATGGGAAGTAAATCTCGTGGATACCGCCGAAGAAGTGGATGATGGATGCACCACCTGCCGTTTGACGAGCCGTACCTTTACCAAACACCATGTAAGCCAGCAGGATACCTAGGCCAGGACCTGGGTTTGCTTCGATTAGGAAGAAGATCGATTGACCAGTCTCTGACGCTTGCTGAATACCCAGTGGAGAGAAGATGCCGTGGTTGATCGCGTTGTTTAGGAATAGGATCTTCGCTGGCTCAACAAAAATAGAAGTCAGTGGCAGAAGGTGCGCTGAAACAAGGAAGTTTACGCCTGCTGCCAATGCGCCTGAAAGCACTTTGACAAATGGACCGATAAGGAAGAAAGCCAAAATGGCGCACAGCATACCAATGATGCCCGCAGAGAAGTTGTTCACCAACATCTCGAAGCCGCTTTTTACTTTACCGTCGATGTAGTTATCGAATTTTTTGATTGCCCAGCCGCCCATTGGGCCGACCATCATTGCACCCATAAACATTGGGATGTCGGTACCGACAATCACACCCATGGTAGTGATTGCACCAACGACCGCGCCGCGATCGCCGCCCACTAATTTACCACCGGTGTAACCGATCAGTAGTGGCAGCAAGTAAGTGATCATAGGACCAACCATGGAAGCTAACGTCTCATTTGGTAGCCATCCGGTTGGGATAAATAGAGCAGTGATAAAGCCCCACGCGATAAACGCGCCGATGTTAGGCATTACCATGTTTGACAGAAAACGACCAAAATTTTGTATCTTGATCTTGGCATCTGGTGATATCATAACAATTCCCCGTTCGATGTTCTGATGAATATGTTGTCGTAAACGGTTCGCCAAAACCGCTTGTTTGATTGCTTAGTACCCAATCAATTTACCACACATTTTCCAATTGGAACTGACGACGGGTTTTTCGTGATCAACCCCCGCATTTCTTCGGATGAAAAGCATTTTTTAAGTGATGATGATCAATTAATTGATATGTAACTTAATAACAAAAAATGACTTTCAAATCTGTCAATAAAAATATTAGTGATCAATTCGATCTTCTGACAAATATAAAATCAAAATTCATTGTGATTAAGATCACCTTTAATTTCTTTTTCAATTCAAATTAAATACTCGAGATGATCAGTGTCACATTTTGTTTGACGTCAGGTTTGATTGAAAATGTGATCTATGACCATTTTGAGGTTTTGTGAAAGTTTATAACGTGAACGTTTGTGCGATGTTGGCGTTTTGTGGATTAAAGCTTGAGATGACAGGCCTTTTTGCGATGAGTTTAACTAAACACTTTGTTTTTAATGTCTTATGGGTAAATAACGCATCACGCTGCTCGCGTTGTGTTGTTTAGAGCGATTTTGAGCAGCGCGATACCTCCGACGACGGTTAATGGTTCAGAGCTAAATACTCGCGCGCGTTTCCACTGCCCATGTAACGTGCAAGCGTTTTCTCAGGCACATCGCGTAAATCCACCATAATCAATCCATCCAGTGCGTTGTTAAACGCCGGATCGACGTTAAAACACACCAACTTACCATTCAAACTCAAATATTGGCGCAGTAATACCGGGACGCCTTTGCCTTCGTCAATTCGAGCGATCACGCGAGATAGCAACTGTAAATCTCCCAATGCGGTTAGCATGCTGGTATTCCAGTTTAAGTTGGTTTCTGGCAGTGGGTTTGACGGAGTGACGTATTCGGCGCAGTCGTTGTCGTAGTGGTGTAGGGTCATCGATTGTGCCAGCAACTGACGCGCGGTATGGCTGTAATCGTTGCTGATGCTCACTGGGCCAAATAAGTGCGTGTATTCGGGATGTTGATGGACAAAAGTCGCTATGCCTTTCCAGAGTAAGAGTAGGGCACTCATGCTTTTTTGATATTGCTCGGCAATCACAGAACGACCCATTTCAATCGACTTACCCATTTGATCGAGAAAGCGTTGGTCATAGTTGAACAATGTGCGCGAATACAATCCTTCTACGCCATATTTCGCCAATAATTGATCAACTAATCCAAGACGGTAAGCACCTACCATGCATTGGTTCTCACGATCCCACACAAATAGGTGCAGGTAATCATGATCGAAATGGTCAATGTCTATTGCTAGTCCCGTTCCTTCGCCAACCTGTCGGAAATTTAGCTCACGTAGGCGACCAATTTCATGCAGTAGGGAAGGGATACTCTGCGATTCCGTGCAGTAAACATCGAACTCACCACTTGTTAGTAGCTTGGACTCTTTTGGTAAGCTGTGCAGCTCTTCAAGCAATTGGCTTATGGGTAACCCTGCTGCAATAGGTAAGAGATCATTGTCTGAGACCGTTTGCTGAGTGGCACTTACATCGCGGTTAAGCAGGTAGGTGTTAAGCCTCAGATAATTGACGATCTGATCATCGTTGAGGTTATTGAGTTCTTTAAACTTGATTGCTTGCCCAAAGGACAATTCAATGGTTTTTGCGCTCTTGTTGAGCAGCTCTCTTCCCAACATCAAGGTGCGTAAAAGAGGGTGGATTTTACCTGCCATGTAGAAGCGTTTTGAGTTCTGCCCACGAATGAAGACGGGAACAGTGGCGGCTTTGTTCTTACGAATTAACGCACTGACACTGCGGCTCCATTCTTTGTCTTCTAAACGCTGTTGTTTGGCATCCACTAACTGCGACACTTCACCCGCAGGGAAAACCAATAACAAGCCGCCATTCGCAAGGTGTTTGTTGGCTGCTCTGAGGGCCTTCATATTCGATTTGACGGCGTCTTTGCCTTCGAATACGTCGACACCAATAAAAAGTTGGTCGAGCTCTGGTACGGTTTTTAGGTACTGATTCGCTAAAATTTGGATATCGTCTCGTATCATCAATAGTAGCTCGGCGAGAATCACGCCTTCAACACAACCGAGAGGGTGATTCGCCACAATGACGGTTGCGCCTTGCTTTGGCACTGCGTCGAGCGAACCATGGGCAATGCGATAGTCGATCCCCAAAATATCCAGCGTAAATCGCAAGAAAGTTTTGGTATCCGCATTCACGGGGCGTTGGGCGTAGAATTTATCGAGCTGACTTAAACCTGTTGCCCATTCTGCAACGTTTTCACCAATGCCAAACGGCGTTTTACGAGGGAGACGAAAAGGGGTCGAACTATCCATATTTACCTCAGCGTACAAGTGGCTGATCGGATAGTAGAAATTACAGATGACAGTTCAGAGGCAAATCCATGAGCCTTTGGTGACAAACTGGTGAAGCTTTGTTGACCAAAGGCGAGGGGATAGGGACGTATTAGCGTTACGTTTTGTCGCCAGCAAACATCAGGATACTCAGAGAGTTGAGCGTTTCACCGAGACTTTCTAGTGAGCTCAAGACCTGTTTGGTCGGCTCATTGTCTAGCAGAATGCGACCATCAAAGCGTTTCCCTTCGCATTGATCTTCATCGCACATACCCGCTTGGGGTTCTTGTGTTGAGTTGTCATCCATTACTAAGTCGTCAGTACTCAAACAAGCCGTTGAGACAAATAATCCGCTCAGAACTACCAGCCATTTTATTTTCAACATAATCTTAAAACTCACAATAAAACACCGTTCAATTGTAATTTATTCTATTCACCATTTCGAACGATATGACAAAAACTTGGCTTTAGGTCGCCATTTTCTGGCCATAGTTGAGCTATGTTATCGATACGACGAATTGTTACTTTTGGCGAAATTAGGAGGATGAATGGAGAAGATTTCCAATAAAGCGTCAATATGGCTCGGGCTGTGTCTGATAATTGGTTTAGGAGTATTGGGCTTTTTTATTCAGCAAACGGCAGTCAAATACAAAGCCTATGAACGAGTGGTAACGGTAAAGGGATTGTCTGAACGAGAGTACTCTGCCGATACAGTGATCTGGCCAATTCAGTTCACCTTAGCGAGTAATGATATGGGGGCTATGTTTGATGACATCGATCAGCAAACGCGTTTGATTCTGGATTTCTTAAGTGCCAAAGGGCTCCCTGAAACGAGCGTTTCCCTTTCTTCTCCTGCTGTCATTGACCGAAAAGCACAGCAATACGGGAGTGAGCAAGATATCGAGTTTCGTTATTTAGCCTCGCGGACCGTTACGGTTTATAGTCAAAGTGTCGATGTGGTTCGAGCGGCAATTAATGAGATTGGTGAGCTAGGAAAACAAGGCGTACTGCTGAATCAGGACCCGTACGCGAACCGCATTGAGTACAGCTTTACTAAGCTGAATGATGTAAAGCCAGACATGATCGAAGAGGCGACGAAAAACGCCCGCGAAGTGGCGCAAAAGTTTGCGAAAGACTCACAGAGTTCACTGGGTAAGATCAAACGTGCCACGCAAGGGCAGTTCTCGATTTATGACCGAGATAGCAACACGCCTTACATTAAGAAAGTACGAGTGGTCTCAACCGTTCAGTATTACTTATCGGATTAAAATAATAGTCAAAAAGCCGCTCATCGTGTGAGCGGCTTTCGATAAGATGAGAGCTATAGGATAGGATTAATATCTTGCTCTGTATGCTCACCTTCGACCACATCAACAGGTGTGTAATGTTGATAAATCAGGAAGCCATCTTCTGATGTTTCATGGTTATCTGGTGTATCAACATACGCGGTACAGGTGTACCCAATACTGTAGGTGCCTGGGCCCATGTAACCAAACTCGTAGCTGTAGGTTGTATTACCTTCTTCGTCTTGCGATTCATTCACGTTAGCTACTGCAACTGGCGCTTGGAGTGGTTCCATCGCGCCCATATCGCCCATGGTTGAGCGATCCATCGAACCTGCGTAAAGATAGACTGAGTGAACGGCAGGAACGTCATTTATTGCATTTGATGCTGCACTGTCTGCTTCACACGCTTGATACTGAATTTCACTGACTTCACCACCGATATGACCTGATTCTGATGCGTTTACTAAGCTTACCGCATTAGAGTTCATGTTCATGTAATCTTTGCCCGTTGGATCTGCCAGACCTTTACGCAAATCAAACTCGACAACATAGCTATTATGACCAGTATGAACTTTTACATACTGACCTTTTTGCGAAAACTTCAAGCGACCTTGATCGCTCGTATCTGGTTTAAAACCAAAACAACTGCCTCGGCTAGGCACAACTAAGCCTTTGATGTTGCCATCTGTCTTCTCTACGTATGACAGCGTTGTATCGTTTAATTGTTTGCCGTCTTTAGCGTACACACACATAGCATAATCACCAGGAGCGATGTCTTGCTCGCTAATGATCGTTTTAGCGTTACTTCCCTGATATTCCATTAGATCAACTTGGTGTAGTGCTCCATTGTCACTAACATCTAACAGAATATGTTCTCCAGTTTGTTCGCCAGTTTCTGGGTCAAATGGTACAAGGACAACATCTTTAAACGCTAAGACGACTTTGTTGGCATCGTCGACAGGCGCATCGGAAACGCTGAGAGAAAAAGTGGCTGCTTCTGTATCGGATGAAGAGTCGTCGCTACCACAGCCCGTCAATAAAAGACCGCCTGAGATGGCAAGTAAAGGGTAGGTATATTTTTTCATTATGACCTCTTGTTTACACTGCTGATAAATGTAAAAGGCTAGTCTCAAAGTCGAGAAATGATGTCATTGTATTGTGATAGAGAGGTCAATCTTCGATGGCGCTATATACAAGTCCTTTTTTATAAAACTAAGTTCTTAACTGTGATGAGGGGAGTTTGATAATAGTCAAGCTGGCTTGTTTCTTATGAGCGTAAGTTAGTATGATTTACTGCTAGAAGGAATTAGTATCATGGCATACAAGCACTTTATTAGAGAACTATTGGGTTTAGCGATTGTTGTCTCTGTCGTCTTTGGCGTTTTAGGTGTGATGTTAGAGCTCTTTGCACTGACGGCACTCTGGGAGCATCAGCAAGCGATAGCCGATGTATTCTTCCATGAATCTCTCTACTTTGTCGTATTTTTAATCCCACCATACTTCCTTTGGAAGTTGATTAACCGCCCTGAATTGGTTTCTGCGGACCAAGCTTATTTAGCAATGAGATTAGAGGCTGAAAGTCGACAATAAGCCGATTGAGTGAGTAATGAAAAGAAGAGGCTATGAGAAAACATTAGCCTCTTTTCTATCTGATTCGTGGGCAAAGTATTCGCTGCTTTATTGATTAAAAAGCTGCTTCGATTGTGCCTTTGAACGTACGATCGAGATAATCACGAATTGCTTGAGATTGATAAATAGAAACGAACTTTTTATACGCTTCATTATTTTTGTCTGCTTCACGAGTAGCGATTACCATGACGGCCAACGGTGCGTCTTTTGCTTCAAGATAGATACTTTGTTTCTTCGGGTCTAAACCAGAAGACATTACGTAGTTCATTGTGATCGCAGCCGCGTCTACATCATCCAATGTTCGTGGTAACTGGGCGGCATCTACCTCGACAAATTCAAACGACTTTGCATTTTTTGTAATATCAGTTAGGGCGGCTTTGTGGCCAACACCTTGTTTAAGCTCAATTAAACCTGCATCGGCGAGTAGCAATAGACCACGACCACCATTAGTTGGATCGTTTGGAATTGCTATGCGTGCATTGTTTGGAAGCTCTTGTAATGAGCGATACTTGTTAGAATAAAGCCCCATGCGCATCAGAATGGATTGACCAATCGACACTAATTGGGCGTCATGACTATTGTTGAAGTTGTCTAAAAATGGTTGGTGCTGATAGCTGTTAATGTCGATGCTACCATCACTAAGCGCGGCATTGGGTGTCACGTAATCAGAAAACTCGATGACTTCTACATTCAAGCCTTGCTTCGCTGCTTCCTTCGCTACTGCTTCAACTACTTGAGCATGAGGCCCTACGGTTGCTCCCACTTTTATGATAGAGCCATCTTTTTCTCCACAAGCACTTAAGCCAACTACTGCCGTGAGAACCAAAGCTAGTTTCTTTAGGTGACGAATACTTTTCATTGTAACTCCATTTTTGTTTTAGACGTCCATACGTTTACATGTCCATCCTATCAGAAGTCGAAAAAGGGTCAATGGTTTAAATAGCGAGCAGACATTTTGTTTCTACGACTATATAGAAAGCTTGGTAATAAGCGAAAAGAAAGAGGGGGTAGAACCGAGGAAGGTAATAAGTTTGAAGTTGTTGATGAGATGAGCAACGAATTACTACACCCACAACTGTACCCAAAGTCAGCAGACACAAAAAAGGCGTAGTAGGTACTAACCTGCTACGCCTTTCGAAATTTGGTGGCCCCTCGCAGACTTGAACTGCGGACCAATCGATTATGAGTCCTACCAGGTTCATTTTTATGAGTATGCAATGCTTGGTAATTTCTATTAAATTCAAATATTTATCTGTTTGTCTTTGTTGCGTTAGTTTGCATTGATTTTCATGTCACTTTTCTCTTGTCTGACCCATTACCTGACCTAGCTTTGCTTAGGCATGAAATCTGTCAATATTATTTTTGGCTGCTTTTAGGTTATGTCTATTGACCTAGAAAGTTAACTTCGCCAAAAAAGACAAGAGAAAATCAGAATGTTAACTGTTACTAAAATTCAATCCGCGACCAGTAGTAAAAATTCCTATTATCTCTGGGATCAATCAGGTCAACGCGGTACAGGGCGTTTGGGAGTAAAAATTTTCACTAGTGGGAAAAAGCAGTTCGTGTTTCGCTACTACCAGCACCAGAAAGAAAAATTTATCTCAATCGGTTTATTCAGTGCACGTGCTGGCAGCATGACTCTTACAGAAGCTCGCGAGAAAGCCCAAGTTTTCTCACAACTGTTGCTCGGCGGAAAAGATCCTAAATTGCACCTTGAACAACAAGAGAGCGAGCAGAAAAAAATTGATGCTGAGAGTAAAAGCTTAGGAACCATTGATGAGCTATTTCATAGCTACACGGAGCGCATGAAAATAGATGGAAAGAGAACGTATGAAGACGTGCGAAATGCGCTGGTACGAGAGTTCTATCCATATATAGACAAAAACACCAAAGCGTGTGATGTAACGACAGATGATATTAAATACGTTATTAGTATGATGATCCAGCGTGGAGCTATCACCCAAAGCAACCGAGTACGTAGCTATGTGATGGCGGCGTTTAACCATGGGATGCGCTTTGATAACGATCCTCGCTATTTCTCTTTAGAGTCGAAATTTGGCATAAAATACAATCCAGTAGCACCAATTCCAAAGCAAAAAGATGGAGAGCGCATTGGTGAAAGGTTCTTAGAATGGCGAGAGTTACGGCGTCTACTAAAAGATCTTCGTGAAAACTATGATCTTGTACCCATCGGACAAGATTTGAGGCACTTACTTCAACTGTGCATCTATCTAGGGGGACAACGACCATATGAGGTGATTACACTTGAATGGTGGAATGTTGATTGGGAAGAAAGGTTTGTCTGCATCACTAAAGAACGTTCCAAAAACAAAAAAGATCATATCGTACCGTTGAACGGATTGGCTTTTGAAATACTTCAGAAACAATATGAGCTTTCTGGTGGTGGACGATATGTTTTTCCAAATCCCAAAGATGCAGAAGAACCCATGAAAACTAGCTCAATTTGTCGTGCAGTGACTCGTTATCGCGATGCCGTAGGATTCGATAAGTTTGTGCCTAAAGATCTTCGCCGAACGTGTAAAACTTTGATGGGGGCATGCCGAATCAGCAAGGAAGTTCGAGATCGTATTCAAAATCACGCGTTACAAGATGTGAGTACACGTCACTATGATCGCTATGACTATTTTGACGATAAGTTAGTTGGGCTTGAAGCCTGGAGCAGTAAATTGAAAGAGTTGATTGGGTATGTTCCACCAGCGTTGTCAGTTGTACCCTCCGCTGAAACGTTACCTTTTCCAGACATTAAAAGTACTCAGTCGCTAAGAGCTAATCTTAAATAAAGATTGTTTTTGAAAGCCCCATTGGGGCTTTCTGTTAATTTTGTTACTACCTAGTTTTTGTCTAGATCATTCAGGTGATCAAGTAAGTATTCGGTGTAGTAAAGCGGCATCACGATGTGCTCCTTCTCTGTTGCTGGAGAGCCTTGAGTACCTGTAAGTTTGATTGTCTTGTGGGGTTTGCACTTCTCGATGTAGGATTGCAATGATTTCGCACGGGTTCGCTTACCACTCTTTACTTCTACAGGCACAATTCGACCTAGGTCATCAGCGATAATGAACTCTATCTCTGCTCTTGCGTCTCCCCAAGAGAAACTTGGTTCAATACCTAGCGCAGCGATTTCCTGTTGAACATAGTTTTCGGCGACATATCCCTTGTATTCATAGCCTTGCTGTTTGATTTCACGGTAACCAGTACCGAGCATATGGTTCAATAGCCCTACATCAAAGAGAAATAGTTTAACTGTATTGTCCTTCTGATAAGCAGCTAAAGGAGAACGAGGCTGTCCTTCAATAGGATGGTTTTTTAAAGCAAGCCGACACTTGTGAAGCCATGTAATCGCACTTTCATATTCAGCATAGCGAGACTTGCGTTCGTGAACTCCCTTGAACTTAAACCGTTTAACGGAGTCGTCGAATACCGAAGATAGTTGAGCGGGAATGCTTCGAAATACAGATTCGATTAGCTGTGCGTCCACTTTTCCAGAGTACTTTCCGAAATCACGCATGTAGCCCTCAATTAAGTTCCTATGGACTTCAGATACGGCTTCAATGCGTTCAATAATACTGAGTTCTGAGTTTTCGAACCATGAGTTTACGGCTTCAGGCATACCGCCAACAAAATAATAATCGGTCAGTAGTTCGATTAATTTTGTATGAGCAGCTGAAGAGTTCAGCTTTTGGTCAAATGCTTTGTGCAGTGCTTTTTCTCCAGATGCCCACAAGAATTCCCTGAAAGTCAGTGGCCTTAAGTTGTGCTGCTCAACTTTTCCAACGGGAAAGGACGTGAGCAATCCGATATTTGAACCACTGGCCGCAACATAAGCTTTGGGAGCCTTTTCTGCAAAGTACTTAAGAGAGGTGACCGCTCTTGGACATTCACCAATTTCATCTAAAATAAGGAGATCTGTCGATGGTTCGAAGATTTCTCCTGTTAAGAGTTCAATGTTGGTGATGATGTCATCAGGGTTTAGAGAGCCTGAAAAGGCTTCCATTAACTCAGGGCTTTCTAGAAAATCGATTCTTAGGACATTTTCGAATGTACTTCCTAATAGTTCCTGCAATAGGAATGTTTTACCAGTTTGTCTAGCACCGTCAATCAGCAAAGGCTTCCTTGTCGGCTTGTCTTTCCAGGTGAGTAGGTTTTCAAGTAGTGTTCGTTTCATCTAGCCACCTCAGTTAAAGTGCTTATCTGGTCGATTGTTTATTACATAAAAATGCGCAATAAAATGCAAGCGTTAACATTTAAGTGCGCATAAAAATGTATTAAATAACACTTTTATGCGCGTAAAAGTGTTATGTGTGTATTTGTGCGAATGATAGTGTTGGCATTGTGAAGGGAGGTGATGAATCTATGCATCATTTCTGATTGGTTGCTTCACAAGGCCAATGATCACAGTGAGAAAGCCCTAGCGGGCTTTCAGATGCCGAAGTTTGTTGCTGGCTAGCTCTTATAGGTAATAAGCTTTATTAGTAAGTAATCCACTGGTTAAGCGTACAGAACCCTTGGGGTTACAAATAAATGTCGTCCTACCGTCAGCGATGACTTTCTCTACAGCATCATGTTGATGCCCTGCCACCCAATACCTAGCTCTTGAGATCAACTCATTACTCAACCCTGCATGATAATACGGAGCATAATCGCTGCTGGCATTTTGCTCGAAAGCAAAAGCTTCTTTAGATGGAAGGTGGTGAGATATTGCTATATCAACTTTCTCTGGAAAGTTGTTAATGAATGCTTTGTGCTGCTCTTCAATCATTTGATGGCTGATGTACTTTGTATCATTCATCAGTTCTGAGTACACATCAATCAGCGCAGACGAGTATGTGTGGATAGGAAACCAAAGAGTTCCTCCATAAATACTACATCCATCTAAATTTATTGACTCATTATTCAAAAAGAACAGGTTTTCAGTTGTATCACTATGAGCCTTAAGCTTGGCTAGTACGGAACTCCTAGAATCTTTGAGAACGTCAGAGTTAGCACTAGATTTGCACCCAACGGACGTACTTCTATGGCGGTAGGATTTACTCTTATTGCTATACCATTCATGGTTTCCTGCAATCATTATCACAGTCTTAAAGTGGCGGCAAAGTACATTCTTCACATACGCCATGCCTAAGAGGCCGTTCGCTGTGTCACCTGCAACGACTAAAGTGGCTTCGTTATCGAAGCTATACCAGAAATCACGGCGTATTCCGTGAATGTCGAGATGCAGATCGGAAACAACGTAAAACTTCAAACTATCATGACCTTAGAGTTGATTGACTTCTCCATGGTACAGGGGTTTTTTAGATTAGAGAAGTGAGCACATACGCTAAGTGCTTTAACATCAGTAGCTTAAAGTGAAACCTCCATGGAAGACAATGATTGGACGCTTTGTTTGATTTTTCGGCACTAAGATTTAGACACTAACTTTTAGTGTCTAAATCTTGGTGGTTTATAACTGTCTGAAATTAATCGTTTTTATTGTAAACAGTTAAGGTTTTTTGCTGAGGAAACTTCTCAGAGGCTGGCGAGAGTGTAATTGTGCTACAGCCGTGTGTACGGCAGGCATTTTTATGAGCGAGGCTGATATGAAGAACGAGGCTAAGGCTACAAGAAGTGATAACGAGCAAGCCGAATCAAAGGATAGTAAGGTTACGCTAAATGGACTTCTTGACTTGCTTGATCACGCTATCTTTACCAATACTGATAAGCTAGTTGAAGTAACTGAAGCCCTCAAAATAGAACTGGAAGAGATCATCTATGGCTATCAAGTTGGCCTAGACGGAAAGTATCAAGAACAATCACCATTCGAGTCTGCACAGCATGAAGCTGTGCTACCCAAGCGGCATGCGCCGCAGTAACGAGTGTTCGGTATCATGAAAGATAGCCTTCTTGCAGTGTATTCTCTAATTCTTTGCCGAGAATAATCTCAAAGTCAGTAAATACAGCAATAGGGCGGCAAGCGTTGCCTTTTTCCTCTAACTGGATGAATCCTTTTGATGATAAGTCGTCGAGAGTTCGTGAGAGTTCGCGGATATGATGACCGCTAATCTCCGCAAGCTCAGCTAGACTTTCAGGCTTTTCTCTATTGATCAGCAGCATTAGTTCGATATTCTCATTACACAGTAGCTTTGAGGCTTCATTTAGTGACGTGAACCAAAGCGTCGGTAGATGCTTGTTATGGCTAATGTTGCCTGCGGCCACACTAATCATGTGCCTACGAATGAGATCTTCCGATGCAACCCCAATGCGAGCTTTCATGAGTATCCTTCTCAGAACGAAGTAATAGAATCCTAGTGTATACGACGCTGTTCTGAAAGAAAAAGTGGATAGTTATATTCGCTATGCTAATTGACGCCCCTTTCACGAGTAAAAGGTCAAGAGACTATTCTCATCGAACCCCTTTCGATTCAGTTGATTGTTAGCTCTTGTTTGGCTGCTAGCAAAGATACTCTCTCTGAATCAAAGTCCTGGGGATAATATGACACTAATTTTGATATTGTAAATGGTCCTAATTGGGTCATTTCATATAAGCACTCTGTCGATTGGTTTCAGTCAGTACTACTAGAAACTGCAATAATCAAAGAGTTCACTGAAGGGTATATTAACGAGGGTAAGTTGAACTCTAAACAAGACATTATCACTTGCTTCCATAATGCTCTTTTCCCATTTGATTTGAATATCCCTTTAGCCAATGGTGACGATGGAAGTCCCCAAACTCTTGGTGAATCAATACGTTTTTGGGTAAGACCACAAGGGAGCAGTCATCCTGTAGACGTCACAAAAGAGTTACTTACTGGCTTGATGACTTGAGTATCGGGCAAAATCGTGAGATTTCTTTCTTAGTTTTAGGTATAAGCGAGTTTAGCTAGTTGTTAGCACATACTACTTTATTAAACAACAGGATGAAACTAACTATGCCTATTAAAAGAAGAGTTAAAAATAATCATATCAATTATGAGCATGTGGCGAAGCTGATTCTTTTGTGTTCTCAAAAACACTGTTCAGATGCTGAAGCAGGTCAAAATAGGTTCAAAGTTCGTGAAGGTCTCATCCAGAAGATAACGGGCATACCTTTATCTCATGATGACCGCTTTTCCATTATCAGAGAGTTTAATTATCTAGGCTGGCAGGTAGCCATTAACCCTGATTATTGGCTTGTATTTGCGGTGGATGAAGATCAACTATTTAAATGGGATGAGGCTAGTTACCTGTATGGGCTGGAGCAAAGCATCAAAGCAATACAGCAGGGATATGAGCCGCAACTGGGAGAGATTTACGATTACTATCCACTTAGATCAAACCTAACTGCAAAGTTCTTAGGTTGGTCGGACGAAGATATTCAAGAACAGCTTGTGGAAGAGGCTTTAAGGGAAGCAACAGATGAAGTTGAAGAAGAGTATGAAGAAACAGGTGATAAATCTCTTCTAGGTATCGGACAGAATGATGAAATCTGCTTAACAAACTTCACTTTTTGGGAGTATCTAGACTTCGAACTGGCTAGAAATGGACTAGTTTTCAAATCTAAATAAGACTGGCGCAGGTGTGTGGTTACTCGATAGTAGCCACTTATCCTCCAAGGAGGTTTGTGTTGTTAACCCCTCAAATACCTACCGTGATCAATACCAGTAATCTTCACAAATGCCTAGAAGATGCGAAGTTCATATCGGAAAATGTTGGAGAGCAGAACATTCTCTTAGAGCTTCAAATTTATCTATTAAGGATAGATTTATTAATAGCCAATAGCCGTTTCCAGAGTGATTGGCGAACCAATACATTAACCCTCGATAAAATTCTTCGTAAACTTTTAGGACTCTCCAAGCAGATCGAGTCATTGACAGATAACCATGTTTTTTCAACTCGATATTGCCTTGATAGTGCTTTGGAACAAGTGAAGGTATTGATTACCGTAACCTGTAAAGCTATAGACGGTCGGTAATATTCTTGGTGTAATTTGGTGCTTGATATGATGGTTATGTTCTAAGACAGACTGAGTGATTATATGTCACCCCGACAATTACAAAGGACTATTTACAGTCTCTCCAGAAATGATTTGTGCAGTTTTTGGGAGTGCCCGCATCTGCTTAATCCTGATTCGTCACAATTCAGTGTGTGTTTCTTCCAACTCTTTTTAGATCACGAATTGATGTCTCTTTATTAGCAATTCGCAGGGGCCGATCTGAAGTTATGGTATTGTTGATAATGTCAATATTATCACGTTTCGTGTGTGTGAACTCGATAACGCCATATGAGGTCCTAAACTCCCCCCTTGCGTCCAGTCGTCATGATCGTAATTCGGTCAATCATCACTTGGGAAATGACACTGTATGGCAATCTGGTTAATAACTTAAAAGTGAACGGCCTACCTAGCGATTTTGGTATTATAATATTGATAATTAGGAAAAAACTCTTCAATATTGACGCTGCGAATAGCTAAGAAGCTCAAAGCCTATTTTTCAAGCTTTGAGCTTACCTTACGATTTGCTCAGATGATGGCTGCAAATTTAACTTTAATGAATACCAAAATTTTTTAAAAGGAACTAAAGATGGCAAGACATAGTGCCAATCGGGGAATACTGGTGCTGGAAAGTCCATGGGAATTGGATGATAGTGACTCTAACCGTTCAAGTGTTGTGCCTTTTATTGAAGGTGTTGCAAAATTGGCAGGGGATACAGAAGTTTACCATGCTGATTTTTATGACAAAAAGAGCTTTGAATATGCCTTAGAATGTCTTTGTAAAGTCAGGTTTTCTAACACTATTGTCTATATTGCAGCTCATGGGTACAAGAAGAAAATAGGTAATATGAAGTTAGAGGATATTCTTTTCGCTATTGGCATGAAATCAAAACAGTACAACATAACAGGGGTTATGTTCGGTTCATGTTTCGTCGGGGGGAATACTGAGTTAATCGAAGTCTTCACCACTGCCAATAATTTACGTTGGTGTGCAGGTTATGCTTCGACATCTAACTGGCTAAGTGGCACTTTCATCGATAGTGCAATCATTGCGCAGATGATCAATTTAGAAGAAAGTGAGTTCTCTAATCGAGATACACTTGTCGAACATCTTGCTTATGCAATATCCCCTTTCTCAGACCAAATGTACATTGGTGACGATTATGAAGAGAATCCTGTAGCTTTGTCGGACTCATTGCAGTTTATCGTGCAACCTAAGGGACAGGGTTATCATCCAAAAACGGTTTCGTCGGAAGTCTTCATAGCTAAGAAACAGTACGACGTATAAGATCTCCGCCACATGACGGATTAACTCGAACTGTAGTGGATGAGTTGATTTGGCCAATAGATAAGAGGTATTTGCAATACCTCAGATTATCCGCTAAATGCTAATTTAGGGAAAGCACTGCAAACTTTTGTCCAAAAGTGAGTTGTGTGGTTTTTGGGAGTACCCAAATCAGCCTTAATCATGATTCATCACTATCAAGTGTGTGTTTCTGCCAACCCTTTTCAAATCTCGAATTGCAGCTTCTTTCTTCGCAATCCGCAAGGGACGGCCTGAAGTTATGGTATTGCTGATAATGTCAATATCATCACGTTTCGTATGTGTGAATTCGATAACGCCGTAAGGTGTCTTAAACTCTCCCTTGCGTCCAGTCGTCATGATCGTAATTCGATCAAGCATTACTTGGGAAATAACACTGTATTCTGAAAGCGCCGATTCTAGAGAGATGTAGTTGTACTCTCCTCGTCGCAAGCATTTGGCAATGTATTCAATAGTATAACCGCCCTTATGACGACTGTATGAGAATACATAAACACCGTTGCATACCCGCTCTAGTACTCCAGCTTTCACCAAACGAGGTAAACTTTGCTGGAATGCTGTAAGTGAATCATCAAAAAATAATCTCCTGAGATC
Organism: Vibrio sp. Y51_MX_L26; assembly: GCF_024181935.1. Classification (NCBI taxonomy): domain Bacteria; kingdom Pseudomonadati; phylum Pseudomonadota; class Gammaproteobacteria; order Vibrionales; family Vibrionaceae; genus Vibrio; species Vibrio sp. Y51_MX_L26. Next base: position 193,110 of record NZ_JAMZAS010000007.1, read on the forward strand.
ACTCTTTCGATAAACGTGTATACCTCGCCCGTCAAATTTATGCAGGCGCTCCAATGCAACCTCAATCTTCACGTCAATGCTCATAAGTAGCCATAAAAAGTAAGTATGACATATATTTTTGTACACTTATGGTTGAAGATAGCAACTGGTGATCGCTAATACCCTTCCTGATCCCTGATTGGTTTTTCCGAGTTAGGATCCTAACTCGGAATTATGATGAATATGGTTCTTTGAGGAGGGGGAATAGCGTCACCAATAGTCAGAATCTGTTCTTTATTCTCGGTTAGGATCCTAACTCGGAATTTATGGGGATGATTATGGTTGTTTTGAGGTAAGGAAATGGCAGCACCAATAGTCAGAAGCTGGTTCCCTATTCTCGGTTAGGATCCTAACTCGGAATCTATGATGATAAATATGATTCTTTGAGGAGGATAATCGCAACACTAATAGCCCAGAGTCCGATCTTTTTCATTTGGGTAGGAGTTTAACTAATTATTGCTTCTCTAATTTAATAATTAAAAAATCAAACGATTTTTATTTAATAATCAAATGTTAATGTTATTTTTAAAATAGTGGTTAAAGGTCCTTTACAAAGAGAATATTACTTGATAAATATAATAGTCATTGAATTTATCTATATATATTAAGAGGGTTGTCGATATGTCTCAAGTTTTGGTTTATTCTAAACGTAATCGTGAAATGAGTTATCTCTCTGCAAGAGAAGAACGTGAAACTAAGCCAAATAGATTTCAAGTCGTTTATAACGATATTTCGGATGAAGAAGCATTACGTAGAGCAAACTTTATTAATTTAGATGAAAAGAACAATGTTCCTCAAGTTCGTTTAAAAAGACAACCTATTAAGGAAGATAAAGAATGCCGAGTGCCTGGCTTATATGGTTGTAACCGTTATAAGTCAAGGAAAAATGAGACATTCAACGTGTTCTAACGTTGTTCTTTTTTTGCACAACGTTAAAGCCTGTGAGCTTGTGTCAGGCAAATGATGAAAGCCTTAAAAATTCCGTCATCAAAGCTCGTGGCAAGAGAATTTGCCAAGACTGGCAAGCAATGTGCCACTACTGGCATTGAAAGTGCCAGTAGTGGCAGAAGAATTTCTGCAATAATTTAGACTTATTTGGGTTTAACCTTCATTTTTGTAAAAGCTAACCTTATATTAGAATTATAACTTTATAATAGTTATAACAGTTATAATAGTTATAACATAAAAAATTAAATAAATAAAATTTAATTTTTTATGTTGGATTTTAATGTCAAGGTTTTTTAACTGAGTTTGTTTTTTATTATATATAAATAACTTTAGAGTAATGATTTTTATCTATGCGTAATAATTTATTTACTCGATTTTTATTAAGGCAAAGGTGGTTTGCCTTAATTATCGACTTAACTAGTCAACTTTAGCGAGATGTAAACACCCCTGTAGTATCAACAAACATCCGTTTTCTGATACTAGTTGTGATGCCAAAAAGGGGGCTATTGTGGGGAGTATGGGACGGACATTCGCTTATTGTCGTGTATCGACTAGTGAGCAAACAGTTTCAAATCAGATTTTAGCCATTCGGAATGCTGGCTACGATATTCAGGAGCACCGAATTGTTCATGAGACGGTTTCGGGGAGTGTACCTGCAACTGAACGACGTGAGTTCAAAATGTTGATTGAGCATAAACTTGAACCAGGGGACAAACTGGTGGTACTAAAGCTTGATCGACTTGGAAGAGATAACATCGATGTTCAGCATACGATCAGTATGCTGTTAGAAAAAGGTGTTACGCCAATTTCTCTGGATCTGCCGACCGCTGATCTAAGCTCAGCAGAGGGACGATTGATGCTACAAATGTTCTCAGCATTTGCTGAGTTTGAGCGAAACCGTATTCGGGAACGGACGTTGGAAGGGCAAGCTAGGGCTAAATCTGAGGGTAAGCGGATTGGCCGACCAGAAGCTATCAGTACAACTCAAAAAGTTCAAGAATGTAGGGTAAGAGGACTGAGTCAATCCAAAACAGCAAATGCTCTTGGTATCTCCATTCCGACGGTCAAGCGGCATTGGAACAAGCGGCTAACTGAAAGAGTTCAATGAGAACAATGTTCCATGATACTGTTAGGTTGAGTTGAGTTCTGCCAGAAGTAATTACTCGTTAAGAGGTTAACGATATTGCAAGAACCTTGTTCTTGCTTAGAGCAAGGCTACTAAGATATCACGCTGATATTTGATACAAGAACATTGTTCTGACTGGAAAATCGGATAACCTTTTTGCTAGGAAACGGCGCTGACAGAAAGGGATGCTTGTGGGCTTATTCATCAATACTCAAAAACTAACGGTAGCAAAAGAGGATCATTTAACTGAGTTCTTCGCTGCGGCGTTAAGGTCTTCAGAACGTTTCAGTCGTGCATTTGTCAGGTTGATTTTTGGAGACGAAGATAGCAGGTTGATCAGCAAGGTCGAGACACAAGTTATCTATCCTGGATGCCGACCAGACATGCGTTTGATATTAAGTGATGGTTCAATTGTTCTTTGTGAAAATAAACTCGATGCTGCCGAAACGATCGGTAATGTTGAGAGTGGCAACCTTTTACAATTGGAGCGATATCTGCAATTGCCTGTGGATCATGTGATTTATATTCGCTCTGAGTTACTGTCGCCTTCATACCAAGTTACGAGCCATCCTAAGTATCTATCGCCGATAGAAAGGCCTCATTATTTGTGGCGTGATATTTACCCTTTGTTATGCGAAGACTCCAATCCAATCGTCAAAGAATTACGAGATGGTTTTAAGAGCATGGGATTTGTTCCTGCTCACCCAGTGATTGGCGATCTGACACGTAATGTGCCAAGAGAACAGAGAGAGAATTTCTCTAAGTTTTGGATGCCGACAACGACTGCGGCCATTCAACAAGGTTGGAAGGTAGCAATTGGAGATGTAGTAGAACGATACTTTTACCACGAAACAGCAGAACTTGCTCGGGAAGTGTTCGTAAGCCCAATAAACCCTACCCGATTTTTGATTCGTTACACACCGCAAATATCTCAATGTGACGCTCTATTAAGTGCACTAGATACCGTTGAAAGTGAAGCCGAAGCACTAGTAGTGGTAACGAAAAAAACGGTACCACGAGCGAGTGGAATGGTCACTGTTATAGATGTTGAAACTCCTATGAACAATGTTCTACCAGCTCAACTAAAAACAGTGGAACAGATAGAGTCTAAGCTCAAAGCGTATGTATTGCCTTATCTGACGCTAGCTTTTAAGTAACACCTGTTTTGATTTTATGTGAATAACTATCTCGACAGTGAGATGATGTTTACTTGGAACAATGTTCTTATCGCAATCTTAAAATAGTAAAGATTGGGTATTTAATTAATCAATAAAAAACTGTGGAAGAACAATGTTCCGAATGATAAGTCAGAGAACCTTTCTTTTAATAAGAGAGGCTTTCAGAGAGTAGTGTTTGTGGAGTTAATAATTAATACTCAACAACTAGCCTTCTAAAAATATAATTAATTAAAAGTCCTGAAGAGTAGTTTTGCAATTAATAATAAAAAGGCCGAGATAAACTCGACCTTTTTATCCAACGCTTAACCGCCAGTTGGCGCGGAAGTGTAACCATCTATTAGTGGATAAAATAGTGATACATTTAATTGTATTAAAACTAAATTTTCTTTAAGCCACCAGTGAGGTGGAAGAAATTATTTTTACTTTTAAAGGTTAAGTAATATTAGTTTAAATATATCTTTAAGCCACTTTCTAGATAGAAGCTCTGCTTCTTGCTACGGGATTTAATATATTAGAATGTTTTTTCTTAATCAAGTGTTTTTTCAACTTGACTAAAAAGTTTTTTATGTATAATAAAAACTATATTTTTGACTTTTTAAGTGGATGGATCTTAATTAATATGACTATGCTATGAGCTTATTTAGCAAAAGGTCGTATTGACCCAAGGCTTTGCTCATCCATGATTTTATAGATCTTATAGTAGGGATATTCTAAATATTGGAACAATGTTCCCTGAGTCGCGAGTGTTGCAAACGGTATTGGTGAGCTGGTGATTGATACTGCGAGAACACTGTTCTCGCTCAAATCATCAAAACCTAAAGATTGAGTATTTGATTAACAAATAAAAAATGCTTCGAGGAGAACGATGTTCTACTCAAAGCTTGTTACTTGAGACTTTGGGTAGCTGAATCAGTCTGCTTTTTCTACAACCATGCCACTTTGCTCTGCAAAGTGAATCAATCGAGTGATATTGCTTAGGCTCCATTGGTTGGTGATGGCTATCACCTCGTCGTTAGGCAGGGTAATCAGCGCGTCCTCATCGCTGTGGAAGCGGCGAATTCTACCTTGAGGGATATCATCTGCTAGGATGGCAATGCGTCGTCTTACTGGCTCGTTAAATGCGTTGAGTACATCATTCAGGCTTTGTGGCTGATGCTTCTCGATCCAGTCCGTGACTAACGCTAGCGCGAGGTGACGCTTTTTATAGGTATGACCGCTATAGCGGTACTCCGAGTAATCTTTTTCGCCTTTTTGAACGCTTGTGCGCTGCTCGGCACGCTTCTCGCGGAACTTCACTTGGTACTCTTCCACTTCTGGAACAGGGATGATCTGCTCAGCATTGATCAGTACATCTTCTTTGTAGCGATAGGGCGTGAGGCGCACACAACTGATATCGACGCCTTTATCACGCAGCCATAACACAGAAGTGGTGAGTTCTTTACCGAAGTCTGCTGAGGCTAGAACGATTCGCACATCGTTACCAAAGTCATCCAAGCTGTTCTCATCAAGATCGACAAACTCTAGGATGGCTTCGCGGGCCTCGATCTCTAGACCTTCTTTCTTCAAGTACTGGGCATAGTAGTCACATGCTTTGTCGAACGTCATGGTAGAGATCATTGCGGCATAGCGTAGCGCTTGAAGTTCCATATGCGCCCCGATTTCATCCCGCTTAAGCTCGATGACGACTAAGTTGGCATTTTTGTCGATGGCTAACAGGTCGATACGGCGGCGGCTGTCTTCCCAGTCTGAAAACTCCTCTGATATCACCAAACAGTCAGGAGCGATGGCATCAATACAGCCTTTCAGCGCTTCTTGTAAATCGTGCCGCTCTTGCAGCCCTTCGGCTGCAAAAGTGGTCGGTGTCAGTGCGGTGAGGTTTTTATTGGCGATATTGTATAGGCTCATGGTTATACCGCCTGTTCGACAATAGCATCAGTCAGATGTAGTTGAGTGATTTGGGACTCTTTTAATCGAGTTTTAAGTTGATCGCAGACATCCATAAAATGATTAACCATAGCAACAACAAGTTTTTGTTCTCTCACTGGAGGAATAGGAATAACAAACTTAGATATATTACTCATACTCAAGTTTGGCCTAGCATTATCTACTTGTTTATCATACATATAAGAGATGCAGATTCGGCTATTGAAGAAAATCAGGAAAAATTCGGGTATCAGTTCATGAGCAAGTATGCGAATAAGGCATACTGCTTGATTAATATTAGCTACACGATCGCTATCAAATAATGCTGTTCTTCCAATCGATGCCCCTACAATATTCATTAAAAAATCATCTTGCTTTAGAATTGAACGAGGCTCTATGTCATTGAATTTTTTTTCTACGTACTTTTCATTATCCAATAAAAGCTTAAATGCACCTACATTTTCACTTGTAACAAAAAGGACATCTTCAGGATTTTCTGTATAACTGACACCTTGCCATTTAGGAGACGATCCTTTAGTTATTAATTCACTTAAGCTTTCGAGCCTTGAAAAACTCCATCCATTCGGCAGTTCAAACGGCTTTTCATCTTCAGCAATCGGCGGTAGGGCTTTTTGCTTTTTGATTTTCTTCTCTTTAACTAACTGTGCTTTTTCTTCCGCAATTCTTTTCAGTAACTCAGCAGCAGGTTCATCACTTGGATCTTGCGGAACCAACTTACCCATCACAGCCAGTTGTAGGATGGTTTGTTTAAGCTGGTCGATACACTCTTCAGTGGTGAACAAAGTATCGAAATGCTCACTGATTCGCGCCCAGTTTTGCATTAACTCGTTAGCATCGGCAGAGTTGGTGAGTGTGTCCAACAGAGTCGTTACCAGCACTTGATGCGCTTCAATACTGCTTTCGGTTTGTTGCTCAAGCTTGTCGCAAAGCGCCATTAATTCATCGACCTTGGCGACGATGCGGTGTTGTTCTTTTTCAGGTGGAAGTAATACCAAGATCGAGTTCATTTTCGCTTGGTTCATTTTGGGCTGGGCAATACCAGTTATATATGGAATAAGTGAAATCGAGTTAATATACAAGCTAAGGTAGATTAAAAAGTCTTCACTAATACCATCTATAACGTGTGCATGATTATTAACCCAGTATTTTCCGCGAGCCATAAATGCTATAGGGGTGCTCCTATTTACTAAGTTTGCACCATCTTCCCCTATCAAGAGAAGCGGTTTATCAAATAGATACGCATCAATCGAGTCTATTACTCCCGAAGCACCATAGTAGTCATAGATCCCTTGACGTCCTTTTCGTTCACTTACTGATAGCGGTATTCTTTGTGCGTCAAGGTTGAAAGTTATGTCTCCAAAATCAGCAGCAACCCATCCTAGAGGTAATTCCTCGGCGGAAATTATTGCATCGTGAACTTTGCTTTTCTTTGTTTTTTTTAAGGTGCCATCTGCTAGAAGTTCTTTCTTCTTAGCCATGATTCTTTGAACCAATATATCTGCTGGCTCATCATTGGGGTCTTGTGGAACTAATTTCCCGTGAACCGCTAGTTCAAGAATAAGCTTGCGCAGCTTCTTAATCCCATAAAGCTCTAGTTTCTTGCTGCTACCGCGACCAGAGGTCGATTTGGTCTTTACTGCCGAAGTCCAAATATCAATATGCTCGGTGATCAGGTTTTCTACAGCCATTATTGTTCTCCACCTTGCTTTTTACCTTGAATGGTAGAGCTAAGCGCATCACCGAGAATGCCTTTCAGTTGGTCACGCAGTGCTTTAATGTCTTGTTGTTGCTGCTGATAGTTCGCCAGTAACTCTTCAGGATCATGGCTGACGACTTCGTCCTGATACGGGTTTTTAATATCAAGGTTAAAGTTGCGCTCGATAATATCCTCAATCGACACTTTCCAAGCTTGCTTGGTCTCGATGCGGCTAGAGAATCCATCGGCCTCGTTACCCCACCAATCGATCTCTTGCTGGAACTCCTCAAACTTCATCGGTTTGGTTTTGCTGTAGTTCTTCACGCCTTCTGGGTAAGGGTGCTCATAGAACCACACTTCTTTGGTCGGTTGGCCTTTGGTGAAAAATAGAATGTTGGTCTTAATGCCCGTGTATGGGTTGAACACGCCATTAGGTAAGCGAATAATCGTGTGCAGGTTACACTCTTCCGTCAGCATCTTTTTAATTTTGGTTTTTACACCTTCACCAAATAAGGTGCCATCAGGCAACACCACACCAGCGCGACCATCTTTATCCAATACTTCGACAATAAGCTGCAAGAACAGATCGGCGGTTTCACGAGTTTGCATTTCGGCAGGGAAGTTCTTTTCAATCCCGTCCTCTTCTGTACCGCCAAACGGTGGGTTAGTCGCAATCACATTGATATTGCTATCCCAGTTTGAAAGCGGCTTGTTAAGCGTGTTGCCGTGCTTGATCTGCACAGGGACTTCGATGCCGTGGAGCATCATATTGGTGATACACAGCAAGTGTGGCAGTTGTTTCTTCTCTACACCATGGATTTGCTTTTGCAGTGTTTGGTGGTCGGCTGCGCTTGTCACGTAGTTCTCTTTGACGTGATCGAACGAGCAAGCCAGAAATCCGCCCGTGCCGCAGGCAGGATCCATAATTTGTTCACCTAGCTTTGGATCCAGTCTGTTGACGATAAAACGAGTCACCGCGCGAGGGGTATAGAACTCACCCGCATTACCTGCGCTTTGAAGATCGCGTAGGATTTGTTCATAGATATCACCAAACAGGTGGCGTTCTTTAGAGTCAGTAAAGTCGATTTCATTGAGCTTGTTAATCACTTGGCGAAGCAGTGTGCCATTTTTCATGTAGTTGAAGGCATCACTAAAGGCTTCTTTCACCACAAAACCGCGTGGGTTGGTGTCTTTCGGTGCGGTTAGATTTTTTAACGTCGGGAATAGGTCATCATTGATGAATTCCAGCAGCTCATCACCTGTAATGCCTTGGTTATCTGCCGCCCAGTTACGCCATAGGTATTTCGTTGGGATGGGTTCGCGGTAATCATCTAACTCGAACTCTAGCTCTTCCTCTTGAGCATCAAACACTTTAAGGAATAAAAGCCACGACATTTGACCTAGACGCTGCGCGTCACCATCAACACCCGCATCTTTACGCATGATGTCTTGAATAGACTTGATAACTGAACTGATTGACATGGAGTTCTACTACTAAATGACTGAAAAAAATTGGGGCAGATTATAGCATTTCTACGTCAATGTGAGTACTGAAAAGGGGGAGATGTGATGCCCAATAACGGTGGAGGTTAGTGGGCATTTATATCTGTGGTAAATATATAAATTAATGGCTTTCTGGTTGTTGATTCATGCTCTCTTTGCTCCGTAAGGCAAGGTACAACACCCAAGTGATTAGCGCATCAGCAGTAATGCCCAAGCCGAACATTATGGCGATTCGTTCAAGCGTAGGTACAAAGATACCGATTTGATAGAGCACAAAAGCACAACCGTAAAACAAGGTGTTTACGATAAGTGATTGATACAGCATTAAATCCGTGCGTCCAATACCATAAAAGTAACTGTCTATGACATTGTTTAAACTGAAAATCACATAGAACCCAACCATTAGCCAAACTAGACTGGTGATTGATTCTGGGTTTTCTATCCCCATGACATTGGCTATAAAGCTGTTCCAAAGCGGTGCGGTGAGTATCCAAACAGCAATAATTCCTAACGTTATCCAAAGGTAGCCATTGACTCGCTCAGATGTTAATCCATTGTTTGTCGCAGCATCTTGCTTAACCAGTTGCCCTAATGTCAAAACGGGAAGTAGTAGCCAGCCCCAAATAAATTGATTAGCAACCCAGAATGTTCCCGCTTGTTGTACTTGGTTAATAAGCTGAAGAATCATGACGATAAAGGCAGTATTTCGCACGAGTGACTCAAGCCCTGACTTCCATCCAATCTTTGCCCATTCTTTGAGCCATTGCGATTGATCTCCTTTAGAAAACTTGAAGCTCAGAGTGATCCCTGATTTCGATAAATAAATCAGGGCAAATAGTGCGAGAAGACTATTGACTACGATATTACTCAGAGCAATGCCATTCACTCCTAACTGAAGGGAGTAAGGTAGTTGACTGACGAAGACGCTGTCACAAAGGACAGTCATGAGCATTTGTACTATTAGGAGACCATACAGCGCCTTTCGTTCATTTCTTAGGACGAGAACTAAAGACAAAAAAGCATAGAAGCTGGAGAGCAGAATAGCGGCAGATTCCAATCGAATGTATTGGATCGTTTGGGCCAATAATTCAGCCTGTTGCTGCATAGCATCTACAAAGTTCGGGGCTAGCCACAATACCATTAAGGTCACCACAAAGTAGCAAATTAAGGTAACCAAAAGAGATAGACTGGCTCGTTCGTGAAAAGCTTCATTACTATGAATCACTCTGCCTAGAATAAATGCTAGAGGGATAAGTAATGCTTCGCTGAGGACTTCATATCCTACATTTAGCCATGCAACTTGTGCTGCAATACTAAAAGTCCATGGGCTAGGGATGCTGCCCAAGAAATGGATTCGTGTAGTTGAGTAGATTAATGGTATTAAGCTTGTCAGAATCAGCACTAGCCACAGTTGGTAGTTGATTGTTTTTATTTGATGATTTTTCAATTTTTAAGCCTTGTTATCTTCACTAGAGATCTCGTGGAGAAAGCGACTCTCCACAGAGAAATAGCCATTACTTTTAATCAGTTGTTTCTTTCTAAGCCGTTCGAACAGTGAGATTAGGTACTGATAAAGTTCAGTATATTGCACTGTATTGATATGAGTTGCTGAGCAGTTAAATACTTGCCATGGGAAATCAATCAATGTTGTAGCGGCATGTTTGGGAAGGTAGTTGTGTTTAAACTCACTTAGCAATAAATGTTCTAGCTGAACACAATAGTGCTGGATGATAGAGCAGTGAAAGTGGTACTTGTAACTGTCGTTGTTAGCGATAAGGTTCGGTAAGGAGCAAAACAAAAAGTAAACCTGAGCGGCCAACTCTTTGGCTTGCTTTCGCTCGCTTGTATGTGTTTTGGTAACTGCGTCTAATTGTTCTGCAAGGCCAAGCTCACCCTTTAAAATAGTGAAGTGAACGTTGTAGATTTGTGACTCGCGATAATAAAGAGAAATGTCAGACAGCGATTGGCCTATAACGATTTCTATAAGCAAACGCTCTTGTGTTCTAAGAGTGATTTTCGACCCTAAAATATCGGTATGAGCCAATTGTGCACCGAACAATCTGAGGAGTCTTTCATGCCAACTCTGAACCGAAATCGATGACTGAATAAATAAATCGATATCGGAGCGCTTTGTTAACTGATTAGCGCCCAAACTTCCGTAAAGTAGAGCTGTAGATACACTTGTATCTGTGCTCAATACTTTATAAAGTTTTCTGACCCAAGTGTGTTGAGATAATGGGAAGTCCGCCCAGAAGGCATCAAAGTTCTCAGAGAAGTCAAAGCAGTAAGACTGCCAAATTTGTCTTTGCCAGCGAGTTTCTAGTTCCGTCGGTATGATTTTATCTTTCAAAAATCTAATCGTTTCATCAACAGCTTGCAGTTTTTTGTAGCACGATGGGTAAGGGATTTCTGAGTATTTCTCGTCATCAATTGCATTGATGCTCTGCTCAATATCTCTAGTACAACAGATTAGTATGCCTGTTTTCCTATCTAATTGACTGGTAAGAAGGCTAGCTGTTTGACCGTATCCTGTAAGTTCAACAATCGCGTTTTCCTGTTGTTTAACCGCAGCGAGGAAATGCTCACAAGCAAGTTGCTCACCTTGCTCGGTTCCATCGCCAAAGCGAATTCGATACTCATCTAACGATAAATAAATGAACTCAGGCAAACGTCCTTGTATTTGTTTGCTTAACGTTGTTTTACCTGAATTTAGGTTACCAAAAATATAGATATGCATGATGACTTGAGGTCACTAACCAAGCTAAAGAAGCTCTAGCTTGGTTTAAATGGTGATTAAGCAGATTGATAAATCTCAGCTTCCAGTTCAGAAATCGCTTCTAAGTACTGCTCTTTTCCGCCAAAGCACTTTTTGACGATTTCAGCAGGGCGTCCCATCTCGTCAAAAGGCTTAACTTTGAGTACATGAATATTCTCAATCTCTTGAACGCCTTCGTCTGCGTACTTGTCCAGTAGGTTATTCAACACCTGCTGAGCCGTTTCACCGTACTTAGTGAAGTAGTTGCGCTTTTTGACGTTGTCAGCGCGTTCTTTTCTGGTGAGTGCTGGTTGGTCATACACGACATGACAAATCATGTCGAATGGATCGAGATCTTTGCCGACTTCCAGCTCTAACGCTTCCCAGATGATGCCTTCCTCTGCCAGTTCATCAATGATTGCTTGCTTTTTATCGGCATCTTGCCAGCGCTTAACAAAGTCATCCATTGAGGTGAACTGTTTTGCCATCGTCTTGCGGGTATAGTCTTTGAACGATTCGGTTACGAGTTTACCGTCGGAATCGTAGTATTGAACACGTTCGGCAATGGCTTTCACCGTTACACCGTTGACATGGAACTTTCTAACTCGGTTTTCATCCTGCCAATCATCATCGGGATTGCTAGCACCTGAAGGAGATGAACTATAGTCGTATGGAGCTTCTGGTTCTTGTATGCTTTCAGGGTCGATATCTTCCCCTTCAAATGGATCATCTTGTTCAAGCTCATCCTCACCATCGATAATCTCATCGAGTCCTTCATCGGTTTCGAAGTCTTCTGGTTTTGTCTCTTTAACTCGCTCAGGGACACCATCAAAGCGCTCATCCGCGAACAGTTCTGTCGCCTTTTTAAAGTCGAGAATGGTAAACCATAGCTTTCCGTAACGATCATCAATACGAGTACCACGACCGATGATCTGCTTAAACTTGGTCATCGACTGAATGCCCTGGTCAAGAACAACCAGTTTACAAGTTTTTGCATCGACACCTGTTGTCATAAGTTCTGAGGTGGTCGCGATTACAGGGTAAGCCTTTTTGGGGTTGATGAAGTTATCGAGCTGAGCTTTGCCTATTTCATCATCACCAGTGATTTTCATTACGTATTTATCATTCTTTGCAACTTGCTCAGGGTTGCAGTTGATTAGTGCCCGACGCATACGCTCTGCATGGTCAATGTCATTACAGAACACAATGGTCTTCGCCATGGGGTCGGTGCGCTTGAGATAGCTGGTGATGGTCTGTGCAACCAGTTCTGTTCGTTCATCAATGACCATAGTTCTGTCGAAGTCTTTCTGGTTATAGATCCTGTCTTCGATGACTTCACCATGTTTATCGACTTGTCCTTTTGTTGGTCGCCAACCTTGTAAATCTACATCGATATCTACACGCACAACTTTGTAAGGGGCTAAGAAACCGTCTTCAATACCTTGCTTTAGCGAGTAGGTATAAATGGCATCGCCAAAGTACTCGGTGTTAGACACGATATCGGTTTCTTTCGGTGTCGCGGTTAGCCCTATTTGAGTCGCTGAACCGAAATACTCAAGAATCTCGCGCCATGCGCTGTCTTCAGCGGCACTGCCACGATGGCACTCGTCAACGACAATAAGGTCAAAGAAATCAGGATCGACCTGTTTGTATGCTTTTTGGTGCTCTTCTGGGCCTGTCAGAGCTTGATACAGAGCTAGATGAATTTCGTAAGCAGGATCGACGCTTCTCCCTGTGACTTTGGTCATAGCGGTGCCAAACGGCTGGAAGTCGTTGGTCTTAGTTTGATCGACCAGAATGTTTCTGTCCGCCAAAAATAGGATGCGTTTTTTGGCTCGGGACTTCCATAGTCGCCAAATAATCTGGAATGCAGTGTAAGTTTTGCCCGTACCCGTTGCCATAACCAAGAGTACTCGGTCTTGTCCTGCTGCGACCGCTTCCACGGTTTTGTTTATCGCTTGTAGCTGATAGTAGCGCGGAGACTTACCGCTACCATCATCATGGTAATCTTGAGTAATAACTGGAAGGTGCTCGGTTTTGTAGCCTTTCCAAACGCAGTACTTGTCCCATAGTTGCTGAGGTGTCGGGAAGTCTTCAAGTCGAATTTCAGTTTCGAGTTGAGCTGGGTTGGTTTTGTCGTGGAAGATAAAACCGTCGCCATTTGAGGCAAAGACAAAAGGGACTTCAAGTAAGCTGGCGTAATCTAGACCTTGTTGCATACCTTTGCCGATTTCATGCTTATTCGCTTTTGCTTCGACAACGGCTAGAGGCATGCTCGGTTTATGGTAAAGGACGATGTCCGCAGACTTAACCTTTTTCCTCGCCGCTGCCTGACCACGAACAATGACCTTACCGTCACGCAGTTTAACTTCTTGACGGATTTGAGACATATCATCCCATCCTGCATCTTTGATAGCAGGAAGAATGAATTTCGTGATGATGTCGGTTTCAGATAGCTTTGATTTATTGATTGTCGATTCCATGCGATTAGCCAGCTCAGTACAAATGCATTTCATGACTATACCAAAGGATGCATAAAAGCAGAAAAGATACTGACTTATCAGTGAAGTGTGTAACGGTATGTATGAGTCTCTAAGGCGAAGGCTCTGAATATGCTGCCATCAATAGGTTTATGTGTGCAGTGAGAGTTTTGTAATGAGGCTAATCAGTAGAAGGTGTTGCCGAACAGTGGCAGCCTTTGTTCGATTAGAAGAACTTTCTGAAAATTCCCCAATACCACTGATATATTATCAAAAATATACTCTTGATCTGGGATGTGGTTTAAATTAAATGTTTTCTTTACTTTGAATCTAATATATAGAAAATAATAAACACAAAATTTTGCTTTTTATTTATTAAAATAATGCACTGTATGTTTGCCTAAGTTTTTTAAACCAAAATTGCGTGGCACATTTTTTTGCCAAGATTGGCAACGAGACTGCCAGTAGTGGCAGAGGAAGTGTCAGGATTGGCAGCGAATGTGCCAATGGTGGCACTAAAATTTAGACCTAAAAATTAGAACATTCCGTTTAAGAATCCAAATTTTAATAGATTAACGTTATATTAGAATTATAAATTTATAATAATTATAACAGTTATAATAGTTATAACATGAAAAAGTCAACAAGTAAAAACTATTTTATTGCCATAATTATCTTGGCTAAATTTAATAATTAAATTATTCGTAATTATATTTATGATTTTTATTTGATTTAATAATTAAAAATGTAAAATAAATTTGATTGTTTTTTGAACAGTTACTTTGCTGCTTAGGAGAGCAATTGATGTTTTTTAATGATCTGGTGTATGCGTTGTCTGCTAAGCCCAAGCGTTCTGGCGATATCACTTAAGTTAGTTTTGCTATTCGTTGCTAGTTGTTGTTTTAACAGCTCTTTGATCAACTGGTGTTGTTCTAGATTGGCTCCATATCCAACGTCTGGGCCACGCTTAGTTTCAATGCTATTGATTCGTTCTACACATTCGAAGCGATGCAAGATCCCAATCAGTGTGGTCCAAGTATTCAACTCATTGAAAAGCGTTAGGCACTCTTTATCACTCCACGCGTTTGGTTCTTTAGAATCTAAACATCTCACTATCGCGATACACCATGATGACCATTGACCAAAATCATCTGACTTGATCTGATTTATTTTTTTATAGCTCGCTGGGTAGTTTACTTTACATGTCTGAACAATGTTCTTTGATAGTGTGATCCAGTCCCCTGACATAGCGCTATCTTTACAGTGACGTAGAAATACTCGTGGATGCGGCGCATAGCCGCTGACCAGATCATACAGTTGTCGTCCTAACTTTTTCTGTTTGTTAGGCTGTGCAAGATACTTTTCGTAAGCAGTGCTGTTCTGGTTGGGCAGGTGTTTCAATGCAGTGATAACTGCGTATTTTTGCTGTTTATAAAGTTTAGTGGACTTAATGGGATGGTGTTTTTCGCAGTAGTAGTGAGATCGGCTGCGTAGACGCCAGCATAGTGCGCAGTAAGGTAGAACACTGTTCCAGCGTATCGCTTCTTCTTGGTGCTGTGGCGTGAGTGAACGTAAATCTTTTAACCCCCACAGTACTTGATCCATATAATCGATACGTTGTTGAGTATGAAGACCGAATCCACGTAAAGCTAGCACCGTTTCAATAAGTTTAATTGTTTTATTTAATCCACCATAACTTTCGATGATCTCGGCAAGATGGATAGCATTAGAACTGCTGTACTTTTTGAGTATGGTTCCATGTTGTCTGAGTAACTTGGTAAACCACGTTTCCAGAACAATGTTCCGAGCGGCATCAACAGCGTATAAATACCCAGAACGACGTCGCTGAGCAATTTTACAACCTCGATATTCGGCCTGTTTTTTTAAGTCATTAATTGCTGTTTCTAGCTGTACTCTCAATGCATTGCGCTTTTGATCTAAGTCCATTCGTTATCATGTCAATATGGTTTGTTGCTTATTCTATATTATGAGTTGGGCGATGAGAATCTAAGATGCGACTAAATAATAGAGAAATAAAGGTAATAAAATGTTTGTAAGACAAGAGCAGTTAGCGAAAGAGATCGGGGTAAGCGTAAGTACTTTGTGGCGCTGGCGTCGAGATGGAAAAATACCACCCGTTGTTACGCTTAGTTCTAGAGTTGTTGGGTGGCAGAGAAAAGATATTGAACGATGGCTAGAAGAACAAAAATAGATGCACTTGTTACTGCGAGAACAGTGTTCTCGCTTAACCTTCGTAAATATAAAGTAAGTCATTGTTTACATGATTAATAACACGAATAAAAATGCTCTTGCAGGAACCTTGTTCCTGCTTTTGTCTATCTCAGGGAGCCACTTTCTTCTCAAATCTTCATTAGTTGAACGGAGAACGATGTTCTCCGAATGGCGAAAGACAGAGTTAGGTATTATCCGACTCGTGTTTGGGTATATAGGCAAAGGCTGGTAGCGTTCAAACGCTACTGCGAGAACACTGTTCTCGCTCACATCATCAAAAACTAAAGTTTGGTCATTTAATTAATAAATAAAAATGCTCTTGCTAGAACAATGTTCTAGCTGTTTGTTCTCCCACTAAATACATGATTTAACTCTATGTATTAGGTCTGGCAATTGTGCTTTAATGCATTTTGATGCTTATTGGGAGGAGTTATGGCTCGGAAAAATGATGGAATTATTTGGCATTTGATGGATGCGCCGTGGTGGGTGAGTATCTTGTTCTCAGCAGGCATTTATGTTGGTTTATCTTTCCTATTGCCAGGTTTAGCGGCTCGCAGTGATAACTTCATCTTCAATGCCATTGGGCCGAATCTTCCGCAAATGGCACCGTATTTTGCTTTTTTGTTTTTAATTCCTGCTCCCATTGCATTCTTTAAGCAGTATCAGCGAAAGCATAATTATCTTGCGACGACGTCTCAAATCAGAGCACACAAAAACACGACTCCGCTTAATTCCCTCAGTTGGATTGAATTTGAAAGCTACATTGGCGAGTACTTTAAGCAGCAAGGCTACGACGTTAAACAATCTTTCTCAAAGCAGGCCGATGGTGGGGTAGATATTTGGTTAACTAAAGACGGTGAGTTGAGTCTTGTACAATGTAAGCACTGGAAAGCTAGAAAAGTCGGAGTTCAAGTCTTAAGAGAAATGTATGGTGTGATGATCGACAATCGTGCTAGCAAAATGATCATCGTAACATCGGGAGATTTTACTTCTGAAGCCATCGCCTTTGCTCAAGAGAAGCGCATGTGGTTGGTTAATGGTAGCGAGCTAGTCCACATGATTGAAGATGGACGCAGCTTTATGAATAAGCCAGTCATTGGTGAGCCTGCACCCGAGCCTCATTCCAAGGTTTGCCCAAACTGCCAGTCTAACCTTGTGATTCGTGTTGCTAAAAAAGGTCGTAATGCGGGTAAAAGTTTCTATGGTTGCTCTGCGTATCCTAAGTGTCGCTACACTTGCGACTGTTGAATATGAGTGAGGGTTCAAGCAGTTTAACCGTATAGAAGGGTGTTCTCATAACATAAAAGTTAACCTATTGAGTCTGGCTGGCAGAGAAGAATGCTACTGTGAGAACACTGTTCTCGCTCAAATCATCAAAAAAACTAAAGTTTGCTCATTTCATTGATAGATAAAAAAGCTCTCTTAGTTCTGAACCCTCTGATGGTAAATATATTAATAACAATTCTATTCTGAAACGCCTACCCCTTTATTGGTTTCTAGTAAAATAGAATGCTTAGATAAATATAGTTCGCCTAAATACCGCTTACTTTATGTGGCAATAGGATGTTTTTATGTCCGTAAGTGGCTTTGGGGGGAAATCGATCTAGCGGCTAAAAACCAGTGCAGTTAGCACTGGTTTGGCTTAGTTATTTAGTGAACTGTACGGTAGGAAGGACAACTCTTGGTAATCTCATGCGCTCACATTGGGAACTTAAATATTCTCGCCAGTATGGCCAAACATGGTAGCTAGCGTTTTTCAATGAAAACTCATCGATACATTCTTGTTCTAAAGGAGATTTTATTCTGTATTCTGCTATAAAATCACTTTCAATAGCAGCTTTTATATCTGGTTTCTCAGCATCTTCTGATGGAACGATCCATCGTGTGCCAAGTCGCACGAATACACGAAGTAATTCACCATCATCTTCAATCTGAATCGTTTCGCTCTTGTGTACAACGTGCATCTGTTGGATGTGAAGGTGTTCAATTTCACTATATGATTTAGTATCAAAATCGTCTGCACAGAATGCTCTTGTACTTTTCTGATACACATCTTCAATAACCAGATTTTCAATGGCTTTCTGTAAGTGGTTACTATTTTTAGTAGCCATAATTTGCCTCTAAACCAAACTCATGTTGACGCACTACATGAGTTCGCTTGATATTTAATTTATCGTGGAAATTTACTATTGCTACAGTCGTCCAGTCGGTAGCTATTTGACGCTTAACGCCTGCATTTGCCATCAGCTTATCGAGAGAGGCTGGAACATCGCGAGCTACCCTGATGAGCCTATCCATAGCTTCGGACTGTATTACATCATCAGACTCGTATTTTGAAAATGCCACAGGGCCGCCACCAAATATTTTTGCAGCATCCTCTTGGCTGAGACCCCAACCCTTACGAAGTTCGCGCACTTCAACGCCTGTCAAAAGGCCTTGAACTTGCTTTTTGAAAGCAATCATTGCACGTTTATTAAAACGAGCATTTGCAGGGGTTGCTTGTTCACTTCCACATACATCACAAGTTGAAAATTGACTAGAAATTGAACCATGCTGTCCCATATGTTCAACATGGATAATTTCTTCTTGGGTACTCAAGTGGCCTTGTTCGCAGATCGGACAAATTTTAGTTGTCATTGCTCAATCCTTATTGCGAGACGTGGCATGACACAAGTAATAGAATTTTACCTGTCTTACCAATCGCAAATTTTACATAATAATTACAGCTCATATACTTATATGCATGCTCTCGCCATTCCTCTCTTTGTAAGCGGTAGCTATCACATGCTGCCCAAGGTCCAGTTGGCTTTTGAACGCACCACTCAGAATTCACGTATTGGCCTTGGGTTATGGCTTGTCTTAATAAATTTTGGATATCGTCAGTATCAAGTGCAAGTGATTCTATATTGTGTATACACTTGCGTGTCCAAGGGATAGTCGTATTTCCCTCAGATTCGAGAATTTTTAGAACGTCGTCTACCATATACAATGGTCCATCGATATGGATACGTTTATCTGTTGTGGCAGTAGGTGGTTCCTGTTCAAAAGCACTAACGTTGAGTTGATTATTTACCATTATGGTAAGTTTTTCCAGTTGTTTTTTATGATGTTCGCATTTCAGAATCCAAAAATGCGTTGATTTGTGCTCTATATTACATGGTGTGAAGCGCATATGGCAATGAACAGAACCTTACAATACTGGTCGATTAACCTTGTTCCTCAAGTCTCACTATCCTTTAAATTTTCAGTACATCTTCAATTTTTACACCAAGGTCTCCAATCGTGGCTTCGAGCAGATACTCACTCTCTGTTTAGAATCCAATCATCTTCACACGTAAATTAGAATTCATTATCTTCATTGCAGGAAGAATCAAACGACCAATTTTGGTATTCGTACCGATAAACACGTCTAACTGTTGTAACTTACTCATACCAACCGTCCTCATTGCTTCTCACGCTGTTTTCAGCTTGGGAGGTTATCTGGCTGTGTGGACGAACAAATATGTTTAAATCGATAAGGCGTAGCGATAGTCCTAAGATGTCCATGAGGACGAGTACATTGGCAAAGGTGACACTGGTATCGCCTTTTTCTACCTTCATGACGGTTCTACGAGATAAGTTGGCTTTTGAAGCGAGATCATCAATACGCCAGCCTCTATCGGTGCGCTTTGAGCGAATGGCGCTCCCCAGTGTTTCCATACTGAACTCGGTATTCAAATCAGGCATAGGTTGTGCCTTTACCATCTTACCTTTTTTCATAAGTGCCTTTTAATGTACTTTTGTCACTATTGGGTTCGTCTTAATATATAAGTTCACTATAAGTTACTTTTGTAGTGACTGTATAAGAAATTATCTATAAGTGCAATTTAAGTCACTCATGGTTGGTTTGCGAGTTTAATACCTCTCTTTGTTCTCTATGAAAGATATTCATCAGCCAGAAGGGATATTTGGCAACAGCGTAGTATTCAGATTAGTATTGGAAGAAGACAGAGAAGAGTGCGTGATCGGGGCTTACCTGACCCATTACCTGACCCAAAATCGTCAGGTACAAAAAAAGGTTAGTAAACACTACGCTTACTAACCTTCTGGAATTTGGTGGCCCCTCCCAGACTTGAACTGGGGACCAATCGATTATGAGCGAAGGTCTGACGCAATCTTCCCGCGCAATCAACATAGAAACCCTGCCCCGAATTACGCCCATATCCACCAGCAAAATCACATCACCTGATTACCCGCATGACATGACAGCCAACTGACGGGGTTGATAGGGTTGTCGGAGTTGGTGGGGATGACAGGGTTGATGGGG
>NZ_JAMZAS010000008.1:0-182009 GCF_024181935.1 Vibrio sp. Y51_MX_L26
GCCCGAAGGTCCCCCTCTTTGGCCCGTAGGCATCATGCGGTATTAGCCATCGTTTCCAATGGTTATCCCCCACATCAGGGCAATTTCCTAGGCATTACTCACCCGTCCGCCGCTCGACGCCGTTATCGTTCCCCGAAGGTTCAGATAACTCGTTTCCGCTCGACTTGCATGTGTTAGGCCTGCCGCCAGCGTTCAATCTGAGCCATGATCAAACTCTTCAATTTAAGATTTTGTTCGGCTCAATGAATACTGAACATTACATAAAGTAATGTTTGAATTGACTGTGCTGAATCCGAAGATTCAATGGTCACTTCGTTTCATTGAAACCTAATTTGAAGCCGAAGCTTCTAATTGGATTATCATCAACGAGTGCCCACACAGATTGATAGGTCTATATTTTTAAAGAGCACACTTTGAAATTCTCTTCAAAGTGGACGGCCATTTTAGCTAGATAACTTATCGTGTCAAACACTTTTTTAAGTTATTTATCTGCGAGTTAATTCTTAACTCACTGGCCTTGTTGTCTAGACGTCACTTAACTTGCTTTCCCTTGACAACGGAGGCGCATTATAGGGCGTTCATTAAGGAACACAAGTGCATTTTTAAAAAAAACTCACCTTTTTAGTTCATTCGTACAGAAAACAGGCAAGAGGCTCTAAAACATTATAGAAAAGGGGCCAAATGGCCCCTTGAATGTGATTTTTATCTCATTTCTTATTGTATCCGTGCAATTACTGATGGGCACGAATTTGGTCATTAGTAACGATTAGCTGCACTTTCTTGTCTGGAACAATTTCACCAGAAAGAATCGATTTGGCTAATGGGTTCTCGACATTCTGTTGAATTGCGCGTTTTAAAGGACGCGCACCATATACAGGGTCGAAACCAACTTGAGCGATCAAATCGAGTGCTTTGTCAGAAACCTCTAGTTGATATCCTTTTTCTTCTAGTCGTTTCGCCAAACGTTCTAATTGAATAGAAGCGATGGACTTGATGTGCTCTTGACCAAGTGGATGGAACACCACGATTTCGTCAACACGGTTCAAGAACTCAGGACGGAAGTGTTTGCTAACCACATCCATTACTTCACTCTTGATACCTTGATAGTCTAATGTTGCGAAATTCTCTTGGATACGAGATGAACCCAAGTTCGATGTCATGATCACAACCGTATTACGGAAGTCAACAGTACGACCTTGACCATCCGTTAAACGCCCATCATCGAGAACTTGCAGCAGAATGTTAAATACATCCGGATGCGCTTTCTCTACTTCATCTAACAGAATTACCGAATACGGCTTGCGACGAACCGCTTCCGTTAAGTAACCACCCTCTTCATATCCGACATAGCCTGGAGGCGCACCAACCAATCTTGCCACTGAGTGTTTCTCCATGAACTCAGACATGTCGATACGGACCATCGCATCTTCGCTGTCGAACATAAAGCTCGCAAGTGTCTTACAAAGCTCTGTTTTACCTACACCAGTTGGACCTAAGAATAAGAAGGAGCCAATTGGTCGGTTTGGATCAGAAAGCCCAGCTCGACTACGACGAATGGCATTCGATACAACAGAGACCGCTTCGCTTTGCCCTACCACACGATTATGCAGTACGTCTTCCATACGAAGTAGTTTCTCTTTTTCCGCTTCTAGCATCTTGGATACTGGGATGCCAGTTTGCTTAGAAAGTACTTCTGCAATCTCGTTGTCGGTTACTTTATTACGCAATAGTGTCATTTCCTGCATTTCCGCTTGGGTTGCAAGATCTAACTGCTTCTCAAGTTCAGGAATACGACCATATTGAAGTTCCGACATGCGGTTTAGATCACCAGCTCGGCGAGCAAACTCCATATCCATACGAGCTTGTTCAAGCTCAGACTTAATATGTTGAGTGCCAGAAAGTGCGGCTTTTTCCGTATTCCAAACCTCTTCTAGTTCAGCGTACTCACGTTCTTTTTCATTGAGTTCTTCATTAAGCGCTTTCAAACGCTTTTCACTCGCTTCGTCGTGCTCGTTACTAAGCGCCTGTTGCTCAATCTTAAGTTGGATGATTTTACGTTCAAGCTTATCTAATGACTCTGGCTTAGAGTCAATTTGTAAACGAATGCTTGAAGCCGCTTCGTCGATTAAGTCGATCGCTTTATCTGGCAGTTGACGGTCAGAAACATAACGATGTGACAAACTCGCCGCTGCAACAATCGCTGGGTCAGTAATTTCAACGTGATGATGAAGCTCATAACGCTCCTTCAAGCCACGTAAAATAGCCACGGTATCCTCAACGGTCGGCTCATCCACCAGAACTTTTTGGAAACGACGTTCTAACGCCGCATCTTTTTCGATGTACTGACGATATTCATCCAGTGTTGTTGCGCCAACACAGTGCAGTTCACCACGGGCTAATGCAGGTTTGAGCATGTTCCCCGCATCCATTGAGCCTTCACCTTTACCCGCACCAACCATAGTGTGGAGCTCGTCGATAAACAGAATGACATTACCTTCTTCTTTTGCGAGTTCATTCAATACCGACTTCAAGCGCTCTTCAAATTCACCACGGTACTTAGCACCAGCAACCAGTGCGCCCATATCTAATGACAGCACGCGGCGACCACGCAAACCTTCTGGCACTTCATTGTTAACTATGCGCTGCGCTAAGCCTTCAACAATTGCGGTCTTACCTACGCCAGGTTCACCGATGATCACAGGGTTGTTTTTAGTACGGCGCTGCAATACTTGGATGGTACGGCGAATTTCATCATCACGGCCAATAACCGGATCCAGTTTGCCCTGTTCTGCTCGCTCGGTCAGGTCAATGGTGAACTTTTCCAATGCTTGGCGAAGCTCTTCTGCATTCGGATCATTAACCTTTTGACCACCTCTGATCTTTTCGATTGCTTGGCTAACTTTTTGCTCTGTTAAACCGATCTCTTTGAGTAATTGCCCCAATGGTCCGCGATCTTCTAAAGCAGCAAGCAGGAAGATTTCAGACGAGATATAGGAGTCTTGACGCTTTTGCGCCACTTTGTCACACAGGTTAAACAACGTGCCCATCGAACTAGAGAGCTGTACATCTCCACCGATGCCACTGACTTTTGGTAATCGATCTAGCATTTCACTCAATTTAGAGCGTAAATGCGTTACGTCCACATCCAGCATAGTAAGCAATGGACGAATTGGACTGCCATTTTGGTCAAGCAAAGCCACCATGAGGTGAACTGGCTCGATATATTGATGATCGCGCCCTAACGCTAGTGATTGAGCATCAGAGATAGCGATTTGAAACTTACTTGTGAATCGATCAAGACGCATATCTACCTTCCTAACCTCAACTAAAGGAAATTCTTTTGACAGTTAGAAAGATGGATACTCAGAGGAGGAATTTCAAGGGAGTGAATGAATAAAGATAGCTTTGCAAAAATAGCACTATGCATCTTGGCACTTTAGTGCTTATAACTAATCTTCAATCCAAATAAAGGTGGCTTGCCGACCAGTTTTACCATCACGGCGATACGAATAAAAAGAGGCTTTATCTTGGTAAGTACAAAGTCCAGAGTCAAACACTTGTGTCACACCAGCTCGATTTAGACGTTGCGTTGCCAGCTTTGACATATCAGCCAACCATTTACCTTTAGCCTCTCGTGGCATAAAAGCTTGATGTGCCAGAGAATCGACATCAACAAAAGCTTGCAGAACATCTTCACCGACTTCAAAAGCTTCAGGCCCAATAGCAGGGCCAAGCCACGCTATCACTTCACCTGAAAACAACGCTAATGCATTTTCGACAATACCATTTGCTAAGCCGCGCCACCCTGCATGAACGGCAGCGACCTGCGTGCCTTGTGTATTAGTCAATAATACAGGTAGACAATCGGCGGTCATCGCTGAACAAACAACATGGCTTGAAGAAGTAAATACACCGTCCGCATCAAGCACTTGTGTTGTTGGTTCATTTGCTTGAGCCACAACGGTTGAATGCGTTTGGTTTAACCAGATTGGCGCATGGGGCATGTTCGCCTGCTGCGCCAACCAAGCTCGGTTCTTCTCTACTAAAGACAAATCATCCCCAACGTGAGTACCTAAATTTAGCCCTTGATAAGGGCCTGTCGAAAAACCGCCTATACGTGTTGAGGCAAAAGCTTTGACATTTTTAGGCGCACGCCAATTCGGAACGATTGTCTTCATCTTAGAACTCTTCCGGTAAACCGTGCTCTTCCGTATCTTGACGAAGCGCTTCAGTCATCGCCACCATGTCATCAGGCACAGGGGCATGGAACTCAAGTACTTCTCCCGTAATTGGATGTTCAAAGCGTAGCATTACGGCGTGCAATGCTTGGCGGTCAAAGCCACGGATCATTGCCGTTAGCTCTTCAGAAGCACCTGTCGGGATGCGAGCACGTCCACCATATGCAATATCACCGAGCAGCGGATGCTGAAGGTAAGACATGTGCACACGGATCTGGTGCGTACGACCCGTTTCAAGACGCAGACGGATACGTGTGTGTTCGCGGAAACGTTCAGCGACACGGTAGTGCGTTACCGCTGGTTTACCCATTGGTGCTACCGCCATAAGCGTGCGCTTGGTAGAATGACGACCAATAGGTTGGTCCACTTTACCGCCCGCTGTCATACGACCAATAGCGATCGCTTCGTACTCTCGAGTAATATTACGTTTTTGCAGCGCGCGAACCAGACGAGTTTGTGCAGGAACGGTTTTCGCCACCACCATCAGACCCGTTGTGTCTTTATCCAGACGGTGCACAATGCCAGCACGAGGCACTTCTGCAATATCAGGGTAATGATGCAACAACGCATTAAGCACCGTACCATCTGGCGTACCGGCACCTGGGTGAACCACAAAGTCACGAGGCTTATTGATAACGATAATATCGTCATCTTCAAAAACGATATCTAGCGGGATATCTTGCGCTTCCCAGCGTTCTTCATCTTCTAACTCGGCTTGCAATGTAATTTCCTCGCCACCCATTACTTTGGTGCGAGGTTTGGTGACAACTTCACCATTAACTTGAACTTTCCCATCAAGCAGCCACTCTTTCAGGCGCGAGCGAGAGAAGTCCGCGAATAATTCGGCGATAGCTTGGTCTAAACGTTGACCTAATTGGCTATCTTTTACGGTATTTGTTAATACAATCTGCTGAGCCATATCGAACTTTTTTAAAAACTGTGAGACTAATGCTCACGACTGTGAAAAAATAGACTATTACGTCATTGTATCTGTTACTGGAAAGAAAGTAACGGCAGCTTAAGAAATATTTAGATTCAAGGAACAGACTCCTGATATGAAACGTCAGACTTTAACAGGCCTTTTAGCGGTATCCCTTCTGTTTGGATGTGCAAGCAAAGAAGAAATCGTTCCTGATGTGCCGCCTTCGGAACTGTATGCAGACGCACAGATTTCTCTTCAAAGTGGTAATTGGCTTTCTGCAATTGAGAAACTGGAAGCATTAGACTCACGTTACCCATTCGGTGCCTACTCAGAACAGGTGCAGCTTGACCTAATCTATGCGTACTACAAAAACGACGACCTTGCTTTGGGCTTGGCAACCATTTCTCGATTTATGCGTTTAAACCCAACCCATGAAAAAATGGACTGGGTACTGTACATGCGCGGCCTAAGCCATATGGCGCAAGATCGTAACTTTATGCATGATCTGTTCAGCGTAGATCGAAGCGATCGCGATCCTGAGCCAGTAAAAAAAGCGTTTGATGACTTCAAAAAACTGCTCCAACGCTACCCGAACAGTCCATACGCAGAAGATTCACAAAAACGCATGGTTGCGCTAAAAAACCGCCTAGCGAACTATGACTTAGCGACGGCTGACTTCTACCTCCGCCGTGAAGCCTGGGTAGCTGCAATTAATCGCAGTCAAGAGCTACAAAAAGCATTCCCAGACACAGAAGCGGCACGTAAGTCACTGACTATCCAGCTAGAGGCCTACAAGCAACTCGGTTTGGAAGACGCCGTAGCAAGAACTGAAAAGCTTATCGAGCTCAACCCTGTGAAGTAACTGAGCCGCTTCAAACTAAACCGCCACCGTTTTTACCGTGGCGGTTTTTTATTACCCGCAATAGCGTTCTCTGCCCTTGCTTGATGATCTACGGGGCTCTACATATGCTTAAAGTTCCCCTCCCCTTTATAAAAGGATGTGAACGTGACGATACCTAAGCTATGCGCAGTTATGCTGCTCTTATTGTCTGCTTCCGTTTGCGCACTGCAAATATCACCACTCAAGCAACCTCCTTACACTGGGGATCTCGATGTTATTAAAGAGAAGAATGTTTTACGTGTCCTCGTTTCTGCTGATCTAGGCTTCTATTACATTGAAGGCGGTACACCAAAAGGAATAGGTGCAGAACTCCTGGCGCATTTCGAAAAAGACCTTCGTAAGCTCAAACCGAAACTTAACGTACAAATTATTCCTCTAGCCCGTGACCAACTTCTGCCAGCCTTAGAAAATGGCTCCGGTGATCTAGTCGTCGCCAATCTGACCATTACCAACACACGTAAACAGAAAGTCGATTTTAGTTCACCCATTCTTACTGGTATTGACGAGTGGATAGTCACGAACAAAAGCACACCAGCCATGACTAACATTGAGCAACTGAGCGGCAAAGAGGTTTGGGTACGTGCCAGTTCTAGCTACTTTGAGAGTATTCAAGCACTAAATAAGAAGCTAAATAAAAAAGGCTTGCCACCCGTTGTCGTACATTTTATTGAAGAAACACTGCAAGACTACGAACTGGTTGGGATGCTCAATAACGGCTACGTCAAAGCCATTGTTCTCGATAGTCATAAAGCCAAACTTTGGCTGAAAGTGATGGATGATATTCGAGCTCACCCAGAAATCCCTATTCGTGAAAATGGTAAAATCGCTTGGGCAATGCGGGAAAACAGCCCAAGTTTGAAAGCCGTCGTGAACAAGTTTATTCAGAAATCTCGTTCTGGGACACTGCTCGGTAACGTCATTTACGGAAAATACATCGATAACACAGGTTGGCTAAACAAAGCCCTTAACCCCAACAAAATTGCTCAACTAGAAAAGCTTGCTACGTTGTTTTCACGCTATGGTGAGAAGTACGATATCGACTATCTACTGATCGCAGCCGTCGCTTATAAAGAGTCCGGCTTTAATAACGACCTCGTTGGAAGTCGAGGTGCAGTCGGCATAATGCAAGTTTTACCCAGCACGGCTCGAGACCCTAATATCAATATCAAAAACGTTCGGCAGCTAGAAAACAATATTCATGCTGGCGTGAAGTATTTAGCATTTTTGCGTAAACAGTACTTCAGTGATCCTGCTATTACGGCGGAAAATAAACTCTACTTTACCTTAGCGGCTTACAATGCTGGCCCCGGGAATGTAGAACGAATTCGTAAACGTGCAGCCCAGCAAGGCTACGATCCTAATATTTGGTTCAATAACGTGGAAGTCGTTATGCGGAAAAGTTTAAGCTCAACGGTTGGGTACGTCACAAGCATTAATCGCTATTACGTTATATACAAACAGCTAGAAAGTTTGGACCAGGTCAAAAGTCTAGAGCGGGTATCACTGGCTCCAAAGGATCCCTTCTTCATGATACCGCTACGAAAAGTCAGTCAAACGCCAGACACAAAAAAGCCGCTTGTACAATAAGCGGCTTTGTAAATAAATTCGTCTGAGAGACTCAGTGACTGTCATCACACTTTACGTATAGTTAAATTTTAACCACCTCTAATATTAGGCCGTAAAACTTCCCTAAAAACGAAGACGTTTTCAGCTGAGTACTCTATCCAATCTACGGATTTACTAACCGATAACAAGCAATTTCACGATAAATCTCAGCAGATCTTGAGTGAGATCACATTCATTTTTCATCATAAAAAACCCGAACAAAATAATGATCTGAGTCACATTTTTTTATGCTTAAAGCGGTAATCTGAACTCAACCCATGAGGGATGCAACAGAGGAAAAACACTTATGACAATGAATATCACTGGCAAAAACATCGAAATCACCTCTGCAATCCGAGCTCATATTGAGAGCAAGTTTAAAAAACTGGAGAAATGGCAAGTAGACCTAATTGGTTGCCAAGCAACTTTCAGTGAGGAACCAAACAAACAGAAGAAATTCGAAGCGGTTATTAAAGTTCCTAAAGGCCAGCTCATTGCCTCAGCAACTCACGAAGATCTTTACGCAGCTATCAACGAAGTGGAGCAAAAACTAGAACGACAATTGAACAAGCTGACCCACAAACCTGAAGCTCGACGTGCAAATAAGCCTGAGCTAGTGGAAGAAGAAGAGTAAACTGACCTGATTGAGGAAATAGCGCCGAAAGGCGCTATTTTTTTGCTTGACGCTCTCCCCTGCCTTGCTTATTGTGTTTAAACACTCATAAATTAAGCACTATTTATGCATTTAACCTCACTGTTTATTTTTGACTTCTTTTTCCTCCCATAGTCGGAGGGGCGAACTCGTTTGTGAAAGAAAAGTCAAAAACAAACAGAAAGCCTCCCAAATCGGGAGGCTTTTTTATAAGGAAAGAATTGATGACTGACCAACCTATTTCCCTCGAAGAAATTCGTTTGCGCTTGAATGAGCTAGATGACCAACTTCTCAGCTTATTGTCTGAGCGCCGTAAACTCAGCATTGAAGTAGCCAAAAGCAAAGTACAAACCTCAAAACCCGTTCGTGATGCCGTTCGAGAACAACAACTATTAGTTAAGCTGATTTCTAATGGCCGAGATAAATACGAACTCGACGCGCAGTACATCACTAAACTTTTCCATACCATCATTGAAGACTCTGTGCTTCTTCAGCAAAGTTACCTGCAAAACCTCGTTAACCCGCAACAAAGTCGTAAGCCACTTGCTCGCGTCGCTTTCTTAGGAGCCAAAGGCTCTTACTCGCACTTGGCAAGCCGCGAATACTTCAGCCGTAAAAATACAGAACTTATCGAGCTCAACTGCGAACACTTCAAAGAAGTGACTCAAACAGTAGAATCGGGCCATGCTGATTATGGTGTTCTGCCTATCGAAAACACCAGTTCAGGCTCTATTAATGAAGTGTATGACCTACTACAACACACGACGCTGTACATCGTTGGAGAGCTAACTCAACCAATCGAGCACTGCTTGGTTGCGAAAAAAGACATTCGTCTGGAAAACATTAAAACGCTGTATTCACATCCTCAGCCACACCAACAGTGCAGTGAGTTTTTAAGCCGTATGAAAGGTGTAAAACTGGAGTCTTGCGCCAGCACGGCAGATGCAATGCAAAAAGTCCAAGAGATGGATCGTGATGATGTTGCTGCAATTGGTAATGCATCAAGCGGTAAGCTATACGGCTTGCAAGCAATTCAAGGCAACATCGCAAACCAAACTGAGAACCATACTCGTTTTATCGTGGTTGCTCGCAAACCAGTTGAGGTTTCAACTCAGATTCCAGCAAAAACCACCTTGATCATGTCGACCTCCCAAGAGGCTGGCTCATTGGTTGAAACACTATTAGTGCTGCAACGTTACGGCATCAATATGACCAAGCTAGAATCACGTCCAATTATGGGGAACCCATGGGAGGAGATGTTCTACGTAGACTTGGAATCTCATCTTGCTTCGACAGAAATGCAACAGGCACTAGAAGAGCTAACAAAAATAACTAAACACTTGAAAGTATTAGGCTGTTACCCTAGTGAGAACGTAAAGCCTACCCAAGTAAAATTGAGTTAATAGACACCAGTGAGTAAAAAGATCATGGCAACCCAAAAAGTCGTAATCGCATCGCTAAACCCAGCTAAAATTAATGCCGTTCAAAGTGCATTTAACAGTGCATTTCCGCACCAAGAGTTCAACTTCGTCGGCGTCAGTGTACCTAGTGAAGTCGCAGATCAACCTATGACTGATGAAGAAACTCATCGCGGTGCACTAAACCGCGTTAAAAACGCAAAAGTAGAGATGCCAAACGCGGATTACTATGTCGGACTTGAAGCGGGAATTGAAACAAACGTGACGTTTGCGTGGATGGTTATTGAGTCGAATACTCACCGCGGTGAATCTCGCTCTGCGAGCTTAATGCTGCCGCCCAAAGTATTGGAAAAACTCGAGCATGCGAATGAGCTGGGAGATGTCATGGATGAGGTGTTTGGTACCGAGAACATCAAACAGAAAGGTGGTGCCATCAGCCTGCTCACCCAAAACCAGCTGACTCGAAGTTCGGTTTACCATCAAGCCTTGATTCTGGCTCTGATTCCATTCACAAACCCTGAGCACTTCCCTTCAAATTTATAACGCTCATCCTATTCGCTAGGTACGAAAAAGGGCGGATATTTCCGCCCTTTTTAACACGTTATCTTAACCACTTGTGATACCAATACCTAAAAGCGAATAGGAATCACTGGCTACTTAGATACCGCAACTTGCTCTAACAAAACCTTGAGTTTGTCTTTCTCTTCATCAGATTTAGACTTTAACTCGTTAGAGCCACGAGTAATAGTGGCAATACCCACGCCAAGCATCTGGCTGATCTGGCGTTGAGATAATTCTCCTTTAAGAAGCTCGTTAATAATATTAACGCGTGATATTAATGATTCTCTCTCATCACGTGACATCAGCATGGTTAACAGCATGTCATCTTGCTCACTGTCCATGCTAGTTCGAATTAGCTCAATAATCTGTTGCCAGTCTTTGTACTCGGGTTCGTGCGACATCAAGTTACCTCACTCAATACTTGGTATTGATCTCATGTTGATTCAAGAACGCGCCATCGATACCCAAAAGATCACGGTAATATGTTTCAAACATCAGGATGTTTTGTACATAACCGCGAGTCTCTCTAAATGGAATTGCCTCAATAAAGGCATAAGCATCCACTTTTCCTTGGGTACGCTCTCGCCACGTTTTTACTCTGTTAGGACCTGCATTATAAGCAGCAAGAGCAAAAATACGATTATTATCGTAATCCTCTAATAAGCCTTGCAAATAATGGCTACCAATTTCGATATTTTTGCCCACATTGTAGAGATCCTGCGTACCTTGATAACTCAACTTATATTTACGTGCCGTGTACTTTGCTGTAGCGGGCATGATCTGCATAAGACCACGAGCACCAACTGGAGAACGGGCTTCGACATCCAACGCACTTTCCTGTCGAGCTAGGGACATCATCGTCACGGGATCTATGTTGTGTTTTTTTGCATAAAAGTTAAACCACCAGCGATGCGCAATCGGGAACCTCAGTTCGATATTATCCCACATCTGCGCTTGAATACTCGCGGTCACCGTTAGGTTATGCCAACGCTTAGAAGACGCATAAGCCGCCAGCATCGCCTTTTCATCTTTCCCTACGCGGCGCAATAAATGTGCCCATTCACTTTTCGCTGCTGCAATTTTATCCGTCGCGATCAACTCTTCAATACGAACTAACGAGTCTTGATAGGGTTGAACCACTCGCTTATCAAACTTAACCGTATGCGTAGGGTATTTGATTGATTGTCCAATCGCATTGGCGGCTGCCACACTATAAAAGTTTCGCTGCCCGACCAAAGTCGCTAAACGCTGTTTCCCTGCGATGTCATCACCTAACGCAATTTCACTTCGTCCAAGCCAGTATTGCCAGCGAAGCGACGCTTGCTCTTCTTTATTGAGAACGGCAATCCACTCTTGTACGCCCTTCCAATCCGCGTTCTGAATCGCTAAGCGAATGCGAGTTTCAATGAGCGGTAAGTACTGGCTGGTTTTCGTTTTATCATCACGCCACTTCGCTAGTGACTCAGACTCCGTACGGGTCAATCGAAATGCGATATAGTCAGCCAGGGCTTGCGCCTTTTCTGGAGAAAACTTCTGCCCTTTAATAACGGCATCATATACACTCTGCGCTTGACTGGTATTCATGCGAGCTAGCTTTTCCAACGCATATTCGCTTTGCGCTCGATTAAAATCATTAGCCGTTTTTTTCTTCGCGAACTCCGCAACGCTTGAAGGGTTATCAAACAACGCCTTCATTTCTTTCGCTTGTTGCCTTGCCTGCGAGGATTTAGGCAGTTTAAGTAAGTAACTCATCAAACTGCCATTACGAGCATCAAACGCCAGTAGCATACGCTGGAGGATCAATTCATCAGTACGTTCACCTGCCTTGTCCCATGCTGCGAATAATGGATCGCACTCATCGGCAATACTTCTGCCACGCAACCACATATGCTCAGCCCCTTTAAACGCGGCAACTTTCTTACCTTGCTCTAACTGAGCCACGTAGAAAATACATTGGTAACGCTCGCCACTTGGAATGACTTTTTGAAACTCAGTAATGGTTTTCCAATCTTTTTGCTTATAAAGATGGTTGAGGTATGGAGCGCGCACACGACGAGAAAAAGGAAACGACTCGTGCTCCGAAATAAATTCGTTCACCTGCTGTGGCGATTTTTCCGGTAACTGTCTAATAAACGTTCGGTAGTCCACATAAGGCGTCAGTGGATAGTCAGAAATTTTAGGACGGATCGAAAGGTATCCGTCGATGTCATTTTTATCTAATAAATCTTGAGCTTGCTCATAAACTTCACGCTGCTTTTCCAAGCTCAGCGCGGCATTAGCACTCAAACTCATCGCACACAGCGCGGCTGCACAGCATACGTTTTTAGCCAATTCAGATACGTTGAATCTCATTTGTGTCATTTTCCCCAGACATATACTGCCCCAAAGCCTCGTTTTGTTAGCGTTCATGTGATGTTAAGGCAATTTTCACACATGCATCTATTTACACAGAACGCAGATGTCCATGTAAAGCAACTTAGTGTATTAAAAATTGTACTCGTGAAACTTTTAAGACGATGGAGACAAGGAGTTCCTAACTTGTGCAGAAAGCACTTCGTCATTTATAACGAATAACAAAAGTGTATACCCTAACCGTGTAAGTTTCCGGTCAGCTCAAAATAAGAAATCCATTCGAAAGGGAAATTCTTGCAATGCGGTAACAAAAACAAAGCACTTGGTATAAAATGATAGGTTTGAATGACAGTTAATTTAGGAACGATCGGCAATGGCTGAATACGTATATACCATGTCGCGGGTGAGCAAGATTGTGCCACCTAAGCGTCAAATTCTTAAAGACATCTCTCTGAGCTTCTTCCCTGGTGCGAAAATCGGTGTTTTAGGTCTGAACGGTGCAGGTAAATCCACACTGCTACGTATCATGGCAGGTATCGACACGGATATCGACGGTGAAGCGCGTCCACAACCTGGTCTAAACGTAGGCTACCTACCTCAGGAGCCAGTATTAGACGAATCAAAAACCGTTCGTGAAGTTGTTGAAGAAGCGGTTGCTGACGTTGCTGACGCACTGAAACGTTTGGATGCGGTCTATGCGGCTTACGCAGAACCAGATGCAGACTTCGACGCACTTGCAAAAGAGCAAGGCGAACTTGAAGCTCTGATTCAAGCGAAAGATGGTCACAACCTAGAAAACGCACTTGAGCGAGCAGCAAACGCACTTCGTTTACCTGAATGGGACCAAAAAATTGCGCATCTATCAGGTGGTGAACGCCGTCGTGTCGCTATTTGTCGCCTGCTACTTTCTAAGCCAGACATGCTGCTGCTTGATGAGCCTACCAACCACCTAGATGCAGAATCTGTCGCTTGGTTAGAGCGCTTCTTAGTGGATTACACAGGTACTGTAGTCGCTATCACCCACGACCGTTACTTCCTAGATAACGCCGCGGGTTGGATCTTAGAGCTTGACCGTGGTGAAGGTATCCCATGGGAAGGTAACTACACCTCATGGTTGGAGCAAAAAGACGCTCGTCTACAACAAGAAGCATCTCAAGAAAGTGCTCGTCAAAAAACCATCGAGAAAGAACTTGAGTGGGTACGTAAAAACCCTAAAGGTCGTCAAGCGAAATCAAAAGCACGTATGGCACGCTTTGAAGAGCTGCAAAGCTCTGATCACCAAAAACGTAACGAAACCAATGAACTGTTTATCCCGCCAGGTGAGCGTCTAGGTGATAAAGTTATTGAAGTGAAGAACCTAACGAAGTCATTTGACGGCCGTGTTCTAATTGATGACCTATCATTCAACATCCCTAAAGGTGCGATTGTTGGTATCATCGGTGCGAACGGCGCAGGTAAATCGACCCTATTCAAGATGTTAAGTGGTACTGAACAACCAGATTCAGGCACAATTGAAATGGGCGATACTGTGAAACTTGCATCGGTCGATCAGTTCCGTGACAGCATGGACGATTCTAAAACCGTATTCCAAGAGATTTCTGAAGGCGCTGATATTATTAAGATCAACAACTTCGAAATCCCTGCTCGCGCGTACTGTTCGCGCTTTAACTTTAAAGGCAGCGACCAACAAAAAATCATTGGTGAGCTATCAGGTGGTGAGCGTAACCGTGTCCACCTTGCGAAACTGCTTAAAGCGGGCGGTAACGTGTTACTACTCGACGAACCGACCAACGACCTTGACGTTGAAACACTGCGTGCTCTAGAAGAAGCACTACTAGAGTTCCCTGGTTGTGCAATGGTTATCTCGCACGACCGTTGGTTCCTTGACCGTATCGCGACCCACATCATTGACTACCGTGACGAAGGCCAAGTTAACTTCTACGAAGGTAACTACACCGAGTACATGGACTGGTTGAAGAAAACGTTGGGCCCTGAAGCCGCAGAACCACACCGCATCAAATACAAGCGTATTGCGAAGTAATCGCAACTCGCAAAGTTTGATTGTAATTTGTACAAAGGCCGCTATCATAGCGGCCTTTGTTTTCTTTGTTATAAAAAAGAGCTCATTAGCCCGTCTCGTTCGTTAAGAACATGACATTGCACTTACGTCACTCTGTAGCGACCTCGACACTTTTCAAACAGCAATCGAACATTTTTTGTTCGCATTGATATACTATTCAATTCTGTTTGAAGACATGACGAGAAAATGCACATGGCAGAGAGACGACGCTTTTCACGCATTCTCCATCAAGCGCCAGCGAAGGTAGAACAACGTGACTTGGCAATTGAAGCTAGGATTCAAGATCTTTCCTTACATGGTTTACTCATGAAAGTGGAAGAGACTGAGGCTTTGGATCCAACCCTTCCAGCCCATGTTGCTTTTTCATTTGATCAATCTGAACAAGTGATTACGTTAAAAGCGCAAATTGTGGATGTTTCTAAGTGTGAGATTAGGTTAAAGATCATCAAGATAGACATCGAGAGCATTAGCCAACTAAAACGATTTATAGAATTGAATGTAGGCAATAACGACCTTCTGAACCGAGAGTTAGAACATCTCTCTGATTTAGGAGAAAAATAAATGAACGCCTATTTAAGTAACAATAACTATGTCTAAAAAAATCATCATGCAGATCCCGACGAAAGACGGCGATCAGCAGTTCTATTTGGGCCGCAGTTCGGTCCTAGCAGTATTTGCTTCGGTATTGGCATTACCCGCCGTCGTTGGTGGCGCGTGGTACCTCAATCAACAGCAGATACACAATAAAGACGAACTAACACAAACCATCGCCAAACTAGAAAGTGAAAAGGCCGAAATCACCGCTCTTTATGAAGAGCAGCTTGATACCAACCACTCGCTTTCTCAATCATTGACCGATAAAAACAATCAAATTCAGCTATTAGGAAAACGGGTATTCGACGTCGAATCGGTTCTAGGTCTCGCAGACGAAGAGCTGATGATCGATGAAAACAACATGGCGTTAGAAGAGCGAATTGATGCAGCAGCTATCGATTCCGCGGTTCGAGCAACCATGTTTCGTTTGATTCCAAATGATAGTCCAGTGACATACCAACGTATTTCTTCTTCCTATGGCAGTCGCATTAATCCTATTTCAGGTAAACGACACGTTCATACTGGTATCGATCTTACCTGTAAACGAGGAGAAGAAATCCTCGCACCTGCAGACGGAGTGGTGGAAACCGTTCGCCCGAGTAATCGTGGCTATGGCAACTATGTCACTATTCGTCACTCATTTGGCTTTATGAGCTCCTTTGCTCACTTACAACGCTTTAAAGTGAAAAGCGGCCAATTTGTCAGTAAAGGCGATGTGATTGCTCAATGTGGTAGTTCAGGTAATTCCACTGGCCCGCACCTGCATTATGAGGTGCGCTTTCTCGGGCGAGCACTCAACCCTCAATACTTGATGGAGTGGACACCTGAAAACTTCAATTATGTATTTAAAAAAGAGAAAAAAGTGAAATGGGGCCCTTTAGTTCAATTGATTGATAATGTCGTGCGTCTGCAAGTCAATTTAACCAACTCCCCCTATCGCGACACCAGTATCAATACAGTATCAAGTGAAGATACCAGCAATACCGCGACTAACTGATTTATCTCTCGACACAGAAAAGAGCAGCGTAAGCTGCTCTTTTCGTTTCGGGCTCCACACGGATAGATAACCCGCGATTAACCGCGATGAATATTATCATTCGCCTGTTTGAGTAAGTTTTGGCTCTCATTCATAAATTGTTGTGAATAATCACCAAACCACTCACTCACCTGCTCAAAGCTTTCGACAAATTTGGCTTTATTTTTGCTATCCAAAATCGCAAGTGCTTCGCCGAAGCGTTGGTGGAATCGCTTAATCATGTCGATGTTTTCTTGCGATGAGAGAATAATGTCACCGTAGAGGTTTGGATCCTGACCAAACAGACGCCCTACCATCGCCAACTCCAGGCGGTAGATTGGTGAGCTCAACTTTAACAGTTGCTCAATGTTCGGGTTCTCTTTGCTTAGATGCATGCCGTAAGCAAATGAGGTGAAGTGACGCAGCGCTTGGATTAACGTCATGCCATGATCGTGCTCTTGCGCATCAATCTGACACAAGCTCGCGCCCCAAATACCAAACTGTTGCAGCAACCATTGGTATTGATCATTTCCACGCCCATCACAGTACACAATCACCTGCTTGGCAAGGCTAGGCACATCTGGACCAAACATTGGGTGTAATCCAACTACCGGTCCTTGGTGCACATTCAACATTGCTTGCAGTGGCTTAGATTTGATAGAAGTCAGGTCACACAGAATGCAGTCTTGTGGCAGATTACCTAGCTTTTCAATCACACCTTCTGTTAGGTGAATCGGCACAGTAACCACCACCAGGCCCGCATCTTTTAGGATGTCATCCGCACGCTCCCAGTCTTTGCTACCAAGCACTTTGACTTGATAACCAGATAGCTTGAACATACGTCCAAACAGGCCGCCTAACTGGCCATTACCACCAATAATGACCACTGAGCGTAATTCAGGGTTCAAACACTTAAAACCGGAGTCTTTTTCACTGGCATAAGACTCACGCATGGTACGACGCAGAATATCTTCAATAAGCTGTGGAGGAATGCCCATTTTCTCAGCTTCTGCTCGGCGAGAAGCCAGCATCGCCGCTTCACGATCAGGAGCATAAATAGGCAAACCATGTTCGCTTTTTACTTCCCCAACTTTCTCTACGAGCGCCAAACGCTGAGCTAATAGCTCCAACATTTGCTTGTCGACTGCATCAATTTGATCGCGCAATGCGTTAAGTTCAACTGCCATTGATGTTCCTTAAATCCTGTATTAATTAGCCTTTAGACGATTTTCTAAGAAAGGCACGAGCTCTTCATGTGCATGACGTAATAGTGCCTCAGTTGAATCCCAATTGATACATGCGTCAGTGATAGATACACCGTATTTCATTTCTTCGAGAGCTAAGTCAGAAGATTGATTTCCTTCATTGATATGGCTTTCAATCATAAGGCCGATAATGGACTTATTACCTTCACGGATTTGGTGAATAACATCTTCTGCGACCAATGGCTGGCGACGGTAATCTTTACGTGAGTTGGCGTGACTACAATCCACCATTAATGATGCATCAAGGCCAGATTTCGCCATTTCTTGCTCACACTCAGTAACTGACACTGAGTCGTAGTTAGTTTGCTTGCCACCACGTAAGATCACGTGTCCATTAGCATTACCCTGAGTGGTCAATAGCGCTACTTGTCCCTCACGGTTGATCCCCATAAAACGGTGGCTAGAAGACGCAGCTTGCATCGCATTGATTGCGGTTGCCAAACTGCCATCCGTGCCATTTTTAAAACCGATTGGCATAGACAGGCCACTTGCCATTTCACGGTGAGTTTGTGACTCCGTAGTACGTGCGCCGATCGCAGCCCAACTAAAAGTGTCCGCCAAGTATTGTGGGCTAATTGGGTCCAGAGCTTCAGTCGCGAGCGGGATTTCCATCTCTGCCAATTCCACTAGCAGTTCGCGTCCAACATGCAGACCATGTTCAATATCGAAGCTGCCATCGAGGTGCGGATCGTTAATCAGCCCTTTCCAGCCGACCGTGGTGCGTGGTTTTTCAAAGTAAACACGCATAACAATATACAGTTGGTCACTTAATTGTTCAGAGAGCGCTTTAAGACGTTTTGCGTAATCCTTCGCCGCTTCCACGTCGTGGATAGAACATGGACCACATACAACTAGCAGGCGATGATCCTTTTTATGAATAATATTAGCGATAGTTTGGCGAGACTCTTGAATAAAGCGGCGCGCTTTTTCACTCAAAGGAAGCTTGGTTTTTAGCTCCTCTGGAGTAATAAGAACCTGCTCTTCGCTAATATTAATATTGCTCAACTCACTTTTCTGCATAACTCTAACCTGTATATTTATTTTTACACCCAACCAAATCCTTGGTGAGGCAACTTAGCTTTAACTACAAGATAACAGGCTAAAAAAGAAAAACAAGCGTACACAATAAAAAACATTTTGTGTAAATTTTTATTTACAGATAAATAAAAAGCCAAAGTATAATTAACTTTGGCTTCTAATCGGTGTTTTGAATCGTTTACAAGAAGTTTAGCTGGTCAAGCGTTTCATCGCTTCACTCGCCGCTTTCCACTCTTGAGATAACTTGAGATCGCTTAGAGAAAACGACTGTTTTTTCAGTAACGCATCCGCCAGTGGCACAGTTGATACCGGCAAGTTATCCAACACCTCAATATGTGCTTCGCGCTTATTACACATCAATAGCATATCGCAACCGGCTTTCAGGGCTTGAGCCCCACGCTCGGCAGGGCTACCCATAATTGCAGCGCCTTCCATCGTCAGATCATCGGAGAAAACCAATCCTTTAAAACCGAGTTGCTGTCGCAAAACTTGTTTCAACCAGTATTCGGAACCACTCGCAGGCTGAGAGTCGTAGTTCGGAAAAATCACGTGAGCAGGCATCATGGCATCTAAAATACCGGCATCAATTTGCGCTTTAAAGATAGCCATGTCTTGTTCAAAAATGTCGCTGCGCTCGTCGTATGGCGTTTCTAAGTGTGAGTCAGCAATCACACCACCGTGACCCGGGAAGTGTTTACCTGTTGTTGCCATTCCAACGCTCTTCATACCCTGCATGTAAGCGGTGCTAAATCGAAGAATGGTATCGGCATCTTCGCCAAATGCTCGGTTACCGATCGCTTTACATTGATGACCTTTATCGAGCACGGGTGCAAAGCTTAAATCAATGTCGTGTGCTATCAACTCCGCTGCCATTAGCCAACCGCCCATACGTGCTAACTCTTCACCATTTTGATGTTTGGCGTATTCTTCTGCTGCAGGGATCAACGAGAAACCTTCACGGAAGCGTTGTACTCGCCCCCCTTCTTGATCCACACCGATCAAAATCGGGCGCTTGGCTGCCTTGCGGATTGATTGAGTAAGTGCTTGAAGCTGTTCACTATCATGATAGTTGCGAGCAAATAGAATTAAGCCACCAACCGTAGGATGTTCCAGAATTTCTTTGTCTTCAGCGGTCAGTTCATAACCCGCGACGTCAACCCATAACGGTCCCATGTTTTCTCCTCAAAATCGGCTGAATATCTCGTATTCGATGAGGTTATTCGCTTCAGATTTGCTTTACAATAAGTGAATGAAGAATTGACGAGATCGGCTATGAAATTTAACGAACTGTACATTGGTGTGATGTCTGGAACGAGTATGGACGGCGTTGATACCGCTCTGGTTGAAATAAGTGATGAGCACGTTCGTCTGGTTGCGCACGACGATTACCCAATGCCCACAGCACTGAAAGAAATGCTGTTATCTGTTTGTACCGGTCAAGCCACAAATTTAAAAGCCATAGGTGAATTGGATCACCAACTTGGCCACCTCTTCGCTGACGCCATTTTACAACTGCTCAATAAGTCTGGCTACGTCGCGGAACAAATTCGTGCGATTGGTAATCACGGTCAAACGGTATTCCACCAACCTACTGGAGAGTTACCCTTTACCACTCAGTTGGGTGATGCCAACATCATCGCAGTGAAAACAGGGATTGATACGGTTGCAGATTTTAGACGTAAAGATATGGCGCTAGGTGGTCAAGGTGCACCGCTGGTTCCCGCTTTTCATAAAAGTATCTTTGCCATGCAAGATTCCACCACCGTCGTGCTGAACATCGGTGGTATTGCCAACATCTCTGTACTGCATCCCGAGCAACCAGTCATTGGCTATGACACAGGTCCGGGCAACATGTTGATGGACGCGTGGTGTGCGCTGCACACTGGGCAAAGCTTCGACAAAGATGCACAATTTGCACTGAAAGGAACGGTAAACGCGACTTTGTTGACTCAATTACTTAAAGAAGCTTACCTCGCCATGCCAGCACCTAAAAGTACCGGGCGAGAACTGTTCAATATTGACTGGCTGCATCAGCAACTGGCTCATTACAATTTACCAACCGAAGACGTACAGCGTACACTCTGCGAATACTCTGCGATTACCATTGCCAACGAAGTCGACAAGTTTTCTCATGGCATCACGCCTCAACTATTGGTCTGTGGCGGTGGAGCAAGAAACCCACTTTTGATGCAGCGACTGGCCAAGTTATTGCCACAATGGAGCGTTGCGACAACGGCAGAAAAAGGCGTTGATGGCGACTACATGGAAGCAATGGCGTTTGCTTGGCTTGCGCAGCGCCATATTCACGGCCTCCCTAGCAACTTACCGGAAGTTACGGGGGCAAGTCGTCTCGCTTCACTGGGTGTACTCTATTCAAAAAATTAAGGGCAATAGATCCTAAACAAAAAGGCTTAATTCATTATGACAAACGATGCACTTATCGCAGCTTTATCCCATCTGGTATCTGAAGGGCGAAATCCAGACACCATGGACATCGACTTGCTGCCTTCTCTCGATATTGTTCAACGCATCAACCAACAGGACAAACTCGTTCCTCTTGCCGTTGAAAAAGTGTTGCCTGAGATCGCTGAAGCCGTTGATAAGATCACGGAAGCATTTAAGGTCGGAGGTCGGTTGTTTTACATCGGTGCAGGCACCAGTGGTCGGCTCGGCGTCTTGGACGCTTCAGAATGCCCGCCGACTTTTGGCACGGATCCTGAGATGGTCGTTGGTATTATTGCGGGTGGAAAAGAGGCAATGTTCCGTGCAAAAGAAGGGGCCGAGGACGATCCTGCACTAGGCGAGCAAGATCTTAAAGAGAATGCGCTAACACAACGCGATGTCGTCGTTGGTATTGCGGCAAGTGGACGAACACCGTACGTGATTGGTGGCTTAGAGTATGCGAACGAACTTGGTGCCACCACTGTAGCACTATCTTGTAACCCTGACTCTCCGATTGCCGATATTGCCGATATTGCGATCAGCCCCGTTGTTGGACCTGAAGCGTTAACGGGCTCCACTCGCTTAAAATCAGGGACGGCGCAAAAGCTCGTCCTGAACATGCTCACTACTGCAAGCATGATTCGCCTAGGTAAAAGTTATCAGAACTTAATGGTAGATGTGAAAGCGACGAATGCAAAGCTAGTTGCAAGAGCGGCTCGTATTGTTATGCAAGCAACAGATTGTACTAACCAAGAGGCTAAAACGGCTCTCAAAGAAACGGACTACGACGCCAAGTTAGCTATTTTGATGATTTTAACCGGGCTGGATAAAGAAAGCGCGACTGAGCAACTGAAAGCCAAACAAGGATATTTAAGAAAAGTCGTGATCGATCAAGCGAATCAATCTTAATCAATAAAGCGCCTCACTTATTTAAAAGTCAGGCGCCTTTTATGGCTTAATTTAGTAGTTCAATCGTTCAATGTGAGTAATACCGACTTTACCTTCAAGGTCGCTGAACATATGAACCATTGCTGGGTATGGTTGTGCTCCAGGGTAGACAACTTCTGCATTACAGAAAAACGCATAGTTTTGTCCGGCTACGACTTGAGTAGCCACAACCAAAGGGGAATATTTGACGCCGACAAACCCCTCGATACCTTTAGCAAATACTTCTTTATCCTCTGCTTTGAGTTCATTAAATGGACTCCAGCCACCAGCCATTTGCGTTGACATAATGTGATTCCTTTTTTCTGTGCTCACTATCAAGCAATATGAACATAGTTTAATAATGGGGATTTTGCCACAATTATGTTTTGCGGACGGTATCACAACGGCTTTATTGACTATTAATTTGAGTACTCATTCCAGCCACGCTGCCATTCCATACGGAATTTTTGTGCTTGCTCAGTACCCTCACAAACCCCTTCATAATACTGACCAGATAGCCCCATTTGATACGCAAAAGCAGGGTTGCAGTATTCACGTAGCCCCTCTAAATAACCTTGGTCGTAATCACTTTGCTTAACGCTACCCAACTCACGCAGCTCGCTCATCGTGCGTGATGTATGTCCGGCTACACCATCTTGATATCCGATCTGATGCCAATCTCCTGACTTGGCAAGATCTTCCGTCGTTGCAGCGCATCCTGCAAGTAAAGCCAGCGCCAAACCTAACGTTGCCTTTTTCATGGTTCTTCCTTAAGTAATTGTTTTCAAAAATAAGCTTACCACTAATTATTGGCGTTTGCCGCTTAGCTTGCAGATTAAGCCACTGACGCCTCGAATCAACCGCTCACTACTGCAATCAACCGTTCGCCAATTTTAAAAACCGCTCAAGCAGTATATCGACCACTCAGTGCTCTATTCGACCACTCATCTACTAACCGAATGCATTTAACACAAGTGACGCATAACATGCATCCTGAGATTAAAAAATTACCCTACCCAACTAAGACCAAGGACAATTGCTATGATGTGGTTTCTAACCTGTGTCGCAGCCCTAATCGGCGGATACTTCATCTACGGCGCTTTCGTCGAGAAGATTTTCGGCATCAATGAAAAACGCCAAACGCCTGCTCACACCAAATCGGACGGTGTTGACTTCGTTCCAATGTCAACAAAGAAAGTTTATCTAGTTCAGCTACTTAACATCGCTGGTGTTGGTCCAATTTTCGGCCCAATCATGGGTGCACTATACGGTCCAGCGGCAATGCTTTGGATTGTTGTCGGTTGTATTTTTGCAGGCGCAGTACACGATTACTTCTCTGGCATGCTTTCAGTACGTAACGGCGGTGCATCTGTACCTACTATTACGGGTCGCTACCTAGGTAATGGCGCAAAACACTTTATGAATATTTTTGCCATTGTCCTACTGCTTCTTGTTGGCGTAGTGTTCGTTTCTGCACCTGCAGGCATGATTACTAACCTCATCAATGATCAAACAAGCTTGAGCGTAAGCATGACTACTATGGTTATCGCTATCTTCGCTTACTACATCATTGCGACGATTGTTCCTGTCGATAAAATCATTGGCCGCTTCTACCCACTGTTTGGCGCTCTGCTTATCTTTATGTCTGTTGGTCTAATGACAGCCGTTGCGTTTTCTAGCGAACACACAGTAATGGGTGACTTCCAAGTTTCAGACATGTTCTCGAACCTTAACCCAAATGATATGCCACTATGGCCAGCACTGTTCATCACTATCGCATGTGGCGCGATCTCTGGCTTCCACGCGACTCAGTCTCCACTGATGGCGCGTTGTATGGAAAACGAGAAAAACGGTCGTTTCGTTTTCTACGGAGCAATGATTGGTGAAGGTGTTATCGCGCTAATCTGGTGTGCTATCGCTCTGTCTTTCTTCGGCTCTCTAGACGCACTATCAGAAGCTGTGAAAAACGGTGGTCCTGGTAACGTAGTATACAGCGCATCATTTGGTCTGCTTGGTGTGTTCGGTGGTATCCTTGCGTTCTTAGGTGTGGTTATCCTACCAATTACGTCTGGCGATACAGCGTTCCGTTCAAGCCGTCTGATCCTTGCTGAATACTTCAACATGGAACAAAAGACGCTACGTAACCGCCTACTGATGGCACTTCCACTGTTCGTTATCGGCGGTAT
The DNA here is from genome assembly GCF_024181935.1 of Vibrio sp. Y51_MX_L26. Lineage (NCBI taxonomy): Bacteria > Pseudomonadati > Pseudomonadota > Gammaproteobacteria > Vibrionales > Vibrionaceae > Vibrio > Vibrio sp. Y51_MX_L26. Next base: position 24,197 of record NZ_JAMZAS010000008.1, read on the forward strand.
CTTAACTCAAGTAGACTTCGGCATTATCTGGCGCTACTTCGGTTTTGCTAACCAAACAACAGCAGTAATGATGCTTTGGACTGCGTCCGCTTACCTACTACGTCACAACAAGCTGCACTGGATTACCACTATCCCTGCTATCTTCATGACCACGGTATGTGTCACGTTCATCTTAAACAACAGCTCGCTAGGTTTTGGCCTGCCAATGCAACTATCAACTATCGTCGGTATTGTGTTTGCCCTAGCAGTGACTGGTTACGTTATCAAAACCTCTAAGGGTAAAGGTGAAACTGAACTGGCTGACGAAGAGAAACCACAAGCCGTATCAGAAACAGCGTAATACTCGTCACATCTGAGTGACTAAGATAGGAGCCTGCCAATTGCAGGCTCTTTTTGTTTTATACCCAAGTCACTTTAAGGTTCAGAACTCGGAGCGCAGCGTCATTTACTTAGCTGTTCTTATTTATCTGAGCCAAGCATCTTGAGGTGACTTAGGTATACAATAACAACATTGATTCTAGGTTAGGTTCACTATGGAACTGGTCGTTTCCCTTTTACAACAGATGTGTGTGTACTTAGTTTTGGCTTACATGCTAAGTAAAACGCCAATCATCTTACCTTTGCTGAGTATTTCTTCGCGCTTAAGCCACCGCCTAATTTGTTACGTACTCTTCTCTGGCTTTTGTATTCTCGGCACCTATTTCGGTCTGCACATCAACGATGCTATTGCTAATACTCGCGCGATCGGCGCGGTCATGGGCGGGCTGTTTGGTGGACCTGTTGTAGGTTTCGCCGTCGGATTTACTGGTGGCATCCATCGATACTCTCTTAGTGGCTTTACTGACCTCGCCTGCGCAATTTCAACCACCGCCGAGGGTGTAATTGGTGGCTTGCTCCACGTTTACCTTATCAAGCGAAATAAAGGCGCATTGCTGTTTAATCCAAGCGTCGTATTCAGCGTCACGTTTGTTGCAGAAGTGGTGCAAATGATTTTGCTGCTCGCCGTCGCGAAACCTTTTGCTCAAGCCTATGAGCTGGTGTCTGCCATTGCAGCACCGATGATCATCGCGAACTCATTTGGTGCGGCATTGTTCATGAGTATCCTGCAAGACAGAAAAGCGATCTTTGAAAAGTTTTCTGCGACGTTTTCGCGTCGAGCACTCACCATTGCTGATCGCTCAGTGGGAATTCTAAGCAACGGCTTCAACACCGAAAACGCTGAGAAAATCGCACGTATTATTTATGAAGAAACCAAAGTGGGCGCTGTCGCGATTACCGACCAAGAAAAAATCTTAGCGTTTGTGGGCATTGGCGATGATCACCATAAACCGAACACGCCGATTTCATCGCAAAGCACATTGGATTCCATGGAGAAAAACGACATCATTTATCTTGATGGCGCAGAACGTCCATACCAATGTTCCATCGCAAAAGACTGCAAACTTGGCTCCGCGCTGATCATCCCACTGCGTGCGGGAAAAGAGGTCATTGGTACCATTAAGCTGTATGAACCGAAGCGTAAATTGTTCTCCACGGCCAACATGTCAATGGCGGAAGGGATAGCTCAGCTTCTCTCTAGCCAAATCCTGTATGGCGATTACCAACAACAACAAGCCTTGCTCGCTCAAGCAGAAATCAAACTGCTTCACGCTCAGGTGAATCCACACTTTTTGTTTAATGCACTCAATACTATTAGTGCGATTACTCGTCGTGATCCTGACAAAGCGCGCGAGCTAATCCAAAATTTATCGCACTTCTTCCGCAGCAATTTAAAGCAGAACATTAATACCGTGACGCTAAAGGAAGAGCTTGCACATGTGAACTCGTACTTGAGCATCGAAAAAGCGCGTTTTACGGACCGCTTAGAGGTTGAAATCGATATTCAACCTGAATTGCTGGACATCAAATTACCAAGCTTTACACTCCAGCCTTTGGTTGAGAATGCCATTAAGCATGGCATTTCAAATATGCTTGAAGGTGGTAAAGTTCATATATACAGCGAAGCACACCCACAAGGTCACTTGATTACCGTCGAAGACAACGCAGGCAGTTTTGAACCACCAAAAGAAAACCACTCAGGGCTAGGTTTAGAAATTGTCGACAAACGTCTCACTAATCAATTTGGACGTGATGCAGCGCTAAAAATTACGTGCGAGCCACATCAATTTACTAAAATGAGCTTTATCATTCCCCCAAAATCATAAAAGCACGCTGAAGCAATAAAGGTAATGTTGGATGTTAACCGCACTCGTCATTGATGATGAACAGTTTGCTCGTGAAGAGCTAGCAGAGTTACTGGATGAAACAGGCCAAGTTGAGGTAGTGGGCGATGCCTCAAACGCAATCCTTGGCCTAAAAAAAATCAATGAACTCAAGCCTGATGTGGTGTTTCTCGATATCCAAATGCCTCAAGTCACGGGGATTGAATTACTTGGGATGCTTGATCCAGAAACCATGCCTTATGTGGTTTTTGTCACGGCTTATGATCAGTATGCGATTCAAGCATTTGAAGACAATGCCTTTGATTACTTGCTCAAACCTGTCGACCCATGCCGTTTAACCAAAACGGTCAAACGGCTAAATAAAGTCATTAGTCAATCAGCCCTAACTCAACAGCTGTCTGCTATTACGCCCGATACTTTAGATCAGATTCCGTGCATCGGGCACAACCGTATCGTTATCATGGCCACCGACACGGTAGAATGTGCATACAGTGACATCAGCGGCGTGCATGTACGCTCCACCAGCCAAGCCGCGAGCACTCAACTGACATTAAAAACGCTAGAAGAGAAAACCCCACTGGTACGCTGTCATCGCCAATACTTAGTCAGCATTAAGGCCATCAGCGAAATCAAATTACTCGAAAACGGATTAGCAGAAATCATCACCAAAACTGGCTTTGAGATACCAGTAAGCCGCCGCTACCTTAAAGTGCTCAAAGAGATGCTGGGCATTAGCCACTAACACAAAAAGTTCACACATCACCGCTGAGTTTCCGCTAGCGTATAAATAAGACGCTCCGAAAAGACGAGGCGATGATGTATAAAGTTTTGTTCATATGTAAGCACAATGCTGGACGAAGTGTGCTCGCTGAGTCGATCGCAACCCATATCCTACCAGCAGATTTTAGTGTCGCCAGCGGTGGCTCTCATCCCACAGGCAAAGTTCACCCGGTGGTGCAAAAATATTTAGATGACCACCAACTTCCCATTCCACATATCCACACCCACTCATGGGAAGAGCGAACTCAGTTTCTTCCTGACATCGTTATTATTCTCTGTGACTCTTTACATCAAGAGGCAGCTCCTCAGTGGCTTGCGGGTGGCGTTCGAGTAAACTGGCAAGTCGATGCCTTTCCGACTGAAGGTTCTGATGAAGAGGTGTACGCACATTGCGAAAGGGTTGCTCAGTCGCTTGAGCGAAGAATCACGAAGATGTCCGATATGATTATCGATGGTTTAGGGAAAGACCAAATTCGTGATTACCTAAATGAACTGAGAGAGATGTAAAAAAGACGACCCGCTGGTCGTCTTTTTAATATTCGATAAATGGAGATTAATCCACTTGCTTGATTTGCAGTTCTTTGGGTACTTCAAAGAACATATTCTCTTCACGACCAAGTACTTCATCGACCGCTTCGGCACCGACGAGTTCTTTGATTCGCTCTAGAATCTGATTAACGAGCTCTTCCGGAGCAGATGCCCCCGCAGTCACACCTACTTTCGTTTTGCCTTCGAACCATTCAGGTTTGATATCTTCCGGACAGTCGGTTAAGTAACCTGGTGTCCCTAGCTTTTCAGCTAGCTCTTTAAGACGTGTAGAGTTTGATGAGTTTCTAGAACCCACCACAACCATCACATCTACGTCACCCGCTAATTCACGTACGGCATCTTGGCGGTTTTGTGTCGCGTAACAGATATCGTCTTTACGTGGTCCTTGGATATCTGGGAAGACGCGGCGTAGCTCTTCGATAACATCGGCAGTTTCATCTACAGAAAGTGTCGTTTGGCTTACGTAATGAAGATCAGATGGATCTTTCACAATCGACTTCAGTTTCTCAACATCGGCCGGGGTTTCAACCAAGTACATGCCACCGGTTTCACTCGCGTACTGCCCCATTGTGCCTTCCACTTCAGGGTGACCTGCGTGACCAATCAGAACCACTTCCATATTGCGGCGGCTTGCTCGCGCTACTTCCATATGCACTTTGGTTACCAACGGGCACGTCGCGTCAAATACCGTCAAATCTCGCTGCTTGGCTTCCTGACGAACCGCCTGCGATACACCATGAGCAGAAAAAATCACAATGTTGTTGTCTGGCACTTCATGCAGCTCTTCAACGAAGACAGCGCCACGTTGTTTTAGCCCTTCAACCACAAAACGGTTATGCACCACCTCATGACGAACATAAATCGGTGGCTGATACATCTCTAGCGCACGCTCTACGATGCTAATCGCACGGTCTACACCAGCACAAAAGCCGCGTGGGTTAGCTAATAGGATTTTCATTTCATTGCTCATGGAAATTATCTTTATTGGGTTCGCTATTCTACTGACAAAATTTCAACTTCGAAAGTCACGTCTTGTCCCGCTAGAGGATGGTTGAAGTCCACAGTGACTGAATCGCCAGCAATCTCTGTAATAATGCCCGGGATTTCCATGCCATCAGGACCACTGAACGCCATGATTGTACCCACTTCTACTTCTGCATCACCTACAAACTTAGTGCGATCCATATGGTGTACATGGTCTGGGTTTGGCATGCCAAACGCGTCTTCTGCTTTTAGCTCAATCGCTTTTTGTGCGCCTGTTTCGAGGCCTATCAAGCACTGCTCAAAGTTTTCACTCAAGCTGCCATCACCCATAACAAATTTCGCTGGTTTACCCATGTTATGAGTACTATCCGCAACCGATCCATCTTTCATTTTAATCGTAAAGTGAAGGGTTACTACAGATTCATTGGTTATTGTTGTCACGTTACTGCTTCCTTGTTCTTGGGTTATTACGCTGTCAGCTTGGTCTTTTTATACATTGATATGCTGATTGGCGCTCCAACATAATAAAAAGCGTCGCTCGAATCAACGGGCGACGCTTAGGGTTATTCAACTTTTCGCAATATACACTGCCACTACTTAGGCTTTCGCCTCGTCTTTCTTTCGAAAGCCGTCAAGAATAATCATCGCGGCACCAATACAGATCGCCATGTCTGCAAGGTTGAACGCTGGCCAGTGATAATTACCCCAGAAAAAGTCCAAATAATCCACGACAAACCCATGTATTACTCGGTCGAATACGTTGCCTACTGCGCCACCAATAATCATGGCATAAGCAATATTATTCCATTTCTCTTTCGCTGGTAGTTTGCTCATCCAGTAAGTCAAAAGACCTGTAACGATAAAAGCAATACCTGTAAATAACCAACGTTGCCAGCCCGCTTGATCACTCAAAAAGCTAAAAGCAGCACCATAGTTATGCACGTACAAAAGATTAAAGAATGGCAAAATTTCTATGCGGTTTGCCCAGCCATATCCCATGTTGTTCATTACAACATACTTAATACCAATATCAGCTAAAAAGATAACCACCGCTAACCATAACCAGCGAATACCAGATTGCTTTAAAGACAGTGCTTTTTCACTCATTACTTAACCTACAAACAGCCCCAGTAAATACTGGGGCTGTTAATTTTAAAAAAAGTTCAGTCGTTCTAGGCAATTACGCGAATTTACGTACTTCACCTTCGCCGTCTACGTTAGACACACAACGACCACAGATCTTCTCGTGACCTTCGATTGTGCCTACGTCTGGCGTGTGGTGCCAACAACGGTCACACTTCTCGCCTTCAGCTGCTGCTACTTCAACAAACAAGCCTTCGATATCTGTCGCTTGTGCTGCATCCGTCTTCTCACCTAGAGGCTTAACTTTCGCAGCAGAGGTTAGTAGAACAAAGCGCAGTTCATCTTCAAGTTTGTTGATCTTCGCCGCTAAAGCGTCATCAGCAAATAGAGTCACTTCAGCTTGTAGTGCACCACCGATGGTTTTCTCTTTACGCGCATCTTCTAGAAGTTTGTTTACTGCACCACGAACCGCTTGGATCTCAGTCCAAAATTCGTTGTTCAGCTCTTCACCTTCAGCAAGACCGAATAGGCCGTCGAACCACTCACCAGTGAATACGAACTTGTCGCGCTCGCCTGGCATTTCGTTCCAGATTTCATCTGCAGTGAACGACATGATTGGCGCCATCCAACGAACTAGCGCTTCTACGATGTAGTAAAGTGCTGTCTGACAGCTACGTTGAGCGTTACCGCCACGTTTTGCTGTGTACTGACGGTCTTTGATTACGTCTAGGTAGAAAGAACCCATTTCAATTGAACAGAATTGCATTAGACGCTGAGTCACACCGTGTGTGTTGTACTCTTCGTATGCTTTAACAATCTCTTCTTGTGCTGCTAGCGCACGACCAACTGCCCAGCGATCTAGCGCAACCATCTCTTCAACAGGAACGATGTCTGTTTCAGGGTTGAAGCCGCTTAGGTTAGCAAGGAAGAAACGCGCTGTGTTACGGATACGACGGTAAGCATCTGCGCTACGTTTTAGGATTTCATCAGAAACCGCAACTTCACCAGTGTAGTCTGTTGAAGCAACCCATAGACGAAGAATGTCAGCACCTAGCTTGTTAGTTACGTCTTTTGGCGCAACCACGTTACCGATAGATTTAGACATCTTACGACCCTGACCATCAACCACGAAACCGTGTGTCAGTACTTGTTTGTAAGGCGCTTCGTCTTTCATCGCGATAGATGAAATTAGAGAAGACTGGAACCAACCGCGGTGTTGGTCAGAACCTTCTAGGTATAGGTCTGCACTATTGCCGTTGTACTCTTCACGAGCATCAACAACAGAGAAGTGAGTCACACCTGAATCGAACCATACGTCTAGCGTATCTAGTACTTTTTCGTACTGGTCTGCTTCGTCACCTAGTAGCTCAGCTGAGTCAACATCCCACCACGCTTGAATACCTTTCTCTTCAACCAACAGAGCAACCTTCTCGATAAGCTCTAGTGTGTTTGGATGAAGTTCTGCTGTTTCTTTATGAACAAACAGAGCAATTGGCACACCCCAAGTACGTTGACGAGAGATACACCACTCAGGGCGACCTTCGATCATACCTTCGATGCGGCTTTGACCCCACTCAGGCATCCACTCTACATTCTTGATTGACTCTAATGCTTTAGCACGTAGGCCAGCTTGGTCCATAGAAACGAACCATTGAGGTGTAGCACGGAAGATGATTGGAGTCTTATGACGCCAACAGTGTGGGTAGCTGTGCTCGTAAGCGTGGTGGTGTAGTAGTGCACCTTTTTCTTTTAGTACTTCTACTACTGCATCGTTCGCTTTAAATACGTGCTGACCAGCAAATAGCTCAGTGTCTGGAAGGTAAACACCGTTTGAGCCAACTGGGTTCGCTACTTCTAGGTTGTACTTGTTACCAACCGCAAAGTCTTCTTGACCGTGACCCGGTGCAGTGTGAACAACACCAGTACCTGAATCAGTCGTAACGTGATCACCAAGGATCGCCGGTACAGTGAAATCGTAGAATGGGTGTTGGAACTGAGAAAGCTCTAGATCCGCACCTTTCGCAAAACCAAGGTTATGGAAATGCTCGATACCCGCACGGTCCATAACGTCTTTCGCCAGCTCAGCAGCAACGATGATACGTTCAGGTTGCTCGCCTTCAACTTGGAGAAGTACATACTCAAGGTCATCACGTAGACACACAGCACGGTTCGCAGGAAGCGTCCAAGGTGTTGTCGTCCAGATGACAATAGAGATATCGCCTTTACCTTCATGGCCTTCAGTCAGCTCAAACTTAGACAACAGTGCCGCTTCGTCAGCCGCTTTAAAACGAACGTCGATAGATGGCGATACTTTATCTTTGTATTCTACTTCCGCTTCAGCAAGAGCAGAACCACAGTCTGTACACCAGTGAACAGGTTTGAAACCTTTTAGCAGGTGACCATTGCTTGCGATCTTACCAAGAGCACGAATAATGTTCGCTTCAGTTGCGAAATCCATAGTGCGGTATGGCTTGTCCCACTCACCCATGATACCAAGGCGTTTGAAGCTCTCTTTCTGACCTTCAACCTGACCTGCTGCGTATTCACGACATTTCTCGCGGAATTCTGCTGCCGTCACTTTTTGGCCTGGCTTGCCTACTTTTTTCTCTACCATTAATTCAATAGGTAGACCGTGGCAATCCCAGCCAGGAATGTAAGGTGCGTCAAAACCTGAAAGTGTTTTGGATTTAATAATAATGTCTTTAAGAATCTTGTTTAGTGCGTGACCAATATGAATGTCACCATTTGCGTAAGGAGGGCCATCGTGCAATACGAATGACTTTTTGCCTTTCTTAGCTTTACGGATTTCACCGTAAAGATCTTCTTTGTACCAACGCTTAAGCATTTCTGGCTCACGATTGGCCAGATTGCCGCGCATTGGAAACCCTGTTTCAGGTAAGTTCAGGGTATCTTTATACTCACTCATCGATTCTTAATTCCGTTATATTGGGCGAAAATTAGACATTATGTTGAACGGTGGAATAAACCGCTCAACGCTTAAGCTGACGCAGCCACACCCTTGCTGCTTCAGCATCCAATTCGATTTGTTGTTTAAGTGCTTCAAACGACTCAAACTTTTGCTCATCTCGAAGTTTATGCAAAAGTTCCACTTCTAGTTGCTTGCCATATAAATTGGCATGAAAGTCGAATAAGTGTACTTCTAACTGCTGGCGAACGCCATTGACAGTCGGTCTTTGACCAATATTAGCGACACCACCAACTGGCTTATTTCCTAAGCCAAGCGCTTGAACAACATAGACTCCGGAAACCGGAGAAACACAGCGTTTCAAAGGAATATTCGCAGTAGGAAAACCTATCGTTCTGCCCAGCTTTCTTCCGTGAGAAACACGACCGCTGATGCTGTAGTTTCTTCCCAGCATCTGTTGCGCGGAATGCAAATCGTCACGCGCCAGCGCTTGACGGATAGCCGTACTGCTGACACGTAATTGTTGTAAACAAAAGCTCTGGGTACTCACGACATCAAAACCGTACTTTTCCCCCGCTTCCTGCAGCATTGCAAAGTTACCTGTACGGCCTTTGCCAAAGCAGAAATCATCACCAACGACAAGAAACTTAACACCCAAACGCTCGACCAACAAGTCACGGATAAATTCTTCCGCGGTTAAACTTGCAAAATGACGATTGAAATTGACGCAGAGCAAGCGATCAATATCGAGCTTACTCAATTGCACGAACTTATCGCGTAATCGCGTCAACCGTGCAGGTGCCTTATCTTTGGCAAACAGCTCCATCGGCTGAGGTTCAAAGGTCATCACAACAGAAGGCAATGATAGCCTGTCCGCTTGCTCAGACACTTGCTGCAATACTTGTTGATGGCCTTTATGGACACCATCGAAATTGCCAATAGTCAGCACGCAACCATGATGTCGCGGGGTGATATTGTGAATGCCTCTAATCAGTTCCATTGGATACTGCTTTCTGCCTCTGTTTTTACTTTACACTGTGTGAAACTGACGGATTATATACTAATCACCCTTAGTCTGTCCCAGCTTTTAGGTCTTTTAAGCGTGCACCCGTTAAAAATAGAACCACTAGGTAAACCACGGCTCCTAGACCGATCAACATTCCTAGTACACCGCTGCGGTGAGTAAAGCTCCAATCTAGCCACACTGACATGTCTTCCAATTGCCATAAGATCGCAGCCACCATCGCCGCACCTGCAATAACCAAACGTATAATAAAGAAGACGGTTCGTTTGGTGATTTGGTATACCCCTGCGATATGTAGACCACGATACAGCAATGCCATATTCACAAACGCCGAAAGTGCCGTCGCAATAGCCAAACCAACGTAACCATAAAAGTACGCAAAAATTGCGTTAAACACCATGTTGGTCACCATCGCAATGATGCCGTACTTTACTGGCGTTTTAGTATCTTGACGCGAGTAATAACCTGGCGCGAGCACCTTGATCAACATGAAGTTCAACAAACCTGAAGCGTAGGCAAAGAGCGACAATGATGCTTGATGTACGTCTTGAGGAGAAAATTCACCTCGCATAAACAGAACCATGAGCATAGGTTTTGCCAGTACCATCAGACCAAGCATTGCAGGAAGGCCAAGCAAGATCACCATGCGCACCCCCCAATCCATGGTTTGCGCGAAGCCTTCACTTTGTGCGTCAACGTGTTTACGTGAAAGCGCGGGTAAAATCACAGTCGCAATCGCAATACCAAACAGACCTAAAGGAAATTCCAATAAGCGGTCTGAGTAATATAGCCAGCTGATCGAACCGGTTTGCAAAAAACTGGCGATGAACGTATCAAACAACAGGTTAATCTGACTGACCGATACACCAAATAAAGCGGGGATCATCAAAGTACGGATTTTCACTACACCCGGATCGCGCCAGCCCCATTTTGGCTTAACCATGACGCCTGCTTTAATAAGGAAGGGAATTTGGAATAAGAACTGGACCAAACCACCTAAGAAAACACCAATGGAAAGCCCTATTTCTGGCATTTCCATTTGCGGCGAGATAAACCACGCCGCCAAAATAATCATCACATTGAGGAAAACAGGGGTAAAGGAGGAGACAGCAAATTTACCTAATGTATTGAGGATAGCGCCCGATAGGGCGACAAAGGTAATGAACCATAAATAGGGAAAGGTGATTTTGAGCATCACGCTAGCAAGCTCAAACTTTGCTGCAGCCGGGCCACCATGCATCCAGTCAAGGAACCAACCAAAACCAAACACTGCAGTGACCACGCCGGAGCCTAGGACACCTAAAATGGTAACAATCGAGACTATCACCCCTAACGTACCCGCCGCTCTAGCAATCAGTTCCCGAGTTTTGTCCATGTCACCTTGAGCATGACTTTCCGTTAAAACAGGTACAAACGCTTGGGAAAAAGCTCCTTCAGCAAACAAACGTCGTAAAAAGTTAGGGATTTTATTGGCGAAGAAAAAGACGTCTGCGCTTGCTCCTGCCCCCATTAAATTTGCCACTACAACATCACGAACTAGGCCAAGAACGCGGGAAATAAATGTCATAGCACTGACGATCATGCCAGACTTGAGTAGTCGTTTACTCACTGTAACCTCGGAATATCACCATAAGACAGCTAACCCTATACTGTTTCTCTGACAGGTGCTGTAAATAGACGTCAAAAATCTATCCGCGGGTTGTAAGGAATAAGTGTGCCTTTCGCGGATAATTATTAGCATTGGTATAAAAATGCTGTTAGAATCCCCGCCATCTTAACCGCGATAACCTCTCTTACCAAAATTTGTTTTGGCTTAGATCGGTTTTTGCACAAATCATTTGACATTTAAGCGCAAATGAGGGATATTCCTCGCCCTTAAATTGTCACAGAACTAAGTTTTTGGGAGTTAGACCCTTGGCAAATAGTAAATCTGCTAAGAAGCGCGCTATCCAAGCTGAGAAACGTCGTCAGCACAATGCTAGCCGTCGCTCAATGATGCGTACTTACATGAAGAAAACTGTTGCTGCTATCGAAGCAGGCGACAAAGAAGCTGCAACTGCTGCATTCGCTGTAGTTACACCTATCCTAGACCGCATGGCAACTAAAGGCCTTATTCACAAGAATAAAGCAGCTCGCCATAAGTCTCGTTTCGCTGCACAAATCAAAGCTCTTTAATAGAGTCCTGATTTTACAGTGAAGAAAAAACCGACCTTGTGTCGGTTTTTTTATATCTACAAAATTTTCTTAATAAAAAAAGCTGGCAATGCCAGCTTTTCTTTTTCTGAATGTCCCATTTAAAGACATCAGCTTATTCATTACCCATATAACGCTCAAACTAGAAAGCACTAATAAAACACTTGAGAACAAAGCAAATTGGTCGATGAGTAGTACCCTATCATCAAAAGTTTAACGCCACTCTCAAATATTCCAACAAGTTAGATTCACACTCTAAGATGAGCAGTATATTAGGACTATTTAATTAATGTTGAGCACTCTCAGCACAATAAAGACTATGCAGTGTTTTTATTAACGCTTTCACTTCATCACTCTTTAATGTGTAGTACACGGTTTGTGCTTCTTTCCTTGTCGTGACTAGCTCATCACGGCGAAGCCAAGCAAGATGCTGAGATAATGCCGACTGGCTTAGCTCTAACTTTGCACACAGCTCTCCCACGGACAGCTCTTGGTTATGCAGCATACAAAGGATTTGTAGGCGTCTCTCGTTTGCCATCGCTTTGAGCAACACGACGGCTTTTGCGGAGTTCTGCTCCATTTCTTGTAGATTCATGTGTTGGACCTCTAGCTACAACTTACTTATTCCAACCCTGGCCAGCTTGTTGTGTTGCACTGATTTATATATCTAAGAAAATCAAGATACACTTCCAGAGTCTTCATTATTAGAACCTCTAATTTAGTTGTTAGTGATACACCAATATTATCCACCAAAGTGAAGAATTGATGCGCCATCAATAATTAATAGTTTTGCTCACTAAAACAAGTATCTTGAGTTACTTAGGTATTATTTAGAATTATATTTTTATTGATAGTAATCTATTTATTTGCGCAACGATACGGGTTTACTCAAACATTTGACTGAAATCAGCATCACAAACATTTTTTACCGCTGGGTGTTGGATCATTCGTTCCGCAAAAATCACGTAGTACTCTTCTTTTAACCCATCGACATGACCAATTAGCTGTAGATTTCGGTCGTCCTCAATCTCCGACATGTATACGGTCGGCGCTAAGAAAATCACATCATCGTGATACCGTGCGAAAGCCTTCATCAACGCAACATCATCAAATTCTCCCAACACATTAGGCTGAAGACCTTGACGATCAAACCACTGAATAACCTTACGCCCCATTGCTGTTCGGCTTGCAGGAATCAAAAGCTTTTTCTGTTCCAGAATCTCAGGGAAACGCACATTTTCAATTTCAGAAGAGGCGAAAAAGCTCATGCTGCTCTCACCTAGCTTTTTGCTATAAAGGCCAGGGCTTTGAGTTGAGTCAACGGGACAATCCGAGAGGATCATATCCAGCTTGTGCTGAGACAGTCGTTCAAGTAGCAATTCGTGGGTTGACTCATAACAGCGTAAATGAATACTGTTATCTTCCGGGACAGTCGTCATTAGTACTTTACTGACCAAGCGCTTAGATAACGCATCGGCTACGCCAACTTCAAACAGAATGTTCGAGTGCTGACTGTAATTGACGATATCTAACATCTCATAACTCAAACCAAACATTCGGTCGGCGTACTTAAAAACAAGTTGCCCTAACTCAGTTGGCTCAACTGTACGACCATTTCGTTTGGTTAACTTTCCTTTCATGCGTTCTTCAAGCGCTTTAATCTGCCCTGTCACGGTTTGCGGTGTCAGGAAAAGCGCATCGGCCGCTTTAGTTACAGAGCCCTGTTTGCACACCATCCAGAAATAATATAGATGGTTGTAGTTTAAATGTGACATGATCAAGTCCCGAAAAGAAAGTGATGCTTTTTATACCAAATGTGACAGAGACAAACAATAAACTCGACAAAACCATACAATACATTACAAAAACATAAGTTTTACCGAATATATAAAATTAACACTGTCATAAAAGTTGAACTGAGGCGCATTTTCTTTCTAAAGAAAACGCAAAAACCACACAAAACAAAAGTCAATTTTATTCATTAAATTCAAAGAGTTAAAAACCTTCATTTTTCCCTACTCACACCACTATCAAAAAGAACAATAAAAATTACTCACAGCAAGAAATCTGTAATATTACTGAAATATTTGTTCTCTAACATCGCCCGCAGTTTCAACTACAGACCGAAAAATGAACTGAAAGGTCAACGGAGAAAATTATGATGAACCAAGCTACTTCAACAGTGGCGCCAATTTCGAGCACTGCTCGTTGGTTACGCTGGGCTAACTTGGCATTCATGTTGTATCTGCTTCTTCTAGCAGTATCTATGGTTGGTAGTGGCTTCAAATGGGCAACTGGCGATCAAGCTAAGGTGCTATTTGAGTTTGCCGCTCACCCTGTTGCTGGTCTAATGATCGGCTTGGTGGCAACAGCCTTAATTCAGTCCTCAAGTACTGTAACGTCTATTATTGTAGGTTTAGTTGCAGGTGGCTTACCAGTAGAAACCGCGATTCCGATGGTGATGGGTGCCAATATTGGTACCACAGTGACTAATACGCTTGTTTCTCTTGGTCACGTACGTTGTAAAGAAGAGTTCAAACGTGCATTTGCAAGCGCAACTATTCACGACTTCTTCAACTTACTTGCTGTTGCTATTTTCCTTCCGTTGGAAATGATGTTCGGCATTTTAGAGAAAGTTTCTCATTGGCTTGTTTCTCCACTACTTGCTACTGGCGATATGAGCATTAAAGGCTTCAACTTCATTAAGCCAATAACAAAACCAGTTGTGGGTGCAATTAAAGAGCCACTTTCAACATTCGGTGATACTGTTGGTGGCATCATGCTTATCGTTTTGGGTATTGCGACAATCTTCGTTGCAATTACGGTAATGGGTAAGCTAATGAAGAGCCTAATGGTTGGCCGCGCACGTGAAATTTTGAAAAACGCGATTGGTCGTGGCCCTATTCACGGTATTGTATCGGGTTCAATCGTGACTGTGTTGGTACAATCTTCATCAACAACAACTAGCTTGATGGTTCCACTTGTGGGTACAGGCGTTCTTAAAGTTCGTGATATTTACCCATTCACGCTAGGTGCAAACATTGGTACTTGTATTACGGCGCTACTAGCAGCAACAGCCGTATCGGGTGAGTTCGCGGTATTCGCGCTTCAAATCGCTCTGGTACACCTAGTATTTAATATCATGGCAACGCTGTTTATCTTTGGTATTCCGTTCCTACGTGAAATTCCAGTGAAAGGCGCTGAGATGATTTCTGAAATGGCTATCAAGAACAAAGCTGTTGTCGGTGGCTACCTAATGTCTGTATTCGTTATTTTACCAGGCGCGATCTTAGCCCTAACGACATAACAATAACTTACATACCATCGCTTATTGTTTAGGCTCCACATTGTGGGGCCTTTTTTGCGTTAATGACGCTGTTCAAATTCGTTGTCTGGTGATAATTTGAGCCATACCAGCATACTTATGCTGAGCTACCTCATTTGGAGTCGACAACATGACGCAGCTTAATGGCACTATTTCTGATCAGCTACTCGCAATAGACGAAAACCTAACTCAACTGGTTGCTGATATTGATATCCTCAGTAGCGTGAATCCTCTCAATTATGCTCAGGAAAGAGAGCGCTTTATTAAGAACAAATACTCTCAAGAGCCTAACTTCCAATACTCAACTACCAATCTAGATACTCACAGCGCAAAGCGACGTTTGTATGAACTGCCTTTAGAAAATATTCAAGACACCCAATTACAAAAGCTGTACGCGGATGTGATTCAGTCTTACGCAGATAAATTGGATCAAGTGAATACTATCGGTACACAAGAGTTTCTTTATAACTCCTTGCGCTATTACGGAGAGCCGAGCGCCAAAGATATTGCCAACGCCCATTTCATTTTACACCTTCCCACGGAAGAAGAGAGCAAACCGCAGCATGATAGCCGTGCGATAGCACACTTCATGCAAAACTTTGCTCAACGTAATGGATATGAGTGTGAAATACAGGTGTTGGATGGGATGTTAGCAAACGCACTCGTTTCGGGGTCTCGAGTCAAAATTAACCACGCAGCATACATCACGACCGATGAGTTAGAGGCTCTCGCACATCATGAAATGGGTGTACACCTTCTTACTACGCTTAATGGTCGTCAACAACCGCTAAAGGTCCTGAGCTTAGGGTGCCCAGCCAATACCAACACCCAAGAAGGGCTGGCTATATTGTGTGAATATCTGTCAGGACATTTCAGTATCAAACGCCTAAGAACCTTAGCCTTACGAGTCCTGGCGGTAGAGTCGATGATCAAGGAACGAGATTTCCGCCATACGTTCATGCTATTAAAAGAACAGTATAAAACGTCTGACCTTCAAGCATTTACAACGACTGCTCGTGTGTATCGAGGAGGCGGTTTGACGAAGGATTACTTGTACCTCAGAGGGTTCCGAGAGGTGCTCAATGCCTACGATAAACTGGGCAATGACTTTTCATTGTTGCTATGTGGGAAAACAGAACTGAAGTATTTTGAGCTTATTCACTCATTAGTGAGCAAACAAATATTCACCCAACCCAAGTTTATTAGCCCGGCACTGTCTGCACCGAAGCAGACCAACCCTATTCACCGCTATATTGTCAGTGCACTCAAGTAATATCTTCAAAGTACGAAAAAGCAAAAAAGCTCCATTCGGAGCTTTTTTCATATCTTGAAGAACAACACTGGTTACACTGAGAATGGGTAACGAATAGGGTCGTGATGCTCGTATCCTTCAACCCAAAAGTCATCCAGTGTGACCCATGTTTCCAGATCTTCTAGAGATTTAATCTCTGGATTGATGTGGAACGTCGGCGCTTTTAATGGTTCACGCTTCAACTGAACATCACGCATCAGTTCAAGCTGATCTTCATAAATGTGCGCATTCACAATCTTATGAAATGCCTGACCAGGTTTCTTGCCCGTGATTTGCGCCATGATCGCCAAGAACACGTAAACTTGAACCATATTGAAGTTTAAGCCAAGCGGTACATCACACGAACGCTGAGTACTGTTCAGGTAAAGCGTATCATCCAGCAATGAAAAATGGTGGCTATACATGCAAGGACGCAAGCACCCCATGTGGAATTCACCCGGGTTGTAGAAGTTCAAGATTTCACCGCGATCATCAACACCACGCGTTAAGTCATCCACTATCTTGCGTAATTGGTCAACATGCCCGCCATCAGGCTTCGCCCATGCGCGCCCTTGGACGCCGTAGACACGGCCCATGTCGTCTTCACCTTTACGGTATGGATTATTTAACCAAGCATCATTTAGGTTGGCATTGGCATCCCAGGTTTTCGTGCCCAGCTTACGAAAATCTTCCGCATTATCGTAACCACGAATGTACCCTAGTAGCTCTGCAACGGCCGCTTTCCAAAAACTTTTACGTGTGGTTACCAACGGAAATTGATTGTTCGCAACATCGTAGGTTAAATCCGCGTTGATTACGGTCAGGCAGCGCTTGCCTGTACGCTCATTTTCAACCCAAACACCTTGGTCAACGATGCGTTGACACAAATCTAAATACTGTTTCACACCAATACCTTACTTCGTCTTTTGTGGTAACTCATCTTTGTAATGACCACGTTTGTATGCCCAAACCATCATTAGGATACCGATAACCACCATTGGCAGGGATAGAATCTGTCCCATGGAAATAAAGCCACCGAATAAACCCAAATGAGCGTCTGGTTCGCGCACGTACTCAACTAGGAAGCGGAATGTACCATATCCAGCTAAAAATAGCCCTGATACAGAACCTAGAGGACGAGGTTTCTTGATGAACCAATTCAAGATGAAGAAAAGTACGATACCTTCAAGCGCCATTTCATAAAGCTGCGATGGATGACGTGGCAGTGGACCACCATTTGGGAAAACGATCGCCCAAGGCACATCCGTTACTCGGCCCCACAATTCGCTGTTCATGAAGTTACCTAAACGCCCCATACCCAAACCAAATGGCACAAGCGGCGCGATAAAGTCGGCAACGCCGAAGAACGTTCGCCCGTTTTTGTGTGCATACCAGAACATCGCGGTAATAACACCCAGTAAGCCCCCGTGGAAAGACATACCACCGGTCCACACTTTAAACAGATACAAAGGATCAGCCAGGAAGAGCTCAAAATTGTAGAAAAGCACGTAGCCAACACGGCCACCAATCACCACGCCAAGGAAGCCTGCGAACAACAAATCAGAAACCTGTTCTCGTGTCCAACCACTTCCCGGCTTATCCGCACGTCGGTTCGCCAACCATAGGGCGAACATAAAGCCCACAAGGTACATCAAACCGTACCAACGAACCGAAACAGGACCAATAGAGATTAAAACCGGATCAATATTGGGAAATTCAATATATCCCTGAGACATAAATCATTCTCTTCTTATCACAACAAAATAAATATACCCAAGTAACCTCTAGATGCTTGGTTCAGCGAGAATGACTTGGGTACAAACTTAGAGCAGCATGGTCGCTGCTACAAACATTAAGAACACCGCGAATATCTTTTTTAATACCGCAGTTGGAAGGTTAGTTGCCAGCTTCGCACCCACTTTTGTTGTGAGCATCGAGGCCATGGCAATCGCTAATAATGCGGGTAGATAAACATAGCCAATACTGTATGAAGGTAAGCCTTCCACTTTATAGCCATGTAAGATGAAGCCGATCATACCAGAAATAGCAATCACGCAACCACAAACGGAGGATGAGCCCACCGCTTTACGCATTTCTATCCCGTGTTTATTTAGAAATGGTACCGACAGTGAGCCACCACCAATACCAGCAAGGCTTGATACGACACCAATTCCCGTGCCATATGCAACGGTCACCCGGCTGCTCGGCATAGGTTTACTGCTCGTAACTTTAATGGAACGGAACATTTGTACTGACAGGCAAAGAACAATGACACCAAATACTTTCGGCAAGTAGTGCGTAGGGATCCACTCAGCAATATTGGCACCGACAAAACCACCTATAACCACACCTGGCATCAACCATTTTACGACGAACATATCGACATTGCCGAGCTTAAGGTGATTCATCGCCGATGAGCCTGACGTGACAATAATACTCGCTAACGAAGTGGCTAAGGCCATGTGCATACTCATTTCTGGAGAGATCCCAGCAAGAGGAAGCAAATACAACAAGGCAGGAACAACAATCAAACCACCACCGATACCGAGTAACCCCGCCATCACACCCACAAAAGCGCCTAGCGCCAACAATAACAAAAATAAAGAGACGGTCACGATTTCCTACTTTTTACCTGCACGGATAAAGCCCGCAAAACCCTGTTGGATGAAGAAGTCATGCATCATTTGATGAATGTCCTCCCCGTAGGACTTTGTCATTGCTTGCTCCGCTAATTTTTCTAATTCTTCTTGTTGGCTATGACGAATCAAATATTTCACCTTAGCCACGTTGGAGGTGTTCATACTCAAACTGGTATACCCTAACCCAAGTAAGAGAAGAGCGCCAAATGGGTCGCCAGCTAACTCACCACAAATACACACTGGCACCTGATACTTATCGCACACGTCATGGATTTGCTTAAGCGCTAGCAGTACCGCAGGATGCATAGATTCATAGACATCCGCGACGCGGGAATTGTTCCTATCAACTGCTAATAAATACTGGGTTAAATCGTTTGTCCCGACAGAAACAAAATCAACACGGTGAGCAATCGTTGGCAATAAATACACCATTGATGGCACTTCGATCATGACCCCAACTTGTGGGAACTGAATTCTATCATCAAGCAACACGGCTTCGCTGTGAGCTTGATTAATCAAGCTAATGGCATCGTCTAGCTCTTTTACCCCTGACACCATTGGCAATAAGATACTTAAGTTTCTGCTTTCTGCACTCGCTCTTAACATTGCACGCAGCTGGATCAAGAAAATGTCTGGATGATCCAATGTAAAACGAATGCCACGCCAGCCTAGAAACGGATTATCTTCTTCGATGGGCAAATACGGCAAAGGTTTGTCACCACCAATATCCAAAGTGCGCATCACCACTCGTTGATTCGGATAACTGTTGAGTATCGCTTGGTATTGATGATACTGCTCATCTTCGGACGGAAAGTGATGTTGAAGTAAAAATGCAATCTCAGTTCGGTACAACCCAACTCCATCAACACCTGTATTGATGGCAATATTACTGTCTGCACTGAGCCCCGCATTGAGCATAATTTCGATGTAGTGATTGTCTTGCGTAACCGCTGGGAGTGCGAGGTCCTTGTTTACCATTGCAAACAATTCTGACTCTTCACTCACTAAGCTGTGATACTCTCGCAATAATTGACGGTTTGGCTCTAGGAAGATCTCGCCCGTATAACCATCCACTATCCCGAGTTTGCCATTGACCACATCCGGGTTAATGTTGGCGCCCATGACAGCGGGAACTCCAAGTGCGCGAGACAAAATAGCCGCATGAGAGTTCGCGCCACCTTCTAGTGACACGACGGCTAACAAAAACTCTTTAGGTACAGACGCGAGCAAGGTGGCTGTGAGTTCACTCGCCACCAAAATAATGGGACGATCAATTGCAGAATTTTCTTGCTCACTGTTATGTAGAAAATAGAGCAGCCTTTGCCCTAACTCTCGGATGTCTTGCGCTCTCTCGCGCATGTAGACATCCGACATTCTGGCAAATCGATTCGAGTATGACTCTACCACTTGGCGTAACGCCCAATCTGCCCTGTCTCCTTTTTCAATTTGCTTCTTCAAATCACCACGAAGCATCGGATCATTCAGTAAGTGAGTAAACAGATCGAAGATCGCCAGCGCATCTTTGTTGATTTCACTGTCCAGTTTTTTCCGCATACGGCGAAAGTCATTTAACGCTCGCTCTATCGCCACCAGCAATGTCTCGTGCTCACGTACCTTATCTAACGTGGACGATGGGAAAACATCCGATAAACTCGGTTGGGTATTGTCGAACCAAAACTCTCCAATCGCGACACCAGTAGATGCAGGCAAACCTTTTAATACCGTGGGTTTAGATGCCAACTGCCAATGCCCAAGATTCTGCGCATGCGCAATAAGCACTGCTAGCTGAGCGGACAACGTGACAAGAAACGACTCTTCCATTTCACTGAACAAGCGCGGTGTTTTTTGCTGGATCACCAACACACCTAAAACTTGTTTTCGATGAATGATTGGAGTGGCTAAAAAGGAGTGGTAAATCTGTTCGCCGAGTTGAGGGAAGAATTTAAACTCGGGATGTTTTGAGGCTTCGGCAAGGTTGAGTGGCTCTGCGCTTCGTTTAACCAACCCAACCAAGCCTTCATTGAAGTTGATATGAATACTATCACCTTCAAAAATAAGGCCTTGAGTTGCCATTAACTCAAGGCGCTGCATTTCTTCATTAGCAAGATAGATAGTACAGCACTCAGTGCGAAGGGCAGCACAAGTCTCTTTCACCAATATATCGAGTGCCAGATGCACATCATCGACCCTGGAGACTTTCTCAACTATTTCCCTTAGCTGACTGAGCATGATTATCCTCTACGTTGCTTTTTTCTTTTCCCTTTCGCTTTTCTCTCTCGAAAAGGCATGGCTAAGGATGCAAACTCTTTCATCGCTCGTCGATAAACATCTCGCTTGAAAGAAACAACTTGCCTAACTGGATACCAGTAACTCACCCAGCGCCAACCATCAAATTCAGGGGATTTTCCGCGTTGCATATTAATACGAGATTCATCGCATTCTAATCTCAGCAGAAACCATTTCTGTTTTTGGCCGATACAAACAGGCTTGGAGTCCCAACGCACCAATCGCTTTGGTAGCTTATATCTTAACCAATGACGACTTGTTGCAATGATCTTAACGTCTTTTTTCGTTAAACCGACTTCTTCGTATAACTCCCTGAACATGGCTTGTTCAGGGGTTTCACCTTCGTCAATCCCACCTTGTGGAAATTGCCATGAGTGTTGCCCGTATCGTTTAGCCCAGAAGACCTGACCATGGTTATTACATATCACAATACCAACATTAAGTCGGTAACCATCGCCATCTATCACTGGCTAACCTCTATGAATAAATTTTTTATTACCGTGATTTTTCCACATATCCCCATTACTAGCAAACTTACTGATGTGATATGAGCAAGATTTATTACCTTTTCACCATATTTGGATATCTTTTAATCAAGCCATACCTTATCAACACAAGAGTGAGACATTGCCCACATTTATTCACCTTTTCTGTGAATAACTTTGTGAAGAATTCAATTCAAATGAGTAATTCTGTTCAACCCCATCACAAGAAAAACAAATAAAGAAACAGAAAAACAAACATAAAACATTGATAAAAAAGTCTTTATTTTAAAAAATAGCGATAAATCGATCTTCAGTTTCTTGATGATCTTTTCACCAAACTCAGATCGGTCAAAGATCCACCAATAGGCTATTTATCCACACTCACCTGCTATTCGTTTAGATGATTACAACAAAATCAACCCCAAAAATGCATTTTAACCCCTGTTTATTCATACAGACCCCGTCAGGATCTTATCAATACCTCCTCCACCTGTGGATAAGTTATGAATTGATCGTTCTTACACCGCCTCGGTGAAATCTTAAACAGTAGATTTGGCCGGAGTTTGATAAACTATATTTTTTGTAATACCACCTTGTGACTATGAAACCAGAACCACAAACAGAAGCAGAGCTATTGGAACGAGCGCATGATATGGCTGGACTCAGTTTTGCTGAGTTGGCCGCCGAGGCGAATATGATTGTTCCTGAAAACTTAAAACGTGATAAAGGTTGGGTGGGTCAATTACTCGAATGGCACTTGGGCGCCCCAGCTGGCAGTAAACCTCAACAAGATTTCGCTAAGCTAGGGATCGAGCTGAAAAGTATTCCGATCAGTCACTCTGGCAAACCATTGGAAACAACCTTTGTTTCGGTGGCTCCTCTCACAGGTGTTCATGGTCTTACATGGGAAACAAGCCACGTACGCAACAAGCTGTCTCGTGTGCTTTGGGTACCAGTGGAAGGGGAACGAGAAATTCCACTTGCAGAAAGACGTGTTGGTAGCCCACTGATTTGGTCACCAGACGACGACGAAGAGCGTATTTTACGAAACGACTGGGAAGAGCTAATGGAGATGATCGTCTTGGGGAAATTTGATCAAATTTCCGCCAGACACGGAGAAGCGCTGCATCTTCGCCCTAAAGCCGCGAATGCAAAAGCCCTCACCGAAGCATATAGCTCAAATGGCAAGCCGATAAAAACTCTGCCCAGAGGTTTTTACCTCAGAACACAGTTTACTGAACAGATCTTACTCAAGCACTACATCAGCACGCCATCTGAGTAATGTTGTTTCCGCCATTTAGTGCGTCACGAGCGATAACTCGATATCACAGTACGAGGCTGCCTCTTCAGTGCCACATTCGTCATATGCATTGTGCAGCCTTAAGTACGCTTTATCTACCCCTAACCTCAGCAGCTCTTCTTTCACCAAATCTAGCGAACCGAAATGTATCGGATCTTCACCGTCTTTAATTGGCTCGAGTTGATGCTTGTACTCCACTGCTAGCAAATAGTCAGAGACATCAGAACACCCAATCACAAATACTTTGGGAGTTTTATAAGTATCTTTATGGGGACCGTGTAACCACATGTCCAATTGATGCTTCTGCATAACGTACCTCCTTCACACGATCATTTAAGTGTAGTTAGGCAATGTATAGCTTTCGAGTTTGGTCTTCCTTTATACGTAAATCATTTGCGATAGCGGTTAAAAATCCCCTATATTGGAATCACTTATTTAGTCGGTAACTCTTCAAGGACGTGATATGCAATACACAAAACTACCGCACTCATCACTTGAGATCAGTAAAATCTGCCTCGGAACCATGACGTTTGGCGAGCAAAATACAGAAAAGGACGCCTTTGAACAGCTCGACTTTGCCCTTGATCATGGGGTGAATTTCATTGATACCGCAGAGATGTACCCTGTACCTCCCAAAGCGGAAACGCAAGGACTCACCGAGCAATACATCGGTAATTGGTTAGCAAAGAGCGGCAAACGTGAAAAAGTTGTGCTGGCAACAAAAGTGGCTGGCCCTCGTGGTGTCCCTCACATCCGAGACAACATGAGCCTTAATCGTCGCCACATCCATACAGCAATTGATGACAGCCTTAACCGCCTGCAAACGGATTATGTCGATTTATACCAATTACATTGGCCTCAACGTCAAACTAACTGCTTTGGTCAACTCAACTACCCATACCCTGACAAACAAGAAGAAGTCACGTTAATTGAAACATTGGAAGCGCTTACAGAATTAGTGAATGCAGGCAAAGTACGCTATATCGGCGTATCAAACGAGACGCCGTGGGGTGTGATGTCGCTACTGCGTTTGGCAGAGAAACACGATTTGCCAAGAATTGTCTCCATTCAAAACCCATATAACTTATTGAACCGCAGCTTCGAAGTTGGCTTGTCTGAAATCAGCCATTACGAAGGCGTTCAGTTACTTGCTTACTCTCCTTTGGCATTTGGCTGCCTGAGTGGTAAATACCTAAACGGGGCAAAACCTGAAGGCGCTCGATGCACTAAGTGGGAGCGTTTTGCGCGCTACTTCACTCCACAAGGTGTTAAAGCGACCGAAGCTTACGTCAATTTAGCCCAAGAGCATGGTTTGGATCCTGCACAAATGGCACTTGCATTTGTCAATCAGCGCCCATTTGTAGCATCTAATATTATCGGCGCGACCAACCTCGACCAATTAAAAGCCAACATCGACAGTATCGATCTAAAACTAAGCGATGAGTTCCTGACTGAGATTCAAGCAATTGGTACAACCTACTCGAACCCTTGCCCTTAACAGTAAAGCTCCCCTCAAACGAAAACAGCTGACCTTCAAGGTCAGCTGTTTATCAAATGAAGTATGACTTCATATCGCACGTTAAACGTGTTGAATGACTCGATAGCAACTCAGTCAGTCCAACACGCTAACGATTACGTCATTATTCGCGATGTTAAAACTCGACGAAGGTGACGAACTCGACGTTCAACTTTTACTGCATCCGGAACATTGGCGCGTGTGGAACGACCATCGCTATCTAAACCAATATCTCTCAATAAATGAACATTCGTCCATGGAACATCATGAGCAGTGCGGCGTATGGTTCGCTGCCATTCCTTTTCTTCGCGTTTAAGGTCTGCTTTCAATAGCAAAGTTGCCAGTTGTAGGTAAATAGAGTGACGCATAATATTTTCTCCGATTATCGATGTATTCGACTGGGAAAAGTAGTGCGTAAAATGAACAGAGGTGTTCTGTTGATACTAAGCCGCTACTTTTCCGCAGCCTAGTAATAAATAAGATAGGTTACGGATTAATTTTTATCTTGTGAGCCAGTGGTATTGGTATCATCCGACTTAAGAGTCATCGGAGCGATAGGCATACGATCAGCGCAAGCAGTGGTGTTAACAACGTAATGTTTCATCTTGCGCCTCCTAGCTAAAAATTAATCCGTTTATAAAAGGTATAACTCATTGAGTTACGGTTAAATTGTAAGCTTTGATGAATATATATCAAACATTTTTTGTCTTTTTGATTAAAAACAAACCAATACACCGCAATTCAGTTTCATATACTTTTCTATATAACATATTCACCTAGGGAATATATGAAATTACGGATTTTATAAATCAAACTGAATACAAAACAAAAAGAGCGGCTTTGTAGCCGCTCCTTCACTGATATTCATTCACCAATTTAACTTCAGAAAGAACAAATTACATGGCTTGATCAGAAATCAAATTATGTTTGTTCAGTAGTCGATACATCGTCGCGCGTGAAACACCAAGCTCCTTCGCCGCATTCGAAACTTGACCAGAATGAGATTCCAAAACAACCAGTAACGCGTCACGCTCACTCTTCTCACGAATCGATTTCAAACTACGCTTTGAGTCATTACGCTGAGGCAAATCTAGGTGATGCTCTTCAATCATTACGCTGTCAGACATCAGAACCGCTCGTTTCACTTGGTTCATCAATTCACGTACGTTACCTGGCCAGAAATAACGTGTCAGTGCCTTGAGTGCATCCTCAGAAAAGCTTTTTGCTTGCGAGTTATACTCTTTAGAAAACTCTTGTAAGTAGTAGCGCGCTAACAAAGAAATATCGCTCGCGCGCTCTTTTAAGCTCGGGACATTAATGCGTAATACGTTAATGTAGTGGTAAAGCTCTTCATTAAAATCTCCGTCAATCAAGGCTTTTTCTACATCTGACGAGTTAGCCGCAAGGATGCGTACGTTGACCGCTTTTACACCATCTTTGGTATCAATGGTGCCTTCTTGCAAGAATCTCAGCAGATTCATTTGTTGCTCTTTTGAGATGGTAAGAATGTCATTAAACAACACGGTGCCGCCATCTGCTTGTTCGAGCATACATGCTTCCATATCTTCATCGGCGTTAATACCAAATACTTCCGCCTGGAAACGTTGCTCATTGAGCGCGCGACAGTTAATTGCCATAAACGGTTTATGAGAACGTGAAGAGACTTTGTGGATAGCGCGAGCAACCGCTTCTTTACCTGTACCACTTTCCCCAGAAATAAGAATACTGACGTCCGTCGGACCGATTCGCTTTACTTGATCGCGTAAACGCTTCATCGGGATAGATTCACCGAGCAGCCCCATGTCTAAGCTGCTACCAAAACTAGGCCAAACTTTTTTCTCCAACTTGAGCATACCAAGCTGGTGACCAATCGTGCTTAAAAGCTGGGCATCCGGGATTGGCGCAGTGAAAAAGTCTATACAAAAGTTAACAATGAACTGGCATATGGTATCAGTGCCAAGCTGAGATTCACGAATAAACGCTAACCAACGCACGTGTTTGTGAGAACTGACTAAGTTCGCCAAACCGTTCAAGCTGAATTCGTCATGGCTGAGATCGACAATACCGATACATGGACCAATATCCTCTAACAACGTATTAGCTTTGCGTAAGTCACCCACTTGGTGACACTTCCAGCCCACTTGCTCAAGTACTGATAACCAAGGCTCATAAGTACCGCCAACTACCACAAGCGATCCCGGGATGGAATCCATCTTAAACTGCCCAGCCATTCTCTAACCCTTTTTCATTGTTAATAGAAATTTTGCGCCACAAACCTATCTTTGCGAGCGGGTAACATTATCGAGACTCCGCGCCCCCACGTCTGTCTCAGTATTAAGACTATGCAATAGATTGAGATTTGGCGAATGTTTATTTGCATATCCTATTAAAAAGCAAATGCAACAACTTGAACTTATTTAACTAAAAGGCATAAAAAAACCACCCGAAGGTGGTTTTTTTGATCATCCTGCCAAATTACGCTTGTGGGCGCATTGCTGGGAATAGGATCACGTCACGGATAGTGTGCGTGTTAGTCAGTAGCATAACCAGACGGTCGATACCGATACCTTGGCCTGCCGTTGGTGGTAGGCCGTGCTCTAGTGCAGTGATGTAATCTGCATCGTAGAACATGGCTTCGTCGTCACCAGACTCTTTAGCTTCAACCTGTGCTTTAAAGCGCGCGTCTTGATCTTCTGCATCGTTAAGCTCTGAGAAGCCATTCGCCACTTCACGACCGCCGATGAAGAATTCAAAGCGGTCTGTAAAGAACGGGTTGTCATCACTACGGCGAGCCAATGGAGAGATGTCCGCTGGGTAGCCAGTGATGAACGTTGGCTGCATTAGCTTAGGTTCTGCTGTTTCACCGAAGATTTCTTCTAGAAGCTGACCGCATGTCCAGAAGTCTTCTACTTCAACATGTACTGATTTCGCGATAGAAACCATCAGTTCACGGTTTTGTAGATCTTCTTCGGTTAGCGCTTGGATTTGCGCGTGATCTGGGTTGTACTGCTTGATTGCTTCAAACATGCTCATACGAGTGTAAGTGCCACCAAATTCAACCGTTTCATCACCGTAAGGCATTGATGTTGAACCTAGAACTTCTTGCGCTACCGAGCTTAGTAGTTCTTCAGTAAAGTCCATCAGATCTTTGTAATCCGCGTACGCCATGTAGAATTCCATCATAGTGAATTCAGGGTTATGACGTGGAGAAAGACCTTCGTTACGGAAGTTACGGTTAATTTCGAATACGCGATCGAAGCCACCAACCACTAGACGCTTCAGGTATAGCTCAGGTGCAATACGTAGGTACATTGGCATGTCTAGTGCGTTGTGATGCGTGATGAATGGGCGTGCACTTGCACCACCAGGGATCACGTGCATCATCGGCGTTTCTACTTCCATGAACTGTTTTGAGATCATGAAGTTACGAATTGCAGACATCACTTTAGAACGTACAATAAATGCTTTACGTGAATCTTCGTTCACAATCAGATCAACGTAACGCTGACGGTAACGCATTTCTTGGTCAGTAAGACCGTGGAACTTCTCAGGAAGTGGACGAAGTGCTTTAGTTAGCAACTCGTATTCTTCCATGTTCACGTACAGGTCACCCTTACCAGATTTGTGCAGCGCACCTTTAACACCGATGATGTCACCGATATCAAGACCTTGGTATTTCTCTTTTAGCTCTTTTTGTACGTCTTTAGCAGCGTAAGCTTGGATACGGCCAGATGTTTCTTGAATTACTAGGAATGGACCACGCTTAGCCATAATACGGCCAGCAATTGCAACCACGTGGTTAAGCTCTTCTAGCTCTTCCTTCGTCTTTTCACCGAACTCTTTTTGAAGGTCGCCCGCTAGTGCGTCACGACGGAAGTCGTTTGGGTGGCCGTTTGCTTTGCAGCTCTTTCGGATTTCATCCAGTTTAGCGCGGCGTTCAGCAATCAGCTTATTTTCTTCTAGTACAGTTTCGTTTTGAACAGCATCAGTCATTTTCGATGTATCCTGTTTTTGTCGGTGAAAAGCTTTATAGTCCTGATTTCAGGCTAGCTTCAATAAATTTGTCCAGATCGCCATCAAGAACCGCTTGAGTATTACGGTTTTCAATGCCCGTACGGAGGTCCTTAATACGTGAGTCATCCAATACGTAAGAACGGATCTGGCTACCCCAGCCAATGTCAGACTTAGCGTCTTCATTAGCTTGTTTTTCCGCGTTTTGCTTTTGCAATTCAAGCTCAAATAGCTTCGCTCGAAGCTGTTTCATTGCCTGATCTTTGTTCTTATGTTGAGAACGGTCATTCTGACACTGAACCACTGTATTCGTAGGTACGTGCGTAATACGTACCGCAGATTCTGTGGTGTTGACGTGCTGACCACCTGCGCCTGACGCACGGTAAACGTCGATGCGTAGGTCAGAAGGATTAATGTCGATGTCGATATTTTCATCAATCTCTGGATAGATAAACGCAGACGCAAATGACGTATGGCGACGGCCGCCTGAATCGAACGGAGATTTACGAACAAGACGATGAACGCCCGTTTCAGTGCGCAACCAACCGTAGGCATACTCACCAGAGATGCGAACTGTTGCCGACTTAAGACCCGCGACTTCACCTTCAGAGACTTCAATCACTTCAGCTTTGAAGCCCTTCGCCTCTGCCCAGCGTAGGTACATACGCAGCAGCATGTTGGTCCAGTCTTGTGCTTCCGTACCACCAGAGCCAGCTTGCAAATCGATGTAGCAATCTGAGCTATCATGGTCACCCGAGAACATACGACGGAATTCAAGCTTTTCTAGCTTCTCTTCCAACTCAGCAAGTTCTGGTTCAATTTCGTCAAATGTTTCTTGATCTTCTTCTTCTACAGCCAGCTCAAGAAGACCTTCTACGTCTTCTACACCTTGCTCTAGTTGATCAATAGTTTCAACAACCGCTTCTAGCGATGCACGCTCTTTACCCAGTGCTTGTGCACGTTCAGGTTCGTTCCATACATCGGGTTGTTCAAGCTCTGCGTTGACTTCTTCTAGACGCTCTTTCTTCGCGTCATAGTCAAAGATACCCCCTCAGGACATTTGTGCGCTGAGACACGTCCTGCAGACGGTTTTTAATTGGATTGATTTCAAACATGTTTACTCAACATTTTAGAATAGAATTTAACCGAGAAATTCTACTGAAAAATGTGACCGAGATACAGGAAAATTTCGGATGAGAAATCAGATTGCGGTTAGAGAGAGCACGGTCATAAAATTTTACACCCTCTTAGGGGCAACCGTACTCTATAAGAAAGGTTAATCTAGATATTACTTAGCTTCGATATGATCGATCATCAATTGCAGTGATTGATTACCACGAAATTCATTCACATCCAATTTGTAAGCTAAACGTACCGTTTTAACTGATGCATCCGGCCAGCGACGCAAATCAACATTAAATGCAATACCATCGATCATCACATTGGTAGGATGACCTTTGTAAAGCGGCTCTAACATCAATTTAAGATGCTTCTCACCCACCAGCTTTTGATGCAACACTTTAAACTCACCATCAAAGATTGGTTCAGGGAAGGCTTGTCCAAAAGGGCCACCAGACCGCAGCTGTTCAGCGACATGCATAGAGAATTCTTCAGGCTTAAGTTCACCATCTGACATGATCACGCCTTTTAGCGCCGCTTCATCGAGTTCCTTTTTTACCACTTCATCAAATAAACGGCTGAAACGTTCGAAATCCTGCTCTTTAATTGTTAAGCCTGCCGCCATCGCGTGACCACCAAATTTGATGATCAAACCTGGGTTTTGCGTGTCGATGAAATCCAACGCATCACGCATGTGTAACCCCGGAATAGAACGACACGAGCCCTTAATTGTCCCTTCTCCGCCATCAGCAAATGCGATGACTGGACGGTGAAACTTCTCTTTGATGCGCGAGGCCAAAATACCAATCACACCTTGGTGCCAATCACGCTGGAACAAGGCTAAGCCATAAGGAAGCTCACTGCCTTCACCAAACTGAAGACGCTCGCAGAAAGCCATCGCTTCTTGCTTCATGCCTTCTTCAATCTCTTTACGAGTTTGGTTCAAACCATCCAGTTCACTTGCCATACGACGAGCGGCGTGAATGTTGTTACACATCAACAGTTCAACACCAAATGACATGTCATCAAGGCGACCTGCAGCATTGATACGAGGGCCTAAAGCAAAACCAAAATCGGACGCCACCAAACGACGCGCATCACGCTTCGCGACCTCAATCAATGCTTGAATGCCAGGGCGCGCTTTGCCCGCACGAATACGTTGCAAGCCTTGGTGTACAAGAATGCGGTTGTTTTCATCCAATGGAACGACGTCGGCGACGGTACCCAGTGCAACAAGGTCAATCAGTTCCATCAACTTAGGCTCTTGCATGCCCTGCTCAGCAAACCAATTGTGTTTTCGCATATGAACGCATAGTGCCATCATGAGATAAAATGCGACCCCGACACCAGCGAGCGCTTTAGACGGAAAATGACAGCTCTCAAGGTTTGGGTTCACCATTGCATCCACATCAGGCAACACTTGTCCCGGTAAGTGGTGATCGGTAACGAGCACGGTAATGCCGTTTTCTTTTGCGTAACTCACGCCTTCGATTGATGACACACCGTTATCTACCGTCATGATCATCTCAGCGCCAAGCTCTAATGCCTGGTCAACGACTTCTGGGCTTAACCCATAACCGTCTTCAAAACGATTCGGTACTAGGTAGTCCACATTGTGACTACCAAGCATACGCAGCGCGAGCACCGACAATGCAGAGCTCGTCGCACCATCAGCGTCAAAATCACCGACAACGATGATGCGTTTTTGTTCTTTTATTGCCTGAAACAAAAGCTCGACCGCTTGCTCAATCCCCCCGAGTTTTTGGTAAGAATGCAAACCACGAGCTGACGTTTCTAGTTGCGCAGGATCCGTAATCCCACGGTTGATGTAGATACGTTTGAGAATCGGAGGAATGGAGTCAGGAAGAAGGGAAAGATCAGGTTCAGGACGTCGTTGAATTTCTATCATGCTTGAAAAGAGCCGGCGACTTTGCCGGCTCTGCTCCTAAAGGATTATTGTTGCTTTAAACGTTTCAATAGCTCTGCAGGTGGTAGGTAACCGCCAACCATTTCGCCATTCGGTAAGAAGATCGCTGGCGTACCAGAAATTCCCAATTGGCGGCCTAGATTGTAATGTGATTGGATGGTTTCTTTACACTGTTTTAAGTCTTTCGCAGGGTTATCAAACGTACGATTCACTTTCGCGTTGTGCATTGCCGACTTTGGATCTTCAGCACACCAAATCGTCGCCATTTGCTCTGCCACTGAGCCAGTAGCACCTTGGCGAGGGTAAGCCATGTAACGCACTGTAATGCCTAGATCGTTATAGCCTTGCATTTGGCTGTGCAGACGCACACAGTAACCACAAGTGATATCAGTAAATACCGTCACAGCATATTTTTCATCGTCGGCTTTGTATTCAATCATGCTATCGGAGAACTGCGCGATTTTCTCCGCATTAAGCGGCGCTTGGCGCTCTGCAATGACATCTTTGTAACTACCATCGTCATTGATGGCATAAAGCGTACCGGCGATAAAATGGCTACCATCATTTGAAGCAAACAAGATCCCGCCATTAGTTTGGATTTCCAATAAACCAGCAACTTCTGATGGCTGAATATCAACGATAGATAAACCAAGCTTTGAGAACTTAGTTTTTAATGCTGCTTCATCAAAATTGCTTTGCGCAGCTGGCGCCACTTGCTGTGCAGGAGTGTCCGTTTTAGCCTGACTTTCTTCTGCACCACACGCGGTAACAAAAAATGGTAAAGTCAGCAGAGTTAGTCGGCGTAATACGCTCATGAAATTCACCTTAATATAAAATCGTTTTTCCAAGAAGACATGGATGAATCTAACCATTGTTATGCTCTTGGGTGGTGTTGACTGTGGATCTGCTTCAATCGTTCAGTCGCCACGTGAGTATAAATTTGCGTGGTCGATAAGTCACTATGTCCTAATAGCATCTGTACGACCCTGAGATCTGCGCCATAGTTCAATAAATGCGTGGCAAAGGCATGACGCAGTACGTGCGGCGACAACTGTTCAGTGTCAATCCCTGCTATCAAAGCATAGTACTTAATACGGTGCCAAAACGTCTGACGAGTCATTTGCCTTGCGCGTTTGCTAGGAAAAACAATATCAGATGATGTATCACCAAGTAACGCAGGGCGCCCTTGTTGAATAAACGTCTCGATCCAATCTACCGCGTTCTCCCCCATTGGCACTAAGCGCTCTTTACCGCCTTTACCTGTGACACGCACAACACCTTGACGCAAACTTATGTTTTCCATAGTTAAACTGACCAATTCCGTCACACGCAAACCAGTCGCATACAGCAGTTCCAGCATCGCTTTATCCCGCAATTCCACAGGATCATTCGGGTCTGGCGCTTCGAGCAAGGCGTCCACTTGCTCTTCACTAATATCTTTGGGCAAGCGTTGTGGCAGTTTAGGACTGACCAAGAGCGCACTCGGATCATCAGCACGTACTTTCTCACGATGCAGATATTGGAATAAACGGCGAATTGCCGACAACATACGCGCACGGGACGTCTGCTTGTAATCCAAGTCTACAAGGTAGCTTTGGTATTCTTGCAAGCCAGACAAACTAATGAAATCAAGACGGTAGCGATGTTTCTCCATCCACGTGAGCAGCTTCATCAAATCATTTCGATAGGAAGCCAGCGTGTTCTCTGATAGCCCACGCTCCATCCACATCGCATCTAAGAATTGCTCAACAAGCGAAAAATCTTGTTGATTGACAGGCTGTTGTGCCGTCATGAACGCTTCCTTATCTGTTTATATTTACAGTACTTAGATTAAGGCACCTGCCGATCCAATACCATAAAAAAATCATCCCGCTTAGGATATTCGCTGCAATCTTCCTCAATTTATGGTTAGAATCTTCCACAACAGCAACACAAATAACGATGAATATAATGAAAATCGGACTCTTTTACGGCTCAACGACCTGCTACACCGAAATGGCAGCAGAGAAAATTCGTACCATTATTGGTGAAGACCTTGTCGACATTCACAATGTGAAAGAGACACCGTTATCACTAATGGCGGACTACGACTTATTACTCCTTGGCATCTCAACTTGGGACTTTGGTGAAATTCAAGAAGATTGGAACGCGATTTGGCAAGACATCGCAACAACACCATTAAAAGGTAAAGTTGTCGCGCTGTTTGGTCTGGGTGACCAAGAAGGCTACGGTGAGTGGTATTTGGACGCGATGGGCTTACTTCACGATGAATTACAAGCGACCGGCGCAACCTTTATCGGTTACTGGCCAAATGAAGGCTACGAATTTGAAGCATCGAAAGCACTGATTGAAGATGGCAGCAAGTTTGTTGGACTAGCGTTAGATGAAGACTCGCAGTACGAACTGAGTGATGAGCGCATCGAAAAATGGTGTGAACAAGTTCTTGTGGAGTTCCACGACACACTTTAATAGTGTGAACGCTTCAAAGATAAAACATAAAAAGCCCGATGAAGTAATTCATCGGGCTTTTTAATATCTTGATAGTGCGAAGTTATTACGCTGTTTCTTGTGCTAGCTCTGGACGAGGTTTCGCGATGAAGAACATGCACACGATAGCCGCAAATGTTGGAAGCACCCAACCCATGCCCACTTCGAATAGTGGCAACATGTTAAACGCAGAAACATCAACACCCGATACTTTTGCCGCATCAACCAACGCAAACAGCAGAGATACAAGCAGTACCGCGCGGTAAGCAAAACGTGGATTTGGCAGTTTGCTGCGTACAAATGTTAGTGCAACCAATGCAATCGCTACTGGGTATAACGCAAACAATACTGGCACTGACAGAGAAATCAGTTGTGCAAGGCCGACATTCGCAACCAACGCACAAACAGAACCGTTAATAAGTACCCATTGCTTGTATGACAGTGGCGTTTTCGAGCTGAAGAAATCTGAACACGCAGAAATCAAGCCAATAGCCGTTGTCAAACACGCTAGTAATACAATTACAGACAGAACGATTTGACCGTATGGACCAAACAGCGCTTGAACGTATTGGCTAAGTACCAGACCACCGTTATCTGCACCAGCAGCAACAGTTGCACTCGTCGCGCCCAAGTAGAATAGTGAGATGTAAACAAACGCAAGACCGGCAGCTGCAATACAACCTGCATAGATCAGATACTTAGTGGTTGCAGAACGCTCAGTAATGCCTTTACCTCGCAGTGCATCAACCATCAGCATGCCAAACATCAATGACGCGAACGTATCCATTGTGTTGTAGCCTTCTAGGAAGCCTTTGGTCAGTGGTTGCGTTAAGTACTCACCGTGCGCGCCCAGCATGTCACCTTGAGGATCAATAAATACCGCCACAGCAAGAATGATCAAGCCGACAAACAGCGCTGGAGTCAGCACTTTACCAATCAAGTCGATAAGACGGCCTTGGAACCATGAGAACATCATCGCCGCAATAAAGAAGATCACTGAAAATGCAGTGAGATGCGTTTGTGACGCTTCAAGGAAGAAAGGTTTCACCGCCATCTCGTAAGCCACTAGGCCAGTACGAGGCGCAGCAAACGCAGGACCGATGATGATGAAGATCAACGCAGCCATAATAACCGCTGCTTTTTTCGGAAGGTCTTGCGTTAAGTGATCCCAAGAACC
Source organism: Vibrio sp. Y51_MX_L26 (assembly GCF_024181935.1). Taxonomy (NCBI): domain Bacteria; kingdom Pseudomonadati; phylum Pseudomonadota; class Gammaproteobacteria; order Vibrionales; family Vibrionaceae; genus Vibrio; species Vibrio sp. Y51_MX_L26. The sequence continues at coordinate 59,521 of NZ_JAMZAS010000008.1, forward strand.
ACCAGCAACAGCAATAGCAACGATAGTAATAAGAGGTAGACCTACCGCTGTTAGCAAGAAACCAAACATCGCTGGCATTAAGTTTTCACCGGCTAGCTGACCCGCTAGAGGTGGAAAGATGATATTGCCCGCACCTAAAAAGAACGCAAATAGCATAAAGCCTACTGCGATAATATCTGTTAGTTTTAACGTCTGCTTCACAGATAACCCTTGTCTTTTAATTAATGAATGTTGTGTATGCTTAGACCACTTTTTGTATACCTAAAGTCAATAAGTACACGTGGTTCAATCTATAAAATTTTCGCCGCATAATGACGAAAGACTCATCATTTGGCAACCTTTAAGAAAAAAACACCATATTAATTTAGTTTTCAAACTTAAAAGCAGTGGATATAACCAGTTCTAAACAACAGACCAGTTCTTTATCTCGATCAATTAACAATACAATTTAATAACCAACAAAACAACAATCTATACAATTAAGAAACAATAGAGAAATTCACTTAATTATTGAGCAAACATAAAACAATCATGAAGAGCAAAAAACTGAAAACTAAGGGCTTCAATTTTAAGCAATTTTGTATTGAGGGCGGCGAGAGTGGTATGCCCGTCAGCACTGATGGGGTCATGCTTGGTGCTTGGATTCAAAGCCCGAACAACGCTCAAATTCTCGATATTGGCACTGGCACCGGGTTGCTTGCCCTGATGTGTGCCCAACGCTTTACAGAAGCTCAAATAACCGCGGTCGATATTGAATTAACAGCTATTGAAGCTGCGCAAAAAAATGTGGTTCAGTCGCCTTGGTCAGATCGTGTGAGTGTGCATCATTCCGACATACTAGACTTTACGCCGACGCATCCATTCCAACGCATCATTTGTAATCCGCCCTACTTCAACAGCGGCGAGCAATCGAAACACAGTCAACGTGCAGCCGCGAGGCACACTGATACGCTACGCCACAACGCATTGCTACAACGTTGCTATCAGTTGCTTGATGAACAAGGGAAAGCTAATTTTGTGTTACCAATCACCGAAGGCGAACGGTTTATTGAACTAGCATTACACCAAGGTTGGCATCTATCGCGAGTCTGTCGTGTACAACCATCAGAAAAGAAACTGGTACATCGACTGTTATTTGAACTGGCGAAGCAGCCTTGCGATACTCAAGAATCCCATTTAATAATTCATTCGCATGACGGTTACAGTGACGATTTCGTCCAATTAACCCGCGAGTTTTATCTTAAGATGTGAAATAACATGTGATCCTTATCACCAATCACTTTATAATGTGCGACCTTTTTGTATTCTATGCTGTTGTGGCGAACCATTAACCAAGCTTTGCTTGTGGAGAACTCATTGTGATCAGAACCTTTGCTGAACTTGATCTAGACCAAAACCTACTTGAAGCCATTGAAGAGATGGGTTACGAACGCCCAACAAAAATTCAGGCAGAAGCGATTCCACAAGCGTTGGATGGTCGTGACATTCTAGCGTCAGCGCCAACAGGTACTGGTAAAACGGCAGCCTTCGTCCTGCCTGCATTGCAATACTTGCAAGACTTCCCTCGTCGCAAGCCTGGACCTGCGCGTATTTTGATCCTAACGCCGACGCGCGAATTGGCGATGCAAATCGCCGATCAAGCACGAGCTTTGGCAAAAAACACTAAACTGAACATTTTCACCATCACAGGTGGTGTTCAATACCAAGAGCACGCCGATATCCTTGCGACAACACAAGACATTGTGGTTGCAACGCCTGGCCGTTTAAAAGAATACATTGATGCAGAGCGTTTTGATTGCCGTGCGATTGAATGGTTAATTCTGGATGAAGCAGACCGTATGCTAGACATGGGTTTTGCTCCTACTGTCGATCGTCTATCTAACGAGTGCCGCTGGCGTAAACAAACCCTTCTGTTCTCAGCAACGCTAGAGGGTAAAGGCGTAGAAGGCTTTACCGCTGATCTGTTGAATGATCCAGCAGAGATCGATGCAAAATCGCCACTGCGTGAGCGTAAGAAGATTGCTCAGTGGTACCACCGTGCTGATGATGCAGAACACAAGCTTGAATTACTAAAACACATTATTACTCAGCAAGCAGAACGCACCATCGTCTTCTTGAAGACACGTGAGCGTTTGGCAGAGCTACGAGCGCAGCTTGAGAGTGCACAGATTCCATGTTCTTGGATTCAAGGTGAAATGCCTCAAGATCGTCGTAACAATGCGATTTCTCGCTTCCGCGATGGTGCTGTGAACGTGCTGCTCGCGACGGACGTTGCTGCGCGTGGTATCGACCTTCCGGATGTGTCACACGTTATTAACTACGACATGCCACGTACGGCTGATGTTTACCTTCACCGTATTGGCCGTACGGCTCGCGCAGGAAAGAAAGGTAACGCTATCTCAATCGTAGAAGCACACGACCAACCAATGATGGATCGCGTTGCACGTTACGTGAAAGAAGACATCAAAGAGCGTTTCGTGAAAGAGATGCGTCCAAAACACAAAAAACCTGTGTTTAAGAAGAAAAAGAAAAAAGAAGACAAGAAGAAACCAGCGAAAAAGAAAACCGCTAAGAAGAAGTAATCTTGTTGGGGCGAAATAGCCTAAGCTAAAACATAACAAAGGGTTGGCACTGCCAACCCTTTTTCGTTTGTGTTTATTGAGATTAACGTAGACTACGTCTCAATCAGTTTTAGTTTTGCTCTTCGCGTTTAAATACTAACTCTGTTGGTGTCGATTCATCTTCAACAAAGTAGTAACCCGCCGTATCAAACTTAGTCAGGTCTGCCACGCTCTCAATACGGTTTTCGATGATGTAACGCGCCATCATGCCGCGCGCTTTCTTCGCGTAGAAGCTGATGACCTTGTATTGGCCATTCTTACAATCTTTGAATACTGGCGTGATCACTTGCGCATCTAAGTTCTTTGGCTTCACCGCTTTAAAGTATTCATTTGATGCAAGGTTGATAAGCACATTATCACCTTGAGCAGAAATCGCTTCGTTAAGCTTGTCCGTAATAACATTGCCCCAAAACTGGTACAAGTTCGTACCTTTGTCGTTTGCAAGCTTGGTACCCATTTCAAGACGGTATGGCTGCATCAAATCAAGTGGTTTTAGTAAACCATAAAGACCCGATAGCATACGCAGATGATCTTGAGCATATTCGAAGTCTGCTTCAGATAAACTTTCGGCGTCTAGCCCTGTGTAAACGTCACCTTTAAATGCAAGAATGGCTTGTCGTGAGTTTTCCGTGGTAAACGTTTCACTCCACTCTTGGAATCGGCCCACATTTAAATCGGCAATCTTGTCGCTCACTTTCATTAAAGAGGCAACATCAGCAGGAGTCAGTTTGCGGCAAACATCGATAAGCTCTTTTGAGTATTCGACCAACTCAGGTTGAGTAAATTTTTCTGTCGCTAACGGAGACTCGTAATCAAGAGTCTTCGCTGGAGAAACTACGATAAGCATGACTTTCCCTTCTCTAATTTTGTTTTTTAATAGGGTACAAAAAAAGCCATGCATTGTCTGCATGGCTTTTTACATCGTACTAATAGCTTTCAACTATGAGTGATAGCTCACTTAGTCTTTTTTATCGTTGTACCAAATGCCTTCTTCAAGCTGAGATTTCAGCTCAGGGAAGTCATTCGCATCAAACGTTGGTACTTTACCTTCACCAAGTTGGCGGTTGTAATCTTTTGCTAGCTTAATCACGATGCCAGATAGCAAGATGATTGCCACCAAGTTGACTATCGCCATCAGCCCCATCGAAACATCAGCAAGTGACCATACGACTGGGAGCGAAGCAAGTGCACCAAACATCACCATACCAAGAACAACAACGCGGAAGATGCTTAGGCCCGCCTTATGGTTGTGCTCTAGGAAGATTAGGTTCGTTTCAGCGTACGAGTAATTCGCGATGATTGATGTAAATGCAAAGAAGAAGATTGCCACGGCAACAAAGATGCCACCCCAATCACCAACTTGCGAGCTCAATGCACGCTGAGTTAGCTCGATACCCGTCACTTCTGTTGCTTGACCGACATACTCACCTGACATCAGGATGATAGCCACTGTCGCTGAACAGATAACGATCGTATCCATAAATACACCTAGCATCTGAACATAACCTTGAGATGCAGGGTGTGGTGGGTAAGGCGTTGCTGAAGCCGCCGCGTTTGGCGCAGAACCCATACCCGCTTCGTTCGAGAATAGACCGCGTTTAATACCGTTAATCATTGCCTGTGCAATCGCGTAGCCAAGACCACCAGCCGCCGCTTCTTGCAGACCAAATGCACTCTTAAAGATAAGCATTAATACATCAGGTAGCTTCTCTAGATTAGAGAACATGATGAACAGTGCTAGAGCCAAGTAAAGCAGCGCCATGATCGGAACGATCATCTCTGCTACTTTTGCGATACGCTTGATACCACCGAAAATTACAATCGCAGACAGTACTACAACCGCGATACCAACGTACAGGTCACTCCAACCAAATGCGGTGCTCATTGCATTTGCAATTGAGTTAGCTTGTACGGCGTTGAATACCAAACCAAAAGCGATGATTAGGAAAACTGAGAACAATACGCCCATCCAACGCATGCCCAGGCCTTTTTCCATGTAGTAGGCAGGACCACCACGGTAGTTGCCATCATCATCTTTGGTTTTGTATAGCTGCGCCAGAGTACTCTCTGCAAACGACGTTGCCATACCAAGCATTGCGATCAGCCACATCCAGAAGATCGCGCCAGGACCACCTGCAGTCAATGCAACTGCAACGCCCGCCATGTTACCTGTACCAACACGTGCAGCAAGACTAGTACAAAGCGCTTGGAAAGAAGAAATACCAGCTTTGTCTGCTTTACGACTGTTCTTAAGAACAGAGAACATGTGGCCGAAATGGCGGAACTGAATGAACCCTAATCGAACGGTGAAGTAAATACCAACACCAACAAGAAGATAAACCAGAATCGAACCCCAAAGGAGATCGTTCATCAAATTGATTAAGTCTGTCATGTGTACCTCAAAGTGAGTTGCGCCGGTCTATGCGTCCAAGCCATCCACCAAATTGCCTGCTAAGTGTCAAAGTGTGCTTAGCTTTTTAAGTAATGTTTATGGGCAATCTAGAATCGTAAACGTCGCTTCATGCATCCATTTTACGTACCAGCGTATTTTTTGACGGGCGGATAATGCAACCTAGGAGCGCAAAAATCAATATGCAACCATGATAATAACATTGTTATTTTTCACTATAAAGTCACCAAAAAATAACATAAATGGAAGACTTAACACCCATAAACCGCAACATTTCAATTACCAAATGCCAACATAAATAATTATCGCCCACCAAACAGAACGGAGACCCATATAATTAAGACCAAGCTAGTATTCACAAGGTGTTACATAAATTTGCTCTAGTGCCTTACCATCTAATTGAACACTATTTCATCAAACTGGTTTTATGCAACTTTGACCTTTGCACTGTCTCCCCACTCGCCAAATCGAATTAACATTGAAAATCTCTCTATTTAATCGTTTTCTTGAGATCGTTTGTGCATTTTTTAGCCACCACATTGCCATGAAAAGTGTGATTTTGAGAATATTTTTGCACGAAAATGTCATGCTACCGACACAAATGCGAAATATATCATGGTTATTCTCACGGCTATTGTGGTACTTAAAAAACTCCACAAGGACTGGTTACAACAGTTTAGCTTAAGAAAGGTAAAGGTGGCTTATGGAAGGCTTTCAACTAGATGACATTTTTAATCTGGATACTACCTCAACAACCAAATCTCGTGCCAAACCAGTAAAGCGAAAGTGGCGTGAAATAGAAGAGATGAACGACAGGCGCAATTTGCTTAAAGAGCTACGCGAACTTGATGCCTGTACCGACTACAACTTGGAAGACATTAAACTCTAATTCAAACAAAAGGCACCTTAAGGGTGCCTTTTGTTTTTGTTTACAGTAACGGGTAAACGACTTGAGTTTAAGCGCCAGGATTTGAGTATGAGTACCGTTATTACTCAATAAGAATTTTCCTGTCTTTGGGTCGAGAAGCGCAAACGATAAATTTACGTCCAATTCTCAATAAATAAGAAATGCAGCTAACAAACCCGAGTGATACTTTCGCTCGCTCAGGTTTTATCGCACACACTTAAACATACTCAGCATCACTTTGACGCACACGTTCAGCTAACTGTTTATAACGATCGGCAATGGTGTCACCAAAAACTGGGTCATCTTCACTGACGCTCCATAAGCTTTCAACATGCTGCCAATCCTCGGTAGTGAACAGCTCCTCAATGAGAGGCAGGATTTTTCGCTCCTCTAACTCCAAGTGGCGTCTTTGTGATTCAATGAAGTCCTCTAGGTGGGCCACAAACATGTCTTGAGGCACAACAGCATCCTGCAGGATCATCTCTATCAAGGAAGCAAACTCTTTGGTTTTACTCGCTAGCTCTTGGTGTTCTTTCTCTAAGTTTTCCATGGTCTGTTGCTTACCATAGTGCTCAAGAAAGTGGTGATAGAGAATATCTTCTTTCGGATGGTGAACTTTTTCTGAATGATTAGAGAGGTAATCAACTATCTCGCTTACTAATGCGTAGTTGATCGCACGTTCTTCTTTTATCTCATTAAGTTTATGGCGCAGTATCGCCAACAGACGAACCATATAGCCGTGTTCGCGTCGAATTCTTTCGATCATCATAGCGTCTCTCCTTAACACCTACTTTTAATAAGTGTACATGAGAAATTTGCCATCAGCCTCGAGCGTGCTCAAAAAAACAGCGATAATGGCAGCATTATCGCTGTCTCTTCTTTTATACAGTTAATGGCAAATGCCAGTTGATTGGTGCTTTTCCTTGCGAGGCAAGTAACTGGTTTGCTTGAGAGAAATGCTTACAACCAAAAAAACCTCGGTGTGCTGAGAGTGGTGATGGATGTGGTGCGGCTAACACATGATGTTTATTGCGATCAATAAAGCGCCCTTTCTTCTGAGCGTGAGAGCCCCACAATAAAAACACCACGCCTTCCTGATGCTTGTTTATCGCTTCAATCACTCGGTCAGTGAACGTTTCCCACCCCGTTTTTGAATGTGAATGCGCTTTACCTTGCTCAACCGTCAATACCGTATTGAGCAACAATACACCTTGCTCAGCCCAACTTTGTAAGAATCCATGCTGAGGGATCTGGAACCCTTCAATATCTTGAGCCAGCTCTTTATACATATTAACGAGTGATGGTGGCGTTTTGATTCCAGGAAGCACGGAAAAGCACAAACCATGCGCCTGATTTGGACCATGGTATGGGTCTTGTCCCAGAATCACTACTTTAACATCGTTAAACTCGGTAAAACGAAACGCATTAAAGACATCTTTCGCTGGCGGGAAAATCGCTTTGCCTGCAGCGCGTTCTGCTTCTACAAAATTCAAAGTGTCTACAAAGTAGCTCTGTTTTTTCTCTTCGCCGATCACATCGTGCCAAGTGGGTGACTGATTCATGGAAAGTTCCTGTCCTAAATTTTGCTTCTATTCTAACGAGCGAAACCCAAACAAACAAAAACTTACCACGAACTTGAGAATAGTAATAAAAGACTAATGCTTCTGTGGCGTTCGAAAATGCCCCTGTCCTGTAATGTGACGATTAGGCATCGGCAAACGAAGCACGCGGCGGCTATATGCGTAAGAAGCAAAAGAGAGTGGTCGAGACATAGTGGCATCCTTCTTTCTTAATTCAAATTGACTTAAGTGGCTAAGAAAGAAAGGTGCCAACTCTGTGATCACATCATTGGTTATCTATCGCCGCTAGATGAAACTGACGCAGTGCGTTGATTTCTTGCTGCCAGATGTCCGGATCAATTGTTTCTAAAATCAGAGGGATACCATCAAATCGAGGGTCTTTCGCGATGTACTCAAAGCAATCCCACCCGATTTCTCCTTTGCCTAATGAGTGGTGGCGATCCACTTTGCTGGCAAACTCAACTTTTGAATCATTTAGATGCATTGCTCTTAAATAGTGCATCCCAACAATACGGTCGAATTCCGCAAAGGTATGCTCACAATCCTCTTTAGTACGCAGATCGTAACCGGCAGTAAACGTGTGGCAAGTATCGAGACATACACCAACACGTTCTTTGTCTTCCACTTGATCGATGATTTCAGCAAGATGCTCAAACTTCCAACCTAGGTTTGTACCCTGACCAGCCGTATTCTCGATTACCGCGATCACATTCGGCACCGCTTTGTGCGCAAGATTGATCGACTCAGCGATCGTCGCTAAGCACTCCTGTTCCGAGACTTTCTTTAAGTGGCTCCCAGGGTGAAAGTTCAGCAACGTTAAACCCAATTGATTACAACGCTCCATCTCATCGATGAATGCAGCGCGTGACTTATCCAACTTATCCGCTTCTGGTGCACCTAAGTTAATTAGATAAGAGTCATGGGGAAGAATATGTTCTGCGCCGAAACCCAGCATTTTACAGTTCGCTTTAAACGCACTGATGGTTTTTGCTTCTAAAGGCTTAGCCACCCACTGGCGTTGGTTTTTTGTAAATAGTGCGAACGCATTCGCGCCAATTTCGCGAGCTCTCAACGGCGCTTGATCGACCCCACCAGCAGCAGAGACATGTGCACCAATGAGTTTATTCCCAAGCTTGTTTTTCATGTTTGTCATTTAATCACTTTAGACTTTCAGTATTGCTACCTAAATACAGATAGTTGCGTTAATCAGTTTAAACTTTAAGCTTAATTTGTAGTAAATTTACAACAAAATAAGTTATTAAATATTTTTTATATTATCAAATAAATTGTAATTAGTTTGTTTTCAAAGGTTTTATTGATTTAACTCAATAAAATTACCTTAATAAAAATAATGTTTTTGGTTGTTTTTTGACTTAAATCAATATTAAAATAGTGGATATTAGCTATATAATACTCAGCTCAACGAAAATTCGAAAATTAACACCAATAATCACCACGTAAGTGGTCTAGGAGATAGTGATGATCCAAGGTATCCAAATTACAAAAGCGGCAAACGACGACCTACTAAACTCTATCTGGCTATTAGATAGCGAAAAAAGTGAAGCTCGTTGTGTTGCTGCAACTGCTGGCTACGAAGCAGACCAAGTTATCGCAATCAGCGATCTAGGTGAATACGAAAGCCGTGAAGTAGCAATCGAAACAGCTCCTCGCATCGAAGGCGGTCAACACCTAAACGTGAACGTGCTTAAACGCGAAACACTAGAAGATGCAGTTGCACACCCAGAGAAATACCCACAGCTAACAATCCGTGTTTCTGGTTACGCTGTACGTTTCAACTCGCTAACTCCAGAGCAACAACGTGACGTAATCGCTCGTACTTTTACTGAGACTCTATAATTTCTCAGTAAACTAGCTCGCTAGAATTTAAAAAGCTTGGTCTCAATGGCCAAGCTTTTTTGTTTTCCTAGTATCTAACCGTTCTGTTCCTTTACGGAGCATTTCTCTGTGACGGATCCTTCTTAAACACTTCAGCCAATGAGGTTGGGTCAAGCCTTTCTCTTTGCAACGACGCTCCTTCTGCCCACCAAATCAATTGATGCATAGTGCGATTCATATAGCTGTCCCACTGCGTCTGCTCAGACTCACCCGCAGCCACGCCCTGTTCATCAAACACTTCTTGCGCTTTCGGAATGTGAATCATCGCCGAGACAGGTAAACATCCAAGTTCAGATAAGAAGGTACGCATCGACACAGCAGCTCGAACACCACCCCATTGTCCAGCAGAATAGGTCACGATAGCACTTGGCTTATAAGAAAACAGCGAACTACCAAAATGGTTAAGCATGTTTGCCAAAGCAGGGCTCATCGAATGGTTGTATTCCGGACTGACCATCACGTACCCATCGGCGCTTTTAATTTTGTCTGCCAGTTCTCTCAAGTGGGATGGCACTTTAGCGCGATGGTAAGCAAACTCAGGCTTAAACACGTCGTCAAAGTCGTAGTTCAATGGGTCAATGATTTCGACGGTATGTTGCGAATGCTGACTCACGATGAGTTTTTCACACGCTCTAGTGACTCGCATTCCTAAACGGGCTGGTCGTGGTGGCGTGCTGTCTCTGACTGAGCCAAGAAAAATCAAAAAATGCATGCTTCTATTTCCATCTTTAAGTTCGTTTCTCAATCATAAAGAGAGTCGAGACTTACCGACAATAAAAAAGGCGAATGATTGCTCATTCACCTTTCGTCGTTCATCATTTTAATAATTACTGTACACGGCGCAGTACTTGTTTCAATGCATCAAAGTCTGCGTCTAGCTCTTCCGATAGCAGTTCCATCGCCGCGTGCTTCGCTAATGGAGCAGGAAGGTCGATGTCGGATTGCAGAATGTCATCCACCACTTCTTTGAACTTCGCTGGGTGCGCAGTACATAGGAACAGACCGGTTTCACCTTCTTGCAGTTGCTCTTCAAGAACGCGGTAAGCAATCGCACCGTGCGGTTCACATAGGTAGCCCAATGAGTACAGGTCTTTCACAGATTGTGCGCTTTGCTCATCTGAAACCGCGCCTTTACCTAGAGTCTCTAGGCCCCACTCTTTCACTCGGCAGAGCTCTTCGATACGCGGCCAGTTGTTCGGTTGACTCACGTCCATCGCGTTCGATGTCGTTGCAACCGTTGGTTTTGGCTCCCACTTACCTGTTTCTAGGTAGCGCGGAACCGTGTCATTAGCGTTAGTTGCAGCGATAAAGCGTTTGATCGGCAGACCCAGCGCTTTTGCCAGTAGACCAGCAGTTAGGTTACCAAAGTTACCACTTGGTACAGACACGACTAGGTTTTCACGCTCTTGTTTACTCATTTGCGCAGCTGCTTCAAAGTAGTAACAGATTTGCGCCATCAAACGGCTGATGTTGATTGAGTTTGCAGAATTCAGACCGATCTCTTCACGCAGTGCGGAATCATCGAAAGCTTGCTTAACCAGAGCCTGGCACGCATCGAAGTCGCCATCGATCGCGACAGTGTGAATGTTCTTGCCTAGCGTACAGAATAGCTTCTCTTGCAGTGGGCTGATCTTGCCTTTCGGGTAAAGAATCACAACGTTGATGTCTTCCATACCATAGAAAGCGTGCGCAACGGCTGCGCCAGTATCGCCAGAAGTCGCAGTCAGAATGGTGATCTTGCCACCGTCCGATACCGCCGCAAGAGATTGCGCCATAAAGCGACCGCCAAAATCTTTAAATGCCAGCGTTGGACCATGGAAAAGCTCTAACGCGTAAACACCGTCTTTGACTTGATTGATTGGCGCCGGGAATTGGAACGCTGCGTCCACAAGCGCGTTGACTTGCTCTTCCGCCAGCTCATCACCGATAAACGCTGATAAAATCTTAGTGCTACGAGAAACAAAGTCTTCTGCCAGTAGCGCATCAACGTCTTCAAACTTTGGTAATTCCGATGGGAAAAATAGACCTTGGTTACGGCCTAACCCTTGACGAACGGCTTGGCCAAAGGAAACTTGTTCATCATTTTCTTTTATATTGTAAAGCTTCATAGCTCACTTCCTGTTACTTTCGAACCCTGCTTATCTAGACGACAAACGTGGACGAATCCTTCTTCGTTTTGTACGTAGTTCTGTTCTAACCAGCGAGCAACTCGCTCAGCGACATCTTTCTCTTTGCAAATACTGAACAGTGTTGGACCACTGCCAGAAATACCGGTTGCTAACGCACCTGCTGATGCAGCGTATTGACGTGCATTCGCAAAGCCCGGAAGCAGTTTCTCACGATACGGTTCTGCGATCACGTCTTTGATCATTTTTGCAGCTAGCTCTGGCTGACCAGAATGACACGCATGAATAAAGCCCGCAAGGTGTCGACCATGAGCGATGATATCTTGTCGGCGGTATTGAGATGGTAGGATCTCACGCGCTTCTGCTGTTGATACTTTGATACCCGGATAAGCCATCACCCAGTACCAATCGTCAAAGCAAGGCACTTCCTGACTGATGATACCCAACTCTTCAAGCATCAACTGGACACCACCAAGGTAACACGGCGCGACGTTATCGTAGTGAATACCACCAGAGATTTTGCCTTCCATTTCCCCCATCAGTGCTAGCAGCTCAGTCTCATTCAGCGGTTGACCATGGAATCGGTTTAAGGCATCCAGCGCCGCCACGATAGAACATGCACTTGAGCCTAAACCTGAGCCTATTGGCATGTTCTTTTCTAGCGTCATTTCAAGTGGTTTTAGCTCAACACCTTTTTTGTCTAGTTCGCGAGCAAACACCAACCAACAATCGTAAACGATGTTCTCTTTTGGCTCTGTAGGCAACTTAGAGACAAAATTACCCGCAGTTTTCAGACTGAACGGCTCAGTCCCTGCCTTAACTTGCACTCTGTCACCTAGCAAGGCCCCATCCACTGGGGACACCGCCGCCCCCAATACATCAAAACCAACACTTACATTACCAATTGATGCTGGGGCATAAACCACTACATCCATATCACTTGAACTCATTCTTGTTATACCCCTAGTTTCCAACCTAAAGTACGCATCACGTCAGAGAATACACCCGCAGCCGTTACCTCAGTACCTGCGCCATAACCACGCAACACAAGTGGGATTGGCTGGTAGTAACGGCTGTAAAATGCCAGTGCGTTTTCACCGTCTTTGATTTTATACATCGGATCGTTTTCATCCACCGCAGCAATGCTTACTGTGCACTTGCCCTCGTTAATTTCACCAACGTAACGCAGTACTTTGCCTTCTTTTGCTGCTTTAGCTGATAACTCTTTGAAGTAGGCGTCCGCTTCTGGGAGACGCGCCATAAACTCATCAACACTGCCTGAATCATCAAAACCTGGCGGTAGCGCTTGGTCAACAACAACATCTTCAAGCTCTAGTGACATGCCCGCTTCACGAGCTAGGATCAACAGCTTACGCGCGACATCCATACCAGACAGATCATCACGAGGATCTGGTTCAGTAAAGCCATTTTCTTTTGCGATATTCGTCGCTTCACTTAAGCTCATTCCTTCATCTAACTTACCGAAAATATAAGAAAGAGAACCGGAAAGAATACCGCTGAAGCGCTCCAGTTCATCGCCTGCAGAAATTAGGTTTTGCAAGTTTTCAATAACCGGTAGGCCTGCACCTACGGTTGTTTCATACATCAATTTACGACGGGAGCTACGAGCCACATCGCGAAGCTGATGGTAGTACGCCATGCTTGCTGTGTTTGCTTTTTTGTTTGGTGTTACAACATGAAAACCTGCCGCTAGAAAGTCGGCGTATTGTTTAGCAATGTCTTCACTGGAAGTACAATCAACCAATACAGGGTTGATAATATGATTGCGTTGTACCAAAGAAATCAGACGCGCTAGGCTGAATTCTTCTGTGGCTGCTGACATACGATCACGCCAGTGCTCGAGCGGTAAGCCTTCGCTATCAAGCAACAGACCTTTGCTGTTTGCTAAGCCACAAACTCGAATCACAATGCCTTTCTCAGCCAGTTTGACTTGTTGGCGCTCGATCTGATCCACCAGCTCGCCACCCACACCACCAACACCAACAACGAACACATCGAGGAAGTGTTTCGAGTTGAATAGGTTTTCGTGACACGCTTTGATCGCCTCAGAAATTTTGTCTTCTGGAATAACGGCAGAAATCGCACGTTCTGATGAGCCTTGTGCTATCGCCACGATATTCACGTTCACTTCAGCAAGAGAAGAGAAGAAGCGAGAAGCCACACCACGCGATGTGCGCATACCGTCACCAACAAGCGTAATGATTGAAACATTATCAATAAACTCGACCGGTTCTAGTAAGCCATCTTTCAGTTCTAGCTCGAACGCATCTGCCAGCACTTGCTGCGCTTTCGCTTTATCTTCAGCCTCAATACAGAAGCTGATGCTGTATTCAGAAGAAGACTGAGTGATCAGAACAATAGATACACCAGCAGACGACATCGCACCGAATACACGACTCGCCATGCCTACCATGCCTTTCATACCAGGGCCTGATACGTTAACCATGGTTAGGTCGTTAAGTGTTGTAATACCTTTGATCGCAAGATTATCTTCACCAGTATCTTGGCCGATAAGAGTACCTGCACCTTGAGGGTTAAAGCTGTTTTTGATCAGACATGGAATGTGGAATTGAGCAATAGGGGCGATGGTTTTCGGGTGCAGAACGGAAGCACCAAAATAAGAAAGCTCCATCGCTTCTTGGTAGCTTAGTGATTTAAGTAGGCGAGCATCTTCGACTAAACGTGGGTCACAGTTGTATACACCATCAACGTCGGTCCAGATTTCACAGCAGTCTGCGCGTAAACAAGCTGCAAGAACCGCTGCCGAGTAGTCAGAGCCATTACGACCCAGCGTGACAAGCTCTCCTTTTTCGTTGCCAGCTGTAAAGCCCGGCATAATGTTCACATGACCCTGAGGAAGGGGTTTTTGACGGAAGTTTTGCGTTGAAATATCCACATCAACCATAGCTTCAAGATGATCACCTTGGGCATACAGATACTCGACAGGATCGATCAAGCTCGCTTGTTGTCCCTTCGCCTCCAAGACAGCTTTCATCAACTGAATGGAAACACGCTCACCTTTACTAATAATGCGCGCATTTACGTTGTTTGGGCACATACCTAATAGATTGATGCCGTGAACAAATTGACGTAATTGAGATAGCGAGGTTTTCACTTGGTTATCGAAAGCTGAGCCATCAATATTGGGTAGTACTGCTTGGATTTGAGTGAATAGCGTTTTAAACGATTCATCCAACTCTTTGATTTGCAGCTCTGCTTCACCATTGCGCAACGCGCCTTCAATGACCGCAACCAACTTATTTGTTGTTTTACCTGGGGCTGAAAGAACAACCGCCACTTCTTCTTGTTGAGCGTTATTGGCAATGATGTCTGCCGCTCTTAAAAAGCGATCTGCATCAGCTAGTGATGAACCGCCAAACTTCAATACTCGCATCCCTTCCTCCGGTATATCTTCTCAAACTTGTCTAAATTCTGGATAAAAAAGCATAAAAAAAGGCCTGTATCTTGTTGGATACAGGCCTTTTTTGTGAATTTCTTTCGCTCAGCAGCCTGCCCCAACATGTGTCGTGTCGGTAATAATAATGGTCGTGGTCATTACTACTAGGCTGTTAGATGGCATAAATAAATATTCAACGTTAATTGTGTTTGCTTAACTCTACGTTTACCGAGTTTCCGATTCATAGTCAACAAAAAATTGTTTGTTTTTCAGTCTTACAGCGATTTCTGCTAAGCAATCTTATTGATATTTAAAGCTAATTGGATGTTATTGCTCGTTAGGAAATCTGTCGCTTATTTTTGTAGGGGGCTCATCCCATCGTCATCAGTCTCACTTTTTACTCCATAACTAGTCTGATCTTCGTCATAAAGCGTAAGATCAAATTATGAAAGGGAGTTGTTGACACTTAACAACAACTTAACTGTGACCTATGTTCACAGGATCGAATTATTTAGAAAATAGGTGAGCTAGCTTTCATATTCTATGCTTTAATAGTGAGAAGCTTTGGGCACATACTAATAAAAAAGTTGACACAAGGAGTGGTGAGCATGAAAAGAGGGCTTTTTCTGTTGCTGTTTTTTGTGCCTGGCGTTTGTCTAGCAAACGAGCTTCCGCCTCTTCCAGGCAAAACATCCCCTTCTCCTCATAAACTATTTATTTCCAGCGACAGCTATCAATCTGACAGTTTCGATGTTTGGAATATCGACACGGGTTATGCGTACGAACTCTTTGACTCAGTAGACGTTTACGTCGGTGCACGAGTCAACAACTCTCCAACCCAAAACCAAAGCGGTTTTTTGAGTGGGATCAGCTATCACTTCAATGATCGTGTCACACTAAAAAGTACGGTTCGCTCTTACAAGAATGAGACTGCGGAAGGTATTCGCCAAGAAGACAGCAGCCTCGCAGCTGAAGTCTCAAGTCGCGTAAAAATCACCGATAAACTGGATCTTCACGCGACTCTTGATTACCAAGATTGGCAACAAGGTATTGAGGTAGGTTTAGGCTTTCGTTTTTAGAAATCTAATTTTTGCTTTGAGATCAACACACCATTCCAATCAGCGTACACATAATGCTTCGGCTGCACGATTTGGTTTTGCATCGTTAAGGTCACATTGACCTCTCCCATACCTCGCTTCTCTGTCTTAAACGGATTGGTACCAAGTGCTTGCACGCCAATGTCCATCTGAGATATTTGTGCTACGTCGCGTATTGCACCATAGACAATAATGCCTTCCCACCCATTTTCTATTCCGAGTATTGCTAATTGATCGCCAAGCAATGCTTTCTGACACGAACCATGTCCGTCAACAATCAATACTTTCCCCGTTCCATCTTCGCCCAGTACTTCACGTACTTTTGAGTTGTCGTGATAGCAACGCACTGTGACAATTTCTCCGTAAAAAGCGGTGCGTTGACCAAAGTTCTGCAGTGGCAAAGTAAGCAGGGTAACTTGGTCTTCAAATTGGTCACAAATATCGGGTGTAATGTCTCTCATATTTCCTCCGTGAATTTTCTCACCCAAGCAGTGCTTCGGTGAGTAGTATCCTTTCCTATACGAGTCGAGGCTTAAGGGAGCCTAACTTATGCAACACTTTCGGCTGTGAGCACGCAATAAGGTACAGTTGATCATCAATGACGTAGTAAATCGCGTTTTGTTGAAAGTCATTCGCCAATGCGACCGCCGCCTCTGGTGATAACTCGACGGCAAAGCTTTCCTCATACCATGTAAAAGAGCTGTCACCTACTGTGATAGGCGCGTAATTAACGTGCTGTAGCAGTGTTTCTAATGCTTGATTGCTTATGCAGTTCTCTTCTTTGGACCGCAAATTACTGTATGGGTTCCAAGCGGTTATCACAGCGTAGTTTGAAACGCACCACTCGGCCTCGAATCTGAAAAAAGATTCTGAATAAGCATTCCATAACGATGCGTCTATGTTCGTATTACTTTTTTCTATCATAAGTCTTAAACGATTAATAACAGTTACATTTCATCAATTGATATAAATCAACAAACTGAATGGAATTAACATTTGAGCATTGTTAGCATGCTGTTAACAATATAAAATCCGCTCCATATCTCAGGGTGTTTACGTTTCAGGCCCCACAGAAAGCAGGAAATGAAAGGTAAACAAGCCCTTTAGAATAAACGTCGCCATTGGATACTGGTGAGTTGGCAAAATTCCATGGAGGGCGGATAACTGAAAGAAGTGTTTTTTTGATCAACTTGATTTATTATCAAAATCACATTACCTGTATGTTATATTTTTGCCTAGAATTTATTCTATTAGCACAATTTTGTCACAAATTTAGGTACCGCCAATGCAAACCCCGCAGATTCTTATCGTTGAAGATGAGCAAGTAACTCGTAACACTCTTAAGAGTATTTTTGAAGCAGAGGGATACGCTGTTTTTGAAGCCAGTGACGGTGAAGAGATGCACCAAGTGTTGTCTGACAACTCAGTCAACTTGGTTATTATGGACATTAATCTTCCAGGCAAGAATGGCCTTCTGTTAGCGCGTGAACTACGCGAACAAGCGAACATTGCTTTAATGTTCCTGACAGGCCGTGACAATGAAGTGGACAAGATCCTAGGTCTTGAGATTGGTGCAGATGACTACATCACTAAACCATTCAACCCACGTGAACTGACTATTCGTGCTCGCAACCTACTTAGCCGCTCAATGAGCTCTAACGCGGTGCAAGAAGAGAAACGCTCAGTAGAAAAGTATGAATTCAATGGTTGGGTACTGGACATCAACAGCCGCTCTCTAGTTAGCCCTGCTGGTGATAGCTACAAGCTCCCTCGTTCTGAGTTCCGAGCTCTACTGCACTTCTGTGAAAACCCAGGTAAGATTCAAACTCGTGCCGATCTTCTTAAGAAGATGACTGGCCGTGAACTTAAGCCGCATGACCGTACTGTAGACGTAACGATTCGTCGTATTCGTAAACACTTTGAGTCTGTTTCAGGTACTCCTGAAATCATCGCGACTATCCACGGCGAAGGTTACCGCTTCTGTGGCGATCTAGAAGACTAATTGAATCGCTAATACGCAAAGGGCTTGCTCATTGAGCAAGCCCTTTTATTTTGGGTTTAGCAATTAGCGGACAATTCCTGAGTCTAATAAACCTTGTTAATCTTCACGTACTTTTCCACTAACCAGCGCTGTTTACCTGCGTCGTCTAAAAGGACCGCGATATCAACCGATTTTTCTGTGTCCGCGTCTACCTGAAACGTGAAGGCTACTTCCCATTGGCTCTCACTATGAGTTCGAGTTTCTAAAGAGTCTTCATCCACCCACCACTCTTTTTCCCCTTGCTTGATGATAAGCGCTTCGGCAGTCAGGTTGGCTGGGAGTAACTGGTCTCCTTCAAGGTAAAGTGATCCTTGAATGCTTTGCTCTTGCACTTCCCCAACGGTCGGCATCAGGTTCACCCATAAGTTACTTTTGAGCTCGACATTCACCTGGTTAATCGTAATCTGACTGTTTTGTTGCCAGTTCACACTTGGAACGGAACTGCAGCCAGCCATCAATGCTATAACCAACGCCAACGGTGCGATTTTTTTCATGTTATTTCCTTTGTTCCAACCAACTTTTGAGGACTTGAATATCGTTTTGGTATTCATTTTTGATCTCTTCAACCCAGTCTGAAATGTTTTCCCACCATGCTGGCATATCGGGAGATTGCGCTTTCTGCGCCACACTTTGGATACGTTTGAGGCCAATCGAACCTGCAGCGCCTTTAATTTTATGCGCTTCAGAAACAATCCCATCTTGATCTTTCGCCGTCATGTTTGAGTCTAAGACATCAATATAGTCTGGCATCATGTCTTCAAACATTTTTATGCTGTCGTAGACCGGCTTGGCACCAACAATGTCGACGTAAGACTCTAACATATCCATATCGAGCAAGTGTGTCTCAATCACAGGAGAAGGGGTCGGCTCTTCCACTGTTTCTGGAACGCTCTCAGGTTGCTCTTGCTGCTCTACCTGATGCGCGAAGAATTTATCAATTACAGACTGAATGGCGTTCACAGCAAGCGGTTTACTGATGGCATCATCCATACCGTTATCTAAGTATTCACGACGATCTTTCATCACATTAGCTGTTAGGGCGACCAATGGAGGCAGATTGTTATAATGCTCGCGATAATAATTTGCGACATCAAACCCCGTCATATCAGGCAGCTGAATATCCAACAACGCCAAGTCATATTTTTCTGGCACAAAGTTCACGAGCGCTTCTTGTCCCGTCATCGCCACGGTAACGGAGTGTCCTAAGCTCTCAAGCAACGATTTGGCAACAGTGACGTTAAGCTCAATGTCTTCGACCATAAAGATGTTGAGATGCACATTGTCGCGTTTTGCATCAATGACTGGTTCTTCGAGTTCCACAATAGGAACGTGAATCGATACAGTAAAAGTACTACCAAAACCTTCTTCACTGGCAACCGTAATGTCACCATCCATCATATTGATCAGCTGTTTTGACACCGCCAAGCCTATACCAGTCCCGACAGCATGCAGGTTGTCTTTACCTGATTTCACTTGGTAATACATGGCAAAGATTTTATCGAGCTCATCTTCCGGTATACCAATACCTGTGTCTTCCACTTCCATAATAATGGTGGCAAAATCGTCTTCGACATCCGCGCTCACCGTCATCACAACGCCACCTTCTTTGGTAAACTTCATTGCGTTGCTGACCAAGTTCCAAATTACCTGACGCAAACGGGTCGCATCCACTTCAATTGCTTTTGGTAAATCACTCAAACGTTCTAAGTCAAAACGCAGCCCTTTTTGCTCCGCCATCAAAGCAGAGATGCTTTCAATCTCAGCGACGAAGTCTTCGAAGTTAAGTGGCGCAGGTAATAGTTCTAGCTTGCGGCGATCAAACTTATCCATATCGATAATATCGTTGAAGATGTTACCTAGCGTAATCGCACTCACATTGATGGTCTGCATGTGTTTGCGCTGCTCTTCTGTCAATGGACTATCGAGAAGCATACGACTTAAGCCCACAATGCCATTTAGTGGCGTTCGCAGTTCATGACTGATGGTTGAGATGAAAGTAGTTTTATCACGGCTTGCTTTCTCTAACGACTCTTCATGACGTTTACGTTCAGTGATATCACGGCCAAAACCTACCAATCCAAGGTGACGACCATCTTTGCTGTAAAACGGCACTTTACGCAGTTCAAAGTAGTGCTTGCGTCCATCAGGGTACTCTAGCCACTGCTCGTAAGTGATGGCTTGATTATCGGCGAAGACCTTTTGGTCAGTATCAACGATGTGCTCAGCGATTTCTTTGCTATACACATCCCAAGGGCTTAATCCGACTAACTGGTGCTCTTTCTTGCCCGTTAGCTCTTCCATTGCCCGGTTACAACCGGAGAACACACCATCGGCATTGCGGTAGTAAATTAAGTCTGGCGAGGCATCAATAAATGAACGCAGTAGTGCAGTGCGTTCCGCCAGCTCTAACTGAGTACGCTCTCGTTGGAACACCTCGTTTTCGAGATCTTGCATCGCCTCTTCTCGAGCTTCTTCTGCTTTAATGCGCTCTTCAATTTCTTGGTTGAGCTTTTCGATGTTTTGTTGCAGTTGATAATTCAGTTCTTGGTCTCGCGAGCGCATGTCTTTCAGTTTGGACACCAACTTGGTTAAACGCTGGCGAGACTCTTCTAGCTGATCAACAACAACAGAAAGAAAATAAACCGCCCAAGGTGTAATCAAGAGACCAAAAAACACCGAACGGACAATGTCGATATCGTCGACTCGCCCCTTGAGAGCTAAAGTAATCCCCACCTGCACCACAACGGCTAATGCCACCAGCGCAAGGGCCAGCAAAATCGAGAAACGAACAATCCCCAGTTTGACTAGCAAGTCGACATAATACTGGGCGAGATTTTTCATGGGTTTCATTAACTACTCCATGGTGCTGGCTAGATGTTGCCCTTCAATGATAAAAAACGAGCAGACATATTCGGCCTAACGCAATTTAGGTCTGTGTGATTAGTGAAAAATACGTAGTGCGAACTGCGCTTGCTAAACAAGATAAAAAGATAAGTTAACCAACGAACGCACAGGCTTCGGTAAGTTTAACGTGTTTAATACGGCGATTTAAACAATCAGCTATCAACTTAGAGCAAGCGGTCACAAAGCGTTAGCAAGAACTTGGGTGAATACAGGTGCGATTACGTCCATCCGCTTTGGCTTGGTATAGCGCACTGTCAGCCATGGCAATACCCATTTCCGGTTCATCACCATGTTGAGGAATATAAGAGACAAGACCGATACTGACCGTGAGACGTTCCGATGCTTCTGAGCTGTCGTGCTCCATATCGAGTTGTCGAATTTGTTCATGAATACGCTGTGCTACATTGCTCGCGCCTTCCGTTGTGGTATTCGGCAGGATAAAACCAAACTCCTCACCACCATAACGCGCAACACAATCCGAAGAGCGATTGATGACTTTTGTGAATACGGTAGCAACACTGACCAATGCTTCATCACCTTGCTGATGGCCGTAACAGTCGTTGTAATCTTTGAAAAAGTCGATGTCACACAACATGATAGTGAGCGGCAGCTTTTCGCGGGCATGGTGGTACCATAGTACCTGCAGTTGTTCATCGAAGCGGCGTCGGTTCGATACCTGAGTTAAGCTGTCCATAAAGCTCAACTTTTCTAACTCTAAATTGGCTCTCTCCAACTTTTGTTCGGCAAGGTAACGTTCAGAAATATCACGCGCCATGATCAGCACACCATTTGTTCCTGAAGCTTTATCTTTAAAAGGCGATTTCACCACATCAAACCACGTACTTTTGCCATCACTGCTAACGACTTTATCTATGTATCGGACAGGCTCTGACTGACGCAATGCATCTAAATCACTAGCAGCTAAGCGAGCGTACATCTCTTCAGGAATGACATCTTGAAGGCGCTTACCGATCAAATCAGACACGTCTGAAATACCTAATGCATTAACGAACGGTTTATTACACGCTTGATAGACCATATTCTCATTGAAGATACCGATAGAGTCAGGGCTAGCGTCAAGAATAGTTTGTAAGATGGTATCCCTTTGCGCCAATGCAACTTCTGTATCTTTACGACGCTCCATTTCATCTCTCAGGTTTTGCTGCATTTTGTGCCACTCGGTCACATCATGACTAATG
Source organism: Vibrio sp. Y51_MX_L26 (assembly GCF_024181935.1). Taxonomy (NCBI): domain Bacteria; kingdom Pseudomonadati; phylum Pseudomonadota; class Gammaproteobacteria; order Vibrionales; family Vibrionaceae; genus Vibrio; species Vibrio sp. Y51_MX_L26. The sequence goes on from NZ_JAMZAS010000008.1 coordinate 81,720, forward strand.
GATAATGTACCGATCAGCTCACCACTCGGTGACACAAGGGAGTTTTGATTCACTTCCAATAAGCAACTGCGACCTTGTGGATCCGTCGTCCACTTGCGCTCACTCTTTCTGGTAGCCTCACCCATGGAAGCCTTTGATGCGCAGGCTTCTTCCCTTCGCCCTTCCCAAAATTGATCAAATGCTCGGTTCGTCGTTAATAAATTCCCTTGGCGATCTTGGGTACAGATTAACTCAGAGAGTGAGTCTAGTGCCGAACGGGCGATCGTTAATTGCGCAAGCTCTTGTTGCTGCTCTTGATGAGTGGATTGATATGGCTGCGCGTAGATGATCCAAACACGGTGATTGCGCAGCAAACTCTTTCTTCCTGACAACTCCACCTTGATAGATTCGCTTTCAGATAAGCGCCAATCAAATACCTGCTGGCTAAAATGACGACTAGAGACACTGTCGAGAAACGACTCAAGCGCACGAATATCGAATAAAGCGGGATACAAATATCCCGTGCCTAGAGAGCGAATACCTAATAACTGCATCGCAGCTTGGTTAGATAACAAGATCTGAGCATGGCCAGTATCCAGCACTATGACTGGATAGGGTGAATCCGTTACGAGTTGCTTAAGTGATGTTTGAAAGTGCAAATAGATCAGTGCTAACGCGCACACGCTAGCAATTAATAACAAGACGACATAGCCATAACCGCCTTGACCATCCCAAAGCCAATTGAGTAACTGATCCATCGTTTAAACCTTTAAAGAAAACTGGTTAAAATATATCAGTTATTTATTGAGCGATCTGCTATTAATTCCGGTTTACTATAGATAAAAGCGTTTCCCGTTAGGCTTCCTTGAGCACCATGTTCACTGAGGGCTCGACCAATTTCAGTCATCGCCAGCCAGCGATTTTCACACCACAGTGGCGATAATAAGGTAGGTCTACGAGCTGCTGATGAAACGCGATGGTAAATCACGTCCGGTGGCGTCATACGAATCATCTCACTGGCAATTGCGACATATTCTTCTAGCTCTGGCGCCTCTAATCGTCCTGCACGCCACGCTTTCGCCATGGTGCTGCCTTCCACAATATGCAAGCCATGTAACTTAATGCCATCCGTGCCCACGGCTAACACTTTTTGCAGCGTCTCAATATTATCGTCGCGGCTTTCTTTCGGTAATCCAACAATTAAATGAGTACAGACTTTAATACCTAGCGCACGCGCACGCTTGGTGATCTCGGCATAACATTCGAAATCATGACCGCGATTGATGCGCTTAAGGGTGTCGTTATTAGCGGTTTGAAGCCCTAACTCTAGCCAAATTTCATAACCTTGCTGTACATAGTCAGACAGCAAATCTAATACGGCATCAGGCACGCAATCTGGACGAGTCCCGACACACAATCCCACAATATCAGCCGCTTTTAGTGCTTCTTCATACATATTTTTCAGCACTTGCACTTCCGCATAAGTACTGGTGTAAGCCTGAAAATAAGCCAGATACTTCTTCGCTCGATGAATTTCGCCCGCACGATCTTTCAACTGATCGTGAATACTCTTTATCTGTACTTCTTCATCCGCAAACGAAGCCACATTACAAAAAGTACATCCTCCCCGACCAATCGTGCCATCTCGGTTAGGGCAACTAAATCCACCGTGCAACGTTAGTTTATGGACTTTTTCACCGTATCGACGCTGAAGATCTTGGCCGATTGTATTGACCAACTCATGTAACTGCATAAATTCTCACCAACAATGAACCGTAATCAATCTCACTACGATCTGTGTAAATAAATTACATCCCTGCAAGAAAAAACACACAATACTAGTCAATTCAAACAAACATCATACGGCTCAAAATCAATAAACCTGCATAAATACAGATAAAAAACGTTCATGTTGCGTAAATGTTAAACTAAAAATGCATAATTAAACGAAAAAATTGGGTCACAACGTCGACTTTTTCATTGCATTCTGAAGTGACAAAATTGTAGGATACTTACACAACCCCGTTATTTTTGTGACTTTTATTACAAAGTACACTGCGGGATTTGTCGGTGTTATCCCACTCCTACCTATATAAATCACTAAATAGTGGCAATAAATAAAGGGATACCACCAAGGATTGTTTTTCTCGCAAAACTTTTCCTGCGAGATACGGAAAGGAATCAAGATCGATCAACCTAGATCGGTGGCGATAATAAATATAAAGGACAAGACGTAATCAATGGTCTAGGTGGCATTTGCCTGCCTGGTGCTTTTGCGTCGACATTGAACTGGAAGGATGTATCTATGGTAGATAGAGAGCAAAATCCACAGGGTCTATATACTCCTGAATTGGAGCATGACGCGTGTGGTATCGGTTTTGTTGCTCACCTTAAAAACCGTAAATCTCATGAAGTAGTGACTCAAGCATTGGATATGCTAGCTCGCATGGAGCACCGTGGTGGTCAAGGTTGTGATCCATGCAGCGGTGATGGTGCGGGTATCTTGCTACAAAAACCTCATGAATTCCTATTAGAAGAGGCCGTAAAGCTCGGCATTAAACTGCCTTCATTTGAAAAGTATGGTGTGGGTGTCGTACTTTTCCCGAAAGACGAATACAAACGCGAGCAATGCCGTGACATTCTAGAACGCAACGCTCAGCGTCTAGACCTTGAAGTTATTGGCTACCGCGTTTTGCCAACCGATAACTCGATGATCGGTGCCGACCCGCTAAGCACAGAACCTCAGTTTGAGCATGTGTTTATCTCTGGTGGTCCAGGTATCACACCTGAAGAGCTAGAGCGCAAACTGTACGTACTTCGTAACTACACTGTACGTGTTTGTCTAGAAAGCGTTTCGAACATTGGTGATGACTTCTACATTAACTCAATGTCTTACAAGACATTGGTGTACAAAGGTCAGTTAACGACCGAGCAAGTCCCTCAGTACTTCCTTGATCTGCAAAACCCGACCATGGTGACCGCACTGGCACTGGTACACTCTCGCTTCTCTACCAACACCTTCCCGAAATGGCGTCTTGCACAACCTTTCCGTTACATTGCCCACAACGGTGAAATCAATACAGTTCGAGGTAACTTGAACTGGATGAAAGCCCGTGAGGCGATCATTGAATCCGATCTATTTACCCAAGCTGAAATCGACATGCTGCTTCCTATTTGTCAGGAAGGCAGTTCGGATTCATCTAACTTTGACATGGCTCTTGAGCTCCTAGTTCTTTCTGGTCGTAGCCTGCCGCACGCATTGATGATGATGATCCCGGAAGCATGGCAAGAAAACAAAAACATGGATCCTAAGCGTCGTGCGTTCTATCAATACCACGCGAACATCATGGAACCATGGGATGGTCCGGCTTCAGTATGTTTTACTGATGGTGTTCAAGTTGGTGCGACACTCGACCGTAACGGTCTGCGCCCTTCTCGCTACACAGTGACCAAAGATAACTTCCTAGTAATGGCATCAGAATCTGGTGTTGTGGATATTGAGCCAGAGAACGTTGAGTTCCGCGGTCGTCTACAACCAGGTCGCATCTTCGTTGCAGACTTAGAGCAAGGTCGCATCATCTCTGATGAAGAAGTGAAAGACACCATCGCAACAGCGCAGCCTTACGAAAAGTGGGTAGAAGAAAACCTACTGAGCTTGAAGAAGCTGCCAGATGCGAGCAACCAGTTCAGCCAACCTAAGCCAGAACATCTTCTACACCGCCAACAAGCGTTTGGCGTAAGTACTGAAGAAGTGAACGAAATCATCGTTCCAATGGCGAATGACGCAAAAGAACCATTGTCAGCAATGGGTGCCGACTGGCCTCTTGCAGTTCTATCTCATCAGTCTCAACATCTTTCAAACTACTTCAAGCAGCTGTTCGCACAGGTAACTAACCCACCGATTGACCCGATCCGTGAGCGTATGGTGATGTCGCTGAACACTTACTTGGGTAAAGACCAAAACCTTCTGACTGAAACACCACTTCACTGTCAGAAAGTCGAATTGGAATCGCCTGTTCTGGCGAACTCTGAGCTTGAGAAACTGCGTGCGATCGATAACGAGCATCTTCAGGCGAAAACGCTAGATATCGTATTCCAAGCCAGTGAAGACCAAGGCAAGCTTGAGCGCGCACTAAAACGTATCTGCCAATACGCAGAAGACGCGGTTATTGATGGTTACTCAATCATCCTGCTAACTGACCGCGCAGTGAACTCAAACCACGCCGCTATCCCAGCCATGCTGGCAGTTGGTGCAGTGCATCACCACTTGATCCGCAAAGGTCTACGTGCGAAGTGTGACATTGTGGTTGAAACCGGTGACGCGCGTGAAACGCACCACTTTGCAACGCTAATTGGTTACGGTGCCAACGCCGTTAACCCATACCTAGTGATTGAAACCATCATTGAGCTTCAGCGTACGAAGAAGCTGGACCCAGAAGCGAACCCTCGCGATCTGTTCAACAACTACCGTAAAGCGATCAATGGCGGTCTTCTGAAGATCTTCTCGAAGATGGGTATCTCAACCCTGCAGTCGTACCACGGTGCGCAAATCTTCGAAGCCTTAGGTATTCATAAGTCAGTGGTAGACAAGTACTTCACAGGTACAGTTTCTCGTATCCAAGGTCTCACCCTTGACGATATTGCTAAAGAAGTGCTCGTTCGTCACCGCATCGGTTACCCACAACGCGAAATCCCAATTCAAATGCTGGATGTTGGTGGTGTTTACCAATGGAAACAGCGTGGTGAGAAGCACCTATTCAACCCAGAAACCATCTCGCTACTGCAAGAGTCTACGCGCAACAAGAACTACGATCAGTTCAAGCAGTACGCGACAGCAGTCGATAAACAAGGTGACAACGCGGTAACTCTGCGTAGCCAGCTAGAATTCATTAAGAACCCAGCTGGTTCTATCTCTATCGACGAAGTCGAGCCAATTGAAAGCATCGTGAAACGCTTCGCGACAGGTGCAATGTCATTCGGTTCTATTTCTTACGAAGCACACTCCACATTGGCTGTTGCGATGAACCGCCTTGGCGCAAAATCGAACTCTGGTGAAGGTGGTGAAGACCCAATGCGTTTCGAGCGCAAAGAGAACGGCGATTGGGAACGCTCTGCAATCAAACAGGTAGCTTCGGGTCGTTTCGGCGTAACCTCTTACTACCTAACCAACGCTGATGAGCTACAAATCAAGATGGCTCAAGGTGCGAAACCAGGTGAAGGTGGTCAGCTACCAGGCGATAAAGTAGATGACTGGATCGGTGCTACACGTCACTCAACTCCGGGCGTCGGTCTTATCTCGCCACCACCACACCACGATATCTACTCAATCGAAGATTTGGCTCAGCTTATCTACGATTTGAAGAACGCGAACCGCGCGGGTCGTGTAAACGTGAAGCTGGTATCGGAAGCTGGCGTAGGTACGATCGCTTCCGGTGTAGCGAAAGCGAAAGCAGACGTTGTACTAATCGCAGGTTTCGACGGCGGAACTGGTGCATCACCAATGTCTTCAATCCGTCATACCGGTCTTCCTTGGGAACTTGGCTTGGCAGAAACGCACCAAACGCTACTGAAGAACGGTCTACGTAATCGTATCGTGGTTCAAGCGGATGGCCAGATGAAGACACCTCGTGACCTTGCAGTCGCAACACTACTTGGTGCAGAAGAATGGGGCGTGGCAACCGCAGCATTGGTGGTTGAAGGTTGTATCATGATGCGTAAGTGCCATAAGAACACCTGTCCTGTTGGTATCGCGACTCAGAACAAGACGCTTCGCGAGCGCTTTGATGGCCGCGTAGAAGACGTCGTAACCTTCTTCCAATACATGGCACAAGGTCTACGTGAAATCATGGCTGAACTTGGCTTCCGCACTATCGATGAGATGGTCGGCCAAGGTCAGAAGCTGAAGATTCGCCAAGACGTTTCTCACTGGAAATACAAGAACCTAGATCTGTCTCCTGTTCTACACGTTGAACAACCACGTGAGTCAGACGGTATCCATAACCAAACGCAACAGAACCACAATCTGGAATCGGTACTAGACCGTAAGCTGATTCAAGCGGCGATTCCTGCTCTCGAGAAAGGCGAGGCGGTGAATGCCGAATTCCCTATCGTCAACACTGACCGTTCTGCGGGCACCATGCTGTCGAACGAAATCTCGAAAGTGTACAAAGATGCCGGCCTACCTCGACCAATGAACGTGAAGTTCAAAGGTTCAGCGGGTCAGTCATTCGGCGCATTCCTAGCTAAGGGCGTGAAGTTCGAAGTAGAAGGCGACGCGAACGACTACTGGGGTAAAGGCTTATCTGGCGGTACGTTAGTACTTTACCCAGATGCGAAATCAAGCATTGTCGCAGAAGATAACATCGTGGTTGGTAACGTGTGTTTCTACGGTGCCACTTCGGGTGAGTCTTTCATTCGCGGTATGGCTGGCGAACGTTTCTGTGTTCGTAACTCAGGCGCGAAAGTAGTAGTAGAAGGCGTCGGTGACCACGGTTGTGAATACATGACGGGCGGTGCAGCAATTATCCTTGGTTCAACAGGTCGTAACTTTGCCGCAGGTATGAGTGGCGGCGTGGCTTACGTATGGGATAAATCAGGCGACTTTGAGTCGAAACTGAACCCAGAGTTAGTAGACCTAGATCCAATCGAGCAAGAAGACAGAGATCTATTACTCGACATGCTAACTAAGCATGTTCAATTCACAGGAAGTGAAGTCGCTCAGTCTTTCCTAGACAACTTTGAAGCAAGCCTAGCCTCTATGGTTAAGGTGATGCCGCGTGACTATAAAGCGGTGCTTCAAAAGCGTAAAGCTGAAGCACAGTCTCAAGGAAACGAAACTCAAGTGGAGGCCGTATAATGGGTAAGCCTACTGGATTTTTAGAGCATGGTCGTGAACTACCACAGAAGATCGACCCAGCTGAACGCATCAAGAACAACAAAGAGTTCGTTCTGAACGAGGAATTTGGTGACAAGATCAATACTCAAGCGTCTCGTTGTATGGATTGTGGTGTGCCGTTTTGTCATAACGGCTGCCCTATCGGTAACATCATCCCAGAGTTTAACGATGCGGTTTATCGTGATAGCTGGGAAGAAGCATGGAACATTCTAAGCTCAACCAATAACTTCCCAGAGTTTACTGGTCGTGTTTGCCCTGCTCCATGTGAAAGTGCTTGTGTACTTGGCATCAACCAAGACCCAATCACCATCTGTAACATCGAGAAAACCATCGTAGAAACGGCGTATCGTGAAGGGTACGCCAAGCCAAAAACGCCACGTTCTCGCACTGGTAAAACGATAGCGATCATTGGATCTGGACCAGCGGGTCTTGCGGCTGCTGAGCAGCTGAACAGCGCTGGTCATACTGTGACAGTATTCGAGCGAGACGAGAAGGTTGGTGGTCTGCTGCGTTTCGGTATTCCAGATTTTAAACTGAGCATGGAAGTCATTGATCGTAAGATCAATCTAATGGCAGAAGCTGGCGTTGAGTTTAAAGTAAACCAACACGTCGGTGTTGATGTAAATGCTCAGCAACTGCGTCAAGAGTTCGATGTGGTTCTACTGACGGGTGGCTCAACGGTTCCACGTGATTTGCCAGTTCCGGGTCGTGAGCTCAAAGGCGTTCACTTCGCAATGGAATTCCTAGGTCAAAACAACCGACGTGCAAATAACATGGACCTGAAAACGGAAGAGATTCACGCAAAAGGTAAACATGTGGTTGTCATTGGTGGTGGTGATACCGGTTCAGACTGTGTAGGTACGTCAAACCGTCACGGCGCAGCAAGCGTAACTCAAGTGGAAATCATGCCGATTCCACCAGAGAAGCGCCCAGCCAATATGCCTTGGCCTCAATACCCAATGATCCTACGTACTTCGACCTCTCATGAAGAAGGTGTCGATCGTCACTGGAACATCCTGACCAAAGAGTTCATCGGAAATGACAAAGGTGAAGTCACAGGCCTTCGTCTTGCTGATATCGTTTGGCAAGATGCAAAACCAGACGAGCGCCCAAGTTTCAAAGAAGTAGAAGGCAGCGAGCGAGTGATCCCATGTGATATGGCATTCCTAGCAATGGGCTTCTTACACCCAGAACCTACAGGCGTGCTTGCTCAACTGGATATCGCGCTAGATGATCGCGGTAACGTAGCAACTCAAGGTTTTGCTACTAACCAAGAAGGCGTATTTGCTGCTGGTGATATGCGAACAGGCCAATCTTTGGTGGTTCGTTGTATCAACGAAGGTCGCGAATGTGCTCGTGCTATCGATGACTACCTAATGGATGGCACAAACCTAGAAGCAAAAGCAGATTCACTGATGCTTTCTGCTTAACGGAAGTATTCACGCTTCCCTCTTTCAATGCCATAAATAGCCATCAGCGATATCGATGGCTATTAGCAAAGAAAGAAAACAATTCCTTCCAATCTTTCTATTTTGACCAGCATTTTATGCTGGTCTTTTTTATTTTCCACAGAATCAAATGTTACTTTTTTGTAACAATCAATTTTCTATCTATTTGAAATCATTAAACTATTTTAGCTTATTAAATGGTAAATCGCATATTCACGTGATTATCCACTAATAACTTGACCTTTTTTACAATAAGCTATAGCTTGTGAAGTTGATGAAAATAAAACACTCAAAAAATGTTAAATATTTCACAGATTTTATTGAATAAATATACATAAAACCATAAAAGATGACGCATATTCAGTCATCACTATCAACGTAAGCAGTGTTGATATATCTGTCGGGATGACGGATAAGCAAAGGGAGAATTGCAATGGCTCTTTATGATCCAAGTCTTGAGAAAGACAACTGTGGATTTGGCTTGATCGCGCATATGGAAGGCGAACAAAGCCACAAGCTGGTTCGTACAGCAATTTCTGCACTTGACCGAATGACCCACCGTGGTGGTATTGCCGCCGATGGTAAAACCGGTGATGGTTGTGGTCTTCTATTACAAAAGCCCGATTCCTATTTACGTCTTATTGCCGAAGAAAATGGTTTCAACCTTGGCAAGCAATACGCCGTAGGGATGATTTTCTTCAACCAAGATCCGGTCAAAGCTCAACTCGCTAAAGACATCGTCAACAGAGAACTTGCGCAAGAGACGCTAACAGTGGCCGGTTGGCGTGAAGTTCCAACCAATTCAGAAGTGCTCGGTCCAATTGCGGCTAACTCGCTTCCAAATATTCAGCAAGTCTTTATCTCTGCACCGGCTGGTTGGCGAGAGCGTGACATTGAACGCCGTCTCTACATCGCACGCCGTCGCATCGAGAAACAAATCACCGAAGATCCTGATTTCTACATCTGTAGCTTGTCGACTCAAGTTTTGGTGTACAAAGGCCTGTGCATGCCTGCGGACTTGCCTCGCTTCTACCTTGATCTTGCTGATCTACGCATGGAATCCGCTATCTGTCTGTTCCACCAGCGTTTTTCTACCAATACTCAACCGCGTTGGCCATTGGCTCAGCCGTTCCGCTATCTTGCTCATAACGGTGAGATCAACACCATTGAAGGTAACCGCCAATGGGCCCGAGCGCGTGCTTACAAGTTCTCGTCACCACTGCTGCCCGATCTTCAAACTGCAGCACCATTTGTGAACGAGACAGGTTCAGACTCCTCCAGCTTAGATAATATGCTGGATCTCTTCTTAGCTGGCGGCATGGATATCTTCCGTGCCATGCGCATGCTTGTGCCACCAGCATGGCAAAACCACCCAGATATGGATCCGGATCTGCGGGCGTTTTACGACTTCAACTCCAAACACATGGAACCATGGGATGGTCCTGCAGGTATCGTACTGTCCGATGGTCGTTATGCTGCTTGTAACCTAGACCGAAATGGTCTGCGTCCTGCACGTTATGTAATTACCAAAGACAAGTTGATCACTCTGGCATCTGAGGTAGGGATTTGGAATTACGCCCCAGATGAAGTTGCCGAAAAAGGGCGTGTAGGTCCGGGTGAATTGCTCGTCATCGACACTCGTAAAGGTAAGCTTTGGCAGTCTAGCGAGATCGATAATGATCTGAAATCTCGTCACCCTTATCGCGAATGGATGGAAAACAACGTTCGCAAACTAACACCATTTTCTCAGCTACCTGAGGATCAAGTAGGCGAGCGCAGCTTTGATGAAGACTTACTTAAGACTTATCAAAAGCAATTCGCGATGACGAACGAAGAAGTCGACCAAGTTCTGCGTGTACTCGGAGAAATGGGCCAAGAAGCCGTTGGTTCTATGGGTGACGATACTCCAATGGCTGTGCTCTCCTCAAAAGAGCGCTTGGTAACTGACTACTTCCGCCAGAAGTTCGCTCAGGTCACCAATCCACCGATCGATCCACTGCGTGAAAAACACGTGATGTCACTGGCGACCAGTATCGGTAAGGAAATGAATGTCTTCTGTGAAACCGATGGCCACGCGCATCGCGTAACATTTGATTCGCCTGTACTGCTTTATTCAGACATGCAGCAACTGCTCGAGCTTGGTGACGATCACTACCGTAATACCATTCTAGATATCAACTACGACCCACAAGAGAAAGATCTTAAACAAGCCATTAATGATCTCTGTGAGCAAGCAGAGCAAGTCGTACGTGAAGGCACGGTTTTAGTGGTACTTTCAGATCGCGCTTTGGTCAAAGGCAAGTTACCAATTCCAGCGGCAATGGCAGTCGGCGCCGTTCAAACTCGTTTGATTGATGCGAACTTACGTTGCGATGCCAACATTGTAGTCGAAACCGCAACTGCACGTGATCCACACCAATTTGCTGTCTTACTTGGCTTTGGTGCGACTGCAGTTTACCCATACCTTGCTTATGAAGCGTTAGGTAAACTGATTGATGATAAGGCACTAGAGAAAGACTATCGCGATGTGATGCAGAACTACCAATACGGCATCAACAAGGGCCTGTATAAAATCATGTCAAAGATGGGGATCTCAACCATCGCCTCTTACCGCTGCTCACAACTGTTTGAAGCAGTTGGCTTGAGCCAAGATGTGGTCGACCAGTGTTTTAAAGGCGTCACAACTCGTATTGAAGGCGCAAATTTTGACGACTTCCAGCAAGATCTTACAAACTTATCTCGCAAAGCATGGGCGAAACGTAAATCGATTGATCATGGCGGCTTGTTAAAGTATGTCCATGGAGGTGAGTATCATGCTTACAACCCGGATGTTGTCGGCACGCTGCAACAGGCCGTTAAATCTGGCGAAAGTAACGACTATCAGAGCTTTGCTAAGCAGGTAAACCAACGCCCTGTTGCCATGCTGCGTGACTTAATGTCGCTGAAAAAATCAGACTCACCGCTGCCACTCGAGCAAATAGAACCACGCATTGAACTGTTCAAACGCTTCGACTCTGCGGCCATGTCCATTGGCGCACTTAGCCCTGAAGCGCATGAAGCACTCGCGACTGCGATGAACCGTCTTGGTGGCTATTCAAACTCCGGTGAAGGTGGTGAAGATCCTCGCCGTTTCGGCACTGAACGTAACTCGCGCATCAAGCAAATTGCTTCAGGCCGATTTGGTGTCACGCCTCATTACCTTACTAATGCGGATGTACTACAAATCAAGGTAGCGCAAGGAGCTAAACCGGGTGAAGGTGGTCAGCTACCGGGACACAAAGTCACCGCAGAAATCGCCAAGCTACGTTACTCCGTGCAAGGGGTGACGTTAATCTCTCCTCCTCCACACCACGATATTTATTCTATTGAAGATTTGGCCCAGCTGATCTTCGACCTTAAACAAGTCAACCCGAATGCGCTGGTTTCGGTAAAACTCGTCTCCGAGCCAGGTGTCGGCACCATCGCAACGGGCGTAGCCAAGGCTTACGCTGATCTTATTACCATCTCGGGTTACGACGGCGGTACAGCAGCAAGCCCGCTGACTTCGGTAAAATACGCAGGTAGTCCATGGGAATTAGGTCTAGCAGAGACGCAACAAGCACTGGTTGCTAATGGTCTGCGTCATAAGATCCGCCTACAGGTAGACGGTGGTCTAAAGACTGGTCTAGACGTGGTTAAGGCCGCGATTCTTGGTGCGGAAAGCTTCGGATTTGGTACCGCGCCAATGGTTGCTATGGGTTGTAAGTTCCTGCGAATTTGTCACCTCAATAACTGTGCAACAGGGGTTGCGACTCAAGACGAAACGCTGCGTAAAGAGTTCTTCAAAGGCTTACCTGAAATGGTGATGAACTACTTCACCGGACTGGCAGAAGAAGTGCGCGAGCTGCTTTCTGAGCTAGGCGTTGAAAAACTGACGGACTTGATTGGTCGTACCGATTTACTTGAAGCAGTAGAAGGCTTTACCGCGAAGCAAACCAAATTGGATCTATCCAACATTCTAGAAGCTCCCGTCTCGCCTGAAGGTCATCCACTGTTTTGGACGGAACCAAATAAACCGTTTGATAAAGCTGAGCTCAATCAAAAGATCATTGATGATGCCATGCATGCGGTAGAAAACAGCCAATCGGCAAGTTTCTTCTACAATGTCATCAACACTGATCGTTCTGTGGGTGCACGCTTATCTGGCGAAATAGCGAAGCGCTATGGCAACCAAGGATTGGCGGCTTCCCCTATCAAAATCTATCTTGACGGCACAGCCGGTCAGTCGTTTGGTGTTTGGAACGCAGGTGGTGTAGAGCTGTACCTCACAGGTGATGCGAATGACTACGTAGGGAAAGGCATGGCAGGCGGCAAGATCGCCATAAAACCTCACTTAGGTACAGCGTTCAAGTGTCATGAAGCCACCATTATTGGGAACACGTGTTTGTACGGCGCAACGGGCGGTAAACTGTTCGCGGCAGGTAAAGCGGGTGAACGTTTTGGGGTACGCAACTCAGGTACGATTGCCGTCATTGAAGGTGCGGGAGATAACGCTTGTGAGTACATGACCGGCGGTATTGTTGCCATTCTAGGTGCAACAGGCGTGAACTTTGGTGCAGGTATGACCGGAGGCTTTGCCTATGTTCTGGATGAAAACCAGAGCTTTGAAGGTCGAGTCAATACAGAATCTGTCGAAGCCATTTCATTGTCCGATCTATACATCCACCAAGAGCATTTGCGCGGCCTGATTGCGGAACACCTTGAAGAAACAGGGTCGAGCCACGCAGAAAATATTTTGGCGAACTTTGATGAATGGATTCCAAAGTTCTATTTGGTGAAACCACAAGCGGCAGATCTTCGCACGCTACTTGGTCACCAGAGCCGCAGTGCCGCTGAGCTGCGCGTTCAAGCACAGTAATCATGGAGGATGTTTGAATCATGAGCCAGAACGTTTATCAATTTATCGATGTGCAGCGCGTAGATCCTGCGAAGAAGCCTATCAAAGTTCGTAAGATCGAGTTCGTTGAAATCTACGAGCCGTTTACTAAGCAACAAGCCACTGCGCAAGCAGACCGCTGTTTAGATTGCGGTAACCCATACTGTGAATGGAAGTGCCCAGTCCACAACTACATCCCTCAATGGCTAAAACTGGCAAATGAGGGACGTATTCTTGAAGCTGTTGAGCTATCGCATCAAACCAATAGTTTACCTGAAGTATGTGGACGCGTTTGTCCTCAAGACCGTCTATGTGAAGGTTCATGCACGCTTAATGATGACTTTGGTGCCGTCACCATCGGTAATATAGAAAAGTACATTACCGACAAAGCCTTTGAAATGGGCTGGAAGCCAGATATGTCCAAGGTGGAGTGGACCGATAAAAAGGTCGCAATCATTGGAGCTGGCCCAGCAGGCTTGGCAGCCGCTGATATCCTAGTGCGCAATGGCGTTAAGCCAGTCGTGTTTGACCGCTACCCAGAAATCGGCGGACTACTGACTTTCGGTATCCCTTCGTTCAAGCTTGAAAAAGGGGTAATGGAAAATCGTCGCCGTGTGTTCACTGAAATGGGCGTCGAGTTCCGCATGAACGTGGAAGTCGGTAAAGATGTACAAATGCAAGATCTAATCGATGAGTACGATGCCATTTTCTTAGGCGTTGGCACCTATAAATACATGCGTGCAGGACTAGAAAATGAGGATGCGCCGGGTGTATATGACGCGCTGCCATTTTTAATTTCGAATACCTACAAAGTCATGGAGCTTGAGAACAACCAACCTTTTATCGACATGGCAGGAAAGAAAGTGGTCGTGCTTGGTGGTGGCGATACCGCAATGGACTGTGTACGAACCTCTATTCGCCAAGGAGCCTCCAATGTGATTTGTGCTTATCGTCGTGACGAAGCCAACATGCCTGGCTCTCGTCGCGAGGTAAAAAACGCGAAGGAAGAAGGCGTGAAGTTCATGTTTAACCTGCAACCACTCGGTGTGGAGGTCGACGCCTCAGGTAACGTATCGGGCGTTAAAGTGGTAAAAACCGCGTTAGGTGAGCCCGATGATGCAGGTCGTCGCAGACCAGAACCAGTGGAAGGCAGTGAACATGTATTGCCTGCGGATGCCGTGATCATAGCATTTGGTTTCCAGCCACACAAAATGGACTGGTTGGAACCGTATGGTGTCGATTTAGACCAATGGGGACGTATCAAGGCACCTGTTGAGCAAGCGTTCATGTACCAAACCAGCAATGCGAAAATCTTCGCTGGCGGTGATGCGGTCCGTGGCTCAGACCTCGTCGTAACCGCCATTGATGAAGGGCGAAAAGCGGCAGAAGGCATTCTTGATTACCTAGAAGTCTAATCACAGCTAACATCACAAAAAGGATCCTATTATTGGATCCTTTTTCTTTTGTATCCATATAATTAGAAGCAAAATTATAAGAGTAAATACAATGAAAAAAGCCGCTCTCCTTTCCATCGCTTTACTCAGCCTTACAGCCTGCAGCCAAGGAGTCACCAGTATGCCAGATCGTTCTCAATCACCTTGTGGTGACAAACCAAATTGCGTTTCAACTCAGGACTCAAGAGACAAGTTTCAATTAGCACCTTTTTTGCTCACTGAGTCCGCAACGTTAGATGCCATTGAGCAAGCCGCGCTTCAACTTCCTGGCGCCAAAACCGCGGTAAAAGAGGGTGATTACCTTCGGATAGAATGCACATCTAAAATCATGCGCTTCGTGGATGACCTCGAATTAAAAGTAGCAGGAGACAAACTGATTGTTCGCTCAGAGTCACGTGTGGGCTATTCTGACTTTGGCGTAAACAGAAAGCGCGCCGAACAATTACGAGAAAAGCTCACTCAAGCTAAGCTCATCAAATAGAAAACTGCTCACGGGGAGTGCTATACTCTCGGCCAACTAAAATATTTACCGAAAGAGAGTGTTATGAAAGTTGGTATCATCGGTGCGATGGAACAAGAAGTGACCATCCTGAAAGAAGCAATCACAAACTGCAAAACCGTAAATAAAGCAGGTTGTACGTTTTTCTCTGGTCAAATTAATGATGTAGAAGTAGTCGTACTACAATCAGGTATCGGTAAAGTTGCAGCTGCAGTAGGCACTACCATTCTTCTTGATGAATACCAGCCAGATGTTGTGATTAACACAGGCTCTGCTGGTGGCTTCGATTCAAGCCTAAATCTAGGTGATGTTGTTATCTCAACAGAAGTTCGTCATCACGATGCAGACGTGACCGCTTTTGGTTATGAAATTGGCCAAATGGCTGGCCAGCCTGCTGCATTCAAAGCGGATGAAAAGCTAATGGATTTAGCAGAAAAGGCACTAGCGCAAATGGAAAACACTCATGCAGTTCGCGGCCTGATCTGTACTGGTGATGCATTTGTTTGCACCGCTGAACGCCAAGAGTTTATTCGTAAGCACTTCCCATCCGTTATCGCGGTAGAAATGGAAGCATCTGCTATCGCTCAAACTTGTCACCAATTCAACACGCCGTTTGTTGTTGTGCGCGCAATCTCTGATGTCGCTGATAAAGAGTCACCAATGAGCTTTGATGAGTTCCTACCGCTAGCAGCAAAAAGCTCTTCTGAAATGGTATTCAAAATGCTGGAACTCATTAAGTAAACGACTCATTCATGGAAGAAGTTTTTCAGTCATTTTATGCCAACGGTGCGCTCCTTATTATGTGGGGCGCACTGCTCTTTCACCTTATTTTACCAATCCCCCGTTCATCGCATCCCATCACTTTATGGCGAAAGTTAGCTGAGAACCTCGCCAACAAAGTAAACAATAATCATAGTTACTCACAGAGCCTGACCTCCGGCAGTCTTGCATTGGGCTTGATGCTATTGCCTTGCTTGATCTTGCTGATTGCCGTGGAGCCATTCGTTTGGCAAGTGCCTTTATACGAACTAGTGCTATTGATCATTGCTTTGGACTGGCGCAACAGCGAAGCCTTAACGAAACAACTCGTCACAAGTATGTCGAGAGAAGACAAAGCTCAGTGCCGACAATTACTAAGACCATACCTTAATCGCGATACTGACAGCCTCTCGATCATCGGCATAGGTAAAGCAAGCTCAGAAGCTGTGATTATGGGATACAGCCGCAACGTAATCGGTGTGTTATTTTGGTACGCACTAGCAGGTGGTATTGGTGCGTTAATGTATCGACTAGCCACAGAGTTAGCTCGAGTTTGGTCCCCTAGCCGACGCCAATATTTGCCCTTTGGTAAACCTGCCGTTCAGCTGGTTGCCGCTCTGGATATTATTCCACTTCGTCTCTTTGCCATACTTTTAGCTGTAGGAAAGAACGTAAGCAATGTGCTTTCTGGTGTACAGCAACAAGCGAAGTCTTGGCCACTACCCGGGCCCGCCTGGGTGTTGTGTACCATCGGACACAAACTACAACTCTCTTTATGCGGCCCTGCTATCTATCAAGGTATACGTGCGGAACGCGCAAAAATCGGTGGACGAATCGCCCCATCGGCTATTCACCTTTCACAAATACATACGCTGCTCGTTTTGCGAGTCTTCGTTTGGATAGCTATCCAAAGTCTGCTTTTAGGAATGATTTATCAAGGATTATGATGAATAAACTATGCTTCGCATTAACGCTGTTTGTTTCGACAGCGACCTTCGCCCAAACACCAGCGCAACGCATTGTAAGTTTAGCTCCGCATGCCACTGAAATTGCCTTTGCGGCAGGGCTAGGAGGCAAGCTTGTTGCTGTCAGCGAAATGAGTGATTATCCAGAGCAGGCAAAGCAGCTGGAAAGAGTCTCTAATTACCAAGGAATTAAATTAGAGCGCATTATTGCTCTTCAACCGGATTTAGTCATTGCTTGGCCGGCAGGAAACCCGGCAAAAGAGCTGGAGAAAATTAAACAGTTCGGCATTCCTATCTATTATTCCACTACAGGCTCACTGGAAGATATCGCCAATAATATCGAGCAGCTAAGCCAATACAGCGAAACCCCGCAAATAGGACAAAAGGCCGCTGAAGATTTTAGAACGCAACTGAATACACTAAAAGAGAAGTACAACACGCATGAGAAAGTTCGTTACTTTTATCAGTTGAGTGAAAAGCCTATCATCACTGTCGCCGGGAAGAACTGGCCAAGTGAAGTCTTTACTTTTTGCGGTGGTGAAAACATTTTCGCAGCATCCAGCGCGCCTTATCCTCAGGTCAGCATCGAGCAGGTCATCACTCGCCAACCAGAGGTTATTTTTACTTCTCGTCACGCAATGAGTAATGATGGTATGTGGGCAGAGTGGAGCAATGAGCTTCCCGCGCTTAGAAATAAACACATCTGGTCTCTAAACTCAGATTGGATTAACCGCCCAACCCCACGCACACTAAATGCGATCACAGAAGTGTGTGAGCACTTTAAAAGCGTTCGTCAAAAACGCTAACGATTTCGTGGCAAATACCGTACAATTTCCGCCCATTTTTTCTCACACTATATAAAGGTACTAAGTAACATGGACTCCATGCTGCTTTATATGATCGATTTGTTCGGTACCGCTGTTTTCGCTATCTCTGGCGTGTTACTGGCGGGCCGTTTAAAAATGGATCCATTCGGCGTTATCGTTCTCGGCAGTGTGACTGCTATTGGTGGCGGAACAATCCGAGACATGGCGCTAGGTGCCACTCCTGTATTTTGGGTAACAGATACTACGTACTTATGGGTGATATTTGTTACGTGTCTACTAACCATGCTTGTTATTCGAAGACCCAAGCGACTCTCATGGTGGGTATTACCCGTTTGTGATGCCATCGGTCTCGCTGTATTTGTGGGAATTGGAGTAGAGAAGGCACTCGCCTACAATGCATCTGGAATGGTCGCTGTGATAATGGGGGTTATTACTGGCTGTGGAGGTGGCATTATACGAGACGTGCTGGCTCGCGAAGTTCCTATGGTATTAAGAAGTGAAGTCTACGCTACGGCATGTATTATTGGCGGCATGTTCCATACGATGGCGGTAAACATGGGTTATGACCACTCAACGGCTTTACTCGCTGGTGTAATCTCAACGCTCATTATACGTCTCGGTGCTATTCGTTGGCATCTATCCCTACCAACTTTCGCAATTAATCGTTAAAAACAAATTACATGATTCGGTCATGGAGTCGACTGAGTGTCGGCTCCTCTCATTTATACTCATTTGATTCGCCAACTCTTGTACAATTCGCTAAATTATTTCAACCATTCCTAACTTTCATTAATCATTATGTTGCTTGAAGGTATTGAGACGTTACTTGTCCTCAGTAAAGAAAAAACCATGAGCCGCACGGGCAGCCAACTCTATATTAGTCAATCTGCGGTGAGTAAGCGCATTTCGAATCTAGAGAAGAAGTTAGGAAAAAAATTGATTGAGCCAAGTGGTCGGCACATAAAGCTGACCTCCGATGGCCATGCGCTCATCAACACGATCGAGCCAACGTTCAATGAGTTAAGAGGTCAGATCTATGATCAGCAAGAAATAGAAGATACTTCTTTGATCAAGATAGACTGCTCTGAAACCTTAGTCGCTGGATACCTTAGTGTGATCATGGCAGAACGCTTTGCCCATGACCAGTACATACGAATATCGACCAATCATACACCACGCATTATTGAGAACGTCAAATCGGGTAAAGCGACACTGGGATTCTGTGCTGGTTATTTACCGTCTCATCATGGATTAATGAGCCTTCACCTCGCTGATGAACCTTTTTCAATCGTCAGTAGATACCCACTTTCGCAACTACCCAAAGCCATTTTGACCAATGACTTAACCAATCCTGCCAACACTTACCAACAAGCTATTTTGTCAAAATACGGAATTGAGCCTTTGATGGAAATGGATTCATACACTGCGGCAGCACAACTGGCTTTGGGCGGAATGGCTCCCGCTTTAATTCCTAAATCTATCCTGAAGACACTTAATATCACACCCAAATTCTGCTATGACTTTGAAGAACTAGGACAGTTAATTCGACCAATACATATCTGCTTGCGCCACAGCACATATCGCAGCAAACGAGTTAAAGCACTGACAAAATCCATTGCTGATGTTGTTGCCAAAGAAGTTTCGTTGCCATAAGCATCGACATCACAACAACTAGACAATTGAAGTAGAGTATAATGTAAAAGTGTATTTCATAGTCATTTTACAAAAACATAGTACTCACTTAAGAACCATCGAGAACTAAGTTCCTCAGAATAATGGTATCCATGACTTTCAGCATAAGACAGCAGCCACTCATTAAACATATAAGAAAACAAAAAACTAGAAACTAATAAAACAAAACATAATTTAAAAAGCTTTTTAAGTTTTTCTTTATTTGGCTTTCTCTTAGTAGAAACAGTATAAATAGAAACATAAGAAAGCAAAGCAAATAAAAAACCGGATGAAAATAACTGAATATTCTGACCACCTAAGGATAAACTTTCCTGATCGGATGAAATTGCTCCAAAAAAGTCCAACAAATCAGATACCGGAAGATAAATCATAAAATATGTACATATAGGAAATAGAATTGAACCTATAATAAATGTGCTATAATCTATTTCTTCATTTTTCATAATGAAAAACCACTATTTTTAAAGCTCTGCATCGCTCGGTATTGGTTTATTTTATCTTTCATCTCCCATTTTTCCACCTCTTCCTTTTGAGACCAAAATAGCATAATTTCCTTTTGGAACCTCTTTGTGAGGTTAAATTCTTCATCTATTTTACTAGCTGCAAAGCTGGCAACAACACCGACAAAAACAACCACAAACAGAGCTGCTGAACCACCAGCAGCGACAACACCTACAGAAACCATCGTTTTTAATGTTATACTAGCAACTAAAGCAGCCAAACCCACTTTAATAATGTCACTTGCTATAACTCCGAATAATTTAGCCAATACTCTTTTATTTGACTCTTTAAAGAAATACTCAGCTATTCTATAAGATGTGACAAAGATAACAGTAATAATTGCACCTTGCTTAACCGTCTGTAATGCCTTTTCTTTTCCTATAGCAAAACTTACGGCCATCGGTGGCGAAATCTTACCAGACAAAGCCATAACTTTTCTTTGTAAACTAGGTGTTCCTTTAATTACAATATGATTAAAACCACCATACTTCTCAACTGCAATAGGAGCTGCGCTACCTGACAAGGCTACAGCAACTCTACCTAAATACGCCAAATCATCTACAGTTGCATAGTAGTTTGCAATAAATTCTAACTTATCCTTTAAACTATTCCACCGAAGTTGTTCATGCTTAGGGATAAATTTACTAACCAATTTATCAAATTCATTGATAGAAAATGCATAGCATTCTCTTTTTGACTGGGTATTATCTCGAGATATAATAGGATACATATAACCAACAATTAAATATTCTAAACTTAGCATTCTAACTTTATTAAATAAAAATTGTTTATTACTTTTTCATTTTAAGTACGATATCACACTATAATGAAATCATAGATATATCAGTATTTCTTTACATATAATTCATGAGTAGGCGTAGTTGAACGTAGAGAACGAGTTATAATACTGACAAAATCCATTGCTGATGTTGTTGCCAAAGAAGTTTCGTTGCCATTAGCATCGACATCACAATAACTAGAGGACGAATCCATTTTTGCCCTTTACTTACCACGACCTTCGCCCCTAACTGAGCACCAAGAAAACCGCCAACAGCCATGGTTAAGCCAAGCTTCCACACTGGCAACCCGGCTAAGATAAAAAAGAGTAGTGCCGCTATGTTTGACGTGAAATTGAGGATTTTTGTTCTAGCAGTGGCTTCGACCAAAGAAAAGTGACCCAGTGCAACAAAACAAACAGTAAAAATAGATCCAGTCCCAGGGCCAAAAAAGCCATCATAGAAACCGATCCCACCACCAATGCATAGCGCAAACATCGCTTCAGATAACTTTGGTTCTCCATCGATTTTTCGCGTACTTGGCGCGAGTAAAAAATAGAGGGAAATGGCGATCAAAAGAACAGGGATCAAACTGGTGAGTACGCTAGCATCAATAAACTGCACAGCCTCGGCACCAATCGCTGCACCGATAAAAGTGCAGAGTATCGCGAAACGCATTTCCTTTAGGCTGACAATACCGTTACGCACGAAATACCAGCTAGCAGAGAAACTGCCAAACGAACTTTGTAACTTATTGGTTGCTAGAGCTTGAGTCGGACTCACCCCCGCAGCCAAAAGCGCAGGGAGCGTAATGAGCCCTCCCCCACCAGCCATCGCATCAATAAAGCCTGCGGCAGTCGCAACCAAAAATAGGGCCAACAAAATCTCAACCGTGATTTCCACTACACTTCCTTTTTGAAGAGGTATCAAAGAGGAAGAAACGGTAGCACTTATTCACAAAACTACCAATGGAAAGTCAAGACACCAATCTATTCCTAATTTTCATCAATTAATGAATCTAGAAAATGACACATTAAAAATATCAATTACATCAAAATATAGAGCCTCTTAATATTTTGATAGAAAAGGAAAGCGCTGTCTTAATAGGGAACGTCTAATCTGATAAAAGCGAAAATAATGGATAACTTACTGACTCGACCATCCAGAAAAACAACAATTACACTCAAAAATCGAACAAATAGTGAACATTAATCAGCTATTCAACGTTATTGGCTCTAAACCCAAGACGAACGGTTATTCGGGAGAGCTAAGAAATCTTACAATTGGAATCTATGAGGAATTGAAAGTTGAATACTAAATCAATTAACATAGCGAACATCTCAATAAGTGTATGTTTATACTTGGCATTGACTATTGGTCTGACTATTAGCTTAAGCATTTGGAATGACTGGTTTTCTTTCACTCAACACATTGATCTAGATACGTACCTTCTTACATTGGGAGCTATTACGGTTGTTGTTGTATGCATTCCAAACATCCTGACAATAAGCAAAGGATTAAGTATTGCTGCAAAAATAAACTTAATCACTATCTCTTTTATCATTCTTACCTGCAGTATCAACTTTGTTGTAGCAAGTGGTAGTACTATTTCTTCATCTTTAGGAACATTGCTTGCCATAATTAGCTTGATGATCTTCAAAAGCGAAGCATACCAATCGTTCCTAGCACACTTTAATGCTCTTCATTTTAGAAAAACCTCAATATAAAAAAGCCCGCTCAAATGAGCGGGCAATGAGGTTGTCATGTAAGCCCTGATTAACGAGCTTACTGATTTTTATCTGTTACGCGTCTAGACTAGCTTTCACTTTAGCGTGTAGCTCTTGAACCGAAGTTACTGACGCTTTTGCGTCTGCAGTATGAGACATACATGTAGCGAACGCTGCGTTCAGTGTCGTTGTGTAGTTCACTTTCTCTGCCAGTGCGCCGCGACGTAGAACTTTCGAATCTTCAATCGCTTGACGACCAGCAGCCGTGTTTACGATGTAGGTGTATTCGTTGTTCTTGATACGGTCAAGAATGTGTGGACGACCTTCGTGTACTTTGTTTACCAAACGTGGGTTAATACCCGCTTCGCCCAGAATTACAGCAGTACCGTGTGTCGCATCCAACTGGTAACCCAGTTTCACTAGCTTAGAAGCCAGGTCAACAACACGCTCTTTATCGCCTTCACGTACTGACAGTAGCGCACGACCACCTTCAGGGTAAACCGCACCACAACCTAGCTCTGCTTTCGCGTAAGCTTCTGCGAATGTTGCGCCAACGCCCATTACTTCACCTGTTGAGCGCATTTCTGGGCCCAATAGCGGATCAACGCCAGGGAACTTGTTGAACGGCAGAACCACTTCTTTCACTGAGTAGTAAGGAGGGATAATCTCTTTAGTAAAGCCTTGTGACTCTAGAGATTGACCCGCCATTACACGTGCAGCGATTTTCGCTAGAGGTGCACCTGTCGCTTTCGATACGAATGGTACCGTACGAGCAGCACGAGGGTTCACTTCGATTAGGTAAACGTCGTTGTCTTTCACAGCAAACTGCGTGTTCATCAAACCGCGTACACCGAGTTCGAACGCCAGCTTCTCAACTTGCTCACGCATCTTGTCTTGAATTTCCTGACTTAGCGTGTATGCAGGCAGTGAACATGCAGAGTCACCAGAGTGAACACCGGCTTGTTCGATGTGTTCCATGATACCGCCGATAACGACGCGTTCACCGTCACAGATAGCATCAATATCAACTTCGGTTGCATCATCCAAGAAACGGTCTAGTAGAACTGGAGACTCGTTCGATACGCTTACTGCTTCGTTGAAGTAGCGACGCAGGTCTTGCTCATCGTAAACAATTTCCATCGCACGACCACCGAGTACATAAGACGGGCGAACAACTAATGGGAAGCCAATTTCTTTCGATTTTTCAACCGCCTGTTCCATCGTTGTTACTGTCGCGTTTTCTGGCTGAAGTAGACCTAGACGGTCAACAGCTGCCTGGAAGCGTTCACGGTCTTCCGCACGGTCGATAGCATCTGGGCTAGTACCAATGATTGGAACACCAGCCGCTTCTAGAGCACGAGCCAGTTTAAGTGGCGTTTGACCACCGTACTGAACAATCACACCTTTTGGTTTTTCAACGCGAGCGATAGACAGTACATCTTCCAGAGTTACTGGTTCGAAGTACAGGCGATCAGACGTATCGTAGTCAGTAGATACCGTTTCTGGGTTACAGTTAACCATAATGGTTTCGTAACCGTCTTCACGCAGCGCAAGTGATGCGTGTACACAACAGTAATCGAATTCAATACCTTGGCCGATACGGTTTGGACCGCCACCAAGAACCATGATCTTGTCTTTGTCTGTTGGGTTTGCTTCACACTCTTCATCGTAAGATGAGTACATGTAAGCCGTGTCAGAAGAAAACTCTGCGGCACACGTATCCACACGTTTGTAAACCGGGTGAATATCAAACTGCTCACGAGCACGGCGAATTTCACTTTCAGCGACACCTAGCAGTTTAGACAAGCGCGCATCAGAGAAGCCTTTACGTTTCATCTGGCGAAGAACTTCTTTGGTCAAACCTGCGTAGCCGCCCGCCTTGACTTGCTCTTCGAGTTTTACGATTTCTTCGATTTGAACCAGGAACCAACGGTCAATTTGAGTCAAGTTGAACACGCCGTCAACTGACATGCCAGCTCGGAATGCATCGGCGATGTACCAGATACGCTCAGCACCTGCTTCTTTAAGTTCGTGACGAATCTTAGTCAGTGCATCTGGTGCTTCTAAATCGACCATCTCGTCAAAACCAGTTGCGCCAACTTCTAGGCCACGAAGTGCTTTGTGAAGAGATTCTTGTTGGTTACGACCAATTGCCATTACCTCACCAACCGATTTCATCTGAGTAGTCAGACGGTCGTTTGCGCCAGCAAATTTCTCGAAGTTAAAGCGAGGAATCTTAGTTACGACGTAGTCGATAGTTGGCTCGAATGATGCTGGTGTTGCACCGCCCGTGATGTCGTTTTGTAGTTCATCCAGAGTAAAGCCAACAGCAAGCTTCGCGGCAATCTTAGCGATTGGGAAACCTGTTGCTTTTGACGCTAACGCAGAAGAGCGAGATACACGTGGGTTCATCTCGATGATAACCATACGGCCATCTTTCGGGTTGATACCAAACTGTACGTTTGAACCACCTGTTTCAACACCAATTTCACGTAGAACGGCTAGCGATGCATTACGCATTAGCTGGTATTCTTTGTCAGTCAGTGTCTGTGCTGGTGCTACTGTGATTGAGTCACCCGTGTGGATACCCATTGGATCAAAGTTTTCGATTGAACATACGATGATACAGTTGTCCGCTTTGTCACGAACGACTTCCATTTCGTACTCTTTCCAACCGATTAGTGACTCATCGATAAGAAGTTCGTTGGTCGGAGATAAGTCCAGACCGCGACGACAGATTTCTTCGAACTCTTCTTTGTTGTACGCGATACCACCACCAGTGCCACCCATGGTGAACGATGGACGGATGATACAAGGGAAGCCAACCATATCTAAAACTTTGTAAGCTTCTTCCATGCTCTTCGCTGTATCTGCGCGAGGACACTCAAGGCCGATAGACTTCATCGCTTTATCAAAACGAGAACGGTCTTCCGCTTTGTCGATTGCATCTGCAGTTGCGCCGATCATCTCTACGCCGAATTCTTCTAGTACGCCGTGTTTCTCTAAGTCTAACGCACAGTTAAGTGCAGTCTGGCCACCCATGGTTGGCAAAACTGCATCTGGACGCTCTTTTTCAATGATCTTGCGTACCACTTCCCATTGGATTGGCTCGATGTAAGTCGCATCAGCCATCTCTGGGTCAGTCATGATCGTTGCAGGGTTCGAGTTAACCAGAATAACTCGGTAGCCTTCTTCACGAAGTGCTTTACAGGCTTGTGCGCCAGAGTAGTCAAACTCACATGCCTGACCGATAACAATCGGACCAGCACCAAGAATTAGAATACTTTGAATGTCAGTACGTTTTGGCATTATCTACTACTCCGAATTAAGCGCTGTGTTTTTTGATTAGTTCGATAAAGTGGTCAAATAGCGGTGCCGCGTCATGTGGACCTGGGCTCGCTTCTGGGTGACCTTGGAAGCTAAATGCTGGCTTGTCTATGCGGTGAATACCTTGCAAAGAGCCATCAAATAACGATACGTGAGTAGCACGTAAGTTTTCCGGTAACGTTGCTTCATCTGCCGCAAAGCCGTGGTTTTGCGAAGTGATCATAACAACGTTACGGTCTAAATCTTTTACTGGGTGGTTTGCACCATGGTGACCAAACTTCATTTTCACGGTTTGTGCACCTGACGCTAACGCAAGGATTTGGTGACCTAAACAGATACCGAAGATAGGTAAGCCTTTTTCTAGGAACACTTTTGTCGCTTCAATCGCGTAAGTACATGGTTCTGGATCACCAGGGCCATTTGATAGGAAAACACCGTCCGGGTTCATCGCAAGCACTTCTTCCGCTGACGTTTCAGCAGGAACAACCGTTAAGCGGCAACCGCGGTCAACCAACATTCGTAGGATGTTGCGTTTTGCGCCGAAGTCGTAAGCAACAACGTGGTATGGCAGCTCGCTGTCATCTTTCGCCTCTGGAAGTCCACCTTCAAGCGTCCACGAACCTTGTTTCCATTGATACGCTTCTTTCGTTGTAACTTCTTTCGCAAGGTCCATTCCTTTTAAGCCTGGGAATTCTTTTGCTTTCGCTAGAGCCAAAGCTTCATCTAGGTTATTACCCGCAACAATACAACCGTTTTGAGCACCTTTTTCACGCAAGATACGAGTGAGCTTTCGCGTATCAATATCAGCGATGCCAACGATATTTTGAGACTTAAGGTAATCAGAGAGGGATTGTTCATTACGGAAGTTAGAAGCGATAAGAGGAAGATCGCGAATCACAAGGCCTTGTGCATGAATGGAAGAGGATTCTTCATCTTCGGAAGTGGTTCCGGTATTGCCAATGTGAGGATAAGTAAGGGTGACGATTTGCTGAGAATAGGAAGGATCAGTGAGGATTTCTTGATACCCCGTCATCGAGGTATTAAAAACGACTTCACCAACGGAAATACCATCTGCCCCTATGGACACTCCGTGGAACACTGTCCCATCTTCTAGGACTAACAGTGCTAATTTACCCAAGACAACCTCCAGAATAAAAATGCAAAAAAAATAAATCAAACTGC
Source organism: Vibrio sp. Y51_MX_L26 (assembly GCF_024181935.1). Classification (NCBI taxonomy): domain Bacteria; kingdom Pseudomonadati; phylum Pseudomonadota; class Gammaproteobacteria; order Vibrionales; family Vibrionaceae; genus Vibrio; species Vibrio sp. Y51_MX_L26. The sequence goes on from NZ_JAMZAS010000008.1 coordinate 108,666, forward strand.
AAACATGCCTTCCTTTACCTATAAAATCTACATAAATAGGTATTTCAGACAAATTGGCGGTATTCTAAAGTTGGACTGGAAACCTGTCAACCTACAATCAAAAATAAATTATCAATTTCTAGCGAGTAAGGTCATTTCGAATCAGTAAGGCTCAAAAAGACAACTTTTGAATGCTATTACATAGGGAGGGATAGAGGTTTAATGAATTTTACAAATTTGAACTTTTTAGGGATCACAAAAAATTATGAGTTTTTAACGCAAACGTTCACTACGGCAAAAACAGGAACACTTTTAACGGTTACACCCAAAAATAAAGCCAAAACAGACAAAAACATAACAAAAGTAAGTGCTAAAATCTTCTCTATCAGAATCATTTTATTTACAAACAATTCTATAGATATAAAAAAGCCGGCTAGCGCCGGCGAATAATTATGTATTTATAGTTCATTCAATCCCAAAACATCCGTCATGGTATAAAAGCCCGCAGGTTTAGCACTCAACCAAACGGCAGCCTTTACGGCCCCATTAGCAAACGTCATGCGATCAGTCGCTTTGTGCGTTATTTCCACTCGTTCCCCGATATCAGCAAACATAGCTGTATGCTCACCGACGATATCGCCAGCGCGAATCGTAGCAAAGCCGATCTCATCTTTTGTTCTTTCACCAGTAATGCCTTCTCGGGCATAGACAGCTACATCATTCAGCTTATTACCCATCGCACCAGCAATAGCTTCTCCCATTCCGATAGCAGTACCAGAGGGGGCATCAACTTTATGGCGATGGTGTGCTTCAACAATCTCGATATCACAGTAATCTCCCATCACTTTGGCCGCTTTCTCAAGAAGCTTAAAGACAAGGTTTACGCCTACAGAATAATTTGGCGCCATCACAACAGGCACTTGCTTGGCTGCTTCATCGATAAGATCACGCTCTGCATCGCTGAAGCCAGTCGTCCCAATCACAATGCTCTTACCGTATTTCTTACACAACTCGAGATTCGCTAATGTGCTTACTGGAGCGGTGAAATCGATGATTACATCAAAATTATCGACGTCTTTAGCAAGATCATCCGTTAAGAGCACATCGAATTTACCTTCACCACAAAGCTCACCGATATCGACGCCGACAAGTGAAGACTCAGGTCGTTCTGATCCCGCGCTCACTGTCGCTTCAGGATTAAGGTGTGAAGCTTTAACCAAATTGCGGCCCATTCGGCCAGCTGCTCCTGCGATTGCAATACGAACCATTGCGCTTTCTCTCCTTCTCTGGATAACGAGGTTTGCTCTCGTTCTCTCGTTTCGCTTAATCTGTTTAAACTAACAACATACCGTGGTTACCACAAGCAAGTTCATCGAGCTTAAGCAAACTCTTTTACAACACGCTCCAAGATAGGTACGTTCGCTTCAGGAAAGGTGTAGTCGCCCAATTCGCTGATTTCAACCCAGCATCCTTCTTGACCTTCTCGACCGTAAGGCTCATTACTGAATTGAGATACTGTAATAAAATCAAACTTGAGTGATTTGTCTGGATAGTCGTATTCCAAATGTTCAAAAGGGGCTTGCTCAATAACTTCAATTCCTACTTCTTCTTCGAGTTCTCTTGTAATTGCAAGCTCAATGCTTTCTCCCGGCTCGACTTTGCCACCCGGAAACTCCCAAAACCCGCCTTTGTGCTTATCATCAGGACGCTTTGTAATAAAGATCTTTGATTTATCTTGGTTAAAAATAATTGCCGCGACTATGTGAATTCTTTTCATGGGGATTCCTAACTCTCAAGACCGTTGTACTTTACTATTGTGACAACGAGCTTCTACATCTCAAAAACTTTCTGACCTATCAAACTTATGGAATTTGATAGCCAAAGAATTTATTTAAAAAAAGAGTCGCCTAAGCGACTCTTTGATAAATAATCCGACTAACAGATTAGTCGATTTTGCCGTGGCACTGTTTGTACTTCTTGCCACTGCCACAAGGGCAAGGTTCATTGCGACCTACTTTACGTTCATCACGTACCATTGGTTGATTTGAACCTTCTTCAGATTCTTCGCCTTCAGAAAGCGGATTTTGTGCTGCAGCGTGTTGCGCTTGTGCACGACGAGCGGCTTCTTCAGCTTGCGCACGACGCTGGTCTTCCATACGTTCAACTTCTTCTTGTTGCTGAACGCGAACACGAGATAGAACAGTAATAACGTCTGTTTTCAGCGCTTCTAGTAGACCCTCAAACAGTTCAAACGACTCACGTTTGTATTCTTGTTTTGGGTTCTTCTGTGCGTAGCCGCGTAAATGGATACCTTGACGCAAGTGATCCATCGCAGCCAAATGCTCTTTCCAAAGCGTATCCAGAGTCTGAAGCATGACCGATTTTTCGAAGTTGCGAAGCACTTGTGCGCCCACCACTTCCTCTTTCTCTTTGTACACTTCAACGGCTAGGTTGATGATCTTTTCACGTAATGCTTCTTCGTAAAGCTTGTCGTCTTCTTCAAGCCATTGCTTCACTGGCGCATCAAGATCGAAGTCCGCTTTCAAGCGCTCTTGTAGACCTTCAACATCCCACATATCTTCTAGTGACTGTGGTGGAATGTACTCATCAATAACCGCTGTTAGCACATCTTCACGGTTTTGCTCGATCATGCCGCTGATGTCTTCAACGTTCATTAACTCGTCACGCAGTTCGTAGACAACCTTACGTTGATCGTTCGCTACATCATCGTATTCAAGCAGCTGCTTACGGATATCAAAGTTACGACCTTCCACTTTGCGCTGTGCTTTTTCAATTGAGCGAGAAAGCATTTTCGATTCAATAGCTTCACCTTCTTCCATACCACTTTGAATAAGGCTCGCCATACGATCAGAAGTGAAAATACGTAGCAAAGAGTCTTCCATAGATAGGTAGAAGCGCGATGAACCCGCATCACCTTGACGACCAGAACGACCACGTAGCTGGTTATCAATACGGCGAGATTCGTGGCGCTCAGTACCGATGATATGTAGACCACCAGCTTCTAGTACTTGGTCATGCACCACTTTCCACTCTGCTTTAATCGCATCGATTTGCTCTTGAGTTGGGTTCTCTAAAGCTTCAACTTTTGATTGCCAGCTACCGCCAAGCACAATGTCCGTACCACGACCGGCCATGTTGGTCGCGATAGTTACCGCACCAGGCATACCCGCTTCAGCAACAATTTCCGCTTCTTTCTCATGGAATTTCGCGTTCAATACGTTGTGTTTGATCTTAGCCTTCTTCAATGCGTTAGAAAGAAGTTCTGACTTTTCAATCGACACAGTACCAACAAGCGTTGGCTGCCCTTTGGCAACACGCTCTTTAATATCTTCAATGATTGCCGCAAACTTCTCTGCTTCAGTACGGTAAACCACATCTGGCATATCGTTACGAATCATCGGCTTGTTGGTTGGGATAACCACCGTTTCCAAACCATAGATAGACTGGAATTCGAACGCTTCAGTATCCGCTGTACCTGTCATACCTGACAGTTTTTCGTATAAACGGAAGTAGTTCTGGAAGGTAATAGAAGCCAAAGTTTGGTTTTCGTTTTGGATCTTAACGCCTTCTTTCGCTTCTACTGCTTGGTGAAGGCCTTCAGACCAACGACGACCTGGCATTGTACGACCAGTGTGTTCATCAACGATGACCACTTCGCCTTCATCAGTAACGATGTAATCAACGTTACGCTCGAATAACACATGAGCACGCAAAGCAGCATTCACGTGATGCAACATGCTGATGTTAGCCGGAGAGTAAAGTGTATCACCTTCCTCCATCAGACCGTTTTTCACCAACAGTTCTTCAACGTATTCTTGACCCGTTTCAGTTAGGTATACTTGCTTTGATTTTTCATCAACAGTGTAGTGACCATCACCACGGTATTCTTCAGAGTCTTCTTTATCTTGCTTTTTCAGATGCGGGATCAAAAGGTTGATTCGAGTGTATAGCTCAGAGCTATCTTCAGCAGGACCAGAAATGATCAAAGGAGTACGAGCTTCATCAATTAGGATTGAGTCTACCTCATCGACAACTGCAAAGAAGCGATCACGCTGTACACGGTCTTCGCTACGGAAAGCCATATTGTCACGAAGGTAGTCAAAACCAAATTCATTGTTGGTTCCGTATAGAATGTCAGCTTGGTACGCTTCTTTTTTCTCTTGAGGAGGCATGTTTGGCACGTTTACGCCAACGGTCATACCTAAAAATTCAAATAGAGGGCGGTTCGTCTCAGCATCACGTTTAGCTAGATAATCGTTCACTGTTACGATGTGAACGCCTTTACCAGCAAGAGCATTTAAGTAAGCAGGAAGCGTTGCAGTCAGCGTTTTACCTTCACCTGTACGCATCTCCGCAATTTGACCCGCATTTAGAACCATACCACCGATAAGCTGAACGTCGAAGTGACGCATGCCGTAGACACGCTTAGATGCTTCACGAACCGTAGCAAAAGCTTCAGGAAGTAGTTTATCAAGAGTTTCACCTTTCTCTAGGCGCTCACGGAACTCAACCGTCTTTGCTTTTAACTCTTCATCACTTAGAGCTTCGAATGTTGGCTCGTAGTTATTAATTTCTTTTACAATTTTTCTAAGGCGGCGCAGTGTTCGGTCGTTGCGACTGCCAATCACTTTTGTCAGTAGCTTAGTTATCATTTTTCGTGAATCTCTCTTTAATCAGACCGTTCCCGATCTACTCATAATGCCTTCAGTCTCTGCCAGTTTGGAACTAAGAATACTGAGATAAATCATTTATCAAAGATATTGAGTTCAAACATCCATATTTCAAGGCTAAGTTTCGAAACAATGTGGCTTAGTGTAAGGATTTTTCATCGATACAACCATAAATAGACGTATTTGTTTGAAGCACTCTGAAGTTTTTACTTAAAGTGGTGACTGATTAGACGATATTGCATACCACAATATGTGTAATCTATTCAGAGCAGACTTTGCTTTTTACCTTGCTACATTGTAAAACTGAAGCGAAAGACGTTAATGTAAACTATACCTTGATAGAAAGCTGCTCTAGAATAGCTGATATCTCAACAAAATTAGATTTTACCTATGCGTGATCACCGTCCAACCTCGACTGAAGATGTTATTGCTGAATCACAGTTCAAGCAGATTCAAGAACATGCTGGAGAAATCTTACAGCTTAACCAAGCTTTGCAAGAGATCTTACCCAAAGGGACGGCCGATCATTGCCGGGTGGCGAATGTTCGTAACGGCCACCTATTGATCGATGTTTCTAGTGCCGCGATCAAAATGAAGATCGATTACGATCGCCTCATGATCCTAAATAAACTTCGTACTCAAGGCTTTGCCAAACTGATGAGCGTTGAAGTGAGGATCAATCCATCATTATACCGAAATCGTTTCGAACAAGACGACAGACCTAAACGTCCACCATTAACAGAATCTGCAGCAAAGTCATTGATGACGATTGCCGACATGGCACCGCCTAAAATTCAAGAGCGTTTAAAGCGATTGGCCGATATGGCAGAAAAGAAAGACCGTAAGTGATCGTTATTTCAATATGCTGAAAAGCTCGAATGCTATTAATAAGCCCAAGATTAAAGCCAAATAGCAAAAAACCAGGCATAAGCCTGGTTTTTATTAATTTTAATGCCGAGTATTTACGCAAGCACCATATTTGGTTCAGCGAATGCTACTGGTGAGCCGACTTCTTCTTCGAATGTAGTCCACTCCCACGCTTCCTGATCAGCAAGAACAGCTCGCAGAAGTTGGTTGTTCAAACCGTGACCCGATTTAAAGGCGCGAAATTCACCGATGATTGGGTGACCACACATGTAAAGATCACCAATCGCATCCAACACTTTGTGAGTCACAAACTCATTTTCAAAGCGTAGACCTTCTTCGTTAAGAATACGGTAATCATCCAATACGATAGCATTGTCGAAACTACCACCCAATACTAGGTTTTGAGATTGTAGATATTCGATATCACGCATAAAGCCAAACGTACGTGCACGAGAAATTTCACGAACGAAGCCTTTTGAAGAGAAATCAAACAGCAAGCGCTGTTCGTCTGACTCAATAGCAGGGTGATTAAATTCAATTTCGAAGTCCATGCGGAAGCCGTTAAATGGTACAAACTCTGCCCATTTATCGCCATCTTCAAAACGAACTGGCTTTTTAATACGGATGAAACGTTTTGGCGCATTTTGCGTTTCGATACCTGCTTGTTGTAGCAAGTATACAAATGGGCTAGCACTACCATCCATAATTGGAATTTCAGGTGCGTCTACTTCGACAACAATGTTGTCGATGCCCATACCAGCAAGTGCCGCATTCAAGTGCTCTACAGTTGAAATACGCACACCTTCGTCGTTTACCAAAGCAGTACATAGCATGGTGTCACGAACAGAAGCTGGATCAGCTGGAAAATCTACAGGTGGGTTTACATCTGTACGACGGTAAATGATACCTGTATTTGCAGCAGCCGGGCGCAGAGTAAGCGTGACTTTACGACCAGAGTGGAGGCCCACACCAGTTGTTTTCACTATTTCTTTCAGAGTACGTTGTCTGATCATCTGCTTGCCTCTCAAAAATTTGCTACAAAACACGGCCGTCTGTAACGTCGACCGTGAATGCTACCATAATTTTGAGCCATGTCAAATTTATGGATTAAAGATTAATCAGCCTGACGACGCAAAAATGCCGGGATATCTAAATAACCACTTTCCTTCTCTTGCTTCGGAGCCGCAGAGCTTTGGCTCGACGATGCTGGAGAAGAAGAAACTGTATTTGTAGGCTGAGGAGTTACCTGTGGCTTCTCTTGCACTTGATTATTTTGCAAGGTTTGTGCCGGCTTCTCTTCAGCTTGCGTTGCCGCCGCTTGCTGTTGTGGTTGAGCCTGCGGCGTCGGAGCCACTTTCGCTTTACCACCCGCAACTAGCGTGATATCTGGTTTTTTCTCATTGCCAATACCTGTCGCTACAACTGTTACGCGGATTTCGTCCGTCATATCTGGGTCTAGAGAAGTACCGATAACAACAGTGGCATTGTCAGAAGCAAATGCTTTCACTGTATTACCAACCGTCTCAAACTCGTCAAGACGCATATCCAGACCTGCAGTAATATTGACAAGAACACCACGAGCGCCCGCTAGATCGATGTCTTCCAGAAGTGGGCTAGAAATTGCCATTTCAGCCGCTTCTTCAGCACGATCTTCGCCTTTAGCAATACCGCTGCCCATCATCGCGTGACCCATTTCAGACATTACTGTTCTTACGTCCGCAAAGTCGACGTTGATCATGCCTGGGCGAGTAATTAGCTCTGCAATGCCTTGAACTGCGTTCTTAAGAACGTCGTTCGCACTTGCAAAAGCTTCTAGTAGCGTGACACCACGGCCAAGTACTTTAAGCAGCTTTTCGTTTGGAATCGTAATCAAAGAGTCAACGTGCTTAGACAGCTCATCGATACCTTGCTCTGCAAACGCCAAACGCTTTTTGCCTTCAAAGCTGAACGGTTTTGTCACTACCGCGACAGTTAGAATGCCAAGCTCTTTAGCTACTTCAGCAATAACAGGTGCTGCACCAGTACCTGTACCGCCACCCATACCAGCTGCGATAAACACCATATCGGCGCCAGTTAGGGAATCTTTAATTCTATCTCTGTCTTCGAGAGCTGCGTCACGGCCAACCTGTGGATTAGCACCTGCACCCAGACCTTTGGTGATATCGCCACCGATCTGAATAACATTGCCAACGCTTGTCTTACGAAGTGCTTGCGCATCAGTGTTGACGCTGATGAATTCCACACCTTCGATGGATTCACGCACCATGTGTTCAACGGCGTTACCACCGCCGCCACCAACCCCAACGACCTTGATTACTGCATCGTCAGACATTTCCATCATCGGTTCAAACATGTGTTGTCTCCGTTTATCCTGCAACTCAGGTTAAAACTCTTTTTGTATCCAGTTACGCAATTTATCGAAAAAGCCAGTAACAGATGAGCGTTTAGGTTCATTATAATCGCTATCGTCGCTAGACTGCATGTCTCTTGCGTAATGAAGTAATCCAACTGCCGTAGAATGGTACGGCTCTTTTACATAGTCAGTTAATCCGCTGACTTCGAGCGGTTTGCCGACCCTTACTTGATTGCGGAATACGCGTTCCGCACATTCTATCACTCCGTCCATTTGCGCAGCACCGCCGGTGAGTACAACTCCCGCAGCTAGATGGTGCTTTATACCCTCTTCGCGCAATTTCGCTTGTACAGAGTCAATAGTTTGGTTAACCAGTCCCATAAGCTCAGAGTAGCGTGGCTCAATCACTTCTGACAACGTTTGACGTTGCAGACTACGTGATGGTCGCCCACCTACGCTTGGTACATTAACCGTGTCATCCTTACTGACCAGTTCACTCAAAGCACAGCCATATTTAACTTTTATTTCTTCAGCATCGCTCACTGGCGTACCAAAAGCAAAAGCAATATCGCTGGTTACAGCATTTCCTGCGTACGAAAATACTTCTGTGTGACGTAACGCACCGCCAGTCCAGATGGCCACATCCATCGTGCCAGCGCCAATATCCACCACACAAACTCCAAGCTCTCTTTCATCCTCGGTGATTACTGCATTACTTGCAGCAAGCCCAGAAAATACGAGTTGCTCTACTTTAAGGCCGCATCGTTCTACCGCCTTAATAATATTGCGTGCCATGTCATTATGGCATGAGATAAGGTGGACACTTACTTCCATTCTTACCCCAGATAAACCAAGCGGATTTTTGATTCCCTCTTGGTAATCAATGGTGAACTCTTGCGGAATCACATGAAGGATTCGCTGTTCATCACCGATTTTAATCGATTTTGCGGTATGGATAGCGCGATCCATGTCTTCTTGAGACACTTCTTCATCTGAAATCGTGCCCATACCTTTTTCAATTCGGCTTGCGATATGCTTACCAGACAACGAAATGAAGACTCGGCTGATCTGGCACTCGGCCATCAATTCAGCTTGATCAATTGCACGTTGTACTGATTTTACAACCGACTCCAAGTCATTCACGCCACCTTTATCCATGCCACGTGAAGGGCTACTACCTGCGCCAATAATATTAATTTGACCGTCTGGTAGAACCTCACCCACTAGAGCCGATACGGTTGCAGTGCCTATATCAAGACCAACAATAATGTTGTCATCAGCGGCCTTAGTCATCTGTACTCTCTTCTAACTCTTGTTCAGGAAACCAACCAACTGCGGCTCCTGTATCGTACCTAAGATCGATATAACTGATTCTTTGCGTGTCACTGCCAAGCTTGTTATAGAGCTTAAAAAATCGCTCTATACGCTCAAGAAGAGACTCTTTACCGAGCTCTAATCGAATACCGTTATCAAGGATGATTTGCCAAGCTCGTCGCTCGTTTAATACCAGAGACGATATCGCTAAACCCAATTGCTGAAACTTAGGACTCAAATCACGGTAAGTCTGTAAGACTTCTGGTCCGCTGTCTTTGGGTCCGTACAGTTTCACTTTTTCTTCTTGTAACAGAGCCACATCGCCATCAAAAACAAACCCGTTTTTATCTAACAGTTCGTTGCCATTCCAAATGGCTTCAGGTTGATGCTCTGTCAAAAAAACTTTTACTGTATCCGGCCACTGCTTTCGGATTGCGGCATGCGCCACCCATGGCAGAGCTTCGACACTTTGCTGTAATACATCAATATCCTGAGACATAAATGTACCGATGTGATCTATTCGACTAAATGCAGCCTGCACATCGTCAGCTTGGACATACTCCAGTTTTCCCTGAAGTACTATTTTGGAGAGAGGTAACCTTTGGTCATCCCACATCCAACTGATCGCCGAGTACAAAACAGAACTAATTAAGGTCACAACCACAACGAAAAATAACGCACCCAAGATTTTCTCTTGGCGACCACGGTTATTATCCGTGTTTGGCCGCTCGTCATTCAGTGCAATATTCAACAACGTCTTCGTTTCCTGACTTTTGTCGTGTACTTTTTACCCACATAATTACGCAGAGGTAAAAGTCTTGACTTTAACCTTGGGATTATACTGAGCTCTTGTAAACTATCAAACACTGATAGCAATAAATCACAATGATATTGACGCAAAATCGAGATCTGAGTCTTTATCTGTCCTTCGCGCCAACAATCTGTGTTAACCAAGCATCTTGTTTATATTTAATTCAAGACCTGCCAGTTGTTTCGCCACTTTACCAACATCACCCGCACCTTGCGTTAAGATTAGGTCGCCGTCTTGTATAACGTTAGCTAAAACTGAAGGTAATTGCTCGATTTCTGGAACAAAAATCGGATCTACCTTACCTCGGCTGCGAATTGTGCGACACAATGAACGTCCATCAGCTCCTGCAATTGGCTTTTCACCTGCGGCATAAACATCCAACATGATTAATACATCAACTTGCTCTAGCACATTCGCAAAGTCATCGTACAGATCACGAGTACGGCTATAACGGTGTGGTTGGAAAATCATAACGAGACGTTTATCTTGCCAACCGCTTCGCGCAGCATTAATGGTCACATCAACTTCTGTTGGGTGGTGTCCGTAATCATCCACTAACATGGCATGACCATTACCAGTATCAAACTCGCCAAGGTGATCAAAACGTCGTCCCGTGCCTTGCGTACCGGCCATTGCTTTTAGAATTGCATCGTCTTCAATGTCATCTTCGGTAGCCACTGCAATCGCAGCCGACGCATTAAGTGCATTGTGACGACCTGGAATGTTCAGAGTGATATCTAGGTTGGCACGCCCTTTACGTACTACCGTAAATTTGCCTTGCTGACCTTCTTGACGATAGTTTTCAATGCGTACGTCAGCATCTGCGGAGAAACCGTAAGTAATCACTTGACGACTAATACGTGGGATTAACTCTCGAACCACAGGATCATCAATACAAACAATAGCTTGGCCGTAGAACGGTAGATTGTGTAGAAAATCAATGAAGGTTTGCTTTAACGTTTCAAAGTCACCACCATAAGTATCCATATGATCGGCTTCAATATTAGTGACGATACTTACCATTGGTTGCAGGTGCAGGAATGACGCGTCGCTCTCATCCGCCTCAGCAATTAGAATACGACTCGAGCCTAAACGAGCATTTGTACCTGCGCTTTTCACCAAGCCGCCGTTTACAAACGTTGGATCAAGGCCTGCTTCAGAATAGATTTGTGTCACGAGTGCCGTCGTCGTCGTTTTACCGTGCGTGCCCGCAACGGCAATACCATGACGGAAGCGCATCAACTCAGCGAGCATCTCAGCACGACGTACAATAGGGATACGTAACTCCCGTGCTGCCATCACTTCTGGGTTTTCTTCGTTGATAGCGGTTGAAACCACAACCACACTGGCTTTTTCAACATTGCTAGCTTGGTGTCCGATAAATACCGTCGCACCTTTTGATACTAAACGCTCTGTCACAGGGTTTTCTGATAGGTCAGAACCCGTGATTTGATAGCCTTCATTCAACAGCACTTCTGCAATGCCGCTCATGCCCGCACCACCAATACCGATGAAGTGGATGGATTTCACGCGGCGCATCTCTGGCACCATGGCGCGAATCTGAGCTAAGTCTTGTGTATGTTGGATTGTCATCAATTCTATTCTCAATAATTCGTTAACGCTTTTCGGTCAAAGCGACAATGGCTTGTGCGACAACTCGGTCGGCATTCAATTTAGCAGCGCCACGCGCTTGCTCAGCCATCGTAAGTAAAGCTTGGCGATCCAATTGTTGGATCTGCTGAGTCAAAGACTCAACGGTTAAATCTGGTTGTTCAATCATTTTCGCTGCGCCGCATTCTACTAGATGATCGGCATTCAGTGCTTGTTGGCGATCTTTATGCATAAAGGGAATAAAGATCGCACCAACGCCAGCAGCAGAAACTTCAGAAACGGTTAACGCCCCTGAACGACAAACTAAAAGGTCAGCCCATGCATAAGCTTCTGCTACGTCGTCAATGAACTCTGTGACCTCTGCATTTACCACACCATTAGCTTGGTATGCTGCGTTCACTTCTTCGGCGGAACCTTTGCCCGCTTGATGACGAATACGGTAATCACCGCCCAGCTTTGCCATCACTTCTGGCAGAGTTTGGTTAAGAATGCGTGCACCTTGGCTACCGCCCATCACCAGAATACGAATTGGGCCTTGGCGATCTTGCATTCGCTCTGCAGGTGCTTCTAATCTTGTTAGGTCTTCACGCACAGGGTTACCGACTACCTCAGCAGCAGGGAACGCGCCAGGAAAGGCCTGAAAGACTTTCTTAGCAATTTTTGATAGCCATTGGTTTGTCAAACCCGCAACCGCGTTTTGTTCGTGCAGAACAACAGGAATATCGCTCAACCAAGCCGCAATACCACCGGGGCCACTCACATACCCCCCCATACCTAACACGGCATCGGGCTTCCAATGCTTCATGTGCGCGCGAGCTTGCATGATGGCATTAATAATTTGAAATGGAGCTGCAAGCAGACGCTTTACGCCTTGACCTCGTAACCCTTTCACTTTGATAAAATCGATTTCAATGCCATGTTTTGGCACCAAATCCGCTTCCATTCGATCCGCCGTGCCTAACCAACGGATCTCCCAGCCTTGCTCTTGCAGCTGTTTTGCTACAGCTAACCCTGGGAATACGTGACCGCCAGTACCACCAGCCATCACCATCAAACGTTTATTTTGTTTCATTAGTTTGTTGTTCTGATTGTTGTTGCTCGCGTTTCAAGCGGCATTCGTAATCGATACGCAGCAATATGGACACTGCGACGGACATAATAATCAGACTGGAACCACCATAACTGATTAGCGGAAGTGTTAAACCTTTGGTTGGTACGATACCAGCTGCAGCACCAACGTTCACCAAGGTCTGGAACGCAAACCAAATACCTATACCGAAAGCCAGATAACCGCCGAACATTTCGCCTTCTTCAAACGCACGCTTGCCTATGTAAACCGCTTTTAGCACTAAGCTAAAAATCAACATTAAGACCAACACAACGCCCACGAAACCAAGCTCTTCAGCAAGTACCGCAAACACAAAGTCGGTATGCGCTTCTGGTAGATATTCCAGTTTTTGAATTGAATTACCGAGACCTTGACCGAACCATTCACCACGACCAAACGCCATCAAAGATTGAGTCAACTGATAGCCACTACCAAATGGGTCTTCCCACGGGTCAAGGAAGGAGGTTACTCGTCGCATACGATATGGCTCGACTAAAATCAAACCTACCACAGCGCCGATACCTGCCACCATCAACGCGAGAAACTGAGTCAGTTTTGCGCCTGCGATAAAAAGCATGCCAAACAGCGTGACCAACATTACGACGACCGTCCCCAAGTCTGGCTGACCAAGTAGCAATACTGCGAAGAAGGCAAACACCATGATTGGCTTCATAAAGCCACCAAAGAAGGTTTGTCGTACTTCGTCTTGCTTTCGAACTAAGTAACCAGACATGAAGATAAACAGCGATAGCTTCGCGACCTCTGCTGGCTGAAGGTTAAACAGCCCAAGGGGAATCCAACGAGACGCACCATTAACCGACTTACCCGCCAAGAGCACGATGATCAACAGTGCGAAAGAAGCCCAAAGTAAGTAGTGGCTTTTCTTAAACCACTCTTGCAAAGGCACTTGCAAAATAACAGCGGATGTCCCTAGCGCCAGCACAAGAAACGTCGCGTGACGAAACATAAAGTGAAACGGCTGTTCGGTTAATCGTGAGCTGATCGGAAATGATGCAGAGGTTACCATGACCAACCCCGTCAACATCAAACCCAGTGCAATCCACACTAGCTGACGATCAAACATCGCCTCTGGGGCTGGATGCTTGAGCCAATTGCCAATACTGCGTTTAACGTTACCTAAACCCACGAAGTGTGTAACCTTTAATTATGCATATTTCTGAACAAGAGCAGCGAAGGCATCGCCTCTTGCCATAAAGTTGTCGAATTGATCAAAGCTAGCACATGCTGGAGACAGCATCACCATATCACCTGGTTTTAACTGCGAAGATACTTGTTGAATCACATCTTCCATGGTGTCGAAACGTATTGCAGATTCATGCAGTGGCATAAAATCATCGCCATCAGCGCCAAAGCAGCACAGTTGCAAGTTAAGCGTCGCGAAGATCGGTTTTAATGGCGAGAAGTCAGCACCTTTGCCAACACCACCAACGAGCAAGTAGAGCTTGCCTGTCGATTCCAAACCAGATAGCGCAGCCATAGTGCTCGCAATATTAGTTGCTTTAGAGTCATTCACCCATTTTACGCCTTGATTATCCGCAACCACCTGGCATCGGTGTGTCAGTCCCGTGTAATTTTTAAGTGCATTCAATGCGTTGTGATAATCAACGCCCGCAGCCTTTAAGAGCGCTAAAACGACCAATGCATTGGATAAGTTGTGTTTACCAACCAACTTAAGCTCATCACTTGCGACGACTCGTTGACCGTGATCGAGCAGCCAAGTACGGTTGCCATCCACCTCGAGACCAAAGTCCTGATTGTCGCTGCCAAATGTCACCAATGGCATCTCTTCATCTGGGAAGGTTTCTTGATCATCACGGTTCACTACCGCAAGAGCAGCGTGGTCAAAAATACGCAACTTAGCTTGTCGATAGTCAGACATGCCTTGATAACGGTCCATATGATCTTCAGAAAGATTCAGAAACGCAGCGGCTTTGAGCTTTAAGCTTGACGTCGTTTCTAACTGGAAGCTCGAAAGTTCAAGCACATACAGGTCTGCGTCTTGTTCTAACAAATCCAGTGCAGGAACACCAATGTTACCACCAACGCCCACATCCAAACCTGCAGCCTTAACCATCACACCTGTGAGGTCGGTGACTGTGCTCTTACCGTTTGAGCCCGTAATCGCAATCACTGGTTTCTGCACCGCCCAGGCGAATAACTCAATATCACCAACTACTGTCGTGCCTTTTGCTAATACGGCTTGGATCTCTGGTGTCGCTAGCGCAATACCAGGGTTGGTCACGATAAGATCAGCGTCAGAAAGCCAGTCTGTATTCCAACCACCACTATGCAGTTGAACATCTTCCGGCAAACGCTCTGCACCCGGAGGGTTTACGCGAGTATCAATGACTTTGACCACAAGCTGTGGCTGATTTTTTCTTAGGTGTTTAACGACAGAGAGCCCGGTAATACCGAGCCCTACGACGACAACACTATGTATGTTTTGCCAACGTTCCATATTTGATCACACTGTAAATCTTGTTCTTGGAAAGTGCGATTAACGCACTTTCAATGTCGCAAGACCAATCAGAACAAGAACCATAGAAATAATCCAGAAACGCACGATTACGCGAGGTTCTGGCCAACCTTTCAATTCGTAGTGGTGGTGAATCGGTGCCATACGGAAGATCCGCTGACCACGCAGTTTGTATGAACCCACCTGTAGAATTACCGACAGCGTTTCCATCACAAACACACCGCCCATGATCACCAACACCAACTCTTGACGAACGAGAACAGCAATAGTGCCTAACGCGCCGCCAAGCGCTAGTGAGCCGACATCACCCATGAACACTTGTGCTGGGTACGTGTTAAACCACAAGAAACCAAGGCCTGCACCGACGATTGCTGTACATACGACAACCAACTCAGAAGCATGTGGTAGGTATGGAATATGAAGGTATTCAGAGAAGTTAACGTTACCCGTCGCCCATGCAATAACCGCGAAGCCTGCAGCAACAAGAACCGTTGGCATGATTGCCAAACCGTCTAGACCATCGGTCAGGTTAACCGCGTTACTCGTACCGACAATCACAAAGTAAGTCAGGATAATGTACATCAAACCAAGTTGCGGCATGATGTCTTTAAAGAATGGCACCACGAGCTGAGTGGCTGCAGTGTCTTTACCGTAAGCGTACAATGCAAAAGCCACGACAAACGCGATCAACGATTGCCAGAAGTACTTCCAACGCGCGATCAAACCATCGGTATTTTTGCGCACCACTTTACGATAATCATCAACAAATCCGACTGCACCGTAGCCAAGCAAGACCGTCAATACCGCCCATACATATGGGTTGGATAAGTCAGTCCAAAGCAAGATTGTGATTGAGATGGCCGCTAAGATCATGATACCGCCCATAGTTGGAGTACCACGCTTACTAAAGTGAGATTCAGGACCTTCGTTACGTACTACCTGACCAATTTGCAGCATTTGCAAACGCTTGATCATGATTGGTCCCATCCATAATGACAGACCCAGAGCGGTTAATACGCTTAGAATTGCTCGAAAAGACAAGTATTCAAACAATCGGAAAAAAGACAGGTATGGCTGTAGCAGCTCGGCAAGCCAAATAATCATTAATAATACTCCTTCAAAGCAGCAGCGACTTCAAACATACGTGCACCGTTCGCTCCTTTCACCAAAATCGTATGGTTTTCAGGAACGGCTTGGTCTAGATGCTGCTTGATGTATTCAATCATCTCTTGGTGCTTCTCAAAATGAATGCCTTGGCAAAGCTCACTGATCACCTTGGCGTCTGCACCATATGTGAGAACATGTTCAAATTTTTGTGGGGCAGCATGTTCCCCGACTTGACGATGAAGTGCAAGACTTTCCTCGCCCAATTCCGCCATATTACCTAAAATCAGCCAGCGCTGACCTGGGAAAGCAGCCAATAAGTCAACCGCCGCTTTCATGGCTGGCACGCTTGCGTTGTAGCTGTCATCAATCAATTTGATTTTTTCGCTCAGCGCTTCAACCTCGACGCGACCTTTCACTTTGTTTAAATGTTTAAGGCCAGCGCGAACCTCTTCTAATGTGGCGCCCATTTGTAACGCAATAATAGAAGCTGCGATTGCATTCGCCACGTTGTGTTGACCTATAATACCCAGAGACAGTTCAATTTCTTGTGAGCTTGCTGCGATATGTAGGTTAAAGCTGGCCTCTCCCGCGGCATTCATCACGATATTTGATGCATAGTAATCAGCCGCAGAATTACTTTGTGAGAAGGTGATAACTTCCTTATCCGCCAGCACGCTTTCCCACTTTGTTTCGCCATTGCTGTCTAAATTGACAATCGCAATACTACCTGCAGCAAGACCTTGGTAAATTTCACCTTTGGCTTGTTTCACGCCATCAATAGAACCAAAGCCTTCAAGGTGCGCAGCGGCTACATTATTCACTAACGCGATATCTGGTTTTACTAACTGCGTTGTGTAAGCAATTTCACCGATATGATTAGCACCAAGCTCAATCACGGCATAGTCGTCATCCTGCTGTGAGCGCAATAACGTCAACGGAACACCAATATCATTATTGAAGTTACCTGCAGTAAACAGCACTTTGCCTTTCAATTGCAGAATGCTCGCGACCATTTCTTTGACGGTCGTTTTACCACAACTGCCTGTGATGGCAACGGTAGGTGTTTGGCAAGTTTGATGCACCCAAGAGGCTAACTCACCCAGTGCCATTTTGGTGTCCGACACCACGACTTGTGGCACATTCACATCTAGATGTTTTTGTACGAGTAAAGCACCTGCGCCTGCATCCACCGCTTGTTGGCAAAAGTTATGCGCATCAAAGCGCTCACCCACCAGCGCAACAAATAAAGCACCGTTGTCAATCGCTCGTGTATCAGTAGAAACCGCGTCGATAAGTAGATCATCGCCGAATAGCTCACCGCGAGTGATGTTGGCAATTTGAGATAACGTTACTTTGATCATAAGGACAATCCTAAAAGCTGCATAGCAGACTCACGGTCGGAGTAATGAATCGTTTCGCCATTCCGAATTTGATAATCTTCGTGGCCCTTACCCGCTAACAAGATGATGTCTTTTGGCGAAGCATTCTCAACCGCATAAGACAGTGCTTTGAAGCGGTCATGCTGCACAATCGCTTCGGCAGGTTTTGACAGCCCGGATAACATGTCTTTTACAATCTGAGCCGGCTCTTCGCTGCGTGGGTTATCGTCAGTCAACACCACTCTGTCGCCTAGACGCTCTGCAATTTCCGCCATCATTGGGCGCTTACCTGCATCGCGATCGCCTCCGCAACCAAAAATAGCCCACAGCTGCCCCTCACAGTGAACTCGTAAAGCTTGCAGCGCTTTTTCTAAAGCATCAGGAGTATGGGCATAATCGACCACGACTTTGGCACGGTCCTCTGTCTGGAATAACTCCATTCGGCCGAGTACAGGTTGTAACTGACCTGCGGTTTCGAGTAACGCTTGTTTATCCTTACCCAAGCTTAATAAGGTCGCAAAAGCGAGCATTATGTTGGTTGCGTTAAACTCACCAATCAGTGGCGCGTGCAATTGACCTGAGCCAAATTTACCATCAAATTGGATAGTAATCCCCGACTCCGCGTAACGGACATCTGTCGCCCAAATTGCGCTTTCAAATTCAGTGTTCGGTTTAAGTGACACCGCAATCGCATTGCTTAACTGCGACGCCCATGCATGACCGACTTCATCATCGACATTGATAATGGCACGTTCACATTGATGTTGCGTAAACAACTCCAGCTTTGCATTGGCGTACTCTTCCATCGTGCCATGATAATCTAGGTGATCACGACTTAGATTAGTAAACACACCCGCCGCAAACGACAACGCCTTGACACGGCCTTGCGTTAAGCCATGAGAAGAGACTTCTAGCGCGGTGTATGTGGCGTGTTGATTTGCGAGAGAGGAGAGCGTTTTCTGAATTTCTACAGCATTCCCTGTTGTATTCGCGGCTTGCTGTAAATTGTCGAGAAAACCATTTCCCGTCGTGCCCATCACTGCCGATTTGTGGCCAAGTAGCTCTAGCCATTGTGCAATTAGCTGAGTAATGGTGGTTTTGCCGTTGGTGCCGGTGACACCAATCAAATCCATATCTGGGTAAGCATAGAGCTTTCCAGCGATTGCAGATAAACGTTGATCCAACGTATCGAGGTAAATAACGGGAACGTCATCGATGATTTCCACCGTGCCGTGTGCTTTTAGATCGCAGGCTTGCGCTAGAACCGCATTGGCGCCTTGCTCAATGGCAGAGGCAATGAAGTTACGCCCATCCACAACATGGCCAATCACCGCAACAAACGTGGTTCCAGGCTGAACTCTTCGGCTGTCGAGCTCCAATTCAGAAACAAGAACGGACGATAAGCTAGGGCAATCCACCCAAGGGGAAAGCAGCACGTCCATACTGATGGCTTTAGTCATATTTGTTCTCCGAGCTTTGGCTCAGGTTTTCTTAATTTTGTTTGCTCAGTAAGCCACTCGGCTTACTGCTGGAATTTGTTTTCGTCTGGTGCAACATTGAGTATTTGTAGCGCGCCTTTCATGATTTCAGAGAAGACAGGAGACGCTACCGAACCACCATAGTAATCATCACCTTGAGGCTCGTTTACGATCACAACCAATGCAATTCGCGGATCGCTAACCGGAGCAAGCCCTGCCGTATAAGTGATGTACTCATCGCTGTATCCACCTGCAGACGCTTTACGTGAGGTACCCGTTTTGGCTCCCACTCGATAACCAGGAACTGCCGCTCGACGAGCTGAGCCTCCTTTTTGGGTTACGGTTTCCAGCATGTCCAAGACCTGGCGTGCGTACTTTGCACTCACTACTTGGCGCGACATGTCATGATCATTGCTTTCGATAATATGGATTGGCTCGTATTTGCCGAGATTTCCAAGCGTCGCATAGGCATGCGCTAACTGGATTGGCGTTATCGATAGACCATAACCAAACGCAATCGTGGCACGTTCAATAGGAGACCATCGTGTTCGTGTCGGGAAGATACCAGTCACTTCCCCAACGAGGTTCAGACCAGAAAGCTCACCAAAGCCCACAGAGCTGTACAGACCGAGCAGCGCCTCTACTGGCATTTGCATTGCCAGCTTCGTCACACCGATGTTACTCGATTTTTTGAGGATCGTGGTCAAGCTAGCTTTACCCACGCGGGATACATCTCTTACTCGGCTACCACCTAAACGAAGTACACCATTACCGGTATCTACGATGGTATCTTTATCGGCTACCCCATTTTCTAAGGCGGCTAAAATAACGAAAGGCTTAATGGTAGAGCCAGGCTCCATCGAGTCCGTGATTACTCGGTTACGCATTTTATAGCTTTGCCAGTCGCTACGATTGTTAGGGTTGTAGGAAGGCGCATTCACCATGGCCAATACGGCGCCGGTTTTCACGTCCAACATAACAACGGAGCCTGACGTGGCGCGATGGTCCGCAACAGCTTGTTTAATCGCACGATAAGCAATCGCCTGTAGGCGCTGGTCGATTGTCAACTGGAGTGACTTACCTTCTTGCTTGTCTTGCCACGCAATGTTTTCTACGACGCGACCATAACGGTCTTTACGAATAGTTTTCTTACCTGCGGCGCCAGTAAGCCACTCATCGTAGCTACGCTCAACACCCTCTAGACCATGCCCATCAATCCCCGTCACCCCAACTAAGTGAGCACTAACCTCACCGGCAGGATAGTAACGACGAGATTCTGACTTAAGACCCACACCAGGCAGCTTTAGCTCACGAATATAGTTCGCCATGGCTGGACTCACTTGGCGCTGCAAGTAAATAAAGCGGCGCTTTTCATTGTGCTTGATCTTGTCTATCAACCCTTGTCGGTCAACACCAAGAACATCCGCTAATGCATACCAACTCTTGGTCTGGCTTAAGGCATTTTCTTTAAATATCGTCGCGGGATCCGCCCAAACGGCCTCAACAGGCACACTGACAGCGAGCGGCTCACCATTTCGGTCCGAAATAATACCGCGTGCAGAAGGAATGGATTTCACACGAACCGAGCGTAGGTCACCTTGTTTAATCAGGTTATCCGGTTCAATGATTTGAATATAGGCTACGCGCGCCACCAAAAGTGCAAATGCACAAAAGACAAAAAACAGTAATAGATGGAAGCGCCAACGAATCAGAAAGGATTCTTCAACCGCCACTTTCACTGCTTTTTTCTCGATTTTCGTATCCCCCGAAGCGTTTTTTTCTTTCGCGACAGGTTTACGCTTGTTGCTTGGTTTCGTGTTGGTTTTCTTTCTAATCATTTGAGCGTGACAACCACTTCTTTATCGCCATCAGGTCGTTTCATTTCAAGTTCTTTTTTGGCAAGGTCTTGAACACGGCTGTGTTCCGCGAGGGCCGTTTCTTCCAACATCAGGTTGCGCCATTCGCTATCTAAACGCTCTCGTTCAACCAAAGTGTGATCTTTTTCGGTGATCGCTTGACGCGCATGGTGGGTAGCAAATACCACTCCCATTGCCGATGCCACGATCAATAGCAACAACAGTAATGGCCAGCGACCAACGCTGATAAGATCCGTTGCAATCAACTTAGCAAGGTTAGGAGTGGGTTTCGTCATAATAATTAAAGCTTTTCTGCAATTCTTAGTACAGAGCTGCGCGAACGAGGGTTCATTTCAATTTCTTGTTTGCTTGGCTTAATCGCTTTGCTCACCGCTTTCATATTCGCACTACCAAGAGCACGAATTTGCTCTTCAGTCATTGGAATGCCATGTGGCACTTCAGGTCCTTTGCTCTCTTTACGGATAAAACGTTTGACCATACGGTCTTCCAGAGAGTGGAAACTGATGACAGATAAACGACCTTCAGGAGCCAGAATACTTGCCGCGCCTTTTAGTGCCGTATCAATTTCTTCTAACTCACTGTTGATGTAAATACGAAATGCCTGGAACGCACGAGTCGCAGGGTGTTTTTTCTCTTTAAAGCTTTTGGGTGCAGCATCTGAGATCAGCTTCGCGAGCTGGCCAGTACGTACCAGTGGTTCATTTTCTTCGTCTTCACGGTAGGCAACAATCGCTTTGGCAATGCGGCGCGCGTGTTTGTCTTCACCAAACTCACGAATCACCCAAGTAATATCATCTAAGTCAGCTTCCATTAGCCATTGAGATACGGGAATACCTGATGTTGGGTCCATACGCATATCTAGCGGGCCGTTTTTCATAAAGCTAAAGCCACGCTCTGCGTCGTCTAACTGCGGAGAAGAAACACCTAAATCCAGTAGAACGCCATTAACTTTGCCAACCAAGTCATACTCTTCAGCATACTCAGCAATACCAGAAAATGGACCATGAATGATGGTAAAGCGAGGATCATTGATTTTGCCTGCTTCAGCTATCGCTTGAGGGTCACGATCGATACTGTACAGTCGGCCGTTTTCTCCGAGTTTAGATAGAATAGTCCGGCTGTGACCGCCACGGCCAAATGTTCCATCGATATAGATACCGTCTGGTTTGATAGCTAAGCCATCAATGGATTCATTTAATAACACGGAAATATGTTGGAAGGTTTCGGTCATAGCTTTCTCGTTGAATGATCTTGAAGCGATTTTAAGATATGTTGCTCTCTCATGCTGAATACTTATAGCAAAAGATCAACCTACCATAGTGTACTGATTTCCCACATCATCGCCACCTCAAGTCTAAAGTCAGACGTGATTTAACGCCAAGTTTATTGGTAATGACAGGGTTTGCGTCAATAAAATGCAAAAAACCCATCACTACAAAAAGTAGTGATGGGTCTCGAATAGTTGGAGTCGACACATAAGCCGGGTTCTGTTCCGCTTGCGCGGCGGTAGCCATTCGTCTAGGCCAGCAATCGCTCACTGGCTCAAGCAACCTACCCGCCTCCTTACGCGAGCAACGCAATGTGGAGGCCTATTTGGTCTTGCTCCGGGTGGAGTTTACCCTGCAACGAACTATTGCTAGTCGTCCGGTGCGCTCTTACCGCACCCTTTCACCCTTACCTGTGCCCTAGGGCCATCGGCGGTCTTCTCTCTGCTGCACTTGTCGTAGGCTTGCGCCTCCCAGGCGTTACCTGGCACCCTGCTCTATGGAGCCCGGACTTTCCTCCCCTTTACCAGTCTCCCGAAGGACGTCAACGTCAGTCTCCCAAAGGACTTCAACGTCAGTCTCCCGAAGGACATCAGTAAAGCAGCGACTACCCAGTCAACTCCGAGGGCGGATTGTATAGAGTTATCCACTCAGAGTCTAGTGAGATCACAGATATGATGAAATGAATGCATTGAGTGGTGTTTTTTTAACCTAACCATCAAACATTGAGCCTAAAAAAGGCCGATATTTTCACATCGACCCGCTTTACCATGTGTCTCGTTAGCAGTGCTTAGTCTAAGTTTTCTAAGCCCCACTTATACAACGCATTCTTCTTCAAGTTATGAATTTCTGCCACCAAAGCCGCTGCTTTTTTCAAAGGCAGCTCTTTGGTTAAAATCCCTAATGTACGCAAAGCATCATCTGGCAATGAGTCGTCCGCGGTTTCGCGATGGCCATGCACCAGCAACACCATTTCACCACGCTGTTGGTTATCGTCACTTTTCACCCACTCAATTAACTCACCTAATGGCATGCCTTGAATGGTTTCAAAGGTTTTCGTTAGTTCTCTCGCCAACACGACTTCTCTATCTGGGCCAAGAACGTCTAACATGTCTTGTAGAGAGTCCAAAATACGGTGCGGTGACTCGTAAAAAATACACGTACGCTCTACCGAAGCAATCTCTAGGAATTTATCCTTACGGCCTTTGCTTTTCGGTGGTAAAAAGCCTTCGAAGCTAAAGCGATCGGATGGCAAGCCTGATGCACTTAACGCCGTAATGACCGCGCAAGCACCAGGAAGCGGCACAACTCTAACGCCCGCTTGACGACATTTTGTCACCAAATGGTATCCTGGGTCGCTGATAAGTGGCGTACCAGCGTCAGAAACTAACGCGATAGACTGACCGGAAAGCAGCTTTTCTACCAAAACCTGTGCTTTTTGCTGTTCATTGTGATCATGCAGAGCAAAAGTTTTGGTTTGAATATTGAAGTGAGACAGTAATTTACCCGTATGTCGAGTATCCTCAGCAGCAATGATGTCCACCGTCGACAGAATTTCGATAGCACGTTGGGTGATATCCGCTAAATTTCCGATTGGAGTCGGTACGATATAGAGAGTTGGCCCCTCATTCGGCAACTTATTTTTATCTGTCATTTGTTTACCATCACTTCAACGATTAATATAGAGACAATTTTGTACAAAATTATAGAGAACTCACGGCAATGATTAACCATAAGAGACTCAGTGTACCACGCATACTTACTCCTGTTGCACTAGCAATTACGCTCGCCGCCTGTTCTTCAGGTCCAAGACAGCCTGATGGCGTTGATGTAACACTTGAGCCTACTCAGTCTGTTCAGAACTATATGATCCAAGCTGATAGCACGGAAGGCAGTTTACAAAATGACTGGTTGATCATGGCAACCAAAGCCGCTATTCAAGCGAACCAGTTTGATCAAGCAGAACTGTTGATCAAACGTCTGGCTCGACAACAGTTGACCGAAGTTCAGCAAGCGGAGTGGCAACTGGCGCGTGCGACCATACAGCAAAAGCAAGGTAATTACTCGCAGTTGCTGCAATTGTTAAACTTTAAACCTTGGTGGAAATTGCCAAACGAGCAATGGAAAGACTATTACTTGATGCGTGCCGACGCTTATCAAGGCCTCAACCAAGCGTTTGAAGCAAACCGCCAGCTGGTTGCATTTGGTCAATACGCCTCGTCAGCAGAGCAGAGGGAAATCTCTAGCCGTATTTGGATGAACTTTGGCAGCTACTCAGAATATGAACTCACCTCATTAGAAACAGAGCCGAATGAGGATGTTCTAGACGGCTGGCTTCAGCTGGCTGTTTATGCAAAAACGCTGTCGGGCAACCTGTCCCAACTTAAAAATACGCTAGAGCGCTGGTTAAGCGAAAACCCTTCGCACCCAGCTGCTATCTATACACCAGAAGAGATTCAAAACATTCTCTCTCTTGATATCGTGAAGCCAAACAATACTGCTTTATTGCTGCCGCTGACGGGTAAGTTCTCGCCACAAGCGCAATTAATTCGTGATGGTTTTGTGTTTGCGATGATGAATGATCGTAATCGAGATCCTAGTGCAACACTTACGGTGATTGACACCAATGCGTATAACGCTGACCAAATTAAACAACGCTTGATCAATGAAAACATCGATTTTGTTGTTGGCCCTCTAGAAAAAGAGAACGTGGAGTTGTTACACACAACCATGGATGGCTCAGCAAATGGCACTACCATTCCAGCCCTTGCGCTAAATATTCCCGAGGATGTGCAACCAGATAGCAATATTTGCTACTTGGCATTATCACCGGAACAAGAAGCCGCACAAGCTGCAAAACACTTGTTCAGCGAAGGCTACAACTTCCCTCTTATTCTTGCACCAAAAGGCAGCTTTGGAGAGCGTGTAACTGAGGCTTTCAACAAAGAATGGCGAAAGTACAGCTCTAACAAAGTCGCAGCAAGTTACTTTGGTGACAAGCGCCAACTTCAAAAAGACATCAATGAAGTATTTGGCCTGCAAGAGAGCAAGCAGCGTATCGCCCAGATGCAATCATTAATGCGAATTAAGCTTGAAACACAGCCACGTAGCCGTCGTGATGTTGATGCGGTTTATATCGTAGCTAGAAGCACTGAGCTGACTTTGATCAAGCCGTTTATCGAAGTAGCGATTAACCCTGATGCGAAAGCACCACAAATCTTCTCTAGTTCGCGTAGCAACAGTGGCGGCGCGACATACGAAGATCTAACAGGCATCATCTACAGCGACATTCCATTGCTTATTGACCCAGATCCTAGCGTGACCGCTGAAATGAACGAGCTTTGGTCAGAGCAATCTAACATGGAAAAACGTTTGAAAGCACTCGGTATGGATGCATATAAATTGATCGGTGAACTTCCACAAATGAAGGTCGTTCCTGGTTACTCAGTCGGTGGCCAAACCGGTATTTTAAGTATCGACAACAACTGTGTTGTACAGCGTGAATTGAGCTGGGCTGAGCGTGGGGCTCTTTAGTAAGCGCCAAATCGGAAATCAATATGAAGCTCTGGCGAAGCACTATTTGCAACGCCAGGGCTTGCGCTTTATTGAACAAAATTTCCTGACCAAGGTCGGTGAGATTGATTTAATCTTCCAACAAGGTGAAACTATTGTGTTTGTTGAAGTCAAATATCGTAAGAACGATCACTTTGGCTCAGCAGCAGAAATGGTAACGCACGCAAAAATGCGCAAGCTAATCAAAACTGCACAAGTTTGGCTTAGCCAACAAAAGCGCTTAAAACACAATATCGATTATCGGTTTGATGTCATCGCTATTCATAACAATGGGCGAGATATCAACTGGATAGAAAACGCAATCTCTGAAGGATAAGCGATGCTAGACAGCATTAAAGACAGCTTTACAGAAAGTATTCAAATTCAAATCGCAGCAGCAGAGGCGCTGCCCGATGCCATTACTCACGCGGCCCAAGCGATGGTCTCAAGCTTGCTCAATGGCAACAAAATTTTATGTTGTGGTAATGGCGGCAGTGCTTCAAACGCTCAACAATTTGTTTCTTGTCTTTTAAACCGTTTTGAAACTGAGCGCCCTAGCCTACCAGCAATGGCCTTAACAGCCGATAATACAACCCTGACCGCTGTTGCAAACGACTACCACTACCAGGAAATTTTCTCAAAACAGGTACGAGCGTTTGGCCAGCCAGGCGACATTCTGCTTGCCATGTCGACTAGCGGTAACAGCAAAAATATTATCAAAGCGATGGAAGCGGCCGTAACTCGAGACATGACGATTATCGCGCTAACAGGAAAAGATGGCGGTGAGATGGCAGGCCTGCTTGGTGAGAACGACGTCGAAATTCGCATTCCATCACACCGCACTGCACGTATTCACGAAGTACATATGGTGACACTCCATTGTCTTTGTGATCTTATTGACCAGGTGCTTTTCCCTGCTCATGAAGAGTAACCAAGACTGAGGGTCAGAATTATGATACGTAGCCTCGTTATCTTATTAACAGCATTGAGTTTAAGTGGTTGCGCTGGCTTGTTTATCGCTGGCGCTGCAACCACAGCAAATATTGTCACGGACACACGCAGTACAAAACAAATTTGGCAGGACAACAACATCGAATTCGAAGTTGCGGCGATCGGTAACAAGGCGCCGTTTAAAGGTGAAGTTCGTGTGGTTGCCAGCTCCTATAACGGTACGGTTGTTCTTATGGGTCAGGCTCCAACGCAAGACCTTATCCATGCTTTAGAGCGAAGAGCTCGAGAAGTTAGTGGTGTGAAAGTCATACACAATCAAATCAAACAAAAAGAGCCACTCACTGTCACTCAAATTAGCAACGACAGCTGGATCACAACCAAAGTAAAATCAGCCTTGCTTACCGACTCTGAACTCAATGGCGTTAAGGTTAAAGTGATCACCGAAGACGGCGATGTTTTTCTGTTTGGTTATGTCACACCAGAGCAAGGCGAGCGAGCGACAGAAATCGCGCGTAATATCTCTGGCGTAAAACAAGTCATTAAAGGGTTCCAATATGGCGAAATGGAACCTGTTGAAGTGGACTTACCGAGTGACGGTGTACAAACAATAAAAAGTGAGACAAACGCGGAAAATGAAGCCAACGTCGAAGCATTTACGATTGAGTAATTGCGAAACATCACTTGAAAACACGTCAAGACACTAAAAAGAAAAAAAAGCAGCGTTACGCTGCTTTTTTTATTTAATAACTCTTAAGCTTGGTTTGCCTTTTGGTCGAGGAGCATCGTCCTCTTCGGCATCCGAATCAGAGGCTAACTCAGAAGGCTCATCGCTAACCGTTGTAAACGGTGGGGATGATTCTTCCTCGGTCATCGCTTCTTCTTCGATGTTAGTGTACGCTTCTTCTGGTTCAAACATAGTACCAGCACCATTCTCACGCGCATAAATAGCTTGGACAGCATACACAGGCACAATTACTGAGTGTGGACGACCGCTAAAGCGAGCATGGAAGGTAATCGCATCATTACCTAACTCAAGATTACCCACCGCACGTGGCGCAATATTCAAAATAATTTGACCATCTTGAATAAACTCAACCGGTACACGTACGCCCGGCATCGTTGCATCCACCACCAAGTGAGGAGTCAAGTCATTGTCTACTAGCCAATCGTAAAATGCACGAAGCATATACGGACGGCGAGCAGTCATTTTTGCAATATCCATAACGTGTTCTAAATCGCTTAGCGAACTAGGCGCATTTCACGTTCAGCTTCAGTTAAAGAAGCAAGGAACGAATCACGTTCAAATACGCGGTTCATGTACACCTTGATTTCTTTTGAACCAGGGCCAACCAGATCGATACCAAGTTGAGGCAGACGCCACAATAATGGAGCTAGGTAACAGTCGATCAAGCTGAATTCTTCGCTCATGAAGTACTCATATTCAGCAAAAATTGGCGCTAACGTCAGAAGATCATTACGCAGCTTTGTGCGTGCTTTTTCTGATTCTTCCGCATTACCTTTCATCACTTTTTCAGCGAGTGAATACCAGTTGCGTTCGATACGGTACATCATCAAGCGGCTGTTGCCGCGAGCAACAGGGTAAACCGGCATTAGAGGTGGATGAGGGAAACGCTCGTCCAAGTACTCCATGATGATTTTTGAATCGTAAAGAGCTAGCTCACGGTCAACAAGAGTTGGCACTGATTTATATGGGTTTAGCTCAACAAGCTCAGCAGGAAGGTTTGCTTCATCAACAAGCTCAACTTCAACACTTACGCCTTTTTCAGCTAGTACAATGCGAACCTGATGGCTATACAAATCTGATGCACTTGAGAAAAGAGTCATCACAGAACGTTTATTGGCAGCTACAGCCATGGAGCCCTCCAGTACACTTACAAATAAAAACAATGGAGGCTAAGCCTCCATTGTACATCAATTAAAATTGGGAATTAGCACGGTATTTTAGCACAATTAATGCACATCGCGCCAATACTCTTTCTTGAGCATCACGACAACGATGGTTAGAAGCACTAAGAAGCCCATTACCCACCAACCTAAAGCATGACGCTCAAGCTGCACTGGGTCACCTGAATAAACCAAGAAGTTCACTAGGTCGCCAACCGCTTTGTCGTATTCGCCTTCGCTCAGCTCACCCGTACCATCTGTTTCAGTACCAACAACAACTTGTACTTCTTCGCCATCTACGATTTTCGTATCGTAAATCGGCGTCGGGATACCCTGTAGCTCTTCAAGCACATGTGGCATACCAACACTCGGGAAGACAATGTTGTTCACGCCGAATGGACGAGATGGATCAACATAGAAAGAGCGTAAGTAAGTGTATAACCAATCAGCACCACGAACTCGTGCAACCAACGTAAGATCTGGTGGTGGAGCTCCAAACCAGTTTGCCGCTTGCTTCGGTGGCATTGCATTGACCATTAGATCACCGATTTTCGCTTCAGGATTGAAAATCAGGTTTTCTTTCATTAAGTCTGTTGGAATTTCCAAGTCTGTTGCTACACGCTCATAACGCTGATACTGCGTTGAGTGACAAGCAAAACAGTAGTTCATGAACAACTTCGCACCGTTTTGTAGCGAAGCTTTATCCGTTAGGTCAACATTCGCTTTATCAAGCGGAACGTTAGCCCCCGCTGCCATCGCTAGTGATGGCAACATAGCAAATAGAATTACAATCCACTTCTTCATTTGAATGTCACCCTCTCTGGTAATGGTTTGGTTGCTTCATTTTTGCTGTAGAAGAACAGCAACACAAAGAACATGAAGTAACACAAGCTAAAGATCTGAGATAGTAGTGTGTACGTTGGTGTTGCAGGTAACGCACCTAAAATACCCAGAGCGATAAAGGCGATAGTGAACTGTACAATATTCAACAGATGAAGTTTGCTACGGTAACGGTATGAACGAACTTTACAACGATCCAACCAAGGTAGAACAAACAGCACTGCTATTGACGCACCCATTAGGATAACACCTAATAGTTTGTCTGGAACCGCACGTAAGATTGCGTAAAACGGCGTGAAGTACCATACCGGAGCAATGTGCTCTGGTGTCTTCAGTGGGTTGGCCGCTTCAAAGTTAGGCGGTTCAAGGAAGTATCCTCCCATTTCTGGGTTAAAGAACAGCACGTAACAGAAGAAGAACAAGAAACCAGCCACACCAACTAAGTCCTTAACCGTACCGTATGGGTGGAAAGGAATAGAGTCGATAATGTCGTATTTCTTCGTGTAGTAATCGTGGAACTTGAACTGTGTCTTGTAATCATCGCCCATTGAACCTTTTGGTAGCTTAGTTTCGATACCATCAGGGTTGTTTGAGCCGACTTCGTGCAGCGCCAATACGTGCAGAACCACAAGAAGAAGCAGAACGATAGGCAGTGCAATAACGTGTAGTGCGAAGAAACGGTTTAACGTTGCACCAGAGATGATGTAGTCACCACGGATCCAAAGCGTTAGGTCATCACCGATAACAGGAATCGCACCAAACAAAGAAATGATTACCTGCGCACCCCAGTATGACATCTGACCCCATGGCAGTAGGTAACCCATGAATGCTTCAGCCATTAGAACGAGGAAGATCAACATACCGAAGATCCACAGTAGTTCACGAGGTTTTTGGTATGAGCCGTAGATCAGGCCACGGAACATGTGCAAGTACACAACAACGAAAAACGCAGATGCGCCAGTTGAGTGCATGTAACGTAGAAGCCAACCGTACTCTACATCACGCATGATGTACTCGATAGAAGCAAACGCACCGTCACCAGAAGGAACGTAGTTCATCGTTAGCCAAATACCCGTTAGGATTTGGTTAACCAGAACCAGCATCGCCAGAGAACCGAAAAGGTACCAAAAGTTGAAGTTCTTAGGCATTGGGTATTCAGACAAATGCTTTTTATAAGCATTCATTGCAGGAATACGCTTTTCAACCCAGTCTAACATTGCTTGCATTATGCATCCCCCTCATCAACACCCACAATGAGCTTGGTGTCGCTCAAATACATGTGCTTAGGAACGACAAGGTTCAATGGAGCAGGTACCCCTTGGAACACTCGACCAGCCATATCGAACTTAGAACCATGACAAGGACAGAAGAAGCCAGATCTTACGCCCTGGACCTGCTCTGAGAAAGAGTCTGGTAGATAGGTTGGTGAACAACCTAGGTGAGTACAGAAACCAACAGCGACAAAAAACTCTTCCTTAATCGAACGAAACTCATTCTGAGCGTACTCAGGCTGCTGTTCCATTTCAGATTGCGGATCACGAAGCTTATCGCCGATCGTTTTTAAGTTATCTAGAACGCTTTGAGTGCGGCGAACAATCCATACAGGTTTCCCCTGCCACTCGACACGAACCAGCTGACCTGGTTCAATTTTACTTATATCCACTTCCACCGGTGCACCTGCCGCTTTGGCTTTGGCACTCGGATTCCATGATTTGATAAAAGGCACGGCGACGGCGACTGCCCCTAACCCACCAACAACTGCCGTTGTAGCGGTTAGAAAACGCCTGCGACCGTTATTTAAAGGCGCGTTGCTCATCCAAACATTCTCCCATTTGCTCCCTTTGGATCGTTATTATTCCGCTTATAAGAGCATGGCTAACAAATAATGAATTTAGTTCTATTTATTGGAGGGAAATGATAAAGAAAACCCTACTTTTTGACAAGATAAAGCTACCTTTTTGTAACATTTGTGAGGCAAATCGCTCGCGTCGTCACAAAAGCGGCAGAATTATAAAAAATTGATGTGATTTGTAACAAGAAAGCACAACATAGAAGTTCTGCTGAAAGCTATTCAAACCTTTTATCTTGGTAGTTTTCAGTTAATTACACAGCAAAATATTTCTTAGTGCGCATTCAACTTACGTTGTTTGTATTTTCACTTTTGTAGCACGCCGCATACGCAAAAAAGACGAGTAGGCATTTTAAAACATGTTGCAGGGATATTAAGACGTAAAGGCACCCACAGCAGATAAATAAGCTTATAACGTATGGTAAGGAAGAAGCCTTACTCTGAGCCTAGTTATAAGTGAATACAAATGGATATTGATAGGCAGGTATTATTTCTTTAAAAACAAAAAAGCCCGGCATAGAGCCGAGCTTTTGGTACACAGTTTCCAGAGTAACTCTGAAAAGCAGAATTTCCAATAAGAGGAAATTAACGCTTAGAGAACTGTGGACGACGACGTGCTTTACGTAGACCAACTTTCTTACGTTCAACGCAACGAGCGTCACGAGTAACGTAGCCAGCTGCGCGTAGAGCAGGACGTAGAGACTCATCGTATTCCATAAGCGCGCGAGTGATACCGTGACGGATAGCACCAGCTTGACCAGAAATACCGCCGCCTTTAACTGTTACGTAAAGGTCTAGCTTTTCAGTTAGTTCAACAAGTTCTAGAGGTTGTTGTACAACCATGCGAGCTGTTGGACGACCGAAGTATTCGTCAAGGTTACGCTTGTTTACTACAATGTTGCCGCTGCCTGGTTTAATAAAAACACGTGCAGCTGAGCTTTTGCGACGGCCAGTGCCGTAGTATTGATTCTCTGCCATTTTCGAAATCCCCAATTAGATGTCTAGTACTTGTGGTTGTTGAGCAACATGGTTGTGCTCAGCGCCTGCGTAAACTTTAAGCTTACGGTACATAGCACGGCCTAGAGGACCACGTGGAAGCATGCCTTTAACTGCAAGCTCAAGAACCATCTCAGGTTTACGATCGATCAACTTTTCAAAAGTGATAGATTTTAGACCACCTGGGAACTCAGAGTGACGGTAGTACACTTTGTTCTTAGCTTTGTTACCAGTTACAGCAACTTTCTCAGCGTTGATAACGATGATGTAGTCACCAGCGTCAACGTGAGGAGTGTATTCAGCTTTATGTTTGCCACGTAGGCGAGATGCAATTTCACTTGCTAGACGACCAAGAGTTTTACCTTCAGCGTCTACAACGTACCAGTCGCGTTTTACAGTTTCTGGTTTAGCAACGAAAGTTTTCATGCTAATAATAACCCGTTAATTAAAATTTAAACTTTAAGGAACACCGTTCTGGTGCTCCCACACTGTCTAAGAGCCCAGTCATCACCCCTTCGAGTCGTTGGTACTCTCGACCTTCAATTTCGAAATAACTTCGATAATCCGGTCTGCAGTAACGGTGGGTCGCAGGATTATAGAGAAGAGCGAAGAAAAAATCACCTTTTTTTGCGCCAAATCACTAATTTTTTCTTCACTTTTTAAGAACACACTAGATTTAGGCCAAATGCTCACGCGCGAGGTACTCATGACTTTGCATCTCAGTGAGCCGAGACAAACAGCGCTTAAATTCAAAGTCGAGCTGCCCCTCAGTATATAAGTCTTCCATTGGCACTTCAGCAGAAATAATCAACTTCACATTGCGCTCGTAAAACTCATCGACCAGTGCGATAAAACGCCTCGCAGCGTCATCTATTTTTCGGTTCATCTGTTGAACGTCCGCCAATAATACCGTGTGATAAATTCGGGACAGCTCAATGTAGTCATTTTGACTGCGAGCGGTTTGGCATAACTGAGCAAACGACGCATGCAGAACCCCATCACTCGCTTCAATTACCTCAAGCTGACGGTGATTAACTTCGATTTGATGAGCGACGATCTGACGTTCGCCCGTCAGCTGCTGATAATACTTGTTGAGATTAATGTTGGCCTGTTCATCAAGTGGATAATGGTATATTTCGGCCTGTTCAAGCGTTCTTAAGCGATAATCAACGCCACTATCAACATTCAACACGTCACAACGTGCCAAAATCATATCAATTGCAGGCAAAAAGCGCGCTCTTTGTAAGCCATTACGATATAAGTTCTGCGGTTCGATGTTTGAAGTCGCGACTAGGATCATCTGCCGCTTGAACATCTCTTGGAGTAACGTTGCAAGGATCATCGCATCCGTAATGTCAGAGACAAAAAATTCATCAAAGCAAACCACATCCGCTTCTTCTTTGAATTTATCCGCTACTTTTGCTAGCGGATTTTCGACATCACCTAACAGCTTCAACTCATCATGTACTCGATACATGAAGCGGTGAAAGTGTACGCGCATTTTTCTTTGGGTTGGTAAAGCATCAAAAAACGCATCCATGAGGTACGTTTTACCGCGTCCGACTCCTCCCCAAAAGTAAAGACCTTTTGGGGGTTCAGGCATGTCGATTTTTTTCCCCATGAGCTTTTGCCATTTGGAAAGCTGGGGCACAGGAGCTGACTGAAATTCAACGATAGCATGGTAAAGCTTATCTAATGCAACGACCGCTTGATACTGAGCTTCATCACGCTGAAACCCGTGTTCTGCTATGTCTTTTTGATATTGTTGTAGTGGTGTCATCGTATTAAGTCGTATAGAGGTACTGGGAAAAGGGTTACCTCGGGGTCAACTTTGAGAATAGAGAGAAGTAGTTATCAGTCCCCGAAGACATACTGCTATTTTTCTTTATCGGCTGTTCAAGCCATAGTAACATGGACTAGCACCGCGTGTAACTAAGTAGTAAAAGACTTGTTAAAACAACTATAAGGAGCAGTTATGCCTTGGATTTATGCCATTGTGGGTTTGCTGGTCGGTACAATCGTAGGCGTAGTCATTAGTAGACTAACCACCCCTGAATACAAGAAACAAAAGTCTGTGCAGAAAGAACTTGAAGCGGCCAAGTTTGAACTAGAGCAACAACGTCAAGAGCTCGTCGATCATTTTGCACAAACCGCAGAAATGTTGGATACACTAGGTAAAGATTACACCAAGCTGTACCAACATATGGCTAAGACCTCTTCTGAGCTTTTGCCAAACTTGCCAGAGCAAGACAACCCGTTTGATAAGAAAACGGCAATGTCTTCTGAAGCTATTGCAGAAGATCAACCAGAGTTTAACGAACAGCCAAAAGACTACGCCAATGGCGCAACGGGTCTTTTAAAGGATCAAGAGAAAGAAATCATTAATGCTCCCGAAGCGGTAACCGCAAAAGCATCATAACCTTCTCTTACCTCTACCTACTAGGGCCGATACATTTGTATCGGCCCTTTTTTGAACTTTTTCTTCTTACCTTTGCTCTAACTTGGATGTGAGCTGCCTCCCCCTTTGATTATCCGAACTAGGCCCTATATTAGTTATTAACAAAGTGAACTAACCGTTCGGATATTTCTTTTTGGCAGACATGTTTCAAGAGGAGTTATTGGATGAAAAAACCACTGCTTGCGCTCACCGTTCTATCTCTGAGTTTGGGCTCTATTATTGCGCCAGTTCAAGCCACCGCCGCATTACCTTTAAATGTGGATGGCCAACAGTTACCTAGCTTGGCGCCCATGCTTGAGAAAGTAACCCCTGCTGTTGTGAGTATTGCTGTAGAAGGCAAACAAGTACAAACCAGCCGTATTCCCGAACAATTTCAATTCTTCTTTGGACCGGACTTTCCGATGGAGCAAAGGCGCGAGCGCCCGTTCAGAGGTTTAGGTTCTGGTGTCATTATTGATGCGAAAAAAGGGCATATAGTCACTAACTACCACGTAATCAAGGGCGCGGATGAGATTCGAGTTCGCCTCTATGATGGTCGCGAGTATGACGCTACGCTCGTTGGCGGCGATGAGATGGCCGATGTTGCGTTGCTTAAATTAGAAAAAGCGAAAAACTTAACGCAAATTAAAGTCGCAGATTCCGACAAACTTCGCGTAGGTGACTTTACGGTTGCGATTGGTAACCCATTCGGACTCGGTCAAACCGTGACGTCGGGCATCGTCTCAGCGTTAGGCCGTAGTGGCTTAAACGTTGAAAACTTCGAAAACTTCATCCAAACCGATGCCGCAATTAACAGCGGTAACTCTGGTG
Organism: Vibrio sp. Y51_MX_L26; assembly: GCF_024181935.1. Taxonomy (NCBI): domain Bacteria; kingdom Pseudomonadati; phylum Pseudomonadota; class Gammaproteobacteria; order Vibrionales; family Vibrionaceae; genus Vibrio; species Vibrio sp. Y51_MX_L26. The sequence continues at coordinate 144,364 of NZ_JAMZAS010000008.1, forward strand.
GTGCATTGGTCAACCTTAATGGTGAGCTGATCGGTATTAATACTGCGATTTTAGGCCCTAACGGCGGTAACGTGGGGATTGGCTTTGCGATTCCGTCCAACATGATGAAAAACCTCACCGAGCAAATTCTAGAGTTTGGTGAAGTCAAACGCGGCATGTTGGGTGTACAGGGCGGTGAAGTAACCTCTGAGCTGGCTGATGCATTGGGTTACGAGTCGAGTAAAGGAGCCTTTATTGGCCAAGTCGTACCAGACAGCGCAGCCGATAAAGCTGGATTGAAAGCCGGTGATGTAATTGTATCGGTAAACGGCAAAGCGATTAATACTTTCTCAGAGCTCCGTGCAAAGGTGGCAACGCTGGGCGCAGGAAAAGAAATCACGTTAGGTGTGGTTCGAGATGGTAAGAATAAAACCTTTGATGTAACGCTTGGCGAATCTACAAATATGAAAGCCAAAGCCGAAACATTACACGAAGGGCTCAAGGGTGCGGAATTAAGCAATACGACACCAAGTGATGCAATTCAAGGCGTTAAAGTATCGAGCGTTGCAGATAACTCTCCGGCTGCTCAATATCAATTACAACAAGGGGACATCATTATCGGTGTGAACCGTCAGCGCGTGAAAAACCTTGCTGAGCTTCGTGCAATCGTGGATAAGCACAAAGGCGTATTGGCTCTGAATATTCAGCGTGGCGAACGTACTATTTATCTTGTTATTCGTTAGTCACTTTCAAAGTAATAGGAAATAAGGTTTTCGATGCATAGCATCGAGTAATAAGCCTCGAATACTTTTCCTTATCGCTCAATAGCTAATGAAAAGGGCAGCACGATTCCGTGCTGCCCTTTTGTTATTTTTCAATGTAATGCTATTCTTCATCTTCTATGCCATTTTGGCGCTCATGCATGGAGAGGATATGCTCAGCTTTTTATTACGTTCTGTCTTTTTAGGCTTGGCTACTGCCGCAGTGGTATTACTGGCGGTACCATCTTTGCGCAACAACGTAATTCCTGCCGCGCTAGATCCGCAACCTGTTAATATCGCGTCCGTTGAGTTGACATTTAATCAGGCGGTGCGAAGAGCAGCACCTGCCGTAGTAAACATCTACAGCCGTAAATATGTTGAAAATGATCGCAGTAAACTCTCGACTCAAGGTCTGGGTTCAGGTGTTATTGTCAGTGAGAAAGGCTACATCATTACCAACTACCATGTGGTTGCTCAAGCAGACCAAATTGTTGTCGCATTACAAGACGGTAGAGCCGCAGCGGCTCAGCTAGTTGGCACGGATAAACGCACAGACATTGCCGTACTGCGTGTCGAAGGTTCAAATTTACCTGTTATTCCTCTGAACTCTAATTACAAGCCACAAGTGGGTGATGTGGTCCTAGCCATCGGTAACCCATACAACCTTGGACAAACCACAACGTTCGGCATTATTTCAGCAACAGGACGCTCATCTATTAGCGACGGTCGCCAAGCATTTATTCAAACCGATGCCGCCATCAATGAGGGGAACTCTGGTGGCGCCCTAGTGAACACACAAGGCGAGCTCGTCGGCATTAATACCGCCTCTTTTCAGCAAGCGACAGACTTAGAAACTTACGGTATTTCTTTTGCTATCCCTGCGCCGCTAGCCAGCAAGATCATGCAGAAAATCATCGCTGATGGCCGCGTGATTCGTGGTTATATTGGTATCGACGGCCAAGACATTAATGCGGTCACTGCTCGCCTACTTGGAAATGAACACATAGGTGGTATTGTCGTGCTTGGTATTGATCCAAATGGTCCAGCCAATGCAGCAGGCTTCCAAAAGCAGGACATCATTATCAGTATTGATGGCAATAAAGTGCAAGGGCGTCAGAGCGTCATGGATATCGTCACCGATTTACGTCCTGGCACCACCGTGGACGTTGGCATCATTCGCAAAGGAAAAGAGATGAGCTTGAAAGTCACCATTGCCGAAGACAAGCAAGAAGCATAAAAAATCCCAGCCACTGGCTGGGATTTTTATTTGTGCGTTACTCGCTATCGCTCGGTGTTTCCGTCGTATCGGAATCATCCAGCTCAACTTCAATGCGAGTGACTCGCTGCAAACCTCTTGGTAATAACCCACCTCGGCGACCACGTTCGCCACGGAAGTTATCAAGGTCAGACGGTTTAAGACCCAACTTTCGCTTACCCGCGTACAGCGTTAACGATGCACCTTTTGGTAAAGACATTAAGTGAGATAGTACTTCTTCTCGCTCTTTTGCTTTAGCAGCAGGAATATTGATGATCTTATTCCCTTTACCTTTCGCCAGTTGTGGCAGGTCTTTGATTGGGAACAGCAGCATGCGACCTTGGTTAGTGATTGCTAAGATTTCATCAGAATCTAAATCTTCAATCGCTTTTGGCGTCATGACCTCAGAGTTAGCCGGCAAAGTGACCAGCGCTTTACCACTGCGGTTTTTAGACAGCAAGTCAGCGCCTTTACATACAAAGCCGTAACCTGCATCAGAGCCCACCAGCCACAGCTGATCTTCTTCACTCATGATCACTTGGCGAATACTGCTACCAGCCGTAATATGCAAACGACCGGTAATCGGCTCACCTTGACTACGAGCAGAAGGCAGCGAGTGCGATTCCAGAGAGTAACTTCGACCGTCACTACCTAGGAATACCGCAGGCTGATTACTCTTACCTCGTGCGTGCGCTAAGTATTTATCACCCGACTTATAGTTCAGGCCTTCTGCATCTACGTCATGGCCTTTCGCGTGACGAATCCAACCTTTCTCAGAAAGCACAACCGTGATTGGTTCGCTTGGAACAAGATCACGTTCAGTAAGCGCTTTTGCTTCTGCACGCTCAACCAATGGAGATCGACGGTCATCACCGTATTTCTCAGCATCCGCTTTGATTTCTTTTTTCAGTAGTGTGTTTAGACGACGCTCAGAACCGAGTAGCAGTTCTAGCTTCTCACGCTCTTTCTCTAGCTCGTCTTGCTCACCACGGATCTTCATCTCTTCTAGTTTGGCTAGGTGACGAAGTTTGGTGTCTAGAATCGCATCCGCTTGGATATCGGTAATACCAAAACGTGCCATCAATACCGCTTTAGGATCATCTTCAGTACGGATGATCTCAATCACTTCATCTAGGTTGAGGTAAGCAACCAACAAACCTTCCAAAATGTGTAAGCGAGCCATGACTTTGTCTAGGCGGTGTTGTAGTCGGCGACGTACGGTCGTGCGACGGAACTCAATCCACTCTGACAGAATTTGCACCAGACCTTTAACTTGAGGACGATTATCCAAACCAATCATGTTCAAGTTAACGCGGTAGCTGCGCTCAAGATCCGTTGATGCGAACAAGTGGTTCATTAACAAATCACAATCGACGCGGTTTGACTTAGGTACCACAACGATACGCGTTGGGTTCTCGTGATCCGACTCGTCACGAAGATCGTCAACCATTGGTAGCTTCTTCGCACGCATCTGGTTGGCGATTTGCTCAAGCAGTTTTGCACCCGATACTTGGTGTGGCAGAGAGGTGATAACGATATCAGAACCTTCTTTGTGCCACACCGCTCGCATCTTGATGCTGCCGCGACCGTTGCGGTAAATCTTCTCAATATCCGCTTGCGGCGAGATGATTTCTGCTTCTGTTGGGTAATCCGGACCTTTAACATATTGCATCACGTCCGGCAGTTCTGCTTTCGGGTTGTCGATCAAATGAATAGTCGCATCTGCGATTTCACGAACGTTATGCGGTGGGATATCTGTTGCCATACCAACCGCAATACCGGTTACACCGTTAAGCAGGATATGAGGCAGACGTGCTGGCAACATTTGTGGCTCTTTCATTGTGCCATCAAAGTTAGGTTGCCATTCAACCGTACCCTGGCCCAGTTCGCCTAGCAATACTTCAGCAAACTTAGACAGTTTTGCTTCGGTATAACGCATTGCCGCGAATGATTTCGGGTCATCTGGCGCACCCCAGTTACCTTGGCCATCCACTAATGGATAGCGGTAAGAGAATGGCTGAGCCATCAATACCATCGCTTCGTAACACGCTGAATCACCGTGCGGATGGTATTTACCTAGCACGTCACCAACGGTACGTGCAGATTTTTTGTATTTTGCAGATGCTGAGAGACCAAGCTCTGACATCGCATAAATGATACGTCGTTGAACCGGCTTTAAGCCATCGCCAATGTATGGCAAGGCGCGGTCCATGATTACGTACATCGAGTAGTTCAGATAAGCGTCTTCAGTGAACTTGCGCATTGGCAACTGTTCGACGCCATCGTAGGTAATTTCTGTAGACATCCGTTACACCTCTGCCAAGTCGCCGTTGTTTTGTAGCCAAGAACGACGGTCATCTGCACGCTTTTTGCCCAGCAGCATGTCCATCATTTCCATGGTCGCCGTAGAGTCGTCAATGGTTAACTGCACTAAGCGACGCGTGTTCGGATCCATGGTGGTTTCACGCAACTGAAGTGGGTTCATCTCACCCAAACCTTTGAATCGTTGCACGTTGATTTTGGCTTTCTTCTTCGACAAGCGCTCTAAGATGCCATCTTTTTCATCGTCATCAAGGGCGTAGAATACTTCTTTCCCGCAATCGATTCGATACAGAGGCGGCATCGCCACGTAGATATGACCCGCTTCAACCAGTGCACGGAAGTGACGAGTGAACAGTGCACAAAGCAGCGTTGCGATGTGAAGACCATCCGAGTCCGCATCGGCAAGGATACAGATCTTACCGTAACGAAGACCATCAAGGTTATCGCTGTCAGGATCAATCCCCAAAGCCACTGAAATATCGTGTACTTCTTGAGATGCTAATACTTGGTCAGCAGAGACTTCCCACGTGTTCAAGATCTTACCACGCAGTGGCATCACGGCTTGGAACTCACGGTCACGTGCCTGTTTTGCCGAGCCACCCGCAGAGTCACCCTCCACAAAGAAGATTTCAGTGCGACTTAAGTCCTGTGCTGAACAGTCGGTCAACTTACCTGGCAGTGCCGGGCCGGACGCCACTTTCTTACGTACGACTTTTTTCGCTGCACGCATACGACGGTGCGCGTTAGCGATACAGACTTCTGCCAATTGCTCTGCTAGCTGAGGCTTTTCGTTCAACCAAAGACTGAACGCATCTTTTACGACACCTGAGACAAATGCCGCGGTTTGACGAGAAGACAGACGTTCTTTGGTCTGGCCTGCAAATTGCGGATCTTGAATTTTAACCGACAACACGTAAGAACAGCGGTCGAAAACGTCATCACCCGTTAGCTTCACGCCACGAGGTAATAGATTACGGAACTCACAGAACTCGCGCATCGCTTCTAACAAGCCTTGGCGTAAACCATTAACGTGCGTACCACCTTGAGCAGTTGGGATCAGGTTAACGTAGCTTTCGGTGATCATCTCACCACCTTCTGGCTGCCAAATTACCGCCCAGTTTGCCGCTTCGGTATCCGCCAAGAACTCACCAGTAAATGGTTCTTCAGGAATAACTGGGTAGCCTTTTACGCCTTCCGCAAGATAGTCTTTAAGACCGTCTTCGTAGTACCACTTATAGTCTTTACCATTAACTTTGTCGGTTAATGTAATTTCTAGGCCCGGGCACAAAACCGCTTTTGCGCGCAGATTATTGACTAGGCGTGTAACAGAGAAGTTAGCCGAATCGAAGTACTTCGCATCAGGCCAGAAATGCACGCTGGTACCGCGATTGCGACGACCACATGTGCCGGTTACGGTCAGGTCAGAGACTTTATCACCGTGCTCAAATGCAATTTCATACACTTGACCATCACGACGAACGGTTACTTCAACGCGTTTTGACAACGCGTTTACTACCGAAATACCTACCCCGTGCAAACCACCAGAGAATTGGTAGTTTTTGTTAGAGAACTTACCACCTGCGTGCAGCTTGCATAGGATTAACTCTACGCCTGACACTTTCTCTTCTGGGTGGATATCAACAGGCATGCCTCGACCATCATCGATCACTTCTAGTGATTGGTCGGCATGTAGGATGACTTGTACTTTTGAGGCATGTCCGGCTAGCGCTTCATCGACACTGTTGTCGATAACTTCTTGGCCCAAATGGTTTGGGCGCGCTGTATCCGTATACATCCCTGGTCGGCGACGTACTGGCTCTAAGCCATTCAGTACTTCAATGGCACCAGCATTATATTGTTCAGTCATAATACGGAATTATTCTCAAAGTTTACTTGTTGCCTGAATATCACCAATGGGTGAACCCATACTCAGGAAACGAAAAAGCCACCCTGTTCACATCACTAAGTGCTTGTAAACATGATGCATAACAAAGTAGCCAGGGTCCTCGACCCTTAAGATCTTTTGGCAAAACATAGTCGGAAAGCATACCGCCCATGTCAAGAAACGGTTGGATATATCAATAAAAACTATGAGCCTTTTCCAATCGCTTTCGAATTACAGTTCTAGAAATTCGATAATCTGTGCAGGATAACGCTCAAAGCCTACAAAACTGTGATCACCGCCTTGTTCTACTGTTTGCTTAGCGTCTGCAAACTTATCTACCGCTTGTCGATAGTCTAAAACCTCATCTTCTGTCTGCTGTAACAACCAGAAAGAATGTGGCGACGCGATGCTTTGTACATCAAGAGCTTTTAACTCGTCAATATGACAAGCTTCAAGTGTATAGGTTTCGTGCGTATAAGGGTTAGTTTGCTCACCCAAATAATCTACTAACAACTCATAGGGCTTAACCGCGGGGTTGACCACAACCGCTTTAAATCCAAACTTGTCATTTAGCCACATTGACATAAAGCCGCCTAATGAGCTGCCCACCAGACCAATGTTATAGTCGTCTTTATATTGCTCGATGATATCCAACAACATTTTCGCCGCTTGTTGAGGATAACAAGGTAACTGGGGAACAATCACTTTGATATCAGGACGATGCTGCTCGCAGTATGCTCTCATCACATTGGCTTTCATTGAGAGTGGGGAGCTGTTAAAACCATGGATATACAGAAGAAGTGAAGGTTTACTCATAGATATCTCGCACAAAAAAGCGAGCCCGAACATAGAGCTCGGGCGCGTTAGTATCCGCTAGAAGAGAAGTCTGGTTGGAACTGACCATCAGGAAGTCGGCCCACTTGAGTCGTAATATCACCACAAGCATGCAGCTGCAGTTCACGCCAACCAGGCGAAGTCGTATCGAGGGCAAAATCATCCGAGTTAGGCTTAAACTGAACACACGTCGAGGGTGTTGCCATCACTCGAATGCCATTATGAAGCACATTCATGTCTTGATGAACATGACCACAGAGAATACCTTTCACGTTATCAAAACGATCGACAACCTGCCAGAACGCTTCGGCATCTTTTAAGGTATGTTGATCAAGCCACGCGCTTCCCACTAATAATGGATGGTGATGCAGCAACACAAGTGTGTGCCTTTCTGGGTGTTCTGCTAACTTTTCTTCGAGTAACGCTAACTGCTGATCACTCAAGCGTCCGTGGGGAACGCCAACAACTTGCGAGTCTAAAAGAACCAACTGCCAATGCGCGCCAAGCAATACATGCTCTGCCGCTTTGATTTGTTGCGAAGGTAATACACTGCCCATATTGGGCTTGTAGTCATGATTACCAGGCAGCCAAAAGCAGTCTTTCTCTAGCGGTTCAATGCCTTCGGCAAAGCGCTGGTAAGATTCTGCACTATGGTCTTGGGAAATGTCCCCTGTCGCCAAGATGTAATCAAACGTCACGTTGCGGCGTAAAACATCAGCAACAACAGCGTTAAAGCTATCGGCCGTTTTTACGCTCAGCAAACTTCCCTCATCGGCAGCAAACAGATGAGTATCCGTAATTTGTAAAAGTTTGATGCTGTCACTAGATGATTGCAAAATGAAAACCTGATTCGTCCACTATATCGTTATTTGTTATTTTCCTTTAGTGACGTGACGATCAATTGAAGGCAAGTGGTGTTCTACTGATACCACTTCGTAAACAAAACGTCAGCCATTCACCGAGGAATGTGTTTAGTTGATGCTTTTCATCTTTCTGCATCAGTTGGTCGTTGGGATAATCATACTTAGCTTTTATGCGAGAGAACTCTCCGCTTGAGCATACTTCGGCTACTCTCGCATCGTGATAAAGCCTGACAGACATCGTCGGTAAAGGAAACACTGGCGTTTCATCACTCTGACATATCTCAACAACTGTGGTGTATTTTGTGATTTCATTCACGGTCAGTTGGTAAACCATGTTCGCCGCTTGATAGCAGCGTACATCCCCAACTTCGGCAGAAGCAGGCAATAAGGCGTTCAATTTAGCGTAGTTGGTCTCATAGGTTCTCATTAGACCCGCTAAATCAACATGATACCTCTGTTTTTCAGCCACTTGTGCCATTACTTACTCTCCACCATTTGGGGTTGCCCCCACTGTGACTTCAACTCTTGATGGTTTAATTGCAACCATTGCAACGCAATAATCGACGCACCATTTTCAAATTTTCCGTCTTTCACCCATTGATATGCTTGCTCACGACTCAAAACATGTACGCGAATATCTTCATTCTCATAGTCTAAACCATGAATGCCGTGCGCTTTAGATGCGTCCACTTCACCAACAAATACGTCCAACTTTTCCGAGCAACCGCCAGCAGAAGGATAATAAGAGGTGACTGGCGCAACACGCCTCACTTGTATCCCCGCCTCTTCGACAGCTTCTCGGCGAATGACGGCTTCAGCTGATTCATCACGGTCAATCATACCCGCGACAATCTCTAGCTGCCATGGGTGTTGATGCTCTAAGGCTCCTACTCGAATCTGTTCAATGATAACCACTTGATCCGTATTTGGATCATAAGGAAGCATCGCTGCAGCATGACCACGCTCGAACATTTCTCGTTCGACAACCTCGCTCCAACCTCCAGCAAATAGCTTATGCTGAAAGCGATATTTCACCATTTTGAAAAAGCCTTCAAATAAGGTTTCTTTCGAGATGACTTTTACATCTTGCGAAGTAAAATCCTTTTGTTGTTTGTCACACTGTTGCATTCGACACCTCTCTGAGTGAATCTTGTAGTTTACTCATTGTTATTCGCTTGCTCAAAGGACTTGGCTCAACTTTTTGTACAATAGTTACAAATTAATTTAAGTCTTTGGTGAAAATTTATTGCACAACTGGATAGTTACGTGTAAAAAAGTGCAAACTTTAGAGTAAATATCGTGCAAATTGAGTTAAACTACTGAGAATTAACCAATCTATTGACCGCGGGAATAGAAAATGAAAAAATTGCTTCCACTATTTATCAGTGCAGCGCTAGGTAGCATGAGTACGTCTGCGTTCGCAGACTCTTTGGCTGAAATCTACGACTTAGCAAAACAAAATGATCCACAATTGCTCAGTGTAGCAGCACAACGTGACCAAGCTTTCGAAGCAATCACCTCAAGCCGTAGTGCTCTATTACCACAAATTAACCTAACAGCAGGTTACAACTTAACTCGTGGCGATACTGAATACGACTCAAATCTAGTCAATGACGTATCAAACGATGCCAACGCTCTAACCGCTGGTGTTAGCTTTTCACAAGCACTTTACAACCGCGCATCTTGGATCTCGCTAGATACCGCTGAGAAAAGTGCTCGCCAAGCAGACGCAACTTACGCTGCGACTCAACAAGCACTAATTCTTCGTGTTTCACAAGCGTATTTTGAAGTTCTACGCGCACAAGACAACCTTGTTTTCGTCCGTGCAGAAAAAGCCGCAGTGGGTCGTCAACTAGAGCAAACAAAACAGCGTTTTGAAGTAGGTTTATCTGCGATCACTGACGTACACGACGCGCAAGCTCAGTACGACCAAGTACTGGCGGATGAAGTGTTAGCAGAAAACGCACTGACTAACAGCTACGAGTCATTACGTGAAATCACCGGTCAAGAGCACAAAGATCTCAACATCTTGGACACTCGCCGCTTCACTGCTAGCCCATCGACCGTGCCTGCTGAATCACTAATTGACGAAGCAAAAACCAAAAACCTGACCTTGCTATCTTCACGTATTCTTCAAGATATCGCACGTGACAATATTTCACTAGCAAGTTCTGGTCATCTACCAACGCTGTCTCTAGACGGTGGTTACAACTACGGTGATACGTCTCATAGCTCTCGTGACAACACCACAGACAACTTCAATATCGGTGTGAACCTTGCGGTGCCACTATACACGGGTGGTAACGTCACCTCTCAAACCAAACAGGCTGAATACGCGTACGTGGCTGCAAGTGAAGATCTTGAAGCACAATACCGTAGCGTAGTAAAAGATGTTCGCGCACAAAACAACAACATTAACGCCTCTATCGGCGCACTACGTGCTTATGAGCAAGCCGTTATTTCTGCGCGCTCTGCACTAGAAGCAACAGAAGCAGGTTTTGATGTGGGTACTCGTACTATCGTTGACGTGCTAGACGCAACTCGTCGTCTATACGATGCGAATAAAAACCTATCGAACGCTCGTTACGACTACATCTTAAGTGTTCTTCAGCTACGCCAAGCCGTTGGTACGCTAAGCGAACAAGACATCTTAGACGTTGATGCAGGTTTGAAAGCGGCAAAATAATTGCTGACTGAATGCTTCAGTTCTCAATAAATAAAAACGCCAGTTGATTTATCAGCTGGCGTTTTTATTTATTGCTTGCCGTTAAGAGACGAAAAGTGTCTCAGAACATCAAGTATCAAAAAGGCCGCACTTGGCGACCTTTTACAAACAAATAGCGTTTCAATGCCAACAAATCGTAGGCTTAGCCCTTACCGCCTTTGATTGCATTGATGATTTCACTGGTTGAGCACCCATCCTCAAAGTTCAATACACGAACTTCGCCACCTGCAGCAATGACTTCTTTACCACCAGCAATCTCTTCTGGTTTGTAGTCACCACCTTTTACTAGCAAGCTTGGCAGAACTTCCGAGATCAAACGTTGCGGCGTATCTTCACTAAATGGTACTACCCAATCCACAGCGCCCAAACCTGCCAATACCGCCATGCGGCGATCAGTTGGATTCACAGGACGACCAGGCCCTTTAAGACGCTTCACTGATTCATCGGTATTCACCGCAACAATCAGGCGATCACCAAGTTCTGCAGCGTGATTGAGGTAAGAAACATGCCCAGCGTGAAGAATATCAAAGCAGCCGTTTGTCATAACGACTTTCTCGCCACGTGCGCGTGCTTTTTTCACTGCTTCAATCAGCGCTTTTTCTGAAATCACACCGTAATCCGTGTCTTGGCTGCCATGTACCGCTTCTGCCAGTTCAATTTCAGACAAGGTCGAGGTACCAAGCTTGCCAACAACAACGCCTGCCGCCGCATTCGCTAGTGCACACGCTTCTTCGAAGGATTTACCCGCCGCAACTGAAGCTGCAAGTACAGAAATCACCGTGTCACCAGCACCTGTCACGTCGTACACTTCTTTCGCTTGAGTCGGAAGGTGGAATGGCTCCTGACCACGGCGGATCAACGTCATGCCGTTTTCACTACGCGTAACCAGTAGCGCTTCAAAATCAAACTCTTCAACAAGCTGAAGTGCTTTTTCAACCAGATCTTGGTCTGATTTTACTGTGCCAACGACATCTTCAAACTCTTTCATGTTTGGTGTTAAGAGTGTTGCTCCACGGTAGCGTTCAAAATCCGCACCTTTAGGGTCAATGAAAACTGGAATGTTTGCTGCGCGCGCTTTTTGGATGTATGCCTGAACATGCTCTAACGAGCCTTTTGCGTAGTCAGACATAATCACGGCTTTAACATTTGGCAGAGCGGCATCCATACGCGATAGCACAGGTGCAGAATCCGTGTTTTCAAACTTATCTTCGAAGTCGAGACGAATAAGCTGTTGTCCACGGCTCATTACGCGAAGCTTCGTGATCGTTGGGTAATCAGGCAGTGCAACGAAATCGCACTTCACATTGAGTGAGCTCAGCGTCTCCGTCAGCACTTTTGCAGGCTCATCTTCCCCTGTTAGACCAACAATGTGAGCATGGCCACCTAGTGATGCGATGTTCATCGCAACGTTCGCAGCACCACCAGGACGCTCTTCATTGTTTTCTACTTTTACAACAGGAACCGGCGCTTCAGGAGAAATGCGTCCGGTTGGGCCATACCAGTAACGATCTAGCATGACATCACCGATGATGAGCACACCAGCGCTGTTGTAATCAGGTAGAATTGGTTTCATTATTGGTCTCCAAAAATTAAATCGAAGTGAGTTTATCACAGCCCTTATCGAGGCTAAATATATGGTCTTAACTGAACCACTGATTCCAAGCCTGTTTTACCCACTCCCTTTCGGCAACAAACTTATCTTCCACCACATCAGCATCTAAATTGAGTAGATTTCTCCGGTGTATTTCGTTTCGCATTGTCGTGTAGGCACGTATCAACTGCATTGCCTGGTCTTCGTCCATGACATTTTGTGCAATGAGCGTTTCAAAGATGCGCACATTATCACACCAACGCGTTAATTTCGGCTTATCGTGACTATAGTTGAGCACTAAGTACTGAGCGAGAAATTCGATATCGGTAATCCCTCCCACGTCTTGCTTGAGCATAAAACGGCCGGGCTTTTTCCCCCCAAGATGACCGCGCATTTTCTCTCTCATTTCGACAACGGCTTTTTTCAGTTCCGTCCGATCGCGCGCTTTGCACAACACATCATGTCGCGTATTGTGAAATGCAATGGCAAGGGGTTCATCGCCGTAAATCAAGCGCGCGCGCACAAGTGCTTGATGCTCCCATGTCCAGGCTTCTTGATGCTGATAATCGTCAAACGCATCGGTTGGGCTAACCAACAAACCTGACGCGCCAGATGGGCGCAAGCGGGTATCGACTTCGTACAAAATGCCGGAAGCGGTGCGAGTCGAGAAAATATGGATGATGCGCTGCGCTAGGCGAAGGTAGAACTGACGACCGTCGATTTCCTTTTTGCCATCTGTATAGACATTGACTGGGCAGTCATGCATGAAGACGATATCCAAGTCGGAGTTATAGCCGAGTTCCCAACCACCGACTTTGCCATAGCCAATGACGGCAAAACCCTTGCCTTCACGATCTTTTACATGCGTTGGCTCGCCGTATTTTTCGGACACTTGCAACCAAGCCTGACTGACCACAGCATCAACGATAGCTTCCGCCAAATAGGTTAAGTGATCACTCACTTTCATCACCGGCAATGCACCAGCAATATCCGCCGCCGCAATACGTAAAATGCAGATTTGCTTAAACTGGCGCAACGCTTCCATTTGCTGCTCCATATCATCTTCTGGAATACGGGCCAGATAATCACGCAGCTCTGTACGGTAACTGTCTAATGGGATTGGATTGTACAACTGTGCAGGGTCGATCAACTCATCGAGTAAGATCGGATACCGAGATAGCTGCTCTGAAATCATTGGGCTTGCGGTACACAAACGCACGAGCTGTACTAGAGCAGCTGGATGCTCATCCAATAACTCCAGATAAGTCGTACGAGTGCAGATATTGTGCAGTAAATGCAGCACTCGCGGTAAACCAAACTGTGCATCAGGGTGGGCAAACACCGCATCAAACACCTTCGGCATCAAACGGTTTAACACTTCTCGTCCACGCGGTCCTAACGTTTTTTTAGCCAGATCGGTTTTAAAGTTGATGATGGTTTTCGCGCATGAAGCAAAGTCTTCAACCTGAATATCCTGCTGCAAGATATGTTCAAGCACATCTTGTTTGTTCGCCATATCCCATAACTCATGAAAATGACGAGCAACCGTAGTGCCCTCATCTTCTTCATCATCACCAATTAACGACTCAAATACTTGATGGACATTCGCCATGTGCTGCTGAGTTTGCTCAATCAGTTGGTCCCAAGAGGTCATTTGCATCGCGGTAGCGAGCTTTAAGCGTTCGGTTTCGCAATCAGGCAGCGTCTGGGTTTGCTTGTCCGCCATCGCTTGCAACAAGTTTTCTAATTGACGTAAATACTTGTATGCAGCTTCTAGACTGCTGACTTCTTGCGAAGTGAGTAACCCCAGCTCTTCAATGCCTTGCAGCGTTTCCAACAACCCTCGATTACGAAGAGAAGGCTCGCGCCCCCCTCGAATTAATTGAAAAACTTGGGCGATAAATTCAATTTCTCGGATGCCACCTGCGCCTAACTTAATGTTGTTGTTCAAACCTCGGCGGCGAACCTCACTACTGATCATCGATTTCATCCGACGCAAAGACTGAATCGCACTGAAATCAATATAGCGACGAAAAACAAAAGGACGCAGCATTTGGCGTAGCTCTTGGTATTGCGGGTACATTTCGCACCCCATCACTCGAGCTTTGATCATAGCGTAACGCTCCCAGTCACGTCCCTGTTCTTGATAATAATCTTCAAGCGCAGCATAGCTCATGACTAATGGGCCACTTTCTCCAAATGGGCGAAGTCGCATATCTACGCGGTAACAGAAGCCATCGAAGGTTTGTTGGTCGAGCGCTTTGATGATGCGTTGACCAAGGCGAGTAAAGAACTGGGCATTGGCAATACTGCGGCGCGCGCCTTGTGTCTCACCGTTTTCTGGATACGTGAAAATCAGATCGATATCGGAAGAAAAGTTTAATTCGCCGCCACCCAGTTTCCCCATGCCGATAATCAACATCGGCTGTACTTCACCTTCCTCACTAGTCGGCGTTCCCCACTCCTGACAACACGCTTGATATTGCCATTGATAGGTTTCAAAAATCATCGCTTCTGCCAATTCGGATAAGTGGCTTAAAGACGTTTCTAGCGACCATGCATGCATGAAATCCTTCCACGCAATGTACACCATTTCTCGGTTGCGAAACTGACGCAACACGCGATGACCAGACATCTCATCCGGGCATTGTCCCAACAGTGCAGCAAGACGTGAACGGTAAGATTCCTGACGACTTGGTTGCGCTAACATGCTTGGCAACTCACGGGCTAAAATTTCATCGCGATGAATGGCTTCGGTAATAAACTGGCTTAAGCCCGCCACATAGCGAAATTGCTGCGCAATCTCATCTGGCCAAAGGGGAAAATAACCTGCCTCTTGAGCATTTTGTACGGCAGATTCAGCGATAGAAATCAGTGGCGAAGGCAGCTGCATTTTTCTTCCTTGTTTGAAAAGCACGGTAACTCATTCTTTATACCAGACTTAAAGCAAATAAAAACGCCCACAAAAGGTTTGTGGGCGTTTTATCAAAAGTTCTGGATGGAATATTAAACTTGGAAAGATTTGATCTTCTTGTCTAACTCACCAGCATTATTTTGCATCATTTCAGAAGTTTCTAGCAGCTCTGTCACAACCACAACCGAGGCTTCTACCAGCTCACGTACATTGGTAAGGTTTTGACTCATCTCTTCTGCAACACTGCTTTGCTGACCAGACGCCGTCGCGATTTGGAAGTTCATGTCATTGATTTGCGTCACTTGCCCAACAATACCATCGAGCTCAGATCCAGCATTAGAAACCAGCTCGTTTCCATCGGCCGCTTCCACTACACTTTTCTCCATGAGTTCTACAGCAGATTCTGCACTGGTTTGCAGCTGCGCAATCATCTCTTGAATTTCTACCGTCGCTTGTTGTGTACGTTGTGCAAGGTTACGAACTTCATCTGCAACCACAGCAAAACCACGACCCGCCTCGCCAGCTCGCGCCGCTTCAATCGCCGCATTCAGTGCAAGCAGGTTAGTTTGTTCAGAGATACCTTGAATCGTACCCACAACACTACCAATGGATTCAACACGTTCTTCGACCTGGTTAACCGCCTGAGCCGATGAAGCGATGTCCGACGAGAGTTCACTCATTTTCGCCATCGTACTTTGCAAGAACTGTTGACCAGAAATCGCTTGTGCGGAAGCTTGCTCTGTAAGAGAAGACGCCGTCTGGGCATGTTCTGCGACGGTTTGCACCGTCGACGACATTTCACTCATCGCCGTCGCAAGTTGATCAATTTCGTTAAACTCTTCTTGCGCCGACTCTTTCGTTTCCGACATGCTCAGCGTCATCACTTCCGTGAGTGTGGATAACTCATCAGAAGCATTAATTTGCATTTGAATCACATCGTGCAATTGGCGACGTGTCTTTTCTAATTCACGTGCCACGTCTCCGTATTCATCTTTACAATCCATACCAAATGGCACGGAGAGGTTCTTGCTCGCCATCAGTTTGATCGCGTCGCTCAGATACTGTGTTTGACGCAGCATCACTCTAGCCGCCGCTAATAAGAGTACGACAAAAACCACAATCAATAAGGCGGTTTGCCAAGCAACTTGCGTTAAGTATGCTTCGTAATGCTGTTGGGCAACTTGCGCGTTTTGTGTCGCCGCTAAAAGTGAATCGTAAAAGGTGTTCGCGTCCCACAGTTGTTTTGCCACTATCAGGACAGTACTGAAGACCATCAACATGACCATTTTAGGAACCAGTCGAATGTCGGATATGACCCTTTCCCATGGCTTAAATGCCAGCTTTTCCATTGTCAGTTCTCCACCGAGTCTTATATAGTCTTTATCTATAATCTTTATATTACTTATAGTTATGTTCGCGTTTAGCGTGGTTACGCGATTTATTTCGAGCTTCGTATGAAAAACAATGATATCAAAGACAGCACACGACCGATGGGCCTGTTGTCACTAATATTGTCTTTTATGGCACTATTTGTGATCTCTGGCTTGTTGTTTTTCCCGATCGATCACGAAACCCGTCAAGTTCTTATCGGTCTGGATTTCATAATCTGTAGTATTTTTCTATTACAGCTCACCATTGATTTGATCCGGTCCACAGATCGGTGGTTATTTCTTAAACGTCATTGGATAGATTTCGTGGCGAGCATCCCATTAATAGAGCCACTGCGCTTTGCTCGTATCTTTCATATTCTTCGAGTGGTATTAGTACTGCGCTCGTCGAAGTTCATTTTGCATCAGCTCAAAGAAAACCGCCGCGAAACCACGGTCGCCTCAATATTACTGTTGATGGTGATCCTCATTACGCTCGGTTCTAGTGCAATGCTGTTTATCGAAGCGAAAAACCCAGAAGCGAATATTCGCACTGGCGCCGATGCTTTGTGGTGGGTATTCGTAACGATCTCAACCGTTGGTTACGGCGATCATTATCCGGTGACCTCAATAGGAAAGTTTTTAGCCGTCATCATCATTGTTTGTGGTGTGGGGATCTTTGGTATGATTTCGGGTCTTATCACCTCTATCCTTACTGCCCCGACAAAACAACAGACGCACAGCTCAATCAATAAAGAACGTATGCTCGAGCAGCTCCTAAGCCAACAAGCGCAAATACTAGAACGACTCGACTTCATAGAACAAGAGCTGCAACAAAGCAAAACAAAGACAAAAAAATAGGACCATGCGGTCCTATTTTTTGTACAGGTAGTCAAGGTGATCATTCACGCCAATAAGGCTGAACTTCCACACTGATCGCTCGGGTTTGATCCATTGCATGCAAAATTGAACGCTCTTGACGGTGCAACCAGCGTTCTAACTGCTCTTTTTCTGCGCCTTCCAACATATCAACCAACGGAAGTAAGTGGTTCAGCATTAGCAGATCATCAATACCATGCACCAGATCCGCCCATGGCAAACGGAAGCTGTTACGCTCATCCGAGTTATATAGACTCGCGAAACCAATACCGGTATAGAGATTACGCAGCAAACGATAGCGCTGATCAACGTACTCTTGCGCCGTCAGGTCACGCTCTGCAGGGAAAGCTTCCATTAGTTCTGCCCAAGTGCGATCGAGCTGAGTGACTGAAAACGGCATGATATTACTTGCCATTTTTTCGCGCGCTTTTTCATCAAGAAACGGCTGCCAGCCACGCGCTAAGATCCAGCGACTAAGATCCAGCAATAACCCAGTGTAACGCGCGGAATTGAGTAGCCCTAGCACTTCTTCACGGCTTGGCAACTCTTGTAACTGCTGAGTCAACTCAGATACTAAGAACTTACGCGCATCCAACTTACGCAGCACATTGCCTTTGTCATCTAAGAGCTCTTCAAGGTGTGCATGCTCATCCAACCAACTCAGTTCTTCTTCCAACCATTTAAGCTCTTGGCGCAGAATCGCACTCGCGCGACGAGGGACAACACCACCAAAAATGGTCAATGTTTGACGAATAAAACGAATGGCATTGCTGATTTCACGTAGCGCTTCCACATTGTCACGCTCAGCATAAATTTGCTCGTGATAATGCCAGTGAGATAGGGCGTGTTCTAAAGAGTTGATCAAGCAGTATTCAACGGTATCCGTCGGGCTACTGTCCACAAGTGCCAACGATTTTACTTCATCACCTGCATAGCCACTTGCAAGTCGATAGCCTTTCGCCGCCTTACTCAAGTTACCCAAACGCATGCCACCTTGCTCGCAAAAGCTACGTGCTAGTGTAAATAGGGCATCGGTTTGGCCCGATTTAAGTTCCAGTTCAACTTCGCAAATCGGTTCTTGTTTCTCTTCCCCATCTTCACCTTTGGCTACGACCATACCTTGGTCAAACGCCACTTCTATTTGGCTACCATCTGGCATGCCAATCAGCCACTGTTCACGTGTGAAGTTGGTCGAGAATAACGGCATAAGCTCAGATTGCAGCGTTGCTGCATCTTTACCTGGCGGCCAAATGTCTACAGGATGAAGCGACAGGTTAGGCTCGTCGCTAGTGTGCTCAGCATTGTATTCTGGTCTTTGATGTAAGCCTGCGACGACGCGTCCTGCTGTCTTTACGGTTTGGACGAATACATCATCAAAACGGCGAATTCTTAAACCAATGTCGTGCTTTCTCAGCCATTTATCGGCGGTATCAAAGTAGGTGTTACCCAAGTCACGACAACTATGCTGAAGTACTTTTGTCTCAGAAATTTTTTCTTTTAAAGTTTCTGAAAATTCAGGAGAAACAAAAAACTTCAGTTCTATTTCGGTTTCCATAGCTATACCTTTCAAAGCAGATAGAAACAGGATATTGCGTAATTTCTCGCACGGCAAGAGAGAAATATCGCCGGAATGATGATCTAAAACAGTTTTAATGAGCGATTTAATGCGTTACCATGCGCGCCTTTATAGCCATCGTTCAACATTTCGCCAAGCACTCAGAAATGGTGTATGTTTTTTTAAGGTTATAGTTATTAGGTTGAATGACCATGCCAGTAAATACAATTATGGGGTTATTTGCAAAGTCCCCAATTAAGCCTTTGCAACGCCACGTTGTGTGTGTCAACGAATGTTGTTCACACTTGGTGAAATTCTTTGAAGTATCTTCAAAGGGTGACTGGGAAAAAGCATCTGAAATCCGTGCACAAATTTCTCACCTAGAGAAAGAAGCGGACGTGCTGAAACGTGAAATCCGTCTAAAACTGCCTCGCGGTTTGTTCATGCCAGTAGACCGTACTGACATGCTTGAGCTTCTGACTCAGCAGGACAAACTTGCAAACCTGGCAAAAGACATTGCTGGCCGTGTATATGGTCGTCAACTTGTCATTCCTGAGGCTCTCCAACCAAACTTCCTCGCTTACGTTCAACGTTGTCTTGATGCGGCCGATCAGGCGCAAAAGGTAATCAATGAACTTGATGAATTGCTAGAAACCGGCTTCAAAGGTCGTGAAGTGACGCTCGTCGCTGAAATGATTCATCAATTAGATGTCATCGAAGATGATACCGATGCTATGCAGATTGAACTTCGTCAACAGTTGATGGCGATTGAGTCTGACATGAACCCTATCGATGTCATGTTCTTGTACAAGATTCTTGAATGGGTAGGTGGTATTGCCGACCAAGCGCAGCGCGTAGGTGCTCGTTTGGAAGTCATGCTATCTCGATCTTAAAACATAAAGTTAACGACATAACGAAGAGCATAATGAACACGTGTCATAGGGACGATGACTATTTTCATCGTCTTATGGTTTGGCGCGCGTAAAATTTTGTTCCGCTTGTTATAAAACAACTAGGTATTACGATGGATATCCTTGCGAACTACGGCACTGTCCTGATTATTGTTGCAGCGATTTTTGGTTTCATGATGGCGATTGGTATTGGCGCGAACGACGTTGCTAATGCGATGGGTACATCAGTAGGTTCAAAAGCGCTAACCGTAAAACAAGCTATCATCATTGCGATGATCTTCGAATTTGCAGGTGCTTACCTTGCAGGCGGTGAAGTAACCGACACTATCCGTAAAGGTGTAATCGAAACTTCTTTATTTGCTAGTCAACCTGACGTTCTTGTCTACGGTATGATGTCTGCTCTTTTGGCTGCGGGTACATGGTTACTTCTTGCCTCTTACATGGGCTGGCCAGTATCTACGACTCACTCAATCATCGGTGCAATCATTGGTTTTGCATGCGTATCAGTAGGAACTGAAGCGGTTGACTGGGGCAGCGTTCAAGGCATTGTTGGTAGCTGGATTATTACACCAGTGATTTCAGGTTTCTTTGCTTACGTTATCTTTGTCAGCGCACAACGTCTGATTTTTGATACTGAGAACCCGTTATTTAACGCCAAACGTTTTGTTCCTGTTTACATGTTCATCACAACAATGGTGATTGCACTTGTAACTATCAAAAAAGGTCTAAAACACGTTGGTCTTCACCTAACCAATGGCGAAGCTTGGATGTGGGCAGCAGCAGTTTCAGCACTCGTGATGGTTGGCGGCTACGTATACATCCAGAAAAAATTCGCTAATCGCGAAGAAGACCGCAGCTTTTCTGGCGTGGAAGGTATCTTCAGCGTTCTGATGGTTATCACCGCTTGTGCAATGGCATTTGCACACGGTTCAAACGACGTTGCAAACGCCATTGGTCCACTGTCTGCTGTAGTATCGACTGTTGAACACATGGGCGAAATCAGCACGAAAAGCACCATCGCTTGGTGGATTCTACCTCTTGGTGGTATTGGTATCGTGGTCGGTCTTGCGACACTGGGTCACAAAGTAATGGCAACCGTTGGTACAGGTATCACTGAGCTAACTCCTAGCCGTGGTTTTGCAGCTCAGCTAGCAACCGCTTGTACTGTTGTTCTAGCTTCTGGTACTGGTCTGCCAATCTCAACCACTCAAACATTGGTTGGTGCGGTTCTCGGTGTTGGCTTTGCTCGTGGTATCGCGGCACTAAACCTGGGCGTGGTTCGTAACATCGTGGCATCATGGATCGTTACACTACCAGCAGGTGCACTATTGGCCGTTGTATTCTTCTACGGACTTCAAGCGATGTTCGCTTAAGACACTCGTCAATAGAATGTAAGCGCTTTGTCATTATTGACTCAAACGCACAGAAAGGGAGGCTTTGCCTCCCTTCTTTGTTGCACCGAAGTTTGAAACTGCATACTATTCGTCTATTTCCGGCTCCAATCATTCGGTGCCAACGCTGTCTCCAAGAAAAATCGTTAAGGGATTTACTGTGAAAAAACTAATCATCACGGTTTTGTTTACTTTGCTAGCAGCGCCAGCGGCCCTAGCAGCAGACCGTTATATTTCTGATGACCTCTTCACTTTTATGCACTCAGGTCCAAATAACACCTACCGTATTATTGGTAGTGTTAATGCCGGTTCTAAAGTACAACTTATTAAAACCAACCGAGATACTGGCTATACGCAAGTTCGTGATGACCGCGGTCGTACTGGTTGGGTACAAAGCAAGTTTGTGACAAACCAAGAAAGCATGGCGATTCGCCTTCCTCGCATTGAGAAAGAGCTAGCAGAAGTGAAAGAGCAGCTTGCTAACGCTCGTAAAACTTCTGATGCAGAGAAAGCTGGCCTTGTTACCTCTCTAGAAACGCGCAACCAACAAATTTCCGATCTTGAGAATAAATACTCTGAGATCAGCGACCAGCTTACTTCTGTTGAAACAGAAAACCGCGAGCTGCGCGCTAAACTGGATACACAAAAAGACGACATGCTGCTTAAGTACTTCACTTATGGCGGCGGTGTTGCAGGTTTAGGTTTGCTATTTGGTTTGATTCTTCCGCATGTCATGCCTCGTAGAAAACGTTCACCTGCGGGTTGGGCATAAGTCCTTAGCCCTTTTATCTATAAAAAAGAATGCAAAAGCCAGTCGATATTCGACTGGCTTTTTTGTTTGCTTAGTTTTACGGAAATCTGCACTACTCCCCCATTGAACTAGATGCTCGACGACGATCCGTTGCGCCATAAAGCTTGCCATCTTTTAGCTCAATTGCATTCAAACCACTTACCACTGGAATAACGTGTACTGGGTAGCCAAGCTCCATAAACTCCGGCACCAACATTTCTGCGAAGGTTTTCTTCTCCACCAGCAAGCCTGTTGGGTCATACGGCTTCGTGCGGTCTATCTTGGTACCGTACTGGATGTTTGGTAAGTCAATAGCCTCTTGCGCTGATAAGTTCCAATCCAGCACGCCAACCACGGTTTTGAGTACATACCCCGGGATTTGCGAACTTCCTGGTGAACCGACAACCAAACGCAAGTTATCATCACTGTCCATCACCATTAATGGCGTAATGGCTGAGCGTGGACGCTTACCCGCTTCAATCGAGTTTTGAGTAGGCTTACCGTTAAGCGTTGGTTGAGGTGAAAAGTTTGCCATTTGTGCATTCAAGATAACGCCATCAACCATGACACCAGATCCCATTCCCGTGCCAACGGTGCTGGTCATAGCAATCGCATTACCTTCCCTATCAACGATAGAAATGTGCCCTGTATCTTTGCTCTCGAAGCCTTGATATTGCGCATACTGAGTTTGCGTTATCTGTCCGGCTTTTGGATTCTCTTTCGAGGTGCCATTATCAGGGATTAAATCACGTCTCTGGTCCAAATAGGTTTTAGATAACAATTGTTCAACTGGTGCTTCCACATAATCCGGATCTCCGGCATACGCAATACGATCAGCTTTTGCTAAGCGCATCGCCTCGGTCATTAAACGCCAAGGCTCTACATCCGTTTTCGCCATATGGGCAATGTCATAGGGTGCAAGCAGTTCAAGACTCTGAGCGACCATCACACCGCCAGAAGCTGGGTAACCAAAAGAGACGATTTTATTCCCACGATAGTCGCTCTCGATGATGTCACGCTGCTTCACTTGGTAATGTTTAAAATCTTCTAAAGACAACTTCTCGTGTTGGTCGCCAATACGACTATTGACCGTCTCTACGATGTGCTGACCAAGCTCACCACTATAAAGGTAACTATCGCCTTGTTGCGCGATCTTCCTCAGCGTCTCAGCCATCTTAGGGTTCTTCATTAACGTCCCTGTTGGCTTCACTTCATCATCTTGCCAATACAAGGCTTTAATTTCTGGATCGCGAACCAAACGCGTTTGCTCTCGCACGACGATATCATAGGTATAGCTGTTCATCGCGTATCCATCACGCGCGAGCTTAATCGCAGGTTGAACCAACTCAGACCATGGTAATTTGCCGTATTGCTCATGAGTGGAATAAAGTAGACGCAAGGTGCCCGGCACTGCAACGGAGCGAGGCCCCAAAATTTCATCGCGGCTGAGTGCTTTCCCATTTTCAAGAAACATCTCAGGGTGAGCGCTAGACGGCGCTTCATCTCGCCCATCAAGGGCTAAAAACTTCTGCTTGTCATGTTGATAAAACAGCGCGAAAGTACCGCCGCCAATTCCCGTCATATCCGGTTCAACCACAGACATCACCATCTGCATCGCGACCATAGCATCAACGGCGTTCCCGCCATCTTTCAATATTGAATAACCAGTGCTGCTCACGTAAGGGTTGGTCGCGCTGACCATAAAATCTTGTCCGTTATTATCTGGTGTTATAGGGAAAGGGGTCGGCTTTGCTGCGTAACTTAACGACGCAACAACACTTAAAGAAAAAATCAGAATACGCATGTGTCTCTGTGTAGACTCCTGTTATTTCATGGGGTCTAACGTGGACCAGGTCGTGATGACGAAGTTCGTCAATATGGCGTTTTTTTACACAACGCTGACTGGAGTTATTCTACTAATACATGACTGATATTGATGTAATTTAAACGACTGAGAAAAGCTATATTTAGCTTGTGTGAGTCCCTAAAAATCATCACTCAAATAGATAAAAAAGACCTTATGAGAAACAAAAAAGCCAGCGACATGACCTCGCTGGCTTGATGATTTACTATAAAAAACGGCTACCCTTTCCACTCATACAACGCTGGGATACGAATTTGCTCACCTTGGAACTCGACAATCACCGCTTGCGGTTGTATTTCCCTTAATGTGACCTGCCCATCAACAACGTCTCCTTGATGATATTCAACATTGTTAATCTTCACCCAGCGGCGATTTTCATCACTGGCGTACATGTGAGTTTGCAAATTGAGCGCAGGTAAACGCCCTTGCCATTGGTGAGCGTTGCGCTCTAAATCGTTCACGCGCACCGTTTGTGGTGAAGGCGCATCATCTCGGGATAACGCATTTTCGACCTTTCGCGCCAAATCAGGAGATAATGAGGACAAGTCAAGATCATCCAGAGACAAACCTAGGTCCTCTTCAACTACTGAAGTGCCTTGAGTTGATACAGATGTTTCTATCTCGTCTTTGTTTGCTGTATTACTCACGTATTCATCAGATGTTGCAAACGTACCAAAATCACGAGACAGCTCTGCACTTGGCCACTCTCTTGGCAATTGCGCCAACTGAGTAGTTTCAGGGTAGTCCAATGCTTTGAACGGTTGTTCCGCTTCCATCTTAGCCTTAGGGGCGGAAGTACTAGCTTCAGCATGAGGCGTAAGGAGATATAAATACCAAGCAACTCCGATTGCAGCAACGGTGATCGGCAACAAGAACAAACCAATATGTTTCATGGCTGACATTATGCGTCCTCCTTCTCGATTCGTGCCAGTTGAGGCGCATCTGGCTGCACGTTTTGTTGAAGACGATCTAGCGTCCGCTTACCTGCAATGCCGTCGACCCCAATACCTTGCCAACGTTGGAATAACTCAACGCGCTCTTTCATCGCACCATCAAAAATAGACGTCTCAAGCAGTGGTTCACTTACCGCTTCTGCTAATAGTCGGTCTAATACTTCGATCGCAGGGCCTTCCATGTCTAAACGTAATGTCTCTTTCAACGGCGCTTGCCACAGTTCAATGATATTGCCTTGCCACATCGGCTTTAGCCACGAAATAGGCAGACGCAGGCGCTGCTTGCCATTGAGTACTTCGACTTTGTCATTACCGACGGCGTACAAAATGACATACCCAACATCACCTTGATAATTCAACTCCAAAATTACAGGGCGATTTTGTTGCATCAGCAGCGGCCAGGTCGCCATTTTACGCTCACAACGCATGGTCGATTGGGGTTCTGATAAACAAAGATTGTCGCGAACCGATGCTTGATAACCCCACAAGCGATACAAATCATTCACGGCGAGATTCGACTGTTTTTGTGCTAACAATAAGTCACGCTGATCATCTGTCAATTGTTGGTTGACGACTATTGGCGTTGGCTCCTCTCTTGGTGCGGTCACTTGCGCCAACACTGACGTTGCTTGAGCTGGCATATAATTCACGACCGCCCACCCCGTACCTAATGCCGCAATAAGACCCACCGTGACAGAGCCCCAAGCAGGCCAGCGGAAAGTACGGCGCTCTTTTTTATCTTGCTGATAAATATCTGCCTGAAACTGCATCACCTCTTCACAGGCCTGCTGAACGGTTTGCTTATCCACCACCACATTACCTTGGTGATAACTGATGTTGAGAGATTTATCACAGATAAGATTAATCAAGCGCGGGATGCCGTGACTGTATTTGGCAATGAGTTTACAAGAAGCACGATTAAACAGTTGTTGGTCACCACCTGCCGTATGTAATCGAAACGCGATGTAATCTTCTGTCTCTTTTTCATCCAACGGCAACAAGTGATAACGCCCAGTAATCCGCTGAGCGAGCTGGCGTAGTTGCGTTGTTTGTAATAACCGCTGTAATTCAGGCTGTCCGACCAACAACACTTTGAGAAGTTTTCTGGTATCGGTTTCCAAGTTGGTCAACAAACGTAACTGCTCTAAAACGTCGGCAGCGAGGTGTTGAGCCTCATCAATGACCAGCAATGTCTGCCAGCCTGAGCGATAATTACGCAGCAAGTATTTGTGAATCACTTGGTTTAGCTGTTTGAGGTTTGCATCTGGCGGGTAAGTAATTTTGAATTCATCGCAAATAGCTTCGAGCAAGTCTCGACTCGAAAACGTGGGATTTAGGATCAGACCCGCTTTGGTGTTATCACCTAAATTCGCCAGCATCGCTTTTGCGACGGTCGTTTTGCCTGTACCCACTTCGCCAGTAAGCATAGCAAAACCACCGCCATCGCCTAGCCCGGCTTGGAGATGTGTGATTGCCTCTTTGTGACGTTGGCTTAAATACAAATAACGCGAGTTTGGAACAATCGAAAATGGTTGTTCTACAAACCCAAAAAAGTCCTTATACATTAGGCTCTCCAGCTAAAAAACCACCAGGGAATAGTCAGATATAATATAAACATAGCTGCATCTACTCTCGGGAGTAAAGAAAAGTACCATTGCTTGCTACAATGTCCAACGGCATATCAATAAATTAAGAGGTAATTCGTGCAAGTTTATTTAGTAGGTGGCGCAGTTCGAGATAAATTGCTCGGAATTGATAGTTATGACAACGACTGGGTGGTCGTAGGTGCGACTCCCGAGATGATGCTGTCCCAAGGGTACACCGCCGTTGGTAAAGACTTTCCTGTATTTTTGCACCCAAAAAGTAAAGAAGAACATGCACTTGCGCGAACAGAAAGAAAATCAGGCTCTGGTTACACTGGCTTTGAGTGTTTCTTTGATCAAAGTGTCACCTTAGAAGAAGATTTAATTCGTCGTGATTTAACCATTAATGCAATGGCAATGGATGATGCAGGTAAGCTCCATGATCCTTACGGCGGCCAGAAAGATCTCAATAATAAACTCCTACGCCATGTCTCAGACGCCTTTGTCGAAGATCCTCTACGCGTTTTACGTGTCGCTCGCTTTGCTGCCAAGCTGGCTGATCTAGACTTTACGGTTGCCGACGAAACCATGCAGTTAATGCGCCACATGGCAGAATCTGGGGAGCTGAGCACACTGACTCCCGAGCGTGTTTGGCAAGAATGGCATAAGTCCCTCTCCACCCCTCGCCCTGATATCTTCTTATCGGTTCTAAGAGATTGTGGTGCATTGGCCGTTGTTTTACCTGAAATTGATGCACTATTTGGCGTGCCTCAACCAGCAAAATGGCATCCAGAAATCGATACAGGCATCCATACTTTGATGGTGGCAGAGCAAGCCGCAAGATTGAGTGACTCACTCCCCGTCAGATTTGCCGCTCAAGTGCATGACTTGGGCAAAGGGGTGACGCCAGAGAGCGAATGGCCAAGCCACAAAATGCATTGTCATACAGGATTAAAACTGATCAAAAAGCTGTGCGAGCGTGTCCGTGTACCGAATGAGTTTCGTGATTTAGCCTTGATGGTGTGCGAACAGCACTCCAATATCCATCGTGCGGCCGAGTTAAAGCCGCAAACCATCATAAAAATACTCAACAAATTCGATGTGTGGCGCAAAGCTGAGCGCTTAGAAGATATTTTAATATGTTGTCAGGCTGACCATGCAGGTCGAAAAGGGTTAGAAGAGAAGCCTTATCCTCAAGCTGAGATTTTTACCCACGCTTATCAAGCCGCAGCCGCCGTAGATGTTCAGAGCATCATTAAGGATGGATTTAAAGGCCCGGCAATACGTGATGAACAAGAAAAGAGACGGATTGAAGCGGTAAGAGTCGCTTTGAAATAAGTGATCTGAGCTCAGATTAATTAACCGAATTGTATTCATGCCAGGTCATTCCAGCGAGACTAGGAATCTAATATCAGCACGCAGGGAAGTTTTAGAAATGGCCAACGCTACAAGAAACTCGGAGAGAAGGTTCTGAACCTCGCTCCTTCGTCGCTGTTCAGAATGACGTTGTGGTTTAGGTATGCAGCT
Source organism: Vibrio sp. Y51_MX_L26 (assembly GCF_024181935.1). Lineage (NCBI taxonomy): Bacteria > Pseudomonadati > Pseudomonadota > Gammaproteobacteria > Vibrionales > Vibrionaceae > Vibrio > Vibrio sp. Y51_MX_L26. The sequence goes on from NZ_JAMZAS010000008.1 coordinate 172,313, forward strand.
TGCGGTTAAGCAAGCTGCCAATCCGTCGCGTTATCAGGCGCTAAGCAAGAACGCAAACAAACCGAAACCTAGAATCAGACGGTAAATCACAAACGGTGTCATGCCCATGCGTGAAATCATCTTTAAGAAGAAGTGGATACAGATGTACGCACTGATAAACGATGTGATGATACCAGTCAGCAAGAAACCAATATGGACAGGTTCACCACTGGTCACTAGCTTCATGCCTAAGTAGCTACCTGCTAATGTAATGATCGGGATCGACATTAAAAATGAAAAGCGCGCAGCCGCTTCTCGAGTAAAGCCAAGGTAAAGTGCAGCCGTAATGGTCGCCCCTGAACGCGACGTTCCAGGAATCATCGCTAAGGCTTGGGCAATACCGATAAACACGGCTTTCTTCCAACCCGTTTGGTATTCATCCGCAACCAACTTAGCGTTTTTGTCTACCCACCAAAGCAACAAACCAAATACGATCGTTGTGGTCGCGATGACATAAGCGCTACGTAGATACACTTCAATGATGTCTTTCATCAACAAGCCAAACACACAAGCTGGAATCGTGGCGATCACGATCATCCAAGCAAGTTTTGCTTCTTTACTCCGATCTCCTTTAAAGATCGAAGCAAATAATGCCTGGAACAGAGTGATCACTTCATGGCGAAAATAGATCACTACCGCCATTAATGTACCGACGTGAACAGCAACATCAAAGGCTAGACCTTGGTCTTCCCATCCCAAAATGGCGGAGGGCAGGATCAAATGGGCAGAGCTCGAAATAGGCAAAAACTCTGTCAGACCCTGAATCAGAGCCAGAATAAAGGCTTCAAAATAACTCATGTAAACAACTCAAATTAAAAATGAAAAAGAAACAGGTTTGAGTGAATCGACTGGCTGCATTGCATGCCAAATATCTGCGACTGTGCGTCCATCGCCTGGGATCACTAATTGAGGTTCGAGATCATACAGAGGCTTTGTGACAAAAGGATATTTGTAGATATCACTGCGAGGTAGCTCAGGTTTTTTCTTGGAGACACATTCACCGAACAACACTATATCGAGATCCAGTGTTCGATCCTGATACTTTTGCGCATTTTCTTCGCGTCCCCACTTAAATTCAATCTCACGTAGCTGATGACTCAACTCTTCTAATGACAACTCGGTACGCATTGCAACGACAAAGTTGTAGAAGTTCTGGCTGCTAAAGCCAATAGGTTCACATTCATATACCGGCGATACGAGGAGACTTTCTCCAAGCTGTAGCAGCTCCTGATACGCAGCGAGCGCATGTTGTTCTCTTTCTACATTCGTACCAACACCGATATAGGTGGTGATCATGCTTGACCTCGCTCAATCACGACACCAACAGCGCGTGCTTGTGGCACTGCACCAGGTTTTGCTAAACGGATTTTCACCCAAGGCACAGAGAAACGCTGCATGATAAGCTCTGCCACTTCTTCGGCTACGCGCTCAACCAACAGAAAACGACCATTTTCAATATGGCTCAGTACCGCCTCACTCACTTGCGAGTAATCCAACGCATCTTGCACATCATCACTTTTACCCGCAGGCTTATTGTCGTGCGCCATTTCGATATCCAGAACCAACTTTTGTTTAATTTGTTGTTCCCAGTCGTACACGCCAATCGTGGTGATTACTTCTAATTGTTCAATAAAAACTTTATCCAGAGCCATCTTATGTCCTTCTATTACAGAGGTCGGATACCCGTGAGGGGTAATTTGATCGTAGTATTCTATACCTAAGTAACATTTCCTTGGGTCATCACAATGTTACTTAGGTATAAACTGCGAAAGCATCTTTATATACAAGAAATCACATAATGCAAGCTCTATCACAGTGAGGATTTCTGCATTATGTGAATTCGAGGTATGATAGCAACTACGCGGGAACCGAGCATTAAATTCCAATCCATCAAGGACTTCTATGGACGCACTGGCACTGATAATGACAATGGCCGCCTATTTACTGGGTTCGGTTTCCAGTGCGGTTTTGATCTGTCGACTCTTAAAACTGCCAGACCCACGCAGTGTAGGCTCCAACAACCCTGGAGCAACGAACGTATTGCGTATTGGCGGACGAGGAGCCGCTGTTTCAGTCTTGTTGTGCGATATGCTCAAAGGCACCATCCCCGTGTGGGGCGGATACTTTCTTGGTATCGACCCTATCATTCTTGGCGTCATCGCCATTGCTGCCTGTCTTGGGCACATGTACCCCATCTTTTTCCACTTTAAAGGCGGAAAAGGTGTCGCAACCGCACTTGGCGCTATCGCTCCGATTGGTTTGGACTTAACAGGATTAGTGATGTTAACTTGGCTGTCAGTAGCCGCGCTATTCCGCTATTCATCCTTAGCGGCTCTCGTCACGGTTTTGGTCACTCCGTTTTATACTTGGATGTTTAAACCGCAATACACGTTACCTGTTGCTATGCTGTGTTGCTTAATCGTATTTAAGCATCATCAAAATATTCGGCGGCTTTTGTCTGGCGACGAGCCAAAAATCGGCGAGAAGAAACTGACACAAAAAAACTCGGCTTAATGCCGAGTTTTTCGTTTAAAGAGGGATGCATTGGTTATGCATAAACTCGATTCAGGAAGTTCAACAGCATTTGGTTGACGAATTCCGGCTGTTCTAAACAACTGATGTGTCCCGCTTGCGGAATTTCTACCAACTCACTGCCCGTGATACAGTCTTTCATTAAATACGATTCGAAAACCGGGCGAGGCTTATCTTCACAGCCCACCGCAATTAACGTCGGCAGAGCGAATTTTTCCGAATCTTCAATCACATCACGGCGACCAAACACCATGCGCCCTATGCGAGCTACTTCCACTGCACGCTCACCACTCAGGCTTTCTAAACTGCGTTTGAATGAAGCGACCAACTCAGGGTTATCCTGATCGACGTTGTTGGCAAAGAACAGCGGCACAACGGCTTCAATAATTGGCGCAGGCACCGCTTGGACTTGGCTGATAGTATCAAGCATTGCAAAGTACTTTTTATACGTAACTTCTGGCTCCCAGCCAATGAAGGTATCCATCAATACCAGTGATTTCACACGTTGCGGTGCTTGAGCCGTTAGCTCCGCTCCCCACATGCCGCCAACAGATAAGCCCACCACCGAAAACTCTTCAATGTCCAAATGATCCATCAACGCCAACATATGTTGTGCATAATCAACTAATGACTCTGTCGATGTAGGGGCCGCTTCTGACTCACCATGTGCCCACAAATCTGGCACAATACAACGATATGACTGGCTTAAAACTTCAATTTGTGGCGCCCACATTTGGCTATCCCACAAATAACTGTGACCAAACAGTAATACTGGACCATCACCTTTATCAAGGTAAGCAAGTTGCTGACCTTCAATTTCAAACTTATTCATTGTTATATCCATTTCTTATTCTTCCGCACCATCCTATCACTGAAACGATACCGAACTGCTCGCATCAGTCAGAGTGTAAACGAAGCTTTTCATTGAATAGCTAAAAATAAAGGCCTCTGATGAGCAGAGACCTTTATCGTAGTGAATCTATTTCAAACCTACCGCATAAGTTTGATTAAGCGACTGGCGTCAGTTGGTCAATCGGCCAACGTGGGCGAGCCTCTACCGACATATCTGCCACTTCGCCATTCTTCAAACGCTGCATACCAGCGTAAGCGATCATCGCACCATTATCCGTACAGAACTCAGTTCGTGGGTAGTAAACCTCGCCGCCAACTTTCTTCGCTAGCTTCTCTAACTCTGCACGTAAACGACGGTTAGCACTCACACCACCAGCAATAACAATACGCTTCATGCCTGTTTGCTCAAGCGCGCGTTTACATTTAATCGCCAATGTTGCACACACGGCTTCTTCAAATGCCAGTGCGATGTCTGCGCGAGTTTGCTCGTCATCGCCATTCGCAGCAATCGTATTTGCTGTAAAGGTTTTCAGGCCAGAGAAACTCATATCCAAGCCAGGGCGATCAGTCATTGGGCGCGGGAACTTAAAGCGACCCGGCGTGCCTTTTTCTGCCAGTTTAGATAATAGTGGGCCGCCTGGGTAATCCAAACCCATTAGCTTCGCTGTTTTATCAAACGCTTCGCCCGCCGCATCATCAATCGACTCACCCAGAATTTTGTACTCACCGATGCCTCTCACTTCGACCATCATCGAGTGACCACCAGATACTAATACCGCTACAAACGGGAACGGTGGTGGGTTATCTTCCAGCATTGGAGCCAACAGGTGACCTTCCATATGATGAACAGGTACCGCTGGCACTCCCCAAGCATAAGCAATACTGCGACCAATAGTAGCGCCCACTAATAGTGCACCAACGAGACCCGGCCCCGCGGTGTACGCGACACCATCAATGTCTTTCGAAGTTAAGTTCGCTTCTTTTAGTGCCTCTTTAATAAGAGGAATGGTTTTCTTTACATGGTCACGTGAAGCCAACTCAGGCACCACACCACCGTAATCTGCGTGCAGTTTTACTTGGCTGTAAAGCTTGTGTGACAACAGACCTTTTTCATCGTCATAAATCGCGATGCCAGTCTCGTCACAAGAGGTTTCAATACCGATAATGCGCATGGTTTTCTCAGTATGCTTTCTGTATAGAGGAAATTTGGGCGTCATATTACCTCGCCTTGGTGCTGCAAACAAATTTTGTACAGACAATAATCGACAAAAGGCTTTACAAAGTAGTTGTGATCGGATTAAAATTCCGCACCATTTTTGATCAAGCTGGTAAGAGACCAAACAATTGTGATTTGGTCTGTTGAATGCCAGCGTTAACGAATAACCCCTGAGGTGAAAGGCATATGCCAGTAGTTAAAGTACGTGAAAACGAACCGTTCGACGTTGCTCTACGTCGTTTCAAGCGCTCTTGCGAAAAAGCAGGTATCCTTTCTGAAGTGCGTCGTCGTGAGCACTACGAAAAACCAACTACAGTTCGCAAACGCGCTAAAGCAGCAGCTCAAAAGCGTCACGCTAAGAAGCTAGCTCGCGAAAACGCTCGTCGCGTTCGCCTGTACTAATAACTGAGCTCCAAAAGGAATTTAGTTATGGCTCTGATTGATCAACTCAAAGAAGAGCAAAAATTAGCGATGAAAGCCAAGGACAAATTGCGCCTTGGTACTATTCGTTTAGCCCTATCAGCAATCAAGCAACGTGAAGTTGACGAGCAGATTACTCTGAACGATGACGACATTCTTGCAGTATTGACCAAAATGGTTAAACAACGTCGCGACTCTGTAGCGCAGTATGAAGCAGCGGGTCGTCAAGATCTTGCTGATGCGGAACAAGCAGAAATTACCGTTCTTGAGGACTTTATGCCTCAACCACTGACAGACGAAGAAGTAGCGGCTCTTATCGAGAACGCGATTGCTGAATCTGGCGCAGCTGGCATGCAAGACATGGGCAAAGTAATGGGCGTTCTGAAACCGCAAATTCAAGGGCGCGCAGATATGGGTAAAGTAAGCGGTTTAGTTCGCGCTAAACTGGCTTAAGATACCCCACCCAATTGCAGCAAGCCGTGCTATCCTTTGGAACGCACGGCTTGTTTGTATCTGGATGAATGGAATGAAATAAGTGAGCAACACGCTTATTCTTTTAAAGCATTCACTCCACTCATCATCTTCTTTTTTTGTTAGGTTTTATGGCTGGACACATCCCTCGCAGTTTTATCGATGACCTTCTAGCTCGACTTGATATTGTCGATATCATCGACGCACGTGTGAAACTTAAGAAAAAAGGCAAAAACTACGGCGCATGCTGCCCGTTCCACAACGAAAAGACGCCGTCATTCAGCGTCAGTCAAGAAAAGCAGTTCTACCATTGTTTTGGTTGTGGTGCGCACGGAAATGCCATCGACTTTTTGATGGAATTCGACCGGCTAGAATTCGTCGAAGCCATTGAAGAACTCGCTTCATACTTGGGCTTAGATGTTCCTCGCGAACAACGTAGCGGCGGTAATGGTTCGTTCCAGTCAGGCCCACAAGCAAGCAGCAGTGAAAAACGTAATCTATACGACTTAATGGGCAGCATTGCTCAATTTTATCGTAACCAACTCAAGCAGCCAGCAAGTAAAGTGGCGATTGAGTATCTAAAAGATCGCGGCCTGTCTGGTGAAATCGTCCAGAAGTTTGGCATCGGCTATGTGGCTGATGAATGGGATTTAGTTCGTAAGAACTTTGGCCAGAATAAAGAAAACCAAGACATGCTCGTCACAGGCGGCATGTTGATTGAAAACGATAAAGGCAACCGCTACGACCGATTCCGTGGTCGAGTGATGTTTCCTATTCGAGACAGACGCGGCCGAGTAATAGGCTTTGGTGGTCGAGTATTAGGTGATGGGACACCGAAATATCTCAACTCACCCGAAACCCCGATATTTCATAAAGGTAAAGAATTGTATGGCCTTTATGAAGTACTACAAGCGTACCGTGAGCCACCACAAATTTTAGTGGTTGAAGGCTATATGGATGTTGTCGCGCTTGCTCAATATGGCGTAGATTATTCCGTTGCCTCATTGGGTACCTCTACAACGGGCGATCACTTGCAAGTATTATTCAGGCAAACAAGCACTGTCGTATGTTGTTACGACGGTGACCGCGCAGGTCGTGAAGCCGCGTGGCGTGCCATGGAAAATGCATTGCCTTACCTAACTGATGGTCGCCAGTTAAAATTCATGTTTTTGCCGGATGGAGAAGATCCCGACTCTTATATCCGACAAAACGGAAAACAAGCATTTGAACAACAAGTGTCTAATGCGATGCCCTTGTCTGAATTCATGTTCAGCTCATTGACTCAGCAAGTCGATATGAGCACGAAAGAAGGCATGGCAAAACTGAGTACCCTTGCTGTTCCTCTCATCGACAAAGTCCCTGGCGGCACTTTAAGACTATACTTGAGAGAACTGCTTGGCCGCCGTTTGGGTTTGGTTGATGAACGCCAACTACAGCAGCTAATTTCAAAACAAGGTAAAGAGGATAAAAGGCCTCAACCTCATAAAGAAATCAAGCGAACGCCGATGCGAGAAGTGATCGCGTTACTGATTCAAAACCCACAATACGTAAGTATGGTGCCAGATCTAACTAGCGTTAGAGATTTACCCATTCCTGGTCTAAGTTTATTTGTTGATGTACTTGATAAATGCCAAGCGCATCCCCATATCAACACAGGCCAATTATTAGAGCATTGGCGAAACAGCCAAAATGAGACCCTTCTGTCTCGTCTCGCGAGTTGGGACATTCCACTCGATGAGGACAACCAAGAAGAAATATTTTTAGACTCACTGGACAAAATTATTGCCCAGTGCGTAGAAAAACAAATTGAAAACCTGCAGGCCAAAGCAAGAAGTGTCGGTTTATCAGCCGAAGAGAAAAGGGAGCTGCTAGCACTTATGCTAGATTTAAAAGCGTAACCCTGTTTAATTAGTCAGCAACGATTTAATTTGTTATAGTAAGTGGTTTGCATTTCGCATACTGATTCCTTCACCAGATTACGAAGTTGGATACCGTCTATGGATCACAATCCGCAGTCACAGCTAAAGTCACTTGTTATTAAAGGCAAGGAACAAGGCTATCTGACCTACGCCGAAGTAAATGACCACCTACCTGCTGAAATCGTAGATTCAGAACAGGTAGAAGACATCATTCAGATGATCAACGACATGGGCATTAAGGTAGTAGAAACTGCTCCTGATGCTGATGATTTAGCACTGAACGATGACACAAATATTACCGATGAAGATGCAGCCGAAGCTGCAGCCGCTGCACTGTCTAGCGTAGAGAGTGAGATTGGTCGTACAACAGACCCAGTACGTATGTACATGCGTGAGATGGGTACTGTCGAACTTCTAACTCGCGAAGGCGAAATCGACATCGCAAAACGTATTGAAGAAGGTATTAACCAAGTTCAATCGTCTGTTGCTGAATACCCAGGTACGATTCCGTACATTCTTGAGCAATTTGACAAAGTTCAAGCTGAAGAACTACGTCTTACTGACCTTATTTCAGGTTTTGTAGACCCAGATGCTGACGACACCGCTGCCCCAACAGCAACACACATCGGTTCTGAACTGACTGAATCTCAGTTAGAAGAAGAAGACGATGAAGACGTTGATGACGACGAAGATAGCGATGACGATTCAGATGATTCTGAAGAAGATGTAGGTATCGATCCAGAATTAGCGCTAGAGAAATTCAACCAACTACGCAGCACCTATCAAAATCTTCAATTAGCAATCAACGAGTACGGCTATAACAGCCCGAAAGCAACCGTTGCTAATGAAATGATGCTAGACGTATTCCGCGAGTTTCGTCTAACGCCTAAACAGTTTGATCACCTAGTGAATGAACTGCGTACTGCTATGGATCGCGTTCGTACTCAAGAACGCCTGATCATGAAGTCTGTGGTTGAATACGGCAAAATGCCGAAGAAATCATTCATCGCGCTGTTCACTGGTAATGAATCAAGTGAAGCTTGGTTGGATGAAGTTCTTGCTTCAGACAAGCCATACGCTGAAAAGATCAAACGTAACGAAGAAGAAATCCGTCGTTCAATCGCTAAGCTAAAAATGATTGAAGAAGAGACTTCTCTAAACGTACAGAACATTAAAGACATCAGCCGTCGTATGTCTATCGGTGAAGCAAAAGCTCGCCGTGCGAAAAAAGAGATGGTTGAAGCGAACTTGCGTCTTGTAATTTCTATCGCGAAAAAATACACCAACCGTGGCCTACAGTTCTTGGATCTTATCCAGGAAGGTAACATCGGTCTGATGAAAGCGGTAGATAAGTTCGAATACCGTCGTGGTTACAAGTTCTCGACTTACGCAACGTGGTGGATCCGTCAGGCAATCACTCGTTCAATCGCGGACCAAGCACGTACGATTCGTATCCCGGTACACATGATCGAAACGATCAACAAGCTAAACCGTATCTCTCGTCAAATGTTGCAAGAGATGGGTCGTGAGCCACTACCGGAAGAACTGGCTGAGCGCATGCAGATGCCAGAAGACAAGATTCGCAAAGTTCTGAAAATCGCTAAAGAGCCTATCTCAATGGAGACACCAATCGGTGACGACGAAGATTCGCATCTAGGTGATTTTATCGAAGATACAACGCTAGAACTTCCGCTAGATTCTGCAACAGCAACTAGCCTTAAAGTGGCAACAAAAGACGTGCTTGCAGGTCTAACGCCACGTGAAGCGAAAGTACTTCGTATGCGCTTTGGTATTGACATGAACACTGACCATACTCTAGAAGAAGTTGGTAAGCAGTTCGACGTTACTCGTGAGCGTATCCGTCAGATCGAAGCAAAAGCACTACGTAAACTTCGTCACCCAAGCCGCTCAGAGACTCTGCGCAGCTTCCTAGACGAATAATCGCAGCGCATACAAGCTTTTAGAAATCAAAAAAGGTGACTTTAGGTCACCTTTTTTATTATCTACTGTGCTAAGTGGATAAAAACTAAGCGCAATTGCCCTAGTTGGTATCTAGACACCTTGCAACGCTTCCCCTATAATCGTTGTCCTATTAAGGCCCCTTAGCTCAGTGGTTAGAGCAGTCGACTCATAATCGATTGGTCATGTGTTCAAGTCACATAGGGGCCACCATTATTCCTTAAGGCTTATGGAGAAATCCGTAAGCCTTTTTTCGTTCTGGTCCTTTCCATATCCGGTCTGCGATTAC
>NZ_JAMZAS010000009.1:0-169527 GCF_024181935.1 Vibrio sp. Y51_MX_L26
GCTGATAATTCATGGTAGTACTGCTTGTTTCTTTGGCGAGAAGAGCGTACCACTTTCAGCAGTTGGCTTCCTCTTCTACACCTTTCCATGAATGTCGCACTTATTATCTGAAATCGGGAGTTTACACTGACTATAACAAGTTAACCACACAATCAAAGATTTGTTGGTAGCGTTAGGTGGACACTTCAAATTATTGCGTAGTGTTTTGGTTATAACCATCTCGTAAGGCTTCAAAGTTAATTTCTTGCCACTTTATCCGGCGTTTATCTAACTCCTTCAAAAATGAACGCTTCAGTCGCGATAAATTGGCACTTTGCCACTCAGAGCTTCGCTCAAAACGGCACTTATCAAAATCGATAATCCATACCTTATCTTTGTCGTCGATCAAGATATTGTGGATATTCAAATCGGTATGGTTAACGCCAACCTGATGCATCTTGGCAATTTCTTGCCCTATTTTCTGATACATTTCTACCGATAAAGACTGTTCTTGCAAGATACTAACCAGATCTCTGGCGTTTGGGATTCGCTCACTTAATAAATCAGCTTGATAGAAGAGTCCTGACTTTACGGCTCTTGCTGCAATAGGACAAGGAACGTGCACCCCAGCCTCAATTAGCGCCAACAAAAGCTGAAACTCTTGCGCACAACGGGTATTATCCCAGCCAGAGAACCAATAATAATCGTTAACTAACTTCCCAAACAAACCGCCACGACGGTAATGACGTAGTGCCGCTTGCATGTTCTCTAGTTGGATAAACCATGTCGTACCTCGCCCCGTCGCACTGCCAACCACCTTGTCGGAGGACTGCCAGTATTCCGCATCAAATATCGGTTGGCTAGGGTCTGTAATGACCTCGTCATCAAACCAGATCACTTGGTTGTTGTTTTTATACTGTTGAGTCATACGCTCACCCTCTAGCCTAAATACCGGCTGGCTAATATATACAACCAAGTAAATGCAGCAAACGCCAAAGCAACCATAACGGCAGCAGAGCCTATATCTTTAGCTCGACCACTGAGTTCATGCCGTTCAATACCGATACGATCCACTACCGCCTCAATCGCTGAGTTTACAAGCTCTACAATCAAGACTAATACCACGACTCCGATCATTAAGATACGCTCAACTATGCCGACATCCATTAGCCAAGCCAAAATCACGGCGATACTCAACAAAGCCAACTCTTGTCGAATGGCAGCTTCATGCTTAAAAGCCGCTTTTAATCCTTGGATCGAATAACCCGTCGCTTTAACGATGCGCTTTAGTCCGGTATTACCCGGCTTACCAGATTCTTGCGATTGATGTGGTGTTGTCTTTGACATTGCAGAACACTTATCAGTACTTAGCTATATTCGAGCCGTGTATTTTACATTTATTGGGGATGTCTGCATAATTTACCTGCCTCTATTCATCGAATCAGACAATAATTATGTTCACTTCTGCCCCATCGTCACTATGCGTCTTGCGTTTGTCCGCTATTGGAGACGTTTGCAACACTATCGCCACCGTTCAAGCTATTCAGAAACACTGGCCTTCGACCCAGATTACTTGGATAACGGGTAAACTTGAAGCCCAGTTATTAGCCGCCATCGATGGTGTAGAAGTGATTGTTTTTGATAAAAAAGCGGGACTTGATGGCTACAAGTCGCTTTGGCGACAGCTGAAAGGCAGAGAGTTTGATGCGCTATTGCATATGCAGTACGCGATTCGAGCTAGTGTCGCAACGTTAGGTATTAAAGCAAAATACAAACTTGGTTTCTCTTCTGATAGAAGCCAGGACTTTCAAACGCTATTTACCAATGTCAAAGTGCCTTCCCCACAATCTCTGCATGTTGCAGATGGCTTAATGGCCTTTGCCCATCAAATTGGGATACCAAAGGCTAAACTAGACTGGGTACTTTCTTATTCAGACCACGACCAAGCTTGGGCAGAGTCTCATATTTCTCGTAGTAAACCTAACCTGCTGATTGTGCCTGGTGCGAGCAAAGCTTATAAAAACTGGAACGCGGAAGGTTATGTGGATGTGATTCATCACGCCAGAGCAAAAGGCTGGAACGTGATTCTGGCAGGCAGCCCTGCTCAGGTAGAATTGGATCTGGCAGAGGCCATTCAATCTCGCTTGGAAGAACCGTGCCTAAATTTAGTGGGACAAAGTTCAATTCTGCAAATGCTTGCGTTAATAGATAAGGTTGAAATGGTCATCGCCCCCGATACCGGACCAGCACACATGGCGAATGCAATGAAAACGCCAATCATCGGGCTCTATGCACACCATAATCCGCTGCGAGTGGGACCTTACCGTTATCTAAAATACGTTGTCTCGGTGTATGAAGAAACGATCTTTGCGGAAACAGGTAAAAACAGTAACGAGTTAAGCTGGCGAACTCGCGCTAAAGATGAAACGGCAATGAACCGCATTACTAACACTCAAGTAATGAGCATGTTCGATCAAGTCTTAGAAGATTTGTATCCTCAATACCAGTAAACTTACTGTCTTGATTTGTTAAGAAGGAAATGACCTTGTCCAAACCAACCTTAGCCGTTGCCTTAATTGTAAAAAATGAAGAGAAGCACTTACAAGCTTGTCTAGACACAGTAAAAGATTGGGTCGATGAGATTGTCCTTCTAGACTCGGGCAGCACTGATCGCACTGAAGAAATCGCCCGACAATACACAGATAAGTTTTACACCAACCTAGATTGGCCAGGATTCGGTAAACAGCGCCAACTGGCGCAGCAATACGTTACGGCAGACTACGTTTTGTGGCTTGATGCGGACGAACAAGTCACTCCAGAGCTAAAAGAAAGTATCTTACACGCGGTATCAGCCAATAAGCCGAACGTTTTATACAAACTTAATCGACTAAGCTCAGCGTTTGGTAAGTTCATCTACCATTCTGGTTGGTCTCCAGACTGGATTGTGCGCTTATATCGCACCGAATATACACAATATAATGATTCGCTCGTTCATGAAAAAGTTGATGAGAAAAACTATCAAACTGAAAAACTGGATGGTCGACTGCATCACTACACTTACGAGCACCTTCATCATTACATCAATAAAACCACTGGCTACCTCAAGGCCTGGACGGATGAACGTGAAGGTAAAAAGAAAGCGGGTTTAACGACCGCTATCGTTCACGCTCTTGCTAGCTTTTTGAAGATGTATGTTCTCAAACGAGGCTTCCTTGATGGCAAACATGGCTTCATTCTAGCTTGGCTAAGCATGCACTCTACTTTTGTAAAATATATCGATCTCTACTTACGTGAACAGGCAAGAAAATCATGAAAACGACTTTAATTATCACCACTTACAACTGGAAAGAAGCATTAAAAGCGGTGTTAGAAAGCGTGAAACGTCAAACCGTTTTGCCTGACGAAGTCATTGTTGCAGATGACGGTTCTCGAGACGATACCAAAGCAATGATCGACCAACTGCGTGACGGCTTTCCAGTACCACTTATTCATAGCTGGCACGAAGATAATGGCTTTCAACTTTCAATGAGCCGCAACCGTGCGATCGCAAAAGCATCAGGTGACTACCTCATCATGATTGATGGCGACATGGTGTTGTCTCAAACGTTTATTGAATCACATAAGCAAGTCGCAAAGCCAAATTGGTTTGTGCAGGGTGGACGTGTGTTAACGGATGAAAACTGCAGCAAGGCCATCATGGAAAACGGCTTAGTGCCTTCCATTTTCAGCAAAGGCATTCGCAATCGTAAAAACTGCATCACCAACGCCTTGCTATCGAAATGGTTCTCTTACGAGCGGAATAACGATAAAGCCACTCGCGGTTGCAACATGGCATTTTGGCGACAAGATGTCATCGAGGTGAATGGCTTCAACCAAGATTTTGTTGGATGGGGACGCGAAGACAGCGAGTTTGTTCATCGCATGTTGAATGCGGGTAAGTCACGTCTTTACCTAAAATTTGCAGGTGTAGGCTACCACTTGTACCACGTAGAAAACTCTCGCGCGTCACTCGGAAAAAATGACGAGATTTTAGAAAACACCATTAAAAACAAGCTTAAACGCTGTGAGAATGGTGTTGATCAATTTCTAGAAGCTTAAGATTATAAAAAGGGGCGTTTCGCCCCTTTTTTATTGTTGCTGAGATAAAGCGAAGTACTTATCGGCAACCATCAATGAGATCAAACGCTCTTTACGTTTATCTTTGAACTGCTCAACCCACTGGTGCGCATTTTCAATGATCGCTAATGCTTCTTGCTCATTCGCTAGGTAATAATCCATCTTTTCGGGCAAATCCGAATAGTCATCCTTCACTTCAACATAGTGGACGCCTGCCTTTAACTTACCTTCCATAAACCAAGTCTCATATTTTGGCTTTGACATAATAACCAAGGAGTTAGACGACATAGCCCACTTAAGGTTGGTGGCTACATCATTGCCTTCTATACAGAGCAAAAACTTATACTGCAGTTGCTCTTCAATACTCATAAAGCCCTTTTCCCATGGTTTCCCTTCTACCGGGCGGGTCTGGCCAATATTGCATAGCGGATGGTTATAAAACGCATGAATCACCTTTTTACGATGCGGCTGAAAACCCACGCCGCGCCACGCTACCATGTCCTTTTTATCTTGATAGCGAACAGGATCATCAATAAATTTAAAATGACGAACTTGATTAAGTTTCAACACCACTGAATTTTGGTTGTTACCAAAAATAGGGCGGCTTTTTATAAAGCTCGGTACATTGGGGATGTGTGTAACATCGCCGTTGATGTAGTTAAACGCAAAACTGGAAGGGAAATAGCGTACAACTTGGCGAAGATCGAAAAAATACGTCCAACCTTTCGTTTTTTTGAATGTATCGACAGTACCGTAACTTTGTTCTCGGCTATCGACTGAAAACGGCGTTTCACACTTGTTGTAATAGTTCACCCGCTCAAGGCAGCGTTGCTTCTCGGCTTCAGTTAAATTCGAAAGTAAACGCTTTGCTTGTGCTCGATATACAAAACGAGGGATAAGTATCGAGAGAGCGTTTGAGAAATAATAAGGGAACTTACTGTCTTTCATTCAGTTTTTCCCCAATCGCGATGGCTACTGGCTTGGGAACGAACTGATCGATACTTCCGCCATGAATCGCTACTTCTCTCACGATAGTCGACGATAGAAATGCAAACTCTTCTTCAGGAGTCAAAAATACACTTTCGATACCTGGTAATAGCTTTCGGTACATGTTGGTTAGTCCAAACTCGTATTCAAAGTCTACCGTTGTTCGTAAACCACGAATAAGAACCTTAGCTTTCTCATTTCTCGCGAAATCCACTAATAACCCGGAGAACCCCTTTACCGTCACACCAGGTAAATGCGCTACAACGTCCTGCATCAGCGCAACGCGCTCTTCCAATGAAAACATGGTGTTCTTCGATGGGCTTGCGGCTACGCCAATTACTACCTCATCAAACATTTCGTGAGTACGCTCTATTAGATTGAGGTGACCATTAGTCACTGGATCAAAAGTGCCCGGATAAATGACTTTCATATAATTTACTAAGTTATTCGAAACTGATTGAATTATTGAGGCTCGAGCGCAAGATTACAACAACTTAAGCTCGATAATAGCTCGACTTACTTCTGACACTCACCACAAAAGAAGGTATTACGTTGGCCAATCTTTAGCTCTTGAAGTCGTTCACCGCACTCTGGGCATGGCTCTCCGGCTTTTCCGTAAACCAATAACTCTTGTGCAAAGTAACCCGGCTTTCCATCGGCTTGCGCAAAGTCTTTCAGCGTAGTCCCACCTTGCTGAATCGCGATTTCTAACGTGGCTTTGATGTTCTCCACCAGTAATCGCCACTCTTTCTTAGTTAGTTTTCCTGCTGGGCGAGTTGGGTGAATGCGGGTTTTGAACAAAGACTCATTGGCGTAGATATTCCCAACGCCAACCACCACTTTATTGTCCATAATGAACTGTTTAACCGCAACACGCTTACCTTTGGCTTTGTCTGCCATATATACAGCGTTGAACTCCTCGGTTAAAGGCTCAGGTCCCATATGATCTAACACGGTGTGAGACTCATTAGGAGCGCTCCAAAGCCAAGCACCAAAACGACGCGGG
Source organism: Vibrio sp. Y51_MX_L26 (assembly GCF_024181935.1). NCBI lineage: Bacteria > Pseudomonadati > Pseudomonadota > Gammaproteobacteria > Vibrionales > Vibrionaceae > Vibrio > Vibrio sp. Y51_MX_L26. Next base: position 6,089 of record NZ_JAMZAS010000009.1, read on the forward strand.
TCGTTGTAGCGTAACACTTTGCCATTGGTGAGTTTAAGGTCAACATGATCGTGCTTTGCCGCAGGGAAGTCAGCGTCGAGTACACGCAATGATCCAGACATGCCAAGGTGAACAATCGCTGTACCTTGGTCAGTATCAATCAATAAGTACTTGGCACGACGACGAATATTACGAATAACCTGCCCTTCCAAAAGCTTAAGCTCTTGAGGAATATCCCAACGTAGCTTCGGAGTACGAAAAACAAATGCCTTGATCGTCTGCCCAATCATATGAGGGCTGATCCCCATTCTGCTTACTTCAACTTCTGGTAATTCAGGCATTTGACTCTCCTTAACAGCGTCAGAAACAACATTAGTGAGCGCTTAGCATAATTGAAAAGCAGTATGACAAACACAGTTTCAGCGAAAGGTTATTACGCAACTTTTACTTAGGCATGATGTAGTTACCATCAACAGAAATCGCGATCCACTTGTCTTGCCAATTTTTAAATAGCCAAAAATCGTCAAGGCGGTAAAAAGTGATACGTTGTGGCTCTTCCAAACCTTGATACCAGACTTCGATGCTTTCCGGCGGTGAAAGGCGAGGCTTTAACTGTTCATACTGCTGAGAGTTCAGTTCTGTGCCTTCAAGTGATTGCCAGCGAGTCACTATTTCTTGTACGGGGATATTGGCTTTAATGTTGGATTGCCACTGTCCATTTTGCTTGTCTAATTCCCAACCAGCATAGTAAATGGCACTGACATTATGATCGGAGCGTAACAAGTTTGGATACGGATCCACTTGTTCATCGATAAGATAGTTTTTGATCCAAGTTGGCGCATTAAGGATCACCATGAACACGATGATGCCTAAGATTAGAATATTGTTCCAACGGCGGCGGTGCACCTTTTTAGACATAATTCACCTCATCGCTTAAATCAGCAGCAGCTTAACCAAGCTGCTGCTGATTTAGAAAATCTACATTAAATTATGATTGAATCGGATCATCTTTTAACGTATTTAGCGGAACCAATTTACCTTCTCCATTATTCACTTCCGGCACATCCGCATGTGAAGAGAAGAAAGAAGGTAATGCATCCAACCTCTGACTAGAGACACCCATCAATTCAGAGATTGCTTTGATCATTGTGAAGCCATTACGTGGATAATCAACTACTTTTCGTTCATTGAAATCCGAACCAATGACAAACAAAGGCACTTCGTAGGATTGTTTTACCGATGGATCATGACGCAAGTTTTCACCACTATTACGATGCCCAAGTCCGTGATCGGAAACATAAATCAAGTTGTATGGAAGCGACTGCTTCCCTGCAAGTTGGGTAATTTTCTCTAGCATTGTGTCTGTTTGCTTTATCGACTCAATGTAACAAGAGATCTTGCTGCCATTGAAGTTAAACTCAACATCACCTTCCACACGATCACAGAAACCTGGGTGTGAGCCAATTAAGTGGATCACAATCAATTTTGATTTATCGTCACTCGACAGCGCTTTTTGAATGCTTGGCAGCAGTGTGCTGTCATAAACGTTCGAGTCTCTAAAGCTACCGCTGCGTGTAAAGGAAACATGCTCAGCATAGTTAGCAATTGAACTGATTCCGGTATCGAATTCTCCCATTCGACCTTGGTTAGAAACCCAATAGGTTTCCACACCAGCCATTTGCGCTAAGGTGTTGATGTTGTTATTCAGCTCAATATCAATACCATCATTCATTGTGACGTAGCGCATTACCGAGGTGAACGTGTTCGGACCTGGGGACAAAAAGTTTGTCCAAAGTTGCCCTTTGGCCGTCGACATAAACGGCGTATTTTCCATCGGCAGACCATACGCATTCATGTAGTCTTTTCGTACGCTTTCACCAATCACAAAAATGGTGTTCTTAGCCTCGCTTGGTGTTTTAGTGATTTTCCAAGAGGCTGGGATTTTACGCTGAGCCATGATCTCTGCGTTGTACTGATAGTACATGTTGTACGAATCAAACCAATCAAAAATAAATCGAATCGGCGGATAACGCATGTAAGAGAGCAATGCATGTATGTAGTCACTATTAACATTGCGATCTTTAATGGTGCGAATAGGTTTGTCCAGGAGTAAAAACGAAAACAAGATCAAACAGAATACTGATGCTTTACGACCTTTAAGTTGTGGCACATATTTGAACAGATAAAAGGACACTACAGCGAAAAGTGCCGCGACTGCCAACGTTCTGAGCTCCAAATCATTAAAGAACTCAAGCGCTTCTGAAGGGTTGGTCTCAATCAATGAAGAAATGATGGTCAAATTAGGATGACCATAATTCCAAGAAATAGGAATATAGAAAGTCGCAATCACAGCTAACAGGGCATATACCCAGTGACCAATACGATGAGCTTTAAGAAAAGCGAGCGTAATCGACATTAAGATAAGACAGTCCGCTTTTATTTCATAACCCAACGCGGCACTAAACATCACAGCTAAGATAATTAATGCAACAAACTTTAAGGCTTGTAACCCTAAATGCATCCTTTTTTGGCTCCTATAACTAAAGCAAATAATAAAAAACCCAACTCGAAAGTTGGGTTTTTCAATTCATCAAAGAGACTGAAACCAATTATTTGATTTTTGCTTCTTTGTACATAACGTGCTGGCGAACTACTGGATCAAACTTTTTGATCTCAAATTTGCCTGGCATGTTACGCTTGTTCTTATCAGTTGTGTAGAAGTGGCCTGTACCTGCAGAAGATACTAGACGGATTTTCTCACGAACGCCTTTCTTTGCCATTGCTTATTTCCTCTTAAACGTTTTCGCCACGTGCACGCATGTCTGCAAGAACAGTATCAATACCTTTCTTGTCGATGATGCGCATACCTTTAGCAGATAGACGTAGTTTAACAAAACGTTTTTCGCTCTCTACCCAGAAACGATGAGTTTGTAGGTTCGGCAGAAAACGACGCTTAGTAGCATTTCGTGCGTGTGAACGGTTGTTACCCGTTACTGGACGCTTACCAGTTACTTGGCATACTCGTGACATGAATGTCTTCTCCAAAATCGTTTCAGCTCGATATCAACCTTGGTGGCCGAACCTCTCTATCTCTCGAAAAGAAGTTAGAGGTTAAGAACCGCTATGGAAAATCCATACAAGGCTATCAAAGGTCGCGCATTATACTAACTTGATATGCATTGCTCAAGACCCGAACAGATCCTTTTTACAGGTTTTCGTGATCTTTTTTTAGACAGCAGATTTTTTTAGCAGTCCAAGCTGAATTCAGTTAAAAATTTAGTGGCGTGGATGATAGCAGATTTTTAGCAACTAACAACCTAAAAAACGCACAGTTATATCCAGCCTCTTTCAGCAAAAGAGACACTTTCCCCATCTCCGATGACGAAATGGTCCAAAATACGAATATCCACCAATGCTAATGCGTCGGTGAGACGCCTTGTAATCCTTCTGTCAGCTTGGCTCGGCTCAGCGACGCCTGAAGGATGATTGTGCGCTAGAATCAAAGCCGCCGCGTTATGATGCAGAGCACGCTTGACGACTTCTCTCGGATACACCGACGCTGCATCCAACGTTCCTTCAAATAAAATTTCATCTTTTATCACTCGGTGCTGGTTATCGAGAAAAAGAATATAAAAAGCCTCTCTTTGCCGATCCCTTAAAATAGAAGACAGATATAACTTAGTTTGGTCGGGGCTGGTTAAGGCATCACCACGCTTTAGCGTCTCCGCCAAGTAACGTTGTGTCATTTCTAGTACCGCTTGCAACTGAACATACTTGGCTTGCCCCAATCCTTTGTGATGACAAAACTCTTGCTCTGATGCTGAAAATAGTTGTCTGAGCGAACCAAAGTCTTGAATAAGGAAGTCTGCAAGCTCAATCACGTTCATTCCGCGGGTGCCTGTGCGCAAGAAGATGGCCAGTAGCTCAGCATCGGTCAAAGCTTGCGGCCCTCGTTGCAGTAGCTTCTCTCTGGGCATGGACTCATTTGGCAAAGCTTTCAGTATCATCTGATGTCTCTTTATATGGAAAGTGTCCCTATTCCACAAAACAAAAAGCGAAAGTCGAGTATGACTTTCGCTTTCTTCGTACTATCAGTGTTTTCCATGCAACTTAACAGTTCATCAGAGTTTAAAGTTGCCAACCAAGCCGTGAATTTCTGTTCCAGACTGTGATAGCTGCGTGCTGATTGACTCGGCATGCTGCAACGTCTCATTAATGTTGTTCACGATCTGTTGAATAGCCACTAAGTTTTGGTTGATGTCTTCTGCAACCGCGCTTTGTTCTTCTGCGGCAGACGCGGTTTGAATACCCATATCTCGAATTGTTCCGATAGAATGATGAACACCAGAAAGAGATTGCTGAATGAGCGCAGATTCTTCCGCCGTTTTGACACCTCGTTTTTGGCTCACCGACATTGTACTGACCGCTCTTGATACACCATTTTGTAGCTGCTTGAGCATGTCGCCAATTTCATGAGTACTATTTTGCGTACGACTGGCTAACGAACGCACTTCATCCGCAACGACGGCAAACCCTCGACCTTGCTCACCGGCTCTAGCCGCTTCAATCGCCGCATTTAGGGCCAACAAATTCGTTTGCTCGGCTATCTCGCCAATCACATCCAGCACTTTGGTTATTTTTTCGGTCTGTAAACTCAACTCAGAAATTGCATCTGACGTGCTGTCTATCTCCGTCACGAGTTCGGTAATGCCTTCTATTGCTTGCTCGACCTCATGCTGAGCGGCGGTGACTTGACTGTTGGCATCGTCAATTGCCTGCGCGGTCGCATTAGTATTGCTGGCTACTTCTTTGGCAGTCATGCTCATTTGCGTCACTGCCGTCACGACTTTGTCCGTCTCTAAACAGTGATCCTGCATTTGACCGCTCGCTTGGCTGGTCTGAGTGTTCAGGCTTTGAGAAACGGTCTGTACTGTCGTCGCAGAGCGATGAATGTCCTGCATCAGTGGATGCAGCTTATCCATAAACTCATTAAACGCGGCCGCCACTTCACCGACTTCATCCTGACTTTCGACTTTTAAACGAGCCGTTAAGTCACCGCCGCCTGCAGCAACATCTTTTAATGAAGCCGCGACATGTTGTAATGGCTGAATGCCTTTAGACACCACGATACTGGTGAGAACACTGGTAATGATCAATCCAATAACGGAAATCAACACGGCAGATAACGTATGCTCTTTTAGCTCTTGAGTCTTTAACTCTCTGTGCATCGCAACTTGCTGGTCGATGTCATCAATATAAACGCCAGTACCTAAAACCCAGTCCCATTTCGATAGATATTCTGCATAGCCCAACTTAGGCGCTTGTGCATCAATGGTCGGTTTGTGCCACGAGAAATAGAGGAACCCATCCCCTTTTTGAGAAGCATCAATCAAGCCCGCAATAACTGCGACCCCATTTTCATCTTTTAAGTCGTAAAGGTTTTTACCCTCTAATGCAGGTTTGATGGCGTGCAACGTATTCACACCTTGAGAGTCGTAGGCAAAAAAGTAGCCATCGCTTTCAAAGCGCATGGCTTTCAGAATTTCTTTTGCTGCCTCTTTATTACTTCCATTTACATCCGTGTCGTATAGCGGTTTTATCGCCGTCACACCCATCATCATGTAGGCTTGTAGCTCTTTCTTCTTCGTTTCGATGAGCTCTTGTCTGTCTCTTGCTAGCTCCGCTTCCAAACTTTTACTGCTGTTGATGTAATACACCGCTGAGATCAACGTGGTGATCAACAACAGCGGAATTAGGGTTATCAGCAGCAATTTGTTTCGACTTTTCAACACCATGGTTTCCACTACCTCTTTTTCTTTTCAGACTTGCAAACTCCGCGCAACTTGTCTGTGAGGTAGGCGAGAATTTTCCCTTCCTCGGTCAGATTAATACTCTGGAGTTTGATGTGAATTATCTTCTCGTTATATATGCTCGGGCGGTCAGACTTTGAATTGTGTTAAAATCCGGCCATCAAATTGGAGATCTCACATGCAAACACTAGCAGGAAAGAAAATTCTACTCGGCATCAGTGGCGGTATTGCCGCGTATAAATGTGCGGAGCTAACCCGTCGCCTCATAGAGAGAGGAGCGCAAGTTCAAGTTGTAATGACGAAAGCCGCAAAAGAGTTCATTACCCCTTTAACCATGCAAGCCGTTTCGGGCCGTCCTGTCTCGGACAGTTTACTAGACCCAGCAGCGGAAGCCTCTATGGGCCATATTGAATTGGCCAAATGGGCAGATTTAGTGCTATTAGCGCCCGCGACCGCGGACTTAATCGCGCGCATGTCCGCAGGCATGGGGAACGATTTACTTACCACGCTCGTGCTCGCGACGGATTCCCCTGTTGCTGTTTCTCCTGCGATGAATCAACAGATGTATCGCAATATCGCAACCCAAGAGAACATCGCTACGTTAGCGCGTCGTGGTATGCACATCTGGGGCCCTGCGGCAGGAGAGCAAGCCTGTGGTGATGTGGGACCAGGTCGAATGCTGGAACCAATGCAGCTAGTACATCTATGTGAACAGTTCTTTCAACCAAAATTGCTAGAAGGTAGGTCGATACTCATTACCGCCGGACCAACTCGCGAAGCGATTGATCCAGTGCGCTACATTACGAACCATAGCTCCGGGAAAATGGGCTATGCATTGGCGAGCGCCGCAGCGCAGATGGGAGCAAAAGTCACCCTCGTGAGCGGTCCTGTCAGTTTAAATACGCCCGTAGGTGTTGAGCGCATAAATGTTTCCAGCGCACAAGAGATGCACGAAGCCGTTATGACACATGCAAACCAGCATGATGCCTTTATTAGCTGCGCTGCCGTTGCCGACTACCGCCCACAAACGATCGCGTCTCAAAAGTTGAAAAAGACAGAAGACAACGACGAAATGGTCATTAATATGGTTAAAAATCCTGATATTGTTGCATCTGTGGCAGCAATGACGGAGAAGCGTCCGTTTACCGTCGGTTTTGCGGCTGAAACCAATGATGTAGAGACCTACGCTCGAGGCAAGTTAACAAAGAAAAACCTCGATATGATCTGTGCAAACGACGTTTCGGTTGCAGGGCAAGGATTTAACAGCAACGACAACGCAATTACCCTTTACTGGCCTGAAGGTGAACTTGCGCTCGCTTTAGAATCAAAAGAAGCATTGAGCTTTAAAATTCTCGAAAAAATTCATCAATTGATGTAACTAACGTTTGAAAACCCTGCCAATTTTTTACAAAAGCTGGCATAAATTTGGTAAAAAAATGACAACTAAGGGTGTTAAATCTCCCATTCCACCCTTAGTGATCTAGTTTGAGGCGAAATAGCGTCTTATAATCCCCTCCGCTCAACTTTGTATTTTGAAAGGAAGTAACTAATGGCCGGCAGTAAAAAATCCAACCGTCGTGAAGAGATCTTACAAGCATTGGCAGAAATGCTTGAATCAACAGATGGCGCTTCACGCATTACTACGGCAAAACTGGCCAAGCAAGTCGGCGTTTCAGAAGCCGCGCTGTATCGTCATTTCCCAAGTAAAGCGCGCATGTTCGAAGGGTTGATTGAGTTCATTGAAGAAGCCTTGATGACACGTATCAACCGTATTCTAGACGACGAAAAAGATACACTAGAGCGTATTCGTATGGTGATGCACCTTATTTTGGCGTTCTCTGAGCGTAACCCAGGTCTGACACGCATTTTGTCGGGTCATGCTCTAATGTTTGAAAATGAACGCCTACGTGAACGCATCAATCAACTCTTTGAGCGTATAGAAACACAATTGCGCCAAATCCTGCGTGAACGTAAGATTCGTGAAGGGAAGTCTTTCCCTGTCGAAGAGCGCATCCTAGCCGCGCAAATTCTGGGACAAGTTGAGGGGAGCCTAAACCGCTTTGTGCGTAGCGACTTTAAATACCAGCCGACTGCAAACTTTGACGAGTACTGGGCGCTTTTGAGTGCACAAATAAAGTAAAAGACTATGAGTAAAGACAAATACACGCAGCCCGAGTTTTCTCTTTCACTTCTTCACCCTCGTAACTGGGGCGTATGGCTTGGTTTTGGTCTGTTGGCCATCCTCGTCAATATTCTTCCTTATCGGCTGCTGCTTTCATTAGGTCGTTCACTCGGTAAACTTGGCATGCGCTACGGTAAAAAGCGTGTCCACGTTGCTCAGCGTAACTTAGAATTGGCCTTTCCAGACAAAACAACTGAAGAGATTCAACATATTGTTGAAGAGAACTTCAAAAATACCGGTATGGCACTGATAGAAACCGGAATCACTTGGTTCTGGCCGACTTGGCGCTTTAAAAACCTGATCGTCGAGAAAGATCTCGGCGCACTGCGTGAAAAAGCCAAAGAAGGTAAAGGCGTCCTACTTTGTTGTGTCCATGCTCTAAATCTAGAGATCACTGCGCGTGCTTTCGCCGTGTTAGGCGTGGCCGGGTACGGCGCGTTTCGTCCGCATAATAATCCTGCTTATAACTTTATCCAGTATTGGGGACGAACACATAACGGCAATAAACTGATTGATCGTAAAGATGTAAAAAAGATGATTCGTGTATTACGCAGTGGTGAGCGTCTGTTCTATTTACCGGATCACGATTACGGTCGCAAAAAATCAGTATTTGTGCCCTTCTTTGCCGTAGACGATGCGTGTACAACAACAGGCACGAGCATTCTGGCGTATACCTCAAAATGTGCGATCATCCCAGGCTCAGGGTTTCGCAATGACGAAGGAAAATACGACATCATCGCCGATAAGTGCATTGAAGCCGACTATCCACAAAAAGACGAAGTCGCCGCTGCCGCTTATATGAACAAGTATGTGGAAGAAGTCATTCTACGCGCTCCAGAGCAATGGATGTGGCTCCATAAACGCTATAAAACCATGCAAGATGAGCATGTCGAGAAAGGCATTCGCTATAAGTAAGTGGTCAAGGCGATGAATCCAAAAACAAAAAAGGGCAGATGAATATCCATCTGCCCTTTTTACTTTTTCAGAAAAAGTAACCAATTAAATGCCGTATTCTGCGCGGTATGCTTTGACTGCTTCTAGATGCTCTTTGTCTGTGCCTTTCTCTTCAAGGAAAGTCACAAGGTCAGTCAGGCTAACGATTGAGATGATTGCACAACCAAAGTCACGCTCCACTTCTTGGATCGCAGACAACTCACCTTTGCCTTTTTCTTGGCGGTCAATCGCAACCAACACACCAGCAAGGTCTGCGCCATTTGCTTGAATGATTTCCATCGATTCACGAATCGCAGTACCTGCTGTGATTACGTCATCCACTAGCATGATGCGACCTTCAAGCGCAGAGCCTACAAGGTTACCGCCTTCGCCGTGATCTTTCGCTTCTTTACGGTTGAAGCAGTAAGGCGTGTCGACGTCATGATGATCCGCCAGCGCGACTGCTGTTGTCGTCGCGATTGGAATCCCTTTGTACGCCGGGCCAAACAGCACATCAAACTCAATGCCTGAATCAGCGAGCGCGGCTGCGTAAAAACGACCAAGACGCGCTAGGTCACGACCAGTATTGAAAAGACCAGCGTTAAAGAAGTACGGGCTTTTACGGCCAGATTTCAAAGTAAACTCACCAAACTTAAGAACTTCTTTCTCAAGTGCAAACTCAATAAATTCACGCTGGTATGCTTTCATTATTTTCTCTCTATGTCCTTGGTTTCTTGTGTCTCTTCTCGACAATCATTCATTTCTCTATTGTCGAGATAAAAAAATAGCCCCCATAATGGGAGCTATCTAAATCAATTGGCTAACGCCGCCTTCTGCGCTGCGACAATTTCCGTAATGCCGACTTTCGCCGACTCGAGCAATGCCATCAGCTGTTCGTGACTGAACGGTTCACCTTCTGCGGTGCCCTGAATTTCAATCATCTTGCCTTCTTCGGTCATTACCACGTTCATGTCTGTGTCTGCCGCTGAATCTTCAACGTATTCAAGATCACACAATACTTCGTCGCCTAGTAAGCCGACAGAAACTGCCGCTACGTGGCCTTTCATTGGGTTTGCTTTTAGCTTGCCGCTATCCACTAGGTGTTGGAATGCATCGGCCATTGCAACACTTGCGCCGCTGATAGATGCAGTGCGCGTACCACCGTCAGCTTGGATAACATCACAGTCAACGGTGATCATGAACTCACCCATGGCTTTTAGATCGACAACAGCACGTAGGCTTCGCGCGATAAGACGCTGAATTTCCATCGTACGGCCGCCTTGTTTGCCACTTGCCGCTTCACGACGAGTACGAGAATGTGTTGCTCGAGGTAGCATGCCGTATTCAGCTGTAACCCAGCCTTTACCTTGACCTTTTAGCCAACGTGGCACAGATTCTTCGACGGTCGCATTACACAACACTTTGGTGTTACCGAACTCAACTAGCACTGACCCTTCAGCGTAAGCTGTGTAGTTACGAGTAATTTTGATAGGGCGAACTTGATCCGCCTTGCGATCGTTTGGACGCATGGGCATCTACCTTAAATATGAGGAGAAGACGATTTGGTTGGGCGAAGATTATAACGGAATCGATTCCGGATTCATAGGTTACGCATCTGGTACAACATAAACAATCCATACATCCCGCGCACCTATCGACGCAGCGTGATACACTCTTGAAGTAATTTTCAAAAAATGAAGACAGGAAAATTCGATGATTTACAGTATGACAGCGTATGCACGCAAAGAAGTAAAAGGCGATTGGGGTTCTGCGGTATGGGAAATCCGCAGCGTGAACCAGCGTTATTTAGAAACATACTTCCGCATGCCAGAACAATTTCGCGGATTAGAACCCGTTTTACGCGAGCGTTTTCGTAAGCGCTTAGCGCGAGGCAAAGTAGAATGTAATCTACGTTTTGAAGCAAACCCTGCCGCAAAAGGTGAGCTTAGCATCAATGAAGCGCTTGCTAGTCAGGTAATTAAAGCCGCTGAACAAGTCATGCACATGACTGGTGAACTGAGCCGAATCAATCCATTTCAAGTCATGCAATGGCCGGGGGTAATGGAAACGCCAGAGCAAGACATGGATGCAGTAAATAAAGTGCTACTAGAAGCGTTTGATGGCGCAATGGATGAATTTATTGAAGCGCGCGCTCGTGAAGGCGAGAACATGAAAGCGCTGATTGAACAGCGTTTAGACGCCATCTCTGCAGAAGTCGTAAAAGTGCGTGCCCGCATGCCAGAAATTTTAGAATGGCAACGTGAGCGACTATTCTCGAAGTTCGAAGACGCTAAAGTGGAACTGGATCCATCTCGTATCGAGCAAGAGTTGATTTTGCTAGCGCAAAAATCGGATGTTGCTGAAGAGCTCGATCGCTTGGACTCTCACGTAAAAGAAACCACAAACATTCTGAAAAAAGGTGGCGCAGTGGGTCGCCGTCTAGATTTTATGATGCAAGAGTTCAACCGTGAATCAAACACGCTAGCGTCGAAATCCATCAGCACCGACATCACCGCATCGGGCGTTGAACTGAAAGTTCTAATTGAACAGATGCGTGAGCAGATCCAAAACATTGAATGATCTAAAAGTCATCGAGTATTGAAACAAAAAAGCCCCGCTAGTGCGGGGCTTTCTTTTACTCATCTTTTTCCAAGGTTCTGTTATCAACGTAGGGCCAATAATGGTGTCCAATTCTGATCAGCAAAGTAGCCGCAGCCAAAATAAACGCAGCCAGAGATAACCACACAACCAAAACCGCATCCAGCTCTTTCATTCCGAGAGTGATATAGCGGGCGATCGCCATCATCGCGATGTAGATAGGATAGCGTACCGGAATTTTACCGTTCATCACGAACTGCTGCACCATGGCGAGCACTTCCAGATAGATAAACATCAACAGAATATCTGTGAGTAAGACACGCTTCTCTACAAATACGTGCACAAACTCTTGCATCATGGCGTACAACGTCGCCAAGGTAATAGAGACTAATAATACCGCCTCCAAAATATGGAAGATTCTCAGGAAAGGTCGACTAAAGGATTTCGGTAAATTCGACGGCATGGTCCATTATCCAAACAAAGAAAATAGGCCTTGAGTTTAGCATGCAACGATCTTCAATCAATCAGAATAAACATCAGTGTAAATCGACTCCAAGTCCTGGCATTTGCTTATAAAAACGCTCCGCTTATTTGGCGGAGCGCTTTTGTGTTATAGGACCTGTGGCATCACTTACGCCACTTGCTGCTTTTTTTCAGCTACGCGCTTTTTCTTCCGATATTTAGGGTGAGTGATCGGAATCGCAGATAGGAGTTTTTTGGTGTATTCGTTTTGCGGGTTTGCATAAATTTCTTTAGCACTGCCTGCTTCTACCACTTTGCCAAAATACATCACGGCAACTTTGTCAGAAACATGTTTCACCACCGAGAGATCGTGAGAGATAAATATGATCGCCAAGTTCATTTCTTGTTGCAGTTGTAGCAATAGGTTCAAGATTTGCGCCTGTACCGACACATCTAACGCAGATACCGATTCATCACAAATCAGCAGTTTAGGCTTCAATGCAATCGCGCGAGCGATACCGATACGCTGCCGTTGCCCGCCTGAAAATTCATGTGGATAACGGTTTACTGCCGTTTCTGGTAATCCCACTTTGATTAAAAGCTCTTTTACCCATTGTTTACGCTCTGTTGGCGTGCCAATTTTATGAATAACAAACGGTTCTTCCAGAATCATACCGATGGTATGACGCTGATTGAGTGACTCCATTGGGTCTTGAAAGACGATTTGCATGTCTTTACGCAGCGAGCGCATCTCTTTAACAGACAGTTTAGTGATGTCTTTACCTTCAAAGAAAATCTTACCTTCTGTTGGCTCGTATAACTTTAAGATCGTGCGACCAAGGGTGCTTTTACCACAACCTGACTCACCAACTAGCCCCAGTGTTTCACCTTCAGAAACAGACAGTGAAACCCCGTCTACCGCTTTGATGGTGTAGCCTTTCTTGAACAGCCCTTTACCAGAAACAAAGTGCTGCTTAAGATTTTCAACTCTTAATACTTCTTTTGCCATAACATCCTCTTTTATGACTGGTTCACTTTGCCCAGTTAACTGGCAAACATACTGGCATCAATAGGCTTGATATCGATCATCTGCTTCGGCTCATTATCTAAGCTCGGCATCAATCCCATTAAACGCTCTGTGTAGGGGTGCTGCGGGTTATCAAACAACTCAAAAATTTCTGCTTTTTCGACAATACGCCCACCATACATCACGGCAACATCATCACACACTTCTGCCACAACTCCGAGGTCGTGAGTGATGAAGATCATTGCCATGCCTGTTTCTTCCTGAAGCTCATTCATCAGTTCAAGGATAGACGCCTGAACCGTAACATCCAACGCTGTAGTCGGTTCATCACAAATCAGAATATCCGGCTTACAGGCCAATGCCATCGCGATCATGACACGCTGGCGCATACCACCAGATAGGTTATGGGGATACTCATTCAATCGCTTCTCTGGCATTGGAATTTTTACTTTTGCCAGCATTTCAATCGAGTACGCCTCCCGCTCCTTTTTGTCGAGCTCAGGTCGATGGAGCTCAAGCACTTCACATATTTGACGACCAATGGTATGCACTGGGTTAAGCGCCGTCATTGGGTCTTGGAAGATGATCGAAATGCGATCGCCACGCATGGCGTACATCTCTTCCGCAGGCAAATCAACTAGGTTGGTGCCGCGATAATTCACTTCACCTTTAATGATGTTGCCATATGGCTTAGGTAATAGCCCCATGATCGACATTGAGGTTACGCTCTTACCACTACCTGACTCTCCCACCAGACCGAGTGTACGTCCAGCTCTCACATCAAAGTTCACACCATGCAGAACCTTCACTGGCCCATCATCGGTGGTAAATTCAACTTCGAGATCTTTAACACTTAGGATTACATCGTTTTCCATAACCAATCCTTACAGCTTATAAGTGTCATCTACGACAACAACAGGTTCAAAAGCTTTGCCTGACTTCATCGCTTGTTTCGTTTCTTTTTTGATATCACTATCAATCCAGTAAGTGCCATCGCCTATGATTGCACCACTGAACAGCGCCTCTGTCATGCGATTCATTGGCTTATCTGGAAACTTTAACCAGCGCCAGTGACCATAGCGGACATAAGGAACCATGTAGCCTGGGACGATAACGTGAGCATCAATGATGTCACGCTGAATCTCATGACCTAGCTGGATCTTTTTATCCATATCCATGCCAAAACGATACTCGATGATCTTTTCATCCAGTTCAGGCGTGCTGTAGTTTGTGAAAGAGTTAGTTTGCGGCTTGTTCGCATTGACTGAATGGAAATACTCCCAATACGTTGGGATCTCAGACGTACCCATATCTAAGAAAGCCAAATCGTGCTTTTTCTCACGTACGTATTTGAACATGGATGAGCCATCAACTAACTTGAGCTCAATATCCAGCCCTGCTAGCTTGGCTTGCTCACGCAAAAAGGCAATACGAGGAGTATGAACAGGTGTTCCGTAGGTCAGCTCGAAGCTTAAGCGCTCACCTTTATCATTGACACGAATACCATCAGAACCAATTTTGTTAAAGCCTGCGGCTTCGAATGCCTCGGCCGCTTTTGCGGGATCAAACTTCGGTGCCTTAGCATCTGGTAGGGTGTATTTACCATGACCATAGCCGGTCGGGTTCGGTTTACGGGAGTAGTCGCCACGCATGACATTCTCTATCATGCCATCAAAGTCAATCGCGTAAGTAATGCCCTTGCGAATGTTTAAATCATCCAGCAAAGGCATCGCGGTGTTCATCCATACACCACCAGCCCCAACTGGGAATTGGTTGTAACCCCAGAACTTTTGAATGTATCCCTTTTGGTAAGGTTCCGTATTCGATTTATCATGCCATAAGCTTGGTAAAACAAGACCAAATGCGTCCAGCTTCCCTTTCTCAAAGTGCTTCATCGCGATATCACTGTCGCGAATCACTGTGATGCGGATTTTGTCGACATTATAGCGATGTTGATAATACTTATTGCTGTAACCCCACCAGTCTTCACCGACATGTTTGAAGGTAACACTTTTACCTTTTTTAATGTCATCTAGGTAGTATGCACTGGTCGTTGGTTCACTTTTAAAATTGTAGTAGCGGACAAAGTTGTCATGTATACCGTCACCATTTTCATCTTTTGAAGGATTAGCATAAAAATGTGCGGGACGTGGGCGCAGCGCCCCCATTCGTAACAGCAATTCTTCCGGATTGAACTCTTTCGCCGCCTTAACAGCAAACGTATGAGTGTCGTACTTGATAACATCCGCAATCGTTTTGTTGTAGTAATCGTTGTACCAAGGTTCCAAGATGTCTTTGGAACGATAAAATTTCAGCATGAAAACGAAATCGTCGGCAGTGACAGGTTTGCCGTCCGACCATTTGGCTTCAGGGTTGAGTTTGAAATAGACCGTTTTGTTGTCACCTGCTAACGCCCACTCGTTAGCAAGCTCAGGGATAAACTCTAAAGTATCTGGGTGGCGGACCACCAAGCCTGGTGTTTCATCTAAGATAAAAGAACGTAGCCCTGCATTAGCATCTGGGCCAACACTACGTAACGTCTGCGGGAAACTTGACATAAAGGTGCGATAAGTCCCTCCACGTTTCGCTTCTGGCGAACCATATTGAGGCTCATCCCAGTTTGTTTGCCAGTTTAAGTCGGTCGGAAGCGTTGCTGACATTGCACCAAAACTCAGGGCGCTCAGCGTGGACGCTAAAAATAATTTCTTCATAAAACTTCCCTTTTTATGTTTTGCTCACAATGCTCGCTTAAACATAGCGTGTGAATTTTTTCGGGTCGAAAGCCGCTCGAATGGCTTCACCAATAAAGGTCACCATTACCAGAACCAGAACAATAGAAGTCACTACTGACGCAACAATCCATGGCGAATCTAAGTTTGACTTACCTTGTTGCAGTAGTTCACCCCAACTTGGCGTTGGTGGCATCAAGCCTAAGCCTAGGTAATCGAGAGCAGTCAGTGCTGTGATGTTAGCTGCAATAGTGAAAGGCGCTAGGGTTACAATCATCACCATCGTATTTGGCAAGATGTGATTAAACAAGATACGTCCAGTCGATGCCCCTAAAGCACGTGCCGCCATTACGTATTCTCGTGCCGCTTCTTTATAGGTCATGGTCCGCATGTACCATGTCATCCCCATCCAAGTGAAAAGCACGTTAATAGCGACAAAGAGAGCAAACGTCGGTTGAACGATTGAAACAAGAATCATAATGACGTACAAAAACGGGACCATTGACCAGATTTCGATAAGTCGCTGTACAAACAAGTCAAATTTACCGCCCCAAAAACCCATAGCACAACCGACTGCAGTACCGATCGCGTAAGAAATTGCCATCGTAAGCAACGCAAATCCCATCGCCGTTCTGAATCCGTAGACGAGTCGCGCCAAAATATCGCGACCTATCACATCTGTACCTAAATAATGCTTATTTTCGGCACTAGGTGCTGTTGGCGGGAAATCACCACTAAAATCTTGTTCGTATGGGTTCCACGGCACAAGCGGCAAAATAACAAAGTTGTCGCCCCCTTCAGCCTCAAACGCTTTTTGCAGTACACGATAATCGGCTTCACTGGATGACTCTTGGCCGAATTCGCTACCTAAACGTACGTCACTGACAACAGGAAAATAGTAGCTACCATCGTACTTGACGACTAGCGCTTTACTGTTGATCAAAAGTTCGGCGAATAGAGAAAGGATCAACATGATAGAAAGAGCAACAAACGACCAATAGCCTCGTTTGATCTCTTTAAAGTGACGAATTTTCTTTTGAGTTAATGGACTAACTTTAATCATGTTACGCTCCAAACTTCACACGTGGGTCGACTAAAGCAACACAAATATCTGAAATGATGTTACCAATGAGCAGTAACAACGCATTAATGGCGACAATACCCATAACAACAGGGTAATCACGCTCCATGATTGATTCGTAACCCAATAAGCCAATGCCATCAATATTGAAGATAACTTCAATCAGGAAGGCACCGGTCATGAAGAACAACAAAGAGTTACCAAAGTGACTCGCGATTGGAATTAAGCTGTTACGCAACGCGTGCTTACGAACTGCTTTTTTGAAAGGTAATCCTTTCGCAATTGCGGTGCGGATGTAATCTGAGGAAAGGTTTTCCATCAGGTTATTTTTCATTGTCATCGTCAGCGTGGCAAAATCACCAATGAGGTAACAGATCAAAGGCAACACCGCATGCCACATAATGTCTTTAGCGCGTTCAAAGAAGGTTTCGTAATCGTCGAAGTCATCGCCGACAAAGCCTCCCATCGGAAACCATTCCAAGTGATAACTAAATAACGTGATCAGCAATACACCCACCACATAACCTGGTAGCGCGTAGCCTACGAAAATGAGTACTGAAGAAGCGGAATCAAACACAGAACCGTGCTTGAGCGCCTTATAGTAACCAAGAGGAATCGAGATAAAATAACTAATAAAGAAGGTCATGCCGCCATAAAACAACGACACTGGCAAACGCTCTGCGATCATGTCCGAGACAGGCTCGTAGTAACGCGTCGACTCGCCAAGATCTAGCATTACCAAACGACTTAACCACTCGACGTACGCTTCCGTTACAGGTTTATCCAGGCCATAAAACGCATTCAGCTCCGCGATTTGATCGTCAGAAAGGGCCGTATTACCACCCGCAGACGTCATTGATGCGGCGCCATCTCCCTGAGACTGCATTTGTGACAACATGCGTTCAACAGGTCCGCCAGGCACGAAACGAGTGATAGCAAAGATGAGAATAGTTATCCCGAGAAACGTTGGGATAACCAACGCCAAACGGCGTAAAAAGTACGACAGCATATACAACTTGCTCCTTGTCTACTGTCCAGTTCAAACGGAGTGAAAGAGGATATTTTCCGCCCAAAATGGTGCATATTTATCTCGTAGTAACTAAAACTGTTGAAGCACACTCCCTGCGGCTCAAGAGCTAGACTTTTCTACTACTGCAATAATTTCAGCGTCATATTTATCTTGAATCCACATCAGCTTCAAGTGTTTGAAACCAAAACATGACAAACTTCCTTCGATGTCGAAAAACAGAAATGTTTTTGTAAAAAATTATAAAAAACCACAAAAATAATTCATACAGAATATCAATCTAGGCTGTTTAGAGCCAAAACCCTACATAAAAATGCACCCTACACACATAAATAGACACATAATCCAAGGTTATATTTGACCTAAAAATACGAGTGAGCCCTTTAACCGCAATGGGTATCATATTTTGATACCACCTAATAAGTTCGAGCTAACAAAGTATGGATTCGATATAAAACTCATCTCAGAACAATTCACTGGAAAAATATCTTTTTCCAGATTCAATTACCCACTAAAAAACCATAGGCAAGATAAGTCATTAAAGTTTATAAGAAACACAAAATACGGTGTTTTATTGAAATTTAATCTCGATTCATAAACCTTATTCGGTTTTTTATTCCGCCTTTTAAATAAAGCCTGGTTATTTACATCTTTTTTACATTTAAGCATCCCCGTTTACCACTGGTTTGACTTCCTTTTTTCATCTCGGTTATACATTGGCCGAACGTTAACGAAATATTAACGTCACATTTGGCCGCTATGCGGCCAGACATAGGAAATAATAATAATCGGAGCAACAAGGATGTATAAAAACACAACCGCTTTATCTGTTGCGATAAGCCTTGCTTTGGGGACAGCAGCAGTTGCAGCCCCAGCAACAGCACTGGCAGAAGAGCAGCAAGTTGAAAAACTTCAAAAGATGAAAGTTACTGGTTCGCGTATCTCCACGACGGATATGGAAGGTCCTTCACCAGTTACTGTTATTAATAGTAAAGACATTGAGTCTAAAGGCTTTAACAGCGCGCAAGACGTATTGAACAGTTTGACCCAAAACACAGGTGGTGTAATGGCTCAAACAGACTCTTTCTCGTTTACACCAGCAGCGCAGTCAGTCAACTTACGTGGCCTTGGCGCGTCACGCACATTGATTCTTATTGATGGCCGTCGTCTTCCTCAATACCCGCTAGCACAAGATGGTACATCTAACTTCCAAGATATCGGCCAAATCCCTGTCGCCGCTATTGAGCGTGTTGAAGTAATGACCGACTCAGGTTCTGCTATCTACGGCTCCGACGCAATCGGTGGTGTCGTAAACTTCATTTTAAAGAAAGACTTTGATGGCGTTTCTGTAAAAGTACGCGCGGGTGACGCGACGGATGGTGGTTACCAAAATGGTCGTTTAGACGTTGTAGCTGGCAAAAACTTTGACGACAAACGTATTCTCTTCGTTGGCCAATTTGCGGGCAACGAAATGCTAAAGCAATCTGACCGAGATGATTGGGCTGGCGATGACGGTTCTAGCCGTTCTCAGCTAAGTGGCTACTCTAGCTACGGTGCAAACTTTGAAGGCGCCAACGGAACACTTCTAACACCAGCTGATGCTGGTTCTTCCTGTAAAGAAGTCGTTGGTGATGCCGCGATTGAACGAGCGGATGGAAAGTGTGGTGTTAACCGCTCTGCATACCGAACATTAAAACCAGAAAACAAACAAGTAGACCTACTTTTACGTGGTGAAATGGACATTAACGACAATGTCACTGCCATGGCAGAAGCCCGTTTTGGCTACAAGTCTACAGAATCTGAATTCGAACCTAACCCTTACAGCGTTGAAGTTGATGCCACTCACTTCCGCGGCGAAGGCGAATACACTCGCCGTATGGTCGAATTTGGACCACGCGAAAGTAACACTGAAGCCGATTCTTTTGGCTTAACCTTAGGCTTGAACGGCCTGCTTGCTGATACGTATGATTGGGACCTATCCGCTGGTTACTCTGAGCAAAGCGTTGAAACAAGCAACCCAGCAATCTTCCTAACTCTCGACCAAGCTGTACAAAATGGTGATGTCGATCTTCTAGGGCCTATCTCTCAAGACGTTGTAGACAAATACAGCGGCACTTCAAGCAAAGAAGCTTACTCAAAGCTTTACTCTGTTAACGGCTCACTGGCTGGTGATTTGGTTGAACTTCCTGCAGGTATGTCTGGCTTTGCTGTTTATGGTGAATGGAACCGTACTGACTACAATGAGACGATTGATGCGACAACAGCAGCTGGTGGTTTCTCTGGTCTAGGTGGAACATCAGGCGGCGGTGACCGCGATCAGATTGGTCTTGGTGTTGAAGCTCTTATTCCTATCATTGAAGATTTAGAAATGACTGTCGCTGGTCGTTACGACCACTACTTCGACGACTCGGCAACTGGCGGCGCATTCACTCCTAAAGTAGCCCTAGCATACCGTCCTACTGACACCCTATTGCTACGTGGTAGCTACGGTCTAGGCTTCCGAGCTCCAGACTTGAAGCGACTATTTGGTGATCAAACTCGAGGCTTTGGTTCTGGTTTTGACCCTGTGCTTTGTGCCAACGCTGGTGGTAGCGGCCCACAAGATAAAGACAAGTACCCAGAGTGTGATACTCAGTACTTCGATACGCTTAATGGCCCTAACTCTGAGCTGAAAGAAGAAACAAGTACAAACATTAACTTGGGCCTAGCGTGGGAGCCTGTGGATGATCTTGGTGTAACTGTTGACTGGTACCACATCAAGATGGAAGACGTCGTAACAGCACCAACTTACCAAGACGTAATTAACGATCCAGGTAAATACCCAGGTACTGAAGTCGTTCGTAACCCAGATGGCACCATCAAGTCGGTATCCTATGGTCCAGTGAACCAGTCGTATGAAGAGCGTTCTGGTATTGACCTAGCGATCAAATACGCATACGACACTAATGAGTTCGGTTCATTTAACACGCGTGTTGCTGTAACGAAGATCTTGATTGCTGAATATCAAGAAAACGACAGCGAGCCTGTAACGGATGAAAGAGATTTCATGCCTGAATACACCGCAACGTTAAATCTTGGCTGGGCATATGAAGATGTCGCTATCAACCTATTTGGTAAATACCGCGACCGTATGTGTTCAAGCTACGCAAACCGTTACTACTTTGATGACTGTGATTCTGCTAAAAAAGCGGGTTACAAAGCAGAAATCGCTAGTATGACAACGTGGAACCTAACGGCTTCTTACCAATTCAACGAGAGTGGTCGTGTAACTCTTGGTGCTATCAACATGTTTGACAAAGTACCGCCTGCAGATCCTCTAAGCGATACCTCTCCATTCTATGCAACTGGGTATGACGATCCAATCGGACGTCAGCTATACGTCGAGGCATCATACGACTTCTAAAAAATATTTGGCGCGGGTTTTCCGCGCCCTTTTCGACTGACTAAAACACTGACAAGGATGCAACCATGAAATTCAAGGAATTTGGTCTCAGTGCCATAGCTGCAGCATTGCTTACTATCAGTAGTAGCTCTATAGCGGCCAACTCTGGTGCTGTCGTTTCCACACAAGCAAAAGCAAATCAATCTTCAGAAGCTTCGCAACAAAAAATCGACAATTATGCCGAAAGTACTGAAGGCATGTTGGCAGAATACAAAGGCTTACTACGTCAAATCGACAGCATGAAAGTCTACAACGAGCAAATTAATCGTATGGTTCAATCACAGCAAGGTGAATTGGACTCATTAAATAACCAAATTGCTCAGATCGATCAAACGGCAACAGAAGTAGTGCCACTAACACTTAAAATGATCGATGCACTCGATGAGTTTGTGACTCTCGATCTGCCTTTCCAGAAAAAAGAACGTAATAAACGTGTCCAAGAACTGCGTCGTCTCATGGATCGCGCCGACGTAACGACTTCTGAGAAATTCCGTAAAGTGATGGAAGCCTACCAAATTGAAGAAGGCTTCTCTCGCTCAATTGAATCTTACAAAGCTAGCCTAGATAGAAATGGGGAAACCGTGACTTACGATTTCCTACGTATTGGTCGCACGGCGCTTTTATTCCAATCTCCAGACGGTGGTGAGACAGGTATGTGGAACCAACAAACACGTCAATGGGAAACATTACCGGAAAGCTACCGCATAGCGGTACAGCAAGGCCTTCGTATCGCGAAGAAGCAAGCGCCACCAGCGCTAATCAAATTGCCTGTATATGCTGGGGAGGAATAAGAGATGAAAGGATTCAAAACTCTAGCCGCTGGTCTACTAGCGAGCTTATTTATGGCTTCAGGCGTACAAGCAGAAACGCCTAAAAACCTATCTGAACTACTCAAAAACGTAAAATCAGAAAGCATCGTTGAGTCAAAAGAGAATAAAGCCCGTGAAGCTGAGTTCAAGAACAACCGAGATAAGCAAGCGGCATTATTGCAACAGGCTCGTGAAGAGCTAGCTTCACAGCAAGCACTGGGCGATCAACTTAAAGCGACATTTGATGAAAACGATAAGCAGCTGACTGAACTAACAGAAACCTTACGTGTTCGCTCTGGTACTTTGGGCGAAATGTTTGGTGTGGTCCGCCAATATGCGGGCGAGTTTAAAGGCTTATTTGCAGCCTCTCAAAACGCAGTTCAGTTCCCAGAGCGTGACGCGCTACTAACGAAACTGGCTGAAAGCAAAGAACTGCCATCAACACAAGAGCTAGAAGCATTCTGGCATACCATTCTTCAACAAGTGGTTGCCTCAGGCGAGACAGCAACAACCCAAGCCACGGTTGTTTATGGCGAAGGTAAAGAAGCGGTTCGCGATGTTACTCTTGTCGGTGAATTTAACGCGATTGCCGATGGTAAGTACGTTACTTATGTACCTCAAACAGGTAAGTTCGAAGAACTCTCTCGACAGCCTCGCACCAATATTACGCGTCATGTTGCAGGCTTTGAGTCAGCGTCAAACAGCTATGAGCCACTGTTTATTGACCCATCCCGTGGTGTAATTCTGTCTCTACTTGTACAAAGCCCTACCGTTCAAGAACGTATTGATCAAGGTGGCATTGTAGGTTACGTCATCCTTGGTATGGGTGCAGTTGGCGCTATCATTGCTCTAGTTTGCTTCCTACGCCTTCAAGTGATTGGCGGTAAAATGCGTAAGCAAGCGAAATCAGAAACCGTGATTCCTGGTAACCCTCTGGGTGAAGTTATCCAAGCTTACCAAGAGCACAAAGGTGACAACCTTGAAGATCTGGAAGCGAAACTGGACGAAATCATCCTACGTAACGCACCGAGCATTGAACGCTTTATCAGCTCAATCAAACTGTTCGCTTCTGTAGCACCACTTCTAGGTCTACTGGGTACGGTTATGGGTATGATCGGTACGTTCCAAGCAATCACACTATTTGGTACAGGTGATCCTAAGCTAATGGCTGGCGGTATCTCTGAAGCACTTGTTACTACGATGCTTGGTCTGGTTGTCGCAATTCCTCTACTGTTCCTGTACACCATCGTACACAGTAAAGGTCGTCGTTTGGTTCAAACTCTTGAAGAACAGAGTGCAGGCTTCATCGCTCGCTATCAGGAAAAACTACATAAAGCCGAAAGCTAAGGAGGCATTATGTGGTGGTTAGTTGGAGAACTTGAATCAATTAGGCGCTTCTTGGGAATGGGTGGCGATGTACTCGTCGCCATCTTCATCCTCAGCTTTATGCTTTGGGCAGTATTGTTAGAACGTTGGTTCTATTTTGCTGCCGTCGCTCCAAAAGCCATGAAAAAAGCCGTTGGCTCATGGCAGGGGCGATCAGAGCACCAGAGCTGGAACGCTAAGATGATCCGACAAGAAATTGTTTCTCGTCAGGACATTGAGAATAAAAAGGGCCTGCCAATCGTGAAAGTGTTGATTGCGCTTTGTCCCTTACTGGGTTTGCTCGGCACCGTTGTTGGCATGATCCAAGTATTCGACATCTTAGCGGTAACAGGAACAGGAAGCCCTCGAGCAATGGCCTCGGGGATCTCAAAGGCAACAATCCCAACGTTAGCCGGGATGGTGGCTTCTCTATCAGGACTGTTCTTTAGTTCACGTCTTGATCATTTAGCCAAAGTCACAACGCAAAAGCTGGAAGATAAGCTAAAGCATATTGCCTGAGTAAATGGAATTAGAGGTATAGGTCATGAAAAGACGCTATAGCAGTGATAGCAGTGATGAAACCGCTATCGATATGACACCGATGCTCGACATCGTATTCATCATGTTGATCTTCTTTATCGTAACAACATCGTTCGTAAAAGAAGCTGGTCTAGAAGTAAACCGCCCGACGGCAAGCTCTGCGCAAACCGTGAAAAAAGGTAACATCATGGTCGCAGTTGGTGCGGCGGGTGATGTTTGGGTTGATAAACGCCGCATCGAAGTGGACGCGGTTCGCGCGAATATTGAACGTCTTCGTGCAGAAAGCCCTGATGGCGCAGTTGTTATCCAAGCCGACACAGAAGCAAATGCTGGCGTAGTCGTGAAGGTTATGGACCAGATCAAAATGGCAGGTGTAGAAAGCATCTCCATTGCCGCAACCAATAAGGATTAAGCTTATGCGGTATCTGGCCTCAATTGCACTGGCGCTCATTGTCTCCCTCGGGTTGTTCTGGGGGATGGACAAGCTAGTAAACAAAGAGCGCCACGAGTTAGTGTCGAATGATGACCTGCGTATGGTCGAGTTTATTCGCATTAAACCAGACGAAAAAATACAGGAGAAAAAACGCGAACTTCCAAAGCCACCACCGCCTAAGCGTCCGCCGCCGCCGCCAGAAATGAAAGTGACAGCGACAGTAAAACCGGTGATGGAGCAGACCCCAATGGATATGCCAAAGCTTGACCTACCCGTAAATGTTACAGGTGGTTCGGTGCTTGGACATTATAGCCAGGGTGGAGGTGCGCAACTCGCGGGTAGCGGAGGTCCAACACCTCTAGCGACATTCCAACCTCAAATGCCTAGGAAAGCTGCGAAAGCAGGAATAGAAAAAGGGGTCGTCTTATTAGAGTTTACTGTCAACGCACGTGGTGCCGTAGAGGACATCAAAGTTCTTAAAGAGCAACCACGACGCTTAGGCCTCGGTCGAGCGGCAAGAAAAACAGTCTCTAAATGGACATTTAAACCAAAATTGGTTGACGGGAAACCTGTTAGCTCGCGCCTATCGCAAGAAATAGAGTTCTCAACCAATTAAGGAGTCACGATGAAAAGTTTATGGAAAAGCAAAGTGGCTTCTTTAATTCTCTTCGTAGGAGTGGCAATGGCCGCTCCTACGATGGCAAAAGAAGCTCCTCAGTTATCAGATCGGACATTTCGAACCGTTAACAAAGTGCAAGAGTTGATCGCAACTGAAAAATATTCAGCAGCGAAAGAAAAACTAGCAAGCGCTTTAGAAAGCACAAGTTCGAAAAAATACGACCGAGCAGTTTTACTTCAGCAGACTGGCTTTTTGTATTCGCTACAAGACAATTATGTGCAAGCAGCAAAATACTTTGCCGAAGCATTACAGCTCGACGCACTTCCCGTTCCTGTTGCTCAACAAGTTCGCTACAGCTTGGCTCAGCTTTACCTAGCTGAAGAAAAGTATACGTTGTCTGTAAAAACGATGAAGGAATGGTTCAAGGTTGCAGAAACAACCAAAGAGAAGCCTCAAGCTCATGCTTATATCACGTTAGCGAGCGCTTATGTTCAGTTGGAAGATTACAAAAATGCAATCCCGCCAACCAAAAAAGCCATCGCGATGAGCAAGAGCCCAAGTGAGTCTTGGTACTTAATTCTCGTTGCATCTCACTACGAGTTAGGCCAGCTGAAAAGCGTTGCCAGTGTACTCAAAACTCTGACTTCAAAGTACCCTCAGAAAAAGCGTTACTGGATGCAACTTTCTGGTGTCTACATGGAGCTAGGTCAAGAACGCAACTCTCTAGCCACCCTAGAAATGGTTTACAAAATGGGGAAACTAGAAGGAGAGAAGGAATATTTACGCTTTGTAAACTTCTTGGCTTATCAAGGTATTCCATATAAAGCAGCCAAAACTCTTGACAAGGAAATGGCAGCTGGAAACATTGAAAAGACGAAGGAAAACTATGACCGCCTAGCCAGTTTCTGGCAGCAAGCTAAAGAGCTAGATAAATCAATTCTCGCTTATAAAAAGTCATATAACCTCGCTCCTTCTGCTAAAACGCAAATTCAGATTGCTCGCTTAATGATACAAGACAAGCAGTATTCTGAAGCAACTCGTTTTGTAGAAAGCGCGGCATCCAGTGCCTCTAAAGAGCAAAAGGCAGAACTTGAATACATTCGCGGGATGGCCTATTTCGAGCTTAAGCAACCACAAAAGGCCTTGCAGGCGATGAAAGGCGCTGCTCAATCGCCAAAATTCAGGTCAACCGTTAGCCCTTGGATAAATTTCCTAGAGTCTCAAGGATAATTCGAAGATTAAGTGTGAGTCAGTCGCACGCCTGGGGAAGTGAAAGCTTCCCCTTTTTTCCGTTTTATCTTTATTAACCCCTATTTTTAACCAGAGTCACTCACGCAAGCCAAATCGGGACTCTAAACCTAAAATCAGCACACTAAACGGTTGTAGAAATGGTTTTAATAACAGAGTGCGCGGATGGTAAGTCCTGTATCACGCTCCTTCTTCGCTGTTTAGGAACACTCTGGCGTAAGTAACTATTTCATCTGAGACGATCACAGACAGAAAGATCAACTGGTAACAAAATAGAGATCATGATACTCTTCGCCTCCATTTTTCTGGCGGGATTATCACCAATATCCACCCCTTTGGTGGTTGATTTCTCAATGCCAGTGCTATCGTTATAAGAATGTCGAACTTTCCTTCGGCACTCAATCAATCCAATCAAAAGTGGAACAGTACAATGGGCAAAGGTACTCTCTATATCGTATCTGCACCTAGCGGCGCAGGTAAATCTAGCTTGATCTCAGCGATGTTGGAACGCAACCCAACCTACGCAATGAAAGTGTCTGTGTCTCACACCACGCGCAACATGCGACCTGGTGAAGAAAATGGTGTCCACTACCATTTTGTAGCGAAAGATGAGTTTGAAGCCCTGATCGCTAAAGGTGACTTCCTAGAATACGCAGAAGTGTTTGGTAATTATTACGGCACATCTCGTGTATGGATTGAAGAAACACTAAATAAAGGTATCGACGTTTTTCTAGATATCGACTGGCAAGGCGCACGCCAAATCCGTGAACAAATGCCAGAAGCCAAAAGCATCTTCATCCTGCCACCATCAAACGGTGAGTTAGAGCGTCGCTTGAACACTCGTGGTCAAGATAGCGATGAAGTGATCGCAAAGCGTATGGCTGAAGCCAAGTCGGAAATCTCTCATTACAACGAGTACGACTACGTGATCGTAAACGACGATTTTGATACCGCTTTGATGGATTTTAAAGCTATCTTGCGTGCTGAAAGATTGAAGGAAGAAAAGCAAGCTGCTAAATATAAAGGTATGCTTGACGCGTTGTTAGCAGAGTAACTTCAAAAAAGTCACGCTGTAAAACATAAAGAATTTCCCGTTTTTTGCCCAGTGCGAAAAACACAATAAACTACCTGAGAAAGTCCACAAACGGTGGCTTGTCTAATTGCTAGTAAATAAAGTAGTTAGGTTGTATACTTTCTCGTCATTCTAAAATTTTAGTTAACTATTTGGAGTCCTCATGGCACGCGTAACTGTTCAAGACGCTGTTGAAAAAGTTGGCAACCGTTTCGACCTAGTACTGATTGCGGCTCGCCGCGCTCGTCAAATGCAAACTGGCGGTAAAGATGCACTAGTGCCAGAAGAGAACGATAAGCCAACGGTTATCGCTCTACGCGAAATCGAAGAAGGTTTAATTACTAAAGAAGTTCTAGACGCTCGTGAACGTCAAGAACAGCAAGAGCAAGAAGCGGCAGAGCTAGCGGCAGTAAGCAGCATCGCTCACAACCGTTAATTCTGACTTTAGAATTCAACAACCTCCCGGGCCTATAATTTGTATCTATTCGATAGCCTCAAAGACGTTGCCCAAGAATACCTAACAGAGCCTCAGATTGAGGCTCTGCGTCAATCTTATGTGGTAGCGAGAGATGCCCATGAAGGGCAAACCCGCTCTAGCGGTGAACCATACATCATCCACCCTGTCGCAGTGGCTCGTATCTTGGCCGAAATGCGCCTTGATATCGAAACCCTCCAAGCTGCTTTGCTGCATGACGTCATTGAAGACTGTGATGTAACTAAAGAAGATCTCGAAGAGAAATTCGGCAACACTGTCGCAGAATTGGTTGATGGTGTATCTAAACTGGACAAACTCAAATTCCGCGATAGGAAAGAGGCTCAGGCTGAGAACTTTCGTAAGATGGTTCTGGCCATGGTGCAAGATATCCGCGTCATTCTGATCAAACTGGCTGACCGCACGCACAACATGCGTACGCTTGGCGCGCTTCGACCAGATAAAAAGCGTCGTATCGCTCGTGAAACGTTAGAAATTTACGCACCCCTCGCTCATCGTCTTGGTATTCACAATATCAAAACCGAACTCGAAGAGTTGGGCTTTGAGGCGCTATATCCCAACCGCTACCGCGTACTGAAAGAAGTGGTTAAAGCCGCACGTGGTAACCGTAAAGAGATGATTCAACGCATTCACAGCGAAATAGAAGGCCGTCTGCAAGACTTCGGCTTGAATGCTCGCGTCGTTGGTCGTGAGAAAAACCTGTTCTCTATCTACAACAAGATGAAAACCAAAGAACAGCGCTTTCACACCATCATGGATATCTATGCGTTCCGAGTCGTTGTTGATACCGCTGATACTTGTTATCGCGTTTTAGGCCAAGTACACAGCTTGTATAAGCCACGTCCTGGTCGCATGAAAGATTACATCGCGGTACCAAAGGCGAACGGCTACCAATCGCTACACACTTCCATGGTTGGCCCACACGGCGTACCTGTTGAAGTTCAGATCCGTACTGAAGATATGGATCAAATGGCGGACAAAGGTGTCGCGGCGCACTGGTCTTATAAAGACAAAGGCGACAAGTCTGGCACCACTGCGCAAGTGAAAGCTCAGCGTTGGATGCAAAGCCTGTTAGAGCTACAACAAAGCGCGGGTAACTCATTCGAATTCATTGAAAACGTAAAATCCGATCTTTTCCCAGATGAGATTTACGTCTTCACACCAAAAGGTCGTATCGTTGAATTACCTTTAGGCGCAACGGCTGTCGACTTTGCCTATGCCGTACATACCGATGTAGGCAACTCTTGTGTTGGTGCTCGTGTTGATCGTAACCCTTACCCATTGAGTAAGGCATTGAAAAACGGTCAGACGGTGGAAATTATCAGTGCCCCTGGTGCGCGTCCGAATGCGGCATGGCTAAACTATGTCGTGACTTCTCGTGCCCGCACTAAGATTCGACAAGTACTGAAAACGATGCGTCGTGAAGAGTCGATTACTTTAGGTCGTCGCCTACTTAATCACGCACTTGGCCGCCACTCGATTGATTCAATTTATCCAGAAAATATCCAAGAAGTCTTGAATGATCTTCGCCTAGAAAGCATCGATGATTTATTGGCAGCTATTGGATTGGGTGAGTTGATGAGCATTGTGATCGCACGTCGTCTCCTTGGTGATACCGAAGAACTCACGACAACAAGCTCAATCCCAACGGACTCGAAGAAGAAGCTTCCGATTCGTGGCGCAGAAGGCTTATTGCTGACGTTTGCAAATTGTTGTCATCCTATCCCAGATGATCACATTATTGCTCACGTATCGCCTGGTCGTGGTTTGGTTGTTCACCGAGAAACATGTCCGAACGTTCGTGGTTATCAGAAAGAGCCAGACCGTTATATGGCTGTCGCTTGGTCTGACGACTACGACAAAGAGTTTATTGCTGAACTTAAAGTCGACATGCTGAACAACCAAGGTGCTCTTGCAGAACTGACCAACGTGATCTCGAAAACAGGGTCAAACATTCATGGTCTTTCAACGGAAGAACGTGATGGTCGTTTGTACACTGTGACTGTGCTGTTGACGACGAAAGATCGCGTCCACCTTGCAGGCATCATGCGTAAGATTAAGGCAATGCCTCAAGCAACCCGAGTCAGACGCAGAAAGAACTAACCTCTATCGCCACCTACCCTGTTAGGTGGCGATTTTTTATACCTCAATAAATATGAACCTAGAACGTTACAACCGCATTCACCAAGTCCTAAAAACTCGCCAAACTGATCTGACACTTTGTCTCGAAGAAGTACATAAGCCAAACAACGTCTCTGCCGTGATCCGTACCGCTGACGCGACAGGTTTACACAAAGTTCATGCCATTTGGCCTGACAAAATGCGTACGCTGAGCCATACCTCAGCTGGCGCGCGGAACTGGGTTGAAGTTGATACTCACGATTCCATTGAAACTGCGATTACCGAACTCAAAGCGCAAGGTATGCAGGTTTTGGTGACCAATCTTTCAGATACCGCCGTCGATTTTCGCGAGATCGACTACACCAAGCCAACGGCCATTATTTTAGGCAGCGAAAAGGTTGGCGCTTCGGAGCAAGCCAAACAGCTTGCCGATCAAGACATTATTATCCCGATGGTGGGCATGGTGCAGTCACTAAACGTATCGGTTGCCAGTGCCGTGATTTTGTATGAAGCGCAACGTCAACGTGAAGCCGCAGGCATGTACGAACGAGAAGAAAGCGCTCTGCCTAAAGAGACAATCAACCGTATTCTCTTTGAACGTGGTCACCCAGTGCTGGCAAAAGTCGCGAAACGAAAAGGACTCGCTTACCCACCACTCGATGACGAAGGCCAAATCATCGCCGATGATGCGTGGTGGCAAGAGATGCAAAGCAAGTAACAGGCTTTCGTCATCCTGAACAGCGACGAAGGAGCGTGATTCAGGATCTAATTCCCGAGTATGCTGATGCTGGTAGTGTTAACTTCAGCGACATACTTGTTGGAAATAGATTCCTGATGTCGCTAGGCTCCTCGGAATGACAGGTTATCAGTCAGATCATGACACTAACTAAAGCATGACTATTTTTTCCTGTACAAAAACACAGCTCCATGGTTAACATACTGCTATGTTAACCATTTTCTTGAGCCCTCTATGTCCGCCCAAATGTTATCTGCCGTCCCATTAACCTCCCTTTCTGGGGTTGGCGCGAAAGTCGCAGAAAAACTCGCCAAAGTTGGCTTACATAGCGTTCAAGATTTGCTGTTTCATCTTCCACTGCGCTACGAAGATCGTACCCGTATTTACCCTATTGCCAAACTGCATGCTGGCCTTTGGGCGGCCGTGCAAGGCAAGGTCATGGCAGTCGACACCATCTTCGGTAAGCGCAAAATGTTAACGGTAAAAATCAGCGACGGTAATGGCACTATTACGCTGCGCTTTTTCAACTTTACCGCGGCCATGAAGAACAATTTCACACAAGGTAAGTTAGTACATGCTTACGGTGAAATTAAGCGCGGTGGCATGGGCTTGGAAATTGTTCATCCTGACTACAAGTTTTACGTCAGCGATCAAAAGCCCGATGTAGAACAGAGCTTAACCCCTGTTTATCCCACTACAGATGGTTTACGCCAAATCACATTGCGCAACCTTACCGAACAAGCTTTAGCGCTGCTTGATAAAACCGCAGTGCAGGAATTACTTCCAGCCGGGCTGTATAACCATCAAATCACGATGTCGCAAGCGCTGCACACCATTCATCGCCCACCACCAACCATTAATTTAGA
The DNA here is from genome assembly GCF_024181935.1 of Vibrio sp. Y51_MX_L26. Classification (NCBI taxonomy): domain Bacteria; kingdom Pseudomonadati; phylum Pseudomonadota; class Gammaproteobacteria; order Vibrionales; family Vibrionaceae; genus Vibrio; species Vibrio sp. Y51_MX_L26. The sequence continues at coordinate 37,661 of NZ_JAMZAS010000009.1, forward strand.
TGAGTTTGACGAAGGCAAACATCCTGCTCAAATCCGCTTGATCATGGAAGAGTTGCTCGCACAAAACTTATCGATGCTGGCGGTGCGTAGCAAAGGCCAGAAGGATTCAGCGTTACCTCTCGGTCCTTGCAATAAACTAAAAACGCAGCTTTTAGCCCAACTGCCTTTCTCTCCTACGAACGCTCAAACCCGAGTAGTACAAGAGATTGAAGCCGATTTAGAAAAACCCCACCCAATGATGCGCCTAGTGCAAGGTGATGTGGGTTCGGGGAAGACGTTGGTTGCCGCTCTGGCCGCCGTTCGTGCCATTGAGCACGGCTATCAGGTGGCACTCATGGCACCAACCGAACTATTGGCTGAGCAACACGCGATCAACTTCGCCAACTGGTTTGAAACAATGGGCATTCAAGTCGGTTGGTTAGCGGGCAAACTCAAAGGTAAGGCAAAGGAAGCCGAGCTGGCTCGCATTGCCAGTGGTGAAGCACAAATGGTAGTGGGTACTCACGCGCTATTCCAAGAGCACGTTGAATTTCATCACCTTGCTTTGGTCATCATTGATGAACAGCACCGCTTCGGTGTCCATCAGCGATTAGAGTTACGTGAAAAAGGCGCAAAACAAGGCGCCTACCCACATCAGTTGATCATGACGGCAACGCCTATTCCTCGCACGTTAGCGATGACCGCATACGCTGACCTGGAAACTTCCGTGATTGACGAACTGCCTCCGGGTCGAACGCCGATTCAAACCGTCGCCATTCCTGACACAAAACGTGACGACATCGTCGAGCGTGTCCGAAATGCCTGTTTAAACGAAGGTAAGCAGGCATATTGGGTGTGTACTCTGATTGATGAGTCGGAAGTATTAGAAGCGCAAGCCGCGGCAGATACCGCTGAAGAGCTTCAACGTAAGCTACCGGACGTAAAAATTGGTCTAGTACACGGCCGAATGAAGCCGACAGAGAAACAAGCGGTGATGCAAGACTTCAAAGACAATAAACTACATTTGCTGGTCGCAACGACGGTGATTGAAGTTGGCGTGGATGTGCCAAACTCTAGCTTGATGATCATCGAGAACCCCGAACGTCTTGGTTTGGCACAATTACACCAGCTAAGAGGTCGTGTGGGCCGAGGCTCCGTTGCTAGCCATTGTGTGCTGCTGTACCACTCTCCACTGTCAAAAACCGCGCAAAAACGTCTCGGAGTACTACGTGAAAGTAACGATGGCTTCGTCATTGCACAGAAAGACCTAGAAATTCGTGGCCCGGGCGAACTCTTGGGTACAAAACAGACTGGTCTTGCTGATTTCAAAATTGCAGACTTAGTTCGAGATCAACGCCTGATTCCCGAAGTTCAGCGTATTGCGCGTCATATTCATGACAATTACCCGACTAACGCAACAGCGATTATCGATCGCTGGTTGGGTGAGCGGGATATTTACTCCAAAGCGTAATGATTGAAAGCGAGCCAAATGGCTCGTTTTTTAATACGCCAAAACTCAAGCAATCGTTTGCTTTTTAGGTAAATCTCTCTATAATCGCGCACAAATTTTTTAAGTGTGTTGCATCACACTCCACCAACCTGAGTTGACTCTGATTAACAGCAATCACAGGTAACGACGTCAACTCCACCCTGCTCTCCCATTCAGCGAGATCTGGGAATATATTGCGACTAGCGAGACAAACAATGACAACTTCAAACCGATCTTCGGAACTGGTTTATCAACTCAATGATCGACCACCTTTGCCTCAAACCATTTTTGCCGCACTTCAGCACTTATTGGCGATGTTCGTCGCGGTTATCACTCCGTCACTGATCATCTGTCAGTCTTTGGGTGTACCAGCAGACCAAACGAATACCATCATCAGCATGTCTTTATTTGCGTCAGGCGTGTCTTCGTTTATTCAAATTCGCACCTTTGGCCCAATTGGCTCTGGTTTACTCTCTGTTCAAGGCACCAGCTTTAACTTTTTAGGTCCTATTATTGGTGCAGGCCTATCGCTGAAAGCCGGTGGAGCAGACATCAGCACCATGATGGCTGCCATTTTTGGTACGATTTTAGTCGCATCATTTGCAGAAATTTTCCTATCTCGCGTATTGGAGCATGCCCGCCGAATCATCACTCCGCTCGTTTCAGGCATCGTCGTCACTCTTATCGGCCTCACACTGATTCAAGTCGGCTTAGTATCAATGGGCGGTGGCTACGCAGCATTAAATGAAGGAACCTTCGGCAGCTTAGACAAACTTGCTCTGGCTGGGACGGTACTTGGATTAATTGTGATTTTAAACCGCTCGAAAAACCCATACATCCGTGTGGCTTCAATCGTGATTGCGATGCTAGTGGGTTACATCATGGCGTATTTTATGGGGATGGTAGATACTTCTCAGCTAGGCGCAACCGAGATCGTAGCACTGCCCGTACCAATGCAATATGGCTTATCGTTTGACTGGTCTCTGTTCATTCCGCTGGTGCTGATTTTCTTTATTACCGCACTAGAAGCCATCGGCGATATTACCGCCACATCCGAAGTGTCTGGCGAGCCAGTCAAAGGCCCAGTGTACATGAAACGCATTAAGGGTGGTGTGTTAGCAGACGGCTTAAACTCTGCAATCGCAGCCGTGTTTAACAGTTTCCCGAACTCCACCTTTAGCCAGAATAACGGCATCATTATGCTAACAGGGGTTGCGAGCCGTTACGTGGGTTACTTTATTTCTGGCATGTTAGTGATTCTTGGCTTGTTTCCTGGTGTCGCTAGCTTTGTTCAGCTGATTCCTGAGCCAGTACTTGGCGGCGCAACGATTGTCATGTTTGGTACGATTGCAGCCGCTGGTGTGCGTATTATCTCTCGTGTTGAGCTCGATCGCCGCGCAATTCTGATCATGGCCTTATCCTTCTCAATGGGGCTTGGTATCGCGCAAAAACCAGAGATCCTGCAATTCATGCCAGAATTTATTAAGAGTATTTTCTCCACTGGCGTTGCTGCAGGTGGTATCACAGCGATCATTTTAAACCTACTTCTGCCAGAGAAACTGGAAGACGAAGATGAACTTCCTCAAGAAGTGAAAGAGTCTTAATAAGATTGTAGAGAAAAGCAAAGCCCAACCTGTTTAGGTTGGGCTTTTTGTTTTAAATGGTACAGTCATCGACTTACTTGGTAGGAAAGCTGATTTGAGCGATTAAACCGCCTTCACTGCGATTACGCATCACCACAGAGCCTGAGTGCTGGCTGATTATACGCTTCACTATCGCCAGCCCAAGCCCTGTACCTTCACTGCCGCGAGCTGTATCACCACGCGTAAAGGGTTCAAATAATTTTGCGATTTGAGAATGCTCGATACCCGGTCCGTTGTCTTCTACCGATATCCACACTAGCTGCTTATCTGCCGTCACACCGGTACTGATTTTGACCCAGCCATTGCCGTAACGCAGTGCATTGACAACTAAATTACTGATCGCCCGTTTAATCGCAATAGCGCTTCCTTTGGCTGGTGGCAGGTTAGGATTAAGATCCGTTTCAATTTCAGCCTCATAACCACCTTCCGAACTGGCGACATCACTGGCAATCGTACTGATATCCACAGGTTCAAACGATTCTTTGTTCACCGGTTTGAGGTAGTCCATAAACTGACTAATGATCTCATTACATTCTTCCGTATCGCTAATGATCCCTTCAGCAAGGTAGCTATCCTCGGGAGACATCATTTCTGTCGCTAAGCGAATGCGCGTCAGCGGTGTTCGCAAGTCATGGCTAATCCCCGCCATTAATAGGGCGCGATCTTCTTCGAGCTCCTGAATGCCTTTGGACATTTGATTAAACGCTCGGGTGACAGAGCGAATTTCCGATGCGCCTTTTTCTGCCAACGGTGGCGGGATTTCACCTCGACCGACGTCTTTCGCGGCTCTCTCTAAAGCCAAAAGTGGGCGGTTTTGTAAACGAATAAACAACCAACCACCAGCAATGATCAGCAGCGCCATAATCAAGCTGTTACGAAACAGCGGTGCAAAATCTTCTTCTTGCAACTCAGATAAAGGAATACGAATGATGGAGTTCGGCAACTTTTCGATGTGCATCCACAAGATGTAACTTTCATCGCCAAGCAATAAGCGCACTTCGGTGGGCGAACCTAACTCTTGGCTCATTTCTTCAGACATCAAATCAATCGACATCGCGTGATGAAATTCAACCGCTTTATCGCTGTCGAGGCTGTGAACCGTCACCCCCAGCCTTTCTAATAACTGACGTCTCAGCGGTGCATCAGATTTTAATGGCCCTTCATCATCAAGCACCAAATTAAGCTCATGGGCGAGAATTTTATTGAACTGCTGCAAACTCGGCATCAACGCGTAGTTAAAAACGGCGTAGTAAGAGAAAACTTGGCTAGCGAGAAGCAAAGAGATGAACAGCAGAATAGATTGTGTCAGTGAACTTCGGATGCGCATGGAACGTTCCTGGTGGTCCTAATCGCGAAATTTCAGCCTTCGAAGGGAAGGACTTGAAGGCTGAAGTTGCTATAGCCAAGTGCTGGCTATGGAGTGAGGAGATTACACCTCTTTGCCGTCTGGGACGAAAACGTAACCTAACCCCCACACGGTTTGAATGTAGCGTGGCTTGCTCGGATCGTCTTCTAACATGCGACGCAAACGTGAGATTTGCACGTCAATAGAACGTTCCATCGCAGAATATTCACGGCCACGTGCCATGTTCATCAATTTGTCTCGTGACATCGGCTCTCGCGCATTCGTCACGAGCGCTTTCAGGACAGCAAACTCTCCTGAGGTCAGTGGCATTGCCTCGTCACCGCGGAACATCTCGCGTGTGCCTAGATTGAGTCGGAACTCACCAAACTCCACTACTTTTTCTTCGGTGCTTGGCGCACCCGGCAACTCTACGGTTTGACGGCGTAGTACGGCTTTAATGCGAGCGAGTAATTCACGTGGGTTAAATGGTTTTGGCAAATAATCATCCGCCCCCACTTCCAGACCCACAATGCGGTCCACTTCATCACCTTTCGCGGTGAGCATTAAGATTGGCAGCATGTTGTTCGCATGGCGTAGACGACGACAAATCGACAAACCGTCTTCACCTGGCAACATTAGGTCTAGCACCATTAAATGAAAGTTTTCGCGCGTTAGTAGGCGATCCATCTGTTCACCATTGGCGACACTTCGGACCTGAAAACCTTGCTCAGAAAGGTAACGCTCCAATAGAGCACGTAAACGAGCATCGTCATCAACCACTAAAATTTTATGATTTTCTTGCATTGAAACATCCTTTCAGAAGCATCTATTGTCGAAAATGTATCACTGTTTTTCCTAACGTGCTCAAGCAAATTGTTACTCTTTTTATCTTAAGCGCTTTATTCTCTCTCTAGCAGGTATTTTCAGCACCTACTATTGGCCATAATTCCATTCCAGTTCACGTTTGGCCTCAAGTAACTCTTGTTGTGCTTCTGCCAATTTGTGACGTTTTTTCTCGATTTTGTCTGCTTTCCCTGAACGCTGCGCTTCCGCTAATTCTTGCTCACGCTCCTCAACGTCTCGCGCCTTTTCGTCCACTTCAGCTTGCAGTTCTTGACGCAGTTCACCTTCCGAACATTCATTCTGGATAGCGGTAAGTGCCTGTTCTAAGCCTTTAATTCGATGTTCATTACCTTGTGCTTTCGCATACTCAAGCTGCTGTTCTACCGCTAACTCTTTGGCGTCACAGCCTTTCACTTCATCTTGAGCAAAAACTGAGAGTGAGAATCCTATTGTTAGTGCAGCGCTACACATGACTGCTTTGTTCATTTTACTTCTCCGATAAAGGCACCATGCCTTTGTATCCAATAAGCTGACGTTGAGACTCAAGTCACTTCTAGTGAACTTCAAGAGACTTGAATCAGTGATAAAGCCTCAGTCTTCCAAGGCTGGTTTGTTGTATTCAATCGAGTTAATGAACCACTCTTTTTCACCTTCTGGGGTGCGTACCGTGAATTCTTCATCCACTTGCTTTTTCAACATCGCTCGCGCCATAGGTGAATCGATAGAGATGTAGTCTTTCGCATCTCCATAAATCTCTTCAGGCCCAACTATGCGGAACTTCTTCACCTCTCCTGCCTCATTTTCTATTTCAACCCAAGCACCAAAAAAGACTTTGCCTTCTTGCTGCGGAGAATAGTCAACGATCGTGACTTCAGGCAGAAACTTGCGAAGAAATCGAACACGACGGTCGATCTGACGAAGCAGACGTTTATTGAAGGTGTAATCCGCATTTTCTGAGCGATCGCCCAGGCTCGCCGCCCAAGTGACGATTTTGGTGATTTCAGGACGCTTTTCATTCCAAAGGTAATCATGCTCTTGTTTGAGTTTGTTATAACCTTCACGGGTAATCAGCTTAGTTTTCAAGTTAACTCCTATCTCAACTAAAAAATGCCGCTCTTGAGCAGCATTAAGGAGATGATATACCCAAAGCACTGGCTTCGTTCGGGCTTTGGGTATCAAGATAATAAGGCGGCCAGAGTGCTACTTTTCGTAATCTGGTTTTTGCGTCACAATGTAATTCGTATCACTCGAAACAACCGCGCCATGTTTTAGGAAGTTTTTACCTAAAATCATGCTGTAATGGAAGCGACCTCGGTCTTGCAAATTGACTCGGATCTTCTTCTCTAACTCGCCAAGTTTAACGTGCATTTCTACTACCGGCCGTTCGTTGGCCTTTTCTCCTTTTTTGGCCGTTATACGCATGACATCCACCACCTCACGGGTAAACGCCTTGGTCATGCCTAGATCGTTTTCATAAGTAAAGCTCACCATATCTTTACCGTCTTTTTGAAAGCGCTTGATGTCCTTGGCATTAATCGAGCTCACGTCAGCACCAGTGTCCAATTTAACAGGGAAAGACATCCCTTCCACTTCAGCCACTTCGATATGACCGGCTTTGAAAAGCGGTCTTGCATCTAGTAAATGGTCGGCGCGAGTATTCAGCAGCACACCGCCTTTGGCGATGTCATGACCAAAAACGAAAAATGGTTGCGTCTCGTCTTCATCTAGCACATCGAGTGCAAATTCCATTGATGTCTCTTTGCTACCGAAAAGGAAATCGCCATCAACAACGGGACGCACAGTGCTACCCACTTTGAGCTTTTTCACCACGGGCTTGGTAATTTTTTCTTCTTTACCCTCATCGTTCATTAAATAAAACGTGACGGATTCATCCTTACCTTTTTCTGTTACTTCAAAGCCATTTACACGCAGTAATGGCGTTTTCACCGTAAACGTGGGGTAAGCAGGAACGGTATAACCATCAATGGTGACTTGTTCTTCCGGTGAAATCACAAGGGGCTTTGACTTGAGTGCGCTCTTGAACGTTTTTTCAACACCGCCCAATAGGTTTTCTCTGTCGGTATCAATCACAAAGTGTTGGCTCGCGACATCCTGACCCAAACGAATTTGTGAACTGAACTTACTGCGGTCACGCAAATAGACTAACCAACGTTGAGTTTCGTTTTCGTCGATTTTCACTGGTAAGTAGACCAACGGACGCTCGCTTTTGGTGGTTTTCAGCATGCGTACCAAAGGTAACGTCATTGGATGGCGCTTGCCGTTTTCACCTTCTAGCGTGAAAGAAACTTCATTGTTCTTTTTATCAACCTTGATATCCAGTGCGTGAACGTTGGTGTAGCGGCTGGTGGTTGAGATGCTGATCTTGTATGGCACGCCCTCGACTTCAACCGTCTCTTTTTTGCCGATCATTTTTGCGCTTGGTTGCTCTTGAAGATAGTCGTAGCCAGCGAATACCCACGCATTGTTATCGAGATAGGTTTTACCAATCAAGATAGGAGAAGAGAATTGCGTGCGCTTGGTCAGATTCACTTCTGTATCAACGGTATGGCCTGCAATCGTCATCGGCATTTTTATCGTCGGGCGTAAAATAGGCTTTTTGCTTGTTCGACTACGAATGGCGCTCACTCGCTCCAGATCATCGGTAATCTGTATTTCTTTTCCTGTGTAAGGATGAGGAACCGTAAAGCTCACCTTCACTTGATATGGTTTAAAAGTATCGGCATCCCACTTCGCCTTCGTCCCACCTAAATCATCGACAATCGCCCACAACAACTCGTTGTCTTTCAAGTTCTGGTAGTCAGGATGAGAGCTACTGACATGGATGTTCTCTGCATGCATAGACGTGGTGTCAGCACCAGTATCAATCTTGCCAATAAATGGTACCGCTTTTAGCTCTGGAATATCACTGTAGTAAACGCTCTCCACTCGTCCAAGCACCAACTTGTCATCAAGCTGATATACAGGGTCTTGTGTGGTTGCTGATATGGATTGTGCCCAACTAAGCGGGGCGACAAGTAAGGCACTCGTTAGCGCTAACGCCAAAGACATTTTTTTCATCATGATTATCCGTATAAGCCGAGGTACATTTAGTTATATCAATAACCGTGGATATAGGTTAGTCGATAGTTGCGGATATAAGTTCTCAATTTAATTACAGTTTTGACACAAATCTGACTGATGTCCACCAGCGCCCGGTAAATTTTTGTCTCGTTAATTTAAAACATTGCAAATTCTTCGAACGACCCCAATGTTCTATACAACCCAAACCGAATTGAAAGAGAAAACACGGATGAGCCAAGCTATCTGTCGTATGATTGCTCAAGAACTGAATGTTCGCCCAGAGCAAGTCAACGCCGCTGTCACCCTAATTGATGACGGTAACACCGTCCCTTTTATTGCACGTTACCGCAAAGAGGTGACGGGTGGCCTTGATGATACCCAACTGCGTACTCTGGACAGTCGTCTGTCTTACCTTCGTGAAATGGATGACCGCCGTCAAACCATTCTCAAATCGATCCAAGAGCAAGGCAAAATGACGCCTGAGCTTGAGCAAGAAATTATTCAAGCCGATAGCAAGACTCGTCTTGAAGACCTTTACTTACCTTACAAACCTAAACGCCGCACTAAAGGCCAAATCGCCATTGAAGCTGGCTTAGAGCCTCTCGCGGATACACTTTGGAACCAGCCACAAACAGAACCAGAAAGCGAAGCGACGAAATATCTTGATGCCGACAAAGGCATCACAGATACCAAAGCCGCCCTAGACGGTGCCCGTGCGATCATCATGGAACGCATTGCTGAAGACGCAAACTTACTGGAAAAAATCCGTAACCACTTAAATCGTAATGCGGAACTTGTCTCACGCGTCGTTGAAGGAAAAGAGCAAGAGGGTGAGAAGTTCAAAGATTACTTCAATCACAACGAACCGCTGAGCAAAGTCCCTTCTCACCGTGCACTTGCGATGTTGCGCGGCCGCAATGAAGGCTTCCTGACTTTAGCCATGAACGCTGATCCAGAGCAGGAAGAAGGTGCTCGCCAATCTTACTGTGAAACCATCATTGCCGACCATTATGGCGTGACGTTAAGTAGCGCACCAGCAGATGCATGGCGCAAACAAGTGATCAGCTGGGCATGGCGCATCAAAGTATCGATGCACATGGAAACCGAGCTAATGGGCGCAATGAAAGAGCGTGCTGAAATTGAAGCGATTGAAGTATTTGCGACCAACCTAAAAGATTTGTTGATGGCGGCGCCGGCAGGTCCTCGTGCAACACTTGGTCTCGATCCTGGTCTGCGTACCGGTTCAAAAATCGCGGTTGTCGATTCAACGGGTAAAGTTCTGGCTACGGAAACCATCTACCCTCACCCTCCGCAAAAACAATACGACAAATCAGCGCAAATCGTTGACCAGTTAGTGCGTAAGTACAACGTGGATTTAATTGCGATTGGTAACGGCACGGCTTCTCGTGAAACCGATAGCTTTGTCGCAGACGTAATCAAACGCGGCAACCTAAAAGTTCAGAAAATCATCGTCAGCGAAGCAGGCGCATCGGTGTACTCGGCCTCTGAACTCGCAGCGAAAGAGTTCCCGAATATGGACGTATCACTGCGTGGTGCAGTGTCGATTGCGCGTCGTTTGCAAGATCCATTGGCTGAGCTCGTGAAAATCGATCCGAAATCGATCGGTGTGGGTCAATACCAGCACGATGTAAGCCAATCTATGTTGGCAAAACGCCTAGATGCGATTGTGGAAGACTGTGTAAACGCGGTTGGCGTTGATGTGAACACGGCTTCTGCCGCACTATTAACGCGCGTAGCAGGCTTATCAAGCACCATCGCGCAGAACATTGTCGACTTCCGCGACGAAAATGGCCGCTTCGAAGCACGTACGACGTTGAAGAAAGTACCTCGCTTGGGTCCTAAAGCGTTCGAACAGTGTGCGGGCTTCCTACGTATTATGGACGGCAAGAACCCACTTGATGCTTCAGCAGTCCACCCGGAAGCATACCCAGTAGTCAAAGCAATTGCTGAGAAAAACAGCAAAGACATCAAGGCACTGATTGGTGACTCAGCATTCCTCAAAGGCTTACACGCTGTGGACTATACCGATGAACACTTTGGTGTCCCAACGGTTACCGATATCATCAAAGAGCTGGATAAACCGGGTCGTGACCCACGTCCTGAATTCAAGACCGCTACGTTTGCAGAAGGCGTAAACTCAGTTTCTGATCTAGAACCGGGCATGATCCTAGAAGGCGTGGTCTCGAACGTAGCCAACTTTGGTGCCTTCGTCGATATCGGTGTTCACCAAGATGGTCTGGTCCACATTTCTGCGCTGACTGACCGCTATGTTTCTGATCCACGTGAAGTCGTGAAAGCAGGTGACATCGTCAAAGTAAAAGTGATGGAAGTGGACGTACAGCGTAAGCGTATTGGTCTATCGATGCGTATGAAAGACGAACCGGGTCAAGATAACCGAAGCCAACGCTCTTCAGCCGCACCGCGTCGTAATGACCAAGCACAACGTCGTCAGCCTCGCCGCGATGAGTCTTCATCGAACAGTGCAATGGGCGGTGCTTTTGCGGCAGCGTTTGCTAAAGCGAAAAAGTAATCTCGCCTAGGCTCACCGCTAACGAGCTTTCATAGCTAAAAAGAAAACGCTCCAATCAGTTCAATCTGCTTGGAGCGTTTTTGTTTGAGTAGGATATTGAGTCGTCATAATACTGCTATCACTTCTGACGGGGTATGGGGAGCGACTGCATGACCATAATGAAACTTGATCACCTTCCTGCGCTTTTCCATTAATCCTTCATTGATCGCAGCATCCAAAGTGCGCTTTGGTAAGCGAAAACGAATTGCGTAGCCCTTACCTTGGTCTTCACTGTACGACTTGAGCGCAAGCAAACTAAAAAGCCGTTCTAGTGTATCTTCCGGCTCTTCTTGATAACGCGTGTCGACTTCTGTTTCCATGTCATAATCAGGATGCTCTGAAGGATCCCAAGAAGACTGACGTCGGCGCTTGTCATCGCCTTTTACTTTTCGCTCTGCATTGGTTTTGGCCAATGCGACCGTTGGCGTCACAGGCTCTCGGACTTTATTGTCGCGAGCTGCTTGTTCCGTCTGCACATTCACGGATGGGGCGATCAGTGGCACACTTACGTTGGTCGGTGACACAATCATTGCGAACCCTCCTCAGAGTCGCCCAACTCGTCAATATGGCTTAGCTTTATTGGCTAATAAAACCTCACCAACCTTTATATCGACCACTTTTTAAACAGCTTGAGCTTTTTCCGCTTGTATTTGATTAATCGTGAGCAAACTCTCGAATTTGGGCACAAAACTCGTCATGTTCGGTCATAAAGGGCGCATGAGAGGACTGATTGAAAACAAACTGCTGAGTATGAGGTAACTGTTCACTTAAATCATTCGCCACTTTAATCGGCACCAATCCATCCAAACGACCATAAAGACGCAGCATTGGTACAGAAAGAGACGTCAATGCATCGCGCAGATCCACATCAGCAAGGATGTTTAGCCCAACCAACAGCGACTCAGGGTTTGGCTGAGGGCGCGACAGTACCGCTTGCTTGAGTTGTTTCACATCTTTGCGTGCAGATGGACTACCCATCGCTTGCAACGCCATAAAGCGCTCAATGGTCAGTGAAAAATCTTCTAACAACTGAGAGGTGAATGCGCTCAGTACATTCGGTTGAATACCGCGCCAAGGCTTCTCTGCGGCAAATTTTGGTGAACTGGCGACGGTGATCAACTTAGTCACACGCTCGGGCATGTTTAATGCGACATGCGTCGCCACTAAGCCTCCGAGGGACCAGCCAAGCCAAATCGCTTTCTTTGGCGCACTTTGCGCGACCAAGTTAGCAATATGGTCTAAATCTTCACCATGATGCTCGGCACTGTGTCCGTAGCCCGGAAGGTCAACAACATGAACACGGAAATCGGTTTGAAGTGATTCGACGGTTTGCTGCCAAACCGCGCCATTCATACCCCAACCATGTAACAACACCAGATCAGGTCCTTCACCAAACGACTGCCAATGTAATTTCGTGCTCATGCTCTCAATCTCTCCCACTAATTTTATTCCCTACGCCATCAGCCAAGCGTTAGGCTGAGTAAAATATCACCATGAATAAGCGCTATGTTATCTCATCACTGGCAAAACATCATGCATCGTGTGTTGAGCAGTCAATGCGGTCTGTGTCGATTCCCTATTCAAACACCAAGCCACACAAATACTCTGCGCTGGTGCGAGCACTGTTTAAAATACCTAACTCCGGTAAAACGATGTCAACGCTGCGGTTTATCATTACAGAAAGAAGAAATGAGTACGGATAGTATTTGTGGTGAATGTCTTTCAGAGCCACCGCCATGGCAAAGGCTATACACGTTAGGCGATTACGACTTTCCCCTTTCACGGGAAGTACAACGCTTTAAAGATCACGGAGAGTCTTGGCATGTAAAAGCATTAACCGAGCAACTGGCACAGCGCATCACCACGCCAGCTCCAATCATTACCAGTGTGCCATTGCACTGGCAGCGTTACCTGCGCCGGGGCTTTAATCAAAGTGATGTTTTAGCCCGACACCTCGCCAAGCAATTGCAGACCAATTTCGACGCGAAGGTCTTTCGCCGGGTCAGAGTCGCCCAATCACAGCGCGGCAATACCAAAGCGAGCCGTGAACAAAACCTAAAAGACGCGTTTGTTCTCAATAAGCGACCGCCATCTTCCCACGTTGCCATCGTCGATGATGTGGTCACCACAGGCAGTACCGTCCGACAATTATGTCATTTACTACTTGAAGTTGGCGTAGAAAGCATCGATATTTACTGCATCTGCAGAACACCTGCTCCTCGTTCTCTCTAGATCGCTTCGCCATGCCTTAGCATCAAAAAGACTAGACCCATACGTCAACAAGAGTAGAATAGCAGCAGTAACCTACAAATTTACTCGGGTATTCGTCGTGTCAAATATTACTATTACAGAAACTGCGCAAACGCATTTCGCTAACCTTTTAGGTCAACAGCCTGAAGGGACTAACATTCGTATTTTCGTTGTGAACCCAGGTACACAAAACGCTGAGTGTGGCGTGTCTTACTGCCCACCAGAAGCAGTAGAAGCGACCGACACTGAAATCCCTTACAGCGGTTTTTCAGCTTACGTGGATGAGCTAAGCCTGCCATTCCTTGAAGACGCTGAAATCGATTTTGTTACCGATAAAATGGGCTCTCAGCTAACGCTAAAAGCTCCGAACGCTAAAATGCGTAAAGTTGCGGACGACGCGCCACTGGTTGAGCGCGTTGAATACGTTATCCAAACTCAAGTCAACCCACAGCTTGCTGGCCACGGTGGTCACGTAAACTTGGTTGAGATCACTGAAGACGGCATTGCTATTGTTGCATTTGGTGGCGGCTGTAATGGCTGTTCTATGGTTGACGTAACACTAAAAGAAGGCATCGAGAAAGAACTGCTAAACCAGTTCATTGGTGAACTCACCGCAGTTCGTGATGCTACAGAACATGACCGTGGTGATCACTCTTACTACTAAGAGTAAATACGGTCAGAAAATGGGAGGCTTCGGTCTCCCATTTTTGTATCGATACTGAGGTGATGCTGAGATGCTTAGCTCGACTCGTAAAATCCGCTAGAAACTCAGGCGGAGTTCTCATATATTAAGAATCTTACGCATCTCGTAAACGCCAACGACACCAAGGAGCCAGCGCCATGTCGAAACGGACCCCACCAGAGATACTCTCATGCCAAACGGTCGCAAAATCCAAACTGTTTGCCGTGGAAGCGCTCGACCTTCGTTTTTCCAATGGTGAACACCGTACTTATGAACGCATGAAGCCAAGTGGACGCGATGCGGTGATGGTGGTTCCTGTGACTGAGCAAGGCGATTTATTACTGGTACGTGAATACGCCGCTGGGACTGAACGCTACGAGTTGGGCTTCCCGAAGGGGTTGATTGATCCAGGTGAAACCCCACACCAAGCTGCGGATCGAGAGTTAAAAGAAGAAATCGGCTTTGGCTGCAATCAGCTGACTCCGTTGAAACAAGTTATCCTCGCGCCGTCTTACTTTTCGAGCAAAATGACTCTATTTTTAGGACAGGCGCTTTATCCAGAGAAGCAAGAAGGCGATGAGCCTGAGCCACTGGAAATTGTGCGTTGGCCACTTGCGCAAGCCGAAGAGTTATTAACTCACATGGACTTCTGTGAAGCACGAAGCATCACCGCGCTAATGTTGGCACTGAAACACTTACCAAACACCACTCACAGACATAACCAATAACGGTCATGAGAACCGAATAATACTGTGAGTAAGGACTATCACTTATGCCAATGACAAAAGATCTATCTCACCTGCTTCCTCAAGTCATCGAAATTGCCCGTAGTGCCGGGCAAATGATCCTCGAAATATATGAAAAAAAACAGTACGAGGCCTACACAAAAAGTGACGAGACTCCGGTAACGAGCGCAGATATCGCAGCTCACAAGCTCATCACAGAACGCTTGAGTGAACTCACACCCGATATTCCCGTATTGTCAGAAGAAGACGCAGACATCAGCCTCGAGCAACGAGCTCAGTGGGAACGGTATTGGTTAGTCGACCCTCTCGATGGTACTCAAGAATTCATCGCTCGCAGCGGCGACTTTGCGACTATTATTGCACTGGTCGACAACAACAAACCAACCATGGGGGTCGTTTATGGCCCTGTCTCTGGCGTGACTTATTACGCTTATAGTGGCAAAGGTGCTTGGAAAATTCCCGACATGTCGGACAGCGTAAAAATCCATACGCACAAACACGAGCAGCCAGGGCAAAGCATCGCGATTGCTATTAGCCGCCGTCAAGATATCAATCGCATCACTAGCCGCATGAGCAGTGCTTGGAATTACGATTTAATTCCGCTCGGCTCTGCGGCATTAAAAGCGTGTCTTGTTGCAGAAGGCGCTGTGGATTGCTATCTCAGACTAGGCCCAACAGGTGAGTGGGACACCGCCGCGACACAGTGCATTGTTGAAGAAGCGGGCGGACGCATTCTCAGCACGCAATTGGAGCCGCTGTCATATAACGAGCGTGAAACGCTAGAAAACCCAAACTTTATTGTGCTTGGTGATGCGGATTTACCTTGGAATGAGATTTTACAACGCAAAGATTAAGCGCTCTATCCGTAAAGTTAGCGCCTAAGTACTAGCAATTGAAAGGCCACGAATATGTTCGTGGCCTTTTCTTTTTGACCTGTTTGTACAGCGTTAGGAGCATTTAGCCTACTATGTTCCAATCGCTTAAAGTGCTGAACACAAGAAAACAAACCCCTTAGAATCATAAGCTTATAATTAAATCTCATTATCACCACGATCTTTGTACAGCGAATAGAGGGTTTCGCCTACTATGATCCAAAAGCAAAAAGAGCTGCACAATCGCAGCTCTTTGAGAATTTTGGTTTTTGTCACGATAGGTTAGAAGCGACCTTGGTAATTAAACTCGTATTGACCTTGAGGGTTCGGCTTGCCCAACCATTTCAGTTGCTCACTCATGCTGGATGGGAACTCAGCTCCTGGCTTAAACCAAGCTTTGGTTGAGTATCGCTGATTAGGCATCAGCTCTGCCGAAAACGCCGCTGAGACTTGTTTGCTGCTTTGCTCACCAGTCGCTGTCAACACACTGTCCTGACAGTTTAGATCGGCAATCACAGGACCGAGTTCAAGGCTACCAACAGGGCTTTGAATACCACTGGCATTCCATACCAAAGTGCCTTCACCATTCTTACACCAAGGCGCGGCATAAGTCGCATGACGAATATTTAACTCAAGTTGCCCATCAACGCCGACGGGCACAGGGAGACGTGCTTGCTCAACAACTTTTACTGCTGGGATCGAGGCAACTAAGTTTTTGGCATAAGGGCCATTACTCAAGCTATAGCCAACAAAACCGCGACCACGAACGTCCATTTCACTACCACGACCAAAGCGTACGGCAAACTCAGCTTTACCAGTTAGTAGACTCGACCACTGGAAATCCCAATTAACTTCTCCAAGGTTCTGGCGCTGCCAACGAACACTAGAAGCTTGCCCTTGCCATACAGAGCCATTGGCACCCTGAATGTCTAGTCCTCTCACGGTTGGTGCTTGCTGTAACACCCAAGAAACGGGTAATCCCATTAAAAGACTGACTGAAAAAAAGACGATAAAGATAACAACGTAAAGTACTGCTCGCTTCACCTTAACCTCGCTTAAACTGTAGGCGGTTCACATCAATCATGCCCGCTTGATCCGTTCGGTCGATATCTAAAAACTCGACGTCAATACCCTGCTGCTCTTTCAAGTAACGTAACCAATCCACCAGCTGATTAAACGCGAGTGGTTTGATCCACACCTGAACACTCTCATTGCGAGGTTGTACTCGAATCAACTCAACTTTATAACGACGGGCTGAAGAAGAAACCAGTTGATTCAACGGTTGGCTAGAGTAGCTCACACCGCTGCTTTTGCGCAGTGCAGTAATGCCATCCGCTTTATCTTGTACCCAAGCCAGCAACTGTTTTTCACTTTGAATGCGTGATTGAGCTAGCTCCGCACGTTGGCTCATTGGCTGTAGCAATCCCCAATAAATAATGCCGATAACGGCAATAGCGCCACATCCCATGACCAAACGCTGCTCACGCTGAGAGATGCTGCTCCACCAAACCTGAGCTTGAGAAATTAAGTTTTTCATCATCACCTCACAAACGCTTCAAAACAAAGCTGCCAACCACAACGTTATCGCTACGGTTCAGCTGTCCTTGCTCAACATTAAACTTCTCTGCCAATTTCACACGAGCCTGCTCAAAAGGTTGGAAGTCTGAACTGCGAGCTTGAATTCGCACTTCGCCACGTTGACCATCATATTTAAAGCTGGTGATTTCCAAATCGCTGACCTGACCCAGTGTCGCTGGCAGTGCCGCCAACCAAGACAACATCGCCTGCTGACCGCCACCACCAGATAAGCGGCGCTCTTCATCATCCATTTGTCGTTTGAGATAACTAACGGTAGGAATTCGTCGTTTATTCGGGAACACCTGGCGGAAAATGCGCTCACTCTCCTCACGATACGCTTGTGCTTGTGCTTCGTACTTGTGGACGACGAGCAACTGCTGCGCAACCATAACAACGATAAGCACGCCCGCAGCAATGGTGGCTTTTTGCCAGAGCTTCCAGTATTTACCCCAAGAAGATTTAGGCTTGAAGATCCCGGTCAGCAAATTGACTTTGCTTTCTGTAACCCCCTTCGCCAGTAACCCCATGGTCATTTCCTCTGGCTGCGGCTCCCATACTTCAGGTAACGCAGATTCAGGGACTGAGCTATAGCAATCGAGCTTCCAACCTTCATGATTTTGTAGATAAGAAGAGAGGTAAAGGTCTAACCAAGAAGCATCGACAACCGCGCCCTCTGTCGCTGAGTGACGAATCAACCATTGATCACCAAGCATCGCGGCACTGCTATGCTCTCCCTGAACAGGTAACGCAAGCACATCTGGCAAGATGCGTTTGATGGTGATGCCTTGGCTTGAAAAACGCTGCAATACGGTCTGAATCCAAGCGCGTTCAACAGCGCACACTTGCGCTTTATCCGCTTGTTTACCTAACACGGTAAAGTGAAGGCCATCAACGTCCTGCGCGACTTCATCTTCCACGAGGTACGGTAACATCGCGTCGAACTGACGTGTTGCGCCTGGCGGTATATCCACTTGCGTCAAGACCACATCATTACTCGCCAATAGCGCCACAACTTGGCGCTGACCTGCATAAGAGATCAACTCATCTAAATGTTCCCATCCGGCGATTTCACCGCTGGCAATCACTTCCTGTTGATCTGTCGACCATACCACCCAAGGAATGGTACTTTGTTGTTCGCTACTCAGCCGAACGGTCAGAAACTCGCTCACTGATCCCTCCAAAACGACGGCGAACTACGGTCACCGTCTCTCTATTTGTACTTTGCAAAAGGCTTCGGATACGTACACGTGATTCATCCACCAACACTTGTGCATCCAATTCAAAAAAGGCGCTATCCACACCCAAATAGCCTTTGGCGTTTTTCTTTACATCTTCGCTCAAGCCAGCGATCTCTGACTCTGCTAAAAATTCATCAATGCTATCCCACCCATCAAATGGGCGTTTTTCAATTAGCTGAATCGCATCACTACTGCTTAAGTTTGGTGAGAACATTGCCACCAAAATCGGAGCTTGCTCGACTTCAATCGTATTTACGTTTAAACGCCAATCATCACTAGGCAATGCGCAGATTAGCGGTTCCAATTTTTGGAAAATCTCACCACTCACCTGATAAACCGCTCGCAACTCGGTGGCATCTGCCATCCAGCCATTTGACGCTAAATACGCGGGTTTCATCGCTTCATATGTGCTGTCTTCGACCCCGGTTGTGGAGCGCACGGTGTCATCAGCATCAATGTATTCCCAGGTAGAGTCTGCAATAATTTCTGCCTGATACGATTCAACATCCGATTCTTCCAATAAACGCTGCAATACATTGACTAAATACGGTCTTGCGATTTGCTGTCCCGTCGGTTGCACACGGCTCAATACATTGAGGTTAAAGCACGCTTGTTTGTCTCTAATTCGTCCCGCCGCTTGACCATAATCTAGCGGATAGACTTGTTCTTTTATTGCCCACGGCTGACTCATATTGATCGTATCGGTGTCTTTGTAGCTTTGCTCGATACCGACTTTTGCCAACGCCTCTACCCCAAGGCTATACCAATACGCTTGCTGGTAGTTAACTTGATTGGCGCCCCGCTGAAACTGCAAAAACAAACGCTCCGACATACTGGCGGCAACTGTCGCCATAATCGCCAGTAACATCAGCACAATAATCAAAGCGACACCGCGCTGACGATTAACCATTATTGCTGCCTCCTGAACTTCCTTCTTTCTGACTCAATGTGCCATCAGGAGTCAGATAGGTGCGGGCAATCTCTCCATAATCTTTTAGAGTAAGGATTACAGAAACCGCTTTCGGTAGCGATTTTTCATCATCCCACTCTTTTTTCCATTGTTTACCATCGTAAAAACGCATATCAAACGATTCGACCTGCGTCAGCAATGGGGTAACGATGCCTTGTTGACCCACTGGCGTGTCAGGGTAGCGCCACCATACTCGTTGTAATGTTTCTTCTTTTAAACGATAGCCAACCTTAGTGACCTCCCCTCGGGGAAACTGCTGTTGAGGGTTGTGCCATCCTAAGCGAGCAAACATTAGCCCTTTAGTGTCGGAGTCGAGCAAGTAATCTGACCAAAAAATCAGTTGGCTCGCGGGCTCTTCACCATTTGTCCGCGTTTGGCGCATCGCCATTTGACGAAAGTCATTATCCATCATCACCATGGCGCGCTGAATTTCATTTAAGCGCTGAGTTCGCTCTTGTGATAGTGCATTGCTGCGCTGCACTTGCGATACCACTTGATACGCGGCGACACTTAAACTGGCAAAAATGGCAATCGAGACCAGCACTTCAATAAGTGTAAAACCTTTTGCCAGTTGGCGCTTACTTGCGCGTGGATTCTTATTGCGCCACATAACTTCGTACCGTCACGACTGGGCTCGCGTTTTTCTCGAGCGCGACACTCACATCAAATGCTTTCAGCAATGGCTGCGTGGTGGCAACAGGCGTGATTTTCCAGTACCAAGTGCGCCCAGCCAGCTCTTCTGTGCCGTTCTTTACTTTAAGTTCACTGGTACTCAACATTACGTTGGCCATCTGATTATCCACAACCATGGCTGCAAACATTTTTTCTTCTAAATAACTGATCGTATTAATATGCTGGCTCACCGAGCGAATGACGCTGATGGCAGCGGTGGCGAAAATAGCCAGTGCGACCAATACTTCCAGTAGTGTCATGCCTCTCGTCCGGCGAGGACTCCAATGTGGGCGAGCTTGCTTAGAATTGCGCATTCTCATCCTCTTTCACTTCTTCACCCGGCGCTAGTAACAAGATTTGTCCACTTTCTTTTCCGATGACTCGCCACCCGTCATTAAAGGCGTCACCATTTTGAGGAAAAAAAGACAGAGTAAATGGCGTAACCTCTGCACTGGAAAAGATAAACACTTGCGGTGGCTTAACTTTCTTTTCGTCGTCTTCTTCTTCAGCAAACATGTCTTCATCAAAAAGAGAGCCCGGTTTGAATAGGCGATCATCATTATCCCAAGCACCGCCACCTAGCTCGAGCAGTAGCGTAATGTCATCTTCCAACTTGGTTTTGCTCGGAATCTGCTTTAACTCCAGAGGCTGCCAACCTTCCGCGGTCAAACTCAGTAGAGCGTACGTTGATTTAGCGTCATCCACTCGAACGCCAAAGTCTTTACCGCTTAGTACTGCCTCTTCGTTAAGCAGCTGTAAACGCTGAAAAAAGCTTTGAGCATACTGTTTGGAAAGATCTTTTTGGCTGGTCGGTAATGTCGTAATCACGGCCACTGCCGTGAGGGATAGCAAAACCAGCACCAATAGAATTTCTATCAATGTAAAACCGTTGTGTTTTCGCATTTGCTTCATTAGTGCTGGCTTAGGCTCTATTTATTGGAAATCTTGCATGTTCCAGTTGCCAATATCTGCAGCTGGACCTTCTCCACCCTCTTGTCCATCTGCGCCTAGAGTGAAGATGTCAATCGTACCGTTATCGCCTGGGCTTAGGTACTGGTACTGGTTACCCCAAGGGTCATTAGGAAGACGTTTGATGTAACCGCCATCACGATAGTTGCGAGGCTCTGGGTTAGAAGGCTTGCTAACTAATGCTTCCAGGCCTTGGTCTGTCGTTGGGTAAACGCTGTTATCCAACTTGTACATATCTAGGGCATTTTCCAGCGCTACGATGTCCGTAATCGCTTTTTGTTGGTCAGCCTTCTCTTTGTTACCCAATAGGTTTGGAACAACGAAACTTGCCAAAATACCAAGGATAACGACAACAACCATCACTTCTAAAAGTGTGAAACCGTGTTGTTTACTACGCTTAAATTTCATTTTTTTCTCCGAAAGTTAGATTCAAGCCATGCCGTAAGTAGACACGTCTTAATTCGAATTTATCCGCTCATCAAGTTATTCATTTCTAGCATTGGCATCAAGGTCGCCATCACAATAAACAACACTAATCCAGCCATTAAGGCAATTAATGCCGGAGTGAATACGCCTAACGCAATATTGACTGTAGATTCAAAGTTTTGATCTTGGTTATCGGCAGCACGCGTCAACATGCTCTCCAATTCACCACTTTGCTCACCACTGGCGATCATGTGTAGCATCATTGGTGGAAACAGACGAGTTTGATCTAACGCCTTACGCAGGCTGGCACCTTCTCGAACGTTATCTGCAGCAAGTAACACTTGCTGCTTCACATAGCGATTAGACATAACATCCACCGCGACACGCATGCCTTCTAGAATTGGAATCGCACTGGAAGTACAAATCGAAAGTGTTCGTGCGAATCGTGCGGTATTCAAACCTCGAGAGATTTTGCCCAATAGCGGTAGACTCAAGATTTTTCTATCCCAAGCTAAGCGAAAGTCTGGTTTTTGCAACGCCAGTTTGAGCCCATAGAAAAACACCACCAGCACGACGAAGATGATAAGCCCCCAATCTTGCACAAACTCACTGGCTGCCAATAAGAACTGTGTTGACTGAGGTAACTCTTGTCCCATCTGAATGATTGGCTCAATGATTTTGGGTACCACTGTGGCTAATAAGAAAGAAACAATAACAACCGCAAACACCACTAAAACCACCGGGTAAATCATGGCTTGAAGCAGTTTGGAACGCATCTTCTGACGGTTTTCGACGTAGTCCGCCAAACGCTCTAATACCGTATCAAGATGGCCTGACTTTTCACCCGCCGCAACCATGGAGCGATAGAGCTCATCAAACACGTGTGGGTAATCAGCAAAGCTGTCGGCGAGCGGATAACCCTCGGTTACTTTCGAGCGAACCGCAGCCAGCATAGAACGAATTCTCGGCTTTTCAGCCTGCTCAGAGACCGCGCGCAAACATTCTTCCAGAGGCATACCTGATTGGACTAACGTGGACAATTGACGTGTGATTAGTGCCAGCTCAGATGTTGAGATGCCGCGCTTAAAGCTGACTGAGCCTGAAGACTTAGCCGATTTAGCTTTCGTCTCAACCACTTCAATCGGAATCATCCCTTGCTCTTTGAGTCGCTGGCGCACTTGTCGGGCGTTGTCCCCTTCTATCGTGCCTTTTTTATGCTTGCCTTTTGCATCTAGCGCTTTGTACTCAAATGCCGCCATTAGGTTTCCTTCGTCACTCGCATCACTTCTTCAAGTGACGTAATACCACGACGTACTTTGCTTAGACCATCACTGCGAATACTTGGCGTATGGGCGCGAACAGCTCTCTCAATTTCTTGCTCACCAGACTCTCGGTGAATCAATTCTTGCACTTGCTCATCGACCATAATGAGCTCGTGGATACCTGTTCGACCTCGGTAGCCTTTTTGGTTACACGCTTCGCAGCCTTTAGCACGGTGTAGCTCTAGTGGTTCATGCGCTTCCATACCAAACAGTTTCTTCTGTTCAGCATCGGCTTCATACGGTTCTTTGCAACTCGGGCAAAGCGTACGAACCAAGCGCTGTGCTAACACACCCAATAACGATGAAGAAATAAGGAATGGTTCAATGCCCATATCGCGTAGACGCGTGATCGCACCAACAGCGGTGTTGGTGTGAAGGGTCGACATTACTAAGTGACCCGTTAAGGACGCTTGCACTGCAATTTGTGCGGTTTCTAAGTCACGGATCTCACCGACCATCACCACATCAGGGTCCTGACGCAGAATAGCACGCAAGCCACGCGCAAAAGTCATGTCGACCTTCGGGTTCACCTGAGTCTGACCGATGCCATCAATGTCAAATTCAATCGGGTCTTCAACCGTTAAGATATTGCGTTCGTTACTGTTGATCTCTTGCAAGCCAGCGTACAAAGTCGTCGACTTACCAGAACCCGTCGGGCCGGTGACCAAGATAATACCGTGAGGACGCTGAATAAGATGACGGAAATTGTCGTGCACGGAAGGCGTCATACCTAAGCTATGCAAATCGAGACGCGTCGCGTTTTTATCCAACAGACGCATAACTACTCGCTCACCATGTGACGACGGCATTGTAGAAACACGCACATCAACCGCACGACCACCAATACGCAGCGAGATACGACCATCTTGAGGTACACGCTTTTCTGCAATATCCAGCTTCGCCATGACCTTTACTCGCGACACTAACAGTGGTGCAAGCTTACGACTTGGGGTGAGCACTTCACGCAATACGCCATCGACACGGAAACGAATCGAAAGGGTTTTCTCGAAAGTTTCGATGTGAATATCCGACGCCCCTTCTTTGATCGCTTCACCCAACATCGCATTGATCAACTTAATGATTGGTGCATCGTCTTCTGACTCTAGTAAGTCTTCATCATGCGGCAGCTCTTCAGCCAATGAGAAAAAGTCGTCGCTATCGGCACCGATGTCTTCCATCAATTGACGCGCTTCAGACGAGTCACGCTGATAAGCTTCGGTTAACTTTTTATCGAAGGCTTCTTTATCGATAGGTTGCGGCACGAAGCTTTTCTTCAGCACACGACGGACTTCGACCAGAGCCGCTGGGTTGAGCGGCTCGACATAGTAAAGAATGGGCGGACGCTCAGGATGCTCTGTCTCCAGCACCAGTTTAAAGCGATTGGCAAAACTGAATGGCAGACGACGCATACTTGGCGCTGTGTCTAACATATCAACCATTAGTTGTTTTCCATTTGATCAATAAACGCTTGGATCTCGGTAGGGTGCTGACGCTCCTGGCCAAAGGCAGGCATGACAGGGATCTTCTCGTCAGCCATCAACTTCAATCCTTGATCCGCTTTGTAGAGTTGCTCTGCGCGAATAAAGTTGTATTTGCGCTGTGTAATGCCGTCTGCGGTCATACCATCACGAATAATCGTCGGCTTGATGAACACCATCAAGTTACGCTTTTCTGTTTGCGTGCTGGTTGATTTGAACAAATGACCAAGCACTGGGATGTCACCCAGTAGCGGTACTTTTGACTCACTTTCGAGTGCACGTTCATCAACCAAGCCACCAAGAACCAGCATCTGACCATCTTGGATCATGACTGAGGTATTTAACTGACGCTTAGCAAAGCGAACATCAACCGCACCGTTTGCACCTAATACATTGGACACTTCTTGCTCGATATTTAACTGAACAGAGTCACCTTCGTTAATTTGTGGCACAACCTTAAGCTTGATGCCCACTTCTTTACGATCAACCGTTTGGAATGGATTGTCGTTGTTTGAGCCAGCCGTAGAGCCTGTGATAACAGGCACTTCTTCACCAACAATAAATGATGCTTCACCATTATCCATTACGGTGATACTTGGAGAAGATAGAATGTTTGAGTTGGAGTCAGTCGCTACGGCACTGACTAAGGCAGTCCAGTCCCCCATCACGATGCTCATCGCAGCACCGTTAACACCGCTCAGTGCCGATGCAAGAGTAGAATAGTCACCAGATTCAGTAACATCATATGGCGTTCGTTCGCCATTCGCATTTGTGTAGTATTCAGTTCGAGTTTGATCTTTTGCTTCTTCTAGACCAACCATCACCTGACCAATCGGTGCACCAGAGTTACCGTACTGAATCACCGCACCGGTTTCCAGTGAGCCCCACTGAACACCTAAGTTAATGCCGTCACCTTCTGACATTTCAACGATCAGCGCCTCAATCAAGACTTGAGCACGACGAATATCAAGCTGAGCAATAACATCTTGTAGCGCATTCATGATATCTGGTGGAGCCGTTAATACTAAGGCGTTGGTCGCTGCGTGCGCAGCAATCACCACTTCACCACGCTGGGCACCTGACGCTTTCTGGCCGACTTGCTTTTCAGCTTGTAGGTTATCGGAGACACCTTTTAGTACATCCACCAAATCTTCAGCTTTCGCGTTCTTCAGGTAAACCACGCGGTTGTTACCTTTGGTCGCCATTTCAACGTCAAGTTGACGAATCAATCGCTTCAGACGCGCACGTACTTTAGGATCGCCAGAAATCAAAATCGCGTTGGTGCGTTCATCGGCAACAATTTTAGGCTCAAGGAACTCAGGCGTGCTCTTCTGATTGGTGCTTTTATTCAGTGCTTCAACAATACGCACCATTTCGGCAGCAGAAGCATTGCGCAGTTCCACCAGCTCAATTTCTTTATCACCCGCTTGGTCAACACGCTTAATGATTTCTGCTAAGCGATTTACGACCGCCGCACGACCTGTGATTAAGATGATGTTCGCAGGATCGTAGTGAACTACGTTACCAGCACCAGCATTATCAATCAGTTGACGAAGTAGAGGAGACAACTCACGAACCGACACATTACGCACCGCAACAACTCGAGTGATAACGCTGTCGCCTTGCGCGCTGCCATCACCTAATACAGGGATTGCTGACGTTTTTGAGTCTTTCGCTTTGATAACCTTAAGTACACCGTTGTCCATTTCTACGACGGCGTAGCCGTATACTTCGAGTACGTTAAGGAAAAAGCTGTAGTATTGCTCTTCGTTAAGCACATCATAGCTGCGGACATCGATTTTACCGCGCACTGAAGGGTCAACAATGATGGTCTTTTCGAGATTACGACCCACTATGTTGATGAATTCTTGAATATCAGTGCCTTTAAAGCTGGCACTAAATTCGTTTGCTATTGCACCTGGGACGCAGAGTAAACTTCCTGCTAGTAGCCAGGCACTTTTGCTGAACCAATGTTTCACGTATGTCTCCCTGAACTTACGCCGGTTGCCTAAGTCTTACAATTGGATATAGATATCGTACTGTTGGCCGTCGCGCTCAACAGTTAAATTTAATTCTTGCGGATCGCTCATCACTTGCATCAGTTGTACTGAAGAAGACGGGTCACTTAAATCGATCCCATTAAGCTGCACCGCAATATCACCAGGTTCTAGACCCACATCATTAAACAGCGCGGCATCACGACCAGGTGACACTCGGTAACCAACAATGCCTCCGTCTCTTTTGACGGGTGAAATGGTGATGTATTTGAAAACGCTTTGCGGATCTTTCGCAATTTCCTCTCGGATTTGCTCTAATTTTTCTCCAACGTCAGACGCTGCTTCTGCTCGTTGAGATTGGGCTCTGGCTATCTGCGGCGATTCAGATAGCTTCTTATATTCTATACCCTGCATCATTAAGGTCTCGTCTCGACCTTGGTTATCAATGATGACGCGATCCACTAATACGGCTTTTAGTGTCGCACGCGTACCTTCAATTTCTTCACCTAAACCATACGTTGCTTGCTTGCCACGGTTGGCAATGACAGCAAGGCTGGTATTCGCATCACTGCTTGCAACCGCGCCAACCAGTGTAAGGTTAAGGCGCGTCTTAGGAGCGTCTTTAACAACAGGTTGTTCTACAACTGCAGGCTTTTGTTCAGTGAATTTACCGAATAGGTTGGCATTCTGAAGGGCATTAAAATCTATCGCGTCGCCTTTATTGCTCGCAACAACGCTGCTCGTCGATGGACGCCATTGCGGCACTTCCGACGATTGAGGTATGGCTAACCATACAATTTTGCCAAGTATCCATCCGGTTATCGCAATAAACAGACAGGTGAGCAACAAGCTAAGTTTGGCTTGAATTGTATAATTATTGGACTTGATCTGAGCCAGTAGCGGTCTGCTTGATAATCCTGCACTTAGCTCTAAACGTTTCACTGAATGGATTCCTTTATTCTAACGTTCGTCATTTAAGCTATAACAATAGCTATCGACTTTAAATTGCTAAATTTGCAATAAAATTATTACTCAACAAAGAGCAGTGAACTATATCACAAGTTGTCTTTCATACCTTTTTCTTATGCAGTTTTTGCCAACTCCCTTGAAAAAAATACGCCTTGACTCCATCTGTAGGTGAATAATCCATCACTCATTGCCATATTCGGGCAGTGATTAGATAGCGTAGTGTTCTATGAGTTCCCTAAATGAAGCCGTTAGGCTAGATAAATGGCTATGGGCCGCAAGATTTTATAAAACCCGCTCTATCGCTCGTAACATGGTCGATGGTGGTAAAGTCCACTATAATGGCCAACGAAGCAAACCGAGTAAAATCGTTGAAGTGGGCGCCGAAGTAAGACTTCGTCAAGGCAACGAAGAAAAAACGGTGATCATCGAAAAAATTTCTGATCAACGCCGAGGCGCTCCCATCGCACAGACCTTGTATCGCGAAACTAATGAAAGTATAGCGAAACGTGAGGAACACGCGACTCAACGTAAGCTTAATGCCCACAACCCAAGTCCAGAACGCCGCCCAGATAAAAAGCAGCGCAGAGACATCATTAAGTTCAAACACCAATAAAAGCCGGAATTACCAACGAGGAAAGCACTCCATGGCAAATAATGTTTTAAACCGCTACCTATTCGAAGATCTTTCAGTACGTGGCGAGTTGGTACAATTGGATGAAGCGTACCAACGTGTTATCTCCAGCAAGGAATATCCGGCAGCAATAGAGAAACTGCTGGGTGAGCTACTCGTTTCAACCACTCTTTTAACTGCCACTCTTAAGTTCGAAGGCTCAATCACCATTCAGCTACAAGGCGATGGCCCTGTATCTCTTGCCGTTATCAACGGTGACCACAAGCAACGCGTTCGTGGCGTGGCTCGCTGGGAAGGCGATATTGCCGATGATGCAAGCCTCCACGATCTCATGGGCAAAGGTTACCTCGTTATCACTATCGAACCGAAAAACGGTGAGCGTTACCAAGGTGTCGTTGGATTAGAAGGTGATACTCTAGCCGACGTACTAGAAGGCTACTTCGCAAACTCAGAGCAGCTAAAAACGCGCCTATGGATCCGCACGGGCGAGCACGAAGGTAAAGCCCACGCAGCAGGCATGTTGATTCAAGTAATCCCTGATGGCACTGGTTCACCAGATGATTTCGAGCATCTAGAGCAACTGACTGACACGGTAAAAGATGAAGAGCTATTTGGTTTAGAAGCTAACGAACTACTATACCGCCTATATAACCAAGACAAAGTGCGCCTTTACGAACCGCAACCTGTCGAATTCCATTGTGGCTGTTCTCGTGATCGTAGTGGTGCCGCTATCATCACCGTTGAGAAAGCTGAAATTTATGACATTTTGGCTGAAGTAGGATCCGTTTCTTTACATTGTGATTACTGTGGCACGACCTATACGTTCGACGAAGCAGAAGTCACCGAGCTATATGCACAAGCTTCTGCGGACAAGAAAACCCTTCATTAATTTACATAGCTTATCAAGCACGTAATTTACCCTACAAAATGCCAGCTTAATGCTGGCATTTTTGTGATCAACCCCTCGTAATACCTCGCTTCAAGCGTAATAAAACAACTGCTTAATTTTAAACAATTAATAATGATTTTGCCCTAGCGCAAAGGATTGCGTGCACGATAAACTATTCCCACCAATATGTGACGGGTTACCTAAAACCTTATTGAAATCATGGATAAATTTTGAGCTATCTCCCTGTTTTCTCCCCGCCCCGTTGCTAGCATGGTGAGCAGATTAAAATTAAAACATTCTTACAAAATCCCTACAAAAATCCTTATAAGGAGCACCTATGACCGTTATGGAACATACTAAGGCTGCAACACTTGATCTAACCAAGCACGGACTGCATAACGTTAAAGAGGTTATTCGCAACCCTAGCTACGAAATGTTGTTTGAGGAAGAAACGCGTGAAGACCTAACTGGTTATGAGCGTGGCGTGGTTACTGAACTAGGTGCGGTTGCCGTTGACACTGGCATCTTTACTGGTCGCTCACCAAAAGATAAATACATCGTCAAAGACGCTACGACAGAAGAGCATATGTGGTGGACGTCTGATCAAGTAAAAAATGACAACAAACCAATCACTCCAGAAGTGTGGGACGAGCTGAAAGAACTGGTCACAAACCAGCTTTCTAACAAACGTTTGTTTGTTGTTGACGGTTACTGTGGTGCAAACCCAGATACGCGTTTGAGCATTCGTGTTATCACGGAAGTCGCATGGCAAGCGCACTTCGTTAAAAACATGTTTATCCGCCCAACGGAAGAAGAATTGGCAACATTTGAACCAGACTTCGTGGTAATGAATGGCGCAAAATGCACTAACCCAAAATGGGAAGAGCAAGGTCTGAACTCAGAAAACTTCACCGTATTTAACCTAACCGAGCGCATGCAACTTATCGGTGGTACTTGGTACGGCGGTGAGATGAAGAAAGGCATGTTCGCAATGATGAACTACTTCCTTCCATTAAAAGACATCGCATCAATGCACTGTAGCGCTAACATGGGCAAAGACGGCGACGTAGCGGTATTCTTTGGTCTCTCTGGTACCGGTAAAACCACACTATCAACTGACCCTAAACGTGCGCTAATTGGTGATGATGAGCACGGTTGGGATGATGACGGCGTCTTCAACTTCGAAGGTGGTTGTTACGCGAAAACCATCAAGCTATCGAAAGAAGCGGAGCCGGACATCTACAACGCGATTCGCCGTGATGCACTGCTAGAAAACGTAACGGTACGTAGCGATGGCTCTATCGACTTTGATGATGGTTCGAAAACAGAAAACACTCGTGTTTCTTACCCTATCTACCATATCGACAACATCGTTAAGCCAGTATCAAAAGGCGGTCACGCGAATAAAGTGATCTTCCTATCGGCGGACGCATTTGGTGTGCTACCTCCAGTGTCTAAATTGACACCTGAGCAAACGAAGTACCACTTCCTATCTGGCTTTACTGCAAAACTGGCAGGAACAGAGCGTGGTATTACTGAGCCAACGCCAACCTTCTCTGCATGTTTTGGCGCAGCGTTCCTAACGCTTCACCCAACTAAATACGCAGAAGTACTGGTTAAACGTATGGAAGCAGCAGGCGCTGAGGCTTACCTAGTGAATACAGGTTGGAACGGCACTGGCAAACGTATCTCGATTCAAGATACGCGCGGAATTATTGATGCGATTCTTGATGGTTCGATTGAAGATGCACCAACTAAGCACATTCCTATCTTCAATCTTGAGGTACCGACTTCACTACCAGGTGTGGATCCAAGCATTCTAGACCCTCGTGACACGTACGTTGATCCACTTCAGTGGGAAAGCAAAGCGAAAGACTTGGCTGAACGCTTTATCAATAACTTTGATAAATACACGGACAATGCGGAAGGTAAATCTCTGGTTGCCGCTGGCCCTCAGATTGATTAAATCGAGTAACAACGACGTCGCGTAAACCACAATGGTAAGTGGTCAGCCACTTATCACTTTTACGTAGACCAAGTTACAAAAAAAACCGCTTCAAGCCCCTCTTTTGAGGGGCTTTTTATTGAATACCGCAGAATATTGATACAAGCTAAAGCCTATCTAGTTTTATTTAATAGCAAACGTAGGTTCTAGCAGGGATGAAAACAGCGCGTCGAGTTCTAATTCTGTTACTGGTTATCTTAGTTGCCATTCCGGCCACTATGATTGCGCTGTTAACAACATCTTACGCCGATGCAACTTGGCGTCTGCTATCAAACAGCATTTCCTTGCCCTTTCAAGCAGAAAGCGTGCGTTACGATTTTCCCTACCACCTAACTTTACAGGGTGTGAACACAAACGTAGACGACGCTTCTTATATCGAGCAAGTCGATTTATGGATGAATCCCGATGTTTATCGCGATGGTAAATGGATCGTTGATAGCTTATTGATTGATGGACTTAATTTGCAGTATGGCGCGCCAAAGCTCCCGCCTTTAGATAACGTTTTGTTCCATCAAATCGCGCTCAAAAATATTGATTACGCCGACGAGCAGTTTTCTGGTAATGGCATTGACCTTCAAATTCAATCACCACAGTGGAATGGCCAGTTAATACCATATGGCGAGGTTCAACTTGCAGCCGACCAGATCTATTGGAATGGCGAAGCCTTTAATCAGGTCTTGGTCGACATGGACTACAAACCGCAAGACAGTACGCTCTATGGCACTTCATTTAACTGGCGTAACAGTCAAATTTCAGGGCAAGGCGAGCAGTATCCACAAGGCTGGTCTTTAGTGAATGTGACCATCAATAAGTTGCAACTCAATCATATCCAGCTCCAATCACTGCTTGCTAAGCCTTGGCAAGCAATACCATTCAAGATTAATCACATTAATAGCTTAGACTTACTGAACGCCGATATTGAATGGGGCGATTGGCACTGGCAAAACTTAGAGCTCTCCGTAGAAAACGCCACACTGCCACTGTCTCTCTGGGAGACAACGGCTCAAGTTTCATTGCAGGCGGATAGCGTCCGATTCCAACAGCAAACCGCAATAGAGCCACGTTTAAGTGCTGTTATCAAGCCTGGAAAAATCCAACTCAACGAGCTCAGCTTAGATTGGCAGCAAGGTCGTGTGCAGGTCTCTGGGGTGTTCACTCCAACGCAATGGCAACTCGAAGAAGCCTCCATTCAAGGCCTCAAGTGGGCAATACAACCTGAAGATAACCAAAACTGGTGGCACGCCGCCATCAGTAAGTTAGATCATGTCACAGTCCAACGACTCGACATCGAGCGCAGCCAAATCATTCAGCTATCTCACGAACCTTATTGGCAGTTCTCCGGTTTAAACATCGAAGGGCAACAGCTTGATCTTAAACAGGTCAATCAACGTTGGGGCCTTTGGCATGGGGAGCTGGAAGCTAGCGTAGTCAACGCCAGTTATAACCAAGTGCTCACGTCTCATGCTGCACTTGCCATGCAAAGTGAGAATGGCTTTTGGCAACTGACACGCCTTTTTGCACCACTCGAGCAAGGCTACGTAGAAGGCGTCGGACAGATAGACCTAAGTACTCCGAGCCAGCCTTGGGCACTCAACCTCAATGCCGATGGCATTCCCTTATCACTCTTCCACGATTATTTACCCAACACACTGGCCATTGATGGTTTTTCCGATCTCAGCCTCGATCTACAAGGGTTATCAGGTGATCGCAACATGCTGGCCTACAGCTTATCGGGTGAAGTGGAAGCCAACCTACGAGATACCCGTTTAAAATCCCAAGCGGATCATTCGCTCAAAGCCATTACCTTAAGTCCGCTGCGTTTAAGCGCGCAACGAGGGGAAGTCGCCATAGAACCAGTCACCATTTCTGGGAAAGCCATGAGTGGTAAGGTTTGGGGCGAGTTTGATATGGCCAACAACCCGCTAAGTGGCATTGCTTATCAATTGAAAGAGTCGTGCGGGAGCGTTGAAGGTGATCTACTCAATGGCGAAACCCATCATAACGAGTGTTTAAAAGCACTAGCATCAAAAGCACCGGCTGATGTTGAAAGCACTCCACAAACAAGTGAATCAGCCATGGAGCTGCCAACTGCGATTGATAACATCAATGTGGAGATTCAAGAGGAAGAATTTTCCGAAGAAATTGTCGAAGAAGACGAAGCATCTGTCACTGATCCCACCACAGAGGAACAAATCCTCCCACCGACAGAGCGAGAAAACGAAACAGATAAGCGCCCTACAGATCAGTAAGGCGCCCTCTCAATTAACAGCTGAGTAATTGCGAATAGTTCGGTATCAGCATATAGGTACCAACAAAATCTACGGCTGGCGTGTCGCCACTATAAATCACCACGTGAATGACGATGCGTGCTTTACGCCCTGACTCCAATCGATCTAGGTCACCACTGATCCCATCCAACGAAGTACTCGCCACGGGGTTTTGTTCGACTGGTTGACGATAACGAATCGAGCTGTCGGCCAATACAATATCACCATGCAAACCGCGCTCTTTAAGCAGCAGCCACGTCATACCCCACCCCGTCAAGGTGGCTAAAGTAAAAGCCGACCCCGCAAACATGGTGTTATGCGGATTAAGGTTTGGATTAAGTTGCGCGCAACATTCAAACTGGTAACCCGTGTACTGGTTAATTTTTATCCCCATTTTGTCGCTAATTGGGATCTGTTGCTCCCAGCGCTGCTGAAGTTCAGTGCACCATTCTGGGCGACGCAACACATTCGCCATCGGATCCAATGGTTTCACCATTTGCTGGTGACGCACAGGACCGCGCTCGTCGGTCAGTTCACCGCGACGCTCAAAGCCATTTTTCTCGTAAAAGGCGATGGCATCTTCACGGGCATTACACACCAAGCGCTTCGCCCCTTCTTGGCGTGCTAACGACTCTAGCGCGACCAGAACCAGCGAGCCCATACCTTTACTGCGGCGATTATTTTTAACCGCCATATAGCGGATTTGGCCATCATTATCCGGCGTAATGTATAAACGACCGATCGCCATAGGACGACCTCGGCCATCAACAATCATACGGTGATGGCTCATTTCATCGTATTCATCGCGTTCAGAGCCAATTGGCATACGCCATGGCTCACGAAGCAGTTGCCAGCGAAACTGATAATACTTGTTTATCTGATTATCGGTTTTGGGAGTAATGAGTTTGAACATATCAATCCTTTGAAAGCACAACACTAATAAATGTCGGGAAAATCACTCCAAGCCAATTCCATGAGCTTGGAGTTAAAGCTTAGACCATGGCGCTTGTGTTACCAGACTAGATCTGCAACCAAAACGTCACCGGACCGTCATTCACTAAGGACACTTTCATATCGGCAGCGAAGCGGCCACGCTGTGTGGGTAAAACTTGTTCACACAAATCAGAAAAGTAATCATACAAGCGCTCAGCATCAGCAGGATGCGCACCGCGAGAAAAGCCAGCACGAGTGCCTTTTTTTGTATCCGCAGGTAACGTAAATTGAGAAACCACCAGCACTTTGCCTTCTACCTGTTTGACGTTCAGGTTCATCTTACCTTCATCATCTTCGAACACGCGGTAGGTCGTAACACGCTCCATCAAGCGTTTTGCTTTGGCCTCATCGTCGTCTTTCTCTACTCCTAATAAGACCAGCAGACCACGATCAATTTCCCCTACGACTTCACCATCCACACGGACGGCAGCTTCACTGACTCGTTGAATTAGCGCTATCACTACTCTCGCTTCCTTCATCTGTTAACTGAGATTCAGCGGTCGAGTGTATCATGTCTAAATCTTCACTCCAGTGCTCTCGCTCACCAAGCGCAGCTGTGACTTCCGCACCCAATAACACGATCATCCAGCATAAATACACCCAAACAAACAAGATAGGAATCGCGGCTAACGCGCCGTAAATGAGCTGATAAGACGGAAACTGCGTGATGTAGAGTGCAAAGCCCTTTTTACTTAATTCGAACAGTATCGCAGCGACTGCTGCCCCCATCGCGCCATGAGCCAGGTGCACTTTTTTATTCGGCACCAGAATATATAAGCCAAGGAAAGCGAAAAAAGACAACAACAGCGGTAACCAACGTAAAAACAGATTGAACGCACCAGATAATGTCTCGTTCTCTAAAATTTGCAGTGAGGTCACGTACGATGTAGCCGCGATACTCGCACCGACCATGATCGGCCCTAACGTGAGTACCATCCAATACATAGAGAATGAAAATACTAAACGGCGCTTATCTTTAACTCGCCAAATGTAGTTTAAGTTCTTATCAATGTTCGAAATCAGCATGACTGCAGCAATGAATAAAAACCCACCGCCAACCGCGCTCATTTTGCCCGTATTCGCCACAAATTCCTGCAATGCCGTATGTACAGCTTCCCCAGATGCCGGAACAAAATTCTCAATAATGTAGCCTTGCAACACCTCACCGACGTTCGCAAAAACGGGAAATTTCGACAATATTGATAACAATACCGTCAGCATTGGCACGATGGATAACAAGGTAATGTAGGCAAGATAGCCCGCGTTCACATTGACGCGATCATGCGTTAATCGCTTAAGAAGATACTTAAAAAACGCGACGCAACTTGGCAGTAGATTGATTAATCTTGCCTTGTAACTCTCTGATAACTGGTTCATAGTTCATCCCATAATAAGGGTCTGTTGACCTTTTGAGCTGATTTTTGCAGCAGTTTGTGGGTTCTTTATACAAGGCAGAGGCTTTGAATTGTAGTTAACCTACCAGAGAAGCCGATAACGCAGTAGAAAGAAACCACAAGCGCTGCCCGAAGGGTTCGTCTAGAAGCGTTTTACTCTTTGTTGAGAGGCGTTTTGCTTAGAATGACTATGCTACAACCCTCTCGCCGCGATTAAAACGCTTTTATATCGAACAAAAAAACAACCACAAAAGGTCGGCAGACCCTATTGTCGAGGACATAAGAATGCCTTATTTATTAGCAATTGTACTATCAATTTTCACTTTAACAGGGTGTCAATCTGCTTATTACTCCGCGATGGAGCAAGTTGGGTACCATAAACGAGATATTATGGTCGACCGCGTTGAAGATGCCAAAGAATCTCAACAAGATGCACAAGAAGAATTCACCAGTGCGCTCGAAGCCTTATCTGCGATCACTAATTTTGATGGTGGTGAGCTAGAAAGTGTCTACAACAAAATCAATGACAAGTACGAAGACAGCGAAAAAGCGGCGCAAGACGTTCGTGACCGCATAGCTGCGATTGAAGACGTTTCCGGCGCACTGTTTGATGAATGGCAAGACGAACTAGAGCTGTACTCGAGCGCGAAATTGCGCCGTTCAAGCGAGCAAAAGCTACGTGAAACCAAAGCCTCGTACAAAACCATGCTTAGCGCAATGAAGCGTGCAGAGAAAAAGATGACGCCGGTACTAAATACACTGCGCGACAACACGTTGTACTTGAAACACAACCTTAACGCGAGTGCGATTGGCTCTCTACAAGGTGAATTTTCTAGTCTAGAGAAAGACATTCAGTTTGCCATCAAACAGATGAACGAAGCGATTGCAGAGTCTGATAAATTCCTGCAAAAGCTCAATCAAAAGTAAATGATTCAAACCTCCTCCTAGCGAGGAGGTTTTAGTCTGCGACCTCATCAACTAAACCGATGACTCTTCGAACAAAGCCTACTCGTTCTAGCACACTGCCCCATGGCACTTCGACCACTTCGTAACCCAACTCAGCATAGATATCCACTAAGGATTGATGAATCTCCAATGCTTCTTCAAAGATGTGTGGACGCACTTCATCTTGCACATAAATGGATGCATCAGGTCGACAAGTAAACACCTGACTATGGTACCCAGCACTTTCGGTTAAGAAAGCTTGGTCAACCTTACAACCGCCCACTTGTAGGTATGCAATGATGTCAGGGATGGCGCGATCAACAAACGCAACGTCATGACAACGCGCATCACTCTTTTGCTTGCTCATCAAGTCGAGACACAATTGAGCAAACTCAGGCAGGTTCGTCCACGGCAAGATACCGTCGTCTAACTGGTTTTGCTGTTCAATCAGCGTACGAGAGCTCTCTGCAAACGTCGCATACCCTTGCCGCTCTAATGCATTCAGTAGGGTGGTTTTCCCCGCACCTGGGCCACCAGTAATCACAATTGGCTTCATGCTGATATGTTCATTCTCTAGATACAAAAAACCCTGAGCATAACTCAGGGCTTCTTCTTAATTGAATCTCTTAACGAAAATTATTTCGCGCCACGAGAAGCACGTTTACGATCGCTTTCCGTTAGGAATTTCTTACGGATACGGATGCTTTCAGGTGTTACTTCTACTAGCTCGTCGTCATCGATGAACTCAAGCGCTTGCTCTAGCGTCATGATGATTGGCGGAGTTAGAACCTGTGCGTCATCGGTACCAGATGCACGAACGTTGGTTAGCTGCTTACCTTTCAGTGCGTTTACTGTTAGGTCGTTGTCGCGGCTGTGAATACCGATGACCATGCCTTCGTAAACTTCCACACCGTGACCGATAAATAGACGACCACGTTCTTGAAGGTTGAACAGTGCGTTAGTTAGCGCTTTACCCGCAGCGTTAGCAATCAGAACACCGTTGATACGCTGACCGATGTTACCGCCTTTGTGTGGGCCGTAGTGGTCAAACGTATGGTATAGAAGACCAGAACCAGAAGTCAGTGTCATGAATTCCGTTTGGAAGCCGATCAGACCACGAGATGGCATGATGAAGTCCATACGTACACGGCCTTTACCGTCTGGAGCCATATCTTTCAGCTCACCTTTACGTAGGCCGATATTCTCCATGATACCGCCTTGGTGCTCTTCCATTACGTCGATAGTTACCGTTTCAAACGGTTCCATTAGCTGACCATCTTCTTCTTTGATGATTACTTCTGGACGAGATACGGCAAGCTCGAAGCCTTCACGACGCATGTTTTCGATCAGGATAGACAGGTGAAGCTCACCACGGCCTGATACGCGGAATTTGTCTGGATCGTCTGTTTGTTCAACGCGCAGTGCAACGTTGTGTACCAGTTCCTTCTCTAGACGCTCAAGGATGTTACGTGAAGTGACGAACTTACCTTCTTTACCAGCGAATGGAGACGTGTTTACTTGGAACGTCATGGTTACTGTTGGTTCATCAACAGACAGTGCTGGTAGTGCTTCTACTGCGTTTTGTGCACAGATAGTGTCAGAGATTTTAAGCTCGCCAAGACCAGTGATTGCAATGATATCACCCGCGTTCGCTTGCTCAACTTCGTGACGCTCTAGGCCTAGGTAGCCCATTACTGTGCCCACTTTACCGTTGCGAGTTTTGCCGTCTGCACCAACAACCGTTACTTGCTGGTTTGGCTTAACGCTACCACGAGTTACACGGCCAACGCCGATAACGCCAACGTAAGAGCTGTAATCCAACTGAGAGATTTGCATCTGTAGTGGACCATCTAGGTCAACTTCTGGCGCAGCTACTTCGCCAACGATAGTTTCGAATAGCGGTTCCATGTTCTCGCCAGTTTCGCCTTCTTCTAGAGAAGCCCAACCGTTAAGAGCAGAAGCGTAAACCACTTTAAAGTCTAACTGTTCGTCAGAAGCACCTAGGTTGTCGAATAGGTCGAACACTTGGTCCATAACCCACTCAGGACGTGCGCCCGGGCGGTCAATCTTGTTGATAACAACGATTGGTTTTAGACCATGAGCAAACGCTTTTTGTGTTACGAA
This sequence comes from Vibrio sp. Y51_MX_L26, assembly GCF_024181935.1. Classification (NCBI taxonomy): domain Bacteria; kingdom Pseudomonadati; phylum Pseudomonadota; class Gammaproteobacteria; order Vibrionales; family Vibrionaceae; genus Vibrio; species Vibrio sp. Y51_MX_L26. The sequence continues at coordinate 76,048 of NZ_JAMZAS010000009.1, forward strand.
ACGCGTTTGAGGCATTGGACCATCAACCGCGTCAACGATAAGTAGTACAGAGTCTACCATCGACATGATACGTTCAACTTCGCCACCGAAGTCCGCGTGTCCCGGAGTATCTACGATGTTGATACGGTAATCGTTCCAGTCGATTGCTGTGTTTTTAGCAAGAATGGTAATACCGCGCTCTTTCTCGATGTCGTTCGAGTCCATGACTCGCTCTTCAGCTTCACCGCGAGACTCAAGCGTGCCTGATTGTTGTAGCAGCTTGTCAACCAACGTGGTTTTACCGTGGTCAACGTGCGCGATGATCGCGATATTTCTTAATTTATCAATCTGTGGAGTAGCCATGGATATTGATTCACTTAGATAGATGAAATGCCCCCACGCTGAGAACGGGTGCTCTCTGGCGACATTTGCTGATTAAAAAAACGGCCATAATGTACCAGATTTTAGCAAAAAGCCTAGAAATATGTGATCTACTCCCGAGCATTTCTGCGATTTTTACGCTTAATGCCCATTTTCTTCCTCAGAACGAATTGATTAAACGCAACTTTATTCCAATCGATGCATAATTCAAATTGACTCTTGCTCAAAAACTGGGCTGAATAAGCAATGCGCCTGTCACATTATGGTGCAACAATGATTTTCCGCACCACAACAGTGCAAGTAAAGATCATTTTGGTGCAATCATCTGCACCAAGCTAGCGCCAAAAAACACACTTGCTTGAAATTAATGGAATATTTTTTTTGGCACGGTTTTGGCTTTAGTTAAAACAGCATCGATTAATGAAAAGTCAAATTGATTAATCAATGCCAGGTTTCATGAATAATTCATAAATCGAGCTTTTACCGCTTATTAACACTGGAGGTTATCCAAGATGTCAGTAGAAAACGTTCTATCGCTGATCCAAGAAAACGAAGTTAAGTTTGTTGACCTACGCTTCACTGATACAAAAGGTAAAGAGCAGCACATTTCGATCCCTGCTCACCAAATCGACGCAGACTTCTTCGAAGAAGGTAAAATGTTCGATGGTTCATCAGTTGCTGGCTGGAAAGGTATCAACGAATCAGACATGGTAATGATGCCTGACGCATCTTCTGCTGTGCTTGACCCATTCACGGAAGACGCAACACTAAACATCCGTTGTGACATCTTAGAGCCGGCAACAATGCAAGGCTACGACCGTGACCCACGTTCTATCGCAAAACGCGCTGAAGACTTCATGCGCTCTACTGGCGTTGCAGATACTGTACTTATCGGTCCTGAGCCAGAATTCTTCCTATTTGACGACGTGAAGTTCGCGACTGACATGTCAGGCTCTTTCTTCAAGATCGATGACGTAGAAGCAGCATGGAACACAGGTTCTGATTACGAAGAAGGTAACAAAGGTCACCGTCCAGGCGTTAAAGGTGGTTACTTCCCTGTAGCTCCAGTGGATTCATCTCAAGATATCCGTTCTGCTATGTGTCTAGTAATGGAAGAGATGGGTCTTGTTGTTGAAGCACACCACCACGAAGTGGCAACAGCGGGTCAAAACGAAATCGCAACTCGTTTCAACACGCTAACAACCAAAGCTGACGAAATCCAAATCTACAAGTACGTTGTACACAACGTTGCTCACGCGTTTGGTAAAACAGCGACGTTCATGCCTAAACCACTTGTTGGTGACAACGGTAGCGGTATGCACGTTCACCAATCTCTAGCGAAAGATGGTGTAAACCTATTTGCTGGTGACAAGTACGGCGGTCTATCTGAAATGGCGCTTTACTACATTGGCGGTATCATCAAACACGCTCGTGCAATCAACGCATTTGCTAACCCATCAACAAACTCGTACAAACGTCTTGTACCAGGCTTCGAAGCGCCAGTTATGCTTGCTTACTCTGCACGTAACCGCTCTGCTTCAATCCGTATCCCTGTGGTACCAAGCCCGAAAGCACGTCGTATCGAAGTTCGCTTTGGTGACCCAGCGGCTAACCCATACCTATGCTTTGCATCAATGCTAATGGCTGGTCTTGACGGTATTAAGAACAAGATCCACCCAGGCGAAGCAATGGATAAAGACCTTTACGATCTACCAGCAGAAGAAGCAGCAGAAATCCCAACGGTTGCATACTCACTGAAAGACGCACTAGCAGAGCTAGATGCTGACCGTGAATTCCTAACAGCAGGTGGTGTATTCTCTGACGACTTCATCGACTCTTACATCGAGCTGAAATCTCAGGACGTAGAGCGCGTGAACATGACAACTCACCCAGTTGAGTTCGAACTTTACTACTCTGTATAAGGTCGACACTGTGTAAAATGTAAACACAGCAACAAAATATTAGGCTCGCCTCGCAGGCGGGCCTTTTTTGTATTCGTCAGTCAAGATTCGACGTTTAACATGAGGGGATAATAAAAATACGCTTGGACTTTTTACCTTGTAGGTCAAAGAGCTAAGCCATTGAAACGTGAAATCATCGATCAAAAGAAGGTGAGCAATGAAAGTTCAGCTTATTCCATCGCTATGTGCTCTCAGCGGATTGTTAATCGCCTCCATCGCATCAGCGCAGGTTGCTTATACATGGGTAGATAAAAATGGCGTGGTTCATTTTAGTGATACGCCAAACCAAGGTGCAAAAGCCATCGCGCTGCCAAACCTTGAAGCCAGCGCACCCGCTCCTAAGGTAGAAAGCACGGAATCACTCGCCCCTCAGGCCAAGCCATCGAAAGAGCCACAAGACAAGCCGGAAAAGAAAACCGATAAACCTCTCCCATTAAAGCTCTCGATGCTGACTCCTCAACATAACGAAACCATCCGCAGCAACCGAGGCATCATCAATATTCAACTGGAAACCAATCGCAAGCTTGGTATCGGCGAACAGTTGCAACTGCTGCTCGACGGAAAACCTTATGGTGCGCCACAAAGCCATATGACGTGGCAGTTAAACAATATTGACCGAGGCACACACACACTGGCCGTGCACGCGAAAAGAAGCGGCAAGCTTATTGCATCTACTAGCCCTATAACGGTGCATTTACATAGAGCAAGTGTTAAGCCGACCGTAAAAGGGGCAAAATAGAATATCTGGTGAAAAAAATAGCATCACTGCGGTGCTTTTCACTTTTTCTTCTGAGATTTATTCGCCATACTTAACGTTCAATTGCACCATTATTGTGCAACGCACAATCTTAAAGCAAAACAAGGACGTAATGTGGATACCAGTCTTCCTAGTGCCATTCTCAACAACATGGTGACAGCAACACTGATTCTTGATGATGGATTGGCTATCCGTTATGCCAATCCGGCTGCCGAGTTGCTGTTTTCTCAAAGCGCGAAACGTATTGTTGAACAATCGCTTTCTCAATTGATTCAACATGCGTCGCTGGATCTCGCGCTGCTCACTCAACCATTGCAAAGTGGCCAAAGCATCACCGACAGTGACGTCACTTTCGTTGTTGATGGCCGCCCCTTAATGCTAGAGGTGACAGTTAGCCCAATCACTTGGCAAAAACAACTGATGTTACTCGTCGAGATGCGCAAAATTGATCAACAGCGCCGACTCTCTCAAGAACTGAACCAGCACGCCCAACAACAAGCGGCGAAACTGTTAGTCCGAGGGCTTGCACATGAGATCAAAAACCCGCTAGGTGGATTACGTGGTGCAGCGCAATTGCTAGAAAAAATGCTGCCAGAGCCTTCTCTCACCGAGTATACGCACATCATTATTGAGCAAGCCGACCGTTTAAGAGCGCTCGTTGATCGATTACTCGGGCCACAAAAGCCAGGTAAGAAGACACAAGAAAACTTGCATCAAATTCTGGAAAAGGTCCGCCAGTTGGTTGAATTAGAATCGCAACGTTCAATCGTGATTGAACGCGATTACGACCCGAGCTTGCCAGAAATTTTGATGGATGCGGACCAAATCGAACAGGCGATGCTTAATATCGTCAGTAATGCAGCGCAAATTCTTAGCCATCAAGAACACGGTAAAATCACCATTCGCACCAGAACGGTGCATCAAGCTAATATTCACGGCAAACGCTGTAAACTCGCTGCGCGTGTCGAAATCACAGACAACGGCCCAGGCATTCCACCGGAATTACAAGACACGCTGTTCTATCCCATGGTCAGTGGCCGCGAGGGAGGAACTGGCTTAGGGCTGTCTATTTCACAAAATTTGATCGACCAGCACAATGGAAAAATAGACGTAGAAAGCTGGCCTGGTCACACAACATTTACTATTTATTTGCCGATCTGATTGCGCTAATGGACTTCAAGTCGCATCAGTTTTTCGGTTTGCTGCAAGGATTACTACATGAGTAAAGGATATGTTTGGGTCGTTGATGACGACAGTTCCATTCGCTGGGTGATGGAGAAAACGCTCTCCTCTGCCAACATAAAATGCGAAACCTATGCCGATGGGGAAAGCGTTTTGATGGCGCTCGAACGCGAAGTACCAGATGTGCTGGTATCGGACATTCGCATGCCGGGCATTGATGGATTAGAGCTGCTAAAACAAGTACAGCGCGATTACCCAGACCTTCCCGTGATTATCATGACCGCCCACTCAGATTTGGATGCGGCAGTGAATGCGTACCAAAAAGGCGCCTTTGAATACTTACCAAAACCTTTTGATATCGATGAAACCTTAACGTTAGTTGAGCGAGCGATTGCACACAGTCACGAAAATAAACGTGAGCAACTCTCTCCAGAAGACATTCCAGCAGAAACGCCAGAAATCATCGGTGAAGCGCCAGCCATGCAAGAAGTATTTCGCGCCATTGGCCGTCTTTCTCGCTCCTCAATTTCAGTATTGATTAACGGTGAATCGGGCACGGGTAAAGAGCTCGTTGCTCATGCGTTGCACCGCCATAGTCCTCGCGCCAACAAACCTTTTATTGCACTCAATATGGCGGCGATTCCCAAAGATCTGATTGAGTCAGAGTTGTTTGGTCATGAAAAAGGGGCATTTACCGGGGCGAACAATGTTCGTCAGGGTCGATTCGAACAAGCCAATGGCGGCACCCTATTTTTAGACGAAATCGGTGACATGCCGTTAGATATTCAAACCCGTTTGCTGCGTGTTCTGGCCGATGGACAGTTTTATCGAGTGGGCGGTCACTCCCCAATCAGCGTCGACGTAAGGATTGTCGCGGCAACACACCAGAATTTAGAAAAGCTGGTGCATGAAGGCGATTTCCGTGAAGATTTATTCCATCGCTTGAACGTGATTCGAGTGCAGATTCCGGCATTGCGTGAACGTAAGCAGGACATCGAAAAACTTACGCAGCATTTTCTTATCCGAGCGGCTGATGAGCTGGGGGTCGAAACCAAAACTCTGCATCCGTCGACCGTTGAAATTCTTAACCGCCTTGATTGGCCGGGCAACGTGCGTCAATTAGAGAATATTTGCCGTTGGTTAACCGTCATGGCCAGTGGTAGCGAGGTATTGCCAAACGACTTACCAAGCGAACTGCTCGAAGAGAAAAAATCCATTTCGGACTCTGAGCATGGCAGCTGGCAAGAACAATTGGCGGATTGGGCACGTCAATCACTCGCAGCAGGAGATAAAGAACTGCTTTCTTATGCTTTACCAGAATTTGAGCGCATTTTATTAGAGGCCGCTTTGGAGCACACTAAAGGTCACAAGCAAGATGCCGCTAAAGTATTAGGCTGGGGGCGAAACACGCTTACCAGAAAATTAAAAGAATTGTACTGACAATCACTTACGTGGTGCGTTAACAACGAGAGTCGTTTGTCACTCGATATTAACAAAAATATCAGTACAATTGTTGCGCACCACCATCTATGTGATTAGGCAATGTCTACTGCTACGACTCAAATTACACTGCGTACCGCTGTTCTCATTCCATTTGTCATGATCTTCTTACTGGCGATCGGTGTCATTGTCTACGTCCAAAAACAAAGCTACGAAGAAGTGGTCACAGATATCAGCGACAAACAACTTTCCGTGTTAACCGAAAGTGTCCACGACCACCTTAATAGCTATCTGCGCAAGCCGTTTACTGCAGTTATGGCTCTCGCACATAACGTCAGCTATCACAACCTTTATCACCCTCACGACACCTCAGATATTCAAAGCTACCTGCTGAGTGCATTCAAAAACCTTTACCAATCGATACCGCAGTTGGATGTCATCGCATTTGGTTCAGAAAGCGGTGACTTTGCCGGGTTCCGCCGCGAGCTTTCCGACGATTACACCTTAATGGTTCAAGATCGATATACCGATGGTGATCTGATTATTTATGGCACCAACCATGTGAGTAATAGCATTCGAACGGTTATCTCTCCATACGATCCTCGCACTCGCCCATGGTATACGCCCGTCGCAGAGACTCAAACCTCGATGTGGTCTGAGATTTATACGAATGCCGATGAACGCCAGGATATTACGCTGTCAGCCATGACACCGGTGTATAAACACGACCAATTTGCTGGCGTGTTGGTGACAGACATTCGCATCAACACATTTAACGAATTTCTACGTGAGTTAAAATACAACACCAAAGCTTCGGTCTACATCATGGACCCAGAGCATCGTTTAATCGCTCACTCAGGCCCGGGAAGCGTTATCTCAGGGGGCACAAAGTTTTCTGATAAAGGGCAGCGTTTGTTTGCGGCTGAAAACGCAGATCCGATCATCAAAATCAGTGCGAGCCGCGTTCGGTCGTTTGATCTCAACAATACTAAGCAACCTTACACCTTTTCATTTGAGCATGACGGCCAACGTATTTTCAGCCGACTAACCCCATACCGAGATCAAAACGGTTTAACATGGTTTATTGGCACCTCTATATCTGAATCCGAGTTGCTGGGTACATTGCCGAAAAGCCAACAAAAGAGTTGGCTGGTCGGGTTTATCGTCAGCTTATTTGGTATCGCCATCAGTTGGATCATTTTCAACCGAGTCACCAGACCGATTAACGCGACGGCCGACGCCGCCCAACACCTTGCGAATGGCGATTGGGACAGCAGTATGCCAAAACCTGGTTATGTGTATGAGACAACGGTACTTGTGCATGCCTTTAATGAGATGACGAGTAACCTCAGAGCCTCATTTAAAGCGTTGCGTGAGCAGTTGGTTTATGACTCTCTGACACGCTTATACAGTCGTCAGGGCTTGGTCGAAATCTGTGAGAACCAATCTCACCTGTGCCACGGCAGTTTATTTTTACTTGGTATCAACAAATTTAGAGATATCAACGACAGTGTGGGTCATCATAACGGTGATCAACTGTTGGTCAGCATCGCAGAAAGGCTAAAACAAGAGTTTAGTGATAACGCGTTACTGGCTCGGATTGGCGGTGATGAGTTCGCAGTGTTTCTCTCAAACGCCGATACTGAAGCCAAAGTTAAACAAACCGAGCGTCGATTACAGCAACTCTTTTCCACCCCATTTATGGTGGAAGGTGAGAATGTAGTGATGAAGATTTCACTTGGCATTGTGCAAACCCAACCAAATGAAACCATGCCGCTGTGGCTTCGCAACGCCAGCATCGCATTAAGCTACGCCAAGCAAGACTCACTGACCGGTGTCTGTCATTACAGCCCTGAACTGGCAAGCGCTTCAAAGTTCCGCACCCAAATGCTGACTAAGATTCAAACTGGCATCGAAAACCAAGAGTTTGTCCCTCATTATCAACCTATTGTGGATCTCGCTAGTGGTAATGTGTGTGGCGCAGAAGCGCTGGCGCGCTGGCACAGTGACTCAGGAATGGTGTCACCATTAGATTTTATTCCAATCGCAGAAGAAAGCGGCATGATCAAAGCCATTGGCCAACAAATTCTGTTACAAGCTTGCCGCGATACATACCAAGCCATTCAAAGTAATCAGTGGCCATCAGACTTCCAACTGCATGTGAACATCTCCGTTAATCAACTGTCCTGCCCTGATTTTGTCGATACGGTGACCAACGTATTGGATATCACAAAATTATCCGCCAGTAACCTAACACTGGAGATCACCGAGTCGCGCATTATTGATAGCGCACCAACCACACTGGAAAATATGACCAAACTGCGTGATATGGGGATTGGTATCGCGATCGATGATTTCGGTACCGGTTACTCATCACTGGGTTATCTTCACTCACTGCCATTTACTTGTTTAAAGATTGATCGCACCTTCATCAATCAACTCACGCAAGAAAACTTAGACAGTTCGGTCGTTGCTGCGGTCATCAATATCACCGCGGGCCTCAAAACCAATGTCGTCGCAGAAGGCGTAGAGGATAGCAATCAAGCACAATTACTACGCTCTTTAGGCTGCAACCAAGTGCAAGGCTTCTATTACAGCCGGCCAATGCCACTAGAAGAGTGGCCAACACATTTGGTTAACATGAAGTAGAAAAGAGCGAGAATCGTTGATTTCCTAGTCATCCTCTACTGACAATCTACCTAACTGTTATTTATACTTAACTGCAAATCTTACCCATGTATTGTCACAGATGATGTTTGGGCCCTGTTCCAGTTCATAACTATCCGGATCGACATAATGATAACGAAGAACCTTCCTCTTACTGATTTGCACCGCCACCTTGACGGTAACATTCGTACTAAAACGATTCTTGAGCTTGGCCAAAAATTTGGTATTGCTCTACCAGCGTACGATATTGAGTCTCTAACTCCTCACGTTCAAATTGTCGAAGCGGAACCCTCTCTTGTTGCTTTCCTTTCTAAGCTCGACTGGGGTGTTGCGGTACTGGGCGACCTAGATGCGTGTCGTCGTGTGGCGTACGAAAACGTAGAAGACGCACTAAACGCTCAAATCGATTACGCTGAACTGCGTTTCTCACCATACTACATGGCAATGAAACACAAGTTACCAGTAGCGGGTGTTGTTGAAGCAGTCGTGGACGGTGTGCAAGCGGGTATGCGTGATTTTGGCGTGAAAGCCAACCTGATCGGCATCATGAGCCGCACATTTGGCACCGACGCGTGCCAACAAGAACTGGACGGCATTCTGAGCCAAAAAGATCACATCGTTGCCGTCGACTTGGCGGGTGACGAACTGGGCCAACCGGGTGATCGCTTTGTGTCTCACTTCAAGCAAGTACGCGATGCTGGCCTCGGGGTAACGGTTCACGCTGGTGAAGCAGCAGGTGCAGAGAGCATGTGGCAAGCAATCAATGAGCTGGGCGCAACTCGTATCGGTCACGGCGTAAAAGCGATCCACGATCCAAAACTGATGGATTACCTAGCAGAAAAGCGCATTGGTATTGAGTCTTGCCTAACATCAAACTACCAAACAAGCACGGTAGAAACGTTAGAAAACCACCCTCTCAAACAGTTCCTAGAGCATGGCGTTCTTGCGTGTCTGAACACTGACGATCCAGCGGTAGAAGGCATCGAACTGCCATACGAATACGAAGTAGCGGCACCAGCAGCTGGTCTGAGCCAAGACCAGATTCGCCAAGCACAAATCAATGGTCTTGAGATTGCATTCCTTTCAGAAGCAGAAAAAGCGGAACTGAAAGCAAAAGTAAAAGATCGCGCTTAAATCCAGCGAAAACATAAAAAAATGCCAGCATCTGCTGGCATTTTTTATATCTTGAATCGGCGTCTATGATTAGATAACACGAGAGAATTGTTGCTGACGCGCCTTCGCTCGCAGGTACTTATCGAAGCTCATACAAATATTACGGATCAGCAAACGACCTCGCAGCGTCACACGAATTTCATTGTCATCCACTTCCACCAGCTCATCGTTGATGAAGGTCTGAAGTAACTGCAAGTCTTCTTTAAAGTACTGATCAAACTTCACTTTAAACTCAGACTCGATCGCTTTCTTGTCTAGTTTAAAATTACAAATCAGCTGCTTGATCACTTCGCGACGGAGCAAGTCATCAGAATCCAGCGAAACCCCTTTCCACAGTGCGTGACGAAGTTCGTTGACTTGAGCGTAGTATTTCTTCAGCTCTTTCTGGTTTTGCGCGTATGCATCGCCGATCATCGAGATTGCAGAGACACCAAAGCCAACCAAATCACATTCACCTTGTGTGGTGTAGCCTTGGAAGTTGCGATGCAAAATACCTTCGCGCTGAGCAACGGCAAGTTCGTCATCAGGCAATGCAAAATGGTCCATACCGATGAACTGGTAGCCAGCACCAGTCAGTGTCGCGATGGTATCTTGCAGAATCGCCATCTTCTCTTCTGCTTTAGGCAGATCTTCGTCTTTAATCTTACGCTGCGCTGCAAATAGCTGTGGCATGTGCGCGTAGTTAAACACGGACAGACGGCCCGGCTGCATTTCCAGTACTTGTTCTAACGTCTTGGCAAAAGAGTCTTTGGTTTGCTTTGGCAAGCCGTAGATCAAATCTAGGTTTGTCGAACGGAAACCCAACTCTTTTGCGCGCGCAACCATCGCAAAGATGAACTCTTCATCTTGCTCACGGTTCACCAGCTTTTGCACTTCTTTGTTGAAGTCCTGAACACCGATGCTCAAGCGGTTAAAGCCTTCGCTACGCAGGTGATCCAACATGGTGATCTGAATTTCACGCGGGTCAACTTCGATACTGATTTCAGCATCACTGCTAAAGGTAAACTCTTGGCGCAACAGGCTCATTACGCGTGTAATTTGCTTTTCAGAAAGGAACGTTGGCGTACCACCACCAAAGTGCAATTGCGTTACCGTTCTGCCCACCAATAAAGCTGCACGTTGACGAATCTCATGCTCAAGCACATCGAGGTATTCGTCCGCTTTGTGCGAGTGGCGCGTGATGACTTTATTACAACCACAGTAGTAACAAAGCTTGTGACAGAACGGAATGTGCACGTACAGCGATAATGGGCGGTCTGGGTACTGAGTGCATGCCATATCATAATCAGAAATGGTGAACGCTTCATGGAACTCCAGCGCCGTTGGGTACGACGTGTAGCGAGGACCGGAATAGTTGTACTTATCCAATACCGCTTGATCCCAGACGATTTGCTGCTTCGATTCAGTGTGTTGATTCGACATGGTGGTACTTTCCGTTAAATGCTAGGGCAACGAAAACCGTCACCCGATATTCAGAGCCGCTATTTTGCCATACGACGATGACAAGCGTGGCAACGCCGACTGGCTTTTTAATTATAAAACTAAAGAAGTGCTAGCGTGATCACGATACCCCCAGCAGTCATAAGGAAACCATTGGGGGTAACTATTAAATCATCTGAATATTGATTTGATTATTCAGTGGCTGGACGTTTTTCTGCAACACTTTGAGCTCTTCAATGATCGCGTCAGTAAGGCGGCTTTCCGCTTTATGACGCGTCAAGTTCTGTTGCATACGCTCTTTCTTGGCAAGTTGTTGGCGTTCTTCACCACGCGCCATATCTTTCACGATATGGTAAAGCTCAGAAATTGCAGGGTACGTTTTATCAAAATCGACACGGTCTTCACCTTGTACATAATCCATGATGTTATACACACGAATACTGATTTCAGACAAATCGCATTGGCCTTGAATACCCGCCTGACACAAGGTATGCACATTCTCAAAAATGTTGGCGTTACGTTTATCTATCGCCAATTTTTGATGCTTTAGCTGCAATTCCTTTTGCTTTTTCAATTGAAGCAGAAGGTAACCTGCATAAGAAGCAAGTGCGATGATAATCACAACACCAGCAATAGCTAATAAGGTTACATTCATAGCTTAATTATCCTTTGTAGTCGTCGAAGTTAATGTCGTCGAAATCTGCCAGCAAGTCATCATCATTGCGCGTGCTTTTCTCAGCAGGAGCAGTGAAGTCTTCCTCTTCTTCAGGTTCCAACAAACCTAGTTGGTCCATTAGCTTCTCAATGCGATCGAGCTTCTCATCGACGTATTTCTGTAGACCTGTGCCTAGGTTTTCACCCGCTTCAATACGGTCTAGCAACACGTTCAATTGCGCGTCATTTTCTAGCATCTCTAGTTCTTGCTCTGCCGACAAACGACGCTCTTGCTTCGTCATTTTCTTCGCAGGCTCAACAACCAGAGGAATTTTCTTTTTACTGCCTAAACGCGGGTCGCGGTTTTGTGCAGCAGCTTGCTTTTTCTGCTCGTTAACTTCTGAGTTACGGTTACCCGTTTTCAAGCCTTTGCGCTTTTTAGCACGCTTGCGTAGGCGGCCTTCCACATCAGATTCTGTACGGTTACGAGTTACAACAAACTCAGGTGCGCCAGCGGCACCTGGCTTTCTAGATTTTTTACTACGGCTCATTACTGGGGTTTCCTCAGTAAAATTACATCATTACCAATAAATTCGAGTTCGAGCTTATCCCGCTCTGCTAGGAACTGGAACGTGTCACGACTAAAGAACACTACATGAGTGAGATCGTTCTTATAATGCCATGATTTGAAAGCCTCCACGTCGATAACCATTTTCGTCATCAGGCCTATCCAGCCCCCTGGCTTAACTAAATTCAACCATTGCTTCCACACCAAATCTGGGTGGTAGAGGTGCTCTATCACCTCTGTTGCTGTCATGAAGTCATACGTTTTTTCTAAAACCGACGTATCAGGGTGGTAGTAGAGATCGTACAACGCCATGTTGTGCCCCGCCTCTTCCAGCATCAAGGAGAGCGTTGGGCCAGGACCACAACCAAAGTCGATACCATTTGATTGTGGAGAAATTCGCTCTGTTATCGGGTCAGCAATACGCGACAAAAAGCGTCGGTAACCTAAATCTTCAGGGTTGTTCTCATGCAAATCATAGTGAGCTTTTTCGGTTTCCGCATCCAAACGTTGGTCTGGATTCACAAACACCAAACTGCACTGCTCACATTGAAGATATTCACGTCGCTTATCTTCAAAATAGTGGTGAGTACGCTGATTTTGGCATAAAGGACAGGTATGCATGCTGACTTCCTCAAACAGGGATGCGAAACATACCAGAAAGTGAACTCAGATTGGAGTGTTACTGAGCATTTTTTCAGCAATTTTTGTTAAAAAACTTTGTTTACAACCCATCGAAGTAAATAAGTGCAGTAATCGTAATTCAGATTGCGACTTACCAAGAGAAAAGAATATAAAAAAAGCGACAGTCAGACTGTCGCTTTCTAAGTGCCATCAATTGGCGAAACTGTGTTGCACACATTTGGTGCACCAATGATCCCTTTGTTTTTCGAGCTTTCCCTGCCAAAAAGAGTTGTTTTTCATCTTCCTGATGAGTTTTGGCTATCCGTTTACTTCCTGTCTACTGAGCAACTTCCTGTGCCTGATCCGTTTCACTGTCTTAACCGTCAGACGAGATGACCATCCTTATCAGATAGGCTCCCTACCTATCTAAACCCCTTTCTAAATCACCAAGCATCCGAGCTACATCCTTGGAGACCTAAACCGTGGTCTAAAATCCTTACATTCACCCCCTGTGAACGACTTCTACTTTACGCCATCCCGCGATGCTCACAAGTAATGGGTTGAAAAAATAATCCGCCTATTTTCTAAAAATATCAAAATTGTCATTTAATCAAAAACTTAAAAACACTAACAAGAAAAAGCCAACATCAAGTATGGCAAATGTCTCACAAACTGCCGAGCCAACTATCGCTTTCGCATCCAAACTCGACTGTGATATCTGTCACGAACAAAAATGCCCTAGTGGATTCACTAGGGCATTTTTGTACAAGTTGCTCGAACGATGTAGGGACATCTACCCAACCAGCTCAAGATGCAGGATCTTGAGCGATTTAGGTATATTAGTGCAGACCGCCAACGTATTTAGACAGTACTTCGATATCTTCGTCTGTCATTTTCTTCGCGATGTCGCGCATCATGGCATTCATATCATTACCACGGTCGCCATCACGGAATTTTTCTAGCTGAGCTTTGATGTAGTCAGCATGCTGACCAGAAATTTTCGGGAAACCTGAAAGCTCAGTACCATTGCCACGAGGACCATGACATGCAATACATGCGGTTAGGCCACGCTCGGCATCACCGGCGGTATAAAGCGTTTTGCCTTTTGCTACCACATCTTCAGGTGTTGAGTTTTCTGAAACTGGTAGCGAAGCGTAGTAAGCAGATAGGTCTGCGATATCTTCATCGCTCAGTGGCATTGCCATACCACTCATTACAGGATCGTAACGACCTTGTTTACCACCACTTGTCATGCCTAGCTTAAGTTCTTTTAACTGCTTCTCAAGATACTTAGCGTGTTGGCCTGCGAGTTTCGGGTACGTTGTTATTGCACTGTTGCCATCTGCTCCGTGACAGGCGACACAGGTTTGTGATTTTGCTTTACCAGCCTCAATATTACCTTGGGCCCATACTGAGCAACTGGCTAAAAGACTCAAAATTAGCGCTAATTTCTTCATGACATTCCATTATAATTATCAAGCTTCCAGTACCACGGAATGTGAACATACCGCGTACACTCATGGTACAATAGGCGACCTTATGCCGAGCACGGTTATTTTACACATTTTCACAAAAAAGTAATCAATCGACTACACAAAGTCGAGATGGAGTTAACAGTGAGCGTAAAAATTCATTACCAAAATACGCATTTCATCACCAGCGCACCCGATATTCGTCACCTACCGGAAGACGAAGGTGTCGAAATTGCGTTTGCAGGACGCTCAAACGCTGGTAAATCGAGTGCACTTAACCGTCTAACTAATCAAAAAAGCTTAGCCAAGACATCAAAGACACCTGGTCGTACGCAATTAATCAACCTTTTCAAAGTAGAAGAAGGTTGTCACATTGTCGATCTACCTGGGTACGGTTTTGCTCAAGTACCGGTAGAGATGAAAAACAAATGGCAGAAATCTTTGGGTGAATACCTACAGAAACGCGAGTGCCTAAAAGGCTTAGTGGTTCTGATGGACATTCGTCATCCAATGAAAGATCTCGACCAGCAAATGATTTTCTGGGCCATCGATAGCCACATTCCTGTGCAAGTTTTGCTAACCAAAGCAGATAAACTAAAAAGTGGCGCACGCAAACAAACCCTGCTGAAAGTTCGCAAACAAGTGGAAACTTTCGGTGGCGACGTTTCCGTTGATGTGTTCTCTTCCCTTAAAGGATTAGGCGTTGATCAACTGCGCGCAAAACTGGATACCTGGTTTGCACCGGCGCTCGCGCACCTGATAGAAGAAGACGAACTGGATACCCCAACAAGCGACGAAGAATAATTAACAATATTTGTTAAATTTTTTCGACACGGCCCTACCATTTGGTGGGGCTTTTGTTTATCTGAGCTAAATAACAGGCAATAAAAATCCCCACCTTCCTGGCAGGGATAACGGGAGAGAAAAATTGGTAATTATTGTTATGTGACGAAGCATTGCTGAACTATCGGATGATTTCAATAGCTTAAAAAGCCGCCTAACTTTAGCTTTCGCTTAATCAACTCACAGCCATAACCAATAAAGAAAATACAATTCAACAAGTTATACAGAAATCTGCCCATTTTCCCTTCAACTTAGTTTCCTTCAAGAAAAAATCATAGTGTGATTGGCATAAATTTACAGACTGAATAGTTTGCGAGTTTTTGAAGAAAATTGGAGTGTAGACAATAGGTTAAAGGTGGGAGAAATATAAAGACAAGTCGTTACCAACCCAACACATTGAACAAAAAGAAAAAATTTCTTTCGCCCAATAAAAAACGCCCCAGTCAAAAGCTGACTGGGGCGGCTGAATCAGCCTAATCCAATAACGTGAAACAAAAGGTCTGAAAGATAGAACATCTTACCTCTGTACCCTACGAGTATTAATGTACAACAATTGGTCAGAATTGCAAAGAATTTTTGTAGTTTTTTTTCATGAAATTTTTATTAAGCAACATCAAAGTTAACTTTGCGCTAGCTTTTTTAATCGCAAAAAAAAGCCAGCGTTTGTGCGCTGGCTCATAATTAATTGGTTATTTTGGTCTAAAAGTGACTAATGAGCTTGATCCCAGTTGTCACCGTGCCCTGCTTCTGCAACCAACGGTACTTTTAGCTCTGCTGCAGATTCCATCAATTTCTGTACTTTACTTTCAATTTCGGACAATGATGACTCTTCAACTTCAAAGACCAATTCATCGTGTACTTGCATTAACAACTTCACACGGCCATTGCCTTCTTCCTGAATCCACTGATCAACCAACAGCATCGCTTTCTTAATGATGTCCGCAGCCGTACCTTGCATCGGTGCGTTGATTGCCGCACGTTCAGCAGCTTTACGACGCATCCCGTTGCGCGATTTGATTTCTGGTAAATGCAAACGTCGACCAAAAATCGTTTCGACATAGCCCTTATCTGCAGCCGTGCTGCGCGTGTCTTCCATGTACTGCATAACGCCAGGGTAACGCTCAAAGTATTTATCCATGTAGGCTTGTGCTTCGCCGCGAGGGATACCAAGCTGCTTCGCCAAACCAAATGCACTCATGCCATAGATAAGCCCGAAGTTAACGGCTTTAGCACGACGACGCTGCTCGCTCGATACTTGTTCAATATCCAGACCCATAATTTCTGCCGCAGTTGCCGCGTGAATGTCTTTACCATCACGGAAGGCATCTAATAACGCTTGGTCGCCAGAAAGGTGCGCCATGATGCGCAGTTCGATTTGCGAGTAGTCGACCGCTAAGATCTTATGCCCAGATGGTGCGACAAACGCTTGGCGAATACGACGGCCGGCTTCGTTACGAATTGGAATATTTTGTAAGTTCGGATCGGTAGAAGATAGACGACCTGTTGCGGTTACTGCTTGATGGTAAGAAGTATGCACACGCCCTGTTGTTGGGTTGATCATCTTCGGCAGCTTATCCGTGTACGTCGATTTAAGCTTCGCCAAACCGCGATATTCCAAAATCAATTTTGGCAGTGGGTAATCTAGCGCGAGTTCTTGCAGAACTTCTTCATTCGTCGATGGTGTACCTGATGGCGTTTTCTTCACCACCGGTAAACCCATTTTTTCAAATAGGATGGCTTGTAATTGCTTTGGCGAGTTCATGTTGAACTCTTGCTCTGCAATTTCATACGCTTTCTTTTCAAGCTCATCAAGGCGAGCGGTAATCTCGACCGACTGCGCACTCAGCTTCATTTCGTCAATAAAGACCCCGGTGCGTTCAATGCGCGAAAGAACTGGCACCAACGGCATTTCAATCTCTTCGTACACTGTCTTCAGGCTTTCATCCTGCTCGATATTCGCAAACAAGCGATTGTGCAGACGAAGGGTCACATCCGCATCTTCTGCCGCGTATGGCGATGCTTGTTCCAACTCGATTTGGTTAAACGTAAGCTGATTTTTGCCTTTACCTGCAATTTGCTCAAAAGAAATGCAACTATGTTGTAGGAAGCGAAGCGCCAAGCTGTCCATATCGTGTTTACCGCCGACACTGTTGTAAATGTACGATTCCAACATCGTGTCGTGCTTGATACCTTTTAGCTCAATGTCATAACGAGCCAATACAGACGCATCATACTTTAAGTTTTGACCAACTTTTGCTTTCGCTGCATCTTCAAGAATTGGCTTAAGCTGTTCTAGAACCCAATCACGATCAAGCTGTTCAGGTGCATCTAGGTAGTCATGTGCAACAGGCACATAAGCGGCAATACCTTCATCGACAGCGAATGACAAACCAACTAAGTTCGCTAGCATGTAATCTAGGTTGTCGGTTTCCGTATCAAACGCAAACAACTCGGCCGTTTGAAGTTTGTCTAGCCACGCATTGAAGGTTTCTTCATCCAGAATCGTTTCATATTGGCTACGGTCGATTGTCACTGCGGAAGTTTCCATCTCGGCATGAGAAGCAGAGGCTTGAGCAGAGCCTGCAAGCTCAACAGCTTCTACCGACCCAGAACCACCTTCAAGTAGCTCGTTCAACCAAGATTTAAACGTCAGTTGACCATACAACTTCACTAGTTCGTCTTTATTTGGTTCCGCTTTCAGCAGTGATTCTGGCGTTTCTTCAAGTTCAACATCCAATTTAATGGTTGCGAGCTCGTACGACAGCATGGCATTTTCTTTGTTATCGATGAGCTTCTTCGCCATGGTTTTAGAACCACGGAAGCCAAGCGCAGCAATGTCATCGAGATTTTCATACAGCTTAGTCAGACCGCCAATACCTTGCAGTAGTGCGGTCGCTGTTTTGTCACCCACGCCTGGTACACCAGGGATGTTATCTACTTTATCGCCCATCAGCGCTAGGTAGTCGATGATTAACTCAGGTGGAATGCCAAACTTTTCAACCACACCTTCACGATCCATCACGACGTTCGTCATGGTGTTGATCAAGGTAATATTATCATCCACCAACTGCGCCATGTCTTTATCACCAGTACTGATCAATACAGGCATGCCCTTTTGTGATGCTTGATACGCCAACGTACCAATGACGTCATCTGCTTCGACACCAGGAACGCAGATCAGTGGTAAACCCATCGCGCGAATAACATTGTGCAATGGTTCAATTTGGCAACGCAGATCATCCGGCATTGGCGGACGATTAGCTTTGTATTCTGCATACATATCATCACGGAAGGTTTTTCCCTTCGCATCGAAAACCACCGCGATGCGCTCAGACGCAAACTGACGCATCATGCTGCGTAACATGTTCACGACACCGTAAACGGCATTAGTTGGAATTTCACCATTGCTCATGGTGCCCGGGTAGGCGTGAAAAGCGCGATATAGGTAAGAAGAGCCGTCGATAAGGATCAACGGATTTTCAGGAATACTTGCCATAATTGTCTGTATCCAATTCAGTACTTGAGAGATCTGCCTAGGATGCCATGACTGCTGAGCCGAATCTATCTTGTTCGCTCGATCTAGGTCGCGTAAATTTTTCGATTTTATTCACGAAGATAACCTCACCCTGTGGATAACTCTGTTTATAGAAATTATCCACTGGTTATCCAATGATAGAAAACACACAAAACACGCGCGTTAAGTTATTGTTTTTAAATGTTTATTTTATAAAACGGCGAGAAGATCAACGATCCTTAAATGATCATCGTGTGTGGAAAAAATACGAATAGTGACGTCAAATAGAAATCGTAGAAAAGAAAAAAGCGACCCGAATGGGGTCGCCTAGCAGAAGTGGTAAAGCAAATTCTGTAAATAGAGCAGCTTAACCAAGAAGCTATAAATTACACTGGAAGCAATGTGAGCAATGTCGTGTCAAAAAGAATTCGTGCAAGTTCTCGGAAAAATGTTTCATCACTTCTCAACTTTCAGTTAATCAACTTCTGTTAATAAGTCATTCAACGTCCTTGTGAACTCTTCCTCATTCCCTAAGACAGGTTTAATAATAATGATTCTCATTTCGTAGTCAACAGTTAAATGAGAAAAAATCTCATTTATTTTCACATCGCTTTAATGAAATGAACTCGAGATTCACGAAGATTAATTTTTTCTTCAAATTTTTCAATGATATAGCCATTCCTCAATAACAATCGAAGCATAGCAGGAAACTGATTTCGAGATTTCACTTTTAACGTGTTATAGCCTTGCTCAGCCGCCCAATCTTCTTGTGCTTCCAAAAGCAATTGTGCCACGCCTTCATTTCGAGCCTCAGGAACAACACCACCCAACCAGCTATAGAAAACACCATCCTCTAATTCGTAACCTATTTTGAAGCCGACAATCGTGCCATTTTTTTCTGCAACGAGGATTAAACTGTTTTTCTCTTCTAAACGTTGAGTCATGGAGTCTACCGTTTCTCCTTTCGAAAATTCGGTAACACGTGCCACAACTTGAAGTGCTTCTTCCAATGTACCTTCACGAATCAGCATTGTCATTGTTCTCTTCTCCAAAATAAAAATACCCAAGCACCTTGGATTGTTACTGTTGTAATCCGCCTGAGGTTACTTGGGTATATACAGACGAACAACTCTTGTTGGTCTGGTGTTTCTCACTGAGCGATAATTACTCTTCAGTCGCTTCCGGAGTACGATTTAGGTGTTGAGCAGTTTGTGCATTCTCTTCTGCCAACCACTCAGCCACGTCTTTCGCAAAGTACGTTAAGATGCCGTCAGCACCTGCACGTTTGAAGCACAGTAGTGATTCCATCACAATTTCGCGCTCTTTGAGCCAGCCATTCATGATCGCCGCTTTATGCATCGCGTACTCACCAGACACCTGATAAGCAAACGTCGGTACCTGAAGTTCGGTTTTAACTCGGCGAACTACATCTAAGTATGGCATACCAGGTTTAACCATCACCATGTCCGCACCTTCATTGATGTCTAGCGCCACTTCATGGATCGCTTCGTCAATGTTTGCTGGGTCCATTTGGTAGTTTTTCTTGTTGCCGCCTTTTAGATTTGAAGAAGAGCCAACCGCATCACGGAATGGTCCGTAGTAGTTCGACGCGTACTTAGCCGAGTAAGCCATGATTTGTGTATGAATGTAGCCCGCATTTTCTAATGCTTCGCGGATCTTACCAATACGGCCATCCATCATGTCTGAAGGCGCGACTACGTCAGCACCCGCTTCTGCATGAGACAAAGCCTGCTTAACCAGTACTTCCGTGGTTTCATCATTCATTACGTAGCCATCTTCATCGATGATGCCGTCTTGGCCGTGCGTCGTGAATGGGTCAAGTGCCACGTCTGTGATCACACCGATTTGAGGAATATGTTCTTTAAGCGCACGTACTGCTCGCTGAACCAAACCTTCTGGGTTGTAGGCTTCAGTAGCACATAAGCTTTTAGCGTCTTGGTTTACGACAGGGAAAAGCGCGATTGCTGGTACGCCTAGATTTGCAAGGTATTGCGCTTCTTCTAGCATTAAATCAATCGACAAACGCTCTACACCCGGCATGGACTCCACGCTCTCACGACGATCTTTACCCATTAGGATGAACATTGGGTAAATCAGATCATTAACAGAAAGTTGGTTCTCAGCCATCAAACGACGACTAAAATCGTGCTTACGTAAACGACGCATACGGCGTGCAGGGAATGGACCTTGAATTGATACAGACACCATTTTCTCCTTGTCTGGACGGTTATGATGATCAAATCATCTGGTGAACAAAATCATATCACTCTTGATGCATGTTGCGAGTGACAATCTGGAAAAAGGTAATGAAAAAAACTGAAAATGACCCAGCACTCACACTCAAGTATACTTCGAATACGAAACCAACCATGAAGCACAGAGAGTAACGATGATCGATACCCACGCGCACATCTATGCCAGCGAATTTGATAACGACCGCGATGAAGTAGTACAACGCGCCTTAGCGCAAGGCATTAATAAGATCCTGTTGCCAAACATCGATCTGGACTCTATTGAGCCCATGCTACAAACCGAAGCGGCATATCCTGACGTGTGCCACTCAATGATGGGACTCCACCCTTGCTATGTGGATAACAACGTTGAGCAAACGTTGGAAATCATCCGCGGCTGGTTTGAGAAACACAAGTTTATTGCGGTGGGCGAAATTGGTATCGACCTGTATTGGGACAAAACCTATCGCGCCGAGCAAGAGATGGCGTTCGTAGCTCAACTTAACTGGGCAAAAGAGATGGATTTACCAGTCGTTATCCACACTCGTGATTCGATTGAAGAAACACTCACTTTGCTAAGACAAGAGCAAGATGGTCTTCTGCGTGGTGTATTCCACTGTTTTGGAGGCAGCTTAGAAGAAGCGCAAGCAATCAATGAGCTAGGCTTCCACTTAGGCTTGGGTGGCGTATCGACCTTTAAGAATGGCGGGATGGATAAAGTCATTCCACATTTGGATATGCAGTGGGTCATTTTAGAAACCGATTGTCCATACTTAGCGCCTGTACCGCACCGTGGTAAGCGTAATGAACCAGCCTACACTTCTCTCGTTGCACAACGTGTTGCCGACTTGCGTGATGTCGATGTCGCAACTATCGATGCAATAACGACTGAAAATGCCAAAAAGCTGTTTAATATTTAATTCACGAAAATTGAAAAAAGCGACGAAATCAACGTCGCTTTTTTATTACCTAAACTATTGAATGAATGATTCAACCTATTGAAATAATAGAACAACCCACACAAAGTTATTGATAAACATAATAATTAACTAGCAACTCTACTTACCTCTCATATCACCACTTTACTTCGTCTGTTTTGCAAAACTGTCGACAATTAGACATATTCTTTTTCTATACTGCTTTATGCCCATTAATTAGCACAAATGTAAAACAGCATGAATATGGAAGTTGAAGTGTGTACACATGGTGCTTACTTACAACGCGTACCGCGCAGTTTTTTTCAAAAGCTGCTGGGCATCAAGGAAGTATACGTATGCACAAAGTGTGGTTACGTCATGAAAGTTAAGTAGTTAGCCCAAGAAACAAACCAACCGCAAAAAAAGCGGCTCAATTGAGCCGCTTTTCACATCTAGATTAGCCTTATTCTTCGGTTTCCGCTTCTACCTCTTCGCTTCGACGAGTATAAAAGCGCGCGAAGAACAAACCGACTTCAAACAGTAAACACATCGGAATAGCGAGTAAGGTTTGCGAGATCATGTCTGGTGGCGTTAACACCATACCTACGACAAACGCCGCCACAATGATATAAGGCCGTTTCTGTCTTAGATCTTCTGGAGTGGTGGCACCAGTCCAACACAACAAAATGATCGCAACAGGCACCTCAAACGCGATGCCAAACGCCATAAATAGTGCTAGGACAAAATCGAGATAGCTAGAAATGTCGGTCGCAAACTCTACACCACCCAATGAGATAGCAGTAAAGAAGCCAAACACTAGTGGAAACACCACAAAATACGCAAATGCCACACCGCAATAAAACAGCAGTGAGCTGGAAAACAGCAACGGCATAATCAAACGACGCTCATGTTTGTATAAGCCAGGAGCAACAAAGGCCCAAACTTGATACAAAATAAACGGCACCGCAATAAATACCGAAGCGATTAACGTCAACTTCAGTGGCGTGAAAAAGGGTGAAGCCACATCCGTAGCAATCATGGTCGCGCCTTCAGGTAGACGCTCTACTAAAGGTGCGGAAACAAACTCGTAAATGTGGTTAGAGAAATAAATTAGTCCGACAAACACCACCAACACTGCCAAAATTGAGCGCAGTAGTCGGTTGCGAAGCTCCAACAAATGACTAATTAAAGGTTGTGTCTGCTCGACGGTAGACATGGCAAACCTCTTATTAAAAACCAGATCAAAAAGGAGCTACCAATCACTAGTAGCTCCTCCTAATGAGACTATTCGGCTTTCTTATCTGCCGCTGTAACCTTGCTCTCTTCCGCTTTCTCTACCTTTTCTGCTGCTGGCTCTGTTTTTACAGGCTCAGCCTCTGAATCGGTGTTCTTTGCGTAAGGACGATTTACAGATTGCGCTGCCTTCTTCAATTCTTCGACTGAAGATTTCAACTCAGGGGACAAATCATCCATCCCCATTTGCTCTGCTTTGCGCAAGTTTTCTTGCAGCTCTTGGACTTTCAGCTCGTGTGACAATTCGTCTTTGACGCTATTTGCCATACTCTTAGCGGCACCGATAAAGCGAGACACGCTGCGAATAGCATGAGGCAAACGCTCCGGCCCAAGAACGACCAGACCAACAACAGATATTAATACCAGTTCCCAAAAACCGATATCAAACACGTTTTACGCCTGCTCTTTGTCTTTTTTCGTTTCAGGAGCAGCTTCTTTTTTCTGCTGCTCTTCTAGACTTTTTGGTTCGAAGTCTGCGTCTTTGTCATTTTTCGCAGGTTCATCTTCGCTCATCGCTTTTTTGAAGCCCTTAACGGCACCACCCAGATCGCCACCGATACCGCGTAGTTTCTTAGTTCCGAATAGCAATACAACAATTACAGCAATGATTAGAAGTTGCCAAACACTGATACCACCCATTCTCTTTACCTCGGGTCTTTAAATAAACAAAAATATTTCAAGAGTTTAACGTCTATTGACGATAAGCTCGCCAACTAAGCAGCCAAAATGTGACACCTGCGATACCGCTGGCCAACGAAAGCTGCTCAAAAGCATTGTTCACCAATATTGCCGAGCATACGACTAAAGTGGCGCCAACGCCAAATAAAAACTTTCCTGTCGCCTGCTGGCGCTTGCTCTGACGATACCCTTGATAAAGCTGATCCATGCGTTGGTTCATCGCTTTACCTTGTTTCAGGCTATCGTAAAGCAGCTCTGGCAGTTCCGGTAACTTCTCCGCCCAAAATGGTGCGCGATCTTTAATTGCATTCACCAAAGCTTGCGGGCCCACTTGATTCATCATCCATTCTTCAAGGAATGGCTTTGCGGTCTCCCACAAATCGAGCTGCGGATATAATTGTCTACCAAGCCCCTCAACGTACAGCAGCGTTTTTTGCAGCAGCACTAATTGAGGTTGCACTTCCATATTAAAGCGACGTGCGGTGTTGAACAGGTTCAACAGCACATGTCCAAAGGAGATTTCACACAGTGGCTTAGCAAAAATTGGCTCACACACAATGCGAATCGCGAACTCAAATTCATCGACATTGGTATCTGCCGGAACCCAGCCTGAATCAACGTGCAACTCCGCCACTCGGCGATAGTCACGATTGAAAAACGCGAGGAAGTTTTCCGCCAGATAACGCTTGTCTTCACTATTAAGTGTACCAACGATTCCGCAATCTAGCCCGATCCACATTGGGTTCTCTGGATGTTCGGGTTTGACGAACACGTTCCCCGGATGCATATCGGCATGGAAGAAGCTGTCTCGGAACACCTGAGTGAAGAACACACTCACGCCGCGCTCAGCGAGCAATTTCATATTGGTGCCATTTGCTTTCAAGCCATCAATATCAGAGACTTGAATGCCATATATTCGCTCAGAAACCATGACAGTTTCATTACTGAAGTCAGGAAAAACTTCAGGAACATACAATTCTTCGCTGCCTTCAAAGTTGCGGCGCAACTGAATGGCATTCGCCGCTTCACGTCGTAAGTCGAGTTCATCAAGCAATGTTTTCTCGTACTCACGTACAACTTCAACCGGTTTCAAACGACGTGCTTCAGGCATCGCTCCGGCGACTATACGCGCCATTCGGTGCATCAGTTTTAGATCTGAATCAATGACCGGGCGAATATCTGGGCGGATAACCTTTAATACCACTTCTTGGTTAGAGTCTTTTAAACGCGCAGTATGCACCTGAGCAATCGACGCAGACGCCAGTGGTTTGATATCAAACTCGGTAAACCAGTTTTCTAACGGGCCACCTAATGCTTGCTCCATCTGCTTTTTTGCTAGCTCACCATCAAATGGCGCCACTTGGTCTTGAAGCAAAGCCAGGGGATCAGCAATGTGCGGAGGAAATAAGTCACGGCGCGTTGACATCATCTGACCGAACTTAATCCAAACTGGCCCCAGCTCTTGCAACGCTAAACGCAGGCGCTCACCAAGTGGTTTTTCTGGATGCTTGTTCTTAATCCAGAACAAGCTTTTGCGCAGTAATAACGGAGCTTTGGTCAGTTGGTGATCGGGAAGCAGCTCATCTAAGCCGTATTCCAATTGTACTTTGGCGATGTGGTATAAGCGCTTTAGTTCTGCTGGCGTCATGGTTTCTCCAATGCCGACTTATCTGCATCCAGCTTATTCAGCAAAGCAGTCAAGCGTGCTTCAACGCGAGAAGCCTGGCTGCGAACCTCATCAACTTGGTCGCAGAAATAGGCCACTTCTAACGGAGCGGGAGCCAGTTTCCATTCTTCAGTCACTACTTGCGCAAGATGACGCTGGTGTTTTTCTGCTTGAGACGCAAGAAAGTTGCCGATGTTTTTTGAACCTTGCACAAAGGTATGTGCGGCGACATCGCCAGTCACGCGAGACAACCACTCTTCAACATCTGGTTTGCAATCCACCATCAACTGAGAGAATTTCTGCGCCAATTGAATATCGCCTTCAAGCTCAAGTTTATCTTGTTTAATAAGGCGAGTGATGTTGGCCTGATCACGCAGCTCTGGCAACACGCTCAAGTTGAGCGATAAGTAGCAGTTTGGCTGTCCTTCATAATGACCGAGCACATCAATTTGCTGACTAAAAACAAACGTCAGTGTTTTATTGATCTCTTTCAGGTGAACTTGAATAACTTGACCCTTTAGACGCGCTAAACGACGGCCCAATGCAGGGTCGTCTTTGATCAGAGTATTCAGTGACGTTTCAATCACAGCGGTGATAAGTGGTTCAAATGGCATGCCGTTAACCCTTAGAATTTATAACCGCGATGCAAAGCCACAATACCACCAGTTAAGTTGTAGTATTTGGTGTTTTCAAAACCTGCGTCTTGCATCATGCCTTCCAGCGTTTCTTGGTCTGGATGCATACGGATTGACTCCGCTAGGTAGCGGTAACTCTCTGAGTCATTCGCAACTAGCTCACCGATTCTCGGCAATAAGTGGAATGAATATGCGTCGTATACTTTCGATAACGGCTCTAGCACTGGTTTCGAAAATTCTAGCACCAATAGACGGCCGCCTGGCTTCAATACGCGGAACATTGAACGAAGCGCTTTGTCTTTGTCAGTCACATTACGCAAACAAAAACTGATGGTGATGACATCAAAATAATCATCTGGGAACGGCAGTTCTTCTGCGTTGGCTTGAACGTAATGCACGTTACCCACAATTCCGTTATCGCGCAGTTTATCGCGACCAACGTTAAGCATTGAATTATTGATATCAGCAAGGATGACATGGCCTTCATCGCCAACAATGCGCGAGAATTTCGCCGTTAAATCACCCGTACCACCACCTAGGTCAAGAATACGTTGGCCAGGGCGAGCACCACTACAATCGATAGTGAAGCGCTTCCAAAGGCGGTGAATACCACCAGACATCAGGTCATTCATGATGTCGTATTTTGTTGCCACGGAGTGGAATACTTCGGCAACCTTAGTCACTTTTTCGTCTTTTGCCACTGTAGAGAAACCAAAGTGAGTGGTTTCATTCTCTAACGCTGTATTGGATTGCAAACTTGTGTCCGTCATTCTAATTCCTCTTAGGCAGCGCTTTCTCTCTGCGGGGCGTTTGCTGACAAATAAAATCGCCCACTGCACTGCGGGCGATTAGTTTACTTTATCCTCAGCCGGATGTCTTTCTACTAACGGGTCATTTTCTGAAAATGAATCACTCTGCGCTAACTGTGCGAGGTCAGAAGAAATTGGTCGTTTGATTTCAACCCCAAGGTGCTTAAAGCTTTCGGCTTGACGAATCACATTCCCGCGCCCTGTGGCAAGCTTGTTCATTGCGCCTTGATAGCTTTGATTCGCCTTATCCAGCGCACCGCCGAGCCCTTCCATGTCGTCCACAAACAATCGTAATTTGTCGTAGAGTTTTGTCGCGCGCTGCGCAATCATTTTGGCGTTTTCATTCTGGCGTTCATTGCGCCATAGATTATCAATGGTGCGCAGTGCCACCAGCAACGTTGTTGGGCTCACCAAAATGATGTTTTGCTCCATCGCGTCTTTGATCAAACTTGGATCGGCTTGAATCGCGACTTGGAACGCAGGCTCAACCGGAATAAACATCAGCACATAGTCCAAACTCTGAATACCTTTGAGTTTGTGGTAGTCCTTCATGCTTAAACCCTTAATGTGAGCACGCAGTGCGGCTAAGTGCGCACTCAAAGCCTGGTCTCGATCGGCATCAGTTTCGGCGTTGAAATAGCGCTCATAGGCGACCAGCGCCATTTTGGAATCCACAACCACTTGTTTGTTTTGTGGGAGATGAACAATCACATCAGGTTGGTAGCGCTTGCCTGCTTCATTTTGCAAATTCACCTGAGTCTGATATTCGTGCCCTTCACGCAGTCCCGACTCGGCAAGCACCCTAGCGAGCACCACTTCGCCCCAATTACCTTGCTGCTTGTTGTCCCCTTTCAGCGCTTGGGTCAAATTAACCGCTTCTCGCGTCATTTGCTCATTCAAACGTTGAAGGTTTTTGAGCTCATGCACTAAGGTATGGCGCTCTTTAGCTTCTTGGCTAAAGCTGTCATTAACGTGCTTTTTGAATCCTTCTAGCTGCTCTCGGAGCGGTGACAACAAACCTTCCAAACTCTGACGGTTTTGCAAGTCGACCTTCGCGGTTTTTTCTTCAAACAGTTGGTTGGCCAAGTGCTCAAATTGCTGTTTCAGGCGCGCTTCCGCTTGCTCTAGAATTTGCAGTTTTTCGGCATTGGCTTGGTTGATTTGCTCATGACGTGCTTGCTGCTCACGCAGTTGCGTTTCTAGACGTGATTTGTGCTCACGCATCTGACCAAGCTCATCAAAGTATTGCTGGCGCTCTTGCTTTACGGCCTCGAAGTAACGCAGTTTTTCCATTGCTGCCATCAGCTTTCCATGTGTTTGGCGTACTTCAAACGCGGCTTTATCGCGCTCATCATCTAATTCATCCAACTCTTGCTGGGCATCGGCAAGGCTTTGTTTAACCTGTTCAAGCTGCTGTTGGTGAAGCTGCTTTTCTGAAACAAGTTGTTGTTCGAGAAGCTGAGTTTGGGTGATAAAACGCTGTTTCACCCACCAACCGACGGCGACACCACTAAGCGTGGCAGCACAAAGAGAAGAGAGAATGAGAGATTGGTACTCAAGAATCCATTGCATAATAGCGAGTTAGCCTGTGTTTTGTATCTATAACAATGGTATTTAGACACTGGATAAATGTCCAGTTTGTTGGATGAAAAATCCTCGCATACACTAGGCCTTCCTATAATATTCTTTCTTCCGCTCAAATTAACTGAACCGAGCGGCACATCATCACGCAGAGGCATCATGAACGAGCGTCGCGCCCTAGGATTTGGGCTCTCAGCAGTATTACTTTGGTCTACCGTTGCAACCGCATTTAAACTCACGTTGGCAGAATTTACGCCAATCCAAATGCTGTGCATTGCCAGTATCGTCTCTGCGATTGCGCTGACGATAATCTGTGGTGTGCAAGGCAAGTTGGGCAAATTAAGTGCCACCTTCCTCTCAAACCCTTGGTATTACCTACTGCTTGGGTTGATTAACCCCTTGGCGTATTACGTCATTCTCTTTAAAGCGTATGACTTGCTTCCTGCATCTCAAGCCCAAGCAATTAACTACAGCTGGGCCATTACCTTGACGCTAATGGCTGCTGTTTTCTTAGGGCAGAAGATCCGAGCTAAGGATTGGCTCGCTTGCGGTTTTAGCTATGTAGGCGTGATTGTGATTGCCACACAGGGCAATGTTCTCGGCATGCAATTCGAGAGCCCGTTGGGCGTGGGGCTGGCGCTGCTATCGACACTGTTGTGGGCTGGTTACTGGATTTTAAACACCAAAAATAAGGCCGACCCTGTGGTTGGTGTATTACTTGGTTTTTTGGTCGCTATTCCATTTGCCATTGGTTTAAGTCTTTATGAAGGAGCGAGCTGGCAGGCAATCTCAATTAAAGGCTGGGCAGCGGTGACGTATGTCGGGCTATTTGAAATGGGGATCACTTTCGTCCTATGGCTAAGCGCCCTCAAATCGACGCAAAACACAGCCCGCATCAGTAATCTGATCTTTGCTTCGCCATTCATCTCACTGATGCTATTGGCAACCATCATTGGTGAAGAAATTCATCCATCAACCTTGATTGGTTTAATACTAATCATCAGTGGATTAGTGGTCCAACAAGTATCGTGGGGTAAAAAAACCAAAGCCATGAGCACTTCTCAATGATGAACAAAAAACCTCAATAAACGATGCAATGAGTTGGATAAAAAAGAGATATAGCTAACAGTTTAATGATAGAAAGCGCCTTACGCTGCTGGGAATTACCTAAGCGTTGGATACGATACCAACACGGCCCAATAGCTTAAGCTAGATTCTAATACCACTATCTTTGGGCGCTTCAGGACACGTTATTAATTATGTTTCGCTTCGCTATTCCTTCGCCTTTGATGGCAGACTGGCAACAGGCTCTGCAACAATGCTGTGATGCTACTCAAGCTCAGGGACAACTTTATACTCTGAGCGATACCCAGCAGTGGCTATCAACTGAGGTGTCCACCTCGGCTCAAAATCATCGCGCTATCGTCGAAGTGGTAGTGCAAGTTGCCGCTCAATTTACACCGACAGACTTGACGATAAGCCACACATCCTTTGGACAGCAAACCTTGAGCATAGGTCCGATTTGGCTACCAAATGGCGATCTGTTTGCCGTATTAGCGCTGACTCACCCTGACGATCAAATCACGGTAGTCTCTGCTTGGCTGAGTGCATTAGTGGGAAGAATGAGCTTTGATATCAGCTCACACTACCAGCAAGAACGAACACGCCATCAAACTGCAGCGACCACACCATTACCGACGCTGCAAGAGTTTATCGACTGCCTTGAAGACCATATTTGGATAAAAGGCATGGATGGTCTTTATTCGATGACCAACCGAAGCGTAGAAAATGCGTGGCAAAAGACCAACAGTGAGATCATCGGCAAAGACGATTTCGCACTGTTTAGCCACGAGCGAGCAGAGAAGTTCATTGAGGCCGATAACTTGGTCGTGGCGACAGGCACGCTGAACATCGTCGAAGAATGCCGCCAAATTGATGAAAACAATAACCCAACTTGGCTAGAAACCATTAAGTCTCCTGTTCGTGATAATGACGGAAACTTAATTGGTATTCTGGGCATGACGCGCAACATCACACGCCGGAAAATGGTCGAAACGCAACTCTCATTGGCGTCCAAAATTTTTAATAACTCACAAGAAGGCATGGTCATTACTGATCGCAATGCCAACATCATTGATGTAAACACAGCCTTTACTCAAATCACCGGCTATCGCTCTGAAGAGGTGATTGGAAAGAACCCCAGAATTCTGCGCTCTGGTCATCATGACCAAGGCTTCTATAAACAGTTGTGGCATCAGCTCGAAACCAAAGGTCAATGGAAAGGCGAGTTCATCAACCGAAAGAAAGATGGCAGCATTTACCCGCAGTTAGCGACCATTAGTGCCGTAATGGACGATAAAAATCATCTCATTAACTACATCTGTGTATTTGAAGATATTTCCGTGCGTAAAGCGCACGAAGAAAAACTGCAGCGCATGGCCTTTTATGATCCGTTAACGAATCTGCCTAATCGCACCCATTTACTTAGCTTGCTTGAACAACACATTGAAACCGGGCAGAAGAACCAACAGACGTTTGCCACCCTATTTCTGGATATCGACCATTTCAAGCACATCAACGATAGCATGGGTCACTTTTGTGGTGATCAGTTGCTGTCTAAGTTGGCTATCCGTCTGCAAGATATTCTTCACTTAAATGCGCATGTGGCTCGTATTGGCGGCGATGAGTTCGTGATCATTTTGCCGGACGTCCACAGTGATGTGGCTTTGCTGGAAACCGTCAGCGATATTCTCAGCGTTTTCCAACAACCGTTCGACTTGGCAAATCACGACTCACTGCGCGTCTCGACCAGTATTGGCATAGCCTTATACCCAAGAGACGGCCAAGACAGCGAAACCTTACTCAAAAACGCAGATACGGCGATGTACTTAGCGAAGAAAAATGGGCGCAACGGCTACGCATTTTACTCACCAGATTTAACCGATAAATCGGTATCCCATGTGCGCATTCAATCTGCTTTACATCAAGCGATAGAAAAGCAGCAACTTCGATTAGAGTTCCAGCCACAATATAACTTGGAGCAACATGCGATTGTTGGCGTTGAAACCTTATTACGCTGGCAGCACCCCGAATTTGGCCTTGTACCACCAGCCGACTTTATTCCAATTGCAGAAAAAACGGGGCTTATCCAAAGCATTGGCGAGTGGGTCTTGCTACACGCTTGTCAGCAAGGAAATGCTTGGCTGGAACAAGGCGTTGAGTTTGGCAGAATTGCGGTTAATGTGTCGGCATTACAGCTTCAGCAATCGAATTTCATTCAGAGATTGAGCGATATCCTCAATCAAACTGGTTTCCCTGCTCAACGGCTGGATTTGGAGATCACCGAGAGCTTTTTACTGATCGACCCTCAACAAGCCATTGCGTCGTTAAATCAACTAAGAGGGTTAGGCATCGAGATTTCTCTGGATGATTTCGGCACAGGCTATTCGTCTTTGTCTTATTTGAAAGGTTTACCCATCAATAAGCTGAAAATTGATCGTTCGTTTGTCAGTGATGTACCCAGCAATAGCGATAGCAATGCGATTGTGAATGCGATTATCGCCATGGGCAAAACACTGTCATTGAAAGTCGTAGCGGAAGGAATAGAAACTCAGGAGCAAGCCGATTACTTGTTCGAAAAAGGCTGTGTTTACGGTCAAGGGTATCTTTTTAGCCGACCAGTAAGTGCGGAAAAACTTTTTCGTTGAGCCAGCTTGTCGCCCAAGTCATTCTCGTGGAGCCACATCCTCGGGGATGGTTTGGCTTGGTTGACTTTGAGTTGATTGACACAGCTCCAGACGCTCAACCAAAATATTAATGCAGACCAATAGCGGTACACCGATTAAGAGCCCCATACCGCCCCAAAGCCAACCCCAGAACACGAGCCAAACGAAGATCACTAACGGATTTAAATTGAATCTTTTCCCTAATAACGTTGGCGTGACAAACTGACTTTCAATCAAGTTGATCAACAAATAGATAGACACCACAGTGAGCATAAAACTGACCGACTCCAACTGCAGATAAGCCACAAAACCGAAACTCACCATGGAGATGACTGGGCCGAGATACGGCGCAAAATTCATCACGCCAGCAAACGCCCCCCACAAGAACGGGTCCTCAAGGCCTAAAACAAAAAACACCGCCCCAACACTCAACCCAAGTCCCGCATTCACCAACGTGATAGTGCCAATGTATCGAGATAGGTCTTTCTGTAGTGCTTTGACCAGTTCAATCGCTTGGCGCTGCTTGGCAAACCCATGCAAGTACGACACTGACTTTCGAAATAAGCTGCGTCCATGATTGAGCATAAAATACACCATAAACAGCACGATCATCGCTTGTGTCAAAATGGTCGGCGTCGTGGTCGCGAGTGTCTTCACCAAAGAAAATACGGTGTTGTTCCCGACTTCATCCATACCCATATCGCTGGCAATATTCAGCGGCGTATTAAGGTGATCCGCCGAGGCTTGAGTCACTTCACTCACTTCTTGCGACACATTTTTCACGATACTGGGTAGTTCAGACCACCACTGCTTAGCAGGCTCCGACATGGCAGCAAGGCCAATAATTGAAGCACCAACCAAGAATGACAGAGTCACCACGACGGTAATCGCGCGCGGTAAACCTTTGTCTTCAAGATAGTTAATGAAAGGACTGCATAACAGCGAAATAAAGGTACTAAGCACAATAGGTAACAAGATTGGCTTAGCAAAATACAGCCCAGGAACGAGCAATAAGACAAGAAGGGTTG
The DNA here is from genome assembly GCF_024181935.1 of Vibrio sp. Y51_MX_L26. NCBI lineage: Bacteria > Pseudomonadati > Pseudomonadota > Gammaproteobacteria > Vibrionales > Vibrionaceae > Vibrio > Vibrio sp. Y51_MX_L26. Next base: position 109,284 of record NZ_JAMZAS010000009.1, read on the forward strand.
CACCAATCGCGGTGTTGGCAGGCATGTTCAATTTCGCTGTCATAAAAAGGCTCAAGGTCGGTAGGAATAATTATCGGCGAAAGCCGTTATTGGGGTTGCTCGGCTTCTGTTTCTGTCGCGGTCTCTTCTGTCGAAGCAGTATTGCTTGCTTGTGGTTCAGCATTTTGACCTTGTTCTACGCCCGACTGGTTAGAAGACGCTGCCATAACTGGCTTGGCAAGCGAATCCGCTAGTTCGGAGACACTACTCGCCAATAGCCCCATGGAAGAGATAGAGGAAGTCAGTCGAGACAATCGACCCGCTTTGGCAGCGGTAACGGCAACGACAGCACTAATACCTAGCGTCGTCCAAGGATTTTCTTTCACAAACTTCTTAGTGGTAAACGTGAACATTTCCATCGATAAGCAGCATTGCTCTAAAGATGCTTTACCTTCCATCCGCTTGATTCGAATGGCTCGATTGAGCTTTTGTAGCGAGCGCATCCCACCCCTCCTGCAACTGTTCTGTCGTATTTTTGAATCCAAGGAAACCAACTAAACGCTTCTGCCACCAAGCTAAAGACAACAATGCCAAACCTAAGGACGCAATAAATACGCCCACGGCAACATATACGTTAGCGGTCAGCTGATAAGCCACCACACCAGAAGCAAGGCACAAACTGAACACGAACAATACCGACAATAAGGTAAAAACAATGGTGCATAGCAAAATCTGTCGCGCTGCGGACGCATTAATCTTCACCTCCAAGAGGAACAAATCCAACGTTGAACCCGACCACGCTTTCAGCGATTGAGTCAATTGGTCCAGTTGTGAAAGAATACTGCTCAAACCATTGATGGTTTGTTGGATATCCTGCTCTTCTTCCCCACTTGGGGCTCGACCGCTGTCTGCTGCGGCCGAGCCTGGTTGCTGGTTAGTGACTTGTCCGGAGTTATTCATTGGAACCCTCGCCTTCTGTTATGTGGCTTAATCCGTTGGACCGTGATTATTTGATCAGCTTCGAAACCGCCCAACCCGCAAGGAAGGCACAACCAATGCTCAGCAATGGACGCTCCTTGATAACGTTCTCTGCCGACTTGGTCGCCTGCTGAACGTGTTCCGCGCCCACATCAAATTTCTCTTTAGCTTGGTCTTTCATTGCGCCGACGGCTTCCGTCGTGGCTTGCTCCGCTAAGTGATATGCTTCTTCTAACTGCTCTTGAGGTTTTACTGTGCTTTCTTTTGTTGTAGCCATAACTAGCCTCCGTTGATGAGTTGAGTAGTAAATCAAGTGAAACAACTTTTGAACTCACTTACTCACTACTAAGCCATATCCGTGCCAAAATTATAAGCATTTGTTTTTATTTTATTTTTGTTTTGTTTCACGACAAATCCTTATCTGTACGTGTAATTCTTTCCAGACTTCCCCAACATTCTTGTAATTTTTTCTTAGCGCCTCATCTGCAACCCTCCAATTCTTGCGCAATAAACTCATAACCAATTGATTAATAGAAAAATAACATTCCTTGGCATACAACCTGCAACTAAAGATGAAACATCTGTGTTTGTTCCCCATACGTACAAACACTCCCATCACCAACCAAATCAGGAGTGAGATATGAAAAATGAAAATATCGCCTCAATCATTGAGCTTATCGAGAGCGGAAATGACATTTACAACAAGGCCATTGAGAACATTGACAACACTTCTTTGAATAATGTGTTGGTAGAACTGCTTAGAGTACGTGAGCGAGCGGTGCTTGAGCTTACTCCCTACACATTGGCAAATAACCAGGAAGACTCTGCCGACGACACTCCGGTTTCCTACACCATTAAAGCGCGTGAGGTATACAGCGATGTGATGAAGGAGGTGTCTTCTGACAAAGAGTCCATGTATTTGGAACAGCTCGAAGGTGTTGAAAGCAAGGTGCTCAAAGAGATCGAAAACCTAATTACTAGCCACCCAGAGCAAGCGGATAATTCGGTTCTACTGAAAGTTCGCAGTGATATCAAAAGCTGTAAAGAAAAGCTCAGCAGCATCAGCCTTATCAGCTGATCCTTAGTGGTCGCCTTTGCAATCAAGCGCTGGCAGAGAAAATGGCCAACTCGTTTTGGCCATTTCTGATAAGACCACAGGCACCTCAATACAACCAAAACTAGAAAACACTAAACCGAGTAATCAACACGGTAGTCATAAATAAAGAGGTCAGTATGACATTGGATAATAATCGAGTAAGGGAGCTACTCGTAAAAATGACACACCATCGCCAAACGTGTTTGCCTCTCGTTAATCCGCAATCGCATATGACACTCGCAAGAGCGGCGTATCGATTCGTTAAAATAGAAAAAGTGATGATCAAAAAGATGGCGAAGTTGTTCTTCGACCAAGATGGTGAACAATTCATTGCGGAAAATGCCACCGAATACGGCGTTGCCGAACTAGGTAATTACAAAGAAATGCATTTCATGAACAAGTTGTTGTTAGATGATTTAAAAGCGCTACTCAGAGCCATTGACGACACAAACTTAACGGCGCTTGTTTCTTACTGGTTAGCTGCTTTACAAGTCGAAAACGATGAAATTGAAAAGCACTTACCCCAGGGTGAGTAGTCATACTCACCCCCCTTCTTCCTTTCACTTCGAGAACGATAAATAGACGCTCTCTCAGATACAAAAAATGCCGATATAAAAAAGCCGCTGCACCTACGCAGCGACCTTATTGGTTCCTTCAAAACTACGACTAAACCGGTAAACAAAGGCACGCTATAAAGCACTAGGCAAATGGTGCATTATCCACTGCTTATCTGTTTTAAAGCTAAGCCGATTTACTTCTCCCGCTTGGGACAAATACGTTCAACGATTTTGGACGAAGCTTGATCGCTAATTGCTCATCAGAATAAAGCTCACCATCAATCACATACTCAATCGGTTTGTTCGCAGAAATAGTGACATTCTGAGCCGTCGCGTATTGAAAATGAGTCGATTCCTCCTGCGCACCTACGCTGGTTAATGTCAGATCAGACAATGCGATGAGGCGTCCACCTAAAGATTCGGTGTTATCTAAATACGTGATATGCAGCTTGCCATCGTCAGGCTGCGGAGCACCACCACCTTGCGCGAGCAACGTACTAAAAGGAGCGATGTTCGCAACGACAAAGCTATGAACTTCTAGCGTTTGTGATCCATTTTCGCGGTTTCCATCTTCAAATGGCGCATCCATCGCAACAGTCAACGTCTGCGTCTCTTCCGCCACCACCGCGTTAAAAAAGCCCGTTAAGTAGGCCAATTGTCCAAAGGTGTTTTTCTCTTCTCGCTGCGCATGCTCGATCATTTTCTGCTCTAGGCCAATACCTAGGACTAACAATATAAGCCTCTGATTACACTCAGCCGTATCAATACGTTGGCAGTGACCTGCTAGCAATGCTTCACACGCTTTTTCGACTGGTGAGAATTTTGCGCCAACTCCATAGAGCACATGACATAACGCATTGGCGGTTCCGAGCGGAACAATACCGAGTTTGATATCGGTACCTACCAGCTGGCTCGCCACTTCCGTCACTGTGCCATCGCCACCCGCTACGATAATTTGCTTAGCACCACTTTCTTTTGCCTGCAGCGTGAGCTGCTCAGCGCTGAGATTTGTGGTGGTTTGATGAATACTCAAGCGATATTTTTTGGTTAGTTCACGAATCAAGTGCTGTTCGTTTTCCTCCCATTTGCCGCCACCTGCAACAGGGTTAACCACCATCCAAGTGGACTGATCCAGACCCAGTACGCCTTTTTCACTTATCGCTCGTAACGTTTTGATCTGCAATTTATTCAATCTCGCGGTACTGCGCACGTCATTGATTTTTTTCATCACAGATTCAACCGTCAGCGACGGATCTTTGCTCAGTAGATACGCCGCAACAACAAACACCGATCGACCACGCCCTAACGCACAATGCACAACCACAGCTCGCGAGCACGAGATTTGCGTATCAATCCAGTTAATCGCATGGCGAAGGCGCTCTAGCGTTGGGGCTTTGTGGTCGAGTACCGGAATCGAAAGGTAATGAAACTGCTTGTCGGTCATCGCACTTTCAAGCCCAGCAAATTCTGCGGTGACATCGACAATACAAGAGATGTCATTGGATTCGAGAAAATCTAAGTCACTCTGAAATAGCCGACGGGAGAGGTATAAATTATCGCTGACTTTTTGGATCGGAGGCACAGTATCGCGCCGTCTTTCCCAGGCATTATATGCTCTAGCGCCCAGTAAAAAGGGGATGAATGCCCAGCGGATCCACCTGACAATCTTGCCGTCTTGGTTTTTTCTAAAAATGGAGGGAATGTCGAAAACGTAGGCTACGCTGACTAATGCTAAAGAAAGAGATACCCATAAGAACAACAGGCTAACCATGATTTGGGGAATATAAATAGCGGCCAATAAACTGATCAGAGCGCCAAGAATATAATATTTGATGATAAACATTCGCTCTCCTTGCCTTCAGCGAGTGCGCTTTTTTAGTGAAAGTGAGAATAAGCTGGTTTTAGTTTAGGCTAATTAGCTTGGTAAACGCTTTGATTGGGCCCCTTCCCGTGCCGAAATGGCACGAAAAGGACCAATACTCCACCTAACTAGCCATTTCTTCGACGTAGCTATCCGCTAGTTTCATTTTCTGCTGATCGGTCATCACCTTACCGGCCAATTGGAAAAAACGCTGCTCTTCTTCTTCGAGGTGGTGCAATACTTTGTGACGCAAAGTTTTCATGAGGTTGAGCCATCCTGGCGAGCTCATGTCGGTTGCATCAAGCTGTGCAATCACTTTATCAATCTCGTGGTGCTCTGCGATGCCATGACGAGTAAGATCGATGGTTTTATCACTCTCGATTAAAGGCGCGTAGAAAAAGCGCTCTTCTGCGGCGGCGTGCTGTTCGAGTTCATCCTTAAGATTGTGATAAAACTCTTCGCGTGCAGGGGAATCTCCAGACGTTTCCATCAGAGCATCGAGTAAAAGGCGTTGCTTTTCATGACTCTCTTTTAGTACATCAAATATGTTTTTCATCTTTGACTCCTCATCTGATTGTAAACACTTGGGATAAAAGGAAGGGCGGTGATTGACCGCCCTTCTCTTACATTGCTGTGAACAAAAAGCTGACCTGACTCGACTAACAATCTTGGTCTTCTGCGTTCAAGTTCTCTTTAATATTTTCACACTCATCTTCAATCGCATTTTGAGTTTCTTCGGCGGCTTCATCTATCTTCTTGCCTGCCTGTTCCATTGGCCCTTCTTCACTACAAGCAGCCAGTGCGAACACCAAACCAAATACTGCGGCGATACGGTAAATTAATGACGTAAGTCGCATGAAATCTCCTATCTATTTACGTTTTTTCTTCCTAGCAGAACAATCACTATTGATACAATTAATGACAATAGGAATAGGTAAAATATCACTTGCGCGATAGAGGCCGCCGCCCCTGCAATACCAGTAAAACCTAGTAGTGCAGAAACCAGTGCCAAAGCCAGAAAAATAAACATCCAACGAACCATAGTGTTACCTCCTAATAAAAGTGGGTTAGGTCACTCGGCTCGTTATTATTGAACCACTTCTAGCTTATCAATCACCTTATTTACATCATTGGTATTATTTGCAATTGAAAGTGCAAGATCATGCTCCGCATCTGAATTAACCTTACCTGCCAACGTTACCGTTTTACGTTCCGTCGTTACATCAATGTCCGTACCACTTACATTGGTATCCATCAGTAGGCGCGTTTTAACTATAGTCGTGATTTTAGAGTCGGTCAGTGTGGCTAATGCCTCTGAATCGGTTTCTTTCTTACCTTCATTCACCACTGACAATTCGTTATTTACTTCTTTCACACCATCAAGACCTGTTACAAGCTCTTCGGCAAGCGATTTTTCAAGGTCATTGTTTACCGAACCAGAAAGGGTAACTACCTGATTTTCAACATCGGTGTTGATATCAAAAGAGTTAAGGTTACTGTTTAGCAGCAGCGTCGTTTCAGCTTTACCATCTAGCCAAGCGTCCATGGATTCTTTTTCCCATTTATCACTCGCTAAGACTGCTGTAGATGAAGTAGCAAGAACTGACGTAAGTACAATTTTAGCTGCGATGTTATTCATGGTAATTCTCCTTTATTGACGTTGTATTTCCATAGGAGCAAACCATGTGCCAAGTTTGTAACTTATTATTTTTAAAGGAATAATAAAAACAAGAGATAAAAGTAAGACGAACAAGAAAATATAAGTATGAATTATTTACACAGAAGAAATGTAATTTTTAATCGTTAATAATTTCGCAATCAATCACATAATAAGCCAATAAAAGATGAGACATTATTTCTTCGACTTCACTTAATCGCAGAATTATTATTTAAAGCGTGAGACACCCGAATAAAAAGCAATATTTATCAGAATTATTACTGATATATACCAAGATAGGTTAAACAAAATTAAAATAGCCTACAGACCCTTAAATCTCTGCTGACAATATTTTGTCTTGTGCACTTAGAATAATCCACGTACATTGTTTCTGTCATAGTAAAGAGGACATTTCTATGTCGTTGCCAAGCCTGTTTCTACGAATACAAGACCCGACACTTAAAGATGCTATTGCCTCTTGCCAGGAACTGAACAAATTTCGTCTGCATAATACCGATGCCGCAGATAGTTGGATTGAAGATTTCCTACAACTCAAACCGGAAGTTGCGATTGTTGAAGTCGCCCACTTTACTAGCGCAGATTACCAGCGCCTTTCTAATATCGAAGACATCTACGATATGGACTTGATCATCATTAGCTCTGGTGCTCCAAACGAAAATTTGGATAAGCTAATGAACTTAGGTGCAATTTTTCACTACAGAAAACCCGTCGATATTGCCATTTTGACGGACACCCTAAGCGAAGTCAGCCAGTACTATCAGCAAAAACAAGATCAAGGACGTAAAGTGTCCACTAGCGATCTCGACCAATTTGGCCTTTTGGTGGGGTCCTCATCGCCAATGCATCAGCTCTATCGCATGATCCGACGCGTCGCAAAAACAGAAGCCAACGTCCTCATTGTCGGTGAAAGCGGCTCAGGTAAAGAGTTAGTCGCACAGACCATTCATTTAGCCAGTGATCGCAAGCAACAACCCTTTATCGCGATTAACTGTGGTGCGATTAGCCCAGAATTGGTCGATAGTGAACTGTTTGGCCATGAAAAAGGCGCCTTTACCGGAGCGAATAAAACTCACCAAGGTGTATTTAAACAGGCAGAAGGCGGCACGCTGTTTTTAGATGAAATCACCGAGATGCCTATCGAGCATCAAGTGAAGCTATTGCGTGTGTTGGAAACCGGAGAATATCGCCCAGTGGGCAGTAATACGGTGCATATCGCCAACACTCGCATCATTGCCGCCACCAACCGTGATCCTAAAGTCGCCATTGAAGAGCAGTTCCTGCGTGAAGATCTGTTTTTCCGTTTATCGCACTTCCCATTAACGATACCGCCACTGCGAGATCGAGGCAGTGACATCGTCGGTCTGGCTAAGCACTTTATCGCGCACCGCAACGCAAATGAGGCTAAAACCAAAACCATTCTTGATTCTGCCATCCAAAAAATCGCCGTGCACGATTGGCCAGGTAATGTCCGTGAGCTCAAACACACGATCGAGCGCGCGTTTATTTTGGCTGATGACACCATCCGAGATGAACACTTGATATTCGATACGCCACCATTGGAAACAGGCACCAGCATCGAAGACCTTGTTCCAGCGGGCGTTTCGCTAGAAGAGCTAGAAAAAGCCGCCATTCTCAATACGCTTGAAGAGAATCAAGGCAATAAAACGGAATCTGCGCAAGAGTTAGGCATTAGCGTTAAAACGCTCTACAACAAACTCGAAAAGTATCAAGACGAGTAACTCGCGATGGGAATACAAAAAAGAGCACGGAATACGATTCAGTGCTCTTTTTTATCTTATCTTTTATGTGGATGTGCAGCGTTTGATTACACCCACTGACCCGCGACAAAGCCGCTCGACCAGCACCACTGAAAATTGTAGCCCCCTAACCAGCCAGTCACATCCATCACTTCGCCAATGAAGTACAGCCCTTTGATGTCTTTGCATTCCATGGTTTTCGAAGACAAGTGATCGGTATCCACACCGCCTAGTGTCACTTCCGCGGTTCGGTAGCCTTCAGTGCCATTAGGGGCGATATCCCAATGTTCTAAGCGCGCCACAATCGCCGCAAGCTCCTTTTGATTGAACTGCTTTAGCGGTTTATCGACCAGTTCTTTACGTTCAATCAAGACTTCAACCAAGCGCTTTGGTAGCACTTTAGCGAGCGTATTTTTGAGCGACTGATTCGGGTGCTTTTCACGGCTGCGTTCTAATAACTCGGCAACATCATCGTTTGGCACCAGATTAATCGACACCTTTTGCCCCGCTCGCCAGAATGATGAAATCTGTAAAACGGCTGGGCCAGATAAACCACGATGTGTGAACAACAGGGCTTCTTTGAACATGGTGCCATCTTCAGCTGTAATTTCCGCAGGTACCGCGATACCAGATAACTCAGCAAAATCTTCTTTGTCTTCTTTATGCAACGTAAATGGCACCAGCCCTGCCGTAGTTGGGATAACTCGAAGACCAAATTGTTCCGCGACTTTATAGCCAAATGGTGTCGCCCCCAGTTTTGGCATCGACAAGCCACCTGTTGCGATAACTAAAGACTCACACTCAACAATCTCAGTGCCAGCATGCAAACGAAAGCCTTCATCGATTTTCTCAATTGAGTGAACATCGCATTGGTAACGCTGCTCGATATTCGGCATATCACATTCAGCCAGCAGCATCTTCACGATGTCTTTCGCCGTAAACGCATCGACACAAAACAGCTGACCGTGATCGCGCTCTTCAAATTCAATACCATGCTTACACACCATCGAGATAAAATCCCAGTTGGTGTATTGAGAAAGCGCCGACTTAACGAAATGCGGGTTTTGGCATAGGTAGTTGCTGGCTGAGACGTCGTAATTAGTGAAGTTACAACGGCCACCGCCTGAGATAAGGATTTTACGTCCTGGCTTTTTAGCATGATCGAGCACCAAAACACGGCGGCCTCGCTTGCCGGCTTCTGCAGCACACATCAAACCCGCTGCACCTGCGCCAATTACAACAACATCAAATTTCTTACTCATCGGTAGCTCTTAGACTGATTGGGATCGAATCGAAATAAAAAAGGATGTGCACATTGCACATCCTTGCTTTCTAGGCGCGACATTCTACCGACAAATCTCGAAGGGGAAAAGCGCTTACACGGTAAGCGCTACGCATACCCGTACAATCCTAGGAGATTAACTCGCTAGATTATTGATTCTTTAAAGAATGAAGGCCGCGAGTAGGGTAACACCGAGCAAAGCGGTCGATAAAACAAATAGCTCACGCACCCTTTCGCACTTACCAGTAAAAATCTCATCGTGGTGATGGTGATATTCTTTACTTTTGATGTAGTGGAACAAACGCACCTGTTTGGTGACATTTCCATGGGTGGTAAAAAAGCCATTGCCATCAACTTGCTGATATAACAACGGATGCGCTTCACGCATGATGTAAATTAGAGAACGAAGAGCGGTGAGATACCGGATCATGTTGACTCCAGTTACCACCATTAGCGCAAATAAGATTGTGTCTCCACTGATCATCTTTTCCTCCCTACATCTTCAACAATGCTCAAGAGAAAAAGACGATCAATGCTTCGTCTTTACCCGCTACTTATAGCGTCAAAAAACGCGTTTACGCAGCTGGAGCATCCATGATTGAAGATGAACCTTCTTTCGCCATTTGTGCTAGATCTTTGTCGATGAAGAACAATGCTTTACCATCTTCACCTACTAATTCGATCTTATCTAAAATCCCTTTAAACAACTTCTCTTCTTCGTGCTGTTCAGACACGTACCACTGTAGGAAGTTAAACGTTGAGTAGTCTTGGCTAGTAAATGCAACATGTGCCAATTTATTGATTTTTTCCGTGATCATTTGCTCATGTTCGAAGGTCTCGCGGAAAACATCACCTAAGCTAGCAAAATCATGCTTTGGTGCATCAATAGCGCCCAAAATTGGCATTGAGCCAGTTTCACTTACGTAGGTGAATAGGCGTTGCATGTGCTCCATTTCTTCTACGGCGTGAGCGCGTAAAAATTCAGCCGCACCTTCAAAACCTTTGTCTTCACACCAAGCACTCATTTGTAAGTATAGATTGGATGAGAAAAATTCTAGGTTAATTTGCTCATTCAATTGTTCGACCATAGTTTGAGACAGCATGTTAACTCCTATTAATGTGCATGCAATATACCCAAGTAACCTCGAGATAAACGACGCCGCGAGATTGACTTGCTCTACATCAGAGGCAAGGTTTTACTTGAACTATAGTCAGTAACGGAGCGCTGAACTCCGCATCTCAAAGTCACTTGGGTATAACGCCACTATAACATGATTACTGAGACAAGACTTTGTACCTACGACACTGATATGAGATCACTTCAGCAAATTTTTTTGGGGGTTAGTGCTAATCTAAAACTATGACCTTACAAGGAGATAGCAATATGAGTTACAAACACATACTTGTGGCAGTCGACCTGTCAGACGACAGTAAAGTGTTGATTAAAAAAGCCGTATCACTGGCTAAACCTCTGGATGCGAAAGTCTCTTTTATTCACATCGACGTGAACTACGCAGAGCTCTACACCGGGCTTATCGACATCAATATGGCAGAAGCGCAACATCAAGCAATGGAAGCGTCGCGCACACAATTGGCGAATTTCGCAGAATATGCGCAATACCCAATAGCCCATACTTTGGTCGGTAGTGGCGATTTGAGTAATGAGCTGTGCGATACCATTCAAGATTACAGTATCGACTTGGTGGTTTGTGGTCATCACCAAGATTTCTGGAGCAAGATTCTGTCTTCGACTCGACAACTGATTAACTGCTCTCCAGTCGATATGCTGGTCGTACCGCTAAAAGACTGATTGGCGCGACGTTAAAACTTGGTTAGACTGCGGGCACATTTGTTGTTGATAAAGATTCTCATCCATGGCTTATCTATCCGCAGTTACCCTACTTTGGGCATTCTCATTTAGCCTGATCGGCGTTTACCTCGCTGGTCAGGTTGATTCTTGGTTCTCGGTGTTCATGCGCGTGGCACTGGCGAGTCTGGTTTTCATTCCCTTTTTAAAATTCCGTGGCGTTAGCAAATCCTTAATCGCGAAACTGATGACGGTCGGTGGCTTTCAGCTTGGTCTGATGTACTGCTTCTACTACCAATCTTTTTTGCTCCTTTCCGTGCCAGAAGTATTGCTGTTCACCGTATTCACACCCATTTACGTCACGCTGATCTATGACTTCTTGAAAGGTCGCTTTTCACCTTGGTATTTGGTTACCGCGGCGATTGCTGTATTTGGCGCAGCCTGGATTAAGTTTGCAGGCATTAATGAAGACTTCCTGCTGGGCTTTTTGGTCGTACAAGGAGCAAACCTCTGTTTTGCCATTGGTCAGGTAGGCTACAAATACATCATGGAAAGTGAGCCGGTTGATTTGCCACAACACACCGTGTTTGGTTACTTCTACTTAGGTGCGCTTTGTGTAGCAACCGTGGCTTTCGCTCTGATGGGCAACCTCGACAAACTACCCACCACCGCAACGCAATGGGGCATTCTGACGTACCTTGGTTTAATGGCTTCCGGTTTTGGTTACTTCGCGTGGAACAAAGGCGCAACCATGGTAAACGCAGGAGCACTTGCAGTAATGAACAACGCGTTAGTGCCAGCAGGTTTGATTGTGAACATTGTGATTTGGAACCGCGATGTTGATGTCATGCGACTCGCCATTGGCGGTGCGATCATCATGCTATCGCTATGGATTAACGAAACCTGGGTGAAAAAGCGCGTCGAAATGAGCTACGCCAAGAAGTAAAGCGACCGCTCCCAACACACATACCGACAATAAAAAACGCTCTCCAACTGGAGAGCGTTTTTTTGGATTAGATTAATGCACTTTGACTTGCGAGCTTGTGCTCATCAACGCATTAGGTGGCGTTGATAGCAACACCTCTAGCTTGGCATTGCGCACTTCAAGCTTGCGCTGACGCTTAAGTAACTTTTGTTGTTTTTTCGCTACTTTTAACAACTTCTTCTGCTGCTTATAATGCTTTTTCAGTGCTTTTTTCGCTTTCTTAAGCGATTTTTTATCCGCTAAATCAAACCATACTGGTGCGTCGGTTCTTACTGGCTCCAGGGATTTTTCGGCTTGCTTTTTCTCTTTCACGCGCTCAACAACACGCTTCACAATCGCTGCTTTTTCGTTGCTTTGTTTTGTTGTCACAGGAATCGGTTGTACTGGCAGCGCTTCAGCCAATAAGCCACATGATTGTTGCTCGTTCAATGGCTTGTCTTGGCATTTTTGCGGCGGAATAGCGGCTGGCTTACACAGGGTATCTTTGGCCGCTGAAGAACGTGCGCAAGAGCGACAAACAAACTTTGGTGCGACAACTAAACGATGGATGTCGCCAAGCTCCGCCGCGATCTGTTTACGACTCATTTTACATAAGCGTTTAGCCATTCTACTACTCCAGCTTCCCAATTATCGACCGCATCACAACAAGTGAAATAATAATAATTCTTAGTTAGATATACAGTCAGGGAGGAGAATTAGCAAGAGAAAACTATCAGTAACGATTCAGAAAGAGAGGCTTGATCACAGCACGATACACCGTACTGTGACAAGAAAAGTTGAGCGGTCAGGAAGTTATGCCATTGAGGCTTTAACATAGACATCAAAGCGATTTTTTTTGGTTTCAATCGCCATAGTCGGCTTTTGCTCGTTCAGCCAGTTTGCATAGTCTGGGCGCTTCACCACCACGCGTTTTGTGGCTAACGCCATGGCAGGATCTAGCAAACCATCGGCGTCCAAATCGGCGCCAACCAACGATTGGAAAACGCGCATCTCTTTTTTTACGAGCGCCGATTTCTTCTTGTTTTCTGGGTGCGGATACATAGGGTCGAGATACACCACATCTGGCTGAACAAAGTCTTCATCTTGTGCCAGCTGTTCCAATGCATCATGACTGGAGGCATGGATCAGCGACATACGCTCTGATACCCAAGTTCCAATTTCAGGGTCTTGTTTCGCACGCGCCAAACCGTCATCCAACAAAGCCGCCACGACTGGATGACGCTCAACCATCTGCACTTTACAACCTAGCGAGGCGAGCACGAACGCATCACGTCCCAGCCCCGCCGTGCCGTCTAGAACGGTTGGCGTTGCCCCTTTGTTCAAGCCTGCGGCTTTTGCGATGGCTTGGCCCTTACCACCACCAAATTTTCGGCGATGTCCCACTGCGCCACCAATTAAATCGACAAAAATAGCGCCCAACTTTGGCTCATCCACTTTACGCAGCTCTAAACGCTCGGTGGTCAGCACCAAAGCAAAATCGCTCTCGTCAGTGTGAGAAAGCTGCCAGCGCGCAGCCAGTTCATCCAGATGAGGTTGTTGAGACGGGTCTTCACAGATCAATTGCAGTTGCAAAAGGAGGCTCCAATAAAAAATCGCGGTAACTGGCGCTGAGTGTATACCTAAGTTACCTCTCAATGCTAGGTTGAGCTTGATATGACAAGACTACTCAGCCGTCAGTCGCTCAACTAACTCAGAAAGCGGTTGAGGATGCCCAATACCGTAGCCTTGGCCATAATCCACACCAAGATCGATCAAATGCTTCATGACTTGTTCGTTTTCGACAAACTCCGCCACCGTCACTTTGCCTAGTTGCTTCGCCAAGTCATTGATTGAACGAACCATCACGCGGTCCATTTCATTTACGTTGATATCTCGCACGAAAAGACCATCAATTTTCACGATATCAACAGGAAGTTTCTTTAAGTAACCAAATGAAGACAAGCCCGAACCGAAATCATCCAATGCAATCATACAACCCAACGCTTTGAGCTTGGTGAAGAGCTCAATGGCTTGCTCAAGATTACTCATCGCTGCTGTCTCGGTGATTTCTAGACAGATTTTTTCACACGGCATGGACGAACGTTCCAATCGCTCCAATAAGAAATCGATAAACTCTTGATTCCCCATGGATTGACCTGAAAGGTTTATCGAACAACGGCCGAGTTTTTCAACCACCTCTGGGCGTTGCTCAAACCATTCTAGCGTTTGAGTAATGACCTGTTTATCAATCCAATGCGCAATGTTGTAGCGCTCGGAAGCCGGAATAAACAATGCAGGAGAAACATAATCACCATATCCATTGCGAATGCGCACTAAAATCTCAAAATACATCTGAGCATCGTGCTTTTGTAAGCTTTTGATCGGTTGAGCAAACAACTCTAAACGCTGATTCGACAATGCCTCATGCACCAGATTGACGCTCTGCATTTCCATCTGGCGACGTTGTAGCTCTTCGTTATCTAAGCTGAACAGATTGTAGCGGTTACGGCCTTGCTCCTTGGCGGCATGACACGCAGAGTCTGCTTGAGCGTGCACCATTTGCGGCGTCTCTGCCGTATGGTCGATGATACGAATACCAATAGAACAACTGATGAACAAGCGTGTATCTTCCCAAATAAAGAGATGTTCACTCAACGTCGAGATGATCAGTTTGGCGATATTAATCGCGCCGTATTCGTCGCAATCTTTGAGTAGTACCGCAAACTCATCGCCTCCCATTCGAGCCAAGATGGAATTGTATGGCAACACTTCCTCTAACATGCTGGCGCAAAATTGAATCGCCGCGTCACCCGCATCATGCCCAACCGTATCATTGAGGACTTTTAGCTGATCTAAGTCGAGGTATAGCATGGCGTGGACGCGACGATGGCTGTCCACCTCACGCAGTGCAGTCTTGAGCTCTAGTTCAAAGTGGTTTCGGTTATAAGTCCCTGTCAGTAAGTCATAGCGCGCTTGATATTCCAATTTCTCGGAAAGCTGTTTGGTTTCTGTAATATCTTCACCCACAATCAACAGCTGATCAGATTCACTCAGTGGACGAATGTTCTCACGTACCCAAACACGATGACCATTTGCATGGCGATACTCGACTTCACGTCGCCAGACCCCATGCACCTGTTGATTGGGTTGCAATAGCACTTGGCGAGGAAACAGTACCTTGTCATCAAAATAAAACTCCCTTAGGCGGTGTCCGAGCATGTCCATCGGTTTGTAGCCGAGGAGCAGCTGAGCAAATCGATTCACTTCTTGAATGCGATTGTTGCTGTCGAGCGTCACCATCATGACAGGCTGTTGTTCATAATAGTTACGCAGGGTTGATTCGCGTTGATAGAGCTTATCTTCCATCAACTTACGACTAGTGATATCGCGCGCTTCAAACAAGTATTGCTTTTGGTTTCCTACTTGCTGAGAAAAAGGCTTGAGTGAAACTTCCAACACCAATGTACCGTGCTCTTTACTCCAAATTTCAGCCTCAAACGTCGACACTTGATGGTGAGGCGCGTGGAAATACGCCTCAAGCAACGATTGTGCTTTCTCACTCCAATTGGGATGAAACCAAAGTGGTCGGTCTAAACGCAGCCCTTGGTGATACAGCAAAGATTGCAGGTGATCGTTGCCCGATTTAAGTACACCGTTGGCATCCAAAATGCCCATATACTGCATGCTCTGATCAAAAATCGACTCTAAGATGGCTTGGCTTTCTCGCGCGGCACTCTCGCTGCGACGCATCCGCTGTAAATAGTAACCCATCAACAAAATGACCACCGACATCACCACAAACAGGCTACCAAACAAGCGAATTTCTTTGGCAAAACGCTCAGAAAACTTCATCGGTTTATTAAAAAATACCGCAGAGACCTCTTGCTCAGCACCCAGCCCCCAGCGCACTACAGCTTGATAATCGAGCTTGATTTCAGAATCACTTTTCTTCACGGCTGGCAGAGCTTGGTCAGGGTTATCCAACACAAACTCAAGTATCTCAGCGCTCTCTATGCCATGCCGATAACCACTTTGGATCACGCCACCAACCGCACCGTGCCCTAAGCCAATGTCGTGCACCATAAACAGCGGCGCATTTGAGGCTCTGTTGACGCCAATCCAGTCACGTTCACTGCCAACCACACCTTGTTTATCTCGGTAATAGGTCCAAAACAGGACGACTTTATCTTTATTCAGCTTCGCTACTTGTTGCTTTAAGTCAATGATACTATCGGGAATAACTTGCACGATTTTGTCGCGATATTGCGGATGTTCATGTACAAAATCGTCGATTTGATAGCGTAATACCTCTCCCGTTACGGAATGGTCACTGACAATAAGAATTTGGGTGTAATCAGGGTGTAGGCGCTCTATGAGGGCTAAATTTGCCTCCAAATCGACATCTTCTGTTACTCCTGTTGCGTTCAGAGATTGGTGCAAAGAAGGATGATAATTATTGATGCCATTAAATATAACCGGGGTGTCTTTGATGATTGGCGCCAAACGCTGCATCAGTTCAAGCGCGTTGTTATCACTCACTAAAATGGCATCGAATCGTTCTTTGCTTAATTTCGTACGATATAAGGATTCAAGCTGAGCGAAAAACTGCTCACTCTGGTTACGTTTCGAGTCTAAATAGAGCACACGCATATCCAGCGATCGATCACCCAATTGCTGCTCGATACCTCGCTGTATGGAATCCGTCCAGAAAAAACCTTGATGATAGGAGTGCACGACCAAAACTTTCGGATCTGAGGCCGCGGCAAACGCGCTCCAACATAGCGCGACAATAACCAGAAAACGCTGCACATTATCTCCATAGCTCGGAGTTAACCCGCAGTTACTCCTGCCAAACCTTGTGAATCCTATCCGCTATGAGTATAAAAGGGAGGTAAAACTCTATCCCTAACGGAAATAATAGTATGAATGCGAGCCTGCCGAAACTCGACGACCTTGACCGCGCAATATTAAAAACACTGATGGCTGACGCCAGAACGCCCTACGCAGAAATGGCAAAGCAGTTCGATGTCAGCCCTGCCACTATCCATGTGCGTATTGAGAAGATGAAATCGGCTGACATCATCGAAGGAACGGAGGTGATCGTAAATACCAAAAAGCTCGGCTACGATGTGTGCTGCTTCATTGGTATTAACCTAAACGCAGCTCGCGATTACCATTCCGCGCTAGAAAAACTCAACGCGCTCGACGAAGTCGTTGAAGCTTACTACACCACGGGCGCGTATAACATATTCGTCAAATTGATGTGCAAATCGATTGAAGAACTGCAATTTGTGCTGATTGATAAGCTGCAAGCCATTGATGAGGTTCAGTCTACGGAGACATTGATATCGCTGCAGAACCCAATTAACCGCAGTGTGAATCCGTGAATTTTTTATAAAAAATGGACAAAAAAAGGCCAACCGAATGGTTGGCCTTAGTATTTTTGGAAAGACAGCGTGCGCTTACGCTGCAATACCAGAATGGCGCAATAGCGCATCAATTTGTGGTTCACGACCACGGAAGCGCTTAAACAGCTCCATTGGTTCTTCGCTACCACCCATTTCTAGGATGTTATTCAGGAAGCTTTGACCCGTTTCTTTGTTGAAGATACCTTCTTCTTCAAAGCGAGAATACGCGTCTGACGACAGCACTTCAGCCCACAGATAGCTGTAGTAACCCGCGCTGTAACCACCAGCGAAGATGTGACCGAAGCTGTGCGAGAAGCGCGCCCACTCAACCGCAGGAACCACCGCGACTTTCTCTTTCACTTTCGCCAGCGTTTCTAAAACGCGTGCACCCACTTCTGGGTCGTATTCGGTGTGCAGAGTAAAGTCGAACAAACCGAATTCTAGCTGACGCAAAATACCCATCGCCGACTGGAAGTTTTTCGCCGCGAGCATCTTATCTAGCATCGCTTTTGGCAACGGCTCGCCTGTCTCATAGTGACCAGAAATAAACGCAAGCGCGTCCTCTTCCCAACACCAGTTTTCTAGGAACTGACTTGGTAGCTCAACCGCATCCCAAGGCACGCCATTAATACCTGAAACAGCACCTGTATCAACTTGCGTCAGCATGTGGTGGATGCCGTGACCAAATTCATGGAAAAGTGTCACAACTTCATCGTGCGTAAACAGTGCTGGCTTGTCGCCCACTGGACGGTTGAAGTTACACGTTAGGTACGCCACCGGCGTTTGCAGTTCGCCAGAGAGCGTAATACGACGACCACGACAGTCATCCATCCACGCGCCACCACGTTTGTGCTCACGTGCGTAGAGATCTAAGTAGAAACTGCCACGCAGTGCGCCTTCAGCGTCAAAGATATCGAAGAAACGCACAGATTCGTGCCAAGTGTCCACGCCTTCGCGCTCAGTAACTGTCATGCCAAACACGCGGTTTAGCACTTCAAACAGACCACTGACAACCTTAGACTCAGGGAAGTACGGGCGCAGTTCTTCATCCGAGATTTGGAACAAGTGCTGCTTTTGTTTCTCGCTGTAGTAAGCGATATCCCACACATTCAATTCTTCAACGCCAAACTCACTTTTCGCAAACTGACGTAACTCTTCGACTTCACGTTCACCTTGCGGTTTCGCACGTGTCGCTAGGTCATTCAAGAAGCCCAACACTTGATCTGGCGTTTCGGCCATTTTCGTTGCTAACGATTTCTCGCTGTAAGTATTGAAACCCAACATGCGTGAAATTTCGTGACGCAGTCTCAGTTGCTCAGTAATGATTTCTGAGTTGTCCCACTTACCAGCATTTGGACCGCGATCAGAGGCGCGCGTCACGTATGCTTCGTACACTTCTTTACGCAACTCTTGGTTGTCGCAATACGTCATGACAGGTAGGTAAGATGGGATATCCAGCGTAATGAGGTAACCATCTAGCTCTTTTGCTTCTGCCGCGGCTTTCGCTGCTGCCAGCGCCGATTCTGGCATGCCAGCAAGGTCTTTCTCATCCGTGATGTGCTTGGTCCAACCCATGGTGGCATCCAGTACATTGTTAGAGAATTTAGAGCTGAGCTCAGACATGCGCTTGCTGATTTCGCCGTAACGGTGCTGCTCATCGGATGGCAAACCAATACCCGATAACTCAAAGTCTCGTAGCGCATCGGTGATGGTTTTTTGTTGAGCGCGAGTCAGCGTTGCGAATGCATCACTGGCTTTAATTGCTTTGTACGCTTCGTACAGGCCTTTGTGCTGACCAACCCAAGTGCCGTATTCCGACAAAATTGGCAAACAACTTTCGTACGCTTCACGCAGATCTTCGCTGTTCACCACGGAGTTCATGTGACCCACTGGCGACCAAATGCGGCTTAAGCGGTCATCCGCTTCTTCAATTGGCGCAATCACACTGTCCCAAGTAGGGTGAGCATTATCTTTTAGAACTTCATCGATTTTCGCTCGGCAGTCAGCAATCGCTTGTTCAACGGCAGGCTTGATGTGTTCTGGTTTAATTTGAGAAAACGGAGGTAAGTCCGTAAACGTCAGAAGAGGATTAGACATGAATAATTCCTTTTGTGTTTTGACTCTGTGATTGCCTGTCTATTTTGTGTAGATAGGCCAACTCAATGTACAGACGAGCCAGCAACATGGATTGGGGGAGCTCCGTTCCCTTTCTCTATGCTGCGATGACCATATAATCAACGAGCGCTACTCTGTCCTTGAGTCTTGTTATACCTAAATGAGATTTCACACTCTTTGAGCACGAGAAACTCACCTAGTTCAATTCGATTACCAATAGTAAGTGTGGGTGACTTAAAGAAATTTCAATAGCGTCCCCTTATCAGAGGAACAGATTTGATTGGAAGTTCTACATCTTTAAGTTACTTGAGTATAATACCGCCATAGAGTGAAAATCACAGACCACACTCAGCCAAAGAGTGTTTCGAGAGTTTAATTTGTTAAGTTACCGCCACAGCTTCCACGCTGGCAACCATGCCGACGTGGTCAAACACATCGTTCAAAGCCTCATTCTTGATGCGCTGAAACAAAAAGATAAGCCATTCGTTTATCACGATACCCACTCGGGTGTGGGCCGTTACGATCTGACTCACGAATGGTCTGAGAAAACGGGCGAATACAAACAAGGCATCGCACGTATTTGGGATAACCCAAACATTCCTGAAGATATCAAAAGCTACATCGATGCCATCAAAGTGCTCAACAACGGTGATAAACTGCGTTACTACCCAGGCTCACCACGTGTGGCGCGTGCGCAAATCCGCCCACAAGATCGCATGGTGCTGACCGAGTTGCACCCAGCCGATCACCCATTGTTGGAGCAAGAATTCCATCGCGATCGCCAAGTGAGCATCTTCAAAGAGGACGGGTTCCAGCGTCTAAAAGCAAGCTTACCGCCACAAGAGCGTCGTGGTTTGGTGCTGATTGACCCACCATACGAACTCGCGAAAGAGTACCGCGATGTAGTGCGCGCGATTCATCAGAGCCATAAGCGTTGGGCAACCGGTATCTACGCGATTTGGTACCCAGTGGTAAACCGTCACGACATCGAAGATATGATCGAAGGCCTGGAAGCACTGGGCATTCGTAAAATTCTGCAAATCGAGTTAGGTGTCGCACCCGATACCAACGAGCGCGGCATGACGGCATCCGGCATGATTGTGATTAACCCGCCGTGGAAACTGGAAAGCCAGATGAAAGAGATTCTGCCATTCCTGCAAGACGCGATCGCGCCAGCAACTGGCCACTGGAAAGTGGACTGGATTGTGCCAGAGTAAGCTCATCTGCACCGAAACCTTCTAGCGCAACGACATGCTCGTTGCGCTTTTTATACTCTCAACTTTGCCCTCCCATCGCGCTTATTCTTCTTTTTGTGCCTCTCATCGCTATTTGTCATAAGTAATGTCGCTTTTTCCCATTTAGGAATTCGTTACATTCGATTTATGATAGTGGGATAACGGTGGCATTGAGTTCGAGCAAGGTCATCCCAATCTATCTATGTACCAGATAAAATTTATAAGCTCTTGGAGAAAGTAATGGCGACTCATTTTGACTATATCTGTATCGGTGGCGGCAGTGGCGGCATCGCATCTGCAAACCGTGCGGCGATGTACGGCGCTAAAGTTGCGCTAATCGAAGCTCAAGATCTTGGTGGCACCTGTGTAAACGTGGGTTGTGTACCGAAGAAAGTGATGTGGCATGGCGCGCAAATCGCAGAAGCAATGAACCTGTACGCAGAAGATTACGGTTTTGATGTCGACGTGAAAGGTTTCGACTGGAGCAAACTGGTTGAGAGCCGTCAGGCGTACATTGGTCGTATTCACCAATCTTACGATCGCGTTCTTGGCAACAACAAAGTAAACGTGATTAAAGGCTTTGCTAAGTTTGTTGACGAAAAAACTGTCGAAGTAAACGGTGAACACTACACAGCGGATCACATTCTGATCGCGGTTGGTGGTCGTCCTACTATTCCAAACATTCCAGGCGCTGAATACGGCATCGATTCAAACGGCTTCTTCGACCTAGCAGAGCAACCAAAACGCGTTGCGGTTGTCGGCGCAGGCTACATCGCAGTTGAAATTGCTGGCGTACTGCACGCGCTAGGTACAGAAACGCACCTGTTCGTACGTAAAGAGTCACCACTGCGTAGCTTCGATCCAATGATCATCGATACGTTGGTTGAAGTAATGGAAGCAGAAGGCCCAACACTGCATACCCATTCTGTACCAAAAGAAGTGGTAAAAGAAGCCGATGGCAGCCTAACTCTGCACCTAGAAAACGGTGAGAGCCAAAACGTTGACCAACTGATTTGGGCAATCGGTCGTCACCCAGCAACTGACGCAATCAACCTAGCGTCAACTGGTGTTGCAACGAACGAAAAAGGCTACATTAAGGTAGACGAATACCAAGAAACCAACGTGAAAGGAATCTACTGTGTGGGTGACATCATGGAAGGCGGTATCGAGCTAACGCCAGTAGCAGTGAAAGCGGGTCGTCAACTTTCTGAGCGTCTGTTCAACAACAAACCAAACGCGAAGATGGACTACGATTTGGTACCAACTGTGGTATTTAGCCACCCACCAATCGGCACTATCGGTCTTACAACGCAAGAAGCGGAAGAGAAGTACGGCAAAGACAACATCAAAGTCTACACATCTGGCTTTACTGCGATGTACACCGCCGTTACTAAGCACCGTCAACCATGTAAGATGAAGCTTGTATGTGCGGGCGAAGAAGAAACGGTTGTTGGTCTACACGGCATCGGTTTCACGGTAGATGAAATGATCCAAGGCTTCGGCGTAGCAATGAAGATGGGCGCAACCAAAGCAGACTTCGACTCTGTTGTGGCTATCCACCCAACGGGCTCTGAAGAGTTTGTAACGATGCGTTAATTACGCGCTAATCGCATTGCTGATTTCAGCGAATCATTTGAAAAGGTCATCTTAGGATGACCTTTTTTTGTTATCCCATGCTTAACTCGCATTCTCTAATAATGTGCGAATAAACTCGGCTTTAATAGCACTCTCCTGCTTACCATCATGAATCAGACACAAGTCTGCACGCAGTGACTCTTTCAGCTTGATAAAACGAATCCCATGCCAATGATGCTGAGAAAACGTCGACGGCACCAACGTCACGGTATTGCTGTTTGCTACATATGCCATCAAGGTGCTTGGCTCCACCACTTGTTTGCCAATATGGGGTGAAAAGCCTTCTTGCAGACAGGCATTGATGATGAAGTTTGCCGAGGCAGAATTCGCCAAACTCATAAACGCAAACTCACACGCCTTTAAATCTTGGAGCCGCAGCAAAGATTTGCTGGCTAACTCATGTTGCTCCGACACCGCCACCACAAACACATCTTTGCCCAAAGACACCGACTGATACGGATAAATGTTGAGTGCATCGGCAAAACGTACAATGCCCACGTCGATTTTCTTCTCACTCAGATGCTTCTTTTGCGTCTCTGGGTTAAGGTCAAAAATGTCGGCGTGATAAGTGCTATGCTCAGCATGGAAGCGCTGTAACAAACGATCAAATCCACCCCAAAATGCGCTACTTACCACACCGATTCGCAGGATATTTCTCTGGTTCAACCCCACTTGCTGCACTTGATTGAGCGAGACATCCAAGGTCTGAAAAATCAGTTGGCATTTGGACTCCAACAATCGCCCGGCCTCCGTCAGCATGACGTTTCTTGAATCACGCTCAAACAGTTTGACGTTAAGCACCTCTTCCAACTCTTTGATGCGGTTGCTCAACGGCGAATTGGTGATATTGAGGTTCTCGGCCGCCTTAGTGAAATGCTTGGTTTGTGCGACCTCGTAAAAGTAACGCAGCATCTTCAGCGTCACGCGCTCAAATGGTTCTGACTTCATGCATTAGGTCCTAGCGAGTTTCATCATCCTCTTTTTAAGGATGATAGTAGCGAATAAAGCAAAGATAACCAGCGCAGAAAGTCACACAATGGAATCAACACACAACCAGAAGGTGACTAACATGAATCACGATCCAGTAATCGGCGCGCTACAAACCATTCGCGAACGCAAACCAAACTTCCAACCTAAAGCGGCGTTTATTTTAGGCTCTGGCTTAGGCGTATTGGCAGACGAACTACAAGACAAAGTGGTCATTCCATACGAAGAGCTCGAAGGCTTTCCGGTTAGCACCGTGCAAGGCCACTCTGGTGAGTTGGTACTTGGTACCATGGGCGGCGTAGACGTAGTGTGCATGAAAGGTCGCGGTCACTACTACGAACACGGCTCAATGAAGGTCATGACAACGCCCGTGCGCACCTTTAAAAAGCTGGGCTGTGAGTTTCTGCTCGTCACCAACGCGGCAGGCTCACTTCGCCCTGAACGCATCGACGTCGGTTCTCTGGTGGTATTTCATGACCACATCAATACCATGCCTGAGTCGCCAATGATCGGTCCGAATGATGAAGAGTACGGCCCGAGGTTCTTCAGCCTCGCCAATGCGTACGACAAAGACCTGCGCGCAGAAGCGTTTGAAGTCGGCAAAGCCAATGGCATTCACCTGAATGAAGGTGTGTTTGTCTCTTACACAGGCCCCAACTTTGAGACCGCAGCCGAAATCCGCATGATGCAAATCATCGGTGGTGATGTGGTGGGCATGTCGGTTGTGCCAGAAGTGATTTCTGCGGCGCATTGCGGTTTACCCGTATTGGCAGTGTGTGCGATCACCAACATGGCAGAAGGCTTGGGAGATGTAGAATTGTCTCACGCCCAAACATTGAAGTGCGCGAAGCTAGCCGAAGCAGATTTCATTCGCTTTATTAAGCGCTTTATGAAGCATCACTTCTAAAGCCGCTTCATTCCAAAAAGCAAAAGGGTCATCAAGTAACTTGATGACCCTTTTTCGTATCACGTTTTCTAACGTTCGGGGGTATTTCGGAGCCGTTTGTGCGTTTTACTTAACTGCGCGAACCAATTCAGCAATACCTTCCCAATCGCCGTTGTCCATCATTGCGGTTGGCACCATCCACGTACCGCCACAAGCTACAACCGATTTCAGCGCTAGGTAATCTTCCACGTTGGATGGGCTTACGCCACCTGTTGGCATGAATTCCACTGGGTAAACCGCCGTGAGTGCTTTCAGCATGCTTACGCCGCCTGATGGCTCAGCAGGGAAGAACTTCAACGTACGCAGACCCATTTCCATCGCTTGCTCAACCAAGCTTGGGTTGTTTACACCTGGTACGATAGTCACGCCACGTTGCTGACAGTATTTCACTGTGGTTGGGTTGAAACCTGGGCTAACGATAAAGTCCACGCCCGCTTCGATGGCGATATCCACTTGTTCTGTGGTCAGAACGGTGCCCGCGCCAATCAACAGCTCTGGGTACGCTTCACGCATGATGCGAATCGACTCCGCCGCCGCTTCGGTGCGGAATGTCACTTCCGCACATGGTAAACCGTTTTCTACCAACACTTTTGCCAGTGGCAGAGCGTGTGCTACGTCGTTGATTGCGATAACTGGGACGATTTTGATTTCTCTTAATCGTTGTTCAAGTGTTGTCATGGGGAACCTCTAAAGAATAAAGCTTAATGTTGCGACGATAATAAACGCGATACCACCAAGTAACGTTTCCATTACCGTCCAAGTTTTTAATGTGGTTTTCTCATCCATCTCAAGCAGACGAGAGACCAACCAGAAACCAGAGTCATTGAAGTGAGACAGTACCGTTGCACCACCCGCAATCGCGATTACGATAAAGCAAAGGTCTAGTTCACTCAAACCTGTTGATGCTGCCACAACTGGCGCGATAAGAGCCGCCGTCGTGGTTAGCGCTACGGTTGCCGAGCCTTGAGCAACACGCAGACAGGTTGAAATCACAAACGCCGCCACAATCACAGGCATACCTGTGTCTGTAAGAACGTCAGCCAGTGCATCACCAATACCGCTTGAGCGCAGTACGCCGCCAAACATGCCACCTGCACCCGTTACTAGGATAACACCACAGATAGGAGCCAATGACTCACCACACAATTTTTCTAGTTTTGCCATGCCGTAGTCTTTGGCAAACACAGCCAGACAGACAATCAACGTAATCAGCAACGCGACTGGGGTTTTACCTAGCATACGTAGGAACTCAACCAGTGCCGTTTTGCCATCAATCAAACCTGCAACCGCCAGTGTGTTCAATACCGTATCCAAACAGATTAGCAGGACTGGCAGCACAAGGATGGTCATAACCGTGCCAAATTTTGGTGCGTTGCGCTCATCCACCATCGCTTCGCCATTAAAGAAGGCTTTAGATAGTGGGATATCGAATTTTTTGCCCGCGTACAAACCAAATAGGTAAGCGCCAAGGTACCAAGTTGGAATAGCAACCAAAATACCCACCACCAATAGCAGACCGATGTTTGCGCCAAGAAATTCTGCCGCTGCAACCGGACCTGGGTGTGGTGGAACAAACGCGTGCATAACCGCAAAAGCACCGGCAGCAGGCAACGCGTATTTAATTGGTGAGCCACCAAAACGAGCCGCCACACTTAGGATGATTGGCATCATCACTACAAGGCCAGCATCGAAGAAGATTGGGAAGCCAAACAGTAATGAAGCGACGCCCAAAGCAAATGGTGCGCGCTCTTTACCAAAGCGACCAATCAAAGTGTCTGCCAGCACTTTCGCACCGCCAGTCACTTCAAGAATTTTACCGATCATCGCACCAAGACCAACCAGCAATGCCACGGAAGCCAGTGTGCCGCCGAAGCCGCCCATCATGGTCGATACGACTTTCTCAGAAGGAACGCCAGTGGCGATTGCTGTGCCTAAACTCACCATAGTAAGGGAAGCAAAAGCATGGACTTTCAGTTTAATGATCAGAACGAGTAACGCTGCAATGGCAAGGCCTGCAATCGTCAGTAGGAACGTAGGATCTGGGGCTTGGGTTAATTGCTCCATAGGTTCACCTTTAAGAATTATTGTTTGTGTTATGGTTCACATTTATTTCAGTTACCGGTAACATGTTACCGATAACATGAATAAGATAAACCCATATTTTAAAGTGAATTCAAAAATTGAGATCACGCGCAAATTTGGTTATGAGGATAAGTTATGGCTGGTAGTAGTGTCATCGTTATGGGCGTTTGTGCTAGTGGTAAAAGCACAATTGGTGAGCATCTAGCGAAAAAGCTAGGGCGTAAATTCATTGATGGTGATGATCTTCATCCACGAGCGAACATTCAGAAAATGGCATCGGGCCAGCCTCTGAACGATGATGATCGCAAGCCATGGCTAGAACGCATTCGTGATGCGGCGTACAGCCTAGAAAGCAAGAACGAGCACGGCATTATTGTTTGCTCAGCACTGAAAAAGATTTACCGCGATCAGATCCGCGAAGGCAACGACAACGTGACCTTCCTGTTCCTTGATGGCGATATGGAGTTGATCCTGAATCGCATGCGTATGCGCAAAGGCCACTTCATGAAAGAAAACATGGTGAAGAGCCAATTCGAGACACTAGAGCGCCCAGACAACGAGCCTCAAACTCTGATCGTCAGTATCGACGGAGACATCAGCGACGTGGTGGAACGCTCTGCCGCTGAGCTAATCAAAATGCAAGCGATCGAGGTGGCGTAATGACTCACTCTGTTGTTCTTGAGGTCACACAACGTTTGACCGAGCGCAGCCGTGAAGCGCGCGCTGCGTTTCTTGCTCGCACCGAAGTGCAAGCCGAAGCTGGCAAAGGCCGTGTTGGTTTATCTTGTGGTAACTTAGCTCATGCAGTCGCCGCATCTTGCTCTTCTGAAAAGAAAAATATTCTCGATTTTACTCATGCCAATGTCGCGCTGATCAGCGCCTACAACGACATGTTGAGCGCCCACCAACCGTACCAAGACTACCCAGCGCAAATCAAACAAGTGCTGGCGGACTACGGCCATACGGCGCAAGTCGCAGGTTGTGTGCCAGCGATGTGCGATGGGGTGACTCAAGGTCAAGCAGGCATGGATATGTCGCTGTTTTCGCGTGACTTAATTGCGCAATCAACGGCGTTGTCTTTGAGCCACAATGTCTTTGATGCCACATTACTGCTTGGCATCTGTGACAAGATCGCTCCGGGGCAACTGATGGGCGCACTGTCTTACGCGCATCTACCGACTGCGTTTGTACCAGCGGGTCTGATGGCAACGGGCATCAGCAACGAAGAGAAAGTCGACGTGCGCCAAAAATACGCAGCGGGAGAAGTCGGCAAAGACGCTCTGCTGGATATGGAGTGTCGCGCTTACCACTCTGCGGGTACGTGTACGTTTTACGGCACCGCCAACACCAACCAGTTGGTGTTCGAAGCCATGGGCTTGATGCTGCCAGGTTCGGCATTCATTCATCCCCATACCCAACTGCGTAAAGCGTTAACCGATCACGCGGCTCTGAAAATCGCCTCAATGACGGCGGGTTCTGCACACTTCCGTCCGCTGGCCGAGGTGGTCACAGCAAAGAGCTTGGTCAACGGCATCATCGCTCTACTTGCATCTGGCGGCAGCACCAATCACACCATTCATATGATCGCCGTGGCGCGTGCTGCTGGCATCTTGCTCACGTGGCAAGACATCAGCGATCTGTCGGATGTGGTTCCTTTATTAGCTCGCGTTTACCCGAACGGCCCAGCCGATATGAACGCGTTCCAAAACGGGGGGGGCGTGCCAGCGTTATTGCACCGCTTGAACCAATCCGAGCTTTTACATCGCGATGTGAAACCCGTGTTTGGTGAATTTGAAGACCAAATGACGCTGCCGAGCCTTGTCGATGGCCAACTGACTTGGACACCGTGCCAAGGCAGCCAAGACGGTGACGTGATCGCCAAACCAGACGCCACGTTCCAAAACACTGGCGGCACTCGCGTGCTGACTGGCAACTTGGGCAAAGCCGTGGTGAAAGTGTCTGCGGTGAAAGAAGAGCAACGCGTGATTGTTGCACCAGCGATCGTATTCCAATGCCAACACGAAGTGGAAGCCGCGTACAAACGTGGTGAGCTGAACAAAGATTGCATCGTTGTGGTCACACACAACGGCCCAGCGGCAAACGGCATGCCTGAACTGCACAAGCTGATGCCAATTTTAGGTAACGTGCAAAAAGCGGGCTTTAAAGTGGCGCTGGTTACTGACGGTCGTTTATCTGGCGCGTCAGGTAAAATTCCGTCTGCGATTCATGTTTCTCCAGAAGCCATTCGTGGCGGCGCGATTGGTTTGGTGCGCAACGGCGATTTGATTCGCCTGGATTGCCAAACGGGCGAACTGAACAACTTAAGCGACACCACTGGTCGCGAGTTGATTCATTTCGATACCGAATCCACCCAACAAACATGGGGACGAGGCTTGTTTAGCGTGATCCGCCAAAACGTCTCTAGCGCAGAAGAAGGCGCAAGCTTCATTGTGTAAGCCAGAAAAACAAAAAGAGCGGAGTTTGATACTCCGCTCTTTGTATTTGTCTTCGTTGTTTTTGTTTGGCTTGATTAAGCCGTCTTCATCACCACGACTGCAGCAATAACCACAAAGATACCAAACCAGCCGATTGGCTTGAGTTTCTGTTTAAACAGCAAGGCTCCACCCACTGCGGTACCCAAGATACCGATCGCGCCCCAAGAGGCGTAAGCAATGGCTAAGTCGATCTCTTTCACCGCTTGCGCCAATAACGTGAATGCAGCCAGTACCAACACAATCGCGGTAATGCCCCAGCCTTTGTATTTAAAGCCGTGAGAACGTGTGAGCGCCATATTGGCCACGATGTCGACCAAGGCAGCCATCACGACAAATCCAAATGACATCGTAAAAAATTGACTCATGATTCACACCTTACACTTGTAGAAAATGAACGTTCTTTTGCCCGTTTATCGGCGTTTTTCTTGGTGTTAGATTGACCGTGTGACTCACCTAAAGTCACACAAACGATGCCGATGACAGCTAACATCAAACCAAGCAGCTCTTGGGTATTTAAGTCAGAATCAAACAACACGATCGAAACGACCGTGATCAATGAGATACCCAACCCTTCCCAAACAGCGTATGCCACGCCGATAGAAATCTTTTTCGCAGCAATCGAGAGGAAGTAGTACGACACCGCAATCAATACGTACATCACGATGTAGCCCAACCATCCATGACCTTGTCCGATAAAAGACATGGTGCTGGTGCCTGCTACTTCGGCAACGATGGCGAGCAATAAAAATAGACGTGCAACTAGCATGATGAATCCTCCATCAGAAATTAAAAAACTGCATAACGGAGAATGGTGAATGTCACGCATCTGTATCGACATTCAAAAAGTTAAAAAGATAAAAATGAGCCACTTCTCCTGACTATTTGAGCTAAGGTTAGCGCTGAGCAGGAAAAAGAGACAGGTAATTGAGATATTCATTTTTGAATATCTATAGGATCGAGTTGTCTATGTAATCACACATTTTCTTCATGGTTATCTTATGCAGAGAATCTCGGTGACGCGAGACAATAATCAGTCGTCACTGTGCGAAAATTAATGGCGTCTTCAGAGTTTGGCGTACCACTTTATGTAAGTGTCGGTGCAAAGGATGGTTGCGATTGGTTTGTAAGAAACCGCCAGAGACGACAAACTGGCTAAACTCACGGTTGACCAAAGGCATCGCGTAAGAGTCCAGCTCCGGCATCAATACTGCTGAGCTTTGACTGGCATACATAATCGCGTCGGTTTCTTGCAACATTTGGCACGCCACACGCAAATTATAGGATTTCAATAACACCACAGGCTCATAGCCCATGCGGCGATACTCAGACTCCACGGTACAAAGTGGTTTATACGAAGCGGGCGCAGGCAGAGACACCAGAGGCAGTTTGGACACCGTGTCCCAATCATTACTGACTTTCGATAACGTCGGGTGGTTTTTACGTGCCAAAATCACCCGTTTTTCAACAAACAACGGACGCATGTAAATGTCTTTCGACAGCTCGGTCTCTTGGTCAAGAATGCAGTAATCGTGCTCGCCCTCTAGCATTTCATCGTGCGAGTAACTGTTCCAACTGGAAAAGGCAAAGTGCGCTTTGGGAAAGGCTCGATGACAGCCAGTTAGCAATCGCTGCCCTTGCTCATCCATCAAATAAGGGTCGGTCACAATCGCGATCTGCCCTTGGTATTGCAGTGGATCGAACACTTCAAACTCTTGCACCACTTTTTCCAGTGGTGCAATCATGTTGTCGAACTCGGCGGCGAGACGTATCGCCATCGGTGACGGCTCAACCCCATGCGCTTTACGCACAAACAGCGGGTCATCAAACACTTGTTTGAGCTTCATCACGCCGCGACTGGCGCTCGGTTGAGAAATGCCCAGCTGCATCGCGGCCAGCTTGATGCTGCGGTTTTCCACCACGGCCTTTAATAAACGCATTAAGTTGAGATCCAATGCATCCAGCTGATGTGCCATACCCTAACCTGCCAATACCATTGATGAGCGAATACAGAGAGCGGTTAACTGCGAGTTAAACACTCTCTCCGGAGGTAATTTGATACCCCATATCAACCACTTTTTCTTCTTGCGCTTCACCTTTCAGACGCGCGATCAAAAGCTCTGCGCTCTTTTCACCGATTTTGAAACGCGGTGTATCGACGCTAGTCAGTTTCGGGCTGATGGTTTGACCAATATCCAGCGCGTTATAGCCCACAACCGCCAACTGCTGCGGAACTTGAATGCCACGTTGTTGCGCGCTCAGCATGGTCCCTATCGCGATGTCGTCGTTGGTACAGAATACGCCATCAAGCGTTGGGTGAGTTTCTAGCGCGCGTTCAAGCAAATCATGCGCTAAAGAGAAGCTAGAGTGATCACCCGTTAATACGTGCTTAGGTTCTAGCCCTGCTTCCGTCATCGCGCGATCATAACCTTGCATACGCAGCTTGGTTCGCGTATCCAAACGCGCCCCAAAATAAACGATTGTACGCTTACCTGAATCTAGCATCTGCTTAACCGCCGTGTACGAGGCATCTTCATGATCTAGCCCAACCGCCATATCAATCGGCTCTGGTGGTAGTTCCATGGTTTCCACCACAGGGATCCCTGCATTTTTTATCATTTGCAATGTACGCGGCGTGTGATGGCTTTCAGTTAGAATAAGTCCATCGACCTGATAAGAGAGTAATGACGCGATCTTGCGTTCTTCTTCAAGCTCATCGTAGCTAAAGTGCGCTAAAAGCGTCTCATAGCCATTGGCTTTGGTCACCATCTCGATGCCCTGAACAAAGGAAGCAAAAATTTGGTTGGACAATGAGGGCAGTAAAATACCAATGGCTTTACTGGACGACTTTGACAACATAGCGGGGGCGCGGTTTTCGATGTATCCCATCTCTTCAATCGCAGTCGCAATCTTGGCCCGAGTCTTTTCTGCCACCGATTCAGGGTTACGCATATAACGTGAAACCGTCATCTTCGTGACACCAACTTGGTCTGCGACATCCTGCAATGTCGTGCGAGTTTTCTTATTCTGTTGAGCCATAAATATGTGATTTATCAGTAATGTTACAAGTAACATTATGACGAATAGACTCTCTGCCGACAAGCTCAGTGAAAATAATTCGCAAAATCATGACGTTATTATTGTATTAGCCACCAAATTGCGTTTCATACATTGTGAGTCAAAGCCGAATAAATAAATGACATTTATATCAAAGTTCTTATAAAATGCCGTACCTAAAAGAATAAGACATTAGGCACAGTGCAGTTAGGCTCTAGCGAAACCCAGATTTACTATCACTTGCTTGATCTGGACGACTCCCAAAAGCAGCAATACCTCCAAGCATTGCAACAAAGTCAACCTGAGCTGTATCAACAACTCGTTCCTCTTTTAGCCCACGAGACACCTGAAGAACAACTAACGCAGTTACTTTACTTTGGTGCTCACCAGGCTACGAACCGAGACGTCGATCTAAGCGGAGAAGTCATCAGTAAGTATCGCCTAACTCATGAGTTGGGTCGCGGTGGCATGGGTGTCGTTTACGCCGCCCTACGTGCAGATGAAACGTTCGAACAAGATCTGGCCATCAAGTTTATTCAAAGCAATTTGAGTAATGTGCTGGGACAACGTGCACTCTTCGATGAGGCACAACTGCTCGCGCGCCTAAACCATCCATACATAGCGAAAGTGTTTGATGGCGGCCTTCATCAAGATTCAGTTTACATCGTGATGGAGCGGGTATTTGGTCAAACCTTAGATGAATACCTGTCAGAAAATAAGCTGGAAAAGACAGAAAAACTGCTGCTGTTTAAGCAGATTTGTCAGGCGATGGAGCACGCCCACCAGCATCATGTTTTGCATGCCGATCTAAAACCAGAAAATATACTGATCGATCGTAGCAAACGACCCAAACTGCTCGACTTCAACTTGACTCAAAAAGCGCACTCCACCCGAGAGGGCTCACCCTCGGCACTGATTGCGTTTAGCCAAAATTTTGCCAGCCCTGAGCAGCAGGCAGGACAAGTACTGACAGAACAAAGCGATGTTTATTCATTGGGCAAAATCCTCGCTTTGATGTTTCCATCACCAGCGGTTTGGTCTGATGTGTATTGGGTGATAAGACGGGCGACGCGTCCAGCCACCCAAGTGCGATACCCAGATGTGCGAGCGCTACGCATTGATATCGAGCGAATTATCGAACGTCGCCCTATCGAGCAGAAAAAACACTGGCCTTTGTATAGCGCCTTTCGCTTGGTGCAACGGCGTCCTCTTGCTTCTGCATTGTCAGGCATCATCGTGCTCTCAGGTGTGCTATTTGGCAGCGCCATGATGCAAAAGAATATCCAACTGCAACAAGAGAAGAAGATTGCAGAAGATATGATGTACGAAATGACCCGCCTTATCTTCCACGCGAAGGGGCAGAATGTCGAACACCTTTCGGTGAGCTCCATGATGGAGTTAACACGAAGGCGGATACTCTCTAATCCAGATATCCCCAAACATATAAAACAAAAAATGTTGTTGGCGATGATGACACCGGTGCCAAAGAAGCACCTAACTACTCCAATGAGTTGTCAGCCAAATTGTGCGTCTGAGGACAGCACCAACCAATAAGGCTTAAAACAAGATGTATACACGTTCAGTGGTATTTTGGCTGTCTGCGCTGACGGCTACCTCCACGTTAGCAGCAGACACTTCTGCTGCCACTTCACACCCGCCCACTTCATCCTTGAAGCAAGGCTACTTTATCGATGCGCCGGTGACTGGCTTGTATTACAAAACCAGTTCCAATATCACTGGCGTTACCCAACAAGGGGCATTTCACTACCAACCTGGTGATGTGATTAGTTTCTTCCTTGGCAACGATGATAAAGGTTATCTGCTGACAACCTTATCGAGCCAAGAAGTGCTTACACCGACGATGGCAACAACCAAACCCAGTCGTAGCATCAATATGACGCGCCTGCTGCTCTCTCTCGACAGCACGCCTGAGAATCGTAAGGAAATTGTCTTAGCCAACCGCGTGTTGTCTGATGCTCGCTTTCAAAACCAGCTCAAGGGCCTTGACCTCAATTATCTGGATGACGCCAAACGTCACCTCAATCTCGACTGGGTGTCTGTCGATGAGGCAATTGAGCACCTAAACGAAAGCCAGCTGTACATTGAGAAAAACTTTGCCTCAGATGAGATCATCTTCGAACCTCGCGGCATGACGTTCAAAAACATCGTGATCAAAAAGAAAGATTGGCAAGGCCGCGCTTGTGCTTACGATTTACGTTATCAACATCATCCTAAATATCGCCCTCCGTTTGGTGAAACTCGATTCACCATCACCAAAGATTCATTGATTGAGCACCCAAGCGTTGGCGACCATTTTCAAGGCTGTTTCCTCTCGATGAAGCGCCCTATCACGGAAGACATTGTCGAGCCGATAAGCAAATTTGCGGATTGGTTTAATATCGTCGGTTGCTCAATCACTGGATGCACCCGCAACGATTTGAATGGCTTCTCTCTTGAAGACTTTGATGATGAAGGCGACTGGAAATACCGCTCCGTTGCGCTCAACTTTGATCCAAGTACTGAGCTACTGATGGAAAAAGTACAAGGCCTTGGGCGTAAAAAAAACATCCACCACCACAATCGTACAGAAATGCTGTGGTTTACCTACCCCAACACGAACGAACACGACATCGACTACCTCGGGGTATGGCAGCAGACCCAATACCACCAGCAGTCCATGACACAATCGTGCCTATTGATGCGCCACCAACAAGTCATGCGACTGCCGCACAATGCAGACACCTGTCCAACCGACGCAAGCCTATACACCCAAGATGTCACCCGAGAGTATGCGGACATGTGGTGGGTCAACAATGACGAACCCAAAGCCGAGCTTGCGCAAATGAATGTCATGGTACGTTGGTCAACGACCCCTGCCGAAATCAATTACACCACTTGGGAATATCTGCCCGCTGGCGCAACTTGGGAACAAGGCATTTTATATCGCTATCAACAAGATGTTCTCCGCAACCGAGACGGCTCTGATCGCATTGAAACCCACACCATTTCTGAATTTGTCAAAGTGAGCGAGGATGTATAACCATGGCAACAGCAGTAGCACTGACACAAATCATTCAACAATGGCAATCTGGTGATAAACAAGCTGAGAGTGAGCTCTACCAATTTGCGTATTTGCAGTTACGTAAGATCGCCCAACACGAGCGTGAACGAAACGCGGAAAAATACGGCATCGATAACAAAGTATTGGCCGATAGCGTCAACAGCACCACGGCATTAATTCATGATGCTTACCTGAAGATGTCCAACTGCGACATGAGTGAAATTGAAACAAAACGTGATTTCTTTTTGATGGCCGCCAAAGTGATGCGTCAAATCTTGATCGATAACGCACGCTCGCACCAAGCACAAAAGCGTCAACACATCACGTTGATGAGAGATGAAGAAGATCGCTTCGAACAATTGATCATCATGGATAAAGCTCTGGATAACTTTAGTAGCCGTTACCCACGCCAATCAAGTGCACTCAAACTCAAGTATTTAATGGGAATGAAAAACCAAGAAATCAGTGAACTGCTCGAGTGCAGCGCAAGCTTAATAGAGAAAGACCTAAAATTCTCTCGCAGCTGGTTGCAATCACGAATGGCGCACGCGTAATGAGAAGCAAAAAGTTTTGGATAATCGGCGC
This sequence comes from Vibrio sp. Y51_MX_L26, assembly GCF_024181935.1. NCBI lineage: Bacteria > Pseudomonadati > Pseudomonadota > Gammaproteobacteria > Vibrionales > Vibrionaceae > Vibrio > Vibrio sp. Y51_MX_L26. Next base: position 144,846 of record NZ_JAMZAS010000009.1, read on the forward strand.
AATCTGCGTTGGTTTGCTCGGCGTATACTGCATGTCAGACGAATCCAGCTTGGCATCAGCGGCGGACTCATCAGACAGCACGAGCCAATCAACCACGCGAACACATCGTCAATATGAGCGCACATCTTTAGTTGAAGTAAAGCAAGCGTTGACAGGTTCTGCGTTGGAGAACGCCCACACAAAAGACGGTGATGACGCCTTCAATTCTGCCATTTTAGGACAACCAGGGCCAATTACGAACCCATTTCATACTACAGAAGACGGCTCTTTTTACGACTCGTCATTGGGTTATGAAGACAGCCGCTCAAAAGAGGACCCATCAGAGAACAATAAACCCATCATCAACCTCACGGTGGAACAACAGCTACAAACCATTATTTATGCTTGGGAGCTCAACCAAAACTCTCCGATTAGCTATTCGCTCAATCTTAACCAACTGTTTGAAGACCCGGATGGTGATCTCCTCACCACTCGGATTTGGCTCGAAAACGCCAATGGATTAAGGGTGCTAAACCAAGGACAAATGATGGTGCTAGGTGCACCAGAGAACATTAAAACCACCACATACCTGGCGGTAGCGGCGCGTGATGATTACCACGGCGACAGCGACCATGCGTGGGTCACAACACGTTTTGAGTTGCCTGTTGTCACTCCAGGTCACAATGACACGGAACACCCGTTAATTGGCGGCATTGTCTATCGCTTGGAGACGACGCAAAACCTTGGCGGTACCGCGTACGCGTATGAAGTGGTGTATTGCGAAGCGTTTCAGTTTGAGGATGACGAGGTACGTTATGCCGCCTCAAACAACAAACACCAGTGTCCTGAAAAGGGAGACTTAAAAAAGGTGGGTGAGTACAAAATCAGTGATGACTCGTTGATTGTTTATGTCCACGGCGTACGCCAAATTTGGACCACCAAAAAGGTATACGCATCTCAGGTTCATAAAGAGACTCAGAACTATTTCACCACCGTATTTGATGGCAAACAATTCGAAAGCTACACCATGCAAAAAAACAAGCAATCGATGGAAAAACGCATCAATGTCCACACTGGTGAGTACGAATATCAAGGAACGTTGTTTGACTACCTCTTTCCCATTTCAGGAGGAGGTTATATAAACGGGACTGCTAGCAACTACATATTTGATAGAAGTGTTCAGGGTAACGAACCTGTGCACAAACTGGACTCTGATCTCAATATGAAATCAAACCAACATGACCTATTTTGTCATGATTATTTATTTTACTGGTACAGCTCTATCGTAGCGGGGCGAGGAGAGTTTGCCGATATTATCTCTAGCTCAATGGATTTTGACGGCATAACTCCAATACATTGTGCTGAATGGCCAGATGATTACTGGCAACGAACATTTATGTTTTACAACCTTGAATACACAGATTACGACATATTCATTCCAGGCGAAGTCTACAGTTATGTGCTTAAACCTCACCCTCAATTTGCTGATCGCGTTGAGGAATTTAAGATCAACATGATTTATCACGCCCCAGTCCTTACTAACACCCAATAAACCTTTCTTTACAGATGGTTATTTTGACAAAACAATCATCCCAAAAACAAAACTGGAACCGTGATCAAATTATCCATTTTCCATCATAGACAAAAAATAGAAATAAATTTTACGGGTTTTGTGCGGTTTTTCGTGTCTTGAACCTAGGCTCAATAGTCATTAAAAAGACACCACTCTCTTCAATCTCACTAGTGAGATTGAAAGATAAAAACAATAAAAAAGCGACTTTCTCATTCGGAAACGAAACAAGGACAAATGAATAATGAATAAGGTGAGTTTATTAGCAGCGTCAGTGGCTATCGCTCTTACTGGCTGTGGCGGTTCAGATGGTGGTTCAAACAGTGCTAACAACGGTGTTGTGATCACAGGCTTTGACGGCTACTTCAAACATGCAGTTGTTTTTGAAGATACGAACAACAACGGCCAATGGGACACTCAAGAAACATTCCTTGGTCTGACCGATGAGAAAGGTCAGCTTAAATTGGATGCAAAACCAGAAAACACTCTAGCACTGCAGACCATTACACCAAACGGTGCAAAGCAGAAACAGCTTATCGCTTTGGATGCTAAAGAGTACGCTGGCAAATACACGGTTGATATGGATCATCCAGGCCAAGCCATGGCCCACGAAGTCGTGTTCCGTGCACCAACATCGTCAAACGTGATTTCACCTATCACGGACCTTGTTGCGATTGAAATGGCAAAAGATCCATCCATTAGTGAAGAAGACGCAAAAGCCAAGGTAAACCAAGCGCTAGGAGGCTCAGAAGAAGCACCAATTGATCTGTACAGTGATTTTGTTGAAGGTGCGACAAAAAACGCCGAACTACATAAAACCGCTCAGATTCTGACCGACTCAAAAGCGCAAAACCCAGCTAACTACGAGAAAAAGGCCACTGAATTTGCTCAAGCGGCAAACCAAGAAGTCGATCGTCTTCTCGCATCCGGCGAAAACATCAATGATGCAAGCCTACGCCCAATCATCACTGACACGACCCCAAATAGCGACAACTTAGCACCTGAAACGGCAATCAATAACAAGCTAACCGTAAACGAAACCATCGAAGAATCGGCTGAAGATAAGCTTGGTCAGTTACCCAAAGTCGTACAAGGCGCAGGCTTTGATGGCGTTGAACTAAACATCGAAGGTCTTTTCACAGACAAAGACCAAAACCTTGTGACAACCAAACTGACGCACAACTTAGCAGGCACAGGCATTGAAGTTGCGCAAACTGGCAACCTGATTGTTCTATATCCGACTGCTATCGTAGAAAAAGCTGGTGATTTTGAGATCGTCCTAACGGCGCAAGACATTGATTCTTCAGGTAAGGTTTTGGGTACGGTAAGCACCGTATTTAAGTTCGAAATCGAATCGGCAAACTTACCACCAATGGTTGTAGAAACAGAACAAGCGCATCTACAGTCCATCGTTGATGGTTGGTACCTACAACAAGGTGAAGTATTTGAACAAACGCTCGATATTTCTAGCTTGTTCCAAGATAAAGACGGTCATATCACCGACTACTCAGCGGACTATGTGGACATTGAAGGTCTAACAGTATCTGAGGATGGTAATGCGATTATCACCATTAAAGGCACACCGACAAAAGCGAGCGAAGCTGGTGCAGCACTTGCGATTAGCGCAACAGATGGCCATACCGCGGTACAGATTGCGCTTAGCATGCCAACGGTTATCGAAGGCGTAACGCCACCACCAGTAGTACCGACTTTGAGCTTCACTCACGAGCACTTCAACGGTCAAGAATGGAAAATGGGTAGCTTCGCTCAAAAAGACGGTGAAATCGGCTATGCCATGTTGATGCAAGACTCTGAAGGCCTACTATTCTGCTGGGGCTCAAACCATGATGAGATGAATCAAGAGTACAAAGCGAGCATCAGCGACTTCCTAGAAAACACATGGGAACACGATGCCTACGCTATTCTTGCCGATCTGGACCAACAAACTGGTTACGCGGAATACCACAATAAAGACTGTGAAGACGTCGAGCTGAAAGACGGCAAGCTATACAACAGCTACGGCGAAGAGTATGAAATGCTGTACCAGCACACAACCGAGCATAACGGCACTCAGATGATCGTTAAAATCTCAGATGATGAGCTGTTCTGGATGGATTCAAGCAATACACCATTCGCAGAATCACTTTCGGTTGCAGAACACATCAAACACGGCACGGTAGAGCATGACTTGATGGTAGAAAGTAAAGGCTCGGGCGACGACAAAGTCCTGAAATACTCGTCAGGTACGTACGAGTACAACGCTGATACTTACAACTACACGTCGTTCATGCCAACAGGATTCCAAACTCCAGGTAATTGGGAAATCCAGAATGATGAAGGCCGTGAGCTGCTGATTCTAAAAGAAACAGGCTCAGAGTCAGATTACAAAACTCGTCATCGTTACATCAACCGTGATTTTGGTGACTTCTACATCGGTATTCGTTGGAGTAAAGAGCAAAACGGTCATGAATCCGCGCCGGAATATGGTCTGTACTCTCACAACAAAGAAGCCATGACAAGCATCGCGAGTTCACTCCCGATTTTGGAGCCTGGCGATGATGACTAAAGCAACCATCGTTAACCCTTGCTGTGATAGCGTGCATTTGCGTAGAAGACGCAGAACGCTTTGGGAACGCTTGGTCGGCATCAAAGAAGTGTATATCTGCTCCAACTGTCACAAAGAAACGCCACTCAAATAGCGATAATATTTGAGACCGCAAAAAAGCCCCGAACTCGGGGCTTTCTTCTATCTTTTGACCGCAATATTTGAGTCGTTATTTCACGCACACTACGTTCAATAATGAGGTTCCGGTGAGCTGGTTTGGCTCACGATCTGCGAACAAACCTTTCTTATCTTTGCCCCAATACGGCAGTTGCAGTGGCCATTGATTTTTTTCCATCACACCAGACGCCCTCAACACTTTGAATTCTGCAGGGCTGGCTAAGCTCATACCCAGTTGCTGACATACTTTTTGCGAGTTTTCGTAGTTGAGACGATTCCACGGCTTGCCGTATTCCATGTAAAACTGATTGTGGTGATCGAGTAAATATGGCACCACGTACGTTTTGCCTTGTAAGGAGGTTCTCAACCGAACTTCAATGTCATCATTCCCGCTCACAACTGGCTTCGCTTTGGTCTTAGCAACAGGCTTGGACGAAGAATTATCACGTGTATTTTTTACCTTGGTCTTTGACTTCTCTGCCGGCGCTGTAAAGGCGTCGGTATCAGCTCGCACGGCAGGAACTGGCGCGGATTTCGGGGTCACCGTCGGTGTTGGCTTAACCGAAGATGCGGCTGATTTCGACGGCACAGCGGGTTTAGATGGTGTCGTAGACTGTTTATTCTCTTTTCCAACCACGCGGATGAAAGCCTCTTTGTAGTTCGACAAGGTTTTGACTCCCCGCAAATCTCCCCTCGCATCAGACAGATCTTTATAAGGCCCAATCAAACAGCGATAACCTTTGGACTCCGGCTTCATCCACACGTCGGTCGTAATCTTGCTGTAAAGCGGCTTTGCTTTCGCGAGTGACACTGGCTTTGGTAGTAATCCGCATTGAATCCAGTAGAGGTAGTTGCCTCCTTGCGGCACTTTCTTTCCCCATACTCCGTTACCAATTGGGCACGTTTTCTCAAGCATCGGCAGTTCTTTCTCGCTGGCTTGAGTAGCTTGGCAAAGGAACTCCTCCGCCGATACTGGGCTAGAAAACTGGGCGCATACCAGCAACAAGCCGAAAGCTAGGCTTGCTTGGAAGATACGAGATGGGTGTTGTGCCTTCTTCATTTCCATACACTTCACTCTAAATTAGTGGGTAAGGTCATTATGGCGGCAAAGCGCCAAAAAAATGTGAACAAAGAATAACTAGCAAAAAAAGAGCCGGAATTTGCATCCGGCTCTCAGTTTAGGAAGGAATTAAGCGAATTTACAACGCTTGGCGGGAAAATTCTTAACCTTTGTACAGTTTCGGGTTGAATACATCTCGTAACCAGTCACCCAATAAGTTGATAACCAGAACCAGTGTAACCAACACGATGCCTGGGAAGGCAGTAATCCACCACGCACCTGAGAAGATGTAGTTAAAGCCGATGCTGATCAGCGCACCTAGTGACGGCTGATCAACAGGAAGACCCAAACCTAGGAATGACAGTGCCGCTTCCGACATGATCGCATTCGCTACCTGTACCGTCGAGATAACCAAGATTGGTGATAGACAGTTTGGCAAAATATGGCGGAACATGATGCGTGGAGCTTTAAAGCCCATCACGCGTGCCGCTTCTACGTATTCTTTCTTCTTCTCTGCCAGTACCGATGCACGAATGGTACGTGCGTATTGCGGCCATTCAGCCACACCGATGATCACCACCAGCATCACCACCGCGTATTGGCTGTAAAAATCGCTGCCAAAGCTGGCTTTGAAAATGGCCGATACGATGATCGCCACCATCATGGTTGAGAACGATAGTTGAACATCCGCAAAGCGCATCAAGAAGCTATCGATACGACCACCGAAGTAACCCGCCGACAAACCAATGATGATACCCAGAATCAACTGAAGACCGACGGCTAAAAAGCCGATCGTCAAAGACAAACGAGAACCGTAAAGAATGGTCGATAAAATATCACGGCCTTGCTCATCAGTACCAAGAACAAAACGCTCATCGCCCTCTTCCATCCAAGACGGTGGTAGCTCTGAATCCATGATGTCGATAGACGTCAGATCATACGGGTCAGTCGGAGCTAGAATTGGCGCAGCTAATGCCAACACTAAGAACATCATAAAGACCGTAAAACTTGCCATCGCCACTTTGTCGCGCTTGAAGTAATACAAGAAGTCCGACTCTTTAAAACGCTGCCATGCAGATGGAGCGGCTTCAGGAGCTGGTGTTACATTTGATTGGCTCATGATTAAGCTCCTTTTCCAGTTAAGTTCACAGTTGGGTTGATGATGCCGTACAGCAAATCAACGATGGTATTGGTTACCACGAAAATCAGACCAACAAAGATAACGTAAGCTGTGATCAACGGTGTATCGACACGGTTGATTGCTTCTAGGAAAAGAAAGCCTGTACCTGGCCACTGGAATACGGTTTCGGTTAGGATGGTGTAAGCCACCATGGTACCAATCTGCACGCCACCTACCGTCAGTACTGGCAGCATGGTGTTCTTAAGTGCATGTTGGTAGTAAATTTTTTGTAAGTTCAAACCTTTTGCTTTGGCGAACTTAATGTATTCCGAGCTCAGTACTTCCAGCATTTCTGAACGTACCAGACGGATGAACAACGGCAGCATGATAGACGCTAGCGCAATACACGGCAGGATAAGGTGCTTAATACCATCGATGGTAAAGAAGCCAGATTCCCAACCGAGCACGTTAGCGGTTTCACCTCGCCCGTAGGAAGGCAGCCAGCCGAGTTCGATGGAGAAGACGTACATCAGCATGATTGCGGTTAGGAACACCGGAATCGAGATGCCGACACTACTCATCGCCATAACAAATTTGGTAAAGACACTCTTCGGGTGAATCGCGGAATACACCCCGAGTGGTATAGAGAAAACGATAATAATGAGCGTCGCGCCAAACACGAGCTCTAATGTTGCCACCAGCTTATCGAGGATCACCTCAACCGCAGGTCGCTTGAAAAAGTATGATGTACCCAAATCACCTTGCAGTGCATTACCCACAAAGCGCGTGTACTTTGTGATAAAGGGATCGTTCAGGCCCAATTCGTCGCGTAGCGCTTGGCGCTCCGACTCCGAAACCGACTGACCTACAAGCTCACGCAGCGGATCACCCAGGTTGTCCTGAATGGCAAACGCCACCAAACTGATCACAAACATCACTATCAGTGCCTGAAACAGGCGCTTGACCAGAAACGAAAACATTCCTTGCCCCTTAACTATCCATAGATCTCTAAACTTAGAGAGAAAATTCAGTCTGTAAAACTGGCTCAATCCGACTGAAATAAACCGAGCCAAGTGTCGAAAACAGAGAAGGACTGGCGCCCCTCTCTGTCATGACTAAGTATGATTACTCGACAACTAGGTCGCCAAAGTAAGGCATTACCATTGGGTTCACGATGTCTGCGGCTTTCACGTTAGACTTCGCACCCCACGCTTCACTTTGCCAGTGTAGCGGTACGAATGCAGCATCGTTGTATAGTGTCGCTTCGACGCCTTTCAGCATTGCTGCACGTTTCGCAGGGTCCGTCTCTACGTTTGCAGCTTCAACCACTTTGTCCATTTCTGGGTTTGAGTAGTGACCACAGTTGTACTGACCACGACCGGTTTCTTCGTTACGAGTCATGGTTAGGAACTCGTTGAAGTTTGCCGAGTCCTCTGTATCCGAGTGCCAACCGATCATCAGCATGTCTGCCGCACACTTATCAAACTCAGGCCAGTATTGCGCTTTTGGCATAGTTTTCAGATCAACCTTGATGCCAATCTTAGACAACATTGCCGCTGCCGCTTGCGCTACTTTCGCATCGTTTACGTAACGGTTGTTTGGCGCAATCATAGTTAGCGTCAGGCCGTTCTCATAACCCGCTTCTTTCATCAGTTGTTTTGCTTTCTTCAGATCGTAGCGAGGTACTAGCTTGTCATCGTGACCAACGTAGCCAGTTGGACTCTGCTGACCAGCTGCAGTAGCGAAGCCTTTCATGATTTTCTTAACGATGCCTTCGTTGTTGATTGCGTGAACAATCGCTTGACGAACGCGAACATCTTTCAGTGCTTCGTTGCTGTTTTGGTTTAGTTGGAACGTGATGATACGAGTACCTGGTAGCGTTACTAGATCGATGCCGTCTGCGTCTTTCACACGTTTGTGATCGTTTGGTGCTACCGGGTGAATCATGTCAACGCCGCCAGAAAGTAGCGCAGCTACACGAGTCGCGTCTTCTTTGATTGGAACAAGCGTTAGCTTATCAACGTTACCTTTCGACTCTTTGTCCCAGTAATCTTTAAAGCGTTCAAATTCCACTTTTACGCCCTGTTCACGAGAAGTCACAATGAATGGACCCGTGCCAGAAACGTTAGTCGATGCGAATGAATTACCGTGCTTCACTAGTTCAGACTTGTCTTTGCCGTCTGCGGTTTTACCCGTGTAGAACTTGCTATCCATAGGGAAAATGTACGTTGCAGTTTGCAGCACTAGTGGGTAAGGACCTTTGGTTACAAGATCGAACGTGTTGTCGTCCACTTTGACGATTTTCTCGTACGGGTCGAAAATGTTTTTAAAATCAGGAGAACTTTGTAGACGCTCAAACGTCCATACAACGTCGTCAGCCGTTAGGGTATTACCAGAGTGGAACTTCACACCTTCACGCAGTTTGAAACGAACGGTAGTGTCGTTAATGCGCTCCCAGCTCTCTGCTAGACGAGGTTCGAAATCCATTTTTTGAGTAAAGCGAACCAACGGATCAAATACCATGTGTGACATTTGCAGTGTGCCACCTGATAGCTGCTCATGTGGGTCAAGCGATACTGGGTCAGCTGCGTAGCCAACTTTGATATCTGCTGCCAGTGCATTAAAGCTTAGGCCCGCCGCCATTAGCGCCACTGCTAATTTGCTTTTCATGGTTTTCATTTGCATAACTCCTTCATGCGGGGATACGGATCCCTTGTTGTTGTGTTTGCGTCTTTGTTATGACTAAAGGTTAGCCAAGCGAGGTGCTTGGTTTATGCCGTCTCGATCTCTTCTCGCAAGCCTGTAAATTCAGGCATCAGAGAAATCAATTTTTTGCTGTATTCGTGTTGAGGTGCCGTGAATAACTGTTCTGTTGGTGCCACTTCTAACAATGTACCCATTTGCATCACACCTACTCGGTCACACATCTGGCGAATAACAGGTAAATCGTGGCTGATAAACAACATAGTCAAGTTCAGCTCACTTTGCAGATCTTTCAGCAAGTTTAAAATTTGTGCCTGTACCGATACGTCCAGTGCCGATGTCGGTTCATCACAAATCAAAAGTCGAGGACGAGTCGCCAACGCACGCGCAATAGAAATACGCTGACGCTGACCACCGGAGAATTCATGAGGGTACTTAAGCCCAGCCATACGACCCAAACCAACATGATCCAATAGGTCATTCACGATTTGGCGAGTTTCCGACTCGTTTTTCGTCAGTTTATGAAAACGGATTGGCTCAGCAATAATATCGAATACCTTCATACGAGGGTTCATTGAGGTATACGGGTTTTGGAACACCATCTGCATTTGACGACGCATTGGGCGGCGTTCTTTCTCAGAGGTTAAAGCTGTCAGGTCAATACCCTCAAACTTCACCTGACCAGAGTTAGGTTGGTATAAACCAGCAATGACTCGCGCAATGGTTGATTTTCCAGAGCCAGACTCACCCACCAAACCAAAGGTTTCGCCTTCATGCACTTCAAAGCTCACATTATTGGATGCCTGCACGTATTCACGACGGCTTTCAAATAAAGAGTCTTTGGTGACAAAGCGTAGATTAACGTTCTTCACGTCTAAAAGCGGGCCTGTGTACTCGCGCTCATCCTGGCTTTGTCCTAGCCAGTGATTCTTGATGTCGAGTGGCTCCATTTCTGCCGCTTCTTCGATGTAGCTGACCAAAGGGAAGCGATCGAGCTTTCTGTCTGAACGTGGAACGGCTGAAATTAGGCTGCGAGTATAGGAGTGATCAGGATCGCCCAACACTTTGGCTGTTGGCCCAAACTCCACCAAGTCACCACGATACATTACCGCGACGCGGTCGGTGACGTTGGAGACCACACCCATATCGTGAGTAACCAGCATACAGCCGACATTATTCTTGATACACAATTCTCGGATCAAGTTGAGGATTTGGTCTTGGATTGATACGTCCAGTGCCGTGGTTGGCTCATCGGCGATGATCAGATCTGGCTCACCAGCCAAAGCAATCGCAATGACGACACGCTGACGCATACCACCAGAGAATTGGTGTGGGTATTGTTTCAAGCGGTTTTCTGGCTGCGGGATGCCAACTTGCTGCATCAGAGAAAGTGCACGCTGATACGCCTCTTCATCAGAGACTTTCATGTTGGCGTGGATCGTCTCTTTCAGCTGCTGCTCAACCGTAAAAAGTGGGTTAAGTGAGGTCATTGGATCTTGGAAAATAAAACCAATCTTCGATCCGCGAACCTTACGCATCGCTTCTGGTGATAAACCAGAAATTTTTTCTCCATCCAAGAAAACATCGCCGCTAGCAACGCGACCTGGAGGGCTAAGCAAATCAATAACGGCGTTACCAACGGTGGATTTACCCGCACCTGATTCGCCAACAACACCCACGATTTCACCACGTTCAATATGAAAAGAAAGTGACTTCACGGCAGCGTGAACGCCGTGTCGGGATGGGTATTCAATACGAAGGTTTTTCACTTCTAATAGTGACATTTCAGACCTCTACTGCCTTGTCTGTGGTATCGAATCGCGCCAAAGGCACCATTCATCACCTGAATGAATCCGTTCAAATTCAGAATAATACTCTGAAATCTTAATGCGGAAACAATTTGGCAAAAATCACACAAAAAAGCAACAATTAAAGTATATTCCGCCGAGAAAACATTAAATAAACGCACAATGAGCGAATAAAAATGCATTAACAAGTATTTAACCATTTTCATATCACACTATTTTTGTGCGCCATGCACCAATAAAACTAGAAAAATGCTCTAAAAATAAGCATGAGCCAACCAGAACCATTAACCATATTATTCACATGTGATTATTAACATTTAACAAACAATATCGTATGCGAAAAGCAATTTTTCAACATAAAAAACTATTAATAAAATAGTCGGCAAATATAAAAAGCCAAACTTAGAAAGAGAAAGGATAGGCTAAAACGTGAACACAACAGCAAAACCACACAAATCCTCTGTCGACGACGATTATGCGCCGCTTAAGCGGTTTGTTGACTAAACAAAAGAAAGTGCGGTTACCATCACTCTCCCATTGTAGGTGAAACACGTCGATTTTAACCCTTTACGGCACAATTGAGAGTGGGATAATAGATAATCAATGTTAGAGCCAAGCTGTAAATGAAAGGAGCCCCTGTGCTTAAAGCGATTTTTTTTGATATGGACGAGACTTTATGTGCGACGTCACAAGCCGATAAAGTTGCAGGACAAAAGTTTACGACTTGGATTCATAAGACCTACCCGCAAGTTACCGAACCACAAGCTTTCTTACAGCGCTACTTACAGGGTGTGTACAAGAAGCTGAATGCGGAATTCCCTCACCTTGTGGCTCTGCTACCTGATGAAAACGCGTTCCGTTGTGGCCTGATCCAAAATATATTGGCGGAGCACGGAGTCAGCATTAATGCCGAAGAGGCTCAACAAGCTCAAGACTACTTTGACTCTGCACGTATGGGCGCGTTCACTTTCTTCCCTGGTGTAAAAGAAATGCTCAGCGACCTTCGTCAGCATTATAAACTCGTCGTGATCACTAACGGCCCGATTTTTTCTCAACACCCTAAACTCAGCGCGACACAGATGAGCGACTGGGTGGACCATATTATTGTGGGGGGAGAAGAGCCTGAAGAGAAGCCCGCTGCGAGCATTTTCCAAAAAGCGCTCGACTTGGTCGAAGTAAAACCAGAAGAAGCCCTACACATTGGCGACTCTTTACCAGCAGATATAGCAGGCGCTAACAATATGGGCATTTTGAGTGTGTGGGTAAATGCGACAGGCGCAAGTAACTCAACAAATATAACGCCAAATTTTGAAATCCAAGAAACGGTAGAGCTGAGAGAAATCCTTAAAACACTCGCCCAATAAAAGTAGTGGATTAGAAAACACAAAACCCCAGACGTCGTTCTGGGGTTTATTTTGTCAGCTCGAAAAGCATTTGGATCATAGGTGGTCAAAAGCCCCTAGAGCTGTACACTTTTGGTGAAATTGAAATCGAATGCAGATTCTTTCTAAGAGGATAGATGCAAAAAAGCCCCAGTCTTTCGACTGGGGCTCTAAATAGCGGTCGGTGAAGAGCCGAATTCTAACTTCAGGCGAACCCCTTGGGTTCAAATCCATTGATACGTTGCCGACTAATACAGTCCAAGCGAGATCATAAACTCTAAAACGACGAAAGCCTGCTAAAAAGCAGGCTTTCTAATAGTGGTCGGTGAAGAGGGATTCGAACCCCCGACCCTCTGGTCCCAAACCAGATGCGCTACCAAACTGCGCTATTCACCGAGCATATATTCTTTAAATAAAGAATGGGGTGGCTAACGAGACTTGAACTCGCGACAACCGGAATCACAATCCGGGGCTCTACCAACTGAGCTATAGCCACCATCAAATTGTCATGTTTACCGCTATCTCAGCCATAAACTAAATAGTGGTCGGTGAAGAGGGATTCGAACCCCCGACCCTCTGGTCCCAAACCAGATGCGCTACCAAACTGCGCTATTCACCGACGATGTTTTATCTTGATTTAATCAAGATTGGGAGCAATGCTACCGCATTCAATCTAAAAAAGAAAGAATGGGGTGGCTAACGAGACTTGAACTCGCGACAACCGGAATCACAATCCGGGGCTCTACCAACTGAGCTATAGCCACCACTGATTTTTACCGATGTATCCTCCGAGGCAATGGTACGCCCGAAAGGATTCGAACCTTCGACCTTTGGCTCCGGAGGCCAACGCTCTATCCAACTGAGCTACGGGCGCATGCCCTATCGGCGGAGTGGAATAATACGGATATCACACTATGCCGTCTAGTACTTTTTTTACTTTTTTTATCGTTTGGTCTCTTTTTCGACAGTTATCTTCCTTTAAACTGAATTTTTGATGTGATTCACGCCCTGTCATGGATAACTTGTTGTTTATTGCAACAAGTTATCGGGATATAATCACCCATTATTTACATTGATTTAACAGCTGCAACCAAGTTGTCTAATCATTCTATGCCATTCAGTGGAATTTAGTGATTTCTCTGCTCGGCATTAATACTCTAACTATATAAATAGGTAAGTCACTTACCTCGGGAATGTGAAGTGGGTTTAATGGATATGTCTCGACAAATGATTAGCGTTTTGTTCGCTGCCTTAACGTTTTCTACGGCAGCTTTAGCTTCTGACATCAGCCAAACTGAATACGATGCGATCGCAGAACGCATCCAACCTGTCGGTGATGTTTATCTAGCGGGTTCTGAGCCAGTGAAAGAAGAACCAACCGGTCCACGTGATGGCGCCACAGTTTATGGTACTTTTTGTATTGCTTGTCACGCATCTGGCGTAAACGGCGCACCTAAAACAGGTAATGCCGATGACTGGGCACCGCGTATTGCACAAGGCAAAGAGACGTTAGTGAAGCACGCGTTAGAAGGCTTCAATGCGATGCCTGCCAAAGGAACCTGTATGGACTGTTCTGACGATGAAATCATCGCAGCAATCGACCACATGATTGAAGGTCTATAAGTAAAGACATCAACGAAAAAGGCTTGCCAACTGGCAAGCCTTTTTGTTTTTAGTCAGTGAGAACAAGGTTACTCTACTTCTTAAACATTGCTCGAATATTGGCAATGTGTGCCTGACCTTTCGCCATACGCTCTTCTGCTGATACTGGCTTTTTGTTTACTTCCCATTCAACGTCATCAAATGGCAACTCATCCAAAAAGCGGCTTTGCGTCGGTTTGATCAACTCGCCGAACTGTCGACGCTCTTTGCACATAGTGAAAGTCAGTTCACGCTGCGCACGGGTAATGCCAACATACATCAGACGACGCTCTTCTTCGACGTTGTCTTCATCAATACTGGTTTGGTGCGGTAAAATACCTTCTTCAGACCCAATTAAGTATACATATGGGAACTCAAGGCCTTTTGATGCATGCAGCGTCATCAGTTGTACTGCATCGCTGTCTTCATCTTCTTCGCCACGTTCCATCATGTCACGCAAGGTCAAACGCTGAACGACTTCTTTTAACGTTTTCTCTTCTTGATCGTAGTTGTCACCTTCTAGATCCGCCACTATCCAGGAGTAAAGATCAGAAACGTTCTTCATTCGCATTTCAGCGGCTTTCGGGCTTGCTGAAGTTTCGTATAGCCAATCTTCATAATGGATATCGCGAACAAGCGAACGAACCGCTTCGACTGTGTCACCACGCTCAGCTTGGTCAGCAATCGCCACTAACCATTGGGTGAAACGACGTAAGTTTTCCAGGCCGCGTCCCGTTAAGTGCTGTTCGAGCCCCATTTCAAAACTCGACTCAAACAGGCTCTTCCCACGCATATTGGCATAACTGCCTAGCTTTTCTAACGTTACTGGGCCAATTTCACGTCGTGGTGTATTCACAATACGTAAGAATGCATTGTCGTCATCTGGATTAACCAAAACACGCAAATACGCCATGATGTCTTTAATTTCTGCGCGTGCAAAAAACGAGGTGCCGCCAGAAATTTTATAAGGCACACGGTTTTGCATCAGAGACTTTTCAATTAAGCGCGATTGGTGGTTACCACGGTACAAAATTGCGTAATCACGATAGTCGGTTCGATTCAAGAATTTGTGTGCAATCAACTCCCCCGTGACACGCTCAGCCTCGTGCTCTTCATTTTTAGCCAACAACACTTTGAGTTTTTCACCGTCAGGAATTTCTGAAAATAAGGACTTCTCATAGACGTGAGGGTTATTGGCTATCAAAATGTTGGCCGCACGCAGGATTCGACTCGTTGAGCGGTAGTTTTGCTCCAACTTAATCAATCGCAAATTCGGGTAATCTTCACCCAGCAAGACTAGGTTCTGAGGCTTCGCACCACGCCATGAATAAATGGACTGGTCATCATCTCCTACGACCGTCAATCGCCCACGTTCACCGACGATTAATTTCACCAACTCATATTGACTCGTGTTGGTATCTTGGTACTCATCGACCAACAGATAGCGGATACGATTCTGCCAACGTTGACAAACGTCTTCATGATTGCGCAAGAGTAAGACGGGCATCAGAATTAGGTCATCAAAATCGAGCGCGTTATAGGCTTTCATTTGCTTTTGGTACATATCAAAGCAGAACGCAAACAATTGTTGCTGCTCACCTTGCGCACGCGCTTTGGCTTGCTCTGGCGTCAACATGTCGTTTTTCCAATTGGAAATACAACTCAGAAGCTGACGTAGCAGATCTTTATCACCATCAAGCTGCTTTTCGGTAAGTTCCTTGAGTAGCGCCAGTTGGTCTTGGTCATCAAACAGTGAAAAGCCCGCTTTCAACCCTAAATGCTTGTATTCGCGTTTGATGATGTTTAATCCCAAGGTGTGGAACGTTGATACCATCAAACCTTTAGACTCGGCTTTCCCCAACGTTTGGCCGACACGTTCTTTCATTTCACGCGCCGCTTTGTTGGTAAACGTCACCGCTGCAATATTACGCGCTTTGTAGCCACATTGCTGAACCAGATAAGCGATTTTATTGGTAATAACACGAGTTTTGCCCGAGCCAGCACCAGCTAGCACTAGGCATGGACCAGACACGTATTTCACGGCTTCATCTTGACTAGGGTTCAGCTTCATAGAAATTCTCTGCGGGTGATAAATGTGGCGCCTATGATAAAGGGGTGGCCTCGTGAAAGCTACGCTGATTTCTTGTAATTTTCATACCAACAAGCGCAACATTCTGTTGCATAAAAGGCGGGTATTTGAGCTATAATGAATGAACGTTCATTCACTAGTGGTAGGATTATGAAGGATAACCCTGCTGTAGATAAGCGAGAACAAATCTTAGTCGCTGCAGAGCAACTCATTGCTGAATCGGGCTTTCAAGGGCTTTCCATGCAAAAGCTCGCCAATGAAGCAGGTGTCGCAGCAGGAACGATTTATCGTTATTTCTCAGATAAAGAACATCTTTTGGAGGAGTTACGCCTTAACGTTGCAAAGCGTGTCGCTACGGCTGTGCAACTGGGCGTGAGTGAAGAGATGCCTTTAAAACAGCGATATCGAACCATGTGGCTCAATATTTGGAATCTAGCGAGCTCGAATTTAAATGCGCTCAGCAATCGAGTTCAATATGAGTCTCTACCCTGTTCAAATAGTAGCAAAGCTCGGGAACTTGAAAGACAAATGTTTGCCCAAGTAGATCTTCTTTTTAATCAGGGGAAAGAAGAGGGCGTATTCAAGTCTCTCGATAACGAAGTGCTTTCTGGATTGAGTTTTGAGGCAAGTGTTGCACTTGCTAGGAAACACGCTTTGGGATTTTATCAGCTGGATAAGGCGGCATTAGAAGCCGCTATTGAAGCCAGTTGGGATGCAATTATTAAACACTAACTTGGAGTTCTTAATAGAATGAAAAAGTGGATTTTGATGCTATCAATTGTTTTATTACTTTTTGGTAGTGTTGTGACATACAGGCTAATTGATATCAAAGACAAAATGGAACAGTTTGCCAATCGCCCTGAACCAGCATTCCCAGTAACCGTAACTGAAGTACAAGCGGTTGATTGGGTTCCTGCTATAGAGGCAATTGGCTTTATTGAACCAAACCAAGGGGTTACCGTTGCTAATGAAACTAGCGGTGTTATCGACAAAATCGCATTTGATTCCGGTACTCAAGTCAAAGCAGGCCAGCCATTAGTACTGCTTGACTCTGACGTTGAGAAAGCGAATTTAAAGAGCTCGCAAGCCAAGTTGCCAGCAGCAGAAGCGAAATACAAACGCTACCAAGGGCTATTTAAAAAAGGCTCTATTTCTAAAGAAGCGTATGACGAAGCAGAAGCGAACTACTTCTCCTTAAAAGCGGACATTGAAAGCTTGAAAGCGACCATCGACCGACGCGAAATCAAAGCGCCATTTGATGGTGTAGTAGGTATTCGTAACGTGTACCTAGGTCAGTACCTACAAGCGGGTACTGATATTGTTCGCCTGGAAGACACCAGCGTGATGCGCTTACGCTTTACCGTGCCGCAAACCGATATTTCACGTATCAACATCGACCAAGAAGTGGATATCTTCGTGGATGCCTACCCAGAACAGCCTTTCAAAGGTTCAATTTCTGCAATTGAGCCTGCGGTTAACGTACAAAGTGGCTTGATTCAGGTTCAAGCAGATATCCCTAACAGTGATGGCAAACTGCGTAGTGGTATGTTCGCACGTGCAAACATCATTCTGCCTAAATTAGAAAATCAGGTCACTCTGCCTCAAACTGCGATCACGTTTACGCTATACGGCGACAATGTTTACATCGTAACGGAAGAAGATGGCGAGAAACGCGTTAAGCAGCATGTGGTAAAAGTTGGCGAACGCTCTAAAGATATCGCACACATTCTAGAAGGCGTGAAGCCAGGTGATGTAGTGGTGACATCGGGCCAAGTCCGTTTAAGTAACCACGCAAAAGTAAGCATTGTCGAAAGCGATGCAACTACCCCACCTGCTGAAACACCAATGCTTTAAGTTGGAGGCATCATGCGCTTTACAGATGTTTTTATAAAACGTCCAGTTTTAGCGGTATCGATCAGTTTTTTGATTGCATTGCTTGGTTTGCAAGCCGTGTTCAAAATGCAAGTTCGTGAATACCCTGAAATGACGAATACAGTGGTCACCGTGACCACCAGTTACTACGGTGCAAGTGCCAACTTGATCCAGGGCTTTATTACTCAGCCATTGGAGCAAGCGGTGGCGCAAGCCGATAATATTGATTATATGACCTCGCAATCGGTGTTAGGTAAATCAACCATTACCGTCAACATGAAGTTGAATACCGACCCGAACGCAGCATTGGCTGACATCTTAGCGAAAACTAACTCGGTACGTTCCCAGCTTCCAAAAGAAGCTGAAGACCCGACTGTAACGATGTCGACTGGTTCAACTACCGCGGTATTGTATATTGGTTTTACCAGTGACGAGTTGTCTTCCAGCCAGATCACCGACTACCTTGAGCGTGTAATCAACCCACAGCTATTCACTGTAAATGGTGTATCAAAAGTCGACCTTTACGGTGGTATGAAATACGCGCTGCGCGTATGGCTAGATCCAGCAAAAATGGGCGCATTAAAGCTGACTGCAACGGATGTGATGAGCGTTCTTAACGCCAACAACTACCAATCTGCGACGGGTCAAGCGACGGGTGAGTTCGTGCTTTATAACGGTAGCGCGGATACTCAGGTATCAAACGTTGCTGAACTTGAAGCGTTGGTCGTAAAAACGGGTGAAGGGGACGTTATTCGCTTAGGTGATATCGCCAAGGTAACACTTGAGAAGAGTCACGACGTTTACCGTGCAAGTGCAAACGGCCAAGAAGCCGTGGTTGCTGCAATCAACGCCGCGCCAAGTGCCAACCCAATCAACATCGCTGCTGATGTGCTTGAATTATTACCTCAACTTGAGCGCAACTTACCAAGTAACATCAAAATGAACGTGATGTACGACTCTACCATTGCGATCAACGAGTCAATTCACGAAGTAGTGAAAACGATTCTTGAAGCGGCAATTATCGTACTTGTAGTGATCACACTGTTCCTAGGTTCGTTCCGTGCGGTCATCATTCCTATCGTCACTATTCCACTCTCTTTGATTGGTGTGGCGATGGTTATGCAGGCAATGGGCTTCTCTTGGAACTTAATGACACTACTAGCGATGGTACTTGCCATCGGCCTGGTGGTGGATGACGCGATCGTGGTGCTAGAAAACGTGGACCGTCATATCAAAGAAGGCGAGTCACCATTCCGTGCAGCAATCATTGGTACGCGCGAAATTGCTGTGCCAGTTATTGCGATGACATTAACGCTAGGTGCGGTATACGCACCAATCGCGTTGATGGGCGGTATTACGGGCTCGTTGTTCAAAGAGTTCGCTTTAACGCTAGCAGGTTCGGTATTTGTGTCCGGTATCATCGCTTTAACGCTATCACCTATGATGTGTTCAAAGATGCTGAAGGCGAACGAAAAGCCGAGCAAGTTTGAGCAAAAAGTTCACCATATCCTTGATGGCATGACTAATCGCTACGCAAATATGTTAAAAGCAGTAATGGCGAGCCGACCAGTGGTGATCGTATTTGCCATTATTGTATTTGCAAGCCTACCTGTTTTATTCAAGTTTATTCCTAGTGAACTAGCTCCTTCTGAAGATAAAGGTGTTGTTGTGCTCATAGGGACCGCACCATCGAATTCGAATTTGGACTACATCCAAAACACCATGGATGATGTGAATAAGATTCTCTCTGATCAACCAGAAGTAGAATACGCTCAGGTATTTAACGGTGTACCGGATTCTAATCAAGCGTTTGGTTTAGCTACACTCAAACCATGGGGCGAACGAGAAGCGAGCCAAGCAGAAATCAAACAGCGTGTTGGTGGGCTTGTTTCGAGCATTCCGGGAATGTCTATTGCTGCCTACGAAATGCCGGAGCTACCAGGTGCTGGTTCAGGCCTTCCTGTACAGTTCGTAATTACAACACCAAACAACTTTGAAAGTTTGTTTACCGTTGCAAATGACATTCTGTCAGAAGTAGCAAGCAGTCCAATGTTTGTCTATTCCGATCTGGATCTTAAATATGATTCTGCAACGATGAAGATCAAGATCGATAAAGACAAAGCGGGTGCCTACGGTGTGACTATGCAAGACATTGGTATCACCCTCAGTACTATGATGGCAGATGGCTATGTCAACCGTATCGACCTAAATGGCCGCTCTTATGAGGTAATTCCTCAGGTTGAGCGTAAGTGGCGTCTAAACCCAGAATCGATGAAGAACTACTATGTACGCTCTGTAGATGGTAAAGCGGTTCCATTAGGTAGTCTGATTACCATCGATGTGGTGGCCGAGCCTCGCTCTTTGCCACACTTCAACCAGTTAAACTCAGCGACTGTAGGTGCAGTTACTGGCCCTGGTGTCTCGATGGGAGATGCAGTTAATTGGTTTGAAAATATCGCGCAAACCAAACTGCCTGCAGGCTATAACCACGATTACATGGGCGAATCTCGTCAGTTTGTAACGGAAGGTAGTGCCTTGTATGCAACCTTTGGTCTTGCACTTGCGATCATCTTCCTCGTTCTGGCGATTCAATTTGAATCACTCCGCGACCCTATTGTCATCATGGTATCTGTACCGCTAGCAATATGTGGTGCCTTGATCGCGTTGGCGTGGGGTACGGCCTCAATGAACATCTACTCGCAAGTTGGTTTGATCACGCTGGTCGGCCTAATCACCAAGCACGGTATCTTGATCTGTGAAGTAGCCAAAGAAGAGCAGTTACATAATAAACTGTCTCGTATCGATGCGGTGATGGAGGCTGCGAAAGTGCGTCTTCGCCCTATCCTAATGACAACCGCAGCGATGATCGCAGGTCTTATCCCGCTGATGTACGCAACAGGTGCAGGTGCCGCGCAACGTTTCAGTATCGGTATCGTCATCGTTGCTGGTCTAGCAATTGGTACATTGTTCACACTATTCGTACTACCTGTGATTTACAGCTACCTAGCAGAAAAACACAAACCACTGCCAGTATTTGTTGAAGACAAAGACTTGGAGAAATTGGCACGAGTTGATGAAGCGAAAGCAGCCCACCGTGAATTAGCGGATAACAGATAAGCTTTTAAGGCATTCAAAAAGGTCACTTCGGTGACCTTTTTTATTGCCGCTCTCTTTTTTGCCATCTAAATGGCGACTTTCACGTATCATTTACTTAAAATGAGGGCAAATCAAAAGGAGTTTTAGCCACTATGTTTGACCCAAAGAAATTAGAGCAAATTGCTAAACAGATTCACGACTCAATGCCTCAACCTGTAAAAGAGTTGGGCTCTGATGTTGATCAGAAGGTTCGCCAAGTAATCCAAGGCCAACTGAATAAGCTAGATGTAGTAAGCCGCGAAGAGTTTGATGTTCAAACTCAAGTTTTACTGCGCACGCGTCAAAAACTGACAGAAATGGAACAGAAATTGGCGGAGCTTGAAGAGAAGCTTGCAGAAAAATAAGTGTTAAAACGCTCCTCACAAAGGAGCGTTTTTCTTATCGGCGCGCAGATAAATCGGCTAAAAACAAAAAGGCTTGGTCAACGGCGACCAAGCCTTTTGATTAGATGTTGTGTTTTATTTTGTATTTACCACTCCAGTCTGCCTGGAGTTTATCTACTGCGTTACTTGAGACTAAGTAAATTACGCAGTATTAAGGTTTCATTTCTAGGAGAAGGCGCGGACTTTACGATAGTAAACGAGCACCTTCGACACCGAAATGGAACCTTAAGGCCAGTAATTTAGCCGCCCACCGCGATACGCTTCATATCAGTCATGTAACCACGTAGTTCTTCACCGATATATTCTACAGGGTGGTTTCGGATTGTTTCATTCACAGCGATAAGAGTCGCGTTATCCACTTGGTTAGAAGTTTCACCTAGACCTTTACCAATGACGTCTGTACTAACAGAAGGCATGAATTTTTCACGCAGTAGCGGCGTTGCTACATTAGCAAATAGGTAGTTACCATATTCAGCCGTATCAGAGATAACCACGTTCATCTCGTATAAACGCTTACGTGCGATAGTGTTTGCGATAAGTGGCAGCTCGTGTAGAGACTCGTAGTAAGCAGACTCATCGATGATGCCAGAAGCGGTCATCGCTTCAAATGCTAGCTCAACACCCGCACGAACCATAGCAACCATCAGGATACCGTTATCGAAGTACTCCTGCTCAGAAATTTCTACGTCAGTTTCTGGGTAGTTTTCGAAAGCAGTTTCACCCGTTTCTGCACGCCAGCCTAGTAGGTTTGCATCGTCGTTTGCCCAGTCAGCCATCATAGTGCTAGAGAAGTGACCTGTGATAATGTCATCCATGTGCTTGTTGTATAGCGGACGCATCAGCTCTTTTAGCTCTTCAGAAAGTTCAAATGCTTTCACTTTTGCAGGGTTCGTTAGGCGATCCATCATGTGAGTGATACCACCAAACTTCAGTGCTTCAGTGATGGTTTCCCAACCGTATTGAAGAAGCTTGCCTGCGTAGCCAGGATCGATACCATCAGCAATCATCTTCTCGTAACATACGATAGAGCCAGCCTGCAACATGCCACAAAGGATAGTTTGCTCACCCATTAGGTCAGATTTCACCTCTGCAACAAAAGAAGACTCTAGACAGCCTGCACGGTGACCACCTGTTGCTGCAGCCCAAGCTTTCGCGATATCCCAACCTTCACCTTTTGGGTCGTTCTCTGGGTGAACAGCGATAAGAGTTGGAACACCGAAACCACGCTTGTACTCTTCACGAACTTCCGTGCCCGGGCACTTAGGTGCAACCATTACTACTGTTAGGTCTTTACGGATTTGCATGCCCTCTTCAACAACGTTGAAGCCGTGTGAGTAACCTAGCGCTGCGCCTTCTTTCATTAGCGGCATTACCGTCTCAACAACGTTTGTGTGCTGCTTATCAGGAGTAAGGTTTACTACTAAGTCAGCTTGTGGAATTAGCGTTTCGTAGCTACCTACCTCAAAACCGTTGTCTTTTGCGTTTTTGAATGACTGGCGTTGCTCATCAATCGCTGCTTGGCGAAGCGCATAAGCAACGTCTAGACCAGAGTCACGCATATTCAGACCTTGGTTAAGACCTTGAGCACCACAACCTACGATGACCACTTTCTTGCCTTTTAAGTAATCCGCTTCTGAAGCAAATTCGCTACGGTCCATAAAGCGACAACGACCTAATTGGTCCAACTGCTCGCGCAAGTTTAAGGTATTGAAATAATTAGCCATCTGGGTGCTCCTTTAAGATTCTTCCATTGAGGTCGGTAATTGCCTTACCGAATAACTTCATACTAAAACAGACATTAAATTGCTTAAAGTGATATATTCACAATTAGTTATTGCAATTTGTGCAACATGGAAATGAAGATTTAATGAATATCAAAAGCCTGCAACTTTTTATTCATCTGTGTGAGAGTAAAAGTTTCGCTAAGACCGCAGCAGCGATGCATGTGAGTCCTTCAGCCTTGAGCAGACAAGTACAAAAGCTAGAGGAAGAAACTGGCCAACAATTATTTTTGCGGGACAATCGCAGTGTTGATTTAACGAGCCAAGGCAAAAAACTGGTTCCTGTCGCCTTAAAAATTCTTGGCGAATGGCAGCAGTACCAAAGTCACCTAAAGGGAGCAGAGGACGAGTTGAAAGGAGAAATCCGTCTCTTTTGTTCGGTTACTGCAAGCTACAGCCACCTGCCAGAGTTAATCTCTGATTTTCGTCTGCAGCATCCTTTTATCGAATTTAAGCTATCAACCGGCGATCCAGCTCAAGCGATCGACAAAATTCTAGCAGATGAAGCCGATATTGCCATCTCAGCCAAATCTGAGCAGATGCCAAGCAAAATCGCATTTGAAACGATCAGTGAAATACCGCTTTCTGTCATCGCTCCTGTCGGCGTGAGTTCATTTGCGGAGGAGCTACAAAAAGAAAGACCAAACTGGTCAGTCATTCCATTCATTCTCCCAGAAGCAGGGACAGCAAGAGATAGAGCCAATACTTGGCTCAAACAAATGAAAATAAAGCCGAATATCTACGCGCAAACGTCAGGGCATGAAGCCATCGTAAGTATGGTTGCACTAGGATGCGGTGTAGGTATCGCACCTGATGTCGTGATCAACAATAGCCCGGTGAGAGAGAAGATAAATCGCTTAAAAGTGTTGCCAATTAAGCCTTTTGAACTTGGTGTCTGCTGCAACAAAAATCAGTTAGAGAATCCATTAGTGAAGGCATTTTGGAAAGTGGCAGAGAGTAAATACATTACACCTTAACGATAGATGTTTTGAGTTCTGAGTGCTTAGGTAATTTTCAAAACCCAGAAACGCAAAAAAGCCCACTCTTTCGAGTGGGCTTTTTCAAATTTAAAGCCTGGCGATGTCCTACTCTCACATGGGGAAGCCCCACACTACCATCGGCGCTATTTCGTTTCACTTCTGAGTTCGGCATGGAAATCAGGTGGGTCCAAAACGCTATGGTCGCCAAGCAAATTCTTTATCAATTTGCTCGCAAATTCAAACGCACTTTAATGCGGCCCTTTAGGGTGAGATTTGCTTGCAAATCGAATAATTCGGAAAGCTGTTTCTTAATTCTCGTTCTTACACATTCAATGTTCTTTCATTGAGTCCATCAAAACCCCTTGGGTGTTGTATGGTTAAGCCTCACGGGCAATTAGTACAGGTTAGCTCAACGCCTCACAACGCTTACACACCC